>NZ_FNLB01000006.1:145000-1345000 GCF_900104145.1 Pseudovibrio sp. Tun.PSC04-5.I4 | reverse complement strand
TGCTGAGATGACCGGATCTCAAATCCCGAATATCTTGAATAATCGCTTTTACATGGTCAAAATCATAGAGGGTCTTTCGGCAGTGCTCTAACACAATTTTTCCCGCAGCAGTCAGTTCAACCCCCTCCGGAGAGCGGTCAAACAGCTTGACGCCCATCTGCTCTTCAACACTCAATATTTTTCGATTTACCGATGTTGACGTTAAATTGAGAACATTCGCAGCTTTCCGAATTGAGCCTTGTTTTGCAATCTCGTCCAAGTATTTTAAAAAGTTACTGTGCATATTATCTGGCCTGTTATGCGGTGCGTAATTTGCACCACTGTTAGGCAAATTAAACACTTTAGGCCTCGCACACAAGCTGCGTAAAGTGTTCTTACGGGGTGGAACTGACCGCAGAATTTAGCCCCCCAATGATTACAAGCTTTGGGAGGAATTATGTCTATATTTAATGAACCGAACCGTCGTGTTCTGCTGAAAGGCATCGGCGCAGCAGCAACGGGAACGCTTTTGGGTGTTGGAGGCGCTAACGCACGAGGGCTTTTTGAAGTAAACATGCAGCTTGGCTGGCTCGCCTCAAATGGCATTCTCGGAGAAGTTGCCGCTGACAAGCTGGGATACTACGAAGACGCAGGTTTGAGCCTCAAAATTATTGCGGGTGGCCCAAACATCGATGGCGTTGCAACGGTCGCATCAGGCCGCGCAAATCTGGGCTCTATCTCTTCCAGCCCATCTTTGATGCTGGCGCGCGCTGCGGGCATTCCAATCAAATGTATCGCCGCAGGATACCAACAACACCCTTTCACATATTTCTCATTGAAGGATAATCCAGTCAATTCACCAGCAGATCTCATCGGGAAAACTGTTGGGACACAAGGGACTGCTCGCATCCTGCTCCGGGCTTTGCTTGCCAAAAACGGCATATCTGAAGACGATGTTAACGTGACGGTTATGGGCGGCGACATGGCGGCCTTGATGACTGGACAAGTTGATGTTGTGACTGGCTGGAACACCAACATCAATGCCCTCTCAGTCCTGGGTGATCAGCGCAATGACATGACACTTTGGGACGCAGGCATCCAGCTATATGCAAACCCCTTCTATGTTACAGACCAAACCCTTTCAGAAAATCGCAAGCAGGTTGAAGACATGATCCGTGTTTCAGCTAAAGGCTGGGGCTGGGTGCACGATAATCCAGAACAGGCTGTTGAATTTCTGGTCGAACGATACCCCAACCTGAATCTGGAATCTGAAAAGAAGGCCGTTTCACTGATCCGGGCGTTCTCGTTTAACGAAAACACTGCACAAAACGGCTGGGGCACAATGACCCGTGAAAACTGGGAAGCTCAAATCAACATCTATGATCAATTAGGTCAGTTTGAAGGTAATGCACCGAAATTGGATGACTTGGTGGACTTCTCAGTTCTAGAAGCAACTGCGGCAGACCGCCCGAAGTTCGGATAAAGCCATGAATTCGGCTGCGCAAAAAATCAGCACAGCAACCGGATCTATCCCGGTTGCTGTATCGCTGAAGAATGCGTCGGTAAAGTTTGGGCGCTTTACGGCGATAGAAAATCTCTCACTTGAAATCGAGGCAGGTTCATTTCACACCATTCTTGGACCGTCAGGCTGTGGTAAATCGACCATGCTTCGATTGGTTTCAGATCTGGTTCCAGCAGCAAGCGGCGAAGTCCAGATATTTGGAAAGACAACGGAAGAAGCGCGGTTGGCGCGGGAGTTTGCCTTTGTTTTTCAGGATGCTGCGTTGCTGCCTTGGCGGACGGCACTGCAAAACGTTCAGCTTCCTTTGGAAATTGGCAAGAAGCGAGGCGTTAAAATCCCGGTGAGTGATCGCTCGCCATCTGAACTGCTTGCACTGGTTGGACTGAAAGGTCGCGAAGACGCTCTTCCACACGAACTGTCTGGCGGCATGCGCCAACGGGTTGCTATCGCACGTGCGCTGGTGTGCAAACCAAAGTTGCTCCTAATGGATGAACCATTTGGCGCTTTGGATGAAATGACACGTGACCATCTCAATCTTCAACTACTGAAAATTTGGGCGGACACCGGCGTGACAATTCTGTTTGTCACACATTCAATCCCCGAAGCTGTCTTTCTTGGGCAAAAAGTACTGATGTTGCAAGCCCATCCAGGTCGGCTACGCGAGATCGTGGACATTGATTTACCCTACCCCCGCGAAATCAAAATCCGCGACACCCAAGAATCCACACGTCACGCAGCATATCTGCGCGAGCTGCTGGAGACATGCTAATGGAAAATGTACAGATTAATGACGAAGCACAGGCGTTCGACTTTGGCTTCGACAGGCGTGCGATATGGCGTGAAAAAATCCTAGGGATTTTAATTCCAGGTGGGACACTCGTCATGCTGCTGTTGACATGGCAAATTGGGGTCCGGTTCTTCGAGATACCGACCTACATCGCGCCTGCACCATCGGAAGTCGCCTCAACATTCGTTCACAAATTCCCGATCCTGCTTGAGAACTTCTGGCCCACATTATTTGAAAGCGTGTTGGGATTTTTAGCTGGTAATACAGCGGCAATCCTTATTGCGATTGCATTCGTGCATTATCGTTTGGTTGATAAAGCATTCTTCCCAATTGCAGTTTTTATTAACACCATCCCGATCCTTGCGATCGCACCAATATTGGTCCTAATTTTTGGAAACGGACTAACCGCAAAAGTTGTCATCGCCGGCCTTATTTGCTTTTTTCCAACCCTGGTAAATATGGTGCGCGGCTTGCAAGCTGTTAGCGATCAATCCTTGGAGCTTGCGCGCATACTCTCCGCATCGAAGTCCGAAATATTCTGGAAAATCAGGCTCCCTTCATCCCTGCCCTTTTTGTTTTCTGCACTCAAGATTGCAGCGACCACCTGCGTCATCGGAGCAATTGTAGGCGAATGGGTCGGCGCGGATGTTGGTTTGGGCGCTTTGATCATCGATTCCACGTTCAATTTCAGATCTTCGTTGTTGTACGCCACCGTCTTTATGTCCTCCGGCCTCTCAGTATTTCTCTTTGCGACAGTTTCAATCGCTGAGCGACTGATCGTGCGCTGGTAGCAATTTAATGCAAACAAGAAAATCACCGGCAACGTACTTATGACGTCGCCGGATAGAGAAAGAGTGTCAAAATGACTGAACGGCATACAGATTTCGTTATGTCAAAAAGTGAGCAAGTACCCGTCGTGAGCAAGACAGACGTGGTGGTTGTTGGAGCAGGGCCAGCAGGTTTATCAGCGGCGGTTTCAGCAGCACGGCTAGGTTGTTCCGTGACATTGGTTGAACGCTATCACCACCTTGGTGGGCAAGCGTCGGGCGGGATGGTTCTTGTTCTTGACGATATGGTCAATACCGGCGCTGGAGATCGCCCTGATGAGATTGTTACGACAGGTATAGTGACAGAATTCGTCGACCGGATGAAAAGCCAGGATGCAGCGATCTATCCGCCATCCGAGGACTGCGTAAAAAGCTGGGACATGTGGCAAAAATGGTCCCGCTGGGGCTGTATCAATTTCCACGAAACAGGCATGCCTCAACCTATTATTCACGCAGTGGCATTTGATCCTGATGCGTGGAAGCGTGTTTCTCTTGATTTGGTGCGCGAAGCCGGTGTTCAGCTCCGATTGCACAGCTGGTTTTCGGAGGCAATTGTTGAGGGTTCCAAAGTAAAAGGTGTCATCTGCCAGACAAAGGTAGGACGCCAGGCGATCATGGCGGACATGGTTGTTGATGCCACAGGCGATTTGGACTTGGCAGCATCAGCGGGTGCTGAATACACAAAAGGCGAGTACATCGTCACCACCGTATTCAGGTTATGTGATGTCGATACCGATCGCGCTGAGGCCTATGAGTACGAAAATCCCGAGGAATACAAAAAACTGGACCGCCAAGCCCGGCGTATTATTGGCGGTGCCTGGGGTATGTGGTGGCTGAAAACACCATTGCCGGGGATAGTTTGGTGTAACTGCCCGCATATGCCGGGGTACGACGGTTTGACACCTGAAGGGATGGTTCAGGCCGAATACCAAGGGCGCGACCGAATGATGGCACTGCTCAAATTCGCGCGTGACAATATTCCAGGCTTTGAAAATGTCAAAATGCTGGGTGCTGCAGAACAGCTCGGCGTCAGACAAACGCGTCTCCTTAAGGGGGAATACATCGTCACCAAGGATGATGTCACAAGCCGCCGTCACTTTGCAGACAGCGTATGCCGTGGGCGCGATTATTACACGCCGTACAGGGCGTTGCTACCCAAGACTATCGACAACCTCATCGTCGCGGGCCGGCATTATTCGGTGGACTCTGACGCACAAAAATCCTCACGCGAGATCCCGCCTTGCATGGCGCAGGGGGAAGCGTCGGGTGTTGCAGTTGCCCTTGCATTACAAGGCAGCACTGCCCTTCGGGATGTTGATGCCACACTGATTCAAAAACAAATGCGCGCCCAAGGTGCTGATCCGGGCGATATCCCCTCGGAAAACGCTTTGGTTGAAAAATAAGAGATGGAGGATCAATCTGTGACTGAAATTAGTGGACACCCGCTGGATGGCGTGCGGATTTTAGATTTCACCCAAGTTATGCTCGGCCCCTGCGCCACGCAGATGTTGGCTGATTTTGGAGCCGACGTGATAAAATTGGAACGTCCTGGGTCCGGCGATCTGTCGCGAAGCTTCTATGGTGAAACCTCGGTTGAAGCGATGAACAATGCTGTGTTTTCATCGCTGAATCGAAATAAACGATCTATCACCATCGACACAAAATCGGATACAGGCAAGCAAATGGTCTATGACCTTGTGCGCGCTTCCGATGTCGTTGTTGACAATTTCCGAGCAGGCGTCATGGATCGCCTCGGGTTTGGGTATGAGACGTTAAAAGCGATTAATCCAAGGATCATCTGCGCCTCGGGCACGGGCTTTGGTGAAACCGGACCTTATGCACACAAGGGCGGCCAAGATGTATTGGCACAGGCCATGAGCGGCGTAATGGAAAAGACATCTGACCCTTCAATTCCCAAGTCGATCTATCCAACCACGTTGTGTGATTATTCCGCCGGTATGCACCTTGTCCAAGGTGTACTTGCCGCCTTGCTGGCACGTGAAAAAAGCGGTGTCGGTCAAAAAGTCGGTGTTTCCCTTTACGATTCCATGATCGCAATGCAGATGCAGGAAGCTGCACAATGGAGCAAACATCGTGAAGTCCTGAATTGGGCGGCCATGCCACTGACAGGCGTTTTTGAAACCACGAATGGGTCTTTGGTCGTCGTCGGCGCCTTTAAGATCAATCCGCTGCAGGACATTTGCACAGCCCTTGGTATTGATGACCTGTCTCCAACATATCCAGATTTATCCGCACAGCGTAAAAACAAACCATTCTTACAGAACGTGTTTCGAGAGAATTTCGCAAAAAACACAACACAATATTGGCTAGAGCGGCTTGAAGCGCAGGATTTGCTATGTGCTCCAGTCCGAACTTTGGGCGAAGCGCTGGAAGATCCGCAAACTGCGATCAATAATATGTTGCTTGAAGTGGATCATCCCATCCTCGGTGACGTTACATTCATTGGTTCGCCAGTTCATTTGAGTGACGCACCTGTCTCTGTTCGCCGTCCCCCTCCTCAATTGGGCGAGCACACCGAAGAAGTCATTGCAGAATTCAACTTACGCGCTCCACATGTTGAAAAGGTTGCATCATGACTGTCCAACTAATCCTCAAAGATGGTGTGGCAACGGTAACAATAAACCGCCCCGACAGAATGAATGCAGTTGATCAGGAAACGGCTGAGCAACTCGAAAGTATCTGGCAGAAAATTGAAGCCGATACATCAGTACGTTGTGTGGTTTTAACAGGGGCTGGTGAGCGTGCCTTCAGTGCCGGTGCAGACTTGAAATCAGAGTCTGATGCAAGCGGGCTGGAATATTGGGCATCCGTTAATCCCAATGGTTTTGGTGGCATTGCCTCGCGTCAAACACTGAACGTCCCGATAATCGGTAAAATCAACGGATTTGCACTTGGCGGCGGCATGGAGATGGTCTTGGGTTGCGATATCGTTATCGCAACCGACGACGCTCGTTTCGGACTGCCCGAAGCCAAGGTCGGGCGATTGCCGATGGCAGGGGGAATGACGATGTTGCAACGCATGATCCCTGAAAAAATCGCTGCCGGGCTGATGATGACAGGTCGCATGATGTCGGCTTCAGAAGCCAAGCATTACGGGCTTGTCAATGCGGTTGTGCCACGGGCTGATCTGGACGCGGAAGTCGCAACCTGGGTCAAAGATATTGTGTCATGCGCCCCGCTGTCTCTTGCCTCCATCAAGCGAACGATCCGCGACACCGCGCATCTGAGCATCGAAGCCGCGAGTTCCATCAATTTGCCGTCTACTCTACGCGCACTTTTGAGCGAAGATTCCGAGGAAGGCGTAACCGCTTTTCGCGAGAAGCGGGCACCAGTCTGGCGCGGAAAATAGAGGAGGCGCTTGTGGCACTGATTATTAAAGGGGAATGCATCGACGTTAAAGATGGGGCGTGTACGAAGGTCTGCCCAGTAGATTGCATCTATGAAGGTGGGCGAATGTTCTACATTCATCCAATTGAATGCATCGAATGCGGATTGTGCGAAACCATCTGTCCAGTTGATGCCATCCGGTACGACGACGAAGTTGCGCCCGATGACATGGAGTTCATTCGCGTTAATCGAGAGTATTTCGAGGATACAGTCACAGGTCTTGGTGAACCTGGTGGGTGGAGTAGTTCAAACACGACAGAAATTGATCATCCAATAGTTGCGGCAGCGCCAATAATTGCCCCTCAACAATGACTTCAAGTTAAAGATTAAGGAATTGAGATGCATGGTATTATTGCAGCTGTACCCACACCTGTGGATCCAAATGGCCAACCGCAAAAGGCGATGTTCTTGGAACACTGCCGATGGGTCTTAGAAAACGGGTGCGATGGGTTAAATATACTTGGCTCTACAGGGGAAGCGAACTCATTTTCAGCAACAACGCGCAAGGAGATCATGAGCTGGACGGCCACTGAGCTGGACCAGAACAAGCTCATGGTCGGAACGGGAACCCCCTCCTTGCAAGAAACCATTGAGTTGACGCTGGCAGCCGACGACCTGGGCTATCCAGTCGCTTTGGTCTTGCCCCCCTATTACTACAAGCCAATCACAAATGAAGGACTTGTTGATTGGTACAACCGACTGAACGCTGCCCTTGGTGACCGCAAAATTGCAATCTATTTTTACAATTACCCTCAGATGACGGGAATGGAAATTCCGATTGAAGCCATTGAAACTTTGCATAAATCCGCACCTGACCGGTTTTGTGGGATCAAAGATTCCTCCGGAAATCTGGAGTATTGCAGAGCGATCAGCAGCGCCATGTCGGGCATGAAAGTGTTCCCAAGCTCGGAGACGTCCCTTGGCGAAGCCGCACACTCAAATTTTACCGGATGCATTTCCGCAACCACAAATCACACAGGCCAACTCTGCGCCAAAGTTTGGGCCAACCGACACAATGATAATTCTGACCAGTTAAGGACCATCGGGGAAATTCGGGCGCAAATTGCGGGGCCATATCTCGTGCCCTCGATTAAATACCTGGTTTCAAAACGAATGCGGAAAACAGCGTGGGAGCACGTCCACCCGCCTTTTTGTCCATTAAACCAAGAAACCAAAAGTAAACTCGACGAACTGGCGAGCCAATTGAGCTATCTGTCCGAATAAAACACGAAAGCATAGTGAAATGACAAAACATGATAGCCTGATTAATGGGAAATGGCAGAAGCTTGGGGACTACAAACCCAACATTAACCCATCGGATACGGAAGACGTCATCGGCGAATACTCCTACGGTGATGCGTCCAGCGTTGAGGCTGCGGTTGCTGCGGCCAAATCGGCACAGGAAGCTTGGCGCAACTCCACCCCGCAGCAACGGTTTGATCTACTGGATGCTGTTGGCAACAAACTTGCTGAACGGAGCAAGGAAATTGGGGCCTTTCTTTCCAGAGAAGAAGGAAAGACGCTTGCAGAAGGCGTTGGCGAAACCATGCGCGCCTCTCAAGTGTTTAAATTCCATGCAGGCGAATGCTTGCGTCAGGTTGGTGACCTGCAAGCCTCAACTCGGCCAGATATCGACGTTGAAACAACACGGGAGCCCGTTGGCGTGGTGGGGCTGATTACGCCGTGGAATTTTCCGATTGCCATTCCTGCCTGGAAAATTGCTCCGGCACTGGCTCATGGCAATTGTGTGATTTTGAAACCAGCAGACCTCACGCCGGGGTGTGCGCACATAATCGCTGAATTATTGGTGGAATGTGGTTGCCCCAATGGCGTGTTTAACCTTGTTATGGGGCGTGGGTCCACTGTGGGCGAAGCTCTCATTTCCCACCCGGACGTTGACGCAATTTCTTTCACCGGTTCTGTCGCAACCGGACGTCACATCGCAGAGGTTTGCGGAAAGCAATTGAAGAAAGTTCAGCTGGAAATGGGTGGTAAAAATCCCATGGTCGTTATGAATGATGCGGACCTTTCAATTGCCGTGCCTGCCTGCATCAACGGGACGTTCTTTTCTACCGGACAACGTTGCACGGCTTCATCACGCCTGATCGTAGAAGCTGGTGTTCACGATGAATTCGTGGACGCCATGACAAAGGCGATGTCTAACCTGAAAATTGGGGACGCACTTGATCCCTCCAGCCACATCGGCCCTGTGGTGGATGAAAAGCAACTTTTGTCCAACCTGAAATACGTCGATCTGGCGCGCTCCGAAGCGGCCGAAGTCATTGGTGGTCAACGTTTAGAGCTTGGCAAAAACGGCTTCTTTCAGGCCCCAGCCCTGTTTTTGGGAACCGATAACGCGATGCGTATCAACCAGGAAGAAATTTTTGGTCCGTGCGGTTCCGTGATCAAAGCTGCTGGCTTTGAGGAAGCAATGGCAATTGCCAATGACACACCTTTTGGTCTGACTGCCGGTATTTGCACATCAAGCCTAAAAACTGCAAGGGAATTCAAACGTCAAGCGGATGTGGGTATGGTGATGGTCAATCTGCCGACAGCCGGAGTTGATTATCATGTCGCATTTGGGGGGCGCAAAGGGTCATCTTTTGGTGCTCGTGAACAGGGGCGTTATGCTGCTGAATTCTATACGACTGTTAAGACAGCCTATTGCTTTGCTGGTTGAATAAAGGAAATCACATGCCTGACACGTCTAAAGATGAACAATGGAACACTCGCTTTTTGGAGGTGTGCCAAACCGTTGCAAGTTGGTCTGATGATCGCGACAGGCATGTGGGTGCTGTTATTTTTGGACCCGGCCAAGTGATCCTTGCGACCGGGTATAACGGGTTACCACGCGGTGTAAGTGGCGCGGATAACACCCGGTATGATCGAAAAAGTGGCGAAAAATTCTTCTGGGTGGAACACGCCGAAAGGAACGCGATTTACAATGCAGCCCGGACAGGCACAGCACTGCAATCCAGCACAATTGTCATCAACCGGTTCCCTTGCGCTGATTGCGCCAGAGCTATCATCCAATCTGGAATCTCTGAGGTGGTTTCACCTCCACCCCCTAAAAACGATGGCGCTTTGGATCACAGCTTTGACGTGGCAGAGGTAATGCTTCGAGAAGCAGGGATTGCGATAAAACACCCTCCACAGTTCAAAAATGAAAGCTGAACTCAAATTTTTCGGCATAATTCACTCTCTGGTTTTATTGGCACACGTCAAGCGCACCAACCAATCGGCAATCAACGCATTCTCGTCAATTAAAATCCGCATGTAGCGATAACAACGCGGACTCACACCAGATGTACGACACGCCAAAATAATCGATACCTGTTTGGCCGCAACGGCTATGCGGGCTATCTCTTTACGTTGAGACGGCCTTAGTCTTTTTTTTCCAAGAGCTTCTTTCGAATGTTCGTTTTGTAGGCTGAGCTCTGCGTACATTTTCATGAAGCGGCGCAGTTCATCCTCCGCCTGCTTCATCGACTGGATCATAGGCGCTTCAAGGCCACCATACTTCGAACGCCATTTATAACAGGAGGCTGCGCTCATGCCAGGCTCACGGCACAGTTGAGCAACTGGAATGCCGCCTTCGTTCTACTTCAATATTGCGACAATCTGCGCATCGCTCAAACGATATTTCATCATAAAATCAATCCTCAATATGACGCAACTGGATCCTCAACCTGGTCCTGCAGTCCAGGAACCGTTATTGGATCTCCAACGTTCTCTTCCGTCAACTCACCGTGACTGTGAAAGCTCTCGTTATACTCCGATCAGTTGAATCCACCATCTAGCTTTGGGAAACTTGTGTCGGCGATCGTTATTGTTTTAGAACGGCATAGACAGGATATTTAGAGAAGGAAACTTCAGTCAAGATTACGCCAAAGCCCGAGTTATGCAACAGCGCTGAGTTGAGTATTCAGAACGCACTTGTACCTACGCAGGAACCCTGTATTTTCATCATTATTGTTTTGTTCCATTGGAGTTTTGATTTATGGATTCGGCCTCCCAAACTCTTCAAACTAATGAAAAAACGCAAAAAGCACCGGTTTCAACGGAGCAGCGCTACAGTGAGTTTCTGACGCTTATGGAAACTGAAGATCTTCTGGCTTTTGTAAAAGCAGCTTCCTTGGAAGAATTCGGTTTTGAGGATTACAAAGCGATCACGTACGCTCAGCAGGAAATCATTATGGACCGGCTTCGGCAAATGCTCGTTGTTGTGCGACATATGAGGAGCCATCATCAGGATGCGTAGCAGGTTCATCAAGAACTGCCCAATACATGGTGCACACAGAGCCATTCATGGTGATTTTATCACTGAGATACTCTCTCTGTGGGAGCGCGCCGGTGGGAAAATGACAGATGATTTTTTCCCCTACCTTGAATACCTTGTTCAGTTCAAGGGTGAATACGTTCTAGAAGATACGCCTGAGATTATTTATTCGGGCAGTAAAACACTTGCTTCAAAAGTGTTAGGTGACAAATGGAATGGCTCTTCTGAAGAGATAAACTCTGATCTGGATCTCCAATTTCGGAGTTATGTGGCTGAAGGATACCGAGCTGCTGTTTCTGATCACCACCCCGTATTAGATGTCATCTCCTCTGATTTGCGCGTGAGTGAAACAGAAAGTGTCTGGGTTACGTACTCACGTTTGGTTTTTCCGATGCATTTAAAGACGGGCAAGGTTCTGCTTGCGTCCCTTGCCCTTCCTTTGCAGCCTATTGAGATAATCGGTATGCAAGATCTTCCAGATCTTCAGGGGAACTTCCCACATACCAAAGATCGTGGGGGATTTCTTTTGGATAGCGTTCCCAACGCAAGGCCATAGGCTTGATCATTCCCCATTCATATTTGGAAGCTAATCCTTTGGTAACGTGATCATCGACCATGAAGCCATAGACGAGATCCGGTTTCCAATTCACCCAACTTAGCAGCATGGCAAGTTGGACGAGATCTTTTGCAAGACCCAACCCCCGTTTATCTTTGGAGACCCACAGTTCCCCCAAATATGCGACCCGGCCAGGTTGCTTATTTGCAAAGGAGGGTTGTTCATCCTTCATACAAGGCATACCACCGTCTTCATGAGTGTAAATGCGTTGAAGATGAACTTTCCAATAATCGGCGAGAGACCATTCCCCCAAACTGTCTAGCCGTGCTGCACAAACACCAATTGTTTTACGAGAAAGAGTTTCGCCTGCCTCGCATATATATATAAAAATGGAATTCTCCGGTGGGATGGTATTAAAAGTAACACCCACATTCTCTCCGGGGCGTTTACCAGTATCTTTCATAAAATATGCGTAATTCATCTGATTGTTGTCAGTGAATATCTCTAAACCGTGTTCTGAAATACGATCACGCAGTTTAGTTATAGCTCTAGCACAAGAGATAATATCCATTCCGAACTACCTATAATTTACAGATTTTGCCGCTTATACCAATTCAATGAATAGCGATCGAAACACTTGGAAATACAATGGAATGCTTCGTGGTATGTGCCTCTTGAATTGGCGGGAGTATTCGTCCTGTTCTTCGAGCACGGAAGCCTCAGATTTCCTGAGGATTATTTTGACGCCATGCATAAGAATTCATTTAGTAGGACACTCTATTGGTACCGCACAATGCAGCCTATCACACTGAATATTAAAGCGTATTTGGTAGGTTAGTGATCACTATTTCAAATATATGTATGTTTCAGTTTGCTCCAATATTGGATTTATAATCCTTTTCAATCGATAAAATATAATATATGGATTTATAATCCAATTTATTCTTTATTAGTCGCTGTTTGCCGTCCTGGAGTAGCGCTGAGTGAGAAGAGAAAGGTCCCTGCTGGTGTAGTCATCTTCACAACTTTTTGGTAACTACTTAAAAACTCGCTGCGATATATCCATTGTGCCACAGTGCCTACTGCCAAGTGACGTAACTACTTTTGCACTTAGCCAATTTTAGTAATTGCTTTTAGTTCTCAACTTGAAAGAACTCTTATGCCCTTCGAATTTAACCGCGCTGACAATTCTAATAGTACTGCAGCTAATCATTCGCATGCGCGGACTGATATCATTGGTGACATGCTAAAAAATGCGACTGCTTGTGAAGCAGATGCATCTTCAGACCTAGATTTCTTAAGTCTATTTTCAGCAGACATAGCGCAGAGTGCTCTTGTTCTCGGGTCTATCGTCAAGCATAAACCTAGTGAAGAAATGGGTTATGTCTGCGGTGAGACTTCATTGATTTGCGGCCATCGATCTTTGAAATTTCGAACCTTTGATAGCTCTCCAACTGAAAGTGTCACGTGCACTCCAGAAGATCTAATCGTCATCGGAGATCCCAGCCTGAAAGTTACCTATTCAGGCAACCACGAAAGCTAGTTGTTTCGGCAATACTTCAAAATTAAAAAAACGCCCCAATTGGGGCGTTTGATCTTTGTACCGTATGCATTCAAAATTAGCTGTCAGATGCATCGCTTAGTTCAAATTCTACTGGACTAAGTACGTATTCGTCTGGGATGTCTGTTAGGCGAACGACCTTACCGCCTTTGTCCTTTGCGAAGTTATCGGCGCCTTCTTTAGACCCAAATGGAATTGCTTCCGGTGCCCCCATGCCACCAATCTGCGAGCTTTCGATCACGAAGTATGCCTGATCTGCATCCACCCAGTTGTTATCTCCCGGCTGTTTCCAGCTTTCAGCCTTGTCCATGTCGTTTACATAGATTGCGACGTAGTCTTTGGATTCTTCAGGTAATCTGGTGAAAGCTACCGCATCTCGTACCTGCGAGAACCAGAGGGGAAATGGACTTCCAGCTAAGTGGATCTGTGCCTTCGGGCCATCATGGTCGAGCACAGTCATCTGGCAATAAAAGCCAGCCGCTTCTGTGCTCAATTCCATGGCTACAGGTTTAGTGACTGTTTCTTTTTCCTGACATGCTGCAAGCAACAAGGAAAGACCTGCAATTGCTATGATGTTCCTTATCATGGGGAAACCCTCTTAAGAAGCAGGATTGCGCCGGACATTGCTACTCCAACAAAGACAAGGATGGAAAGAAGAGCAGCAATCGGCGGGAATGGAAGACTATCTGCAACTCCGGCCATACCGCCAACCATTGCGTTAGCGTCAAGTGCTGACAGGTTGAAGAGACGGAATGCATCAGCCGGATTTGCAAGGAGCGCATACGGGAACACACTGGATGCAAAGAAACCATCGCTGTCGGTCACCAAGGCACCAAGCAGAGCCAAATCGTATAGCACGATCAACACCAACCAGATGCCGATTGCCATTGCTGCGGCAGTCGTCACCTGACGAACCAGGCAACTTACGATGTAACCCAGAGCAAGAAAGGCGAGGCCAAGAATTGCAGATGTGCCAATCAGGCGGGCAAAATCAATCAGCCCGCTGAAGTCACCACTCCCAGTTACGGCCAGTAAGACAGCTGTGGAGCCGTAACCCAATGTGAGAGCGAGCAGAAGAACGCAGAGATGACCGATTGCTTTACCAATCAAGAACTCGCTGCGTTTAATCGGAGACGAAAAAATCAGCAACAAGGTTCCGCGTTCGATCTCTCCGGCGACAGCATCAAATGCGAGCAGCAGTGCAATCAACGGCACCAGATAGACTGACAGGCTGGAAAGTGATGCAACGGTGATGGTCATACGGCTCACGTCCAGCGTACCGGCGGGTGCAGAACCGAGAAGAGCCAACGCCAATGAAAAGGCGCTCAGGATAACCACTGCCAGCAAAATCCAGCGGTTTCTCAAGCCGATCCGAATTTCTTGATGGGCTACAGTAAGAATACGTTGAAACATATCTTAGGCCTCCCCTGCTTCATTTTTGGAATGTGCTTTTTCAGAGAAGTGTTTGTAGACGTCATCCAGAGTTGGCAGATGGACGTCAATGTCTTCGATCATTGAACCAAGATTTGCCACCGCTGCAATCCGCGCAATTTTATCTTCGTGTGCGCACAAAATTTCAACGGACCGGCAATTCACCGGTGTACCGCCAAGTCTGATTGCCAACTGCTCGGCAGGCTCTTCCTTGGCTTTTACTTTTAAACGGATTGGAAGTCTGGCTGCGGTACGCAGATGATCAAGCGTATCATTGGCGACCAATTTACCTTGCGACATAATCAGAATTCGATCAGTCCGTGCTTCCATCTCTGTGAGTGCATGGGAGGACAGCAATACAGTGGCACCATTGGCAGAGATTTCAGTCACAAGATCGTAGAAATTCTGGCGTGAGATTGGATCAAGTCCGCTGGTTGGTTCATCTAACAAAACCAGTTTTGGCGTTCCAATCAAGGCCTGAGCCAGACCGAGGCGCTGACGCATGCCTTTGGAATACGTTCCAACACGGCGCTTTCCAGCTTCAGCAAGCCCTACTCTTTCAAGCAGTGCTACAGCTTTCTTTGAATCTTCACCCTTGAGCTTTGCATAGTACTTAAGGACTTCAACGCCAGTCAGGGTTCTTTGGAATGCAACGGACTCAGGTAAAAATGCAGTTGATGCACGGGCATGGTTGCTGCCAGGCTCTGCACCCAAAACTTCGATCCGCCCTTCATTTGGTTTTAAGAAACCAAGTGCCATTTTGAAAAAAGTTGTTTTCCCTGCGCCATTGTGACCTAAAAGTGCGACCCTTTCTGCACCTCCAAGTTCAAACGACAGATTTTTAACAGCGTCCCGTCCATCGAAGGTTTTGCGGACGTTCTCAGCTCGAAGAACTAAGTTATTCATCTTCTTGCTCCTGCCTTCGGCATTGTTATTTCCGGTGGGTGCATCAGCGGCTTTGTATCCACGATTCCGCCGGGCAAAAACGCTGGGAACTGCGACTGTGTCCAGCTCAACAGCTGTACTGCAGGGCTTCCGGTCAGCAATTTCGCTGCAGGCTGTGTCCAGAGGATCTGATCAACCATATCGTTGGGACGATAGGCTGTATCGGCAATGCCATCGCCGTTCATGTCAAAAGCTGAATGGTCGCTCCAGAAGTTTCCGCGCCCCTCATAAGTCCATTCCAGATGCCGTGTGCCAACGTATTTCACCTGAGTTTTGTTACCTATGAAGGCATTATCTGAAAACTTGTTGTTTGCTGATCCTGCGGTGAAATGAACGCCGATTTCGCACCGTTTAAAGGTATTCCCTGACACTATGTTTTTGTTGGCGTTGTACATAAACAGGCACTTTTCGGGGGTGCCTTGAATGTAGTTGCCAGTAATGACCGCGTTGTTTGCATAGTTCAGCATCAAACCGTGATCCCGGTCTCCTTTGGAGATGTTATTTTTGATCGTCAGTTTGTTTGAGAACATCAGCGCATAACCGATGTTGTTGCCTACGGAAACATTGCCGGAAATAGTGCCTTTGTTGCCGTACATGTAATGGATAGCAAAACGGACATTCTCGAAATAGTTGTTTCTAAACGTATCTTTTGGACTGGTGTTAACGAACACGCCATCGCGGCCATAGCGAATGGTATTGTACTCAACCACTAGTCTTGGCGAATTCCAAACATAAATGCCATTACCGCGCTCATTTGGGCGCAAATCCTGCCGACCTTCAATCAGATTGTCAGCAATGTAGGCGTCATCTGGACCATGGGCATCCACACCTATGAGATTATTGAGGAATTTATTGCCAGTAATTCGGGCACGGTCTGCTTTTTTGGTCAGCTTCACGCCCGCATCGAGAGTTTCATTAGAAAGACCTGAACCGGTGATCACCAGCCCATCGACGACCACATCTGGTGCTTCGACAGTAATAACTGAGCCTTTGCCATTGCCTTTAAGCTCTGCGCCTGGCTCACCTTTGAGCACCAAAGACCGATCTATAATGATCGGTCCCTGATGAATTCCAGCAGAAAGGCGCAAAACGTCTCCGTCCTGCGCCTTTTCTAAGGCGCGGGCTAAGGCATCGAGCTGTGCAGGAACAATGATCTCGGTGGCGTGAGCAGATAGCCCCACGCCAACCAAAGCCGTTGCCCCTAGCAGTATTTGCCAGAAGAACCTTGTCATGCCCGCAACTCCCTTATGCGTCGCGTGGCTCAACAAACATACGGCCGCGCATTTCCATGTGCAGTGCATGACAGAACCAGTTGCAGTAGAACCAATGAACACCTGGACGCTCTGCAATGAAGGTTACGGAGGCTGTTGCTTGCGGAGCAACTTCCATAGCCAGACCATAGTTAGAGATACAGAAGCCGTGTGTCAGGTCGTCTATGTCATCAATGTTGGTGACATAGATGGTGACTTCGTCACCCTGCTTAACGGTGAACTTTTCCAAAGAGAATGTTGGCGCATAAGAGCTGATGTATACGCGAACTTTGTTGCCGTCGCGGATAACATGTTCAGCATCTTCCAGGTCAACACCGTCAAGTTTTGCCTGAGCAACAGCATCTGCAAACATTGGGTCATTACGATCCCAAATAGATACTGGGTTTACAACAGAACGATCAACAATAATCACGTCATGCGGCTCAGCAAATGCAGGACCATCATGAACGATCTTCATTTCGTCGCCGGAGATGTCGATGAGCTGCTCGTTTTCAGGCTTCAAAGGACCAACGTTCAAGAAGCGATCTTTTGAGAACTTGTTTAGTGAAACAAGCCATTTACCATCTGCATCCAGAGTTTCACCCATGGATGTATGGTTGTGACCCGGCTGGTAAGCAACATCGATTTTAGAATGGATTGGATCGATGTCTTCACCATTGTATGCACGAAGTGCTTTGGAGACATCCCACTTCACCAACTGGCTGTCGAGGAATAAGGTTGTGTAAGCAAAACCGTTATTATCGAATGCAGTGTGAAGAGGACCAAGACCCAATTGAGGCTCAGCAACAACAGCAGAACGTGGCTCAGCACCATCAAACACAGCATCAAGCTTAGTTACGTCAATAACAGTTACTGTTGGAGACAGTTTGCCCGCAATAACAACGTGTTTTTTGTCTGGTGCAGTATTACAGCCGTGTGGGCTGTTTGGTACTGGAACGTATGCAGTGTATTTGGAGCCCTTACGGCCATCGAGAACAGGCACGCCGTTCAGCAGCTGGAAGTCGCCGTTTTTAACGCCTTCTTCGATGCGCTTGATGTTAAAGACAACACAATGGTCCATATCGGACGCAGTCATCTCTGCAAGGTTGGTACCCATTTCTGAGTTGTAGCTGGTCGCAAATGCGTATTTGCCCTGATAATCAGCATCACAATTATCGAGGTTTCCAGTAACAATTACCTGCCAAGAAACTTCCATTGTATCACCGTCAATCGCGGTGAAAATACAGCTGTACTTGTCTGGCTCATCTAGGATTGTGCCGTCGTTTACGAGCGGAGCCTCATGCTCACCGTTTGCGAAGACATACCCTGTACGAGGCCATTTTTGAGGACGCAGACCGTGAATATCATGTGCGTTTGGTACTTCGATGATCTTGTCCGTTTTCATAACGTCAAGACGAATACGCGCAACGCGTGTGTTTGCCTTATCGTTCACGAACAGGTAACGACCATCATAACGACCTTCGGTGAAGGACATATGCGGGTGATGAAGATCACCATTATCGTAGGTGTCTTTGCCCTGAGCTGCTAGAAACGCTTTGGTTTCTGGCAGGAGGTTTTCCTGAAGAATTTTTTTGGATTCATTAGTCTGACCCCAACCTGTTGCGGAACAGCGGTTGAACACTGGAATACGCATCAGCTCACGCATGGATGGAACGCCGAGAATGCGAAGTTCACCACACTGGCCTGAGGACCAGAAGCCGTAGTAGTCGTCCAGTTCACCTGGAGCTACAAACCCTTTGCTGCCTTCGGATGCCTGCGCTGCAGTGATACCACCAGCTGCGCTAGCGACTGCGACAGCACCCAAACCAGCAACAGCGGCTGTTTTAGCTGTGCCGCCAAGTAATGCGCGGCGTGACAAACTTGCTTCTTTTTTGTATGACATGAAAGTCTCCCTTGTAACTTACTCATATAGAACGGCAGTAAGCCGGTTGTTTGACGGAAGTGCCCTTTCCGCCTTTTAAATACCCGTCTGCGCTTCAAACTTCTTACGCTTGGTAAGCTTCTTAATGCAGACCGGACATTTTTCTGTGCTCTGATACAGAACCTGACAGTGCAGGCAGTTCAGACATTCGTTTGGATTGATGTTGCCTTCAGGGTGAATTGCCTGAACCATGCATTCCTTTTCACAGCGAGCGCATGGGTTGCCACATTCCTTGTAGCGCTTGAGCCAATCAAACATGCGCAACCGCGCAGGGATGGCCAGAGCTGCTCCAAGAGGGCAAAGGTAACGACAATAGAAGCGTTCAACGAACAGACCGACAATCAGCAGGACGACAACAAAAGTTACGAACGGCCATGCGCGTTGGAATTTGAGGATGATCGCAGTCTTGAATGGTTCAATTTCTGCGTAATGCTCAGCAAGAGCCAGTGAGTACAATGACATCCCAAATAAGCCCAGGAAGATCATGTACTTCAGTGGCCACAAGCGCTCATGCAGGCCCCAAGGAACCGTAATTTGAGGCACCTTGAAGAACTTGGCTATACGGTTGGTCAGCTCCTGAAGAGCGCCAAATGGGCAAAGCCACCCGCAATACGCGCCACGCCCCCAAAACAGAAGAGCTGCTGCCACAGCAAACCATAGAAGGAATACGAGTGGATCCATCAGGAATGCAGTCCAACTGAAATCAGTTGTGATAGCTGAGAAGAGCGCCAGGACGTTTACAACGGAAAGCTGAGCGTTTTGCATCCAGCCAAGCCAGAACAGAACAAAGGTCAGGAAGCCAATACGGAACCAGAATGTGAAGCGTGCAGATTTAGACACTTGCATCTGGAAGAAGAACACACCGGATAGAATTGTCAGCGCTACACCAAGAATGATGATGTCGAGTTGACGGTCATTCCAGATACGCTTCCATAGTTCAGGGCGAGTTTCCTCTATAGCCTGCGCTGAGGTGCTTTGTCCGCTGTTTGCAGCAGCAACTGCCGGAGCCTGCTCTACCTTCTTCAGGTATTGTGGAGGCAGCTGGTAGCCAAGATCGAAGGTCAGAAATGTCTTTTCGATGGCACCAATCGCGCGGTTGACCAGCAATTGCAGGCGGAACGGTTTGCTTGGATCAAAACCGGCATCACCTGGGATTATGAAGACGTCCAGTTCTTTAAAGGATGGGGCGTCGCTTACCTCAACGTCGCCCAAACGAGTGTGCTGGCGATCTCTGAAGCGGACGGAAATGTCATTTTGGATCAACTGAATGCGATCAAAAATGCCGCCGCGCACGTACCCCGTGCCTTTAAAGGAATAGCGCCCGCGACCAAGAACGACAATTGCGTGGTCGCCTTCCTTCATGCGTTTTTTGAGGTTGGCGTATTCCGCGTCTCCCAAGAGGGTCTTACCAACACTTGGGACGTCGGCAAGTGCCAAATACATATCAATGTACGGATCGGTTTCAGGACCTTTTTCCGGACGCTTGATTGCTTTGGGATTTCCCTGCTGAGCAAAGGCGGCGTTAATCTGGCCAACATCCATAGACAGGCGACGAACGGTGCCATCACCCGTCATACTCATCCAATTGGATACATCTTGCTTGGCGGGGTCAATAATGAATTTAGGACCGGTATCGCCAGTTGCAGTTTTTAATCCCCCCAAACCAAGTGTGCGGGCTACTTTAATACTGCCGCGAACAACGGAATCGTCAATCACCATAATCGTTACAGTCGCACCGGAGATAATATCCAGTTCGTGCGCAGAGCCGCCCTGCTTCACCTCATCTTTGATGTCTAGGCCGGCGTAGTTTTCTGTAACTTTTTTGATTTCACTATCGGGAATACCAATAAGAACGATTGGTTCGGCATGTTTTACCAGCTGAACACTGGTCAGAATGCCTTTCGGATCAATACCAACGAGTGTGTCAATTGGTTTGCCGGAATACCCCGTTGTGGAAACAAGGTCAGTGGTCAGGAAAACCCAACCCAGCACCTTATCTCCTGCCATAGCAGGGAGAACTGCGATGTCTTTGCGAAGCTCGCCGTACCTGTCAGCATTTGGGAAAAACTTTGTGACCTCAACCTTTTTTGCAAAATCGAGAACACGTGTGGAGGATTCTGTCGCGGCCATCGCATTGTGCGACACACTGAGAAAGAATGTTAGTGCTAGAAGTAGGACAGTGCGTAACCATGGAGCGCGCATAGCCGAGTAACCCAATTTCGTATGAAGAATATACATTAGTAGGTGCGCTTATTTGGAATGTAATTCTTTGCTACAGATCAAAAAGGGTTTGGGAGAGATCAGTCAAAAGACGCATCTCCACAGCTAATCGATATATCACAACTAAAAGTAGAATTAGTGGGTAAATCTGGAATAACAAGAAATGAAATTCGATGCAATTTATTGAATATATGCAGATAAATAGGAACATAGACGTTTCAGGTTTACCATCTCCTGCATGTGAAAATAGGTGAAACATCTGCATAAACACGTCGTTTTGAGGTGAATAGATTGTATTTCTACGGATAAATCGAGACAATATGCCCTAGTGATATCAGCATTTTTTCTTAGAGCCTTTCAGTTCGACGAAAATACGAGCGCAATTGACGCACTCATAGCCGGATATATGGGCTGCTCACAAAATATCCTTGCCGTTTGTTTTCTGTTTGTTCTACATATGTACATGCTTCGCTGATGGAAGCGATAAACGAGATCTGATGATGCATTTACGAGAATTTACCAGTTCAGATGAAGGTGATGCGCTTGCTTTAAGTGTTGCTCTGGACCAATTAAAATTTGTTGGCATTCCTTCTGAAGTCCTTAAAAGCAGAAATAAGATTAATCACATACATTGCATAATGTATGGTTCAGACCTCATTGGTCTGTTTGAAATCGACACCTTATATAATCAACGCTATGATTTTTGCTGCTGAAGGTGACCTTGGCCTCCTATCTTTCTTTATTCATAACCAACAACAAGGAAGAGATTTTGGCAAGCAAGCTGTCTCGGCTTTGAAGCCTTATCTTTCGGTGCTCTATGCGGGTTATGAAGGTGTATACCTTACTGTGAATTGTAAAAACCCGATAGCTCAGGGCATATATATGAAGGGTGGATTTGAAAATAGCGGTGAGCTTTATTGGGGCGAAGTTGCTGGCCCTCAACATGTTTTGAGAATGCCTTTGAGGTGAGGAGCGCCCTACTCTCCACATTTACCTGCGACGGACCTAGTAATCACGAGCTCTGCTAATTGACTGATGAGTTGAGACAATGTGGAAAATAGAAAAAAGACACTTGCGCTAAGCCCCTGCAATCCTTAGAAGACCCCTCACAGGCAGCGACCACACCAGACGCTGCTGTGAGCCTGTAGCTCAGCTGGTAGAGCAACTGACTTTTAATCAGTAGGTCCACGGTTCGAAACCGTGCGGGCTCACCATTTAACCTCATGGTACCTAAAGAGGTTTTGCGAAGCTCCCATCCGGGAGCTTTTCGCTTTTGGGCTTCGTGTCAGCACTATGTAAGCAAATGAGAGAATTTGTAAGCAGTATTTACCCCTCATATTCCCGCTTGCAGCTGTGGCGCGGGGCGAATTTTTGCATAGGTGGGCGTTTTGATGTGCACCCCACTCTTTTGCATTCCTTACCGAATTACAAGCGTTAGAAGAGCTTCAAACCACGCCTTTCTAACGCCCATATTGGGTTCCTGTTTCAGTTACTAATCACCAGCTCCTGAGCCTTCTTCTGGCTCTTGGTGCTTACGGTATAATTGAGGCTCACCTCTTCCATATCAAAGTGCGCGAAGATTTCTCTGATTTGTGGGATATCGTTGATGGACAGAAGGAAGCGGCCCTTTAGGCTTTTGAGTTGGTCTGCCAACTTTTGGAAATCATCAGCTGTGAAAACGCCCTTCCCATAATAATCCTCGCAAGCCCAATATAGTGGGTCCAGATAGAAGAGTGTCTCAGTGCGGTCATATAGTTGGATGCGCTCAGCGTATGATAGACGCTCTATGATAACGCCCGATAACCGCTCGTGAATGTCCTCCAGCAAAGGCACGATCTTGCTCAGATCTGTCTGACGTCAGCCCTTACCTGCAGGGACGCTAAGGGTACCTAGGTCTACTTAAGGTTCCTGAGGGTGCGTGTTGTAGGGCGTCTTGTTCAAAACACATTACTCAGGGTGCTTAAAGTCCTAGGTTTCTCTGAATTTATCTAGGGAGGTACTGGCTATAAAATAGGGTCTCAATCAGTCTTCGCTCAATGGGAAACTAATGGGGTTTGGTCAGTGCCGATCTTTAGTGTGACACTGGCTCTAGGGGGATTCAGGACGTCGCTGAGATGCTCTTGAATTCATTGGTAGAGGAGTGTGTGAATACCTCTAAAACTCACCCTGAGGCTCCCTAGGCGATCTAGGTTCGTCCCTTTGTGAAGCCTTGGGGCTGAGGTGGGTTCATTGTGGTGACTTTGGTTCTGGGGTTGCAGAAAAGTGGGAGGAGACACAAAGCCTCTACCAACCCACTAAAGCTATATCTGATATAGCCTTTCGGGACCGGATATTGCCGTTCCGTAGGCTACCGCCAGCCCTGCCCTCGTCACTAAAGGTCGGATTTCCGGCATTTAAAATGGGCCAAAACAGCATGTTTATTTTCAAGGGTGGGCGCAAATCTGCGCGTATCTAAAGACCCAGCTCCTTGGTGATCCTGATCACACTGGTCCTATCGACCTTCAGCTCTCGAGCAATGGCGCTTTTGTTCATGCCTTGGCTCAGCATCTTCTGCACTCTGGCACGGTCAATCGTAGGCTTGCCACCTTGGTAGACACCTTTGGCCTTAGCAACCTCAATGCCTTCAGCTTGCCTCTGTTTGATGATGTCCCGCTCGAACTGAGCGACGGAACCTAGAACGCCTAGCATCAGGGTTGCCATTGGGTCTTTGCCTTGGCTTGCTGGTTTGAAGGTCTGGCCTTCTTTGATGAAGCGAACAGTGACTTCCTTCTGGGTGATCTCCTGCACCAGTTCATTCAGGTCGATCAGTGAACGGGCAAGGCGATCCATTGACAAGACCACCACCTCATCACCCTCACGCAGCTTAGCCCGCAGCTCATCCAACGCAGGGCGATCCTTGGTGGCACCGGATACCTTGTCGATCAGGATATCGTTCTCGGTAATGCCGTGGTCTTTCAGGGCTTCAATCTGTCGTGCTTCGTTCTGGTCCTTGGTGGACACACGGGCGTAACCGAACTTCATGTTGCAATCCTCCGGGTGTAGCATATGGGTGTTGGATTTAGTTTAGTATGTAAGTCATAACCAACCCTACTGCAACATGTTTCTCTGCCATTTCTGAAGGTCTTAAAGTGTGGTTCCAGAGCGTAGTCAGATGCTGCATCAAGCGTCTTGACAGTGTTGAGCGTCGCGTAATGTCTAAGGTATCAAACCCAAGACTTGATATCTTCGGAGCAAAGGCACCACGATTGAGAAAGCTAGGTCGATTGAAACAACCTAGGGCTTCAGCATGTGCTGGTATTGGTCCTGAATGTCTGACGTCAGCCCCTATGGGTCCAAATAGCAGTATTTGATAAGAGAGTGTTTTTGGCTCATCGTAACCACTGAGGAGTGGGACATGAGACAGACAACAGGAACAGGCAATAGCCCCGGCGAGAAGATCATCAAGGATATTAAACGCGCCACCCGCAAACATTATTCATCAGAAGAGAAGATCAGGATCGTCTTGGACGGCCTGCGCGGCGAAGATAGCATTGCTGAGCTGTGCCGCCGGGAAGGCTTATCGCAAGGTATCTACTACAAGTGGTCGAAAGACTTCATGGAAGCAGGCAAGCGGCGTTTGTCTGGTGATACGGCGCGTGCGGCAAATACTGAAGAGGTTAAAGACCTACGCCGGGAAGCCCACGATTTGAAGGAAGTAGTGGCTGAACAAACGCTGGAACTCCGCTTGCTCAAAAAAAGCATGTTCGAGGGTGGGGGCGACCCAGAATGGGGTATGCCGCATCTGAGAAGCTGGAGATCATCAGGTTGGTTGACGAAGGCCACCAGTCAGCTCGCTAAACACTGACCAAGCTCGGTATTCCCCGCACCACGTTCTATCGCTGGTATGAGCGTTATCTACAGCGCGGAGAGGCTGGACTGAATGATCAATCTCCCAAACCCAAGCACGTCTGGAACCGCATCCCTGACGAGGTAAGGCGCAAGATCGTCAAGCTGGCTTTGAAAGAGACGGAGCTATCGCCTCGGGAATTGGCGGTTACGTTCACTGATCGGGAAAAGTATTTTGTATCAGAGGCTTCTGTCTACCGCGTATTGAAGGCACACGACCTGATCACCAGCCCCGCCTTCATCGTCATCAAGGCCGCCAATGAGTTCAAGGACAAAACGACAACCATCAATCAGCTCTGGCAGACGGACTTCACCTATCTTAAGGTTCTCAGTTGGGGTTGGTACTATCTCAGCACAATCCTGGACGACGACAGCCGCTATATCATTGCGTGGAAGCTCTGCACCAACATGAGGGCTGAAGATGTGACCGACACATTGGATCTGGCGTTGCAGGCATCAGGTTGCGACCAGGTTCACGTTGCCCACAAACCCCGGTTACTAAGCGATAATGGCTCCAGCTACGTCTCTGGTGATCTGGCAGAATGGTTACAGTGTAAAGGTATGAAGCACCCGCGCGGCGCACCCTATCACCCCCAAACCCAAGGAAAGATCGAAAGGTGGCATCAAACTCTGAAGAACCGGATTCTGCTGGAAAACTACTTCCTGCCGGGTGACCTTGAAGACCAGATCGAAGTCTTCATCACTCACTACAACCATGAGAGTTTAAGCAACCTCACGGCCGCCGACGTCTATTTCGGGCGCGACAAAGCTATTCTAAAACAAAGGGAAGGGATCAAACGAAAGACACTCGAAATGCGCCGCTTGCATCACAGGCAACACGCCGCATAATCAAACCAACCAGATCAGCCAAACTCTCGCTTAGTTTTTCCAGCTCCTGGACCCAAAAACTCTGCTGACGCACAGTCCTGACCGATGATAGCCATAGCGCGCCCTCATCAGATAGAGAGAACACTAGCGAACCAGCCCTTGGTGTTCCGCTCCCTCTGATCTTCAAGGAGGCGTTGGGTGGTCTTCGTTGCTTCATTGGCCTGATCTCTCCACCCATCCCTCTCCGTCTTCAGCTCTTTTGATGTTCCTTGAGATGTTCAATCACATGCTCAGCCCCTGATAGCTTGCCCCGTAGCTCAGCGGCTTCTGTGACGCTCTCAAGTACAGGCTAAGGGGTTGCCAATTGTTCGGTGGGTTCTAAGGTGGATGGGTTCTTTAGGTTCCACTGTCGATCTGGGAAGGCTCTATGTAACTCAGCTGGGTCTATCTGGTACCCACCCTTGTCCGTTGTGTTTGCTGATAGTTTGCCGGTCTTGATGTACCGGCTTATGGCGGACTTGGATGCCCCTACCATCTTGGCAGCTTGGCCTAGTGACAGCCATGTTCCGTTCCTCTTGCTGGCGTTTCTAGGTGGATTGATGACCTCATTGAGAAATCCAAGAAAGACGTAGAGAGTCCCCTGGGTGTTGCCCTTCGCCAATGTTTGATAGACCGGCATAGGTAGACAAAAGAGATCGAGGGGCACCGGGGAATTTGAACTGCATAGACTTAGTAAATAGGGTCACAGATTTTTCTGCAAAATTCACTTAGTGAGGCTTGCGGCGAACTAAGGTGCGCTCATACTCTGCGAGGATCTGGAGAGCTGTTGCGTGTTGTGCGGCTTCAGCAAACTTAGAAGCGTGGAGCTTGTCGTAGCTTGCGTTGATGATTTAGCGAGCACTCTGAGCAAACCTAATGCGTTCCTCATAACCAGCCTCTTTGTTGTATCGAGTGGCCTTAATGAAGTCTGTGGTGGTCTGAGTAATATCAGTAGAGTCCAAGAAGAACTGACGGATAAGTTGGCGAGGCTTAGCCATTAGCATTGCTTCGTGGATATCGACAACGGACTTAGCAATCTCAACTGCCTTAGCACCATCACCATTAGCTGCGGCTTTGAACGCATCGAAGACAGCATCATAGAAGTCGTCGTCAACCTAAGCTGCCTACTTGTAGACTGTCTTCTCGCCGCCGTAGGTTCCTTGGGTCTTGCCTTTGCCTTGGATTGTTAAGGTGTGCATTTTTGCACCTCTTAAACCTCGGAGGAACTGCGCAGGTTTGTGCTTGGTCTTACCACCGCTCGCCTTATGCAAGTCATTGAGGCAGTACAGGTTGTGGTCAACAGGACGCGTGGAGACCGTGATGGTCTTGTTGTTGAATGTGATGTTAGAGCTGCCAGTACAAGTTCTCTATGACAACAGTCATAATGGTTGATTTTGCACTTGTGATCACAATGAAGCACCGGTCGATAGCCTCTGCGTCTCGTAACCATCGCAATAATACATAGAAAACGAACGAAATACGTACATGCACGAAGGCACCTCGTCAGAGCTACGCTTGATAAGGCTTTGAACGCTAATACCGTCAAAGACGGCAGCACATTCTAAGAACCAGCAATCCCCAAAAAATATGGTACGAACAACTGGTACGAATAGTATTATTAGGTAAATCTAATAAACACGTATTTTCAATAAGATAGGGAGGAAAAAAGAGAGTGGTGATCCCTGCTGGATTCGAACCAGCGACCGTCGGCTTAGAAGGCTAAGTCTTTCTTAATGAAATCAATGGGTTATTTGTACAGCACAACCCAAAGCACACACTACGCATCAATACCTTACAAAGAAAATGTAAAGCACATTTAGCACTAGTCGCTTGAGTGTTTCCCCGCTCAGATAGCTCTAGAGAACCTTACTATTGCTTGATAGGCAGAATGATACAGAAGCCGGAAGTTGTTTTGAAGTTTCTTCTTTGTTCCTGGCTAAATCCTGTGTTGATATGCCCTCCCAAAAACAGTTCACATCATGCCTGAAACAAACGGGGAATAGCTTTTAGTGTCTCATTGCCGCTGTCTCAGCGACACTGGTGAGCGTTCAGATCAAATCAAGCCGGGCGACAGGTCTCACTCCCATAATGAGAATTGCTGCTGTGCAAACTCCTAGGCTTGGCAAAGAGCAAGACTCACAATACACCAATTACAGGTTGATTTAGGAGATTACTGTGACTGAATTTGTTGCTGATTGCCCTTGGTGTGGTACTCAAGGTTTTAGAGGAGTTTCTTCACAAGTGAGGGCATGTTCTTGATGATCTAATACTCAAAGAGCTAGCAATTCTAAATATGAAAATATTTGGTAACGCGGGGTTGTCCAAATAAATTTCCCTGGAAATTCCATCAATACATAATGACTTTATGCCAATCGAACTGATTGACGCATTCAATTTGTTAATTCTCAATACGACTGAAGAGTTGGCGGCTACTTAGGAAACGAGACATTTATATGAGTGAGCACAAAACAAGCATGGAAGTACGTTCCTTTGCTCTTCCCTATGCAATTAGGCCGCTAGTCGAGGCTAGGGCTCAGCTAAAGCTGCATTATAATAAGATGATGCTTGATAAAGGGCATTGCAGTTCGCTTAAGTTCACTTTTGATGGAAATTTAGTGGGAGATATAGGCGAGGCCCTAGCTGTAGAGTATTTTGGTATCATTCTTGGTAAGCAAAGGTCTAAGGAAGGGATCTCCGGTAATTGGAGCGATGGAAGGACTGTTCAAGTCAAAGCCACAGGAACAAACCGCGGGCCTGCTTTTCGGTCAATTAAGGTTAAGGCTGACCATCTTTTGTTTTTCAATATAGATTTCGAAAATAGCGCGTTTTCAATTGTTTTTAATGGACCCGAAAGGTTAGCGCTTGAATGTCTACCGGCGGTTTTTACAAATCAACGAACATTATCTTTGAGAAAGACAATCGAAGCAAACAGTAAAGTTCACCCTGCAGATCGAATACCACTTAATCGTCCCCCAACTGTTTCCGCTTGAGCTTAATATCCAGAAACCGCAACCACACCATGAAGGCGGCATCTAAGACTGTAATGCGTCAGCCACCTAGTCCGGTAGCGTTGAGGAAGGCTATCGGAAGTACCTCTATTGATACTCCTAGGGACGACTAAATTATAGTGTTGAGCGAATAGCAGCTAAGGCTCTAGCAGCTGTTCCCGGCACGACAGACTAACGACGACAACGCGGATGAAACTTCGGTTCGTTGCTGTGCGAAAAAAGGAAAGTTTACATATTCATCAATGAGTTTGTAGAAACAGTAATTCTCTTACTCTGTATTGAATTTTTTTACAAACAATACAATTGGTAGTAATAGTTTTTGTACGCCTTAGCCTCATGCACAACATAAGTATACGAATATGATTGAACGCATTTTTCAAACAGTCCCAGACGGAAAACTCAGTGAGTCAAATCAGCAAACGTACCTAGTCAGTTTAGGTTGGTCTAGCGGCAAGGCATGGGATGATTTGTTACGATCACAACGTGTACTGATGATCTCCGAAGCGGGCGCTGGAAAAACATATGAATGTCAAACCCAAGCAAATCGTCTTTGGGCAGCAGGCGAGCCAGCATTTTTTGTTGAACTGGCAGCGTTGGCCACAGAAGACGTTCGCAACCTGCTAGATGCAGGCGAAGAGGCCCGGCTGGATGCTTGGCTTTCCTCGCAATCTGACATTGCGACATTTTTCCTAGACTCGGTCGACGAGCTAAAATTAACTTTGGGTTCGCTAGAACGTGCGCTTAAGAGATTGAAGAAGTGCATCGGAAATCAACTTAACCGGGCAAGGATCGTCATAACGACGCGGCCGATCCCCATCGACGAGCAACTGATCCGAGACATCCTCCCTGTCCCTCCAGCGCCTTCTTCTGAAACGAGCGAGGAAAAATTTGCGAAAATCGCTATGTGTGACCAGCAGGAACGGCGTAACACTAAGAACGATAACACTGCACCTGAGTGGCGTACGGTAGCTTTGATGCCGCTGTCGGACGAACAGATTGTCGAATTTTCCCGAGGCCAGGGTGTAAGTAACCCCGAACTCCTTCTGGAAGATCTGCAGCGACGCAATGCTCAAGACTTTGCACGCAGGCCTCAAGATCTCATCGAACTATGTGTGGACTGGCGAGAACACAATCGCATCAGGTCTCATCGTGATCAAGTTGCATCCAACGTTCGAGTTAAGTTACTTCCTCATGACGGCAGACGTGAACCAGCAGAGTTGTCTAGCGACAAGGCAATTGAAGGAGCCTGTAGGCTAGCTCTTGCAATGCAAGTAACGCGACGACTGACAATCCGGCATAGCGCAGCGTCAGATGTTGTTAGTGATGAAGTCGCTCTCGATCCAGCAACCATTTTATCAGATTGGCAGCCCAACGAACGAAAAGCACTGCTTGAACGCCCGCTTTTTGGCTTTGCATCTTATGGCCGAGTGCGCTTCCATCATCGTTCTGTCACAGAATACCTAGCTTCTGAGCGGCTCATAACTCTTCGAAGACAAGGTATGCCATTCAATGCTTTAAAACGCATTCTTTTTGCAGAAACCAAAGGTAAAACAATAGCTCGACCATCCAAACGACCTATAGCGGGTTGGCTCGCGTTACATGAAAATAGAGTTTTTGAGCTACTACGGGATCATGAACCCGCTGTATTACTGGATGAAGGTGATCCAGAATCTCTCACTCAAAAGCAGCGGAATCAGGCTCTTTCGGCATTTGCAAACCGGTATGGCGTTGGTGGGTGGCGAGGCATTCAGGTGCCCCAAATACAGGTTCATCGGTTTGCTACGAGAGAACTAGCAAGTGATATCGACAGAATTTGGAAAGGCGGAGTTGAAAACCCTGATGTTCGGGAGGTTCTCTTAGACCTTATCGCAGAAGGACATATAGAAGCTTGTGCGGATATCGCCTTCGATGTCGCCCAAGACACCGAAGCCTCTGAAAGAGAACGGATATTCGCTCTTGATGCTTTAATCGCTCTTGAAGATAAGCGGCTAAGTGAATTTGTGGCCGCAATTGCTGCAGGTGACGATTGTTGGCCTGATAGTATTGCAGAAAGAGCAATGATACGCCTCTTTCCCAAACACGCTTCGGTTGGTGAACTATGTCAGACTCTTCAATGGATTAAACAAGCAAATAGCAATGTAAGCGGCCTAACTTGGCACTTGGCTAGAACGATACAAACGTCGAAACATGGTATCATTACTCTGGAGCTTCTTCGCGATAGCCTGCTGAATCTTGTACAAAAAGGGCTAAAGTGGCGGCACTATCTACCACATATCACATGTAATCAGCCGCATCTCAGCTCAGTGTTAGCCGCAGTATGCGAACGTGGCCTCAAGTTCGACCAAAGCGATAAATGGCTTCACGCTGGGGCTCTTGCCTTGCGATTAAATCACAGTAATTACGGTGATGGTGAACCGAACAATTCACTTAGAAAACGGCTGGCTAGTTTAAATGCAGATGGCACTGCTCGTCTCTTTTGGATCGAAGATGCTTTGCTTCAATCCCTCCATGAACTAACAGACCCTCGGGAACGATTCGCAGCAATTAAGGTTCATGACCAACCGATCCACCTGAACTCTGATCGGGATCTAACTTGGGTGTGCAATACGCTAGGTGACAACACATGCGATGTAAGCAAACGTGCTGTGCTATTGGAGGCAGCAATTCGCTTGTCTCCAAATCGAGAAATCTGGAAAAAACATGTTGAAGGACTTAGACCTCTCGTATCTGATGAACCTTCATTCCTGCATAGGATTGATGAAGCGCTAAAGCCATCCAGATATGAAAAAGATGAACGGCGCATGGAAAGGCAACAAGCTCAACTAAAAAAGAAGGAAGAGCGCCGCAAAGCGAAGGCCTACGCTAGCTGGGTTTTGTTTTGCCGCGAAGTAGCTAATCAGCCTGAGGACGCTTTCTCGTCTAAGAAAAGTAAAATTACGGCTTTTAATCTGTGGCGTGCCATGTCCCATGGTGTGGACAACATCTGGTCATCTGGCTGGAATCGCCGCTTTATTGAAGAGCTGTTCAATAAAGAAACTGTCGATCGGCTTCGTCGCGTACTAATGAAGATCTGGCGAGATGAGCATCCAACCCTTCCCAGCGAAAGGTCTGAAGGAGAACATAATACTCATTTTTCACGTTGGCAGCTAGGATTGGCAGCAATATACGCTGAGGCGGAGGATCCTGACTGGGCAACCAAGCTCAGCGATCAAGAAGCATTGTTAGCTATACGATATGCTTTGATCAAGCTAAACGGCCTACCTCAATGGATTGAGGCTCTAGCAGAGGCGTATCCAAGTGCAGTGGACCAGACGCTCGGTAACGAGCTTTCATGGGAACTTGGCCAGGAGCCAGCTGCACATGGCCATTCAATGATGCTTCAAAGAATCGGCTACACGTCAGAAACAGTGGCAAGATTGTTCATACCACGCTTGGAAATATGGTTGGAAACAGGTGAGGATCAAGTCCTAGGTGCTAACAATACAGACGGAATGACCGGAAGAGTTCGACAGGTTACACGCGAAATTCTAAAGCATGATGATGGAACCGCATTTGAGAGACTAAAACAAGTGGCGGTCCAAAGGCTTGAGCTAGAGCTACCTATTGAACTGCACCAAGTATGGTTATCGACCTTAATGCGGATTGCCCCGCTCGTTGGCATCGAAAAACTGGAAAAACAGATAAAAACGGTTGAGCCAGCCGAGCGGTCTGAGGCTGTGTCGTGGTTTGCCATCCTTTTCGGAGATCGCCAGGATGCAATTGGTTTAAGTGACGAGCGTTTTACCCCGCAAATGTTACTGCGGCTACTTCGTCTTGCCTATAGACATGTTCGGATCCAAGATGATGCAAGCCATGAAGGGTCTTACACGGCGGATACGCGGGATAACGCTGAGTGGGCACGCAATAACATTGTAACTGCGTTGTTCAATGCGAAAGGTGAGGAAGGATTAGCAGCTAAGCTTGAGATGGCCGCCGACCCCTTGTTCGTTTACTTCAAAGACCGGATTTTGGCTATGGCTGAGGAGAACTGGGCGCAAGAAATTGATGTGGATGCCTTTGATGAAACACAGGCCGTGGCGCTTGATCACAGCGGAGAAGCGCCAGCTAAAACAAATGAAGCCATGTTTGCCATCATGAAAGATCGATTGTCAGATCTCGATGACCTTCTCTTGCGTGATATTTCCCCGCGACAACTCTGGGCAGATATTTCAACCGAGAAAATTATGCGTCGAGAAATTGCACGAGAGCTGCATCATCTGAGAAATTCGATCTATACTGTGGATCAAGAGGCAGTGACAGCAGACGAAAAGGAAACTGATATTCGTTTGCGTTCTGTGGCTTCTCCTCATGAAGCCGTGATCGAGCTCAAACTCGGAGACACGCGCTCGGCAAGAGATTTGCGTGATACTATTGAAAATCAACTCGTGAAAAAATACATGGCGGCTGAGAGCTCTAGATCAGGCGCTTTACTGGTGACCCTTTCTAAAGATCGAAATTGGGAGCATCCAGATGACGGTAGAAAGATTGAGGCAGAGGAACTTATTTCATTGCTGTGCGATGAAAGTGATCGAGTTCAAGAAAAGCTGGGTGGGTCCGTGGCGTTAACTGTTCATTTCCTTGATTTGCGTCCAAGGCTTTCAGTTGAGAAGCCGAAGTGAGTCTGTTTCGCTTGGCATCCACCTTAAGGATGCTAGATCCAAAACAGCCCGAAATTGCAACGACGTTGGGATTGGTGCTGCCCTGCGCTAGGGTGAATGGCAGCTTAGGACACCACGCGACATGCTGTGCTTGCGAAGCCCTGCGACCTCTAGGTTAACCGCACAGGGCTCGAAGCGGCAATCCGCTTTCAACCGACCAATACCTGCGGCTAGACGTATCCAGTTTGCGACTTTATTACACTCCGACCATAGCCCTCGTCTTAGCTATCTCCCTCACCCGTGTTTGCAGTCGCCAACACCTTCCGTCCCTTGTAAGTCTTTAAGCTGTTGGCGTTTAATCAGGGTATCCAGCCGTTTATTTCGGACATCTAACCAACGGCCATATGCCAGCAAAATGGCCCCAACTAAGATCACAAGTAGCAATGCAAATTGCAGGACAGGCTCCAAGTAGGAGCTTGCAATTCCCAGCATCCCATAAACACCAAGCGCCGCTGAAGATCCAATTTCATTTCTGGGAATCATTTGACCCCACCTTTCAAGTTGTCTTTGACTGTCCCGTAAAAGGCCTGCCAACCCAGCCGTTTCGCTTCACATGCAACTAAAGCTGCCCTGTGCCGAATTGCATCCTTGCCTTTGTCACCGGACACACCGGGGTCTTTACACCGCTCGGTAAGATCAGACACAGGCTGAGGAAGCTCAAGGTGCCTGACCGAACCTGATTGAGCGCATCCGCTTAAGATAAGCGTCATCAGCAGGGCAGGCAGAGACACCGCCTTTCTCCAACTCAACTTCATATTCTGTTACCTGCTGTTGGAGGGTGCCCACCTGCTTTATGCGTTGCAATAGGGCAGCGTTAGCGTGGGTTGAAACGCGTTCGTGAGCGGCGGCTATGCGGCTCAATGCCTGAAGGTCCGCGTTGAGCCGACCCAATTCAGCCTGCTTGTCATAGTGATATGCAGACGAGAACCAGACAGAGACGCAGAGCAGAGCTACACAAGCTAGCGTGGAGAGGACTTTTGGTATTCTGGGGTCAATCCTTGCAGTATAGGCAAGCGCGGCCCCAGCTAGCGCTAGAACGGCTATGATCTTGTAAGTACTGAGCCCCAGCAGCATGAGGAAGGTACTCATTCACGAACCCCCTCCATGCACAACTTGTATTCAGCAGAGCGTCTATTATTGAGGCCCTTCACGGTTTTCCCGCCTGCCTTGTTGTACCACGTAGCAGCTCCGCAGGCCCCTGCCAGATCACCCCGATTAAGCCGTTTAGCTGCTGTTGATCGACAGAAGGCACCTGTGCCAATGTTGTAGGTTAGAGAAACGAACGAGACATAAGACTTGATCGGGATTGCGTCCGGGCGCTTGAGGCATCTGCGCATGCCGGCTTCATGTTTCTTGAGGGACTTCATGAGCGTGGTGTTGCACTCAGCTTTTGTCGCGGTGTCTCCAAGTTTGACCCCTGCTGTTTCTCCGTAGCAAATGGTTGCCACTCCAACAATGTCAGAATAGGCGGTCGTGCGAAGTCCTTCCCACGTGCCTACGAAAGCTACAATTAGCACCACGATCCCGCCAGCTAGTCGCGTTTTCGTTGATTTCATTTCGGATTACTCCAATAAAAAACCCGCCTCAGTGGGCGGGTCATGAAAACTCAAAATTGATGTGGTCTTGTAATCGGGGGCTGCCCGTTACTTGGTCACTGCTGCGTTCCAGTGGTTCCGTTCCGGTTGAGCCCATCTCCAACTGGTTTGGGTTTGGGTTTCGGCGTTACAGCCTTTTTCCCCTCACGTTTGCCTGCCCCGTCCTGCGGGTCCTTCAGGCTGAGTGTTGTTGTTGCCCCGCCTCCGCGTGAGGCTTTGTGCGTGCGGCTATCAATGCGGTAGGTGCCATCAATCCCGGTTTTAATGCCCTCCACTTGGCACAATCCCTCTGCCTGTGCTTCTGGTGCCAGATCTATGGTGATCGTGCCCGATGCCTTCTCGCGTTGCCCTTGCTTTTCACGAGCCTTCAGGACCTCCTGCACCTGGCTTTCATCATTGGAAGTGGAGCGGATTGCATTAAACACGACGTCTTCAGTTTCAGCGGCTGAGTCTCCAATCTCATCGGCTTTGTATGGTCTTTTAACAACAGCCACCTTTCCTTTCTTCCGATCCAGATACCTGGCAGACCCACCGGAGAACACCCGCTTTAAGTCTCGCGGCTTTATTTGCCACGAGATGATGTTGCCGGGTTTGGTGCATTTGATCCCGGGCAGCTTATTTTCAGCACCCAAAGGCAGCAGAACAGCCACCTTGTCGCGGATTTTAAAGGCCCCTTGCAGTTCCTTTGCATACCGCTGACCAAGGGCAAGAAAGCTTTCTCCACTGGCGCCCCAGTAATCTCTGATTACATCCTTAAAAGCCGGGTCAACCTTGATGGTAAACCCTGCCTTTTTGGCAGCCGTCTGCAGAAAGTCACCGAGGCTCGCGTCATCCTTATGGAAGAACAAAGGCTGTTTTACCGGCGAACGTTCATCAAACCCTTTTGCTTTAATAGTGAGCTTCTGGCCACTTGAACGGCTCCCGGAGGACGCGGGGCGGTCCGTAATCCCTTCAAAGATCTTCTTGCCTTCAAGCATGACCACAAGCTTACTTCCGGCGCTTGGCAATTTGATTTGCCCCGCTCTGTCATCCAGCACAAGGCTGCAACTGTCTGAGCTATACCCAGCCTTATCCGTTGCAGATATGCTCATGAGATAGGGGCGCAGGTTCTGGGAGATATCCTCCCCATTGATCGACACGGCCCAATCTACAATCCAGTTACTCATGATCTATCCAAACAGGTCTATAGTGGGTTCCGGTGTCGTTGTGGTCTGAGCTGGCAGGTCGGGAACTAGTATGACCCGCCCTTGCTTTAGGTATGGCCCCTCGCCCGCGATACCGGGATTAAGCTGCAAGGCTTCATGGATCAGCTCTTGCCCGCGCCAGCCATGCACGCGAACAAGCAGCAGGTCCAAGCTGATATCATCACCTGAAACGGTTATCTCTCTGGACATTGGACCACCTAGAAAATGTCAAAAACGGAAAGCAGGTTGCTCACCAGATTAAGGGAGTGCGGCGTTTCATCAGGCTCTTGTTGCAAGGCAAGCCGATAGGTCACCACAAAGCCCACACCATCGCGATCAAGCTCCTTGTGGGTTTCACTGGTAGACTTGATGGAGTAATTCCCGAGCCTCACGCCATCGCCGCGCATAACGGGAAAGACCTCCCCAGTAGAACGCATCACGTCCGCGATCTGCAGCTCAGTCAGCCCGCCGATCTTTGTCGGCAACAGTTGCCCGGAAATGTTGATTGTCTTACCGCCGTCCCCGGTGAATTCGCCGGGCTTAATCCCACCGATCACCGCTTTTTTGGCCGTATCTGCTTTGCCGGAGATGGACACCCGATCCGCGTTAAACGGAAAGGTATCCATCTGCAAAGCTCCCAGCATGTAAAGCATCAGCGCACCGCATATTCTTGGTCAGCATGAAGTCCTGCCATCCGGTCCTGGACCTGATCGACAAATTCATCGACCATTTCAGAAGCATTGCTGGTTTCGTGAAAGTGGAGATCACCAAAGTTGAAGGTTTGTGAGCCACCTGCAGGTCCAGCCCCGCCGCCTGGTGCCATATTGGCAGTGTCAGAAGCGGTGTGGACGTAACCCGATTGGCTAGGCGTAACCACCTCCGCCCCGTTTTCACCCACCAGATAACTCCTACCCCCGACGATCTGACCACCAAGGGCACGCGCGCCGGAAATTCCAGTTTTCGGTTGGGCAACGTTGTCGTTTGCAGCTCCACCCCATAAATTGGGTAGCCATGACGGAGGGCTTGGCCAACTAATAAGGCTGCTAACGTCAATGTTTCCAATCGCCTTCAGGATCCGATCTGGCAGTTCTGAGAACCATTCGAAAAGACTATTAAAGGCATTCTTGATTGCGGTTACAATGGCTTTCCCGGCCTTCTCGCCCGCCTCGTGGAACTCAGCCTCAGCTTCATCGGAATAGTCATTCATCGTAAAGATTTCAGAGATCCAGTCGCCTATTTTGGCCGGAATAGCTTTCACCGTCTCGACAATGCTCGACAGGGATTCAGAGATACTTGTGATCGCGAAATCAAGCGCAGCCCGCATAGTCGCTTCATCGATCCCAAGCCATGCACCAAAATCAATAAGCTTTTGCGTTGCCCACTCCCCGACAGCAGCAGCGACTTCATATGCAAAGCCGCCCAACGCCTCAAGGACAGACAGGAGTGCCTCCCATATGACTGAGGCAAATCCTGAAATATAATTACTTATCGGCTCCCAATAATTATAGATTGCCAGCGCTATTGAGGCGACAACAGCGACTATCAGAGCAATCAGGCCCCACACAGGAGCCGTCACAGCCGTAACTGTCGCGATAATTCCTGAGACAACGGCCATGACAGTAGCGTAAGCCCCGGACACGGCTGTAATAAGACCTGCCCAAAAACCGCCACCGCCAAGAGCTGCCATCATCCAGGCTCCGATGAACATCGCCCTTAAACGTGCCATAGCTGTTGAAATCATCCCGACAGCATAATGAATTCCGAGAGCAGCATTTAGCGCTCCGTTGGTCAGCCAGAGGAACGAAAACCGGGCTGCCATAACAGCTACTCTTAGCCCAACCAAACTTGCCAGCAGTCCAACGACAGCAGCCGTTACTTCCGGATTTGCGGCAGCAAGATCAGCCAAGGCGTTTATAAAAGGGCCAATGGTTTCCATGACCTTGGTCAGGGCTGGGAGGAGTGCTGATCCTATGGAAATTCCAAGATCATTCACCTGGTTCTTGAACCGCTGCATCGCGGAAGCTGTTGTGGCTGCTCTAGCTTCATATTCTGATTGCGCAGATCCTAGGTAATTAGTTTCCTCGGCAACAGAACCAAGCGCACTTGTCAGCAAATCAGCATTTTCAATGAGTGGAGCTATAGCTCGCGCCTCATCTCCAAATAAATCCGTCATTGTTGAAGCTTGTAACTCTTTTGGCAGCTTTCGAATTTGCCCAATTACGGCTTTAAGCGTTCCGACCGCATCCTTTTGCAGATGCTTAGAAACCTTCACTGCATCTAGACCTAAAAGGCGGTAGGCCTTGCGTTGCCTTTTGGTTGCGCCCTCACCCCGAGCTAAAGCCTTCCCAACATTCCGGAAGCTTGTTGCTGCTACCTCCGCATCAGAACCAGCCGCAATCATAGCCGAGCCTATGGCTGCGGTTTGCTCAGCTGTAAATCCATATTGCAGACCAACGGACCCAACGCGGCGCATATAATTAAGGAGATCGGGAGCGCTGCTTGCTGAGGTGTTTGATAGGTGGTTGAGCGCATCGGCAAGATCGCCGGTTTCGCCAACAGTTAAACCAAGCGCGGTTTTTATCTTCGCAAGACTTTCCCCGGTAACGTCAGCACTCATCTCAAAAGCAACGCCGATTTTCCCGGCCATTTTAGCGAACTCCAGAGCTTCTGGCGCCCCCATTCCGGCTTGGCCCGCAGCCGCAACCATTGATGCAATCCCCTCGGCTGATATGGGGATTTCTCTGGCCAGGGCACGAATGTCTTTCGACATTATTTTGAAACCGTCAGGACTATCAAAATCAACAACCTTCCTTACATCAGCCATTGCGCTTTCAAAGCTCATTGCTGCCTTGATAGGAGATGACAACGCTCGCGCCAGAACATAACCAACACCAGCCGCCTCAAGCATCCCACCACGCATTGAAGCGAGCTGACGGGAGTTGCGTTGTGCAGCTCGTCTGAGACCTTCGACGTTTCGTAAAGCTGCACGCGCAGGCGCAGTTACCCTGTCAACCAGGGCTAAGATAAGCTGTGACGTAATCACTGACACGGAGGACGGCCTTTCTATTGGAGGTGGAATAAACCAATAATTGGTGGTTAGAAGAGCCGCCAAAGCCAACTGGTTTATTGACTAAGTTCACCTATTTGGAACGCTTGGACTGGCGCTGTAAGGAACGGGAGTAGGCAATCAACTTGTCTATTTCCCACTCTTCCACCTGATCAACTGAGGTGCTTAATTCCTTGGCCGTGACTGCAATTAAGTCGCGCCACTTGTCCGCTTCTTCTTTCGAGCCGGTTTTCTCTCTGTCAGTTTCTGCCCCGACTTTCCCAAAAGAGGCTTGATAACCTCTCCAATCCTTTCAAGGTCAGAAACGTCAAGTTCCTCGATAACCTCGATAGATACGCCAGCAAGCGAAGCAAACAGCAGAAAACCGGCTTTAAGCTCGTTCTCTTCGCCCTCTGCAACGTAGGAGTCTTTTGCCTTCATCCGGCGAAACGAGAGACTTTTAATCTCACGCCCATCGTGAGAAATGGGGAATTCCAAATCGAGAGTTACTGACTTGTTCTTTTCACTCATGCGAGCGCTCCACAAAAAAGCCCCCGGCGATAAACCGAGGGGCATGTCAAGAATTAGGGTTTGTTAAAAGCTTAGATACCAAGAGCGCGGTTGCGCGCACCTTTGGTTGGGTCAGGCGGAACGTGTCAACGACTTTGAGACAGTGGCATTTGGACTTTAAGCTTGATTTTCTTTCTCTGGCTTTGGTGGATTGATCCAGACGGCCGTCGGGATTTGAGGTGGTTTTGGCGGTTTTAGTACGAAGCGCTCGGGTGTACTGATGAACGCAGCCTCGAGAGTTGCTTGGCGTGCGGCATAGACAGCCTCGGCCTGTCCAAAGTGGACCTGATCAGGGGTCATGAGTCCGATGCCTGCATGATGGTGTTGTTCGTTGTACCATGCAAAGAATCTGCGGCAAAAGTCGCGAGCTTGCTCGATGGTTTCAAACTTCCTGGGGAATTCGGGCTGATATTTCAGCGTCTTGAAGTGGGCCTCTGAGAACGGGTTGTCGTTTGAGGTATGGGGTCGGCTGTGGGATTTGAGCACACCAAGATCCACCAGCATCAGAGCCGTTGTCTTTGCCTTCATTGGCCCGCCACGATCGGCATGCAATGTCAACTGATCGCGTGGAACAGCATGCTTTCCCATCGCATCCATGAACAGTTCCTTGAACTGGCTGGCGCTTTCGGCCTGCTCAATGCGCCAGCCAACAACACGGCGGCTGAAGATGTCCAAGATGACATAGAGATAGAAGTAAGACCATTTCACCGGGCCCATCAGCTTGGTAATATCCCAAGACCAGACCTGATTGGGAGCTTCGGCTAGAAGTTCCGGCTTTTGATAGACAGGGTGCGTGCGCTGACGGCGACGCTCAATGACTTCGCCCTGAGCGGCCAGTATCCGATACATCGTGCGGATCGAACAGAGGTAGGTGCCTTCATCCAGCAAAGTGGCGAATACCTCGGTGGGGGTCTGGTCGGTAAACCTGGGCCCACACAGATGGTCCAGTACCCGAGCCCGTTCATTTTCCGGCAAGGCACGCGCTGAGGGGGGACGTGGCTTTACCGCGCGTGGCGGAGCAGCCAATGTAGCGCGATGGCGAAAAACGCTTGCCCGCGACAAAGAGAGCGCGGAGCAAACGGCTGAGGTCAGGCCGCTGCCTGAGGGCAGAGCAATCGCGACGGCCATCATGACTTGCCGCTGCGCTCTGGCGTCTGCTCCATCTCGTCCAACAATGTCGCCACTTTTTTTTGGATTGCAAGGATGGCTTCCGCCTGGTCCAGACGCCGCCGTAGTGCTGAAACTTCACGGTTAGCCTTGGACAGTTCGGCCTGTAATGGGTTGGCGGGTGCTTTTTGTGGGCCACGTTGACGCGGCTGCAATGATCCCAATGAGCCTGCAGCGCGCGCCCGACGCCAATCCGTTAGCGCAGAAGAATAAAGCCCTTCGCGCCGTAGAATGGCTGTAACACCACCTGTGTCTGCTGCTTGGTCCGTCTCGTCCAGAATGCGCAGTTTGTATTTGGCTGTGAAACTTCTCCGCTTAGGGATAGCGGTCAACTCGGCTGTAGGCTGCACTGGCGCTGTCACCATGCGGGTTGGCGGTGGCGGGGGCACAATATCATCAGGTCCAGTATCGGGTGAAAGCGGTGTCTGTGAAGGCATAACCATGGGTTCGTTCTCCTACGCCATCAAGTGTAAACTTTGGCCAGTGGAATGTCTCACACTTATTGGCACGGAGGGAGGCCGGATTTCGCGCTCAAACCAATCCCAGTAGTAAAGCTCTTTCTGATCAAGGATCACTTCAACATGGGTGACTTCCTTGAAGACCAGATTACAGCCTTGCAGATCGTCGGATCCCATATCATCGGGTTCCCATTCCATCAATGTGGCATGAATAAACCCACGAATTGGGATCCACACATTGCCTGGCATCTTGCGATAGTTGCCCGCAAAGACCCACTCTTCATGAGCGCCAAGACTTTCCAGAAGGCTTTCATCAATGCCTTTGTGTTCCGCTTTGGGCTCAAAGGCCTCTGTGCGCGGCTTGCCGAAATCAACCCCGCCAATACCGCCGCCCGGATTATGATTGACTGTTGTGTATTTGAAGGCAGGCAGAGCAAGCTTGGTCAGGATATTGGCGCGGGAATCTTCCGGAGACCGGACCAGTCGCAGGTCAATATCTCCGTTAATCAGTATAGGGCGCTGCATATAGAACTCTCCAGTTCAGGGAATTAAACAACCGAGCGCAGACGCGCCAGAATGTCTCTGATCAGGCCATCGACAGCCGGGCGATAACGGCGCATTTCAAAATCAGCGCGTTTGAACGCACTTGCTGTTTCCTGTTTGATCTCCAGATTGATGTGCCCCAGTTCAATTTTCTCAGGCTGGTTTTTGTCAGCTTTGAACATCTGGGAAGCAGGCGCGTAACCAAGGATATGCCCACCCTGCTTCAAACCGCGCAGATCACCAACAATTTCCCTGATCCACGATTCAACACGCTGCGCACTCTGCTTCTTGCCCAGATGACGGCGTGTGATTTTGATCATCTGGGTGACGATGTAATCCGTGCCCCGTTGCTGGTGAAGCTGAGGCCACTGGGCATCAGTTTGTGCCATATCCGTGCCAAGGAAGGTAAAGCCTCCCTCTGCAACCGAGCCATAAACGCCAATCTCACCCTCAGTCACAATCGCCACATCAGCGGCAAGCATCTGCTGGCCTTCCTTAGACCCGTCAAGGAAGTTGAACGGGATCTTTCTGGAAAGTCCGGCAAGGCCAAAAATTGGTTCATTACAGATGGTCTCAAAAGGCATGTTGCCATTGTTGGTATCAGCACGAACAATCAGGCCAGCAACGCGGGAGGCCATCGGACGTGTGACAACGGTATCACCTTCCCAGACCCGCGCCGCTACACCCACCGGCATCAAGCGGCCCGAGGCCATGGTCTCGCGGGCATCAATGGCATTTGCTGAACTTGTCGGGTCCACATCAACGGGAGCAACGGCAAGGATGCGTCCAATGTTTGCTTCCAGCGCGGCCACCACTGGGTTGACTGTCTCCAGATCCGGACGCCAAGCCGTAGAGCCAGCAACTACAATGCCCGGTGTGCAATTTACTGCAGACGGGATTTCAGTAATGGAATTGATGATAGCTGCAATCGCCGCAGCACTTGCTTCAGGTGTTGCCCCTTTTGCTGTGCGCACAACAGTCACATCAGCAGAACGTTCCATCAGATTGAGCTGATCCTGAACCCCGCGCAGATGATCGCGCAAGGTGCCGGTTCCAAGGGCGTCCACCTTTGCTCTATCACCGGATGAGATGCGTTTTGGAGTATCAAGGGGATACTCAGTATCGGATGCATCCTCAGAGCTGTCGATCACCAAGACCTTGGATAGATCGCCTTCTGTGACTGGAAACGGATCATCCGACTTATAAGAGAATTGCATGCCGATTTTTGGCGCGCTCATTGGCTGTTCTCCATGAAAAAACCCGCTCCAGCGATCTGCTGTGCGGGTGGGATTATTGGGGTATGTGAGAGTGGTTTAGGCGGGATCTGCCTCGGCACTCAGAATATCAGCAAGGGGCTTGGTTAAGTCCCACAGAGTGCCATTACTTGGGTCTGGGATCACGGGCAGTTGCTGGATTTCTGCGGAGCGGGTCACGATGCCTGCGCGATATCGAATAGCTGCATGGTAGAGCGCTTCCACCTTCCCCCGGCTATCCAATTCCAGCAGCACTCCGGCAGAAGTGATAGCCTTTACTGCACTTGCTTCAGGAAGGCCTGCATCAAAACCATCCAGCATTTCCTTGAGGCGAGAGACCGACTCCAAATCTGTCTTAAATTGGATACCATTTATTTGGGTGCCTTGATCAATCAGGATTTCGGCGTACTGGCTGACGTGTACTGCGGTTGCAGATACAGGTTCCACTTCCTCTACGGTTACTCCTATTGCACCAAGCTCATCCTCTGATAGGGCAGTGAATGCAGAAGGTGGGTATCGATTTCCGTCCGCAGCTGTGAGCGATTGTGTGGGGTCAAGTACGACTGTTTCCCCTGCTGTGTTCAGAGAATAGCGCTTCATAATTGTATCCTATAGATTCCATAGAAGTCGGCGGTTGCACCAGTTGGAGTCGGTCGAGCAGTCCCCCTAAAATAACGCCAGCCTTCAAAGTCTATGAATGGTAGATCACCAATCCCGTTAGCAATACCAGAGGAATAGAAAAGAGTATTCCAGAAAAAAAACGAGTGGTTTAAGTCGCTATTATGGAAGCAATAGTAAGCTAGTGTGCTGTTTATGTAGTGTTCGCCGGTTTCCGGCTCCCGTATCTCATAAGATTTCCCATAAAGGCCACTCATGCTGATTGGCCCATCTGAAACGCCAGCCAGCTCACGAACAGCAGAGCTTGCAAGGGAAATAGGTCCAGCCGCTTCCAGCTCCTCACGCACATTACCAAGAGAGATCGGCCCACTTGTTTGCAAGGTCATTTGCCCTCCACCTCGCTAAGCCGGGTGTTGAGTTCCTTGATGGCCTCAATGAGCAATGCCACCAGATTGCCATAGGCAAGAGAGAGGAAGGTCCCGGAATGAACCACCTCGGGCACCACCTCCTGGACCTGTTGCGCGATCAAACCAAGAGATTGCTTTCCATCTTTTTCATAGGAGCACCCTTGCAGCTGAAGCACCTTTGCCAGCGCCTCTGTGAGCGGCGCGATGTTCTGTTTCAGCCGTGCATCTGAAAAGGCTGTCACATCACCGGACGCTTCAAGCCTGCCAGTTACCTTCGCACCATTTACGTCTGCCTGCAGCTTGGTGTTGCCGGCAAATTTCAAAAGACTATGCACATGCCCCGAGATGGCCTTGCCGTCCAATGCGGCCTGCAATCCAGATACATTGCCCATGGAATGAGTATGAAACAGATCTGCCTTGCCGTTTAAAAGGTTCTGCAGGCCGGTTATGTCGGCTGGTTGGTGAGTGTGAGCAGCATCAGCTTTACCTGCAACACTTGTGACCAGGCTCTGGAATGCCGTCAGTGTCACCCGTTGTGCAATCGCCTGATTAATTGCTGCAAATGCGGCCTCGCTGTCTCCCTCATGAACGGTGAGCGCCTCCCCGATCTCTTTTAAGGTATCCAGTTCCGCCTGCAGCACGCCTCCGGTCATGTCCGAAAGCACCTCGGCTTTGGCAGCAGCAACAGCTGGCCCCAGAGCCGAGGAGATAAGTGCGTTTACATCCTCGGTAGAAAGAGCCTGACCCAAGCGCTGATAAATAACCACATCGATGGCGGTGAGCGCATCGCGCAGCCGTTGTACGTCCACACTGCGCGGCGGGTTTTCCGGGTGTGGCAAAGGCAGATCAAAATGCTCGGTCTTGTTATCGACAGTCATTGATCAAACCTCCGTTGCGCGGGCTGTGATACCGCGTACCCGTGGCCGGGATGCGGGGGTTCCGCTCAGTGTGAGTTTCAACCGGGTCTCCAAATCAGATGTGGAGGCAAGCAAATGCTCGCGCTGCGTCCAGCCATCGCCCTTTGCAAGGTGGGATGTGGGAGCCAGATCATGCCAGTCCCCGTCACCTCCCAAAGCATGGGAGACAGACGAACTGCCCGGTGTGCTGACCTCAAACATACTCCGCACTTTCAAAGGCCCGCCTGCCACATCCAATGTGATCGCCTGCGAGATGTACTCGGCGGTTTCCTGCAAGGTGCCAGCTAAAACCAGCAAGCGCCCTGCAATCAGCGGGGTTCGTGTTGGCGTGCCGTAAAGCAAAATAGCAACCTGCCAGTTGCCATTCAGATACCGATCCAGCTCCACATAGGTGTTGGGTTCCAGGCGGATCACATCCCCATCCTTGGAAAGCTCCACCACAACTTTTGTCTGCGGGCCCATGAGCTCATGGGAAAGAACGGCCACAAGATCCGAGGCATTGGAAAGAGCAATCGCTCCTGCCTCGATGCGGTGCTCGGTGGCGGTAAAGCGAGCACCAATCAGGCGGTAGGTTACATCACTGTCTGGATGCAGCACCCAGCCTGCATTGTTGGGGCTGGTTGCCATCTGGCCGCCAACGGGGTTTTTGCGCACCCATTGCTGCTTGCGGGCATCAAAGCCTTTTGGACTGTCCCCCACTTGCGAGCCAAGTTGAGCATAGGCAATTGCATGATCCGGATCGTCAGTGAGCAGAGCAAAGGCGCGGCGCTCACCAGCTGGAACCGGCAATGGCAGCTGATAGGCAATGCGGCTCCAGTTGCTTTCTAGATCGGCATTGGGATTGGACAGAGCAAAATCACCGGCAATGCTGCCAGAGGCAAACACGTTGCCCTCTGGCGTGTCTTGCGGCGCTGCGCGGACCTCACACGCAATCCCCTTGGAGGCATCGCCGCGTGCTGTGAATTCCACATCGACACCAAGCAACAACCGGTCCTCTGGCAACACAAAGCTTTGCGAGACAGGATCGCGCCGGCGTGGCTGTGCGGCAGGACGCAGCAGGACTGTGGTGACACGCCATTGCTCTGTGGTGATGGTGCCTTGAGAGATAAAAACAGCAGAAGCTTCAGAGCTACCCTGCCCTTTGATCTCCACCCGCTTCTGTCCTGTTGGTATATTGGCAGGCACATTGAACGATCCAGCCACCACCCCTTGTGCATCTGCAACCGCATTTTCTGCAATGGCGATGCCGTCAAAGGTCAGGCTGGCGACCTGTTCGCCAGGCCCAAAGTCTTCGGCCCGGTAGGTAATCGTGATTTGCGGAATGAACTCGGCTTCGCGCTGAGAGGTCGAGATCCGCTCTTCAAGGCTCTGCGATCCGGCAGAGGCATTCCAGGCCACCATGCGCACGGTTTGAGCTTGGGTGGTCTCAACCTCCACCTCACTCCAGTAATGCTCAGGCGGATCAAGCTGCAACGCAGCCGGCACAGGATCAAAGGCCATATAGGGATTAATCTTGGTGATTGCTGTTCTAAAGGGCTGCTGCTCGATCACCTCGGCTAAGTGGGGCAAGGTGTACCAGCCCTCAGCAAGCTCAAGCTCATGTTTGCTCACTGCCAAAGGCAGGCGCACAAACCCGCCAGTAACGACAGCCGTCGGATTCAATCCATCATCAACCTGCGACCGATCGGTGCAATTGTCGGTGAAGTAGCCTTTGTGAGAGGCCGGATCTCGATCAGCTGATTGCTGGCGCAATTGTAATGTTGAGACCTGCTCTGCCAACACCAGCAGATCGCGCTGGGTGGCGCGTGCCTCAGCTTCCTTGATCGCCTTAAGCCCGATGGCTTCAATCACAGGAGCTTGCCCCCAGCGATTATGAAGGCGTACCAACGGGCACAGATCCTCCGGTACACTTGGAGAAAGCGGGTTGAACCCGGTGGAAAGCCCTTTCAGATAGACAAAAGCCCCGTCCTGATTGATCGCCAGAATATCCGTGCGAGACAGTTTCCATTTATAGCGCGTGGTGACATTGCGGCCAGCAACACCGCCTGCAATCACGTAGCCCTCTGCACTGACAGTTTCAGGGACAACTTGCGTGGAGTATTCCAGCTCAAGATCAAGGCTGGAGCCCGGTGCCGGTTCAGCACCAGGGAGCGACCAATCCAGATTGTCGCCGCTGCGAGTGAAGTCAGCGCCCTCAACATAGGTTGTGCCGCCCTGCTTGATCGAGGTCACCGCATAGATGGACGCCACGCCAATGCTATCAATGCCACCGGCAACACCATGGGTGATGGTCTTGCTCATAGGCGCGATCAGGGTGACTTCTACAATCTCGTCAATTGGAGCGCGGTTGGTTGTGATCTCGCATTTGCCGTCTCCCCGATCCACATAGGCGTGGTTCTCGGTGCGAACCAAGGACAGCTCGGGTGTTTCTGCCTCTAGAAGTTGGCTATCGACCGTGCGTGTGACCAGAATACCGTTGGCCCGCAGCTCACCGGCAGAGATAAGCAAACGATGATCATCTCCTGCTTTCCCGCCATAAGACACATCAAACCCTTTGATCACATGGGAGCCGTGCGTCTGGCGCACATGGCGGGCAACAAGCTGCTCGGCCACATCCCCGGAGGGCGGTTCAATGACGTTTTGCACCTGTCCATCCAGCAAGGTATGGACGGGGTAAAACGTGCCCTCGGTACCGTCTCCCTCAACGCCCCAGGTCAAAGGATAGACAAGGCGAGCGGCAAGCGACTGGCCAGCCGAAGCTGTGTTGCTGACAATGCCCTTCAAGCTCGGGTCGTCCTGATCTGTGATGATTTGCTCATCCAGATAAACGCCGATAACCGCAAGACCAACAGTGGGAACGATAAGCTGCTTTTCCGGTACGCTCAGCAGCGCACTTTCAATCCAGATGCGAGCCGCTTCCACCAGCACCTGGCCAAGAGACTGCACGACAACGGCACCGCCTTCACGCAGCGAGCTTGCCCCAACAAGCATTGTGCCCACATCGCCAATCCGGGCCTCAAAGATCTGTTGTGTCTCATTGGCCTCAGCGCTTTCAACAAACTGACGCTTGTGATGCAACAACCGTTGATAGCCTTTGGAACGGTCATAACGGCTGTAAATATCCGTGAGGCCAAACTTGGCAAGAAGCTCTTGAAAACTCAGCATATCAATACCTGTCAATGAAGAAGTGGGTCAGGCCAGTGCCTGCAAACAGCGGTGTCGGCGTCATGTATGCCACGCGGGAAAGTGTTCCCGGCTCAACCACATCAGCGGGTAGCAACACCTCTTTGCCAGCGGGCACGCCCTCAACAAGTGCAGGATTGCTGTAAAGCGCTATGGCTCCCAGCTCCTGCCCCGCAAAGGACCCGATTGGAGCATGCACCTTCACAAACAATGTGTCGGTTGGATCATCGCTGAAGGCATACTTTAAGAGCTCACCATCAGGTGTCTGGCCCGCCACTTCACCAGCCTCATCAGGGCTCAAAAATCCAACTGCAAAGCTGCGCAAATACACGAATGGCTGTTCAAGGTGCGGGTTGTCCATATCCGGTGTGGGAGGAATGCCGTTCCACTCCGGCGCAGGCGGGCATAAAGCTGCTATCCACGTTTGCTGCGAGAGCACTTTGGTGACAGCAAGGGTCGCCGCACGCGTACGCACGTCGTTAAATATCGGGGTGCTCATGAACCACCTTTAAATCTGGAGAAGTCTATTGGCTGAAGAAGTCCGGATACGTGGGGATCAGGTACGGTTTTGCGACCTCATCCCAGCTTTCCGGCCACCACTCCGGCCATCCGCTTGTTTCAAAATCAAGCACGCGGGCTGAACAGAAGATTGTTCCACTGCGATAGATAATGGGCTGCGGCGGGTGATCATCAAAGATCATCTCATCCATGCAAAGTCCGAGGCCGGGTTCCTGAATGAACGCCGATATCAGCTCCGTTGCAAAGACAGGCGCAGCGCCGTCTTGTGCAAAGACTGCCCGCCTGCTTACACCAACCGAGATAAGCGGAGAGCCTTCCCAAAGCCGCACTCCTGAGTACCCGTCAAACAACCCGTCATCGTAGCGGTGTTCATCCAGACGAACGGGACGATAATCAAGGTCCTGCGAAAAGATCCTGAACAGCTCGCCCTCTGCGGCCTGTGAGAGCTTTGACAGCCCGACAAGCTGCTTGAGCTGCTCCAGATCGTCAGGGGCTTTTGTAAACCCGAGCTGGTAGTCCCACCATTGGTGGCGTCCGTCCGGCGTATCGATATAGCCCTCGGAATTTAGCCATGTGAACGCAATCTCAAAGGCTCGGTCCGTTCCGCGTGCGCGTTGCCATTCCGGTCCCTCAGAAAGCACGCGCTGCATGTCGCGCACATAAGGCACCACCTCCTCAAGTCCGTAATCCCAGATGAGCCAGGGAACCCAATCGGCAGGTGTTGAGGACACACCTATATGTTTGATGTTGTCGATGTGTTGCCCGTAACGACCATGGCTGTCCCACATCTGCGCCAGAACAAAGGTGAACGTGCCAGCTCCAGATGGGAGCAAAGCGCCGCTCATGAAATCAGCCGTTCAGTTGTGATCTGAACATCACCAAGTGCAAAAGCTTCATTGGAAGCAGCAATACGGTCTGTCCAACCGGGTAGCTCCACCCGCTGCACGCCGTTACTGTGCAAATAGTGATCCAGATAACTTGTTGTGATATCAAACCCTTGCTGCTGGTCCTTTATGTAAGCTTGCAACAAAGCAGCTTCCGGGTGTTCGGGAATGATGGCCTCCGGGTAGTAGTGAAGCACCGCGCTCACATTCACTGTCGTGACCACAGCCGAAACCACTTCAATCTGGACAAAATTGCGCTTGAAGCCTGTTTGGCGAAGAGAAGAGCTGATCCTGTCCAGAAGTTCTTGATCCGCAATTCCGTTGTTGTCGTGGGTCAGGACCGAGAATATCAGCCAACGCTCTGTGATGTTCCGTGTCTCTCCAAAGCCTTTCACATGCCGCAGGCGCGGATCAACACCCATGGCCCGCGCAACATAATACTCCATAGGGCCACCTGAGGATTTCCCCTTTTGCTCGATACGTTCGCGCTCGCGCAAAGCAATGTCATCTTCACCGGCCAGTCGTTGCAGGCCAGAGCGTTTAACCTTCAAATCAAGGTCCGAGCCTTCAGCGAATTCAGAGAGCAAAACCACACGAGCGGCATCGTTGAGCCTGCCAATAAAGTGCAGATCGCCATAGGCTGCAGCTTCAGCGGCAATCACCACTGGATCTGTTTCCAGATTCTCAACTGTGTAGGCGATATCTTTGGCATGAAAGCCCGCAACAGCCTCCTCAATCCGGTCCTGCCTCAGCTGTTCGTAATCAAGCGGCTGAACCACAACAGGGCGCGGAAAAGAATGCGGATTAAATCGGCTCATTGTGATCTCACCCAAGTAAGAACGAGCGTTCCCCTTCGACTGTGAAGTCTCCAAGATGGGCTCGCGGCATAAACGCGCCAATTATATGAAACTGTGTCTGACCTTTGCGCCGTTCCTCTGGAACATCCTGAGGAACGAGTTTTTTGACACGAAAGCGGGGCTCCCAAAGCTCGCAGGCAAGAGCTACAGCCCATGCATAACCGAGCAAAGTGTCGTTGGAGATATTGCGCCGGATGATAATTGCAGGAACGGGAGAGCCAAAGTCCTCGCGCTGGACCCGAGCGCCATAGGGTGTGGGAACGATCTCCTCTGCAATAGACTGGACCGTGTGTTCCCACGCACTTATTGGTTTACCCGTATGCCTGCATAATCCGCTCACGAGCCCGCTTGAGGGCTGACCGAGGGCTTAACGGTCGTTTTAGACTTATGCCGTTTTAGGTGGCCAAGCGCTTCCCAGGGCGCTGCCTTGTCCGCTGGCAGCTCAATGATATCGCCTGCCTTCACCGGCCTATGCTCCAGCCGCGCTCCGGCTTTGTCTGTCACTTCCCATTTTTCCATTTCAAACTCTCCTTTGCGTGACGCATCACCCAACAGGCTCACCGGAAACATCCGGCCCGCTGGCAACATCTTTATGTTTGTGGGTATGATCGATAGGTTTGCCGTGGGATTTGATATAACCGCCCTCATGCTCAATGTTGCCCTTCAGGCGGGTCACACCGGGCTCAATCACAAGGGTCTGGTTTTCACCAACGTGCATTTCAATAAGTTCTTTTCGCATGATGAGGCGGGTATCACCCCGCTCAATCATCAGCTCATCGGCATGATTTGACGGGCTTTTATTCTTTCCCGTTACAGGAGAACTGGAAGCCGTCAGCTGTCTGGCATCCCCGCCTCTGCGCCGTAACTCAACTGCTTGTCCAGCAGAGGGTGTAACCCGGATCTTCCAGTCTCCAGCCATTGGGAAAGCCCAATCAGCTTCAACTGCCTCACCGCCCTCATCTCGCTGCACCATGACCTTTTCGTTGTCGGGGTCGTATGAGGTCACAACCCCATATTCGATCATACGATCCACTTTGCGGGTCAGTTGCCGGATCTTCGAGTAAATCTCAGAGAAAGGCATTTGTGCTTACCCTCCTGCAGGCGGCTCTTCGGTTCTGGAAAAATTGATAGGATGAGGCATGTGGAGAATTTTCACCTCGCTCTGGGTAAGCCCATCCATCTCAGCGGGATTGACCCATGCATGAGAGTTTCCCTGTTCCATCCGGGTTCGAATGAGTTGCCCCACCACATTCATCCAGCTCATGTCGTGGGCTTCCAATACGCTCACTGCCGTATCCCAGGCGCCGGTGAGCTTTCGCCCTCGGGAAAGTCCCCTTGGAACGTTAAGAGGAAAAAACAATCGCCGTGTCGCCCGGCGAACACCGCGATCATCTGCTCCGCACAACGTTTGCACCGGGCCGCGCAGTTCACAAAACTCACGCCACACATCACCAATTGGGTTTTCAATATCCATCAGAGCAGCGGCAATATCATCTTCCACCAGATCGCAGGCAAGCTCCGCAGCACCATCGCTTTCAGGAGGTTCAACCTCATAGGCATAAACGGGTCCGTTTTCGGAGTGCCTGATTTCACTGATACTCTTCACACCGCCAGCAATATCAATCACAAGATCCAGCTCGATTTTGCCCCGTGAATGGCGAACACCCTTCTCGGTATAGACCACAGCCAAAGGCTCAATATCCCCATCCTTGAACGGTCGGTCCACGGGCATGAACTGGGTATCCAGAATACGGCGCTCATTCAAAACAGTGTTTCTTAAAACTGCGATCGTCAAAAACCGGGTAACTGTACGGGCAAGCATGGCAATCTCACGTTTTCAAAGTCAGTTCCAAAATCACCCAGCCTGCCTCAGGTTCGCCGCACGCGCTTACTCTGAAAACACGACCATCCTCCAGTCGTTTGAGCTCATCGCCCTCCTCTGGATTTCGGAGGTTTTCAAGCTCACCAAGGTGAACAGAAGCTGTGATGGTGTCGTCATAGGACCGGGAGCGAAAATCATCACCGCCTTTGCGGCCATCAGAGGATCGAGCATCCTCTAAAAAGGTAAGCTCTGCCTGGATGTTTACTGACTTGTCATCCTCAGACTGATCAAAGGAGCTTTGCCCCCTGACCTTTGCAGTGAACAAAAAAGGCTGACCAAATTCCTCGGCCAGCCTTTTTGATTTCTGCGCAAAGCGCTCATCAAACCCTGGCATCAGGGGTCAGAATTGCCCTTTGAGGCACCATCTCCAGATTCCGGCTCGTCTGGAGGTGGTGGCGCTTTTTCATTATCAGTCTCATCGACCTCAACTTGAATAACACCACCCAGCTTCTCCAGCTCCTCCAACTCCCTTTTGGGAAAATTGGCTGGCAGCTTTTTGCCAGGCTCAAACGTCCCTTTGGAGGTTTGAAGCTGGGCCGCGGCAACAAACTTGAGTTTGGCCATTACAAAAGCCCCTTCCAAACAAATGCGCCATTCGGGCGACCTGGAATCATCAACGGCGCTGATTGGCTCATGACCATATCTACGGATGGGTTATTATTCTCCCAGACCTTAGGGAAGATAGGCAGCGCTTTCAGCTCGGCCTTTTTGTCCAGGATCACGCCAAATCCGCGCACGCCATAAACTCCAGAGGTACCGGCCTGTCCCGTTGGAGCGATCAAAGCCGCATGGCCTGCAGGCAGGTAGCGGTGTTCCACACCAGCTTCATCGCGGTATGTGGAGGCATCCACATAAACAGCAAAGTTGCCAACCATGCCTTTAAACATCACCGGATTTTCAGGATCTGTTGCAGCGGGAGAAGTTGTAATGGTGCTGTCATTGCGCTTGGTCAGATCAAGCTCATCTTTGATGGACTTGTTCTTTTTGAAATGCGGCCAGAGCTCAGGCGCCATATGCAGATCGGTTGCAGGCGTACTAACCTTTGAAGCAACGTGGGTCGACTTACCCTCGATCTCTCCCATGATGTCATAGTCAGTATTCGACCACTTATGATTTGGGTCTGTATTAACAACAACGTTGTCGGCATCTCTACCAAAATCAATCAAAACAGAAGGGTAATCCTCGCCGGTTACCGTGATCTTTCCGGCAATCAAAGCCATACGGCCCATCCACTCCCAACGCGCTTCAATCTGCATCTTCTGATTAAAAAGATGCTTCAGGGTTAGCCGTTCAAACCGGTCCATATTGGACAGGTCACCTCCAAAGCTTTCACCCGCCATGCGAGTAATTGCGTCCGTTGGTTTGACCACATTCATGGGTTTGACATAGGCAGGCCGGAAGGTTTTAGCTGTAAAGCCCCCGGCTTCCTGCGGCTTACCTGCGACCAGCGGCATCACAAAGGGTGCCAGCGTCACCTGTTTTTCAAAGACATCATCAATAATGATCTCTTCTTTGTCAGAAAGATGCTCAAGCTTGAAATAGCGATCGAGATAAAATCGCTTCGGTGTAAACAGCGTCTCAACGACAAGCAGGAGCTGTTGCAGTGTATAATGATCCATTGCGAAAAGGCCCCCTTAACGAACCTGCCAATTGCGAGCAAGAATGCCGTTGGTCCGAAGAGCATGCTTGACCGCATCCACATCCAGACCTCCAAATTTCATAGCTCCAAGATTGAAATCATCCCCGCCCACATAGACAGAAACACTCGTATCAACGCTGAGTTCAAGGTCGGTGGGCATAATGAAACCAGCCTTGGTCGCATCATCCAGCGGTTCCAAACGTTTGCCTGCTGCATCGTACTGAAGCACTTGGCCCCGCTCATAGGATCCAGCTTTCACCGCATAGGGCTGGCTTTTGATATTCCCACTGTGAAGATTATCAATTGGAGAGGCTGGGAGGGTTTGCGCACTTGCCTGGTGGTTCATGATTTTTTCCCATACATTTGCCCTGCAAAAGCAAGAAGGTTTGCGCCTTTGTCTTCTTCAGAAGACCCACCGGCACCGGGTTGGACATCCGGCGTATTTGCCTCCAGCTCCTGCTTGTGCTTGGCAAACTGAGCAGGACCAGCTCCTGTTCCCTCCTCTGTTTTTGGAGCCAGGGCCAAAGGAGCAACCGCCAGCATCGCTTTGGCTGCCTCGACCGACAATCCAGTTTGAATTGCGGCCATTGCCATGGTTTCGCGGCCCTTAGCCTCTTCCAGAGCGAGAATGGCAGAGCCGCGCTCCCGTTCCTGTTCAACACCCGCTTTCACACCTTCCGCATGAGCCTCTGTTTTAAGAGCCTCAAGTTCAGCAGTGCTCAGAGTGCGAGCATCATCATCAGATTGAGCCAAGGGCCCACCTGTTTTGCTCATCTTCATTTTTCCCTTTGAAATGCCGCTGCGCGACGAGATGTGAGAGGAAAGACACTCCAAAGCCTCTTCAAAGGTTCCGGTCGCATCCACAAGACCAAGTTCAACAGCCTTGTCACCTGTAAAGGTTCGCGCTTCAGTTCCCCGAACCGCGTCTTCGTTCAAGCCCCGCGCATCGGCAACGCTTGAAACAAATCTTTGATAAAAATCATCAACACTTTCTTGAAAACCAGCCTTGGCAGCATCGGAAAGCGGCGCATGTCTATGGCCATCCACTTTGTTGGCGCCGGCATGAATGAAGGTAAACTCGCGCCCTTCCATCTTGTCTTTGTCAGCTTCATTGAGATGCACGACAACAACGCCAATGGAACCACTTATGCCTGATGGGATGGAGATGATCTCCTGACACCCACACGCCAACGCGTATCCGGCAGAAGCTGCCATGCCATTCACATGAGCAATTATCGGTTTTTGCTCTGACAGTTTTCGAATGAGCGAAGTGGTTTCAAAAGCTCCAACAGCATCACCGCCCGGACTATTCAAATCCAGAAGAACGCCATCAACCTCATCATCGACCATGGCAGTGCGCATCAACGCACCAATACCTTCATAAGAAACCAACCCCGAAGAGGCATTCAGGTAAGCACCGCGGTTCACCAATGCGCCGCTGATTGTAATCACCGCCTTACGGTCAATGACTTCATAAGCTGACTTTTGATATTCCGATCCCGTAGAACCAAAAAAACGATCAGCTTGCGGGCCAATCGTTTTTTGAAGGTCTTCAACTGAAGGTGCATCAAGACCAATGCGCCCTCCCAGAACCGAAGTCAGCACTTGCGCCTTCGTCGGTTCCAGGAGCAAAGGCCTGTTCAACACGTCCCCGGCAAGGCGAGCAAGTAAGTTGCTACTCATTGTCTTTGTCCTCATCCGGATTTGTTTCCAGCAACTCGCTTTGTTTGCCCTGCAGGCGTGGATGAATAAGGCCTATGCGTTCGTGATCCTTAATCTCCTGCTCCAGCCTTTTCATTTGGTCTTCATAGTCTTTGCCAACCGCAGCCAACTCATCTTCCATTGTGACCAAGCCAGTCCCAAGACCAATCTCAGCAGCTTTTGCATCCTTCAGTGGGTCAGCAGATCCACGGCCAGGCCCCAGCCATCGCCCTTTGCAATACGCGCTTTTGTTTTTCCAAAAAGACACCGCATGGCGCGGTACAAAGATCTTGCCAGTGGCAATGCCTTCTTCAACCACCGCACAGAACCAGGGAGCAACAAAGCTTGAGATAAAGCCGCTCCGTTCCGAAGTGATCCCTCTCCAGACATTCAACATTGATCCTCTGAAGCCTGAATAGGAGAGCTTGGAATAATCACCTGTGAGCCATTCAACACTCACACCAAAAGCGCTTGCGATGTTGCGCAAGGCAGCCAACTCAAAGCTTTCATAATTACCCGATGGACGCGCCGGGTTTGTGAAGTTGATGGATTCACCAATTGCAAGCTGGCCTAGCCGTACCCCCGGTATTTCAATTGGATTTTGTGTTCGCTGCAGACTTCGATTGACTTCCATCGCATCAAGGAGCTGCTCAACTTTGGCTTTGCCATGATCCTCATCTTCAAGCAGCTCCCCAAGAATATTGTCAGGAGAATCCGACGTGACGAATGCAGCCAGAACAGCATTCAAGATTGCTGCATCCAATTCGACCTCATCAAACTTCCCAAGCTGCCGTAATTTCTTGGTAATGGGGGCCATGGGAGGGCGTCCCCTGATCTCCCCCACATCGCCACCTAAGAAGTGGTGAAGGACCCGGCGCGATCCGTCCTGATTAAACTTCTGGATCCGCTTGCTTGCATAGCGCTTGGAGTACGCTGTGCGATCATCAGGATGAGCCTCGCTAAAATTATAGGCGAGCGCCTCGCCGTCTTTCCCAAGTTCAAGGCCATCCCGAAAGTAAGGCGTGGGCATTTTCCCCATGGGTTGGCGTAAGCGATCACTATGAATAAGCTTAATGGCCGTATGGCTTTGCCCGCCGCGTTCGCGCCAGCATATGGTTGCAAGAGCCTCGCCCGATTGCAGCCAATGGCGCACAGCCAGCGCCATAAGACCAACCCCATCAAGGCGCATGGTGGCATCACAGCGGTGCTCAACATCATTCACATGGGCACGCCAGAAATCTTCTATGGCACTTGCAAGATCGACGGCTTCCTCCTCTGTAAGACCAAGCGCCAGGGCATCTGGTTTTGAGGAAAAATTAATCCCAGTACCAACAATACCATCCACTTTTTTGGTGATCGCAGAAGCGGCCCATGGATTATTCCGCGCCAGATCTTGAATACGCGGCATCATGTCAGGGCGGTCGGCAGAGAGGGCATCTTGTGGAGACGTACGCGGAGGCCTCCATCCTGTCAGAGATTGGTTTTTATTGGACGCAGCCTCAAATGCACGCCCGCCGCCCATACGTGCAGCTGGACGCACGGGTCCGATCTCATTGCCGAATACGTCAATGAGTTTGGCTTTGGTCGCAGCCATAAAACACCTCAAATTTTAGAAGGATATAGCTCTACTGCCTCTTCCCGATTTGGTAGGAAGTCCAAGTTCTTTTCGCAGGCTATTGATATAGTCCTGCAGACCCCGTTTATTGGCCGGCTTGAATTCAAGCTCGCGCCCACTACGGTCCCGCATACGCACTTCATTTTGCCCAAGGTTGAGCCGATGCAATGCATCCTCAGCCTCAGTGAGCCTGTGTTTTTGCAGGGCTCTGTCTTCCTCTGTCATAGTCATGACGAACCGCCTAGATTTAAGGGGATTTTGCCAATTTAGCTCGAAGAGCTGCTCGCTCAGCAATGAGGCGATCTCGCTCTGTCTGTTTGGCGTCAGTTTGCGCTGTTGAAGCAGCTTTGACAGGTGACCGGGTCTGGTCCGTCTCGTTTGTTTGAGATATCCGAGGTGCCGCCAATCCCAGAAGATCTTCAAGATCACCTTGCTGCTCTGGCGGAGGTGTTGTCAGCCTTTCCTCCAGGTCATCCCAGTCCGCATCGCTCATACGCCGAACGCCTGAATGAATAGCCACCCCGTCAGCGTAGTTCATCATATCCAGAACCTCGTTGCGATCGCGCTGCGGGACCCAAGCGTACTCTTTGCGCCCGGTTCTTTTATTCTTTTCTCCAACCCATGCTTCTGCTGTCAGCTGTTCATAAAACTCGTCTTCAAACCCGGAGGCAAACCCGACAAAACCACGCTCATCTGGATCTTTACAAGTTCGCAAGGCCCGATAAAGAGAGAGTTTCATTTTGGAAACGCCCAGGTTAAAGAACCAACCGTGCCAGGGCTTTCTCTTGCTCTTTCGGCCTTTGTGCGAGACCTCCTTGCCAGCGGCCTCGATCATGGGGACTTCGTGACCCTTTGCCCCGCGCACCATGATCACCTCAGACTTGCGAAGCTTGCCGGTTTTGATCCAGCCAAACACATCTTCAGTTGAGTAGTTGCCATCAATTCCGGTTTTCGTGATCGCAATGTCGTGGCCACAGGGATTGCGAAACCTCTTTTTCAACAACTGGCTGAGTTGAGTGCGCACGTTCTCCTCGCAGATGTGCCCATGAATGACCCCATGATCCACGGTAAAGGTTCGGTTTCGGCGGCCATAAGCGCGTGCCAACCACTCAACACGGTCCTCTTGCACGTCAATGCCGAGAAAAACCAAATAGAACCCGAAAGGAACACGCCCGCGCCGGTTGTCCGCCTCGTCAGCTTGTTTCTTGATGCTTTCCCAATCAGGGATGGAGCCTTCAACTTCCAGTGGTTCTCCTAGATCATCATTGAAGAACCGCTGCAGCTTTTCCGTGTCTCCTTGCGCTGCCAACCAACTGTCAGCAATACGTTCAAAGGAAGCCAGCGGAGAGTAAGCAGACCATAAAAAGAAACTGCGATGTTTGCGCAGCATCTTGGGATTATGTGCAACCCACCGCCCCTTTTTCATCATCTCGGCGCGGTGGTGTTCCTCGATCGGGAAACCGCAATCAACGCAATGGAACCGAGCTGTTGCGGTATTCTCCGTATCTATGCTGGATTTAAAATTCTCCCACTCCAGAACCTGCTCATGCTCGCATTGCGGGCACGGAACGTAATAGTGTTCCTGACTGCCAAGCTTAAAGCTGGAGGTGATCCTGCAACCGGGCCAAAGCAGCGGTGTGGAGTTCTTGAATATTTTGGCAAACAAAAATGACTGAGCGCGGCTTTCGGCTTGTCCTTCAGGATCACCTGCATCGTTGTTGATCCACTTAGCCAAGTCATCAAGAACAATGTTTTTCCGGCTCTCCATTGAAAGAGAAGCTCCGGAGTTGGCACCGGAAATGAGTAGGCTGGCTAAACCGTCTCTGCTGTCTTTACGAAGGATCGTATCAGTGGCTTCTTTGCTATTGCGCGGAAACTTTGCGCGAATGGTGGGAATATCGTTTGCAAGAGTTTCAAACTTGGATTTGGACCAACGCTTTGCATTCTCCAGCGTTGGCGTGATGTACATAAAATCACCCCCTTGCACATCCAGGGAGCCCATAGTCCAGATTAAAGCCAGGATCGTGCCACCAAGCTGAGCACTTTTTTTAAACGTGACAGTGCGGCACGGGTCTTCTGGCGAGAGCGCTTTTAGAATTTCATTGAAAAACGGGAAGACCTCGGGATTGTAGTACCCCGGAAAGTCACTGCGTTCAGGGCGAAAATACACATGCGTTTGTGCCCACTTAACATAATCCACCAGTGGAGGTGGTTTCGCCGCTTTTGCCGCTGCCTTCCCCAACTGGCGGCGTGGGTTGGCCAGGTATGTTGCCATGGTCACTCTCCACTAAGTCGACAGGATCCTCCAGTTCAGGCTGCAGTTCAGAGTCTTGCTCCAAACGCTTGTAAATGTTCTCCCGAACAGCTCTGAACGACCGCATTAATGTGTGTTGAACATCACGACTGGAGATTTCAAAATCTGAGGAAAGATCAGCTGCGAACTGCTTCAGACCCCCTTCAAAACTTCGCATGACCTGCGTCATGATGCGGCCCATCTCGGCATTTGCATCTTCGGTCAGGATATATTGGCCTCGGGTTACACGCCTTTGTTCGAGGGCATCCTCTTCCTCACGTTCAAGCTTGAGCCGTTTAAGCCGCTGGATCAAATCCGCGTCTTTTTCCTTCAAATCAAGAGAAGGCCCGCTCTCACTTGCTGGCTTTATGGTGTTGGCATTTCCCGTGAGCGGCATCTTTTGCTGTACTGGTGTAGCCCGCGGTGGCCCGACACCCGATCCCGGTTTCATTTCCTGCGTAAGATTGGTGTCCTTGCCATTTGCAAGGCTCTGTCCAACGTCACGCCTGCCGTAAATCAGGTCTTTAGCGAGATCAGCTTTGATCTTTGCGCTGCGACCTTCCCCCTCTAAAGCGTCAGCGGTAATTTTCCCTTCACCGATCCATTGCGACACGCGAGCCGGTGAAACACCTACCTCTTTGGCAAAGCCGCTTTTGCTCACAAGCCTTGTCATTGGCGCAACATCCTAAAGGTTCAATCTGGTCTCCAGCATGGCCGGTTTATTCATGCCCAATCACTTGTGCGCCTGGCATCAAATCGGCCCCGAGAAAGCTCAGGTTTCCACGACGTTCACTTAAGTCAGCTTTTAAGCCGCTCGCCTCTTTTAAGGCTATTTTTTAAGTGACTTAAGCGCAAACCCCAACGATGCAGCGGCCCCGTGTAGGAGGGAGAAGCGCCCAAAGGACCCAAAAGAATGCAGGACGCATTCACTCCCAGCTCAGCCGGCGACCGATGCCAACAGCCTGATGGCCCGGACCTCGATCGCCTGTGCCGCCGCATCAGCAGCAAGCTCGAGCGCATCAGAGTTGCCGCGCTCAACTTCGCGGTTAGGGTTCACACCCCACAGTTCTCTGACCATCTCTTTGTTGGGATTACTGTTCATCGGCACACCACGAATGCGCCGGAACACACCACGGTGCCCACTGCGCATAGTCGCGATGAATGTCCCGCGGTGCAGCCCCCAGCCGGGAGCAACCACACCTTCCGGCGTCTGTTTTAGGCCGCTTTGTTCTGCCAGACGAAACCACCCCGCATGAAACAGAGCAGAGCGACTGCTTCCACCAGCATTTACGAAGACAGTTCGCAGGTTGCGCCGGATCTTCGTTTTGGGGAGTTTGTAGTCGGACAGGTCGTCAGCCAACGCTTCAAGATAAGCATCACGCCCATCACGCAGAGCAGACTTAGCCAGCCGTGCCAGCCCTTTGGCTGAAACCTTGTCACCGGTAGCGTTCAATGCTCTGGCGAAGTTCTCTAGCTGCGCATCAATGTCATATTCAATCATATCAGCACCTCCAGTTGTTTTCCCCTCTGTGGCCTACCGCATCTCTTTGGCAGAGCCAAAGCCTTCAACCACTGAGGGGAAACCAAGCGCCCGCATTACTGGGCAAGATCATTGCTCTATCCTCCACAGGTGGACAAGGCGGAACTGCATTCATTTGCTCAATAAAAAACCGCCCTAAAGGATCATCCCTCAGTGCGGTTCTTGGCTCGCTGCTAAGTTGTCAAATCCTGTAGGTCAGATCAAGCCGTACGTTTCAAATAGTTAAAGCCAACGACAGCCCTATCAAACGTAGGTGATTGATAAGGCTTGAGTTTATGAGTTTTCAACAAGGGTAGAACATCTGCAATTATCTCCAATGAAGCACACCAAAAGTTGAAAGTCTCATGCAAAAACGCTTCCAAATCACTTTGATATCTTCGAACAGTCAACTCACAGGCCTGCCCTACTCGGCATCCGGGCCCATCATAATCATGGGGCTTTGCTAACTTGGTGCCTGGTTGCTCAAACAGCTCTTCTCCATCACACCAATAACTCATCGCAACACGCCCGGATCTATCCCGCTTCGCTTCCAGCCGCTTCCCATCCAGAACAGGTTTTTCAGGCCGGTCAAAGTGTGAAGCGTAGTAAATAAGCAGCCCCGCAGCATACGCACAATCTTCTGATTGTTCTGCAAATTCCAACACAACACCATGCACCGTTGCCGCGTCCGGATGAAGATCAACACATGAGCGCCCACCTCCATCAACAAACTTTCCCAAATCCAGCAGTTGTTCAAGCACGGCCATCGCGCTGCGTGTTTTCAAATACCGCGCTTCATCGTGATTGATATGGTCCTGATGGGCTTTCTGGTCCCCATAGGTCCATTCCAGCAGACTCACCAGATCAATCACTCTTACTGCATTGCGCTGCGCCTGTTCCTGCTTCACGCGTTCAAAATAGGCTGGGGTTGAGGTTATAGAATGTGCCATTTCGTTCTCCAACACTCAAACCAGTTCAAGCAGCAACCTGCAAAGACCCCATAAAATCCTGAAGCTTTCGCACACGCTGTGTTCTTGCCTCAATCACTTCTGGCACAAATAGAGCAAAGTAAGCCTCTTCCAGCCCTTCCCGAGCCTTTGTGATGACCAACTGTTTGCTGCCACTTGGGAATTCTTTGGCGAGCGTTTCCAAACAGTCGCTCTGGACAAAGGCAAAAACGCAAAGCGCGCAGTCATACCCCATCAGCAAAGCCAAATCATTCAGCTTTGCAGATGTTTTAGGCGTGGAAACCACCATCCAATCCCGCTGTTCATCCAATTCAGCGTTCAGCCCGTGCAACATCAAAGCGATTTGTTTAGCTGCTCTTAATTGCTCATCTGAAAACATCACGGCACCATAAATCTCAATAGTTTTTGCAACATCAAACATGGTGGGCTCCTTCATTCGTATCGGTCTTAAGCACGTTCTGGGCAATCATCGTGGCAAACCGTTCACGACGCGCCGTAAATGCATTCAACATAATTTTCACCGGATGATTATCAGGCAACACCCGCCCCGAAACATCACGTCCAAACAGCCCATTAAGAGCGGCTTGTTCCTGTTTGTGAAGCCGTTGGCTTCGTGCAATCGCGGCAACAATCAAGCCTTCACACTCACAAACATCGGGCATGCGGTGGTTCCGTTTGATGAAATCAATCAGATCTCCTTGCCAGTCGCCATTGCACGCCCTGAGCCCAAGATTCATATCTTCAGCAACCAAAATGCGCACAGCAGCATCTTCCGGCAGGCCAACAGCTGCTTTGTTCAAAACCCGGTCACGTTTGGTGCGGGTATAGGTTTCGCGGGCTGTTTCCTCGCAAGCTTCAACGCATTTTGGCGGCAATGGCCACGTTTGAGAGGCTGCTTTTCTAAAAACCCGATCGGAAGCGCCGCGCAGAATCCTTTCATCAAAACCAGATAACCGCGTGCATAGGTCCGCAAAATATTCCTTATCGGAAGCCCCCGGTGTTCGGCTAAAAGTACCCCGCAGCGGCGCCACAAAAAACTGAAGCACCGGATGCGTTGAGGTTTGAGCGGCTGCAGCTCCCATCAGACACCTCCTGCTGCAAATTCAGCGCTCAGTTCATCAATCGCATTGCTGCAACTCCTGCGAGATGCCTCCAGTTCCCGCGCTCGCTTGACCTTGGCTTGGCCGCCATCCTTCACGAAACGAGGGTTTATCTCTGCAATTTCTGTTCTTGATTTTCTGGCAGAGATGATTGCCTGAGTGAAATAATTCAAGCTGCGCGGCAGGACCGGCGCTCGCTCCAGCACCATGGCAATCGCAGGTTTCACGTCCCTTTCAAGGTCGCAACCAACCGTAAACCATCCCATAATCGGGTTCGTTCCACCAGACATGCGGGCCACGTCCAACTCTGGTTTTAGTTCTGCAATGGCACTTACAACCGCATTTGTGTAGCGTTTAAGCGGCGTGTCTTCTTGCCGTTTTGCATGAGAGGGAAAACGAGCATTTCGCATATTCGCCCCACTCGCAGCCGCTTTGTCATCATCTTTAATCGTTATTATAGTTTCGTTATTATAGGTGTCCGCCTGAGTGGACAGCCCCCGTCCGTTTTCGCATCTCTTTTCTTCTCTGCGTTGCGCTTCTTCTTCCAAGTCCGGCTCAAATAAATCGGCCTGATCTGCCGTGAGCAGGTCCTTATTGATTACTCGATAGATGAACGAACAGCTGCCGCCATCCTTGCGTTTACCACCCTCACGCTCCAACCAGCCGGCCTTTATCAGCTTTTGGATTGCCCTATGCACAGTGGTACGCCCAATACGTAATAGCTTTGCAATCTTGACCTGAGAACGGTAGCAAATGCTGTACTCATTTGTGGAACTGCACAAGACACCCATCACCTGCAAGTCTCGCGGTGAAAGGTCTGGATCAGCAAAGATTCCAATCGGCATGTAAGACCACTTACGTTTCTTTTTAGCTGTCATAACAAGCTCCCGAAAAATCTAATAAGAAAGGTATTTGGGGGAAATGGAGAGGAACCTGCGTCAAACCAGCCTCCCTTGTTTTGGTGGCAAAGGCGGCGGCGGTGTACGTTTTGCAGCATTCACATCGCGCTCGTAAAGCTTTGCATGAGCGGGGCAGAACCACAGTTGGCTAAGCTTACCAGCCTCATTGACCTTGTAGCCGCGTGAACCCCACCGGGCGCATTCCTCAGCCATGCAGAGGTGGTTGCTATGTCCGCTCTGCGTAATCCGTGGAGCTTTGCTGCGATCAATTTTGAGGGGCATCCTTCACCCCGCTCTTGTTCGAGGCTTCTTCTAAAACCCGTCTTGCTTGGTTTACCTTCGCCAACGCCTCAGAAACCGGAGGATTAAGCGTCGCAAATAGTGCTCGCAAATCCTGCTCATAAGGCCGCATATTAGCCTCTCCAAGTTCAGCATAAAAAACCTTCAAAAAAGCCTCAATGCCATAGCCAGTCATAGCGTCCAGGGCGCGCAATTCACACTCACCAAAAGTGATGATTGCTTTTGCCTCAACTGTGGCCACTGCCTTAAACTGTGCCATCAACAGCCTCCCCATTTTTAAGGTTGGTCAGATGATCACCCAGCACTCCGTTCAAAGCAGAACAGGTACTCATCACCATGGCCAAATCCTTATGAATCCGACCAATCCCGGAATAAGTTTGCGACACACCCAAGGCATGAACAGCAGCAACAGCTGTCAGGAAATTTTCGTCATGGACAAGACGCGAGGCATCCTGCCCAAGAGTTTGAGAGAGATTGGAAAATAACTGCTCAAACTGCTCAACTTTCCGGCTGTCATACCCTTGTCGCCGCTCAAGCTCCGCATTGACCTGCTGTGCGTGTTTTTCTTTGACCTTCAGCACTCGGTTACGCACCAATGCCTCAAGTTCAACTTCCGCTGATTTTGCAGATGACCGGCACAGGCTCGCGAAAAACTCGCGGGAGAGCTCTACCGGGTTTTTATTTCGCTGAGGCTGCTTTTTAATCCGAACAGAGCCGCTGTCAGAGACCTCCAACACACCCCAGCTCTCCGGTAATTCCTCATCCTTGGTCAGCCCCTTTGGCGTGGCCAGAATGAACGTATCGCAGTATTGGGAAATGGCTTCTGCTTTTGACGGATCTTTCAGCTCATTCCGCAAATCCGCCTTGCTGACTTTGACTTCAAACCCACGTATTTCAAACCCGCCAGACTCCCACATATTGACTGCGATTGCATCTGCACGGCGACGAGAGGCGAACCCCAAGCCCTCAACAACTTCGGTAAAAAGCGCCCATTTGGGTTGGCAATACGTGGTGCGCAAAGCCGCGATAACATCCTCAGACTTCATCGTTCGCTCTCCCACAAACCAGTTGTAAAGGCGGTCTCAGCTGCGTTCAAATCCCAGGCGTGGTCATGCGAGCCATACTCACATCCACACTCATGCAGGAAGTCCGCAAGGCACCGCTCGGCATAGTCTTTTGCCTGGTCACTGCTTTGCCCCTGCGTGATGGCAAGGCGCTCGATCTCGGTAAGGAATTGCGGCTGGGTCAGCTCTCCTTCCTCCCAGAGCTTTGCTCTGTAAATCGGGCTTGCGTACAAGCGCTGCATGAACTCCTTTGCGGACTGCTTTTCCGTCCAATATGCTAGGAAGATCTTCGGTTTACGGAAATTGTCCTGAGGGAAGAGCCAGCGCTGCTCTTCAAGCAACAAGTCTTTATCAACGGACTTCACCAGAGCCTGCTGCGAAGTATAACAAAGACTTGGCAATCCAGCGGCATCATGGATCGCCATATCGTGCCTTACCTTCAAATGCTCAAGTGCAACATCAACCTGCCCACCACCAGGAAGCGCGCAAAGAGCCTCCTTTACCGGCGTAATAATATCTCCGATGTAAGCCTCATGGGCATCATGCAACAAAGCCAACAGACGGAGTTGAGGATCATTCTCCTCACACACATGATCATGCGCCATGCAGCAATGCTGAGCCACAGAATACCGCATTTTCGTATGACCATTAAAGCGAGGAATATGGGCCAGCACCTCAGCGATCTCCCAAAAGCTCACTAAGTTTGCTTGCGGGTCCAGGAGGTCCCATGTTCGGCCATATCGAGTTGTAACAGTCGTCATGCAGCACCGCCTTTCACGTTGGGAAATGCCCACACAGCCGCGACACAAGCAACAACGGGGCTCCATGTCTCGCCATTAAATCCGGCAGGATGGGCCCATTCAATTTTGGTCATGCGGCTACCTCAAATACTTTCAGTTCCGGCAAATTAACTTCAACAATGGCCTTGGCAACGGGTGGGCAAACGCTGTTGCCGCATTTTGCGGTCTGTTCCGTTTTCGGGAATGGCTTACCCTTGTAATCAAAGTCGATGCAGTAGCTTTCAGGAAAACCTTGCGCCCGATAAAGCTCAGCAGGTGCAAGCATCCGCATGCCAATATCTGTAATGACATAGGGCTCGCCGCCAACCTCAATGCTCACAAGTCCGTGGCGATCTTTGGTGGTCACAGCCCCAAGCGGCGCATCAACAGCCTGCCCAACGCTCGATCCGTAGTAAGAGGTTAAAAACGCCCTCACCTCACCCGCATGGTTTCCACCAGCTGTAAGTGTCGGCATCGGCTCTGTAACTGCTTGCCCATGCCTGCAGGTCCCGCGCAGCTTAATCAGGTGGCTGGTGACAATCGTTTGCTGTGTTGCCCTTGCGGTGATTGTCGAAAGCGGCGCATCAGCAGCCCGGCCCACAACATCAAAATTGTGCTGAGCCAAAAAGGCAGCAACAAGAGCCGATTTCCCCCCTCCATCCGCTGTGATTGTCCCTAAAGGGTCAGCAACAGAGGCACCTCTTGAGTTACCGAACTGTCGATCAAGGCAAGGCACGACAAGCGCCCTGCACCCACCCTTTTCAGTTTTAATCGTGCTGAATGGCTTGGTAAGGGGCTCAAGGCTCCCACCATGGCTCATATTGAGAATGAAGGGTTCAGGAGCATCCAAAACAAATTTTTTGATACCCGCAGCAATGCGGCGCATTGTGTTCTCAACCAGTGGGCGTTTACGCTCAAAAATTGAGGGGCAAGGAAGAGACCAGTCAATGCAATCAGCCGCTGTTTTCCATGGCAACAGCTCACCGCATAAAACAGCCTCACTCCTCGGATTCCCATGGGTGGGGTCAGGCCAGCGAATAGTTTTGCGATCGCGCCTGGCAACCATAAACAGGCGTTTGCGGATGGTTGGAACCCCATAATCACAAGCTTTCAACTCACGAAATTCCATTTTGTAGCCAAGCTTACCCAGAGCTATTTTCCAGGCTTCAAAATCCTCCCATCCTTTAAACTCAGGTACATTTTCAAGGATGATGATGCGCGGTCGTTTACTACCAAGCTTTTGACTGAAATTCACCACAGACCAGGCCAGCATCCGAACCGAACTGGAGGTTGGTTTCCCACCCCGCGCCCGTGAAAAATGCCTGCAATCCGGCGAGGCCCATAGCAACCCCACAGGGCGACCGCCCGTATATGCTGCCAAGTCCACATCCCACACGCTTTCTGGTAGATGGATTGTATCGGGATGGTTCTGCGCATGCATAGCAAGCGCGGCCTCACAGTGGTTTATGGCAATGTCAGGAGACCGCCCCAATGTCATTTCAATCCCGGTAGACGCACCGCCGCCACCGGCAAAGGCATCAATGATAAGCTCTGAATGAGCCCCTAGCGGAGGCATGGGAATATCCAGTCCGGGCAGTAATTGAGTTTCCATTACACGACAGCTCCCTCAAACAAAGGACCCATGTTTAGGTCTGGAGTTACTACCGCCCGCTTACGTTCATCTGGCCCCATCCAATCTTGTTGAATGCGCTCCTGCGCGATCTCCGCGTATTCTGGGTTCAACTCGATCAAAGTAGGCTCACATCCCATTCGAAGAGCGACCAAAGCAGTCGTACCTGCCCCGCCAAATGGATCAAGAACTTTCCCGCCTTTGGGGCAACCAGCGCTCAGACAACGTTCAACAAGCTCTGGTGGAAATGTCGCAAAGTGAGCGCCAGAGAACGGGCGTGTTGCCATATTCCAAACTTCAGGCTGGGCAGGCTCATAATTGCGCAAATTGCGGCCGTTTGCCTGCTGTTCCTCTTTTGTCATTTGATCCCAGCCTTTTGCAAAACCAGCGTGCGGCCGTTTGTGCCCACGCTGTCCTGTAATGACTGCTTTATTGCCAACTGATTTGCGCTTGCCCGTGTCTCCACTTACATATGAACCACCTCGGAACTCACGTGCATCTTCATTACTTACCCGCCCCTGACGAACTTCCTGAGCGTTGTAAAAATAACGGGCGGATTTGGTGATAAGCCAGATCTTCTCGTGTGCATTCGCCGGACGGTCCCGAATACTTTCAGGCATTGGGTTCGGCTTAGCCCAGATGATTTCGGAACGAACCCACCAACCTGCATCCTGCAAGGCGATAGCCAATCGATTGGGCACCATGCAAAGGTCTTTGGGTTTTAGATAACCACCGGACACAATCCTGCCTGAATGATTTGAGCCCTCGTTTCTGGATTGCTTGCAGTCACCACCTCTGCGGTCTTTGGGCTCTCTATCTGGATCAAAGACAGGACCAATTGTCGAGAACGGCTTTTGAGTGAAAGTTCGATCATCCTTACCGGTTCTCACCCTTCCTGAATTATCAGCTTTATGACCCGCTGGGGTGGTGGCGTAACAGTCACCGTAATTGATCCAGCAGGTGCCTTCTGGTTTCAACACACGGCGGACTTCCTCAAATACCTGCACCATCTTATCAAGGTGCTCTGCAAGAGTGGGCTCAAGCCCAATCTGACCATTGACCCCATAGTCCCGCAGCCCCCAATAAGGAGGAGAGGTAACAACACAATCGAAATGATCTTTAGGGAGACCGCACAATACATCCAGCGCATCGCCAACCAGAATTTCAAAAGCCCTCATACTCATGCCACAGCCCTCCGAGCGTTCGACAGCTCTTTGGGGCGGGGAGCGCCCATCTTCTCGCAGTAGTGCTTTATTGCGTTTACGACCCCATCAACGCTGACACCCGCCGCTTGCGAAATGGCGTCATAATTCCATCTAAACCGGCAACTCAACCCATAAAAAAAACAGCCCCGCGCAAAAATATCGGCAGCGCCCTGCCCTTTGGCGGTAAACAGCTTGCTCACATGCACATTGCAACTCTTGGCTACATCCAACGCGAACACCTGCATGCAGTCTTCCAGAGCGCTCAACAGCCTCAACTGCGGGCTGGTGGCAGTGCCAACTGCTTTTACCGGATGGAGCGGACGACCGTCTTTCATTGGCACACCAGAAAGCTTTACGTGTTCGCTCTTTTCAGTACCCACAACCTCCGCGACCTCTTCCAGAGAGACGCCGAAGATCTGTGTGATACGCCGATGGCTCATACGGCGCTGGTCATGAATTTTAATTTTCCGGCGGATGCTTGGAGAATAGATCATCAGGTGGGCTCCCGTTCTATAACTTCACAGGTTTTATCCAGCCTCACAGCAACGCTGATCAGCTCTGCAAGTTCACGGCGTAAATGATGGTGCTTCACTTCATCCGCAGTGATTTTGCCATCGTCTTGCAAACACTCCGCAACACGAGAAATGACGTCAGAAAATTCTTTTGAAAGCTGCCCCACATTTCCCACCCAATCGGGTTCAGCAGCTTCTCGCGGCAATTCCACCAGCGCATACCCACTCATACGGGCCAAAACACGGGTTAAGATCGGGTCCGCAGCCTCGTGCTCCAGATCAGCAATAACGTCCACCGGCATAGCTTCTTCACTCTGCTGTTGGCCGTAGCGAGAAAGCTGACTGGGAGAAACGCGGGTGCAAAGACTCGACGCTTCCACGCCCCCATTCTTCTTCACCAACTCTTTGGAATAGGCGAAAAGGCGGGAATAGTCGGCGCCCCGCAGGGGGCGTATGGTTTGTGCGCGAGACATGCAAAACTATCCTCAAAGATTTCGCTGACAGCGCTCAGGCAGTCTTACAGACTGTCTGCCAGAACATTTCCGGGCAGACGAACCACAAAGCGCAGCCGAGGCTATTTGATGCGAACAGAAAAATGGAATTTGGAAAAACTGGAACGCGAAGCAAAGCTGCAAAAAGGTCAGAGCGGGCAAGACGCAACCACCGCCATAAAGGCGCATCGGTTTGCAATAGGCTTTGCGGAGATTATCAGGCAGAAGGGACATGATCGCCCTCCTGCCTAACAGGACCACCATCGGCCTTTGCTTTCTTCCAATTGAAGAGAGATCGATCCAGAGAAGCCCCTTTGGCACAGGCCAACTTCTCCATTTCATTAAACCAAGCAGCGGGGAACCTATTATGAGAGATCGCCATAGATACCGCGGAGGCCTGAACCCCCAAGCGTTCCTGAATTTGAGCTCTGCCCAATTCTTTAACAGTGATCTTTGCTACATTCATAACCACATTAAATTCACAAATAATGAATTATAGCAAGATACACTTTTAGAAAATGTTCATTTATTGTGAATTATGAGACTTTACGGTATGTCCCTAATGAATGAATCAAATGCAGAAATCGTAGCAGAACGACTACTCTGGCTAAGGAAGCACTTCGACCTCAGTCAGCGAGAGTTCGCTCAAAGCATTGGCGTATTAAACACCCAGCTAAACAACTGGGAAAAAGGCAAACAACGCCTCTCACTGCAAGGTGCATTAAAAATCAACTCAGTTTATGGCACATCTCTGGATTTCCTCTTCCTCGGAAGAGCTGACACGCTACCGCACAATTTAAGAACGGCTTGGGTATCCAGACCACGCGAGGACAATTCTAATTCATCTAACGAATCGCCAAACTCGCAAGCATAAGCAAGCAGAACCAACAATCTTTGCTCATCGCCCATGATAAGTATTCCTTAATATCTATTTTAAACAAAATAAATATCCATATGCATTCGTTACACTTTGATGCAACAATAGAAAAAGAGACATTACCGAGGCAACATCCCTTTAAATACACATCATGATTAGACTATTAGATTAACGACAGTATTCGAAAAACGATAAACACAACTCCTCTTGAACATCATCAAACAAGACTTCAAGTGTGTAAGGTAGTTTGATTCCTTCAAACGCATTTGAAAAATCAACAGTCGTATATTCTGGAAATACATCAAAGTTCTGAGCATCAATCCCAAGAACCCTGGAGATGCGCCGCTTCAACCCTGCATGATCTGTCACCATACCCAGATCGTCTATAAACTCCCAACGCTCCCTCATATAAACTTGATAATATTCATAGGCCTCTGAGTTTAAATGCTGATCAGTTGCAACCACATACCAAGCTTTGTCTACTAACGGTGCCTTTTTAGGATCTGGCGCATATATAGCCATAGCCACCAACCTATTAATTTCGGGATAGTCCAGACCGCCTAGGTAAAGATCAACCTCAACCTTACTCACCCCCAGTCGCTGCTGCAGACCTTTTGCAACGTGAACAGCAGTTGCAGCCCTCTGCTCAGCAGACCACATTTTACCTCCCGCCTCGATTAAACCAACAGAAATAGCCCGCCTTTCATACGGACCCGAAAAAGACACTTCGTAAAGCTGTGTTGGCACGAGGTGTGACTTCAAAATATCAACGCCCCCCTCAGTCAACACAACCTCCTCATAGCCAGGCTCCAGACATTCTCCCTCAAGATAGTCGACAGCTCCATCTAACTCTTTCGCATCAAACCTCAAACGCCAAGCTCTGGATTTCTCTATCGTAAGCCCACCAAGAACCTCAGATAACTCCTCGACAACCGGAACCACAGGCTCCCCCCTTAACCCAGCCACGACCCAAGCTGCATACCCATTGTAATTACGCCAACCAAACTGGATGTGCCTCCGTGCATGATTATCAACCTGCACCTCCAGATATTGGCTGCCCAGCTCAGAGCGCACCTCCGGGTCGTAACGATCCTCAAACTGAAGCCCAAGACGAAACTCTGGAACTATACGGCGTTTGCACCCAATCAACAGCGACACACCAGCATCCACTCCGCGCCGTTCAGGAATGAATACCAGCGCGTCCAGCCCATCCATCGGACTCCGAACCTCCCAAGCCAAGGAACCTTGAACACCACAAACCAGCATATAAAATGAAATAATTATAAACCGCATTCCCCACCTCAATTACAGCCTTTGAAACGCAAACATCATCAACTCAAACACCAAGGAAGCAAGGGAAATTGCCAGCGTTTTTTTAGTCAAAAGAAGTAAAATTCATTTTTTATGAATTATTAAATTGACAATTCATTATTAATGAATTTATCTTACCTCCATCAGCTAATCGCTTTTGGAGGTTTTTTCATGCCGCACAACTCACAGAACGCCATTTCAGCTACCGCGTGGGGCCATTTGTACACCACTGCACTGGATGCAATTAAAAGCGCATCCATTGATGCCAAAACTCATTGCATCGGCACACCGCTCCCACTCGCCTATCAGGTCAAGCGCTCAAAAATCGAGGCAATGATCAGCGAGCTGGAAGAGCTGGACCCGCGCAATATGGACGGGTCTATCAACCCATACCAGCTGGCCACTCATACTGAACAAAAGCCGGAACCAAACCAATCACAGCCCTTTCGGCTCGGAGATAGAGTGTATTGTCGGCATCTGCGCACCACGGGCGAAATCAAGTCCATTTCTTTTCATTCAGATCAAGACCCGGAAGCCCGCATAGTCTCACTCCATAACGGCAAGCTCACATGGAACTGGGTCAGCATGAACGATCTGGAGCCACCCCTAAGCCGAAAAGATACGCAGGACAGCACCACTGCCTCCGTAGGCACCGCCGCAGCCCCTCAAGCGCTTCACACACTGCCCTTTATCAAATCAGCTCCCCAATCTGTCGCTTAAATCCCCTCGGAGCGACAGATATCAGGCGCGGGCAGCCTCCCTCCTCACTGCCCGCGCCTATTTTTCTCATCAGGAGAGCACCATGCTTATTCGCGCAATTGATTTTGAAACAACCGGCTGGTCCGAAGATCCAAATTCTGAGATCTGCGAGGTCGGGTATACGGACCTCATTTTCTACCCATGCCACCCAACACCTTTTGCAATCGGCAGCCCGGTTTCTTATCTGGTTAACCCCGGTCACCCTATCCCTGAAGCTGCACAGAAGGTTCACGGCATCACAGATGATATGGTGAAAGCCAGCCCGGACCCAGTAACGGCCCGAAAGCACCTGACAGCCAGCATTGAGCCAGATAGCATCTTTGCTGCCCACTACATCGATTTTGAGCAAGCCTTCTTTAAGCCCGCTGAATTTGAGTGGATCTGTACATGGCGCTGCGCAAAGGTTCTCCTCCCGCAAGCGCCACGGCACCAACTGCAGGCCCTTAGTGAGTTCCTCGATCTAAAATCACAGGAAAGCTTCCAGCAGGAATATGCGTCTCCACTTCATCGTGCGGGCCCGGATTCCTACATTTGCGCCCACCTTGTGCTGCGGCTTCTGGAGCTTGCCACTCACTCATCCCTTTTAGAAATTTCCAAACGCCCAGCCTCCTCTTTTGAGCGCAGTAAGGAGACCGCCGCATGACCACGCCTCACCTCGCGATCGTTCCCAGCCACAAAAGGCACCACCCGCAAACTGCCCAATTCCCGGTCCTGCAACCTGCAGAGCACCACGGCCATAAACTGCTGGACCATATCGCTCCCAGCTTTGGCGAAATCGCTTTGAAGCGCGAAGACCTGAAAGAAGTTTTGCGCTCAACGCCAGAAGATCCAGCCGCGATAACGCAGCAAATCCGGAACCTGCAGGACTTCTATCTGGACGGCTGGAAAAATTGCCAGAACGCCCTCAACAAGCTCGGACGGGGTTAAGGCATGCAGAACAGTAAAATACGATGCAGAAAGATGACTGAGCTTGAAGTAGCGCACACCGTAGATGCTGGCGAAAATGTGCCCACCGTCGAAGTCCCTAAATCATCACTTCTGAAAGTGGTGCGCAAGCTGGATTTCAATGCCCCCGTTCCAGATGCCGAGTTCGCAGCTGCTTTTGATGACCTACGGGCTGTGTTCACCCCAGATGAAGTCGCATTTGGAAACCATCCATATAAAACCGGAGAGTGAAGTGAGCCGATTAGATCTACCACGCTGGCTAGCGGGGCATACTAGAGAAGCCTTGCTAGCAGCATCAGAAATGCCGAACGCAATTGCTCAGAAAATGGGCTTCCACGGGTCGGATAAAGTGATGGACAATTATGCTTTGGATTTTGCGGAAAAACTTGAAGGCGTTGCAGCAAAAATTCGTCGCGATGTGGCTCGGGCTCAAACGCATGAGCGGCAGATAACCTAACCCCCCTTCCACTCTATTGAAATTATGGGATAAATCACATGGCAGATGCAGGCGGCGTTGCAGTCGATCAACTCAAAGCTTTCATTGAACGCGTTGAGCGCTTGGAAGAAGAAAAGAAGGTCCTCGCAGACGACATCAAGGATGTTTACGCAGAGGCCAAAGGCAACGGTTTTGACGTGAAAGTCATGCGCAAAATTGTCTCCCTTCGCAAAATTCAACCACACCTCCGCGAAGAAGAAGAGGCCGTCCTCGATCTCTACCTCCACGCCCTCGGCATGGCTGGACCAGATGCGGAGGCTGAGTGATGCAACCGAAGGTCGAGCGGTATCTCAAAGACGAGGATATGAACCGGATTGACCATGCTCTCGGCCATCCAGTTGACCCGATAAAACCAACATACCGGGAACACTTCGCAACCGACGACCAAAAGGAGAAGGCTCAATTCAGAGCCTCTCCCTTCTGGACGGGAGGTCAGACCTCCGGAGACATGGCTTTCTTTTTTGTGACCAAACAAGGACGGGCGGCACTTAAAGAGCACCTGCAAAGCATCGGCGACAAAACCCGTCTTTTCAACGTTTCCATCACCTATGACCGCGAAACCTTTTCCGACCTGGTTCCAGCTGAAACACACGGGAAAGCGCGTTACTCGAAATACCTGAGCTTTACCGATTGCATCGACATGCCCTTTGGAAAGTTCTGCAAAATCAGTTCAGTCCAGATAGCGAAGGAGGCTGCATAGTGTCTTCATTTCCAACAGATCGCCCTCACAGTGGACTGCCCAAAATCAAATTAGCAGCCTGCGAGGATATTCTAGACAGCGTAATGGCTCATTTGCCAGAAGACGATGAGCGCAGCGAGATTCTGGAACAGCTGACCCAATCCGCAGACTGGGATGCCTACAAGTTTGCCAAGAATCTTGAGAGAGATCATTACTGGGAGCCGGACTTTGAACTAGTCGAAACGCTCGCAGGGTATTCAACCTATAGCGCTCTAAAAACCGCTGTAGAGCAATGGGTCGCATTCCACAAAATCAAAGTTCCATTTGAAGTCGGAAACAAGATTACCGCCCGTGGTGACGAATGTAATATCGTCTCAATAGACCACAAGGCTGCAACAGTGATCGCCCAGCCAACAGGCCCTAAAGGTCAGCGTTACGGCGACACAGGCGGCTACGTCATTCCTGTTGAGGACGTTCAACTCTCAAAGCAGGAGACTGCCTGATGCCAAAGGAAAGAGTTTTCTATCACCACCCAGACGCAGCTGAATACAAAACAGTGACGCTCACTGGCTGGTGGTCTAGCAATGGGCACTTTTACGGCGACGATGAGCACATGGCCCGATGGGCTGGCTGCACGCACCAAAAATGTGAGTGTGGCAGATACATGAGCAAGAGCTGGACCAAGTGCGACACATGCAGAGACAAAGCAGACCATGAGAGATGGTTAGTATTACCTCATGTAGATTGGAATGGAAACGAACCTGTTTATTGCGAAGTTCTGGAAGAGTATTTCTTCAGCGACAGCAGCTTGCTTGATGATCTGGAATATCGAGATACCAAAGCTGAAGATTTGCGTCTAACCATCTGCGAACCCATAACGCCTCGCTTGATCGAGTGCGATAATTGGGTAGATGAGATTCCAGAGGATCAGGAGCTCGGCGAAGTTTGCCCTGAACTTGCCGTTCTAGTTGGCGCAGTGAACAACTACATAATCAAATATAAACCAATCTTTTCATGGCGACCCGGAAAACAACGAACCTCTATCAATCCACGCGAGTATCAAACTGAGGGGGTAGCGTAATGGCACATAAGCCAATCCTCTTCTCCACTCCAATGGTCCAGGCTCTATTGGAAGGTCGTAAGACACAAACCCGCCGAGTGATCAAAGGCGTTCGCAAAGACAACAGCTTGCTCGTGGAAAAGCCCACCAAGACCAGAATGGGTATCTCCACCCATGTGATCGATGCGCCTGAGCTTGGACTGCTACAATACTCTAAGGGCGACCTACTTTGGGTTAGAGAAACTTGGGCGCAAATCGAAGAAGTAGAATGTGGGTGCTCTGAATTCTGCTTGTGCCCTCAAGTCGGCGAAGTGCGTTATCGGGCCACAGTCGGCGATGACGAACGCAAATGGAAGCCATCAATCTTCATGCCACGCCAACATTCTCGCCTCACGCTTGAAGTCACTAGTGTTCGGGTTGGGCCCCTGCGGATCATCAGCGAAGAAGACGCGAAAGCCGAAGGCGTTAACGCGATCGGAGCTGAAGACGGACGAGACCCGGACAAGCGCTCCTTTGTGTGGAGCTTCCAAATCCTCTGGGACAGCCTGAATAAAAACCGTGGCTACGGCTGGGATACAAACCCATGGGTGTGCATTCCCGAATTCAAAGTTCATCACTGCAATATTGATAGCTTTAACCAACAGGAGCGCTCCTGATGCCCCTTGCAGACCAAACCCGCTTGATCCCATTAGCTGGCACAGATTACATCAATCTGGATCATCCGGAATCCTCAAAGGTCTCGTGGCGCTCTTTGGGCACTCTCCTTGCCCGGATCCCAGCTCTGCCAAACCTAACTGACCAGTTTATCTCGCAAGCACAGCTCAACTTACTCGCTGCACAGTTCACGCCCCGCGAGCTAAAGCCGCTGATCCTGTCTTCTGGCTTGCATACGATCCTCTCCGAGCTGGCTTATCTGGAAATAACCGAAAGCGCTGGCCAAACTACATTGAAAAAACCTACTGGCGTATTGTGTGAGATCCCAAAGGCCTTAGCAGCGCTCATCCCAAGGCCTGCAAAAATATCCGCTGCTGATACCACCAAACTCAACGGGATCAATGAAGCAGCCAGAACCACGTTCCTCAACCACTTTTCAGACAGAAACGTAAATAGCCCCGCACTGCCGGTGAAACATCGGCTGGTGCCGCTCTCAATGGAACATGCAGCAACAGAATGGGCCAGCGAGATGGAACACAGCTGCAACCACCCAAGCGTGAGCTTTGGCACAGCAGCCTGAAGGTCATCTCCACGCAGCCCACAAATAGGCATCAACATGAACACTGCGTTTCTATTGCTCGCCCAATATGCAGGCAAAACAACCAATGCAGCCAGTTGGCTGGCCCAACGAACTTAGGAGGTAAGGAATTTGAAAAGGTTGCTTAGCAAATCAGAGTCCGCGGGGTATTGCGGACTATCCGTCTCCGGGTTTCAGAATTGGATTGATCAGGGCATCATGCCCCATGCTCTCAAAACCGAAACGGCTAATACTCTCAGGTGGGACAAAACTGCAATTGACCGGGCAATAGACCAAATGTCAGGTTTTAAGAAAGACGCAGCGGGTGCCGATAATGAAAACCCACTGGATGCGTGGTTGGAAGGCAAAAAATGCGCGTAAGGTTGAAGGGTATAAAGAAGGCAACATCGCGCGGGCAAGTCTACTACTACGCGTGGACAGGCGGCCCTCGGCTTAAAGGCGAGCCGGGATCACCGGAATTTGTAGACAGTTATAATGAGGCCCACAGGAACGCCAAGCAGAAGAGGAAGACCGATACCGTCGGCGGACTGCTCGTACATTACAAAGGCACTGAAGCCTATAAAGGCCTGAGCGCTCGAAGTAAGGAAGATTACGTGCCAATCTTCAAGATGATAGAAGCAGACTTCGATGATTTCCCTATAGCTGCATTTTCAGACCGGCGAACAAGGGGCATTTTCAAAGCCTGGAGGGATCAGCAGGCCCACACTCCGCGCAAAGCTGACCGTATGTGGTCAGTCCTCAAACGAATTATCAATGTGGCCAAGGATGATGGCTTGGTCACACTCAACCCATGCGACGGTGGCGGCAGGTTGCACAAAGGCACTCGAGTTGAGTTTATCTGGTCGAAAGATAAAATTGATTTAGTAAAGGCGAGAGGCTCGAAGGAGATTGTTGCCGCGATGGTCCTTGCAGCCCAGACAGGGCAACGCCAGGCCGACCTGCTTCAACTTCTCTGGTCAGACGTTGACCACGACCATATCAAAATCAAACAAAATAAAACCGGCAAGAACGTTCGGATAAAGATCTCAAACGAACTGCGACGGATGCTAGAACTGATCAAGCTTGACCAGTTTTCAAGCGGCAAGCTCTCAACGCACGTTCTCACCAACACAAGAGGTAAGCCGTGGACAACCGACGGCTTCCAGTCCTCTTGGGGCAAAGCAATCAAGAAAATCGGAATTGAAGGGCTCCAGTTCAACGACCTGCGGGGAACAGCGGTAACCACATGGGCAGAAGCTAGAGCGACTGTTCCAGAGATCGCGGCACTATCCGGGCACAGTTTGAAGGATGTGGAAAAAATACTAGAGGCGCACTATCTGAGTATGTCTCAGCGCCTCGGTGACAAGGTCATTTTGAGGCTGGACCGTGAACAGAATGATGGGATTTAGGAAAACATTCTGGAAAACAGTCAAATCAGAAAGGTCTTGACCTATTCTAACTCATTGAAAGTAATGGTGATCCCTGCTGGATTCGAACCAGCGACCGTCGGCTTAGAAGGCCGGTGCTCTATCCAGCTGAGCTAAGGGACCACGTTGCTTAAGGGCGATTGTCCCGCCCCTTGCGTGAAACGTTCATAAGGCGTTTAGAAAATAATCTCAATGCAGAAACTTAATGAGTCCACGGAGATAATCGGTCAAACCGGAAATTATCTGAATAAACGGTCCTGCGGTGCTTGCGCGTGCTCTCTTCATCCACACGATAGGTGATCTGTTTGCGTGTCGCGTAAGCTACAGCTTCTTCTTTGGTCGAGAATTTCAGTTTAATCTGCTGCTTCATGTCAGAAGAAGATGTGTAACCCATCAACGGGTCAATGCTCTTAGGTGCTTGGGGATTGAACTCAAGCACCCAGTTGTTTGTTTTGGCAGTTCCAGACTGCATTGCAGTTTTGGACGGGCTGTAAATGCGAGCAACCATGTGACCTCTTTTTCCTCGCAGCAGACAGAAGCTGTTGATGCTGTCCTACGAATTACCAGTTCGACTATTTCTTCTCCAATTATGGCATTGCTGTCAATGCACTTGACTAAGCTATACCAGTATCTCTTAGGTAAATAACTATAGATGCAATAATTGCGGCTTTTAACTGAGTAATACTTTACTTCGTACCGGGCGATTAAAATTAAAAATTTGTGATGTTTTCGTGATATTTCTGGGACTAGTTGTATCTCTGAAGTTTAAGGGGATTTTTAACTTGAAATATACCGGCGAGAAAACTAGTTTGCGCCCAAACTGAGTGGTCAATGGAAATAAAAGTAAGTGAAGGTAACTTCTGCAGATGGAGTTTTCGGATCCCTTTATCTTCCGGGCGGCTCCGTGGGCGGCGTTCATAGCCTCTTTGAAACCATACGCACTCGCATTTTCCGACTCATTGGCGGAGAATGCTGGATGCTTACAGGCAAAATCAGCTTAATGCTGACTGCCAGGTGCGTAAGAAATTACGCGAATAAAACGTGGCGAAAAAAGTATACAGCATGTCAAACCTAAGAAAAAAGCCAACTCTAGACAAAGACTTAGAAAAGTTTAGCAGATTAGAGGTGGCCGGCAATGCAATGGCTCGTCCATTGATTGCTCCTGCGGTCGCATTTGTTTTCCTTATGTTCGCGATGGCGATGGCTGGCCTTTACGTATCCGGGCAACCAAACGCCCTGATCGTTGTTGCTGCAGCCGGTATCGGCGCTTATTTGGCAATCAATATTGGCGCTAATGATGTCGCGAACAATGTTGGCCCTTCTGTTGGCTCCAAAGCCCTCACTATTGGCGGTGCGCTTCTCCTTGCTGCTGTGTTTGAAAGCGCTGGTGCACTCATAGCAGGTGGTGATGTCGTTAAAACCGTCTCCAAAGGCATCATCGACCCAACATTGGTCGCTAATTACACTGATTTCGTAAAGCTGATGCTTGCGGCACTCATCTCTGCCGCGGTTTGGCTTAATCTGGCAACCTGGATTGGTGCCCCCGTCTCAACAACACACTCTGTTGTTGGTGGTGTTATGGGCGGTGGCATCGCAGCTGCCGGCTTCGACGCGGTAAGCTGGGATACAATGTCTGGCATTGCAGCGAGCTGGATCATCTCCCCAGTCCTTGGCGGTGTCATTGCTGCTTTGTTCCTGGCCTTCATCAAGTCTTTTATTATTTACCAGCACGACAAGATAGCAGCCGCCCGGCGATGGGTGCCTATATTGATTGCTATTATGATGGGTACTTTTGCGACCTACCTTGCAATGAAGGGCCTCAAGAAAATCGTCAAGATTGATATTGAGATTGCTCTTCTTCTTGGCGTTGTGGCATTCGTTCTGGCAATCGGTATTTGTCGTCCGCTGATTCGCAAACAGTCCGAAGGCATGGAAAACCGGAACCAGTCTCTTCGTACATTGTTCCGCTGGCCTTTGATTTTTTCTGCAGCCCTTTTATCGTTTGCACATGGCGCAAACGACGTTGCAAATGCAATTGGCCCCCTCGCCGCAATTGTGCACTCCATTCAGGAAGGTGGCATTGCTAAGGCAGTGACTATTCCGCTTTGGGTGATGCTGATTGGCGCTTTCGGAATATCGTTTGGCCTGATGCTCTTCGGTCCTAAGCTGATCCGCATGGTTGGTGAGAAAATCACCAAGTTGAACCCAATGCGCGCTTTCTGTGTGTCCCTCTCTGCAGCGATTACCGTGATCGTTGCATCCGGGTTCGGACTTCCAGTGAGCTCTACTCATATTGCTGTGGGTGCGATCTTTGGTGTTGGCTTTTTCCGTGAGTGGTACACCATGAAGTCCAAGCGCCGCGTTGCTTTTGTTAAGCAGCAAACGGGCATGGAAGGTTTCAGAGAATCTCAGGTGCGTGAAGATGAAAAACGCCGCATGCTTGTGCGTCGCTCTCATTTTATGACGATCATTGCAGCGTGGGTTGTTACAGTACCTGCGGCGGCGGCTTTGTCAGCGTGTTTGTTTTATCTATTGGATCTGCTTATCTTCTGAGGGAGGTCCACAGTTCCCAATAGCTCGAAGCCCGGTGGATTGCCTCCCCCGGGCTTTTTCTTTGTCTGCACACGTTTGAGCTGCCTTACAGAGCACAGAGCACAGAGCACAGAGCACAGAGCACAGAGCACAGAGCACAGAGCACAGAGCACAGAGCACAGAGCACAGAGCACAGAGCACAGAGCACAGAGCACAGAGCACAGAGCACAGAGCACAGAGCACAGAGCACAGAGCACAGAGCACAGAGCACAGAGCACAGAGCACAGAGCACAGAGCACAGAGCACAGAGCACAGAGCACAACAAATAAAACAGCGTACGCCGCTGTCTACATTCTAAATTGAATTATGAAGAGATTACTTGGGAGGAAATGGTCGGAGCAGCAGGATTCGAACCTGCGACCCTCTGGTCCCAAACCAGATGCGCTACCAGGCTGCGCTATGCTCCGATCAATTCGGCGGTTGTGTTGATGGTCGGAGCAGCAGGATTCGAACCTGCGACCCTCTGGTCCCAAACCAGATGCGCTACCAGGCTGCGCTATGCTCCGATCAATACAACCGATGTGATAAATGGTCGGAGCAGCAGGATTCGAACCTGCGACCCTCTGGTCCCAAACCAGATGCGCTACCAGGCTGCGCTATGCTCCGACAAAATCACCTCAACGCCGTGGCGTCTTCTTGAAGCAGGTATATAGGCAGTGTTTTAAAGCTTGGCAATAGCGTTTTAGAGTTTTTCCCAAGACATACGACAAAAAAGAGATCTTGATGTTTCGCTGTTGAAAACACTGAAATTTCAGAGACTTAAACCGCACCCATGCAAACGCATAAAACTTTAGGATTTCCGCTAGTCAGCACATAAAAAAAAGGGTGAGCACAAAAGACTCACCCCAAGTTTATTCCAGAGACCCGCAAGTGGATCTACAATCGCCAAACAGAGGTCAATAACAAACATGAATATTGAACTCATGTTTTAATTTACAAAAATATCCTGCGAGGTCAAGTGATAAAAGCCAAGAAATATAAAATTTTGGATGGATTAGTTTGTAGATGCGACGAGGCTACTACGTTTATTCAGCCATTCATCAGCCCATTCCGCAGATTTGCGGCGCTCTTGCTCTGATGCAAGCGAAAATGCTTTTTCGTGCAGTGAGATGATCCATGCATCTTTTTCACCGCTGACAATTTGCCGGCGAGCGAGCGTCATCCACTTAAGGCCGGTTATGCGTGCTGATGTCAGTTCTTCTGTAAAGAAGAGAAGTTCGCCAAATTTTGCCTGAGCACCCACATGACCTTTAACTGCGGCCAGTTTTAGCCAACGTGCGGCTAGTCGGTTGTCGTGATCCGGCTGCTCAGAATCCAGATACATAAGGCCTAAACTGTATTGAGCATCTGCATCACCAAAATAGGAGGCCGCATAAGTAAAGATCTCACGCGCCTTGTTTGGGTTCTGTTTTACTGCGGTGTCACTGATACCGGTCTGGAAGTAATGACCAAGCTCGACCAGAGCGCTTGCCACAAAGGGTGCGGACCTTGCTTTCGGACCTTCAGAGGAATATTCACGGACGACCTGCGAGAAGTACTGGAAGGCTTGTAAGTCATCTTCTGGAACACCATCCCCTTGAGCATACATTCTACCTAGTTTCCAGGCAGCCATGGGCTGGCCATTTTCAGCAGCGTAGCGAAGTGGTGAGAGTGCCTTATCCTTCTCTCCAGAGTAATAGGCTCGCGCGCCATCCCGCAATGCTTGTTGCGGTGTGATATTTGCCATCTGATTGACGGCTTCCATGGCACTCTTTTTTGTGTCGAGTGCGTGAGCATGTCCCAAGATAAGAAGAGTGAGGATGGAGGCACATCCCAAACTCGTCGCAAGACGCGTAAATGCACCGCGATGCATTGCCACTTCATCTTTTAACAGAGCTACTTTCAAAATGCCTCACTTGACCGTTGTAGTTAGACTACTGGTTCTGACTTCTTGCGCTTTCGGTGCCTAAGTTCTCCCGAGGCTATGAAATGCAAAAATGTCAATTTTGGCTCCAAAGGTGATGTATCTTCAAATTGTCACAAATAATCTTACAAATGCCTAGCTTCTCGTCCGCTTAACAAAAAAACCACACAGTTCGACCACCTCTACAACACGGACACGGACACGGCAAACTACCCAATTTGACATGAGTGAGCCAGTGTCAGTTTCTACCATTCCTCTCACTGCGAAATGCTGTTGCATGCTCGCAACATTTCGCAGTGAGAGCACGCTTTGGCTGTGTATGCACAGTGCAAATACACGGAGTGTTTCATACAAGCTCCGTTATTTGACGTTTGTATTTTCGCCGGGAATGGCGCATATGGCTTGCCCTAGAGCTTCAATTGGATTGGTAGTCGTAACGGGTATGCGTCAAATCGTGCAAAAACGCGCTTACCCACAAGGAACAAGAGTAGAACGCTGGCAGAATTTTGCCCTTTTCTCTTAGTCCTGCAAGACTGCCATTCGATTCGTTTGCTGTGAAAGCACAAAGCCAAATCAAAGAGGTATGATGAGCTCGCGTGATGATCTGTTTGCAAGTGTTGCCAAATGCGTGGAAGATTTAACCACCGCTTCCAGTGACATTAAAAGAAAACAAACTTCAGCTCCAAGTGCGCCTGCTTCCTCTGCAAAGCCCTCTCCTGCGAGAAAGGCTCCCGTGGGTGCGAGCGACGGCACGGACTATACGGCCGCTGATATTGAAGTGTTGGAAGGGCTGGAGCCTGTTCGTCGGCGTCCTGGTATGTATATCGGCGGAACGGACGAAAAAGCTCTTCACCACCTGTTTGCCGAAGTGATTGACAACTCCATGGATGAGGCCGTCGCTGGCCACGCCAGTTGGATCGATGTCTCCTTGGGTGATGATGGGTATCTGACGATTACAGATAATGGGCGCGGCATTCCGGTCGACCAGCACCCTAAATACAAAGATAAGTCTGCACTTGAAGTCATTATGACGACGTTGCATGCAGGCGGTAAGTTTGACAGCAAGGTCTATGAGACATCCGGCGGCCTTCACGGTGTCGGTATCTCCGTTGTGAACGCTCTTTCCGAAGAGCTTGTTGTGGAAGTTGCTCGTAACCGTAAGCTTTACCGCCAAACGTTCCGGCGTGGCCTTGCCGATGGTGGACTGGAACTGGTTGGTGATGTTCACAATCGCCGCGGTACAATGGTTCGGTTCAAACCAGACGCTGAGATTTTCGGTAAGACACTCAAATTTGTACCTGCCCGTCTGATGAAGATGGCTCGTTCCAAAGCCTACCTGTTTGGCGGTGTAGAAATTCGCTGGCGCTGTGCTAAATCGCTGACGAGTGACGCGAACGGCGTTCCAGAAAACGCGACATTCCACTTCCCGGGCGGTCTTAAAGATTATTTGAGTGAAGCACTTGGACAGGAACGACGCGTCACAGACGAAATTTTTTCCGGTCGGACACAGGCAACCGGCAAACATGGTTCTGTTGAATGGGCTGTTGCATGGTTTGCTGGTGACGGCTTCGTCAACTCCTACTGTAATACTGTCCCCACTCCAGACGGCGGAACGCACGAAACCGGGCTTCGCTATGCGCTGTTGCGCGGGTTGAAAGCTTACGGCGAGCTGATTGGCAATAAGAGAGCTTCTATCATCACAGGGGATGATGTGCTGACGTCCGCCGCTGCGATGCTGTCTGTTTTTGTTCGTGAACCGGAATTTGTTGGCCAGACCAAAGACAGACTGGCGACCAATGAAGCGACGCGCATTGCAGAAAATGCTGTTCGTGATGCGTTTGACCATTGGCTAACGGCCTCCCCTAATCAGGCAAACAAGCTTCTTGAATGGGTACTTGACCGTGCTGATGAACGCCTTAAGCGGCGTCAGGACAAAGATGTTGCCCGTAAAACCGCTGTGCGACGGCTTCGGCTTCCCGGCAAGCTGGCGGATTGCTCCACCAGCAAGTCTGAAGGAACTGAATTGTTCATCGTGGAGGGCGATTCTGCGGGCGGTTCAGCAAAGCAGGCTCGGAACCGTGCAACACAAGCCATCCTTCCACTGCGCGGTAAGATCTTGAATGTAGCCAATGCTGGCCGGGATAAGTTATTGGCAAACCAACTGCTTTCCGATCTTATTCAGGCATTGGGTTGCGGTACACGATCCAATTATGATGATAAAGACCTGCGTTACGAGCGCATTGTTATCATGACGGATGCAGATGTGGATGGGGCGCATATTGCGGCGCTACTGATAACGTTCTTTTATAAAGAGATGCCAGGCCTTATCCATAATGGGCACCTCCACCTTGCAGTCCCCCCGCTTTACCGCATCAGCCAAGGCGGGAAGACACTCTACGCAAGAGACGACGAGCACCGCGAAGAGCTTTTGAGAACCAGTTTTAAAAAGAACGGCAAGATTGAAATCGGCCGTTTTAAAGGACTGGGGGAGATGATGCCATCTCAGCTGAAAGAAACAACCATGGACCCGAAACGCAGAACACTTCTTCAAGTGGTCATTGCTGAAGATGCAGTGATAGAAACCGGACATGCAGTGGAGCAGTTGATGGGTAATAAACCCGAAGCAAGGTTTAATTTCATTCAGGAACGAGCAGAATTTGCAACGGATCTAAATATATAGAACTGGCCTAATTCTGCAGCTTTTGCTTAGTTAAGCACAAGTTAGCGCTTCCAAACCTAGGCATAACTTGAAGGAATATATCGGTTATGCTGCGGATTTTATTGACAACGCTGCCTATAACTGTAGTGTTCCGCCAAACTGGTGGGAGAGACCTGTAACCCATACGGATTCCAGCTTCTCTCCTCATATATCGCAAAGAACATGAAATATGTCGTTTTCCACTCTCGGACTTAGTGAGAAAGTACTCGCTGCTGTAGAAACATCCGGCTATACAGAGCCAACAGCTATTCAGGCTGCAGCAATTCCTTACGTCTTGGAACGCCGGGACGTGCTCGGTATTGCTCAAACCGGAACCGGGAAGACGGCAAGTTTTACATTGCCGATGATTACTCTTCTGGAAAAAGGCCGCGCTCGCGCACGTATGCCAAGAACACTTATTCTTGAGCCAACCCGTGAGCTTGCAGCGCAGGTCGAAGATAACTTTAACCGGTACGGTGCAAACCACAAACTAAACGTTGCCCTCCTCATTGGCGGCGTTTCTTTTGCTGAGCAGGACCGTAAGCTTGAACGTGGCGCTGATGTTCTTATCGCGACCCCAGGCCGGTTACTTGATCATTTCGAACGCGGTAAACTGCTGCTTCAGGGCGTGGAGATTCTGGTTATCGATGAAGCTGACCGTATGCTGGACATGGGCTTTATCCCGGATATTGAACGTATCTGTAAGCTCATTCCGTTTACACGTCAGACACTGTTCTTCTCCGCAACAATGCCGACAGAGATTCAACGCCTGACAGATACCTTCCTGCAGAACCCTGCGCAGATTGAAGTTGCTAAGAATTCTGTTACTGCCGATACAGTTACACAGCGTATTGCTGCATCAGACTCCGAGGATTATGACAAGCGCGCGAAACTCCGTGAACTAATTGAAGGCGCAGAAGACTTACAGAACGCGATCGTTTTCTGTAATCGTAAGCGTGATGTGGCCACACTCCTGCGCTCCCTCATTCGCCACGAGTTTTCCGTTGGCGGCTTGCATGGTGATATGGACCAGCGGTCACGCATGACTATGCTGGACAACTTCAAGAAGGGAACGATCAAGGTTCTCGTTGCGAGTGACGTTGCAGCTCGAGGCCTAGATATTCCGTCTGTAAGTCACGTATTCAACTTTGATCTCCCGATTCACTCAGAAGACTATGTTCACCGTATTGGCCGCACAGGACGTGCAGGCCGAGAAGGAACAGCTATTTCCATTGTGACCGGCAAGGATGAGAAAGCTCTGAAAGCTATCAATGAGACCATTGGTAAAGAGCTTGAGTGGATTGGCGAACCAATGGACTTTACTGCTGCTGCTGAAGAGAGAAAGTCTCGCCGCCGTACTGCCCGCAATGACAAGAGCAAAGCTCGCCCGCGTAAGGTAAAGGCTGAGCCGCAAGAAACACCAGAAATTCAGGCGGTTGCTGTTGAAGTTGTACCTGCCGGCCTTGAGGAACAACCAACCGTTTCTGCTGCTGTAGAACCTCAGAGAATTGCAGAACCTCAGAGCCCTGTGCGCCCAAGAGGCGGACGTCGTGTTGCAGTACAGAAAGATGAAGCTATTTTCCGTAACGCAAGTCACATTCCGGCGTTCCTTTTACGTGGAACTCGTCCCAAAGTTCAAAGCCGATAACCCATTTTTCTGAGGTTAACCACTGGTTAGGTGTATCCCATTAAATTTGCTAATGTTAAATTAGCTTACTAATAATGGGGTAGCCCTTTCCGTGACGCGGTGATGCAATCATGAGTCAAGAAGACGAGTTCAAGCGTACTATCGTTTATGCAGACAGTGCGCTCGATTACATCAAAACCAATAAGCTCCCAGCGTTTCCACGCAATTATGAGCTATGGTATTCTTACGCGTCCGGTTTCAACCGTGCGTTAAACCGCACCATAAATAAAATTCTTGCGCGAGACGGTAAAATTTCTCCCGGAGATACTCAGAAGATCTACAATCGATTTCTGTCTCCCAATCGCCTTGGCGAGCGGATTGACGAAGTTGGTGATAAGATATCTGAGGAAGTGCGGGAACTTATTTCTGCGCTGGATCAAGGTACTCTCAAGACCACTCGGTATGGTGAAGAGCTCGCCAAAACGCTGAGTGCGCTTGAGAATGTAAGTGACCAAACCCAACTGTCCAAACTGGTTATTAGCCTTGCAAAAATGACGACTGAAACTGCTGAGAGCAATCAGGAATTGCGTGAACAGCTGGTTGATTCCCGGCGGCAGATCGGCGTACTTCAGGAAGGTCTTGAGGCCATCCGATATGAATCACTGACAGATGAGCTTACAACTCTGAACAATCGCAAGCACTTTGATCAAAGCCTCGTTCGCTCTGTCAAAGAAGCGGAAGAGAGCCACGCTCCCCTCTCCTTGCTAATTTCAGACATCGACCACTTTAAGCAGTTTAACGACAATTATGGCCACCAAACTGGTGATCAGGTGTTGCGTCTGGTTGCTTTGGCTGTGAAACATAACGTCAAGAACAGCGATATTGCCTGCCGTTATGGCGGTGAAGAATTTGGCATTATTCTGCCGCGTACTACTATAGAAGACGCTAGGATCATTGCGGAGAATATTCGTAGGGCCGTTGTTGCCAAAGAACTTGTAAAACGTTCTACCGGTGAGAACCTGGGCCGGATCACGATCTCAATCGGAATTTCAACCTTCAGAGAAAGTGATAATGCTGAGAGTATGATCTCTCGTGCTGATCTGGCGCTTTATGCTGCTAAAAAAGCTGGCCGCAACCTTGTGAAAGCCGAAGAAGACAAAAAGATCCCTTCTGTCACACAGGTCGCTTAATCAGCGGTTTTCAGATCAAAAAATGAATGTATTATGGGCGACCAAAATTATGCCGGTCGCCTTTTTATGTCGGCTATCGAGACGATCTGAGATTTTTGAAGTGGTCTGATTTTCCGTATGACGGATCGCTTTTTCCATCCATCTGGCAAGCCCACCTTGGTCAACTACGACATCTCGCGGGACAGAATAGAAGTTCGTTGGGAAGTACTCCCCGAAACATTGATGGATATAGGGAAGCTGGCCCATTAAAAGAAAGTCAGCGACATTGCCAGAGCCTGCTTTCAAATAAAGCGATTTTTCACGCACAAGCGCAAATATCTTACCGTTGACGTAATAGCCATGACCACCAAACATCGGCCTGCAGCGGATTTTTTCTAAAAAATCGGGCCGGTTTTCTGGCGTGAAAAATATAGATAAAGACATAAATGGCACCAAATAGAATAATTAAATAAAAACTTTGCAGCATCTCATCGGTTATCGACAAGGAGATTGCGCATTTTATCCATACACAGAATTGTGAAGTCTTCCTTTTGGTGGATTATAACTCCAGGCCCATCTGCCAGAAATTGGCCTCAAGTCTAGTAGCCTCACGGAATACTCTAGACAATTGGACGTAACGAGCCTCTGTTGCATACAGAGCACCTAGCTCGTCTATCTCTTTAACTGCGTCTGCCGCCAGCTCTTGATACTCATCACTAGAATATTCGCGAATCCATTCTGCATACGGGTTCTGTGCGCTTAACGCTCCCTCTTGCAGAGCCAGTGCCGCGCCAATCTCGCCATAGCCAATAGCACAAGGTGCGAGGGCGACTTTAAGGTCGAGCATATCGCCCTTCATTGCCGTATCAAGAACGTATCGAGTGTATGCCAGATTGGCAGGGTCTTCCGGTGTTGCAACAATATCAGCTTCTGACAGCCCCCAAGATTCACAAAGTCGGATATGAAGCCCCATCTCTGTGTCCAGAATGCCTTTAGCAGAAGAAAGACATTTGCGCATTTGCGTCAGGTCCGTTGATTTGTACACGCCAAGAGCATAGGCACGGGCAAACTCAATCAGAAACAGGTAGTCTTGGACAAGATATTTTTTAAAGGAGGCAATAGGCAGTTTGCCATTCCCAAGCCCTTGAACAAATTCGTGCTTGGTATAGCTATGCCATGTCTCTAGATTATCGTTTTTTAATGAATTAAACAGAGACATGACATAGCCACCCATTGCCATGCCCGGGTAAGGAACCCGGACTTACTTAGTTTTTTAGCGCAAACTTAGATAGATCAGCCGGCAGTAACTCTACAGATTCACCGCAACCACAAGCAGACACTTCGTTTGGATTTTTAAATATAAAGCCAGAGCGGAACTTAGTGGTTTCAAATCCCATTTCCGTTCCAAGCAAATACAGAGTTGCAGCTGGATCTACAAAGACCTTTACGCCCTTGTCTTCCACCACATCATCACCAGCTTTGACTTCTGAAACCAAACCCAGCTCGTACTCCATGCCAGCGCAGCCGCCGGTTTTAATAGAGACACGAATACCCAGTGGATGCTCTTCATTAGCATCCAGCAGAGCATGAATGTGCTGCGCCGCTTCGTCGGTTACTGATAGCACCTGAAATGCTGAGGTCATATTACGTCCTCCTTGGACACTCCAATTGAATTGAAGTGCCCTTTTGCTTAAAGCGCGCTTTAAACCTTAGAAGAAGTTCAATGCAACGCGGGCTTCGTCAGACATACGGCTTGGATCCCACGGAGGATCAAAAACCATATCAACCTGAACGGTGCCAACGCCCGGCACTGAATTCACTGCGTTTTCTACCCAGATCGGCATTTCGCCAGCAACTGGACAACCCGGAGCTGTCAAGGTCATATCGATTTTGACGGCTCTGTCATCTTCGATATCGACTTTGTAGATCAGGCCAAGTTCATAGATGTCGACCGGAATTTCCGGATCAAACACAGTTTTAATAGCCGCGATAATGTCACTCGTGAGAGTTTCCAGTTCTTCGACCGGAATGGCTGAACTCTGAATAATCTCAGGAGTTGTCAGAGGTCCGTCAGAGAACTCGCTTGTTTGTGTGTTATCTGTCATCCGTCCTAACCAAACATCATTTGCGCTTTACGCAAAGCTTCTACTAAGCGGTCAACTTCTGCATGGGTGTTATATAACCCAAAACTGGCACGACATGTACTTGTTACGCCATAACGCGCCAGCAATGGCTGAGCGCAATGGGTTCCGGCTCGTACAGCAACGCCTTCCCGGTCAATTACCATTGAGATATCGTGGGCATGTACGCCTTCAATCTCAAAGGAGAAGATAGCGCCCTTCCCCTTAGCATTCCCGAAGATCTTTAAGGAATTGACTTCCTTCAAGCGTTGCTGCGCATAATCACGCAGGGAAGCCTCATGCAATGCAATGTTTTCGCGCCCTAAAGTATCCATATAGTCAAGCGCAGCCCCTAATCCAATAGCCTGGACGATAGGAGGTGTGCCTGCCTCAAAACGGTGCGGTGCTTCAGCATAGGTAACATGACACTCGGTCACGTCTTTAATCATCTCACCGCCACCCTGGAAAGGGCGGAGGTTGTTGAGGATTTCCTTTTTGCCGTAAAGCGCACCAATTCCGCTTGGACCATAGAGTTTGTGGCCTGTGATGACAAAAAAATCACAATCCAGATCCTGTACGTCAACAGGCATATGGACAGCGCTCTGTGAGCCATCGATAAGGACTTTCGCGCCGCGTTCATGTGCCAAGCGCGTCACTTCCTTTACAGGAACGACAGTGCCAGTCACGTTGGACATCTGTGTGATTGCAACAAGCTTGGTGCGATCTGTCAGGAGTTTCTCGAACTCCTCCAGCAGAAACGTCCCATCTTCTGCAATTGGCGCCCACTTGATGACAGCGCCTTTGCGCTCTCGCAGGAAGTGCCAAGGCACAATGTTGGAGTGATGCTCAAGAATGGAGATGATGATTTCATCGCCTTCCTGAATATCGTCTTCGATACCATAAGAAACCAGATTGATGGCTTCAGTGGTGGATTTTGTGAAGACAATTTCATCAACACTTGGTGCATTCAGGAAGCGGCGCGTGATTTCGCGTGCCGCTTCAAAGTTTTCTGTGGCCGTGTTTGACAGGTAATGCAAACCGCGGTGCACGTTGGCATACTCTTCGGTATAGGCTTTGGTGATCGCATCAATAACCGCTGTCGGCTTTTGCGCAGATGCACCATTGTCCAAATAAACCAAAGGCTTGCCGTAGACTTGCGTCGAGAGGATCGGAAAATCTTTCCGAACTTTCTCCACGTCATAAGCCGTTGTTACAGCAATTTTTTCTACCTTGGTCATTCGCTTACCAAATCCTCAGCGCCGAGCCATTTGCGGGTCATTGCTTCCAGAATCTCAACTGAACGCTCTTCTTCAAATTCTTCAATCGCCTCAGAAAGGAACGCCAGAATGAGAATTTTACGAGCTAGATCTTCGGGAATACCGCGTGCCATGAGATAGAACAGCAGGTCTTCGTCAATGTCGCCGGTGGTTGAACCATGAGCGCACTGAACATCATCTGCAAAGATTTCCAGCTCAGGTTTCACATTGATTTCAGAGGTATCACTCAAAAGGAGTGATTTGATCATCATCTGACCGTCGGTCTTTTGAGCGCCGGGCTCAACAATAATCTTACCTTGGAAAACAGCGCGGGCTTTGTCATCAACCACTGTGCGGTAGTATTCGCGGCTATCACATTCAGGAACAGCGTGGTTCACATAGAGTGTAATATCAGCATGTTGCGCGTCTTTTAGCAGAGAAATTCCACGCAGACCTGCGTGGGTTCCCTCACCTTTGAGCTCAACGAAAAGCTGGGCACGGGAGAGTGCGGCACCTTCGTTATAGATGAAGTGCTGGAAGTTAACTTTCGCTCCCAGTTCAATGCCAAGCGTCTCGATATGCTGAGCTTTTTCAGATTCGACCTGAAGCTTAAGCCAGTGAATATCCGCGTTATCGCCAACGTTGATCTGCGTGAATGCGTTGGATTGATAATCCGCTGCGCTTTCACCTTCAAAGCTTTCGATAAATAGTGCTTTTGCGCCTGCGCCAATTTCAACGCGTGTGCTGGAGTAGGAGCTGACCTCAGTTCCATCTGTATAGCGAACGATCTCGATTGGCATTTCGATCTTGGCATTGTCTGCCACGGTGATCTCAATGCCGCCCTGAACCAGAGCCTGATTGAGGCTGATCATCGCGTCTTTGGCTATTAGCTCAGAAGCGACAACACCATCAGTCGCTGTGACCGTCAAGCCAGCAAGCTCTTGATTTGACGACAGTTCTGGAACGTAACGACCATTGACGATCGCGATCCGGTGCGTGCCTAAACCACCTGCACCTTGCAGTGCATCTGCCTTGGGAGCAGACTTTGCGGCCAGCGCGAACGCATCTCTCATCTTTGTGCGCAGATCGGTATAATGCCACTCTTCAACGCGGCGATGCGGGATGCCTTTTGCTTTAAAAGCGTCCCACGCGTCTTTGCGTTGAATTGCGTTATTTTGCGTTTTATCTGCAATAATTGCGTCGAACTGAGTGTTTAAGCTCTGTTCGGCTTTCGTCTCTTGAATCTTTGCCGGAGCATTCATGGGTTACCCTTCCGCTCAAGCAGCTTCTTCGCCGACGTATTCAGCATAACCGTTTTTCTCCAGCTCAAGAGCAAGCTCTTTACCGCCGGTTTTCACGATCTTACCTTTGGACAGGACATGAACCACGTCCGGGATGATATGGTCCAGAAGACGCTGGTAGTGCGTGATCACGATCATGGAGCGATCCGGGGAGCGAAGCTGATTCACGCCTTCGGAGACAACACGCAGCGCATCGATGTCCAGACCGGAATCTGTTTCATCAAGAACACACAGGGTTGGTTCCAGCAAAGACATTTGCAGGATCTCAGCGCGTTTCTTTTCACCACCGGAAAAACCAACGTTCAGCGGGCGACGCAGCATGTCAGGTGTAACCTTCAATGCTTTGGCTTTTTCGCGAACGAGCTTCATGAAATCAGGTGTAGAAATTTCATCTTCACCGCGTGCTTTGCGCTGTGCGTTCAAAGCAGTCTTCAAGAAGGTCATGGTCGCAACACCGGGAATCTCAATCGGGTACTGGAACGCAAGGAACATGCCGGCAGCGGCCCGCTCGTGTGCGCTCAGCTCAGCCCAGTCTACACCATTATAGGTGATGGAGCCCTCGGTGATATCGTAGTCGCTTTTACCTGCCAAAACGTAGGACAAGGTAGACTTACCAGAGCCGTTCGGCCCCATAATCGCGTGTACTTCACCCGGGCGAACGACCAGGTCAATGCCGCGAAGGATTTTATTGCCATCAACTTCGGCGTGCAGGTTTTTAATCTCAAGCATCTATCGTTCTCGTCTTTTCAATTCGTCAATAGGTTTGATGCAAGCGCGTTGCCGCGCTTTAACCCACACTTCCTTCAAGGCTGATGGAAATCAGCTTTTGTGCTTCAACTGCAAATTCCATTGGCAGTTGTTGAATGACCTCACGCACAAAGCCGTTTACAATCAACGCGACAGCTTCTTCATCGTTAAGCCCGCGGGCCTGACAATAGAACATCTGGTCATCTGAAATTTTTGAGGTGGTTGCCTCATGTTCAAAGACCGCTGTCGAGTTTTTGCTCTCAATATAAGGAACTGTGTGAGCACCGCACTTATCGCCAATGAGCAATGAGTCACATTGGGTGAAATTACGTGCGTTAGATGCCTTGCGATGGGCAGAAACCTGACCGCGATAGGTGTTTTGCGAAACACCTGCTGAGATACCCTTGGAGATAATCCGGCTGGATGTATTTTTACCCAGATGGATCATCTTGGTACCGCTGTCGATCTGCTGGTGACCATTGGAGATCGCAATGGAGTAGAACTCACCCTGTGAGTTATCCCCGCGCAGAATACAACTTGGGTATTTCCAAGTGATTGCAGAGCCGGTTTCAACCTGAGTCCAGGAAATCTTCGAGTTTTTCTCGCGGCAGTCACCACGTTTGGTCACGAAGTTGTAGATACCGCCAACACCATTGGAGTCGCCTGGGTACCAGTTCTGAACGGTCGAATACTTGATCTGCGCATCTTCCAGAGCAACAAGTTCAACCACTGCTGCATGCAACTGGTTTTCATCTCGCTGAGGCGCAGTACACCCTTCCAGATAAGACACGTAGGAGCCTTTATCTGCAATAATGAGTGTGCGCTCAAACTGGCCGGTGTTCGGTTCGTTGATGCGGAAGTACGTGGACAGTTCCATAGGGCAACGAACGCCTGGTGGAATGTACACAAACGACCCATCAGAAAACACAGCAGAGTTCAATGTTGCATAGAAGTTATCGGAGACTGGAACAACAGACCCAAGATATTTTTTCACAAGCTCGGGATGCTCACGAATTGCTTCGGAGATCGGGCAGAAAATAACGCCTGCCTTAGCCAGCTCTTCCTTAAAGGTTGTTGCCACCGAGACACTATCAAACACGGCATCAACTGCGATGCGGTGTTCTGGTGCGACACCTGCAAGAATTTCCTGTTCGGAAATCGGAATGCCCAGCTTCTTGTAGGTGTCCAGAATTTCTGGATCAACCTCATCAAGAGACTTCAGGCCTTCGCGCTTTTTAGGTGCTGCATAATAGTGAAGGTCTTGAAAATCGATCTTCGGATAATCAACACGCGCCCATGATGGTTCTTCCATCGTTTTCCAACGACGAAACGCCTCCAAGCGCCAATTGAGCATCCATTCCGGTTCGTCTTTTTTCCCGGAAATATATGCAACGATATCTTCGTTGAGCCCTTTGGGAGCAAGCTCACTTTCGATATTGGTTACGAAGCCATATTTATACTGATCAACGTCAATTGCTTTGACCTTGTCAATTGTTTCTTGGACTGCCGCCATATTTTGTCTCCATACGCGGTTCAAAGCCGCATTGGGTAAACCTTATCGGACCCGTTGCCCTTACCTAACAGATGCAGTGTCGCAACACATCGCATCCTTATTTATACGAGGGTGTTGTCCTCGTTTATTTTTTGTTTAGCGCTCACCCCTTCTGTGTGGGCTTCATTCGTTTAAATATTTTCGTCCAAGCGATTAAAAACCGCTCGATATCGATTTTGGTCGTTGCCCATCCGAGACTCACCCGGATTGCGCCACGAGCCAGTGTTTCCGATATCCCCATAGCAAGAAGCACATGGGATGCGCCAACTTTGCCGGAAGAACAGGCCGACCCAGATGAGACAGCTACATCAGATAAATCGAAATTGATGAGCGCTGTTTCAGCTGAAATCCCTTCAACTGCGAAACACGTCGTATTGCCAAGACGCAGAACATCTTGACCAAAGATAACCGCTTCAGGAGTGAGTACTTTTAGTCTCTCCTCCATATAATCACGCAGGCCAGATATTCTAGCACGCTCTTCGGAATTGGTTGATTGCGCTGCCGCAACCGCAAATCCTGCAATGCCTGCTGTATTTTCTGTACCTGCACGTCTCCAAGATTCCTGACCACCGCCTGTTAAGAGCGGAACTGGCCTAAAATCTCCCTTCCCTAAGATAAGAGCACCAACACCTTGTGGCCCTCCGATTTTATGGGAGGAAATTGAGAGTGAGTTACAGCCAATCATTTCTATAGAAACAGGGGCTTTGCCTGCCATCTGAACGGCGTCTACATGAAAAACGTGCCCTAAATCTTCAACAAGGACACCAACTTCTTGCAGGGGCTGTAACACGCCTGTTTCACTGTTGGCTGCCATAACAGAGACAAGGACGGTCTCATCCTCGCCCAATTGTTCCAGTAACCGTTTTAACTCAGCCACAATAACCCGGCCTTTGTCGTCAACCGGAATGACATGGGTGTTTTGAGTGGCAAAGCGACCACCGGCAATGACCGATGGATGTTCAATGGCACTCACAAACAACTGGGTTAATATAAAAGGCTCGCCATTCTTCAACCAAGTCGGAGATAAGGCCGTTACATTGGCCTCTGATGCACCACTTGTAAAAATGACGTTTGCCGGATTACCATCGACCAGATCAGAGAGTTTATGTCTGGCATCTTCGATAATCGCACGAGCGCGCCGTCCACTACTATGAATAGAGGACGCGTTTCCAGCTGCTTTATACGCTTCTTGAAGAGCCAAAAGAGATTCTTCCCTCAACGGAGCGCTGGCGTTATAGTCTAAATATGTCAGTTCTCGGTTCGCTGTCATAGTTTAACACAGAAAATGGGGTTCTTTAGTGCCCTAATTGGGTGTCTATGGAAATGGAAACCTTGATATTTTCCACCGCGCTTACGATAAGGATGGATAAGTTCCCTTTGAAGTCTTACGGGTCTATAACTTGAGTGCACCGAGTTGGGAATTACTTTCTCCAATTATGGCCGAATATCATGGTAGCCCTTGAGATTCATCGTAGAATAATTCTAAACTAGTTCTAGTAAACTTGCGTTTCGCAGTCAAGTTTAATCGACAGCGATCCGGCCTACCAAAAAAACCGGCAGCACTTTGGCTGCTGGCGAAAACAAAAGGATTTTGCAGTATATGCCTGAGGTGATCTTCAATGGCCCTGCAGGGCGGCTAGAAGGCCGTTTCCATCCAGCAAAAAAACGTAATGCTCCGATCGCACTTGTTCTTCATCTGCATCCGCAGTTTGGCGGCACGATGAACAACCAGATCATTTATCAGACCTATTACATGTTTGCCAGACGCGGCTTTGCCGTTCTGCGCTTCAACTTCCGCGGCGTGGGTCGGTCCCAAGGTCAGTTCGATCATGGTCAAGGTGAACTGTCAGATGCGGCGGCGGCGTTGGATTGGGTGCAAACCATCCATCCCGATGCACGTGCTTGCTGGATTGCTGGTTTCTCATTTGGTGCGTGGATTGGCATGCAGCTTTTGATGCGTCGTCCTGAAGTTGAGGGCTTTATCTCTATAGCCCCTCCTGCAAACCTGCATGACTTCTCATTCTTGGCACCCTGCCCGTCTTCTGGCCTGATTATTCATGGTGAGCAGGACAAGGTGGTTCCGCAAAAGGATGTACAGGTGCTGGTTGATAAGTTGAAAACCCAGAAGGGTATCATCATCGACCACCAGGAAATGCCGGGTGCAAACCACTTCTTCGAAAATCACGTTGAAGGTTTGATGCGCAACTGTGCTGGCTATCTTGATCGCCGTCTTGGCCTGATTGCTGAAGATGGAACCAGAATCTAAACGCCTTCACCTATGAGCTTTGCAACAAAAAAGCCCGGTCACTGACCGGGCTTTTTATATAACTGAATTCTGATTTATTCGCCGGGGGTCCAAGGACCTATTCGCCTGGGGTCCAAGCGTGATAATCGCCTGTTACTTCCGGGCGGTTTTCCGGGGTCAGAATGGAACCCTTTGGACGGTAGGCGTTTGGTGTGCCCGTCAGGTTTGGAGAATGTGGTACTTCCCACTCGTGCGCAACATAGCCGCTTTGCGTTGGCGGGGTATCTGTACGGTGATGCATCCAGCCATGCCAGCCTGGAGGGATCTGGGAGGCTTCCGCCATATGCTTGTAAATCACCCAACGGCGTTTGCCGCCACGCTCTGTATAGTACTTGTTGCCAGTCTCATCCGTGCCGACAAACTCCCCCTTCTTCCATGTAAAGAAGCGAGTGCCCCATGTTTCACTGTTCCACCACGTGAAGAACGTAAGCAAAAGGTGTTTCATTAGTCGGGCCTTTCCAGATCGATGGCTCTATGAATTTTCTCGGAATATGACGAGTGTTTTCCTGCCTGTCCAGTCTTTGAGTACCGTAGTTTCAACTATTCACCGGAAGTCACCCAAAATATCCTAGGGTCAGTTATTATTTTCACAATATGGCGGATTAATCTGATTTCGTTTTTCGAGCTCGACGCATCAGATACGGGTTCTCGCTAAACTTATCTGCCTTTGAGGCGGGCTCAATCTCCAGATCCTTTAAGGAGAGAGGCGCAGTATCCTCGTTATAAGCCCGTTTCTTCGATCTTGGCCCAGCTGGCCGCTCTTCCTCGATCTTTTGATAATCACGCGCTTTATTCAGTGTCGCGAATTTTGCATGATTCTCATCAACACGCCTTTGTGTGCCTTCAATGTGAAAGCCGCCTTCTGCGTTTTTGATGAACTGACGGCGATCGCGGCAGATTGATTCCAGCGATTTTTTTAAAGCAGCAGACGAGATTGGAGTAACGAGCAGATGATGTGCCCCTGCTTCCATAGCGCGCGTGACCAGAGCCCGGGTCCCATAGGCCGTTATAAAGACCAGCGGAACGTTAATGAGTTCAGGGATTCGCCCGGAGCGCATAAGCTTGAGCAGCTGGTAGCCGCTGACCGGTTTCATCTCCCATCCAGACAATACAATATCTGGCGGGTCAGAAATCAACATAGGCAGCGCATCTTTGGGCGAGTCATAGACGCGAACACGCCCGAGCTTCAGTGTACTCAAAATACCCCGCAAGATTACTTGGGTGGGTTTTGAGTGTTCCACAAGAACCACATCTAACTGGGAAATGTCCTTGCCGAATGACGTGTGATGCATGATTGCTCGCTAGACCAACATAATAAGAAATCAATGGTGAGTAAGAGTCTATATATGATCTCTCCATACAATTACCGAGTAATTTTGCGAGGGGTGCACAGACTTTTTACCGGCGAATTGCTGTGATCCACCGAATAATCTTTCCTAAAAATACTCCCCAAAAAAAAAGAGGTTGAGTTTGCATTTTCGCTTGGCTCTGCGGAAATGGCAGGGTTCTGCTGCCCATGCCACTTTTCAGTGTTCCTTAAGGCTCCCCATAATCCACACACAATACAATATTTGGTGTTTCATCCCCTCTTATGCACACAACCAGTGGACAAATCCTGCTTGACGATGCTTTCCGATTCAATCTAATTTGGGGTCGAAATCAAGGCGTGTTCAGTTTGTACGGCTTCGGTCGGGAGTTCTTCTAAATTCAGTAGCATCGAGTGCTAGAAGTTGAATTAGTTTTCACTTCAAGCGGTCGCTTTTTTTTGCCAATTGCCGACTAAATATTGTGTTAATATATCTATCGCACACTATATATTGTTATAAGCAAAAAATGCGTAGCGTTTACAAACAACTCGCCTAAACGAATGGCGGTCAGTTCAACAATCAAAACCAGCGGTGGATTTTGATTAAAATTGCAACTGATTGTTCTTTGCAATCCGAATGTATCGCAGTGAGGTCCACTGGGTACGAAAGGGGCTAAAAAATGAGAATTGAGCGGCGATATACTGCGTCTGGCAAATCCCCATACGCAGATATTGAATTCTGTAATGCGACGAGCGAAATCCGTAACCCAGACGGATCTATTGTGTTTCGCCTTGAGAACATTCAGGTTCCAAAGCAATTCTCTCAAGTTGCCTCCGATATTCTGGCTCAGAAGTATTTCCGTAAGGCTGGCGTTCCTGCCAAGCTGAAAGCGGTTGAAGAAAACACAATTCCGTCCTGGCTGTGGCGCATGGCACCTGACGACAAAGCTCTGTCCAAGATGGACGAGGACAAACGCTTTGGGTCTGAAATTGACGCCCGTCAGGTTTTTAACCGTCTGGCAGGCACATGGACCTACTGGGGCTGGAAGGGCGGCTACTTTGATAGCGAAGCTGATGCGCAAGCGTTTTACGACGAGCTGCGGTACATGCTGGCTACTCAAAAGGTAGCGCCGAACTCCCCACAGTGGTTCAACACCGGCCTGCATTGGGCTTACGGTATTGATGGTCCAAGTCAGGGCCACCATTACGTGGACTTTGAAACTGGCAAGTTGACCCGTTCAGCAACAGCCTATGAGCATCCACAACCCCATGCCTGTTTCATTCAATCTGTTGACGATGACCTTGTGAATGAGAACGGCATTATGGACCTTTGGGTTCGTGAAGCACGCCTGTTCAAATACGGCTCCGGCACTGGCACCAACTTCTCCTCCCTGCGTGCAAGCGGTGAGAAGCTGGCGGGCGGCGGTAAATCCTCGGGCCTGATGAGCTTCCTGAAAATTGGTGACCGGGCAGCTGGTGCCATCAAATCTGGCGGCACAACACGGCGTGCAGCGAAGATGGTTGTGGTTGATATTGACCATCCGGATATCGAGGAATTCGTCAACTGGAAGGTTCACGAGGAGCAGAAGGTTGCGGCTATCGTGACCGGTTCCAAGGTCTGTCAGAAGCATCTGCAGGCTGTGATGAAAGCTTGCGTTAACTGCGAAGGCAGCGGCGGCGATTGTTTTGACCCGAAGAAGAACCCTGCTCTGAAGCGCGAAATGCGCGCCGCGAAAAAGGCTCTGATTCCAGACAACTACATTCAGCGTGTGGTTCAGTTTGCCCGTCAGGGTTACAAGTCTATCGATTTCCCGGTTTACAACACCGATTGGGATTCTGAGGCTTACCTGACAGTTGCTGGCCAGAACTCCAACAACTCCGTTCGTGTGACTGATGGCTTCTTGAAAGCTGTGACAGATGATGCGGACTGGGATCTGACCGCCCGCAAAACCGGTAAAGCCCACAAGACCGTTAAAGCAACCGAGCTTTGGGAACAGATTGGGTATGCTGCCTGGGCATCCGCTGATCCGGGCTTGCAGTACCACACCACAATCAACGACTGGCACACCTGCCCGCAGGGTGGTGAAATTCGTGCGTCCAACCCATGTTCTGAATACATGTTCCTGGATGATACGGCGTGTAACCTTGCATCCTTGAACCTGCTGCAGTTCCGTCAGGACGATGGTCAGTTCGATTCTTCAAAGTTTGAGCATGCAACCCGCCTCTGGCAGATTGTGCTTGAGATTTCTATTTTGATGGCCCAATTCCCATCCAAGCAGATTGCTCAGCTCTCTTACGAATACCGGACTACGGGTCTTGGTTACGCCAATATTGGCGGCCTGCTGATGACCTCCGGCATCTCCTACGACAGTGATGAAGGCCGGGCGCTGTGTGGTGCGATCTCCGCGATCATGACCGGTGTGTGTTATTCAACCTCTGCTGAAATGGCTGGCGAGCTGGGTGCCTTCCCGCGTCACAAAGAAAACGCGGCAGATATGCTGCGCGTGATCCGTAACCACCGCCGTGCTGCTTACAGCGAAGCTGGTGGCTATGAGAAGCTCAACACCCTGCCCGTTCCGTTGGACGCTGCCTCCTGCCCACAAGCAGATTTGGTTGAACGTGCAAAAGTAGCTTGGGACCTTGCGCTTTCCCTTGGTGAAAAACACGGTTACCGCAATGCGCAGGTTTCTGTGATTGCACCAACTGGTACAATCGGTCTGGTTATGGACTGTGACACCACCGGTATTGAGCCTGACTTTGCTTTGGTGAAGTTTAAAAAGCTCGCTGGTGGCGGTTACTTCAAAATCATCAACCGTGCCGCTCCAGAAGCGCTTCGCACCCTTGGCTACAGTGAAGCTGAAATTGGTGAGATAGAAGCTTTTGCAGTTGGGCATGGGTCCATTGCACAGGCACCGGCTATCAACACCGGTTCTTTGCGTGCCAAAGGCTTTGATGATGCGGCGCTTGAAAAGCTCAGCGCGTCTCTTGGCGCTGCGTTCGACATCAAATTTGTGTTCAACCGCTGGACCCTTGGTGACGAGCTGCTGACCGGAAAGCTTGGCGTTTCTGCTGCTCAACTGGACGACATGGAATTTAACCTCCTGTCCCACATGGGTTTCAGCAAAGCTGAGATTGAAGCTGCGAACACACATGTGTGTGGTGCGATGACCCTTGAAGGTGCGCCGCACCTGTTGGAAGAGCATTACTCTGTGTTTGATTGTGCCAACCCATGCGGACGGACTGGCAAGCGTTACCTTTCAGTCGACAGCCACATCAAGATGATGGCAGCGGCTCAGCCGTTCATCTCTGGCGCGATTTCCAAAACCATCAACATGCCAAACACGGCAAGCGTTGAGGACTGTAAAGAAGCGTACATGCTGTCCTGGAAGCTTGGCCTGAAAGCCAATGCACTTTACCGCGATGGCTCCAAGTTGTCTCAGCCGCTGAACTCTCAGCTTCTGGAAGATGATGAGGATGACGAAGATACAGTTGAAGATATCCTAGCTCAGCCGCAAACTGCCCGTGTTGAAGCTGTTGCAGAACGCATCGTGGAACGCATTGTTGAGCGCACTGTGCGCAACCGGGAAAGATTGCCGAACCGCCGTAAGGGTTACACTCAAAAAGCCTCTGTTGGCGGCCATAAAGTTTACCTGACAACGGGTGAGTATGAGAATGGCACCATTGGCGAAATCTTCATCGACATGCACAAAGAAGGCGCTGCCTTCCGCTCCTTGATGAACAACTTCGCCATCGCAATCTCTCTTGGCCTGCAATACGGTGTGCCGCTTGAAGAGTACGTGGATGCGTTCACCTTCACACGCTTTGAGCCTGCTGGCATGGTGATGGGCAATGATGCCATCAAGAATGCAACGTCCATCCTTGATTACATCTTCCGTGAACTGGCTGTGTCTTACTTGGGTCGTAATGATCTGGCGCATGTTCCACCAGAAGCTTTGGGAAGTGCAACGTCTACCGCCCACGCCTCTACTGGAGGTGGACAAGGTAGCCACAACGCTCCTGGGATCGTGTCTCATGGTCTTGTGCGCGGTCAGACCGAGAAGTTCCGTCTGGTTCCGGGCGGTGATCCTGCTGTTCAGATGGCTGGCGCCATCTCAGTTCAATCTGACGCTATTGCGACGGCCTTCCAGCGCGGCGGCGAAGCCTCTGTTGCTGCTGCTCCTGTTTCCGTTGGTACAGCCACACCGGCTGCTCCGCGGCAGACGGTTGCAAGCCAAGTCGCTCAGGCCCGCATGAAGGGCTATGAAGGCGAAAACTGCGCGGAATGTGGCAACTTCACCATGGTGCGTAACGGCACTTGCCTGAAGTGTGACACTTGTGGCTCCACAAGCGGCTGTAGCTAAAATGTAAGATTATGTGGCTTCTTATAAGTTTGCCACATAACCACATCCTGAATGATGGCTCCGGATATTTCTGGAGCCATTTTTTTATGATCAAGTTGGACTTCATCCGGTTCAATCGTTTGGAAGAGCTTATCAGTTGATTTTAGTGGGAATTGGCGCAAGGTTGAGATCTGCAATCAGGAGTTTACATGCCCCCTTCTCAATCACCGCAAAAAACCCCTCTTATTGAGGCCCGTAAGATTTGTGTCGAGAAGCAAGGACGTCAGCTCTTTCAAGATTTTTCGTTTTCCCTTCACAAAGGTGAGAAGGTATGTATCAGCGCACCTTCTGGCCGGGGCAAAACAGTTTTTTTGCGGATATTGGCCGGGCTGGAAAAGCCAGATCAAGGAGATCTTCTTTTTAATGGCAAACCCTATAATGCACGGGGATGTGCAGCACTTTACAGGCAACTCAATTGGTTGCCACAACGGGTCAGTCTTTTGGGGGAAACAGTTCAGGAGTCTTTGTTCGCCCCCTTTGAGCTGCGCAATAATCATGACCGAAAACCTGATAAAACCGGGATGATGGCTGCACTTGGCAAAGCGGGGCTATCTGATACAGCACTAGATCAATCTACCAGTCAGTTGTCAGGTGGGGAGCGCCAACGTTTGGCAATTGCCACAGCGATCTTGTTGGAAAGGCCCTTATGGATCGCAGATGAGCCGACCGCCTCCTTAGACAAAGAACGTGCAATCTCATGCGGAGAATTGCTGTTAAACACCTGTGAAACATTGATTGCTGTGACACACGACCCTGAGCTGCTTGCTCTGTTTCCCACCAAAATTGAACTTCCCGATGTCCCAGCCAAAGGTGATGGGGTGATCCGATGACAGGCGCACTCAGCTGGAGCCAGTTAGCTCTGTTTTATGTTACGGCCCTCATCCCCTTAAGTCTGCTGTGGTTCATGGACCTGAAGGACTTAGCTCGCGATCTTTCCATATCCATCACCCGAATGAGCATTCAATTGCTGGCCGTAGGCTTTTACCTTCAGGCTGTTTTTGATTATAATAATTTCGCGCTCAACCTGATATGGCTGATCGCCATGACAGCGATTGCTGCGGTAACCTCCGCTGGGCGAGCAAAGATGCCTCGCCTACGCTCTGTTGTTCCGTTAACAGGCGCAATTCTGGTGGCGATGCTTCCCGTCCTATTGATGTTTATTTTTGTTCTTAGCCGACCAATCCCTTGGTATTCTGCACAGATTACAATCCCAATTGCTGGCATGTTATTAGGCAATGCACTTGGCTCTCTCGTGATTGCGCTCAGGCGTTTTCAACTTCGCACGGCAGAGGATATAGAGCGCATCGAACTTCTCACCACTATGGGAGCCACAAAGGCGGAAGCTCGCCGTTTCCTCATAAAATCTTCACTCCGAGCAGCAGCCTCTCCCGTCATCGCCAGTATGGCAACACTTGGATTGGTGTCCCTTCCGGGGATGATGACTGGGCAAATCCTTGGTGGCCTCAATCCCATGGAGGCCGTGCAATACCAAATCGCAATCATGCTCGGCATCTCAGCAACCCAAACCCTGGCAATCATCCTTGCCCTGCGGTTTTCGGTCTACCTTGAGGACGGTTAGAAGGATGCGGGCCTGCGTATTGATCATTCCCAACACTTCACATTTACGCGATCATGTGTCTGGGCCGTCTCGCCTATTTTCAAAGCGCAAACGACCAATACGGGCGTGTCATTTTTTAATCCTGAGCAGAGTTGTGATGAGTTTCATTTCTCTCCGCTTACGTCCTGCAACTAGGTCACTCAGCAACAAAACCCTCTAGATCAATGTGTTAGTGCTACAAAGCATCAAGCATTGTTTGTTATTCAAGCGTTGTTCCCACCCCGATATAGTTTGCTGGAACTTTCCAATAACGCTAATGCACTCCACCTCCCGTTGTTTCAATTTGAGGGCAAGTCGACATTATCGATTTATATAGCTTTAACTTTTTATACTAAAGTCTATCGACCTGCCGTAAAATAAACGCATAGCAGTAGCACAACATAATTAGCCAATAACAAAACTTAATTACTAGGGGACGTGTCATGCCTGTAAATAAGTTAAATACTGAACAGCAAGATTGGGCCAAAGCGGTTTACCAATCTCTTCATTGGAGCTTTCCTGATGAAGATGGTTCAACCAACTCAGCAAGAGCCTCAGCCGAACAACTCCAGAGCGCGAATGGCACACATGCTCAGCGCAATGGAACAGCTGAACCGGACCTGAGTGATTATGTAATTGTAGACAGCCCTCCCATCGAACGGTCAGCGGGTTACAAGCCAAGCCCAATTCATGCCGTCTTTGAGGAAATTGGCCTTCCAGAAACCGACAATTTCCGGGATCGCATACAGAACTATCACGACAAAAAAACTGCCTACAAAAAAGATCCGACGGCAGCAGCCTATGCTGATCCCAAAGCCTCCACATGGGAACGGCGCGTCAAGGGAACACTTGGCATGTCTCAGGACAAAGCTGATGAGATGGTCAGGATGCAGTTCACCAACGATATGAAGAATGAATCCCGAAGCATCACCAAGGAGATCTTCGAGACACAATCTGATGATCCACGTTTCACTGATTTCCTGAAGAATGCCGCCTCGGGTGGCCCAAACAAACTGACTAATGCACACAAAGAAATGCTCGTCTTCCTGAGCCAAAATCTCAAAACACTTGGCAATGCACTTGTCGCAAACGTCAATGAGTTGTACCGCCAGCACGCTTTTGGGAAGGCCATGAGCGACACCATTGATGAAGCTAGAGAAAATGCCGTCACAGAAAGTGAAAAGAAAAAACTTGATGAGATGGAACAGGAAGTTGTTGAATACCGTATGGCTGTTGCAAGACAGCTGGGTATGGCGCTGAACACGACAAATGATGTTCAGTCTGCTCTCAGCTTTGGTGCCACAGTCGATTCTGCCGCCGAAGAGCTTTCCTATGAGAATGGCCGCGCCCATAACGCCGTTTCTGGACTTGCAAAACTTACTGAGGACATGGTTCGCAAACACCTGGCTCAGTCCAATAGCTCACGCAAAACGCTGAGTTGGGTTGCCACTCAACCTTGGGCTAACCTCATTGATGTGAGCATTGATACCTCGGGGGAATATTTTGACATCATCACAAAGGTTCGCGAATCTTCTGCTGAACCAGATGCAAATGGCCCTCAAAACGATAACACTGTAAATCTTGCTCAAACAAACCTCACCAGGGAAAAACTGAGCAACACACCTGAGTTGATCTTTAACGGATTGCGTTCACCTGAAATGAAGCAAGCGCTCTCCACAAAGCCAACAGGTGAGCCAAGTTCTGATGATGTGCCTTTTATCGAAAAACCAACTGATATGGCCATGACATGGGGGGAAACCCTTGCCAGAGCGCAAGCGGGCGGACACGATATAAGTGACCAGTTGCCTGACTATATGAGCCTCAAGCAGGTTCACTATCACGATGTTAAGCAAGGTTTCTTTTCCAAGACAGACACCGTGAAAACAGCATGGATTGTCGAGCAAATGGACACTTCAGAGACCGTTTCTGAGGTTAACTTGCTGAACAATCTGCCACGCAGTATTGCTGGTGATCTTGGTGAGCTTGCAGAGAATATGAAGGATCTGAAAAACGATCAAGCGACCCAGACAGAAGACATCCTTTCTAAGAAGAGCCACCTTGAGAACTTCCTAAGCACAAAGGGAGATGGCCTCTTACAGAATTATGGTACGGCCCATGATGCCATTAGCAGCCTTCAAGACCATGCAATGAAGGAAGTAATAGCAAAGATGAGCGGTGGTTCCAGTATCAAAAAGATCAAGAAATGGGCCGCGCAACAATCCTGGTCAGCCATATTTGATGTTGCCATCACTCCGAAGGAGGATGGAAGCAGCGGTGAGTACAATGTTGTTATTAAAGAGAAGAACCAAGGAACAACTGAAGAAGGAACTGCGGTTCTCAATAAACCAACTGGAGAAGCTGGCGCGGATGCAGGCGGTGTCGTTGATGAAGAAGATCAAACATATGGCGAACAGTTCCATGGTCTCAAAGGCGCGTTGCGTGCTCTCTTGAATCCAACCGTTCACAAGCAGTTGGTCTCCAAACCTACTGGCGATTCCGCCAATGGTCTTGCCATTGTTGAAGAGCCAAGTAAACTTGCCAGAGATTGGGCTGATCTTCTAAAGAAGTCTGGCGGTGCAGATGCCAATTTGCCGGATTATCTGGAACTTCGTGAAGTGCAGTACCGTATCCGTTCCCTTCTGCCTTGGAAGAAAAACAAACTGCAGGCTTGTTGGGTCTTGGAATTTAAACCATCAGCCTTCAAACAGGCAGCCTAACGGTACAGAAACTGCTGATAGATATTTATAATCATATGTGTTGGGCTCTGCTTGATTGTGGAGCCCAACACATATGAACACCTCATACAACGCGGTGAAGGGACTGTCGTCAAACAGGATCAAAAGGTCTCGTCGTCCCTATGTTGCGTGAGGAAAGATATGTTCCCCGCAAAAGTTAGCGTTGGGTTCAGGCTGCTGATTTTATCTCTCCCCCACTTACGGCAACAACCCGGCTGAAACGATTGTCAGCAATCCGGCGCAGACCACGGTGAGTGTAAAGATCATACTCGATAACATGGAGAGCCAAGCGGGGCAGCGGGTCAGTCCCAGATAGCGTTTCAGGATAATGCGCGTTTTAAGGAGTATAAGCGCGGCAATAATCAGCGGACCAACATAGACAAGAAGAGCGTTGTTGAAGAGGCTCAGAGTATAGCCCAAGAGCGTTAGGGCAACCAACATGCCCCAAGCTTTTACAAGATCGGCCAACGGGGTTTCAGGTGTGTTTTCCGCATCAGGAGATATTTGGCTGGTGTTATTCATAGTGCTTGCCCCATCAGATAAAACACAGGGAAGATTATGACCCAGATCAGGTCCACCATGTGCCAGAAGGCTGTCCCAGACTCCAGATTTTCTTCAGTCGGCCATATGGCAAGGATGGCCAGAATGATCAAACCGAAGATCACGTGTGCCAGATGGAACCCAGTGACGAGATAATAGAGCGTGTAAAATGTGTTGGTTTCTATGTCGATGCCGAGCGCAAATTTCTCCTGATACTCGAATATCTTAAGTGCCATGAAAACGACACCAAGTAGCCCTGCTCCCAATAACGAAACCCGTGTTTTCGTTATCTCTCCAAGTTTTACGAAGCGAAGAGCTACTGCAGCAAAAAAACCAGAGGTGAGAAGCACTATGGTATTTATGGTTGCAAGGGGCACATTCAGATGGGTTCGAGCTTCCTTATACATTTCAGGATGAAGCAGCTCATTACCCGCAAATGCCCACAGAAAGCCCCCAAACACCAGAATTTCGCTGAGTATCAGGATCCACATCATGGGATCGCCGGGTAGATTGTCCAAGGACCAAGGAGATTCTACCTGATACTCACGTTGCGGAGTGCTTGCCTGTGCAACAGATCGAAGAGTTGATTGATCCACTGGTACAGTGTTTACGCGAATTTCGTCCATTGCTGCCTTCCGAATTCCTATGGTCCCATTAGAAATGACCTTTGATGTGATTTCATAGATGGTCGTTGTTGGAGCGCTAACTCAACAGAACTCCCTTCACTGGATTCAAGATAATTTGTTCTAACCGGCTTTATCCCGGTGGATTTCAGCATTCCTAAGTAATCGCGGGTTCACCTTCCAGAGATGCCAGTGGAGGCGAAATATCGTCAATCATCAGTATTATATTCTCAAGACTGAGCAAGGGCATGGGGTTCTCTGTCAGGTTGGACATTATGTTCATGGCAAAGCGTAGTTCTGCTTTGTGTCTGGACGGCTTATGTTGGGATGCCCATTTGGTGATCGAACCTGCCAGCGATGCGATGATATCTCCAGCAGGTTTACCGCTTTCCTCGATAGTGATTTGCGTCGGTGGCAGAAGCGCTATGGGAAGGTCAATGGAGGCATCTGTCAGGCCTTCGCAGAGGTGGTAATCATAGCCAATGTTGAGCTGAAGGGTGACGTCGCCCGTATATTCCCCTTCAAACAACGCGATGAAGAGATGGTTCAAATGCTCTTGTAGTGTGTGCTTGAACGGCTCGCCCGTTGGGTTGTTTAAACAGGCGATGTTGAGCGTTTTCTGACTGCTCAAAGTTGGGTGATAAGGGTTTTTGAAGGTTGCTGTTGGCGTCCTAAACACAAAGCCCTCGTTGATCTGCCCGCCAATATCTTCATTGCGCACCAGATACATGGATGACATGGCATCCTGCCGCGCAAGCACCTGCATACCGGGCAAGACAACCTGTCGATTGCTGAGAGATTGAGCAACTTGTTGCGTGAGGTAGATCTGATTTTTACCGGTTTTCTGAGTGTAATAATAAACGTAAATGCCTTTGCTTATTAAATCACTGTCCTTGGTGCTCAAATGGCTGGTCCAACCTGAAATCTCGACACGTGGATTTTGTGAAAGGCCTATTGGTGCAACACCACTGCTGGAAACCAATTTTACGATCCAGCGATGGTTATCTTCCGGCGTATCATCAGTAATTATCTGGCGCTCTTCTGTGACATAAAACTGGTAGGGCTCAATACCGGTTTTTGTCATTGCAGAGGCAAAGACCCTGACTCCATTGCTGGCTGACGCAGCGGTTGCTATATCTTGTGTTAGTTTAACAAACACCGATAGTACACTTGAGGCATTAGTAATTGCAACCTCACCTTTATTGCCAGCGCTGATGACAGGAACATACTGACCTATGATCTTTGAAAGATCATGTTGGACTGAGATGAATTGCGCCAGAGGCTGGAACGCATCAGCAAAACCGGCCAATTCTCCTTTAGAGGTGTCCTTGAGATTGTAGTGTACTTCCCCAAAAGCTTTGTCTTGCTCATAGTGAAAATCAAGACCATAGGTATAGTCGTAGTCCCACCGTGTGATCTTTGAGAGCTGCTGTGCATTTGGATAGGCAGCGACGCCATTTTGCTGCACCATGCGCGGCGTTTCCGGGAACTTACGCAGCAAAATTGGCACACAAAACTGACCTAAGGATGCTTCAAGGTATGGACTATTGGCGGTTTTAATCGGGGACAGCCAACTGGACGCTTTGTAGTTTGCAATGCCCGGCACAGCACTGATTTGATGCTCGATGGCAGCAACTTTATAAGTCAGGTCAAGCGAAACGAGATCAGTGTCCTCCCCCAGTTTTTCAGGCGCTTGCAGAAGGAAATTGAGCGGTTGATCATCACCATTATCCAGCGTGACCTTGGCTGATGTTAAGGTGATCAGGCTCGACAGGTCCTTTGTTGTTTGAGTGGTTTTTGACCTAACCGGATGCATGGTCACGTTGCCATAGAGCTGCGCCACATCCTCACCGTCCCGTGTTGGAATATCCGCCCATACCTGCGCGCCAAATGAGAGTGCGGCTTGCGTTACATAAAGGTTGGAGAGTTCATCCAGCAGAGTTTGTTTGAAGGTTTCGCGAACTGATGTCAGCCTTGTGCTCGCCTGCCCTTGGTAAACCGGCGAAAGCATTTTTGAGGTCACGTCAGCAAGGCTTTTCTTTAGCTCTGTCAAAGCCTCTAAATAGCTTGTTATGCCTTGGGGCTTGTTTGTTGCCAGCGCATCAACAAAGAGGATTGAGGAGGAATATTGCGGTGACAACAGGGTATCGAAGAAACCGAAAAATTGTTTGAGCCATACATCCATTTCCACGTTTGAGAACGTACTTGGAACAGCGGGCTTGGTGAAAAGGCATGTGGCCGGATCAAAATCATCCAATACCGTGTAGGGTTGAATCGGCACTGTACGCGAGATTAACGTGTTGCTGACTGGCAGTGGTGCATAGATCTCAGGGTTGCTTTTATCATTGATTTTGAACGAGATTGCAGTGCCTGACTTCTCACCAATATGCACTCCCCATGTGGCTGTGGGAGCGGTGCCAACAGATGGTGCATACCTATTGGTCCCGGACGCGACAATCATCCTGTAATCAGGCCCAACAATCGCGTTCTCTATGTTTTGTGCAAAGTCCGCCAAGACATTCGGGTTTGAACCCGACGGCTTAGATGTGCTGCCCGTTGACGTTTTGACGCCGATTGTGTTGGTGACAGAGCGCGTGGACGGGACAGCCGCGTAGTCACCCACTGCAATGCCATTGGTGCGGGTGAAAACCAGTTGAGTTGAGAGCTCAATCACTTGATCGCTACTGAGCTTGCCCAGCTCTTCCGTTACATAAAGAGTGAACGCGGCAATGCTGCCTTTGTCCCTGTAATCTCTCGCTTCAGTGGGTTCACTTTGCCGGATCAGGAACTCACTTATTTCACCCCACCAACTCACGAGTTGACCAAACTCCGTCTCGCTTAATCTGCGGACCTGCGCAACAAGCGTGGAACGCACCTCAATTGTAAACCCGTTGGGATCATTGAACTGCGCAAGCATGTCCTGCACCACCACCAATGCCGAACGTGCTCTTTGCTGCGCTATGACCGGATTTTGCCCCTGCTGCGGGATAAAGGGTTCATCATCAAAGCTGAATTCAATGACGATGCTGAAGTTTGTAAAAGCAGCATCGACTGCACCCGCCCCTTGCAGTCCACTGCCAGATTGAACGGTCCAGCCTGATGAGGTTGAAGGCCATTGAGAGAGCGGGATAATTTGATCCGTATAGCCTTGCAACGCAGGCTTATCGTTAGCTTGCTCGATCGGACTGCTCTGATCCTCCAGCTTGGTCAGGGTGGTATTGCCGTAATAGTCGTTCCAGCTCAGTTGCGTTTGCAACAGCATTCCGTTGGCGCTGTAGGGGTTTTGCTCCTCACCTGATGTTAACTGATCGGGTTTTGTGAGGCTGAGATAAGAGATCGCGCCTTGATAGATTTGCGCTTCATCGGGTTCAGGATCCTGTACAAATCTCAGTTTGCCATCGTTTGGTGATGTTGATTTCCCACTCGCTCCAATCGGCAAACCCATTTTGCTGGCGCGAAAATCCTGATTATCGCTGATGGAATACGCAAGAAGGCTGAAGTTATTGAGCAATAAATCCTTTGCGTAATCAGGATCGGTTCCGCTCATAGGCACTTCTGGCAGAGCACTGCGGAGGGCATACAACGCCTGCACACCAGAGTGTTCTCCCGGTTGTAAGGAGAGCGGGCCACTGCGGAGTTTTAGCTTTTCACCATTTGCGACAAGGCCTGCCACATCCGCATTATAAGCTGCAAGAACGATTGGTTCCGTTCCATAATACTGAGCAATATCTGAGAGTGAGCGCAGTGCTTTAATCGCGTTGCTGGCAGCTTTTGCGCCAATAACAAGCAAGATCACAGGCAATACGAGCGGATACCCTGCGGGAACAACATCCCCTTCAATCCGTGGATTTTGGGTTTTGAGCGCCTCAGGCTCTATGCCAAACCGCAAGGCAATGCTGGCAAAGGAAGCCCCCGGCGCACTTGTTCCCTTTGGCACCCTATAAGTGCCTTGCGCAATGTTGATCGTTACGCCAGCCGTCAGCTGAAGATCACTTGCCTGCGTTCCATTCTCGGCAATCACGACACTGTTTGCGATGAGGGAATTGAGATTTGACGTGTATTGGGCCGCGATGCCAGACAGGGTCTCCCCAACACTTGTAGTGTGCTCTATCAGCTCTCCTTTTGCGACGGCAGTCAACACAGACCCAGATCCAGCCATACGCTGAACTGTGGCAAGGCCGTTTACATATGGGAACACCTGATCTTTATCTTCATGGATGATCACCAGTGAGAGAGTGGCCTCACCTTTAGTGTTGAAGATAGCTGCTGGTAGGCCTGTCGCTCCCTCATCGGCGGTGTAATAGAGGTAGAAGCCTCCTGCATTGGTGATTGCCGCTTCCCACAGCAGTTGGACAAAATCCATAGGTTTGTTCAGGAGTGTCGGGCCTGTGCTTTCCTGCCTGGTTTGGTCAAGAAACAGCATCTCTGTGGGAGGTTTTGTGATGGTGGACAGGTTGGTTTGCGATATGCCGAAAGTTACCTCTGCGCCGCCCTGCCCGACAAACTGAAGACCGCTGCTATCGGAGCCCGTGTTATAACCAAGCGTTACAGAGGCAAACGTGTGCTCTGGGGGTAGGTTTTGCACCAAGCGCTCTAACACCAAAATGTTGGCAGCACTTACACCGCTGATTTCATAGGTGGTTTTGATAGCTCCCGCAGGTGCTGTCGCTTGCTGCTGAGGTAGTTTTTTGATGGTGAACTCGACGGTGGATGTCCAGCCATATGCGGTTACGGGCGTTTTGACTGCTTTACCTGATGCTTCATCCATCGTGACCTGCTCAAGGATCAGCTGTGGCGGCAAGATGTTGCTGCCGGGTGCATAGCTTCCCCCAAGCGCTGTCAGAGCGCCGGGTAGCGGCCACAACCGCAAATACTGGGTGGGAGCCTCTGTCTTATCAGGGAAATATATGGACTCTGCGCTTTGCCATTTTATGAAGTTAGGTATTGGAAAACTAGTGGGTTGTTGTTCCAGTTTGGCAAGCAGGCAGACCTGCTCTGGTCCTGCCGGCAAGTAGCCCTTTTCTCCATAGGTTATGAGCGCTGCAATACGTTGGTATTCCGGGCCTGCGGGAACATCATCCGTTGGGCTTTCAATCGTATAGACCAATTTATTTTGATCATGGCCGAACAATATCCAAGCTGTGTCCTGCGGTTTGCTGAGTGTAATCGAAAAATCAGAATCCAGCGCAGTGGGGATAGGTATTTGCTGGCCGGATAATGCAAAGAGCCCTGCATTTTCTGGCAGCATGAGGTTGCCTGCGGGCTCTTTCTCAACCCACATACCATCAGCAAGTGGAGTTATGCCCTCGGTTGGCAACCGCATGCCATGGAAGTAGTAGCGTGATGCCATGCCAGACAGATGGGTGATGCCACCGGTGCGTTGCACTTCATTGATGAGTTCGCCCACCGGAAACTGGGGCAGATAAACCAAATTCAGATATTTGTTGGCACTTGCAGAAAACAGGCCTTGTACATTTCCATTGGCGTCAATTGCCAGATCATCCAGCTCAATTTCATAGGTCTGTGCGACAGAAGACAGTGTTTCACCCTCGCTTACACCATGCATAAAAGCGGGCATTTGCAGAGTAGCCCCCACGACCAACAGACCTGTGAGGCTCGGTATTGTGCTGCTTGTTGCAAGCCTTTCGACAGTCGTTTTAAGAGCGCTGGCGATGACGCTTAGTGTTTGCCCCCCCGACACAACATGCTTTACGGGAGAGCCGCCCGCTGGGCTATAGGTGATGATGGCCCCGCCCAATAACAGGCCGGCGGTGTTCTTGTTGACTTCCATCAGGTCTTGGAGCGAAACGGTGGCTTTGTAGAGGTTGTTACTCGCAAGCCCGGATAGTGTGTCGTTCGCTGCAAGCACTATTGGTGCAAAGGGAATGGTGACTGCAACACCACTGATGAGAGGATGCCTGTCATTGGCCTTAAACACATCGGTGAGCGTGACCTGCTCCGAGGGATCTAACGTGACGGTACTGTTGACCCACTTCACCACATCCAGCGGTGTTTCACTGGCAACGATAGGGTAATTGAAATCCCTTAGGCCGCTGAGCATGTTTTGTAACATCTGTTTCATCAGCAAGAGGAAGTAATTCTGATAGATAAAGGAGGCGATGGACAGTTCTGGATTAGCGGCTTTAAGTTCTGCCTGAGACTCTTTACTTTCTTTCTCAACTTGCACGCTTAACTCATCGAAATAATTGGATAAATCGCTTAGATAGGTATCGCTGATCCTGTTATAATCAACGAAATTATAGCTTAGGTCAGCCGCCTGAGTTCCCTGTGCCGCTGCTATATTCAGCATTGGCGGCATTGGGAAATATGTGGCCTGCGCTTCCCCTGATCTTGACGGAAGCCCGACATCCAACTGGAATTGTTGCTTTAGGAACGTCGTAATCTGGTCCGGCGACAACTGGGCGGAGCTCTTCTCCTGCGCGCTTAACTCATCCAGCAACAGGTTAATATCGTTGGCGCTGATAACATGGCTGTTCACCTCTTCATATGAGACCTTGTTGCCCAGAGTGGCGGCAACGACCCAACGCGCGACCATTTTTGCAAGAGCTTCAAACGGCGTATCGATCGATGTGCCTGCTGCTTTTTCCTCCAGCCCCGTATCATCAGGCTTTGTGGGCGCTGGCGCAGTGATGAACATGTTTGCGACATAACACGGGAATTGCTGTGGCCGCGCACCAGCTGAGGCATTCCAGTTTTCATCTTTGGCCAGCGTTAAGCCGTAACCCAGATGGACCTCCAGCTTGTTCTGACTTGGGTCACTGGCAGCTTCCAGGTTTGACCAGTCCAGGATAAGTGGAACAGCTTCAGAGGCGTAAGACAGCATAGGCATACGGCTATAGGCACCCAAACGCTCTGCTGCTGGGGCTGCCAGTCGGCCTTTTTTCGCATTACCATCCGTAACCCAAGGCGCATCATTGGGGTTTTGCAACGCCCCTAGTGTGAAGGTGGTGTGCACATGGGCGGAAAAGCTAAAGCTGATTTTGATCGAGAACAGACCGAGGTTGATTTTGGCGGATGCATTCACATCGACCTTTGCAGATATGGTCAGCGGTATTGGCTCATAGGAGGTCAGCTCAATTTGTGCGCTGACCTCTATCCTGATGTTGACCGATGCTTTGACAATCGCGAAATCGATTGAGCCATACAGTTTGCCAATGATGCCGAATGTGCCTGTTAGGGAAAAGAAATACTGCCCTTGCAACGACAGTGCATCACCGCCGCCAGTGTTTGTTGCCTCATAAGGATTCCATTTGGCAATAATACCTTGCAAGATGCCAAAGGCTGTCAAACTGAAACCAGCTTTCAATATCCCCATTTCAAAGGACTTACCCAAGCCAAGTTGCGCGCCAAAGCCAAACACAAGGTTGGGGTTAAAGAAGCCGTTGGTCGCTTTCGGAAGGGCGGGAACAGCGGCGGCAGGCAGCTTCCCAAAGTAAAACCCTCCTCCGCCCTTTACCGGGATACCGGGGGGTATGATTGCCTCGACAGAAAATGAGTGAGAGAAGTTGTTGTGCCATGGGAAGCCAACATCAATCTGGAAATCTCCGTTTGTGTAGATATCAATGCCGAATGTTGGCAGTGTTATGGTCACCGCGCCCACATCAATCCGGCGCATTATCAGGGGGAGCTGAATGGACGCAGAGAACTCGCCTAGTCCCTGGGATATTTTGCGATAAATGATCTGGAAATCCAGCCCATCAAATATCTTCGCAGATTCACCAGCACAGGCTATGCGCAGAGCGTAAAGCGTTGGATCTGTGAACACCACTTGCATGGTGAATGTATATTTAGGGCCGTTTTGCGTTCCTTCGACCTGGTGCTCTTGTCCCTTCTTTTTGCCGGAGTCTATGCGCAGGACCCCAAAATCGGTTCCAAACAACCAGTTGTTGGTGCCATCAAAACCGATTTGCGGGACCTTATCTGGAGATGGTTCTTTCAGATCTGCGAGCTTGTCGATCGCGTCCTGAACAGACGTGACCTCTTGCAATCCTTTAACTGCGACGTGCTGACCCGCTGCGAGCAAGCGCAAATCAAGATACTTATTGCCCGCCCCGCCCGGGCTCGGTGTTGTTGACGGTTTATCAGCGCGCCAGCTTGGGGTTTTCGCACTTTCAGCGGCAAAATCCAGCCAAGGGAAGTTGCCGTCTAATTCAACATGCACACCTTTGCCTTTACCCTTGCTTTTATAGGTGAGCGTGACCCCTTTTACAGATGCGATGCCCAGATCAACCGGGCCAATCGGGACTGTGAAGCTGACTGAATCCTCGCCAAAATCCCAGAGCATATCGAAACCAGAAAGCTTAACTGAGTTTAGAAGGTCCCAAGGCGCGGCCAAACCAAACTTTGATCCTGTCATCCAAGAAATGAAGGTTTCAACCATTGAGCCGAGTGTGGTCGTATCAGTAAAGGTTAGGATCGCCGTTTTCTTTTCGCTGTCGATTTTGGCGGTCAAAGGCCCCCATTTAAAGCCGTAGGATTGATAGGTTGGGGCATAGTCAAAAAACAGCAGGAGCTCGATGTTGTTCCAAATAACATCAGCGGAGATCATCCCGTATTTTCCGCCGGAACTGGTGGTCTCCTGAGCTATGAGTGATTTGTTTGGCTCAAGGAAAAAGATTTCGTCATTCTCATCCAGTATGGGGATCTGCGCTTTGCTGCCGGATAACCAAAGCTCGCTGCCGCCGGTGTTTCCAAATCTGGCTGTGACGGCTGTTTCAAACTCGAACCACTTTGTTATTTCACCTGAAAGCGTGACCGTTCCGCCAACTTCATAACTGGATGCAGCCCCTCCGGTTTTTGACGTCTCATTCTTTGGGGATGCTCCACTGCCGGTTGAGAAGCTCACATAAAGGTCAGAGAGGTCGAAATTCGGTAGGTCTTTGTTCCACCAATTGCTCCCGACATAGGCAACAATAATATCTTTGAGATTGATCGGAACATCACCTTGCTCGCCAACAAACGTCCAGAGATCCGTTTTGCTATTAAACGTGGCTGTGACTTTGACAGGGACGGGTTCGACACCCGATACTCCGTCAAAAAGGATGGTCGCGGCACTGATTGAGCCAACAGCGGCGGTCCCTGCCCCTTGTGCCTCAATGTAGATGTTTGTGAGCTTAAACTCTGCTGGTGCTAGAGTGATCTTCCAGTTGTCCAGATTGACACCGGCTTTAACCGCATATGTTTGGCTACTTTGGCCTTTGCTTGGAGAGAGTTCTAAAGACAGGTTTGCAATATCTGCATCGACATCCAGCTTGTAACTGCTTGGCAAAAATGAATTTACAAAATCAGAGACTGACAAATCCGGCGCATTTTGGTCTTGTGTTGCAGTTACAGTGGTCTGTGGGTAGCTGACAGAAACGTTGACTTGGGCGGGGTCGGGCGCGCTGCCCACCTTGACGTCTGTCGTTGCAACCCAGCTTATTTCCCGTGACCCTGTCGGCTCTACTCCGGTGATATCGAAGGAGAGATCCTCAAGGCTGATATCTCCGAGTAAGGGCCATTTCTTGCTGTCTTTCAAAGAGACCTGAAAGCTGTCGATTGCCTTGCTTTCAAAGTCATAACTAAAGCGCAGGGCCTCTATGGTGAGGTCCTGCACGCTGGATACCTGCGGCGGGAAGCTGTTGATGAAATTCATGCCGCCAATGAGCGTGAATACGCTATTGAGGGAGGGGGAATGATCGCCAAACTGTCCCTGTACCACCATTTTTCCATTGGCAGAACTCGGGTAATCCATATGGAAGGAGAAAGGCGCATCTCCAAGACTAAGTGTGGTTCCCAGGTCCCCCGTCAAGCGTGCACCTGTGCTTGAAAAAACGGCAGATAGGTTTGTGTCTTCCAGTGAAAACCATTCGACACCGGGTAATGAGACCTTACCGAGTTTCAGATCCAAATGAACCGTGTAGTCACTGTCCTTTTGCTGTGAGGCAGCTGGGCTCGTATTGGTGACTGTCAGTGTTATATCAAGCGGTACTCCAAGGAAGTCAGTTGTCGTTCCGTCGATTATAACCTGATCAATTTTGGCAGACTGAGCAGGACTACGGGATATCTTCACGTTATTTTTGGTAGCCCCAATTGTGAAGCTATTGGTGTTTAAAACCGTGCGTAGGAAAGTGTGGAATGGCCCGTCCTTCAGCACCTGTGGCATCAAGGATAAAACACCATTTTTGTTGTTGACCTCTAGCTCTGCATAAAACTTCGGCAGGTCTGCGAAGATGTTATTTTCTATAGATATCAACGCAAACCGTGCAGAGATAAACCCCAATGCTTGCAATAACTTATCGTTGATAGGTGATGTATAGAATCGCTTTAGGCCATCGTAATACTCAAAATAGTCACCATGGCCATTTCGAAACTCACTCGTTATTTCTGCGATGGTTTTTGTTAGTTGATTTGGGGGCATTGTTCGTTGGTAGCCTCTTAAAAACGAGGAGGTTCCCAACGCGATTTGGTTCTTGGAAATATCGAAAAGCCTAGCGGTAACAGCCGTTGTGCTGCTGGATGTTTTACCGGTTCCGTTTCCGTAAGCACTTGGATAGGGATTGGTTGAAAAACTACCCAATTTGAAAAACGGCTTGCCCAGATTAACGGCAAGATTATCGTTCTGGAGCCCTTCCAACACACTTGGCAGGGTTGCAGATTGATAGAGATGCGCAAAGACCTGCGGCGGCAAGTTCGGGAGCGTGACGACAACCGTACTTCCCGTTTGCAGTTTGCTGAGAAAAGCCGCTCCCTCTGAGCCGGAAACATCTTTGTTGAGATAGATGCCGGTTCCTGAACCCGAGGAATTCTGAAAGAGTTGCTGGCTTTGGCAGTAAGCATTAATGTTCTGGGTGAGCTGGTCTTCAATCTGCTCAGATCCGTTCGATGACGTTCCAGCAGCGGTTTGTTTGGGGAAGTAACTCTGCAAGGTTTGCCAGAGGGAGGATGTGATCTCATCCAACAGAGCAATCACGACAGGTTTTTCTGTGAAGCCCGTTTGTCTTTGCAGGAGCGTTGCAGCAGCTATCAGCTCAAATGCGATGCCATCTGCGCTCCCCACGATTGCCCGCTTGTCCCTTGGTGAGGTGGAAAGACCATAGACGGGAAAGAACTCGAAAGCCCTTTTTGCCCCTTGTGCCAGTGCGTTGCTGATGTTGTGCGCAGCGCTGAGGACCTGAGGATCTACCTTTGGGACTATGGCCAGATCTGTCCAGTTTAGCTTGGGATTCAGCTCCTGTGTGAAGGCTCTATATGAAAACTGAGAGGATTGAAGCGCGAGCTGATCATCCAGATTGATTTCCTGTTTGAAACCGGGAAGGACTATCTTGGAATGAGCATCGCAAGTTTCATCGGTCTTGCCACAGTTTTCAGCGGTCCACAAATAGGGTTGCAGAAGGAGGAAGTAATCGCACTTTGTTGCCAAAGCGATGCTTGCAGAGGAGATGTTGGGAATATCTCCTCCGCCACACAGGCACAGTGGCATCTGGCCCGATAAATCCGGCACTTGGCGGTGGGTGGTGCTCCCAACTGTTGTTTCTTCATAGGCGAAGAACGTGAGGGTCACCCCATTCAATGTGTAGGGTGCGCGTGTGGCAGGATCAAACCCGGGCAGGAGTTCTGCCAGTTCCTGTAGCAGTCCATTTTGCTGGCTGTTGTAGATCAGCTCTACATCATTGCGAAAGCCAAGTTTGATCATCCGCGCAATGAGGTTGACCGTGTTGGCAACGCTGCCCGCTTGCTTTTGCTGATACGCGAAGTACCGCAGTTTTTTGCCACGAAGATGATCTGTGAGCCGCGCAATCACGCTGTTTGTGATTGTGGAATTGAGGCTTTGCGCAGCTGACGAGAACGATTGCAGAAGATCTGAGAGCTGCGTGGTCAAGCTTTCCTCATTTGGCAGGGCAACACGCGCGGTGGGTTCAATCGGGCTGAGCTCGTTCATCTTCAGGCACCATTGTTTCGTCAGGAAATGGGGAGGAATTAGCTGTCTTCTGGTTCGTTGTTGTAAGCGGCATACCAAGCCAGGCCGGTCCTATTGTCAGCTGATTGGGCTTGCGTGTCGCTCTCTGCAAACAAGTAAAACGAAGTCGCTCCGTTGGGAGGGATTTTTGCCAGTCCCATGAATTTGATGGCAATCTCATTGAGCACAAACATGTATTGTTTATCGCTGGTTGGGCTCGGTTCATTCGCTTCCACAGCTCGAATGGATTGCGGGGAGACACTCGTGATTTGTTCAGCGGAACTCGGGCTTTTGGTGGTGGGCTTATCTGCATACAGCAGTTGGATGGGGCCATAGGACATAGACAGGACGTTTTGCAAACTGATGAGCGATGCCCCGTTTGTGGTCCCCGGCATTTGGATGCCAGTCATGGATTTGTAGATGTTTCCCTTTGAGTCAGGCGACCATGCCAACAAGACATAGGCGTTAAGCCCCAGTTTTCCCGCCAGATCTCCTGCCGTGCCCAAATTGACTTTGAATTTCAATCCGTTCCACGCCTCTGAGACACCTTGTTGGCGCACGTTGGTGATTACATTGAGGAACCCCAGAGATGAGGGCGCCTCACGCGCTGTTGCTGAGCTCATGTAGCTTTGTAATTCCAGAGGCATCGTTGCCAACAAGCTGCCGGGACGCAGAGTGCTGGAGCTCATGTTGAAGCTCATTTGGGCGCTGTCCCAGACAATCTTTTGGGTCTCATAGGGGTCATCCTTTGAGAAAGTCATCTCCAGACCTAGATTGGCGAAATTCAGCCCAATACGCGTTGAAGTCTGGCCTGCTTCACCCCCAAAGGAAAAGAGGTCTATGTCTTGTCCATTGCTGTCTTTGAGGACTGCAAAACTCAAAAAACCCGCTAATCCAAACCGGATGAGCGGTCTTTGCTCTGCACCCTCCTCCTGCTTGCTTTTCGCTCCACTGGTAATGGTATTCATCTGAGCTGAGGAAAACTCCACCTGTTGCAAGACGTTGTTTTCTACCGTGAACACATAGGGTTCTGGAGCCGCCATGGTGTAGGATGGGTGATGGTTGTTATCTTGATAACTCGCCGTCATGATCAACGAATTGTACTGAGAGCCTGATGGTAAGGCCTGCCCTGACGGCGAGATCGGTTCAGCATTGATGACGGCGCTATCAAACACTTTATCTATGGCGAGCTGCGCGTAGGAAGAGAACTTCTTGATTGCCGTGTTCTCAAACAAAACTTTGAGGGACAGCAGGATAAAATCATAGGTGCGCGCGATGGATGGGACCACCGGCTGCGGACTGTCTTTGCCTTTGGGCGCGATAAACTCCGGGTCTTCGTAGTAGATCAGCCCATACACCGAACTCTGTTTTTTGATGGAGATTTCTCCACCACTTTGGTCCGCCTTTATCTGATTGATACGGATGGCAAGGTGGTGTGCATAAAACAAGCTCTGATCTCTCACTCCCGCAACAATACCTGCCAGTTGCTCTGGAGGTGACTTGATACGCGCGCGTAGCATCAACACACCCGTCCAGTTGGGATCAGCGGCAACCTGATTGAAATTTGCCAGATACTCGCCGTCAGGATTATCAACTGCTGCTTGAAAGTAATCCTGCAACCATGTGGATACATTCAGTAATTGAGTTTGGTCGGGCGTACTCTCCTGGACGGTGGTCGGTGCAGAGAATGTTTCTTTCTGCGTCCATTTTTGCGGGTTGGCGATCAGATTGTCTTTCTCATCCCCTTTGGGGTCATAGAGTGGACCCCGGATGCCCTTGATGATGAGAATGTTCGCATAGTCACCAAAGTCAGGAGAGTTTCCGACATCGGCTTCAATCTGCCACTCCTCGATATTGAGTGTGTTTAAAAAGGTCTTTCCGGCCTGCCCAAGCTCGTCTCCATTGGCCGCGACCATAAACAACTGATTGGTTTGAAACGCCTCAATGAGCTTTGCAGAGGGGTCGATGAATGAAAACTCCGAGCTCTCCGGAGTTTTGATTTGAGCAAGCTTCACAGCCTGCCATGACCGCGCATCTTCCGGTGACGCCAGAGTGGCGATGACGCCTGATGGTGTGGTTAAAGTGGTTGAGCCTTGGCCCGAGGTCGTCTTTTCTGCGCTGGTATTATCTCTGGCATTCTCTGTGGCCCTATCTGTGATCTGTGAGTTTGTCAGCTTGGCTATGGTTTGCCGTCTGATGGGAGCGATTATGCTTTTTTCAAACAGAGCGATCTCGTTTTGCGAGTAGCTGGCCGTTTGTTCGTCCTTGCCGCTGTAAGGAAACAACGGAAAACTGTCCTGCCCCATCGCAGGCAGTGTGTAGGATGGGCTAACCGTCCCGAGTAGAGATTTGTTTTCCTGCCAGATATCATCATCATATCCATGCAGTGCGCTGCCACGAGGCTGTGCAACATAGCTACAGGGTAACGTGGTTGTCTCACCCTCAGACGATTGGGGCTGGATTACTTGCACGTAGGATGTTTGGTAGGTGCTTTTTAGAGGTGCTCCTTTAGGGGCTGGAGGCCCTGTTGGAGACGAGCGCGGAAGAGGAAACACCGGAGCGAAAGCCGGCTGACGTTGGATAAAACGAAGCCGTGCCGCCGAGGTTATGTTCTTTTGGGAGACGTCAAGCAGCTGCAAAAACTCTGTTCCACCTAACCCGCACATGAAGCGTGCTTGTTGTTCTCCCTGCCGGGCTGGAGCACATATGAGGAAATCTCCGATAGGACTTGCGATAAACCTTTGCTGGGCGGCTGAGCTCCCGAAGCTTGGCGATAGCACCAAAGCAGCGGGCCGAGCATCTGCAAGTGTTGATCCTTTGCTAACTGCAGTTAGGGAGATGGGAGCACCATAGGTGGTGCGATAGAAGCTGTTTACGGTTGGCCCGATGCCATTTTGCTCTAGGCTTCGGAAATAGAAGGCGCATCTCTCAGGATTTTCGCTGTTATGCGTTGGGTATAGGTTCAGCGGGTCCGTCACATCCACGATAACTTCCATGGGGAGCGGTTCGCGCGTGCCGATATTGCCGGATCCCAGAGCAAAGCGTTGCCCTTTTACTCCATCTTGCAATTTGGGATCGGCAGCCACCCATTGAAACCCCCAGTTCCACTGATCACGAAGGGCGGCTCGCTCAAAATCTGCATTGAACACAATTGTACCGCGATCAGGACCCGAACACCGTATATCGCCGTCACTCACAGACCCTGTATCGGGACTTAGATACCCACCTAACTGGATCGCTCCCTCCGAAATCTGGAGGCTTTCTTGATCATCCGAAACACGGATATACGCGCCAGAATAGAACTCGATGGTCAGCTCGCTCACAAGCACATAAGACAGACTGCTGGTGGTTTCAGTTCCAGCCGTGTTAATGGAAAAGAACGCTGGGCGCTGATTGGGATCCTCTGGAGGTTGAGGAAGCGGTGTTGATGCTTTTGGCAGCCACATGAAACCGCGCGCGACATTCATGGTCTTCAGGTATGTATGTAAGCCCGTCACCAGCGCCTGTTGTTCAGTCTGGTTACTCTCAAAATTCAGCGTGTCGGGGCAATAGATAAACGATCCCCGATAGGCTTGATCAGTCAAAGCATCCTTCAGCGATATGTGAGTGGGCAAAACTGCCCGTTCTGCTGACATCTGGCTCACGACAAAGGCAAACCCTCCGGCGTTATCTCCGGTGTTGGAAGCCAGATAAAGGCTCTTGCAAGCTTGTTGGGCAAATTCCATCAGTCAGCTCCCGAAAGACAAATCCGCCCAAAACAGGGGACATGCAAGGGCAATCCGCCCCACGGTTTAAGGGGAACATGGGGAGCATAGGGACTTCAATTCACGACAATTAAAGTTCACAAAGTGAGATGAAAAACTTTCAGGAGTGCAACTTTCTACAGATCTCACAAATTGAAGAAGCTTTGTTTATTATAGGAAAATTGCACTCATACCTGCGCGATACATACAAAAATCGATCATCCAGTTTTGTGAAGCGAATTATAATCACTGGTTTGATGCGGGGTCTGAATGTACATTCCGGTTTGACTGAAATTCCAAATAGTATTTTTCCAAATTAAACTAAATTTCCAATTTCCTAAACTTTAAGAGAACCTAACAAGCGCCCACCAAATGGCATTGAGAATGGATTGCTCAAAAGGTTGAGGCTGCGGAAGTGAAAGGAAAATTCCACTTTCATTTCTCTCAGAAGCTCTTGATTATCTGAACAGAACGCCAACATACAACTCGTGAACTTATAGCACTTTGCGAAGAGGGGCTGCTGAGGATCATGCGAGTTACTCGCACCAGTAGAAAATTTACAACATGCCCTCTCAACGGCGCAAAAGATGACAGACCATAGCAATTCAGCGCAATTAGCGCCTTTATGATACTGATTGAACTCAAGGGTTAAACAATGACCGAAGCAACAGAATACACTCCACCAAAGATTTGGGTCTGGGACGCTGAAAACGGTGGCCAGTGGTCTAAGATCAATCGTCCAGTTTCCGGTTCAACTCATGACTCCGAGCTGCCAGTTGGCAAACACCCACTGCAACTTTATTCTCTTGCCACGCCAAACGGCCAAAAGGTAACAATCCTTCTGGAAGAGTTGCTTGCTCTTGGCGAAAAGGGCGCTGAATATGATGCCCACCTCATCAAAATTGGGGATGGAGATCAGTTCTCCTCCGGCTTTGTGGCTGTAAATCCAAACTCCAAAATTCCAGCCTTGTTTGATCACTCCTCAGGAAACCCTGTGCGCGTGTTTGAGTCTGGCGCCATCCTGTTGCACCTTGCTGAAAAATTTGGGCATTTCCTCCCCAAAGATCCAGCAAAACGCATTGAGGCTTTGAACTGGCTGTTCTGGTTGCAAGGGTCTGCTCCCTACCTTGGTGGTGGCTTTGGTCACTTTTACTCCTACGCGCCGTTCAAGATGGAATACCCGATTGAGCGCTTCACCATGGAAGTAAAACGCCAGCTTGATGTTTTGGATCGCCAGCTCGAAAACAACCGTTTTATTGCCGGTGATGAATATTCCATTGCGGATATGGCAATTTGGCCTTGGTACGGCAATCTTGCGCTGGGTGGTCTCTATTCAGCTGCCGAGTTCCTTGATGTGGGCTCCTACAAGAACCTCGTGCGCTGGGCTAAAGACATTAGCGAGCGTCCTGCAGTTAAGCGTGGCCGCATGGTCAACAAAGCATGGGGTGAGCCAGAAGGTCAGCTCCATGAGCGCCATGATGCATCTGATTTTGAATTAAAGACACAGGACAAGGTTCCGGCTGAATAAGCCTCCCACTCCTTCAAATCTCAAAATTAGCGGCCTTTCCATCACGGAGAGGTCGCTTTTATTTTAAGAGAAGCGACAGAGAGCGTGCAATTGCTCCAGCGCCGACTTGATCCTGTCGTGCATCCTTTCTCAAAGGATGCACCCTCACTCTCGATCCTTCCTCTTTGTTTTGTGGGTATTACGCTAAGTTTCTTGCTTTCTTCAGGCACATTTCAGTTTTCAGGTATCTCATAATCATGAGAGTGTTGGCACTTATGGAAGAAGCGCCTTCAAGTGCTGGAAGGAACCTATGCGTATTTTACTGGTTGAGGACGAGCGGCTTATTGCGGACGCGATCAAGGCATTTCTGGAACGGCATGAATATCGTGTGGATTGGGTTGATGATGGTTTGCTTGCAGAAGACGCATTGAGAGCCGGCAATTTTGATCTCGTCATCCTCGACCTTGGTTTGCCTGGTCAAGATGGTCTTGAACTCCTCAAATCCGTGAGAAATGACAAGGCAGATGCCCCTGTTTTGATCCTTTCTGCACGTGAAACGACCAAGAACCGTATTGATGGCCTGAACCTCGGTGCTGACGATTATCTGACCAAGCCTTTCGATATGGATGAATTGCTTGCCCGTTGCCGTGCGCTTGTCCGCCGTGCCAGTGGCCGTACACGCATGGTGTTACAGCATGGAGCTCTCAGTCTGGACCTAGATCAGCAAAGCGCTGTTTATGAAGGACAGGAGGTTGTTCTGCAGCCACTTGCGTTCCGCCTGCTAACCATTTTGTTGGAGCACCGAGGACGGGTCGTTTCCAAAACAGACCTCATGGAGAAGCTTTATGGATGGGAGGAAAACGCGGAAAGCAATGTGCTGGAAGTGTATGTTTCTCAAATCCGCAGAAAAACAACCCCTCGCCTCATCCGGACTATTCGAGGTGTTGGCTACATCGTGGATGAGGAAATAAGCGCATGAGGCTAAACTCCATCCGTCGGCGAATTCTGATTTTCCTCCTTCCTCTACTGGTTGTTGTTTGGGGTGCTTTTTCTTTCATCGTTTACAATCTGACTGAGGAAGAGTTGATTGAAACGACTGATGCTCAAACTTTTCAGCTTGCTAGTGCGATCGCTCATTTACAGGGCGATCTGATATCTTCCGAATGGTTAGACGAGCATCATGAGGCCGGTGATTATTTTATAGCCATCCGCAATGTGAATGGAGATACGGTCTACCAGTCAGACAACAGTATCCAGCTCCCTCAAAGCTTGAAACTCGGGGCACAAGAAGTTCAAGCCAAAGGCGAAAATTGGGTAATCTGGTTATTTCCAGGCGACAAAAAAGATCAGGAATACATCGTAGGCGTGGTTGTTGAAGAGGCAACTGAATTGCTTGAGCAAACGGTTTTGACTGTTTCCATTCCACTTGCACTGGTCCTTCTCTTTTCCATTGCCGCGACTGTCTACATCGTCAGAAGCGGATTGCGTCCCCTCACAACCCTTTCTGAAACACTCGCCTCGCAAGAACCAGAGCGTCTGGGCAAGCTGAGCACCGAAAATCAGCCAGATGAACTCGCCCCAATTATCGGATCCCTCAACACTCTGTTTGATCGTATAGCTGCTTATTTGGAACGAGAACAAAGGTTCATTGATGACGCGGCACATGAACTTCGTACGCCTTTGACGGTTGTGAAGGCTCAATGTCAGGTGATTGAAACAGACAAACTGGATGATGCTACAAAAGTCCGTTTTGCCAACATAATTGAAGGCGTAGACCGGGCAACCCATCTGGCAGCGAAACTGCTGGAACATGCACGGGCAGGACAAGAGCACCAGAGGGAACCATCACGTCACAATTTGCTCCCAGTATTGCAGGAAGCATTAGCTCAACAGGCACACTCTGCTCAGGAAAAGCATGTTGAATTACAGCTACTCCAATCGGTGGCGGTCAATGCTCCTGTAGATTCTGAGGACTTAAACACTGTGTTGAGCAACCTTATTGCAAACGCTATTCGGTACACACCTGCGCAAGGCGAGGTTCTGATTTCCGTTGAAGAACATGATAACGGCATCACCCTTACGGTCGAAGACAGCGGACCGGGAATTCCAGCAGAGTACTGTGAGAAAGTATTTGAACGGTTCTTCCGCATGCCAGGGCAATCATCGACGGGCGCGGGGTTAGGTCTCTCCATTGTGCAATCTTTATGCAAACGGAACTCAATTGAGATTGCACTTTGTGAGAGTACAAAACTGGGCGGCGCGTGCTTTTGGTTAAAATTGCCAAATTAATTTCAGGAGCTTCAGATTGATTTCAGGTTGAACCCGCTTTGTTACCGGGCACTTGGATAACCAGAAAATAGCTTATGAAGACCTAAGCCGGCGATAGCCAAAAGGTCGATTATTCAGCTCTAGACGCCCCCGGCGTACAACCAGAGTAAAGCTGTTTCTTCATCCGAGGCACTCAATTGTGTTGGTAAGAAAGCGCTAGAGAATGAAGCCCGTTGGTCTGTCACTTATATTTGCAAGCCTGTTGCCTCCTCTGTATTTGTTGACGCAGTTTGGCGGAGAGCAGAGCTTTTCTGTTTTGATTAGCCAATATGCAGGCATGGTCTCTTTGATCAGCATGGCGCTGGTTCAGGTTATGGCCACACGTGTAAGAGGTGTCGAAGCCCTCTTTGGGCCATTGGACCAAGTGTATGTTTTGCACAAATGGCTTGCTGTTCTGGCCATCGTAGCTGCCTTTCTTCATGACACCATAGAAGCCGAGCCAACTCTGCGGGACGCTGCAGGTGCGTTTATCAGAGGTGAAGATGAAGGTATTGCCGGAGAGCTTGGTGAAATTGGGTTTTATGGCATCCTAATCCTCGGTTTAGGCTCCTTGGCGACCTTCATTCCCTACAATATCTGGCGGTGGACCCATCGGCTCATTGGTGTTTTCTTCGCCCTAGCTGCCGTCCATTTCTTACTCATTAACAACTTCTTCTCATGGAGTGACCCACTCGGTCTTTATGTCTCCGTTTTCTGTTTTGCTGGTGTCAGTTCCTTTGTCTACCTGACTTACAAAGGCATCACGGGGCGTACAAAAGCTTATGAGGTGGAGACTGTTGAGGTATATGGGCGGGTTACAACCGTTAGTTTGAAGCCAGGCGGCAAGCCTATTTCATATAAAGCCGGACAGTTCGCTTATGTTTCATTTGAACAAGACGGATTGCGGGAAACGCATCCATATACGATTGCGTCTGCCCCTCAGGAAAACGGTAGTATCCGCTTTTGTATTTCTGCACTGGGTGACTACACGTCCCGCATTCACGAGTTAAAAGCAGGTGCGAAGGCTCAGCTCAGCAGAGGGTATGGCGGGTTCAAACCCTTTGCTCAAAATCAAGATCAGATCTGGATTGCGGGCGGAGTGGGAATTACTCCATTTCTGGCATGGGCACAGGCCTTGTCTCTTGAGGCAACGGGACAGATTTATCTTTACTACGGCGTTCGAAATAGACTTGAAAACCCGCTTGAGGAAGAGCTTGAAGCGCTGCAAAAACGTCTCCCCAATCTGCATGTTCAATACTTTGAATCAGATATGGGTGAATACATCGATGCACGGCTCCTCAAAATTTTACAAGGCACCTGTTTTGATATGATGCCAATCGCATTCTGTGGACCAGAAATGATGCGGATGAACTTGACCACTGGGCTAAAAAAACTAAATTACCCGATGCGGAAGTTCCATTACGAAGAATTCGAAATGCGATCAGATATTGGGTTCGGTTGGTTGATCAAGTTCCTTATTCGCCGGCTCTTCAAACACACGGGCAAGCTCGTACCCGTTAAATAAACCGAGCCCCCAGACCAACGTTGCTCACTTCTTTATCAGCGCTTTGATGAAGGAATGAGCGGTAATTCCATGCAGGATAACACTGAGACCGATGGTGGTTACCGCAGTGGACGCGATGATTGAACTGCCCGGCAAATTGGCGTCCAGCACGATAATTGCAAAGACAATACTGGCAAGGCCCCTTGGTCCAAACCAACCAATAAACAGCTTCTCTTTGAGCAGCAGGCTTTCGCCAGAAAGCGCCAGATAGACGGGTAGTATACGCACGATGGTCAGGCTCAGAATTGAATAGAGCAGAATTTCAAAGCTGAAAGTGCTGAGGACAGAGCCAATAATTGCCGCCCCGAAAATCAACCATGTCATCAGAGAAAGTGTGTCTCCAATTCCTTCCGCAGATACCAGGAGCTGTGTTTTATAGGGCTTCTCCAGCCTGCCAAAAACAATTCCTCCCACAAACGCGGCAATAAAACCGCTGCCACCAGCCAGCTGAGCTATGGCAAAGCAGCTTATTGCAAGAGCGACAACAGTGACCTGCTCCCATGTTTTTGATTGCTCGGCACTGCCAAAGCATAATTCGATAAACTGACATGCCAGCACAGCGACACCAATACCTATCAGCACCCCCAAGCCAATCTGTTCAGCAAACAACTTGGCAGCCATGTGATTAAGGTTGCTTGCCAGAGATGGATCTATTGCCACCGGGAGGAGTGAGAAAACGATGGGAACGCAGATGCCGTCATTCAGACCGCTTTCTACGTTCAGTGTCTCACGAATTCGTGTCGGCACTTCAGGATCAGTCACAACAGCTTTGCCGAGTGCTGCATCTGTTGGGGCCAGAAGCGCGGCGAGAATAGCGACTTCAACAAGTGGTAAATCGGGCAGAAGCATCATCCCTGCCCCGATGCCCAGGATGATCGTCAGTGGGAGCCCTAGAAGCAAAAGCCGGCGTGGCAGATCAACGTTGTCAGATAGGACTTTGAGGTTTGTATTGGCGGCATCGGTAAACAGAACAATGGCCAAAGATAATTCCGCCAGTGTCCGAATGGTTTCATTGGAAAGGCTGATGCTAAACCAATCCAGGCCGTTATCTCCCAGCAGAAACCCGATGATGCAGAACAACAGGGCCCCGTTTATTGGGTATTGTTCCAGCTTACGGTTCATAACGCTATAAACAAAGACCACGACAAAAATTATAGTTAGATTTTGATAGGACATCCCAATTTCCCGCCTTGGAGTTTGCTCATTTCAAAATTCTCCCATAAAACGAAAATGCAGGATGCAGCCCTTTTCATTCAACAAACTCTATGACATTCGCGTTTTCAATCATTTAAACAACGGCCACAAAAAACATTCCCGGTGGAGGTCCTCTGTTCCTCCTCCTTTTCATGCGCGGCTAACCGGATTCATGAAAATATATCAATATATTAAATGAGCATTGCAATGTTCAATCAGGTCGATCAAGTCTGCATCATACTCATAGGATCATCGGCTCATGACCAAGCTCGCTTCTCGTTCTGTTTCCACCGGTATCCCTGCCCCATCTGATGAGCGACGTTCCAAAAACCCTATTGTTTGCTATGAGGTTGACCACCTTCCTGATTATGATGGGGATCTGTATCAGCAGGCCAAACAGACCATGCAGAAAGTTTCAGAGGTTTTGGTGTCACCGCGTGATGGCGGGTATTTTGAAGTTCCTGCCGGATCCTTCTTTAGAATTGTCAGCGTTGAAGGCCCTCAGGTCGGCGATTTGAACCTTTGGAATGCCAACGATCTGAATGAACGTTTTTTTAGCGGCAAGACGAGGCAACTCCATGCAAGCCATCTCACCACTGGCGATCGTCTCTGGAGCAATATGCCTTATTTGCGTCCAATGGCGACGATTACTCAGGACACACTGGATTGGTATGGCTGGGATGAAGATGGTGCCGGAGTTCATGATGTGATTGGTACACGCTGTGATCCGTACACCAATCACATGTTAAAGAACGTTGACTACAACCATTGCTGCCATTCAAATTTGACCCGCGCGCTTTCTGCTGCCAAAGGCCTATCTTTTGATGGCGCCGAGCCTCATGTCCATGATGTGATGAACGTTTTCATGTGCACAGGCTTCACACCTGATACGCATCAATACTTTATGAAAGCCAGCCCGGTTCGGCCCGGTGATTTTATCGAATTTTTTGCTGAAATTGATTTGCTTGGTGCTATTTCCGCATGCCCCGGTGGTGATTGTGGAAGCGGCCATTCTGATGACAATACGCCTTGCTACCCCTTGCTCATTGAGATTTATAAGCCAGAAGAAGGTTCATTACAGAAATGGTCGATGTCCAAACCAAGCGGGTATTCTGGAAAACACAAAACCTAAACGCGACTGTCTCGACAGCTGAACTTGGGTTCGTTGAAAATCGATCAATAATAAGCGAAAACCAAAACATTTATTACAACGCATATTTCACGAAGGTCGGCCATAACTGCTGCAGTAGCTTTTCTGCGCCGACTTTTATGTGAGGCGTAACTATCCTCCGTGACCATAGGAGGCGCATGGAAGCGGTGAATTCGAGGGGTGATTTCGTATTACTCCCTTGCAGATGTTGTCCTCATCAACGGACAAACCGCCGGATACGTAATTGGAACTTGAACACGTGAGCAAAGTAAAACCTCCGTTTCATGAACTAAAATATTCATTCCCAGTTACCAACTGGCCATTTCCCAATGGCCGGCAAATCGTTGCAATACCCAAAGATTTTTGAAGGTCTGCTCATGGGCCTTAACTGGAAAATATCATTACAGAAAATCCAAATATTATCACCTCCTCAAAAAGACCAAGGTGAAGCCTCCGATGCCTGAAACAAAGTTAAAGCAACCTGCCCCCCCCTTAACACGAAAAGAAGACAGTTGGGCCAAGTCGGTTTTTCAAGAATTTGGGCTGACATACCCTGATTTTGCTGCCGCTGTTGATGGTTTGTATGTGGCGATTAGGGAAAAGGAAGAGCAGGAAATCGCGGCGGCGGCGGCTCTTGAGGATGAGCAGGATCGCAAGCTTGTGGAACATGCAGCTACAGTTGCTGCAGTGCAAACTATGGCCATGGACAATTTTCAGCAAATTTCAGAACTCTTTTGGGAGATTGAAGAACTTAAAACCAACCCTCCTATAGGTGGCGCACCTCTTGATGATAGTCGCATGGCGTTTCTGCAGGATCAAATTGCAGGTTATAGAATACGGAATGCAAACCTTTTTAAAAATCAAGCTAGCTTTAAAGATTTTGTAAAAGAGGATGAAGCATTCAGGTCCATTCATGAAACTGTTGATCTGTTACTGCAAAAAGCTGAACTGAACTGTGATGCACATAGTTATGATGCATGTGAGGGTTCTCTTGCCGAGACCCGGAGCAAGTTGGACACAATGCAATCGCTCTTGCAAGATGTTATTCAAAACTCCGGTGGGTCGATTATAGATGAAACCGAAAAAAACTTTAGTAAGCAGATCATATCCGTAAAAGAGTGCATAACCGACCTCACCGGGATAGGATATACCGGCTTAGCAACCCGCTTAAGCACTCCCTTGGCGACCGCTCAATCATTAAATGCCACAAGCGATGACCCAGCATGGCAGGATCTCTTTAAGAATACCGAGGAAGCAAAAGCTTCTATGGTCACCTTGAAGAATATGACAGCTTATATAGAAAAGCTTTGTGCCAGTATGCAAACGGCTGGACCGAGTGAGGTAGCAGACCAAATTTTGGAAGAACTTGGTCACTATAGAACTGACCCATCCCGCAATTTAGCTACAGTCGTCAGTTTGATTTTTACTTTAAAAACATCTGCAATTCGCAAGGAAAAATGGAGCAAAAACAAGGAGTGGGCCAAGAAGGATCTTGATATTCGAACACGAAACTACAAAGAGCAGCTGGAAAAACTAGTCATGTTTGGTGACGGTGACACAGTTGTTACTAAGAAAAGTACGACAGAATCCTACGCCCGCGCTGGTGATATTGACGGGTTAACCAAAGACGTAATGGTGGAGATCCCCAAGCGTCCCAAAGATAAAAAAGCAAAAGCAGTTCCTCGTAAGACTCTCGATAGCCTTTTGGAATCCTTCGATTTTTTGGATGAACTTAGATCATCTGGGGTAAGTGGGATAGAAACAATTGCCGTAGAAGAGTTTTTAAAGGCAGAAGATATTCTGGATGGTTTACAAAGAAACCCTGGCGGATATGAGGACTTACAAAAAAGAACTCAGAAAATTTTAGATAAGATCAATAAGTCAAAGGGCAGTAAAGAAGGTCTCTACTACATAGAAGCCAAAATGCGACTGGTAGAAGATGTTAAGAACCTGCGAGATCAATCCTCCGGTATAAGTATTGACAAGGCTATACGCCAATGTGAGGAGCTTGAAACAGAGCAGTTTGAACCTCTTATGTCCAACATCAAGATGGCAATAGAATTCCGCAAGATTATTGATTTGAAAATTCAACACATTGAGAAACGCTTTAAGGATATACCCATTTTATTAGCTAAACTGGGAGCGGCACGGCCAGAATTAGCTCAAAAATTCAAAGCAATTCTGCAACCGAAAAACGAAAAAATCTATCATGGCGAGTTAGAACTTTATCTCAAACAGGCAAGAATTGTGGCCAATAATTCTTCTACGGTTGACGATCTGAAAGAGTCTCTCACTCAGATGAACCGTATTAAGTTTCAGGCTGAGAAATATATAATGGAATTGAAAGGTCGTCTGGACTGGCAGTCGGAACAAGTGGATAGTCCTCATAATGTTTCGGAAGATAGTTACTTCCAGAAAATTGAAGAGGATTACAAACAAGGCATCCAATTAGCCAAGGACCGCAAAATATCTAAGGACAAATTCACAGAAAAGGCTGGCCCAATAAAGGAAAATCTGGAAATACTGACTTCGAAGGCGGCCTCCTGGAAAAATATCAAGGGCAAGATTAAAGGCATTGACCGCATTGATGAATCTGTTTTTGATCCAACCAAATTTAAAGATCTCCTGACTGAAATAAAATTGCTTGAACAAGAATCTGCCAAGAACAGTTCTCATGAGGAAAACATGGGCCAACTGAACGAACTTAAAGGCATGTATGATGCTATGCATGGCGAGTTGACCGGCTTTCGCGAGGACATAGCAAAAGGTGTCAAAAAGGCAGCTGATAACTGCATTGCACGTATGGAACTTACGAAATCGATTGCCGATAATTATTTTATTGACATCCTTTTGGGCAATCAAGAAGCTGGCGAGCAGTATGTTGATACTGCCGCTTTGAAGAAATTTATAAGTTGCGTAACTCAACCCCTCGTCGCTGGGGACCTCAAAAAACATGTTCAAATCATAGCAGATACCCGTCAGACGCTCATAATCCGCAAAAAGGCACGAGAAGATGCCTTGCGTATCGTTCGCCCTTTGCTTGCCCAGTTGGATAGTGCAAAAGCCATCAAGCTTTATAGGAGGCATCCGTTCACCAATATTGAAAACGACTTTAATACGCTAAGGCCCGCCCTGATACAGCTCGAGGTCAAACTCCTGACTCTGGCCTCCTAACATTCTCCTTAGGACCTGCGCGCAAATTTCTATGTGTGTCAAAGGCAACTTCATTTCTGATTTACATCAATTGCTAACTTCATGCGGCTTCCCTAATTTCCCCAGAGGAACCGGTTCAATTCCAAAATCGCCTTTTCCTTGCTTCTTTAGTCTGCTAGGTAGCCCCTTGCTCAACGTTTGAGCGCCGGTCGCAGCCTACCCGGGACCTAAAACAAGGACTAAAATATGAAAACGATCGTAATCTGCTCCGGCGGATTGGATTCTGTTACGCTCGCCTACAAGGTGGCGCATGAACAGACGCTCCTTGGTCTGGTCTCATTTGACTATGGCCAGAGACATAAAATTGAACTGGATTACGCCGCCCATGCAGCCAAGCAATTGGGGGTGCCGTATTCTCTTTTGGATATGAGCCAGATTGGGCGACATCTCAGTGGGTCCGCGCTCACGGATGATATAGATGTGCCAGATGGCCATTATGCAGAAGAGAACATGAAGGTGACTGTGGTTCCTAACCGCAATGCCATTATGCTCTCCATTGGATTTGGCATTGCTGCTGCCCAGCAGGCAGATGCTGTGGCTGCTGCTGTTCATGGTGGGGATCACTTCATCTATCCAGACTGCCGCCCTGGTTTCATCAAGAACTTTGAAGACATGCAAAAGCTGGCCCTTGATGGGTACGCTAATGTGAGCCTTTACACTCCGTTTCTAGAGATCCCTAAATCCGCAATCGTAACGGAAGGCGTAAAGCACAACGTCCCGTTTGCTGACACGTGGTCCTGCTACAAAGGCGGCGACACACATTGTGGGCGATGTGGCACCTGTGTTGAACGGCGTGAAGCTTTTGCCATTGCCGGTGTTGTGGATCCAACTATCTATGCTGATCCTGATTACTGGAAATCTGCGTTGGAGCGGGCACCTTTGTAATGTACAAAATCACAAAGGAATTCCACTTTTCGGCCTCACATCAACTCTGCGAAATGCCGGAGGACCATCCTTGCGCGCGTCTTCATGGCCACAACTATGTTGTTGTGGTTGAGCTCTCCTGCGAGACCTTGGACAAATACGGATTTGTGGTGGATTTCACCGCGTTAAAACCGCTGAAGCGTTATATTGATGATGAACTGGATCACCGGCATCTCAATGAGGTGTTTGACCATGATCAGGTGACCTCAGAGTTTCTGGCAACCGAAATCTACAGTTGGTGCAAGCAACGTTGGGATGAGACGAGCGCTGTTCGCGTGAGCGAAACACCTAAAACATGGGCGGAGTATCGGCCATGACCAAGCTGAGCATTAGTGAGATCTTTGGGCCGACTATTCAAGGCGAAGGGGCTTTGATGGGGGAACCAACTGTCTTTGTGCGCACTGGCGGGTGTGATTATCGCTGTGTTTGGTGTGATACGCTGCATGCGGTTGACAGTGCCTATCGTCATACATGGCGACCAATGGAACCTGAAGATGTATGGAGCGAGGTGGAAACACTTACTGGCCATACACCTTTGACCGTCTCATTGTCGGGCGGTAATCCAGCTATTCAGGATTTTTCCAAACTCATTGAAATGGGCAAATCCAAGGGCTACCGCTTTGCTCTGGAGACACAGGGCTCGGTTGCCAAAGACTGGTTTGCGCAGCTTGATACTCTGGTGCTGAGCCCTAAACCACCCTCCTCTGGTGAGACCGTCGATTGGATCAAGTTTGAACTTTGCCTGACCAAAGCGGGAGACGACACCAACAGTTTGTTAAAGATCGTTGTGTTTGATGAGGTGGACTATAATTGGGCGCGGAAGGTTCATGAACGGTTCCCGCATTTACCTTTGTATCTGCAGCCGGGCAACCATACACCTCCACCGCCAGACGATGAGGATGCGCGCATTGACATGGATGGCGTGATGGAGCGCATGCACTGGCTTATTGAAAAGACCCTTGCTGACCGCTGGTTTACGCCCCGCATCCTGCCGCAACTCCATGTGCTGCTTTGGGGCAATAAGCGCGGCGTCTAATAAAAACGAGAAGATTATGAGCAAATCCGATATTTACAAGAACCTGACCATGTTGGGCGGTGCAACAGTGCAGCCCCAATCTCCAGAGGAAGCCGTTCTGGAAAAAGTGCCAAACCCACAACAGAGCACGCGCTATGCCATCCGGTTTACGGCACCAGAGTTCACCTCTTTGTGTCCAATTACCGGGCAACCTGATTTTGCGCATCTCGTGATTGATTATGTCCCGGATGAGTGGTTGGTGGAGAGCAAGTCTCTCAAACTCTTCCTTACATCATTCCGCAATCACGGTGCCTTCCACGAAGATTGCACCGTTTCCATTGGTAAGCGGATCGTTGATACGCTCAACCCGATCTGGCTGCGCATTGGTGGCTACTGGTATCCACGCGGCGGCATTCCAATTGATGTGTTTTATCAAACTGGAGAAGCGCCAAAAGGGGTTTGGATTCCAGAACAAGGTGTTCCAACTTACCGCGGGCGCGGCTAATCCAATTCAGCTGGGGTTGCATAAAGGCTGCCAACCCCAGCTTATTCAAGTTATGTTCAGCCCATCAATTCTTCGACTTCTTTGAGTGTTGGTGCTGATGTTGCAGCCCCACGCTTTGTCGTCGAAAGCGCACCACACGCAGCAGCAAACCGCACGGCATCACCTAGGTTTTTGCCCTGTGATAGTGCGTAGGCCAAGCCACCGTTGAAACAATCTCCCGCTGCCACGGAATCAATGCTATCGACCTTGTACGGCTTTACAAAACCTTCGCTTGTTTCATCCTTAAAGTAGACACCGTGAGCCCCAAGCTTTACCACAGCTGCCGGAACACCCATTTGGCGCAGTAAATCTGCAGCTTTTGCAGCTTCTTGCGGGTTGGTTGGCTTAAACCCGGTCAAGACTTCAGTTTCTGTCTCATTGGGTGTGATCACGTCGACATGGCGCAAAAAACCTTCTGGCAAACCATGAACTGGGGCTGGAGCTGGGTCAAAGACTACTCGGCCACCTGAGGCCTGTACGGCCTTTGCCGCTGCCAGACACGTTTGTGCTGGTATCTCCAACTGCAGCATCAAAAGCTTAGCATTCTCAAGCAGCTCTTTATTCTGCGTTATATCAGAGCTACTGACCGCCATATTCGCACCGCCAACAACAGTGATGCAGTTTTCCGAGTTTGCATCAACACCGATGACCGCGATACCTGTGCCGTTGTTCTCATCTTTTAAGACGTGATCAGTTGCAACGCCCATATCTTTTAACTGGGTCTCAGCGATATCCCCAAAACCGTCTTTGCCGATACGCCCGACCAGTTGCACATCGCCGCCAAGCTTGGAAACAGCAACAGCTTGATTGCAGCCCTTACCGCCCAAGTTAATTGAGTAGCTGTCACCATGCAGTGTTTCACCAGGTCGCGGAAGTTTTTCAGAACGCGTTGTAATGTCGACGTTTATGCTGCCAACGATGACGATAGACATGAGGTATTCCTAGTGTTTGACAGAGTTGCGCATAATGAGTTCCGGAACCAATTGAACCACCGGCGGCATTTCAGTTTTTTCTTCAAGATGACTGATCAAGGTTTCTGCAGCGCTTAAGCCGAGTTCAAAGCTTGGTTGTTTAATGGTGGTCAGTGCTGGAGACATATAGGAGGCATATTCAACATCATCGTAACCAACAATGGACATATCCTGCGGAATGGAGAGCCCCTGCTCCTGCACCGCCCTGTAAGCCCCCATAGCCATAAGGTCGTTGAATGCGAAGATAGCATCTGGTCTCGTCTCTAATGCCAGAATTTGTTTCATCGCCTCATAGCCGCCAGAAGCAGTGAGCATTCCAGCCGCCAGCCAATTCTCATTTATGGGCAGATGAGCGGCCTCCATCGCCGTTTTGAAACCTTGTAGGCGCTCGATAGATCTTGGATGGTCATCCGGCCCCATTAGACACCCGATCTTTGTCAGGCCGCGGTCAATCAGATGTTTTGTCGCGATACGGCCACCGAGGACGGAATCATCCTGCAAGGTGCACGCATTTGGATGGGGTGCGGAGTCCAAAATCGCCTTTGGCAGCTTGCCCAGTTTGCTAAGCTGATCGTAAAGAGCCGGATCCGTTTTGGTGGTCATCACCAGAAGCGCATCAATGCGGCGCTGAAGAAGCGTCGTTAGATTGGCAAGCTGTCTATCTGGTTGATGACCTGAATTACACAGGATCAGGCTGAAATTGTGTTGGTAGCATCCCTCTTCGACACCGCGAACGACATCTGCAAAAAATGGGTTGGAGCTTGAAGATACCAGCATACCGATGATGTTGGTGCGTTTTACCTTCAAGGCACGGGCCATCATACTTGGTTGAAACCCGAGGTTTTTGATTGCCTCAATCACCCGTTGTTTGGTCAGGGGAGCAACAAAGCGGGTCTCATTGATAACATGAGACACTGTAGAGACGGAAACGCCCGCAACCTGTGCAACATCCTTGATACTGACCATTTTAACTCCGGTTTAGGACAATGGGCCCGGCGCATACGCCAGACCCTTTTTGTACTATAGATACTGAGGTTTACTTGGTAACCAGCTTTAGTGCTACTGGGGTGTACGTATCAACTTTTTCACCCTTAAGAACTTTATCCGCAATGTCTACGCCGATGGAGCCGATCATGCCAGCCTGCTGCGCTACGGTTGCCAGCATTGTACCTTCTTCAACAGCTTTTACGCCATCTTCAGTTCCATCAAAGCCAACAACAAGGATGTCGCGATTAGCTCCTTCAATCGCCTTGATTGCACCCAGAGCCATTTCATCATTGTGAGCAAAGACAGCGTTGATTTCTGGCTGTGCCTGCAGGATGTTCTCCATGACGTTCAGACCTTTGGTGCGGTCAAAATCGGCAGGCTGTACAGCCACAACTTCAATACCGGAAGCACCAAACATTGCTTTCCTGAATCCTGCACCGCGATCACGCGCAGCAGACGTTCCTGGAACGCCTTCCAGTTCAACAACCTTGCCACTGCCGCGAAGTGTTTCAACGATCAGCTCGCCCGCCATTTCGCCGCCCAGAATATTGTCTGAGGCAACGTGAGACACAACTTTACCTCGGTTAGCACCTCGGTCAAGGGTGACAACTGGAACGCCTTTGCGATTTGCAGCGCGGATGGAGCTGGAAACTGCATCAGAGTCAGTTGGGTTGATGAGCAACAAAGCAATATTTTTGCTCAGCACGTCTTCAACGTTTGCCAGTTCTTTTGCTGGATCGTTCTGGCTGTCGAGAACAACGATCTTGTAACCAAGTTCGTTTGCGCGTGCTTCAGCACCTTCCTTCAAAGTTACGAAGAACGGGTTGTTCAAAGTGGACACGACCAGTGCCAGTGTGTCCTGCGCCATAGACGCTGTTGTTGAGCCAAGAAGAAGTGCTGCACCAGCTGCCAAACTAATAATTTTTTTCATAGGTAACCTCCCAAGTGTCAAGTTGTTTTGCTTAAGCATTTGCTTTGCCACGGCTGTCAACGACAACCGCAAGAAGAATAACCGCACCTTTGGCGATCATCTGGTAGTAGGATGAAACATCCATAATATTCAGTGCGTTGTTCAACACACCAATAATAAGGGCACCAATAATGGTGCCGAAAATACGGCCTTTACCGCCAGCCAGACTGGTTCCGCCCAGGACTACAGCTGCAATGGCGTCCAACTCGTACCCAAGGCCTGCTGTTGGCTGTGCAGATTCAAGGCGAGCTGTTAAAATGATGCCTGCGAGCGCTGCCAGTGCGCCGCTGAGGGCATACACAGCAATCTTGACCTTTTTGACATTGATGCCGGACAGACGAGCCACGTTCTCATTGCCGCCAATGGCATAGACGTAGCGGCCAAAACGGGTCTGTGAGAGCAAGAACCAGCAGAGTGCAAAGATGATCGCCATCACGATTACAGGGTGGGGAATACCGAAGAGATAGCCTGCTCCGAACTGATAGAAGCTTTCCGCAACATCATAGTCGCCCGTAGAAATTGGGCGGCCTTGCGTATAGACCAGCGTAGCACCGCGGATCATGGTCATACCGACGAGCGTGGCGATGAACGGCTGGACGTTGAAATAGCTGATGATAACGCCGCTGGTTGCGCCAAGAGCAGCACCAACGCAGAGCGTTGCGACAAGCGCAATCACCAATGGCGTATCCAAACCAATCAAGCTGGCACAAATGGCACCAGCAAACGCAAGGATAGACCCAACGGACAGGTCAATGCCTGCAGTTAGAATGACAAAGGTCATTCCCATTGCAATGATGGCGTTGATGGAGGTCTGGCGTAAAATGTTGAGCATATTGTCAACACCAAGGAAATTGGCATTGGCAAGAGAGACGAAGGCCATAAGAATAATCAGGCCAATCAGAGACTTATTTTCACTGAGGAACTCGTTGAGTTTCATGTGGTTTACCCGTTTATCTGGCCTGCAACGGCGCAGCGCATTATGTTTTCCTGAGTGGCATCAGCCCGTTCAAATTCGCCTGTCAGCTTCCCGTCTGACAACACCAGAATTCGATCAGAAATGCCGAGGAGCTCTGGCATATCTGAGGACACCAGCAAAATGCACAGGCCCTGTGCTTTCAGTGTGTTAATCAAAGAATAGATTTCGCGCTTAGCACCTACATCAACCCCGCGCGTCGGCTCATCAAGAATGAGAACGGTTGGTTCGTGTACGAGAGATTTGGCGATTGAGACCTTCTGCTGGTTACCACCAGACAGATTGGAGATAATTGTATTTGCATCTCGTGTTTTGATGGCGAACGCTTTGATATATTCGCTGATCGTAACGGCTTCTGCGGCTTTGTTGACGATACCCAGGCTGTTACAAAACCTTTCAAGTCCACTCAAAGACATGTTGCGGCCAAGCTCTTGAGATTGCACCAAACCTTCGTGTTTGCGGTCTTCGGTGACATATCCAATGCGCGCTTTTACGCCATCCTGCGGTGATCTAAGGCGAATTTCGGCGCCATCGACTTTAACAATTCCGCTCTCGATTGGATTTGCGCCAAATATCGCTTTTGCAAGTTCCGTACGCCCTGCTCCAACAAGACCTGCAAAGCCAACGACCTCGCCTGCATGTGCGGAAAATGAAATATCGTTGGTCCCATGAGCGGTGAGTTTTTCGACCTCCAGACGAATTTCGCCCGGTGCAGCTGGAACAAAAGGATATTGATCAGAGAGCTCGCGGCCAACCATATAGCGGATGAGGTCATCCTCAGTGATCTCGCTCACAGGCCCTTGATGCACCATCTGCCCATCACGCAAGATGGCGATGTCATCACACATCTGGAAAATTTCACCCAAACGATGCGAGATGAAAACCAACCCTTTGCCTTGGTTGCGGAGCTCGCCTACAACTTCAAACAGGATCGCTGTTTCAATATCGGTGAGCGCATCTGTTGGTTCATCCATGATGATCACTTCAGCATTGAGAGACAATGCACGCGCAATTTCAACCATTTGTTGTTGGGCTATGGAGAGCTTTCCAAGAAGCATACGCGGATCGATATCCTGCTTCAACTGCCCTAGCCACTTGCGGGCTTCACGGTCAATTACATCCCACTGAATGCGACCAAACCTGGTTGGTTCACGGCCAAGAAAAATATTTTCTGCAACACTCAGTTCTGGGAGAAGATTAAGTTCCTGGTGAATAATGCCTATGCCTGCATCCATGGACTGGCGCGCAGTGTTAAATTCAACTTCATTGCCCTTGAACACCACCTTGCCTGCATCGCGTCCATAGATGCCAGCTATGATCTTCATGAGCGTAGATTTGCCTGCCCCGTTCTCCCCTGCAAGCGCAACAACGCGGCCCGCATGAATGGTGAAATCGACAGATTTGAGCACGTGCACTCCAGAAAAGGATTTCTCAATTCCTTGCAGTTCTAGAAGGGTTGTCACTCTATGTCCTCTTCTTAGGTTTTAAGAATGCTCGTGCTTGCTAAAACGCGACGCCCGAATAAAAAATAATATTTGCGTATGGAGTACATTCGCCGGTGCGGACAACAGCCCGACAGTCGGCTGTCAGTGCTTTGAAAGCATCGTGGGATACACTCGAAATTTCCACTCGGGTATTTTGCTGCTTAGATATCTCAGCAATGAGTGTCAGAACTCTGAGATGATAAGCTGGCTGCTGCTCTACCAATTCGTCCGCTATCACAACGCGTTCAACCTGCATTTCATCAGTGATCGCTTTGGCCGTTTCAAGCATTGCTGGTAAACCTCGCATAACTGCAAGATCAATCCGCATAACGTTTTGCGGAATTGGCAAGCCTGCATCTCCAACACACAGACCATCACCATGGCCCATATGAGAAATAATACCGGATACCGGAGCGTTTAAAAGTACGCCCTTCTTCATTGCGGAAATCCCCCATCGTCTCCCGACCTGAGAATAAGATATCAGGCACAAACGACTCGCGCAACCGTTTGCGCAACCGTTTGCGTCAGTATTCGAACGAAGTGAAATATCATAATTATTCTAAATCAGCGCTCTTGTTTGGCCCTACAAGTTCAGCGGGATACTGACGCGATTTGAAAAATATTAGCCGGCACAATCAGTTATTATTAAAAGCTGTGGTGATTTGCGAGGAGTCCCGATGCCATTTTTGAATGATCTCTTCCTCATTTAGGCAATAGTGTCTCAGGTAATCTGCTTGGGGATATGTGTGCTCTCCGGCTGAAGTTTATTCACTGAATGCAGAAAGTGCGCCTAGCCTGCGACATCTTTTGGTGTGCTCTGAGACCAGTTGCAAAATGTTTTTTTGCAGTCAGCCTCAGCGCACAACGCCTGCTTAGTGTTGGTCTCCATATAACCGTTTTCTACCCATAAAAAGACGAAGCGTCATTTCGCCTAGAAGGCAATACTCAATTTACCTTCAGCTCACGAAGCTAAATGAGTGCCATTATCTGTTCTAGTTATTATTTGCACCGCTCAAATTACTGTGCGAAGCCTTTGGTAACTCGAAGTAATTCCTCTTGATTAGCAATCAAACAAAATTTGTTGTGTCCAGAAAGCAAATCTATAAGAGGGCTGTTCTATATTTCCGCAAAGCGTGATTACGCATGGGTTCTCACCTGCTTCTTCTGTCGGCAGATGCTGATAATGTTGGGAAATGTGCGGAGTTGTTTCAATTTCCGCCGCAACATGAATGTAGATAATGGAAAACAGGATTTCATTATATCGACCACCAGCGCCCTTTCCGGGAGACGCAGTAGAAGGCTGGAGGAACTTTAGCAATTATCTGAGCTCAGACCCTCTTGGTGTTATTCCAAAGGAGCTCTATGAGTGTGCTATTTTCCAATTCGATGACGACGACCCCCGCAAGTTCCTCGTAAACGATCCTAAATTACTGTCCCGAGTTCTGGAAGAGCAACAAGCTATTTTTCCAAAGGGCGGTGGTATTGCTGACCTACTAAAACCCATACTACATAATGGTTTAGTTTCTGCAGAAGGCGTAGAATGGCAGGACCAACATGAGATGGTTGCACCAATCTTCTCAAATACGAGTGTGCGTATTTCCTTCGGTTACCTTCAAGAAGCTCTTAACTCTTTTGTTGAACGCTTTATAGAACATGCTGAAAGCGGCGCGACCATACAGCTGGCCGATGAGATCAACTTTCTGGTCGCTGACGTCAATTTCCGGGTAAGCACCAAGGGAACCCCCTCTTTTTTAACCTGCTGAGACCTGTCATTTTCGCGTGATGGCGCTGATTTTCGGTGCGATAACAGGAGATTTACTGTGAGCAAGAATGGTGGTGGCAGTGGGCCCAGATATTCGGATACATTCAAGATGCAGTTGGTCGCGGAGAGCTTGAATGCAGGGACGACGGTGCCTATGGTCTCGAAGCGGCATGGCGTTTTAGCCAGCCGTATATACGCATGGCGGCAGGATGAGCGGTTTAGGGATGGGTCACTGGATCCGTCCGGCTTTGCAGTCGTTGAGGTAACAGATGCGCCGACGCTGGAAGACATCCCCTTCCCACTGTCAGAAGCGCGCATAGAGATCATACTTGAGAATGGGCGCAGGCTGTCCATCAGCGATAGGGTCGATGCAGGCTTTGTTGTGGAACTGGCACGAGGACTTGCGGCATGATCCCTGTTTTGGCGGATGCTAAGATCTGGCTGGCTGCGGGTGTCACAGATATGAGGCGCGGGTTTAACGGGTTGGCTGCTCAGACGGAACAGGTTCTGGCGGGAGATCCATACTCAGGCCATCTGTTTTTGTTTCGCGGGCGGCGCGGTGATACTATCAAAGTGATATGGTGGGACGGCCAAGGCGCGTGCCTTTTTACCAAGCGCCTTGAGCGGGGCCGTTTTGTTTGGCCTTTGGCCAAAGACGGCAAGATCAGCCTGAGCCGTGCACAATTGGCGATGCTGTTGGAAGGCATAGACTGGCGAATTCTTAAGAGGACTTGGCGGCCCACCATGGTCGGATAAGGCCTTGTTTTATTGGGATGTCCGGTTGTTTTGAATTCCCAATATGCTCAAAACATGCTATAAAGTTTCATGTCTGAATTGCTTCCAAATTTTGTTAATTTACCCCATGATGTGCAGGCTTATATCGCCGCGCAGAGGGTGGAAGTCATGAGTTTGGAAGCAGAGCTTCTGGAATCGAGCCTCACCAATGCAGCGGAACAAAAGCGCCTCAAGTCAGTAATGCAATCAGAACTGGTTGCAGAACGCACTGCCCATTCTCTGTCGATCCAAAGCCGCGACACAATCATAGCCGATCTACGCCTGCAACTGGATGGCCATAAGAAGCATCGTTTTGGCGTACGCTCGGAAAGCCTCGATCAGCTTGCATTGGAACTGGTGCTCGAAGAGCATGAGATTGCGCAGGCAGCAGAGACTGGTATCGATGAAGGCACGCCAACTGCTGAACAAGAGGCCAAGCCGCCGCGCGCGCCGCGCCAGCGCAAGCCGTTCCCAAAAGATCTTAAACGCACACAGACCCGCCTGACACCCGGTGATGCCTGCGCTGAGTGTGGCGGCAGCTTCAAAGAACTGGGCACAGATGTCATGGAAGAACTGGAATATGTTCCCGGCCATTACATCGTCAACCAGATCATCCGCCCGCGTCTCGCCTGCACCTGCTGTGAGACTGTCACACAAGCCGAGGTGCCTTCGCGTCCCATCCCCAAGAGCTTTGTTGGTCCTGCGCTGATGGCGCATATCTTAACCTGTAAATACGGATATCACCTGCCCCTCTACCGCCAGAGCCAGATCTTTACGAACCAGAGTATTGATCTAAGCGGGTCGCTTCTGTCCTCATGGGTAGGCAAAAGCACAAAGTTGTTGGAACGACTTTCCGATGCCATCCGCGATCATGTGACTGATGGCAAAGCTATCTTTATGGATGATACTACCGTCAAGCTGCTTGAAAAGGGCAAGGGGCGCGGGAAAAACAAGACTAAAACCGCACGCCTCTGGGTCTATGCTAGAGATGAACGCGCTTGGAGTAGCACATCACCACCTGCCGTATGGTATCAGTTCTCCACCAGTCGGGAAGCTAAACACCCCAGTAAACATCTACAAAGCTACGAGGGTTTCGCCCATGCTGATGCCTATGCAGGGTACAATGATGTCTACCGCACGGGGCGTGTGAAAGAGATGGCTTGTATGGTTCATATCCGGCGCGAATTTGTGAAGGTTTATGACAGCTATAAGTTACCCGTTGCCAAAGAGGCGATAAACCGGATAGCTGATCTTTATGGCGTGGAAAAACGGGCACGGGGGAAATCACCAGCTGACCGCGTGGCTTTGCGTCAGAAAGACGCCAAGCCCATCTTTGATGATCTGGAGGACTGGCTCAGAACGCAGCTGAATAAAATATCTGCCAAGACACCTTTGGCCAAAGCGATCAGATATGCACTGACCCGCCTGCCAAAGGCGCGACCCTATCTGGATCACGGCTTTCTGGAGTTGGATAACAATACCGCGGAACGCGCTGTGAGGCCGGTTACACTGGGCAGAAAGAATTATCTATTCATGGGCTCAGAGGCAGGTGGAAAATCAGCCGCCATCGCCTATACCCTGATTGAGACATGCAAGCTGAACAAAATTAATCCAGAGGCGTGGCTTGCTTGGGTGCTGGAACGGATCCAAGATCATCCTGCGAACCGCATCAACGAGCTGATGCCTTGGCAGTATCAAGCAATTATCGATGTTCAGAAAAACAAGGTCGAGGCCAAAACCGAGGCTTGATCACACGAAGCGTTGACGCTTACATCTTTAGAATAGGAAATTTCGAAGAAGATACACCATGTCAGTGGAATACTGCAACAACGCCATTGTGATGCCGTCGGGGTGGGGCATCCAACCCATCAACGCCCTACACAATGGGATGAGAGCCGTTACGTTTTTTCTTCGGCAAGATCATTTGAAAACTGTCCGCGTGTCTTATTGGCGTAAGAAACCAACGCAAGCATAACGGGTACCTCCACCAGAACGCCAACAATGGTCGCGAGTGCGGCTCCCGATGTGACACCGAACAGACTGATAGCAACAGCAACAGCCAACTCAAAGAAATTTGATGCGCCTATCATTGCACCCGGAGCCGCTATGTTGTGCGGCTGGCGCCACTTTTTCATCCAGATGTATGTGATGAAGAAAATGAGCACAGTCTGGATGAGAAGTGGGATTGCGATCAAAACAATGTCTGCCGGTGCGGCGATGATGTCGTTGGCCTGAAGGCCAAAGAGCAGGAAGACGGTTCCCACGAGTCCCGCGATAGAGAATGGTTTCATGCCAAAGCTGAAGGAGGCGAGGTGCGCCTCATTTTTTAGAGCGAGCCGAGTCACCCACCCTGCCCCCAATGGCAAGGCAACAAATAGGCCGGTTGAAACCAGCAATACATCCCATGGGACAATTATATCTGAAACACCGAGCAGGAATGCTGCGAGCGGCGCGTAGGCGAAGATCATGATCAGATCATTGGTCGCAACCTGTGCAACAGTATAACTGGCGTTTCCTCTAGTGAGATAAGACCAGACAAACACCATTGCTGAACATGGCGCTGCGCCCAGCAAGATCATGCCTGCAATATATTGGTTTGCCAGATCTGTAGATATCCATGAGGCAAAAATATAGCGCATGAACAGGATTGCCAATGCTGCCATCGTGAAAGGCTTCACCAGCCAGTTCATTACTAAAGTGACAATCAATCCTTTTGGTTTCACAAAGCAATTGCGTACTCCGGTGAATTCCACCTGCACCATCATTGGATAGATCATCAACCAGATCAGCACGGCAATGACGAGATTGATGCCGCCTATTTGTAGTGTGCCAATCGTTTCAAATAGTTCAGGTTGCAGCAAGCCAGCGCGAGCTAACCGCAAAAGTTGGTGATGGGTTTCAGGCGGCGTGATTTTGGTTTGCATCACTCTCGATGCCATTTTTGAAGATGACACCCTGTATTATCTTAGGCAATTGATTTTTGCCTCTCAATTTCTGCCAGCGCTTCTCCGCTGCCTTGATCAGCATGAAGACCATTGGCATTGCAGTATCCCGGGAGAGGCAGTTCTTGGTCTGCCTTGTTCTGTGGCGCACAGTCGCAAAGGTTGATTCAATTGGATTGGTGGTTCTGATATGCCCCCAATGCTCAGCAGGAAAGTCATAAAAAGCCAACAGTTCGATCCTATCCTTGGCAAGGCATTGCGTGGCTTTGGGGTATTTGGCCTCAAATTTCTCTATGAAAAGATCAAAAGCCGTCTCAGCATCTACGCGGTTCTCTGCCATCCAGATATCCTGTAGATCTTTCTTTGCTTTGGCCTGCAAGGATTTAGGCATTTTGCTTAAGACATTCATTGTCTTGTGGACCCAGCAGCGTTGAGCTTTTGTTGTGCTAAAGACTTCCCGCAATGCCGCCCAGAAACCCAGAGCACCATCACCGACAGCCAACTTCGGTTCGATCTGCAAGCCGCGAGCTTTGAGAGCAAGCAGTAGCTCCCGCCAGCTCTGAGTATCTTCCCGGTAGCCATCATCAAAGCCAATCAGCTCTTTCTTGCCTTCCGGTGTTGCCCCGATCAACACCAGAATACAGCGACTTTCCCGTTCTCCCCGGGCTTTCAGATAGATGCCATCTGCCCACATATAAACGTAGTTGCGCGCTGACAGGTCTCTGGTTTTCCACTCTTCCCATAAAGATCGCCAGCTTTTGACAAGGCCGCGGATGACATCCGGTGAAAGGTTGGGGGCATCAACACCCAACAAAGCACTCAAAGCTTGCTGAACATTATTGGTAGAAACCCCACGCAAATAGAGCGCTGGGATCAATTCATCAAGACTGGTTGAACGGCGCAGATAATTAGGTAACAGATTGGAATGGTAATGAATTTTCTCTTCTGCATTCTCATCTCGATCCCGGATCCGAGGTTTGCTGACCGTGACTGGCCCAACGCCAGTCTGGACCTGTCGCTCTGGCAAATGCCCATGCCGAACCACCCGCTGACGGCCATCTGGTAATTTTAAGTCCGAGTAAAGCGAAAGCACGCTCATGACTTCACTCTCAATGGCCGCTCGCAAAAGTTGCTGTGCACCCGAACGCAAAACTTCCGTAAGTGCATCTTGAAATTCCCCTGGCTGCACAAGCGGGATAACACTATCATCTGTCATAGGCGTATCAGCTCCTCTGGAGTCAAAAGCAAGCCTCAATCACTTGCTATGATACGCCGCAATTCACTCCGTCACCAAGATTCACCGTTAGCTCTTTATTAAACCTAAGCTTTCGCGTTGGTACGTTGATAAAACCCAAATATAAAACCGGCTCAGAAGACTGAGCCGGTTTTATATTTGGTAAAATATTGCTGATCCTAAAAGCGTTTCAAAAACCGCATGAGGACAGGCCAATGATCGCTTACGCCCTCATTGTTTTTTGCATCAAATCTATTGGGCCGTACTCTGTTTTTCGCGTCCCTTGTGTACTGGCTTGGATGTGTCACCACTGTGTGGAAACTGCCCAAATCTGCAAACCACGTGCTGTCGCTATCTTTATCAGGGCGTAATGCATCTGAAACAAGGATCATGTCCAGAAACGACCAACTTTGGTCCTTGTAAAAAAAGGCACTACCAGGTGCTGCACAACCAACAATCTCTGGGGGGTACGTCCAATGCCCTTCCCTTGCCAACGCCTGAAACTCACCATTTTGAACATCTGTGCAATTGAAGTTGAAGTCTCCTGCTGCGACTACATTTGCATCAGCAGGGAGTTTTGCCCGTTCTGCATTCAGAATTCCCATCGCATCTTTACGGCACTGGTAAGCGTCTCCAGATGGGAAATGGACCCCAAATACATAAATGCTTTCTCCGTCGGGCATCTCAAACTGGGCTTTAATAAGGTCTCGCGTTGGTTTGCAGTCGTGAGGATTGGGTTGATCCTTGCCAAACAACTGAATGGCTTCCGCTTCCCCCCTCAATGGCAACCGCGAAATAATACCCACATCAACACCGCGATCCTGATCCTTATCGCTGGTATCAATTTGAACCACTGAGATGTAACCGAGCCCTGACAAAGCATTCGTAACAAGGTCATCGAGAACCTTCTTATTTTCCGTCTCTGGAAGGACAAGAACATCTGGCGTTTCCGGGAACGACCTGATGACTGCACCAAGAGAAGTCAGTTTTTTCATATAAGACTCCTCTCCCCAGTTCAGCTCAATGCATTGCTTGTAATAGTGAGATTCTTTGTCACTATAACTCTCGCAAGTCGCTTTATGTTCCTCACTCAGTTCCTCTTTGGCATCTTTAGAAACGTAGGTGTTGTCCTGCGGATTATCGGGGGCATCAATGCTATCAAACAGGTTCTGGACGTTGTAGCTCACAACGGTCACGGGATCAGCGGCGAATGCGGCAGGCAATGCAAAGCCTAGAAACGTTGCACTCAGCAGTAAAGACTTCATGGGTTTCTCCCTTTTTCCTCAGGGAGTACCAAAAAGGCGTTAGTAGCCGGTTCCACGCGCCCGTCGAGTTTTAAATATGTCCTGAAATACTCATAGAGACGGCAATAAAATAGCTGGCTCATTCAACGTCGACTTTAGGTCGCTTATTCAGCTAGCCTCTGGCACAACTTTCAACGCGAGCCCGCATGAGAGGTTTCATGGTGCGTAGGGCATATATCTTTGACGGTCTCATACATGGGCCGCGATGTCCGTATGGTGACCTTTTCCTGTCAGCGACTGAAATAGGCGTCACATCACGCAGTTTATCCATTACCGGCAAGCTATCAATAAACTGCTTTGCCGCTTTCATAGGACCAACTGTATGAGAACGGGATGGACCAGAACCGATTTTGAAGATGTTAAAAACTTCGAACATAACATGAACATTTTGGAGATAAGAAAACCGGTGCCGAAAGGACACCGGTTCTTTTCTTTCAACAGACCTTCTTAGATGAGGTCTTTAACGATCGCTGAGATAGCGATGATGCCCATAACAGCGATGAAGATGTTGGACAGCACGCCGTCGTACTTCTTCATGCTTGGGACTTTTTTGATTGCGTACATTGGCATCAGGAACAGGATTGCAGCGATGAACGGTGCACCCAGGCCTTCAATCATGCCAAGAACGGATGGGTTGATGATTGCAACGCCCCAGACGGAGAAGAAGAAGAAGGCAACGAGCAGTGTGTTGAACTTCTTTTCGCCCATGCTTTCGACAGCTTTTGGAGCGGACTTCTTAACGATGCCTGCAAGGCCTTCTTTTGCGCCAAGGTAGTGGCCGAAGAAAGAAGAGAAGATTGCAAGGAACGCGACCAGTGGACCCATGAAGGAGATCAGCGGGCTCTCAAACACGTTTGCAAGGTAGGAGAGAACTGGCAGGTTCTGCTGTTTTGCTTCCATCAGCTGTTCAGGAGACAGAGCGAGAACGCAGCTGAATACGAAGAACATAACGAAGCCGAGAAGCATGACAGATGCCCGCTTCAAGATCATGTCGGACTTTGCAACTGCATCATCACCATGTGCTTCACGCTGAGCCAGAGCCATGGAGGAGACGGCAGGGCTGTGGTTGAAGGAGAAGATGAGCATTGGAATGGTGAGGTACACCACTGTCAGCAAAGTGCCCACGTCTGGAATGCTGTCGAAGCTCATAGCTTCAAATGACCAGGACGGGATCAGGTAGATGGACATACCAGCCAGAATGATCACCAGTGGGTACACCAGAATTTCTGTTGCCACGAGCATCAGACGGCGACCAAGGATCATCACGCCCATCATCATTGCGACGAGTGCGCCTGAGAGCAGCCAGCGCGGGACAGCAGGCATTGCCAACTGGTTCACGATGAAGCTGTCGAAGGTGTTGGTAATCGCGTTACCATAGATCAGTACGATTGGGTAAATCGCAAAAAAGTAAAAGAAGGTAATCAGCAAACCTGCTGTTTTACCAAAGTGCTCTTCAACCACGTCAGTAATGTCTGCATCTTTGCGCTTGGAGGAGAGGACAAAGCGTGCAAGTGCGCGGTGAGAGAAGTAGGTCATAGGACCCACGAGAATTGCGATCAGGATCAGCGGCCAGAACCCTTCAAGGCCGGCGCGGATCGGCAAAAACAAAACACCAGCACCTACGGCAGTGCCGAACATAGACAAAGACCATGTAAGATCTTGCTTGGTAAACTTGACCGTTTCTTTTGGTGCGGCTTCTGCTTGGGCCGCTTGTATGCTTGACATTTCTTTTATTTCCCCATGTGCCACTCACGTGCCCTAGGAGAATTTCCCAATCTCACTAGGATCGGGACCTGATATACTTATGTTAAAATTTAATGACCATACGTTTTAATACCCACGCGACCCGCCATATTAACGCTACGAAATCTCATTTGACTTCTGACTACTGCCGTGAGAGTGACGATGCGTGCAACAATCTGCCGCAACGGTCGCACATTGGATATTAATTTTATTTTTCAATGAAATACAGCTGTACAGAATTTTTGATAGGTACAATCAGCTCGCAATCTCTACATGAAGATAAGCTGATATATGTATTTAACACATTGTGTAAAAACAGTATATCACTGCCCTAGAGGTAACTTTTAATACTTGGCGATCTTCCGTTGATGGAGTTTGCATTCAAATGCATGCAAAAAACACGCAGATTTATTATTCTGCGGAAAAAGACAATATGCGCATCTAAAGCGCACTTTTTGCACTCTGGCGTCTACGCAAAATCTGCTAAGGCACACAAATGTATACGTAAAAGTAAGTCGGGGAAAAATTTAGACAATTCATTTTTCCCCGGTTCATTGCAATCAGAGGGTTCGTATTGTCTGCAATGCACCCTCTAGAGCCTCGCCTTTTTCATCCAAGAGCGCAGCATCTCGAAGGCGTCTGAGCCAATCGGCAGCATCTTCACGCCCTTTCAACACGGACAAAGCAGAGAGAACACGATCAAATTTGGATTGGCCGCGTATGTGGGTATCGGAATAACCTTTGATCAGGCGGCGACATTTAAGGACCTCAACGGCCAAAGCATAATCAGAAGTCACTTGTGTGAGTGCGGTCTGCATCCACGCCTGCATATGGTTGGTTTCGATGGAATGACGATAGAAGCGCCGGCGCCAGCGTTTGAGACCGGCCACACACCACAGCATGGCAAAGCCGCGAATGCTTCTGGTTTTGATGCGGCGGCCTTTGTTCACGCGGCGATCCAGCCATTGAAACAGGCGCGGGCGGGCTTGGATCCACTTGGCCAGACCAATTGGCAGCGTACCGCAGATCTCTTCCATGCGCGGATGAAAGTATTCTGTCAAAACCAGTTGCGCGCCTTGCACCTGCCCTACATCCTCTTGCACACGCTCGAAGCGGCTGGCGCGGGTTTTAAGATCAGCAACACGGATGGTGTCGTCATAACACATGGCATTTGCGAGATATTTAGCTGCGTTTATGGTCAGTTCCCAGCCGTTAGCAGCGTTATCTTGAGCGAAGAAGCGCTCCAGATGATCGAGGTAAAGTCCGCCGTATTTCAAGTCCTGATAGTCAACGGTCTTCTTCAGCCCTGCCAACGCCATGGTTTTGGCTTCAACGGGCAATCCTTCAACACGCCTTGTAAGAATTTTCCACGCCGCAACCTTGGTGTGCGGGCCGCGTGCCGTGTTGAGCGCTGACGCGCTCTTCTCATCTGCCGGTAAGACTGGCTTTTCATCCGCCTCAGATTCACAAGGCACATACTCCATACTGGCATTGAACGCGCGCAGGCTCGCCTCTACACCGCGCCCGCCTTTGCGGATGGTGTCCTCATAGGATGCCTTGGGGAATGGTAATGCCCCGGAGCCAGCCAAGGCCCCGAACAAGCTGGAGGAGATGACGCTGCCCTGACTTGCAGCGACACTTTCCATATCAAACGCAACAAGTTTTCGCGAAGCACTGCCCAGTTTTGAAAGCACAACGGATCCATCCTGCTCCCCATTGCCCGGTACGATCTTTTCAGAGACAGCAAGAATACGGTGAGAGGACGCGATCAGGGTTGTTTTATCGGCGGTGACAAAACCGCGAATGACAGCGCGGCCTGCTTCCATCAGCTCGGCACAGATAACGATGTCCACATCGCCTTGGGCAGGACTGAGGGAGAACACCGGAGTCTCCCCCGTATCAGGTGCTATTTCCACGTAGTAGATGGTTGCCCCGGTGCGCTGAGCGACGCCTGCCACGGAGGTGGATTGAGCGCGATACCCATTGGCTTCAGCCAGATTGACGATCCAATCGGTGAGCACACCGCCGCCCTGCCCGCCAACAGCGAAAACGGCAATTTTGGTGATGGTGCGTGTTGAGTCCTGACCGGAGCCAAGCGCCTTCCACCCGGTTTCGATGTTCATCTTATAGCTCCTCAATGATCAGGCTGCGGCGCTCACGCCAATTTTGCAGAGCAGAAATCACGCGATCTTGCAGTTTTCGGAGCAATTTTTCCGATGAACTTGGATTGTGAATGGTATCCGCTTGATAGAAGGATGGGCAGAGCACGGCGGCATCAGCCACCTCCCCACAGTTGCCACAGCCAACGCAATTCTGGTCGATGTGGGCAACCGAATCATCGCGCAGCGGATCATCAAGCGTTTTGACCGTGAGTGATGGGCACCCGGACAGGCGCATACAGCCGTGATCACCAGTGCAGACGTCTTCATCCACGCCGAACTTGGTTTTCACGACGCGCTTCTGGTCCTTGATTGCTTTGTTCAACAGCGGCTTTTCGCGGCGTTGAAGGTTCAGCATGCATTCGGAGGATGCGACGATGACCTTTGGTCCTTTTTCCGGCGTGGTCAGCGCTTCCTTCAGGACGTTTTGCATTTGCGTGACATCATAGGTTCTGTCGACCTGACGCACCCATTTCACACCAATACCCTTCACCGCCTCCGCAATCGGATGCTTGGTGGATTTGGATTTGTTGTTGGCGCGCGACGACAGAATATCCTGCCCGCCTGTTGCCGCAGAATAGTAGTTATCGACGATAACGATTACGCCATCATTCTGGTTAAAGACTGCATTGCCGATAGAGGTGGTGAGGCCGTTGTGCCAGAACCCGCCATCGCCCATGAACGAGATGGTGCGGCGGTCTGTTTCTGTGGTGTTGAACGCTGAGGCCGAGGCTGGCCCTAACCCATATCCCATGGTTGTTGAACCGATACCAAACGGGGGCATTATGGAAAACAAGTGACAGCCGATATCGGAGGCGATGTGGTGTTCACCCAGTTCATTTTCAACCAATTTCGTGGCCGCAAAAATTGGGCGTTCCGGACACCCGATGCAGAACCCCGGTGGGCGCATAGGTACTGTTTGCTGCAATTCCTTCAAATCCGGTAATTCTGCGGGTTTGTTGGGCGCGCGGCCTTTGTCCGGTAGCAAATCAGAGTGCTGTGCAAGGAAGATCTGGATGCTGTCCAACATCACTTGCCCGGTGTATTCGCCTGCTGCCGGGAACGGGCCTTTGCCTGTTAGCTTAATTGTCTGCCCGCTCTTTTGCAGCATGGCGCCAATGGCTTGCTCCAGATAATCGGGATAGCCTTCTTCCACGACCAGAACAGCATCTTTCCCCTCACAGAACTCCAGTATCTCCCCTTGATGCAGCGGATAGGTGACGTTCATCACGTAGAGCGGAACTGCTGTTGCACCGTTTACATCGGCAAGGCCAACCCGCTGAAGCGCGCGGATAACGCCATTGTACATGCCGCCTTGCAGGATGATCCCAACTTTGGCTTTCTCTGGCCCAAAGTGCTCGTTCAGCTTGTTTTTGCTAATGTAGTCCAGCGCAGCAGGCAGGCGTTTGGTCACCTTCTCCTGTTCATGCAGGAACGAGGCTGGTGGCAGGACGATACGGCCCAGATCGCGCTTGGGGCTTTCTAATGCATCAGCGACAGTGGTGTGCGGACGCAGATTGTCTTTGCAGTTGAACTCGCCATGCACATGACAACTGCGGATACGAACCTGAAGCATCACCGGCGTATTGGACGCTTCAGAGAGTTCAAATCCGTCACCGACGGCTTTCACGATGGATGGCAGGTTTGGTCTTGGGTCAAGCAGCCAGATCTGGCTTTTCATTGCAAACGCGTGGCTGCGCTCCTGCATGATGGAGGAGCCTTCGCCGTAATCCTCGCCCACGATGACAAGTGCCCCGCCTGTCACGCCACCCGAAGCCAGGTTGGCCAATGCGTCAGAGGCCACGTTGGTGCCCACTGTGGATTTGAAGGTGACTGCGCCGCGAATGGGATAATGAACTGAAGCTGCCAGCATTGCAGCAGCCGCAGCTTCGCTCGCGCTCGCCTCATAATGCACGCCCAGCTCACCCAGAATATCTTGCGCATCTGCAAGGACATCCATGAGGTGGCTGATGGGAGATCCTTGGTATCCGCCCACATACCCGACGCCGTTTTGCAACAACGCCTTGGTGATTGCTAAAATACCTTCTCCTCGAAAAACCTCGCCATCTCCGGCACGTAGTTTTTCGACCTCTTTCACAAAGGACCGTTCAGCCATACTTCCTCCCCGAAAGCACGACTACCTCTGTCTGACGGGACCGATCAGATGTCGTGCTTCTTAATATTGTTGAGCACTTTTCGCAGCGTCATGGCAAAGGCATCATGTTCTGACTGGGAGATTCCCTTGAACATTGCCTCATACTCATTGCGCATATGTGGCCACATTTCGGCAAACGCACTACGCCCGTCTTCTGTCATGAAGATATGGCGCACCCGGTTGTCCTGCTCACTGGCTTTGCGGTGGATCAGACCTTCCTTTTCCATCGCGTCCAGTGTGCGGCTCAGCGTCGATTGCTCAATTACTGAGTAGACGGAGAGTTCATTGATCATCAATCCGTCTACGACTGACAACACTGCCAAGGCTCTCATTTTGGCAACAGAAAGACCTGATCTCGTCAGCTTCTCGCGCAAACTTTCATTGTACCGCCCCATGATGCGGTTCATCAGGTAGGGTGCAAAATGATTCAAACCGACTTCACCCAATGTTCTTGGTGCGGTCACCGGTTTGTTGTGCTTTCCGTCTTGTTCATTTTCGGGAGCTTCATCACCGTGAATGTCATTCATTTGGTGTACTCTTTCTTATATTTGAACAAGCCTCGCTTTGGCAGCGAACCTTGCTTTTATTATATGCATTTACATGTTAACAGCAACCACAATTACGTGTAATCGTGAATAGAATATGCATATGCACATTATTTTTCTAAAGTCTCAATCATATGAGACAAAAACCGCTTTACCCGAGAGACATCTCCCGCTTTCAACTGCTTGATCAACCGCGCTTCATGATCCCGCGCCTGCGTTACCAGTCTGTCGCTCAGCTCCCGGCCTTTATCACTCAGATAGATTCGGACTCTGCGGCGATCAATCTCATCAGTTTTACGTAGTACCAACCCGCGATCTGCCATCTGGTCAATGGTTTTGGTCAAGTGAGACTGTTCCATCAACGCAAAATGCGCCAGTTGGGTGACCATTTGGCCATCATTATCCAACAAGCACGCTAATACACGCCATTCCGGGACACGAACGTCTGCGTCCCGGATCTCTTCATGAAACTGCCCACTGGCAAGGTGGCTTGCGGATGCAAGAAGATAAAGAAGATACCCATCAACAAAACCGGGGGTCTTCTCACTGTATTTGAACTTTTTCGGGTCTGCTTCCACCGGTCAGCCTCTTCCTTCGTCTTATCGTGGCGCTACATGGAGTACGGGATGATAAGTGCGATTCCCGGCACTGCAATTAGCAGGATAAGGCGCAGCACATCCATAGCCACGAACGGAACAACCCCTAGAAATATCTTTTCAACCGGCACTTCTGGAGCAACCGAGCGCATAACAAAGACATTCATACCAATTGGAGGGGTAATAAAGCTCATTTCCGTAACAATAATGACGAAGATACCGAACCAGATCGGATCAAAACCAAGCCCTGTCACGATTGGGAAGAGAATCGGCACGGTGAGCGTCACCATGGATAGGCTTTCCAACAAACAACCCAGCACCAGATAGATGAACACAATCATGGTGATGACAGCATATGGCCCAACACCCAGCGCGCCCACCCAGACACGAAGATCCATCGACAGGCCAGAGATGTTCACGTAGTTGAGGAAATACAGCGCCCCAAACAAGATGAAGAACATAACGGCTGTGGTTTTGGCTGTTTCAAACAAGGTGTTCAGCGTCTCGCGGTACGTGAGTTTGCGCCGTACGGCGGTGAGAACCAACGCCCCCCCTGCTCCAACGCCAGCAGCTTCCGTCGCTGTAAAGATACCCAGATAAATACCACCGAGCACACACGTAAAGAGCACGAGAGCCCATGCCACACCGCGCAGTGCTCTAATCCGCTCAATCAAAGGTAGTTTGCTTTGAACGACCAGATTTTCTTTAAACATGACCAGTGAGAGACGCACGGCCATCATGTAGCCGATCACGCCGATCAAGCCCGGCAAGATGCCGGCCAGAAACAAAGCGCCAATGTTTTGCTGTGTCAGGATGCCGTAAATCACAAGGATCACAGAGGGCGGGATCAAAATCCCGAGGGTTCCGCCAGCTGCAATGGAAGACGTGGCCAAACGGTCAGAATACCCGTAACGGCGCATGGCCGGTAACGAGACGCGGGCCATTGTCGCCGTTGTTGCCAAAGATGAGCCACATACGGATGAGAACCCGCCACAAGCCACGATGGTTGCCATGGCCAGACCGCCTTTGCGGTGGCGCAGCCATGCGTTTGCCGCCTCATACATGTCATTGGCGATGCCCGACTGTACGATGAGATTGCCCATAAGCAGGAACAGCGGCACCACGGACAGCGTGTAGCTGCGTCCGCTATCAAAATAGATCTGCCCCACCATGTGGAAGGCAGGCGGCATGCCGATGAAGGAGGCAACGCCAAAGAATCCAACGGCGGCCATCGCAAACGCAATGGGAACACCAACAAAAATCAAAGCCATAAGAATGGCAAGACCAAAATACCATTCCATCAGGAACCGCCCCCAATACCTCTAGGGATTTTTAAAACCGCCAACACGAAGGTGACGAATGCGCAGCATGCACAGATTACGCCGGCTGCCTTGGCAAAGGGTGCCAAAGGAATGCGCAGGTACACTGTGACTTCCTGATAACTTGCGAGCTGAGCGCCGTGTTTCCAGAGTTGCCAGGCAACCACAGACAGCACAACAGCCACAAACATGCGTGAGAAGAACAACTGAAGAGAGGCCAATCCGCCTTTAAAGCGTGACGTAAACAGGTCTACCGTAATATGACCATCATCCAGACAGACCGCGGGCAAGCCGGTGAAGATCACTGCCATCAGCAGCAGTTCGGTGTATTCTGGAGCACCGGGCAGCGGGCTGGCGAGCAGATAACGACCAATCACATCGATCACTGTTACCGCCACCAGCGCCAACAAAAGCACCCCGCACAGGACAGAGGTGCCCGAGCGAAGTTTTCGCCGGGCACGCGCTGCAATATCGACTAGATTCCCAATCATTTTTCAGATAAAACCGCCGCTACGTCTTTTTGAAGCATGTCCATAGCCACTTCAAAGTCGATGCCTTTTTCTGCATAGGCTTTAGCAACACCCTCAAACATTGGCTGAGTTACCTCTTCCAGCTGCGCCCGCTCCTGCGCGGTTGCATCATGAATGGCGACTTTGCCTTGCATCAACTCCAGACCACGCGCATCGGCTGCAGTCCATGCAGCACCAGCCAGACGAGAGAATGCTTCACCAGAGATTGCCTCAATGGCTTTCTGGTCGGCTTCAGACAGGCTTGAGAACTTGGCATTGTTGGCAATGAAGAAGAAGGACACATTGTAAAGGCCACCTTCAACGCGCAGACCATTGTGCAACAAACCATCAAGCTTGAAGAACGGGATGGATTCTGCCGGGAACACGATACCATCTGCGATACCGCCCGAGAGGATCTCATAGGATTGCGGCGCAGGCGCTTGAATTGCAACCATACCCATGGTTTGCACCAGCTGGTTGGTGATGCTGCCCGCAACACGGATTTTCGCCCCCTTCAACTCGCTGAGCGGCGAAACAAGACGATCAGTGGTGTAGAGCAAGCCCGGACCATGAGTGAAGACACCTAAAACCTTGGCCCCGCGATGCTCGCCCACTTTTGCCAGTGTGCTTTCATAGAGACGCCAGTACGCAACGGACAGGCTGGTTGCGTCCTTGGTAAGGAATGGCAGTTCAGCGATCTGAGTCAGTTTAAAACGGCCCGGCGTATAGCCATGAACACCATAAGTGAGATCAGCGATTCCATTTGCAGCAAGGTCGAAGTGCGACGGTGGTGGGCCAAGCGGAGCGTCTAGGATTCGGACAGAAACGCGTCCCTGCGTCACTTCCTTTACCTTCGCGGCCCAAGGCACCATCATGCCCTTTACAATTGGGTGGGCAGGCGGCAACCAACTGGACATACGCAGGACCGTCTCCTGCGCCACAGCGGCTGTGTTGATCGTAAATGCAGCAATAGCTGCAGATGCAAGTATCTTGAGTTTTTTGTTCATGTTCTCCCTCCCCAGAGAATACAAGTTGGATGGCAAAAAATGTGCACACATCCGGTCGTTTAATCAAGCACTAATATGAAATGGCAACTATTATTCAGTTTTTCCGTTGACATAATATTATATGATATAGCATATTAAATTCAATAATTTTACGCGAGAAGGGTCCCAGTTTTGGCTCTGAGGGAGGATGCCAAAAGCATGAAAACACTTATTATTGAGGGTGTTCGGACGGTTACCCCAAGAATCAAGGTCTTTGATTTAAAGGCCGAGACCACAGAGAGACTTGATGGTTTTTCCGCTGGTGCGCATCTGTGCGTGGAAGTGAGTGACGGGACGCTTCGTGACTATTCACTGATCGACTTTGGAAACACCTTACCTCATGAGAATCAACGCTACACGCTTGGTATCCTTTTGGAGGAGACGGGTCGCGGTGGATCTGTTCATATGCATGGATTGCAGTTAGGCCAAAGGGTTAAGGTCAAGCCGCCTAAGAACGATTTTCCGCTCATTGAGGATGACCGTCCTTCTGTTTTGATTGCTGGCGGAATTGGAATTACGCCCCTGATCAGCATGGCCTCAAGCCTTAAACGGGATTCCAGACCTTACACGTTGCATTACTCTGGCCGCGCGCTGGAGGAGATGGCGTTTAAGGAGGAGCTTGGTGAACTATGTGGCCCTGCCCTTCGTCTCTACAGTGATGATGATGCAAGTAGCTGTCTGGATGTGAAGGCTCTGGTGCCAACGCTCGATCCAGAGAGCCATATATATGTATGCGGCCCGAAGGGGTTGATCGAGGTGGTGCGGGAAACAGCGCTTGCTGCTGGTTTCCCGAAAGAGCGCATCCACTTTGAACTGTTTGCCAGTGGCGCCTCTGAGCAGCAGGCCGACGGATTTGAAGTTGCGTTAAAATCCTCCGGTGAGGTGTTTTGGGTGCCCTCCGATAAATCCATCATTGATGTTTTGGAGAGCGGCGGCGTTGACCTCGTTTATGACTGTCAGCGCGGCGACTGTGGAATTTGCCAGGTTGATGTTCTGGAGGGAGAGCCGGACCATCGCGATGTGGTGCTTTCAGATGATGAGAAAGCCGCCAATGACGTGATGCACATATGCGTATCACGGGCAAAATCCAAGCGATTACTATTGGACCTCTGAAGTAGGTTCCCAGTTTTCACGCGTAATCCTATTCGAAAACCGGGAGCATTTTTCGGGACTACGCTTTCAAAATTCACTCTAGGCTTTTGGGGAGAGAAGCTTATGGCGCCTAAGTACAAAGATAACCCGCAGGCGGTGCGCGATCTCATCCGCCCTGCTGAGGTTCACCGGGATGTTTACATCAATCCCGAAGTCTTCGATATTGAAATGAAGCACCTGTTTGCGTCCACTTGGGTTTATGTGGGGCATGATAGTCAGGTGCCCAACGCTGGCGATTATTTCGCGACCGATGTTGCAAGACAACCCATTTTGCTGGTGCGGCACACCGATAGTGATGTGCATGTGTTGCACAATCGCTGCCCTCACAAGGGCACCAAGATTGTCATCGACCGCAGCGGCAACACCGGCAAGTTCTTTCGTTGCCCGTATCATGCGTGGTCCTTCCGCACCAACGGTAAGCTCTTGGCCATTCCGCTGAAGAAGGGCTACAAAAACACCGGATTTGAGGAGAGCGAAGCGGGCCAGAACGGCTTGCCTGCTGTTGGCGGTGTGAAGAATTACCGCGGCTTTATCTTCGTACGTCTGAAGCAAGACGGCATCAGCTTTGAGGAGTACTTCGGGAACTCTCTGTCTTCCCTCGATAATATGGTGGATCGCTCCCCCGCGGGGAAGCTGGAAGTCGCTGGCCCACCTTTGCGCTACATGCATAACTGCAACTGGAAAATGCTCGTCGATAACCAGACCGACACCTGCCACCCGATGGTCGCGCATGAAAGCTCCGCCGGGACTGCCGTGAAGATCTGGGAGAGTATGGACAAGGATGAGACCACCAAAACGCCTATGGCGATGGAGGTGATAGCGCCGTTCATGTCGCCCTATGAGTTTTTTGAGGACATGGGCATTCGCACATGGCCCAATGGGCATGGTCACACTGGTGTTCACCACTCAATCCACTCAGATTACTCGGCTATTCCGGGATACTTGGAGCAGATGGTGGAAGCCTATGGTGAGGAACGAGCCAAGAGCATTCTTGGTGAGAACCGGCATAACACCGTTTATTTCCCGAACATCATGATCAAAGGGCCAATCCAGCAGCTGCGGGTGTTCATCCCCATAGCAGCAGATAAGACGCTGGTGGAGAGTTACATCTTCCGGCTGGTAGATGCACCTGACATGCTTTTGGAACGCACGGCCATGTACAACCGGCTGATCAACGCGCCGACCTCCATTGTTGGGCATGATGATCTGGAAATGTATGAGCGCGCACAGGAAGGTTTGCAGTCCGACCAGCTGGAATGGATCAACGTTCAGCGCCTTTATGAAGAGGGCGAGGATTTTGAGGTGGAAGCGGTTGAGAACGGAACCACTGAACGCCAGATGCGCAACCAACTCCACGCATGGAAGACCTTTATCTTAAAAAGCATGGAGGCAGACGCTCATGACCTTGCCGACGCGTGATGACTTGATTGACTTTGTCTACCTTGAGGCCCGCCTCATTGATGAAGGCCGCTTTGATGAATGGCTGGAGTTGTGGGGGCCGGACAGCTACTACTGGATGCCGCTGGATTACCAACAACGTGACCCGAAAAACATGAGCTCCCTTATGTATGAGGATGAGTTTTTGCGGAAGCTGCGCGTTGAGCGTTTGAACGGTTTGCGGACGTTTTCACAAAAACCAAAAAGCCGCTGTTCTCACATCCTTAACCGGCCAAGTATTGAAGAGTTTGACAGTGTCTCAGAGTCTTACACCACGCGCACTTCCGTGCATTACGTGGAGGCGCGGCTTGATAACCAGTTCTTGCTGGCTGCAACGGTGCACCATCATTTCACGATGATAGATGGTGAGTTACGCATGAAACTGAAGCGGGTCGATCTGCTCAACTGCGATGCTGCCTTTGGCAACATCCAGCTGTTTATCTAGGTAGCTTTTATGAATACAGAACGATCTATCTATGATGTGTTTGGCAAAGCAGTTCTTAAATGGCCGGACCGCCCTTTCTTGAATGTGCTGCCAGAAACCGCTGGTATTTACGGTATTGGTGCGGGTGAGATCACCTACAAGCAGGCCTATGCGCAGATCAAAGATGCTGTGACCTCCTATAATGCTGCTGGATTGAGAGCCGGAGACCGGGTTCTTGTTCTAATGGAGAACCGGCCTGCATTCTTCCTGCACTGGATCGCGCTCAATGCCCTTGGTGTTGTTATTGTGCCCATCAACCCGGATCTGCAAAGCTCTGAGCTGGAATATATCGGGTGGCATGCCGAGCCCGTTCTTGCAGTTTGCATTGATGCGCGGCGACCGGATCTGGAACGAGCAGCGCAAGACAGTGAGCAGCATTTTCCCGTTGCTGTGCTTGGCGAAGAGCTGCCCGTTTTGAATGAGACTTGTGCCAAGGACGATTACGTTGCCAAGCAGGGAGATCCTGCGGCGATGCTTTACACATCCGGCACCACCGGAAGCCCCAAAGGCTGTGTGCTTTCCAACCTGTACTTTCTGGAGGCGGGGCACTGGTACGCCAATGCGGGCGGCATATGCTCCTTGAGTGAAGACGGTGAGCGTATGATTACGCCGCTGCCAATCTTCCACATGAACGCGATGACTTACTCTGCCATGGCAATGATCGCTGTTGGGGGGTGTCTGACAGTTCTCGATAGGTTCCACCCCCGATCATGGTGGCAAAACGTTCGTGACGCAAATGCGACTTGCCTGCATTATCTGGGTGTGATGCCGTCCATTTTGATGAGCATGCCGAATGCACCTGAAGACAAGGCGCATTCCGCTCGGTTTGGGTTTGGCGCGGGCATAGATGCCAAGCTGCACATTCCGTTTGAAGAGCGCTTCGACATTCCCCTTGTCGAAGCATGGGCTATGACAGAAACCGGCGCAGGCTCAGTGATTGCAGCAAATACGGAACCTCGCAAACGCGGCATGAGTTGCCTCGGCCATCCGGGCCCTGAGATGGATGTGTGCATCATGGGCGATGATGGAACTCCGATTGAGGGTACAGAACCCGGTGAGCTGTTGGTGAGGCGCAAAGGCTCCTCGCCGCGCGCAGGGTTCTTCTCCTCCTACTTCAAGGATGAGGCTGCGACCTTGGAGGCTTGGGAGGGCGGTTGGTTCCATACAGGTGATATTGTCAGACGTGACACGGACGGGGATTTCTTTTTTGTTGATCGCAAGAAGAACGTGATCCGCCGCAGTGGTGAAAACATCGCCGCTGTTGATGTGGAATCGGTCTTGATGCAGCATCCAGACATTGAGGCTGTCGCCGTTTGCCCTGTTCCTGACCCTATCCGCGAGAATGAAGTTTTTGCATCTATTGTATGGCGCAAGGACAAAACGCAGGCTCAGGCAGAGGAAATTGTGCGCTGGGGGTTGGAACGGATGGCCTATTACAAGGTTCCGGGCTTTATCTCCTTTAGCAACGCACTTCCACTCACTTCCACGCAAAAAATTCACCGAGCGACGCTAAAGCAGCAAGCCCTTGAATTGCTTGATAATTCTATGACCTTCAACACTACACACTTAAAGCGGAGGCAGCTGGTTTCATGAGTATAACTCGAAAACGCATGGGGTATGACGGAGTGGTGTTGGCAGCGCCTGCCAGCACGCCGTATGAGCGTTACTCGGTTGAGACCGCACATTGGTGGATTGCCAAAGCGCTCAGAGAATCAATCAAGTCTGCCGGTTTATTGCCACGGGACATTGACGGGTTTTCCGTCTCCAGCTTCTCGCTGTTTCCTGATACAGCTGTGGGATTAACCCAGCATCTGGGGTTGATACCTCGCTGGCTGGACCACATTCCACAGGGCGGCGCAAGTGGCCCAAGCGCTCTTCGCCGCGCTGCTCGTGCCGTTCAAAGCGGCGATGCAAACGTGGTGGCTTGTGTAGCAGGTGATACCAACCACGTGGATAGTTTTCGGAGGATGTTGAGTAGTTTCTCGCGCTTTGCGCAGGATGCCTCCTACCCATATGGCGCTGGCGGGCCCAATGCTTGCTTTGCGTTGCTGACCGATTATTACATGCGCGAGTTTGGTGCGACACGGGAAGATTTTGGCAAAATCTGTGTGTCTCAGCGGGAAAATGCGTTGAGGAACAAGAACGCAATAATGAAAAAGCCGCTCACCATGAGCGAGTATTTACTGGGCCGCGAGATCAGTGATCCGATCACTCTATATGATTGCGTCATGCCTGTGGCTGGAGCGGAGAGTTTTCTGGTGATGCGGGAAGAAGATGCGGTGGCAGCGGGGATACCTTACGCACACATCAGCGCAACCATTGAGCGCCACAACGCTTTTCCTGAGGATCCCATACAAATGCGCGGCGGTTGGGCTATGGACATCGACGAGCTTTACGAGATGGCTGGTCACGGTCCAGACAAAATAGATATCCTACAGAGCTATGATGATTATCCCATCATCGTCATGATGCAGATAGAAGATCTTGGGTTTTGTGGCAAAGGGGAAGCTGCTCAGTTCCTTGCTGATAAAGACCTGACAATTAATGGCAATTTCCCCCACAACACTTCTGGCGGGCAGCTTTCTGCCGGTCAGGCCGGGGCTGCTGGTGGGTTTATCGGGCTTGTGGAAGCTCTGCGCCAAGTGACTGGGACAGCTGACGGAACACAGGTGAGCGGTGCCAACACTGCTTTGGTTTCCGGCTTTGGTGTCATCAACTATGATCGCGGTGTTTGTACCAGCGCTGCTATTTTGCGGGGGAATAACTGATGGTTACTCCCATCCAAAAGCCACTCAAAAAGAACCCTCAGCTTCGTACCCGTGTCCCTACTCTGCCGTCGCATCTTCGCAGTCGAACTGCGTTGTTTTTGGCTGCAGCTGCCGCTGAAGGCCGGTTTATGTTGCAAGTTTGCGGAGAACCGGAATGTGTGTCAATTCAATATCCTGCGCGAGATGCTTGCAGTCATTGTTTATCTAATAACTTGATCTGGCAGGAGGTTTCTCCGCTTGGCAAGCTGATCGCCACATCGACCGTGCGCACTAGCACCAGCACCTACTTTAAAGAACGCATGCCTTGGAGATTAGGGACTGTGCAACTGGATATCGGCCCTTCAGTCATATGCCATCTGCATGGTGATGTTGAGGTGAGCGATAATGTGCGGCTGATCAATCGGTTAGACAAATCCGGTCAGAGTGTTTTTCTTGCTATGCCGCTGGAAGACACCGCTAATCAAGGGGATGATATGCAGCTTCGTGAACTCACTTGTGACCCCAAACACCGCCGTATACTGATTACAGATGCCCGTAATCCCAATTGTATGGCTCTTGCAAATCAGTTGCTTTCTGCTGGGGCGTCTACAGTGTTTGTTGGCGAGGCGGAGGGCTGGCGCCCGTATCAGTGGCGCAGGGAACTGCAACGCCTTCAAGGAGTTGAGGTTGTTCCACTTGATGTGACGGATACCACTTCCGTTAAAGAGCTGGCAGCCGAGATTGGGGGCAAGGTTGATATCCTCATCAACAACGCCCGTTTTGTAAGGCCCGGTGGCATTCAGGATCGCGATGATATTGGATTTGCTATGGACGAGATGCAAGTCAACTATTTCGGCCTTATGCGGCTGGCACAAGCCTTTGCACCCGGAATGGCTGGACGCAGTGCAGACGGCGTTAATTGCGCTGTGGCCTGGGTCAACGTTCTCTCGGTTTATTCTCTCATAAATAGTCCGGCCTTTGGCAGCTTCGCGGCCTCCAACGCCGCTGCTCATTCGTTCTCGCAGTGTTTACGCGCAGAATTGGCCACCTCCGGTATTCGGGTTGTGAACGTTTACACTGGCCCAACGGATGATGAATGGCATCAGCCGCTTCCTCCACCCAAAGTGCCTGCAAACGCCCTAGCCAGAGAATTGGTGAAAGCTTTGCAGAATGGATTGGAGGATGTTTACGTTGGTGATGTTGCAAAAGACATCCGCCGGAAGTTTATGGAAAGCCCGAAAGTGCTTGAAAAAGAACTCACTAGCTTGGAGGCGCTGTAACTATGGAACTTGTTGCAGACAAACAGAAAACAGCACTTGAGATGCTCAGCAGCGCTCTGGTTTGTGGTGAGGTCGAAATTGTAGACCTCACACACACGCTGGACCCGGACTTTCCCGTGATTGTTCTTCCCCCTGAGTTTGGACAATGTGCCCGTTTCCGTATGGAGGAGATATCTGCCTACGATCATCGCGGACCGGCATGGAAGTGGAATACATTTACGTGCTCGGAACACACCGGTACGCATTTTGATGCACCTTCGCACTGGGTTTCCGGCAAGGATCTGCCCAACAACACCGTGGATTCTATCCCCTCTGAAAACTTCATTGGCCCGGTGGTTGTAATTGATTGCTCTGATGGTGCAGCAGCTGATGCTGATTTTGAACTGACACCTGCAATGATTGAGAACTGGGAAGCCGAACATGGGCGCATCCCAGAAGGTTGCTGGGTCTTTATGCGGACGGACTGGGGCAAGCGCAAAGGGGCTGCTTATCTTAACATGCAAGATGATGGCCCGCACTCACCGGGGCCAACGCCAGACGCCATTAAGCTCTTGATAGAGCATCGCAATATTCGTGGATTTGGAACTGAAACTGTTGGTACAGACGCAGGGCAAGGCATGCATTATACCCCACCTTATCCTGCGCATTATTACCTTCATGGAGCCGGTAAGTATGGGTTGCAGTGCATGGCAAATCTAGACCTGCTGCCAGCGACCGGTGCGATGATCCTGTGTGCTCCCCTCAAGATTAAAAATGGAACAGGAAGCCCGTTGCGGGTGTTGGCACTCGTCCCGAAAGGAGAACAGTGATGCCCCCCTCCTACACAGCAGTTATCACCGGTGGTAACAAGGGCATCGGTGCATCTCTCGCCAAGGAAATGCTGGATGCCGGATACAAGGTTCTCTGCATCTCTCGCCGTGAACCGGAGTTTAGCCACGAAAACCTTGAGTTTTACAAGACCGATTTATTCGACAAAGCACAAGTCAGTGACGTTGCAAAAACCATTGCGGCGCAACATGATGTAACCCATCTGGTTCACAACGCTGGTATGATTATCCCTAATCTGGTGGAAGAGGCTGAACCTGACGATATCAGTGACTTGGCTCAGCTTCATCTTGGGTCAGCGCTCACATTGCTCAAAGCGTTTTTGCCAAGCATGAAAGAGTGCAAGTTTGGGCGCGTCCTGTTCAATGGCTCACGGGCAGCCCTCGGTGCAAAAACCCGCACTGCCTACAGCGCGTCCAAAGCCGGTATGATTGGGATGGCTCGCACATGGGCATTGGAGTTGGCACAGCATCAAATCACCGTGAATGTTGTGGCGCCGGGTCCTGTTTTGACAGACAATTTTTGGGGAATAATTCCCAAGGGGAGTGAGCAAGAAGAAAAGCTAGCGGAGAACATTCCAGTTGGGCGGATTGGCACACCTGAGGACATCACCAATGCGTTCATGTTCTTTGCTGATCCCAAATCCAGCTTTATCACCGGGCAGACACTCTTTGTATGTGGTGGAATGAGCGTTGGCATAGCACTGCTTTAGCGAACCAATGGGCGCTTGCATCAGCGCCTGCTTATCCTCTTGGTTCAACAGAGATATTCAGTTTTGGAGTTCCCGTTTGGAGTCAAGACCTGCTCGCAAAAGGTTGGTTTCGCGGAGTCATTCATGATGACCACCTCCTTGACTGCGCCAGCCTAATAGGTGCGCTCCTGCCCCTTGTTTTGCGAGCTTATCCTCTGGATTTAGCAGGTGGCAATCGGTCAAAGACAGGCAACCACAGCCAATGCACTCATTCAGACCTTCTCTTAGATCTTGAAGCTCAGCAATGCGTTTATCAAGATCCTGCTGCCACCACGTAGAGAGCTTCGCCCAATCTGCAGCCGTAATCTTCTTCTCGTTTGGAAGCTGCTCCATTGCTGCTTTGATTTCTTTTAATGACACACCCAGTTTTTGTGCAGCCTTTATCACCGCTATTTTACGGAGAACCGCAGCAGAATAACGGCGGTGATTGGCGTTGTTGCGCCACGAGGAGACCAAGCCCTTTTCCTCATAGAAATGTATAGCTGATACAGCCAATCCACTCCTTTCAGCCACCTGCCCCACTGTCAAACCCATTGCGGATACCATTGGCTATCCTTTCATTATCTTCTTGACCTCAACATTACTTGAGGAATTAGAACAAAACACAACAAGATACAAATCACAATGCGGAGAGACAAATGAACCAGATCTATGACGACTTATGGCAGGTCCCATTGGAGAAGAGGTTTGGAACGTTATCCTCCCACGCCTACTTGCTCAAAACATCTGAGCGAAACATACTGATTTCGCACTTTGATGACTTGGAAAGTATCAGTAGTCTTCGAGAGTTGGGCGGTGTTGATGAACAGTATCTGACCCATAACCATGAGATTACCCAGAGCCTTGGAGATCTCCGGTTTGCACTCGGCTCCAAACTGATTGCTCATGAGAGGGCTGCTCGCCACTTTAGCAGTGACACCACTCCCGACAGGTATCTTCAAGGGAATGGACCTTTTACCGGTTCAGACGACTTTCAGGCACTTTATACGCCTGGGCATACCGACAATAATCTTTGCTTCTACTACCCCTCTCCAACCGGAAAGAATTATCTCTTTACTGGTGACACAATCTATTTAGATAACAACACGTTCCGTACACTGATCATGACCAATGATGGGGGAGATAAGGCGGATTTACTCATCACTTTGAAAAGGCTGCGGGAGTTGGCTGCTAATGTTGTGCTTTGCAGCGTGGCAGTTGGTCCCTACAGGATCGTAGAAGTTACTCAAGCAGAATGGCAAGCGCTTATGGACGACGAGATTGCGGAACTCGAGGCACACTAAGCAAGCAAAAAGCCGACTTGTTTTTCAAGCCGGCTTTTTGTGATTTGTAACTGTGTCGTGTTTATGCGATCCGCAACTCGGAGACTGGATCGAAAGGTAGAGCCTTATCCATATTGATCGCGAATGGCACGTCTTCACCAGCTTTCACCAATGCATCAGCACGCATACGCGCGTTGCAGTCTTTACCATTCAGAGACGACATCACGTAGGTATCGGAGCCTGCTGGCTCTGTCACGATCACGCGGTTCATGATCTGCTCCACATGGCCTGCTTTGCGGTCTGCACCATCTGGATCTGTGATTGCTTCTGGGCGGATACCCAGGATAATCTCTTTCTGATCAAAAGCTTTAAGAGCTTCGGTCGGCTGCGAGAACTTGAGATTCACCTGTTCTTGCAGACCTGTTGTCACTTGCGCAAAAATGCCATCCCCATTGGCGATTACTTTCGCTGGCAGCAAGTTCATGCTTGGGGAACCCATGAAGCTTGCAACAAACAAGTTTGTCGGCGTGTCATAGATTTCCTTGGGCGACCCAAGCTGCTGGACGTACCCGCCATTCATCACCGCGATGCGTGTTGAAAGCGTCATCGCTTCGATCTGGTCATGGGTAACGTAGACAATCGTTGTGCCCAGTTTCTGGTGTAACTTCTTGATTTCAGTCCGCATATCAACGCGAAGTTTTGCGTCAAGGTTGGAGAGCGGTTCATCAAACAGGAAGACATCCGGGTCACGAACCAATGCACGCCCCATAGCCACACGTTGGCGCTGACCGCCTGAAAGTTGGCCCGGTTTGCGATTCAGTAATGGTGTGATTTGCAGCATTTCTGCCACTGTGCCCATAGACTTCTCGCGTTCGGATTTGGCAACACCGTGCATTTCCAGACCAAAGGTGATGTTTTGCCCAACAGTCATGTTTGGGTACAGCGCGTATGACTGGAACACCATGGCAATGTTACGCTTGGACGGGTGGACCCCGTTCATGGTCTGCCCTTTGATGGAGATCTCACCGGAGGTGATATCCTCAAGGCCTGCGATCATGTTCAACAGAGTAGACTTACCGCACCCTGATGGACCAACGAGAACGAGGAATTCCCCTTCCTGCACGTCGATATCGATGTTGTGCAGCACTTTGGTTGAGCCGTAGGATTTGGTGGTGTTGTTTATTTTTAAAAAGCTCATAGTACTTATCCCTTCACCGATCCGGCCATCAGGCCTCTTACAAAGTAGCGGCCAGCCACGATGTACACCAACAGAGTTGGAAGTGCAGCGATGATCGCTCCGGCAAAATGAACGTTATATTCTTTGACGCCCGTTGAAGAGTTGACGAGGTTGTTGAGGGCAACCGTCATCGGTTGGCTATCCAGATCAGCAAATGATGCACCGAACAGGAAGTCATTCCAGATGTTTGTAAACTGCCAGATGACAGAGACCACAATGATTGGCCCCGAGCTTGGCAGCATGATGCGCCAGAAGATGCGGAAGAACCCTGCCCCATCAATCTGCGCGGCGCGAACCAACTCAGTGGGGAACACCTGATAGTAGTTTTTGAAATACAGCGTGGTGAAGCCGAGGCCATAGACCACATGGACCAGAACAAGACCCGGCGTGGTGCCGGCAATGTCCAGGAAACCGAGGACGCGTGCCATTGGGATCAGCACAATCTGGAACGGAATGAAGCAGGCAAATAGCATCAAGCCAAACAGGATTGTATCGCCCTTAAAGCGCCATTTGGTAAGCACATAGCCATTGAGTGCACCCAAAATGGTTGAGATGGTCACCGCTGGCAACACCATCTTGAGTGAGTTCACGAAGTATGGTTTCAAGCCAGTTGGCTCAATGCCGACTTGGGCACTGTTCCATGCTTTGAACCATGGCTCCAACGTGAAGGCTTGCGGCAATGACATCATATTGCCACCGGTAATCTCGGAGAGAGGTTTAACGGAGTTCAGCACCATGATTGCAAAAGGCAGCAGATAGAACAGCGCAAACAGGATCAACACCAAGTAGATGACCGCGCGCGTAATGCGGCCTGTGCTGATAGCTGTGTCTGACGAGGCTACGGACATTATTTCTTCTCCCGCAGTTCGGCATAAAGATAAGGTATCATGATTGCAGCAATGGTCATCAGCATGATCACCGCGGAGCTTGCGCCGATACCCATCTGGTTTCGCGTAAACGTATAAGAATACATGAAGGTTGCAGGCACTTCTGTTGCCCTGCCCGGACCACCACCTGTCAAGGCAACGACGAGATCGTATGACTTAATGGCAAGGTGAGACAAGATTACAAAGGCAGACAAAAACGCTGGACGCAGTTGCGGAATAATAATGCGGCGGTACATATTCCAATTAGACGCACCGTCGATCTGTGCTGCTTTCAGGATTTCGTTGTCGATGCCCCGCAAGCCAGCAAGGAACATGGCCATGACGAACCCGCTGGTTTGCCAGACAGCTGCAATAACCACCGTGTAGATGGCGAAATGGCGGTTTTTTATCCAGTCAAACTCAAAACTTGTCCAGCCCCAAAGTTGCATGGTGTGTTCAAGGCCGATACCCGGATCAAGGAACCATTTCCACGCTGTCCCTGTCACAATAAAGCTAAGCGCCATTGGATACAGGAAGATTGGGCGCAGGAACCCTTCGCCACGGATTTTCTGATCCAGAAAAATAGCGAGGCTCAAGCCGATGACTGTACAAATTCCGATGTACAGGCTGGCAAAAATTCCGAGGTTGGTGATTGCCACGGACCAGTGTCGCAACCGAAACAACTTTTCGTAGTTTTCCAGTCCAACCCAATCATAGGATGGCAGAAGACGACTGCCAGTGAATGATAAATAGACTGAGAAAATGATAAATCCGTAGACAAAGACCAGGATCAAAGCCAAGGACGGTGAGAGCACCAATTTGGGAATGAGATTCTGAAGTCTTGTCCGCAGGTCCGGTTTTACTGCCGTTGGCGATGCGATATTCGCAGCCATGGCAACGGATGAAGTGGTCTGATCGACCATGATCCCTGCCCCTAGATACTATTGTTATTGATCAAAAAAATGGGGCCGATGAAAACCGGCCCCATTTGGATTACTTCGCGATAGAGATAGCGTCTACCAACTCAACAACTGCAGTTGCGGAATCGAATTCGCCGTTAAAGTGTGCAGTTACAACGTCATAAACAGCGTTTTTGATGGAAGCTGGAGCACCATACCCATGTCCCATAGAACCGAACAGGTTACCGCTTGATGCTGCTGCTGCGAGATCTTTCATGCCCTGTTTTGCACATGAGTCAAAGGCTTCGTCTGAAATATCAGTACGAGCAGGAACAGACCCCTTCACAACGTTAAACGCAACCTGGAATTCAGGAGAAAGGATCGCTTTAGCAAGAGCTGCCTGTTCTTCAGACACCTGTCCACCCTGATCGAACATAGCAAACTGATCAGCGTTGAAAGTGACCTGATTCTGAGTACCCGGGAATCGGAAACAGAGGAAATCTTCGCCTGGTTTTTTGCCAGCACCGAGGAATTCACCCTTTGCCCAGTCACCCATCATCTGGAAACCAGCTTCACCGTTGATAACCATTGCAGTTGCAAGGTTCCAGTCACGACCGGAGAAGTTATCGTCAACATTGGCGCGCAAAACGGCCATGCGATCGAAGGCTTCTTTCATGGTGTCAGAACCAAGCGCATCCTCATCAAGGTCAATCAAAGCTGCTTGGTAAAAAGCTGGACCGCCCGTGCTCATAACAATAGCATCAAAAAGCGTTGCGTCCTGCCATGCCTGGCCACCATGAGCCAGTGGAGTTACGCCAGCAGCTTTCAACTTAGCAAGAGCTGCCGTGAAGTCTTCCCAAGTCTGCGGAACAGCAATACCGTTCGCATCAAGAATGGCTTTGTTTGCCCAAACCCAGTTAGTTGAGTGCACGTTAACAGGTGCAGCAATCCACTGGCCGTCGAATTTTGCAAATTTCTGGAGCGCTTCTGGAACAACTTCATCCCAGCCCTCAGCTTCAGCTACAGCATTCAAGTTTGCCAAAGCGCCCTGTTTTGCCCAATCCTGAATATCAAACCCAAGCATTTGAACTGCAGTAGGTGCGTTACCAGCGGTTACACGGGCGCGCAAAACAGTCATAGCTGCTTCACCGCTACCACCGGCAACAGGCATATCAGCCCAGCCGATGCCCTGTGATTCAAGATCGTCCTTGAGAACACTAAGAGCTGCGGCTTCCCCACCAGCAGTCCACCAGTGAAGAACTTCAACATCGCTTGCAACTGTAGCAGTTGCAGACGCGGCCAGAAGAGCCAGAACGGACGTCGTTTTTATTAAAAGCTTGTGCATGTGTCGCCTCCCAATCACAACATAGATATTACACAAAAATTAGACTAACATATCACTTATAACGTTATAACTATCTCACCTGTCAATGAGGAATTTGAAAGCATTGACATAAATGGTCTTTTTTTATCAGATGGGCTTCAGTATGATAATTATATCGTTATAACAGCTCTAATGTACAACTTACGGGAGGTAAACTGGTTCGTTATGAAATTAGAAAAACCACCAATTCCCTCTCTTCCTGCGGGTCAGAGACCAACTCAGAAAACCATTGCGGAAATTACCGGTCTTGCGGTAACAACCGTTTCACGAGCACTGAAGGGTGATGAAAAGATTGCCCTTTCCACGCGTAAACGCGTAGGCGACATTGCCAAAGAAATTGGGTATGTACCAGACCGTGCAGCACAACGTTTGCGGACTGGGAAGACCAAAGTTGTATCTCTGATTCTCGACCCGCATAATGAGATTCTCGGGTTTGGAACCTCTCTCATTACGGGCGTGGCGCATGCTCTTGCAGGCACCGATTTCCATCTCAACGTCACACCGCAGTTTCTCGGCGGGGATCCGATTGATCCAGTGAACTATATTGTGCGCAATAAATTGGCAGATGGCATTATCTTCTCTCGTACCCGCCCGTTCGATGAACGTGTGCGGATGCTTCGAGAACTCAGCTTTCCGTTTTCGACCCATGGGCGCACAGAGTTTGGCTACCAACATTCCTATGTTGACTACGATAACGAGAAATTTGCATTTGAATCCGTCTTGCGCTTGATGCAAAAAGGTCGCCGCCGGATTTGTATAATCCTGCCGCCCAATATCTTCAGCTTCCATCAGCATCTGAACTACGGATATATGCGAGCAATTCGTCAAGAAGGGCTGGAATGCTACATTCCTGAGGGTATAAACCTTGATTCTGACATGCACGAAATCAATGAGTGGGCCCGCAACATAGCAGCTTCTGACAACGCTCCTGATGGGTTTATCTGCCCAGGTGAAACCTCTTTCCTCGCGATTGCAAGTGGGTATCGGCAAGCAGGCAAAGAGCGCGGCATTGCGTTTGATGCTGTGGTGAAATCCAGTTCTCAAACGTTGCACCAGATTGACCCAAATATCGATAATATCGATGAGAACATTCAAGAAGCTGGAATGCTGCTGGGTATGAACCTTCTCAAAACCATGGAAAAACCGGATGGTCCATTTGAGCAGACTATTCAAGACCCTAATATTGCATTTTCAGAGCTGGCAGTGCTCTAATTTAATGACCTCTGCCAGTCGTTTTCTTTGGGAGTTTAAGACCAACGCTCGTTGCCGGCTGGGTAATCAAAGCCCGTCTCGGCAGCCAACTGCTTTAAAAATCCAATCATGTAATCAGTTCGTTCTTTGGCAACTTCGCGGCCCTCCTTCGTACACATGGTTTTGTGCAGTTGCAGGAGTTTGAGTGCGAAATGATCGACGGCGTATGTCTTATCATTAAGGTCGCGGTTTTCACCAAACAGATCACCGCCATCAAACAGGCCTGAATTCATTGAGCTTGCGATGTAGAATGTTCGTGCGATGCCAATGGCACCAACAGATTCCAATCGATCAGCATCCTGCAAGATCTGAGCTTCAATTGTTTTAGGTTCAATTCCGGCTGAAAAGCTATGTGCCTCAATTGCGTGCTGGATACTGGTAATTTGCTCGTCAGAAACCGTCAGATTCCTTAGTATTGGTTCAGCAGCTTGTGCAGACAACGTGGACGCTTTGGCTCTATCTGGTGAATTTTTTGGTACATTCACGAGGTCATGCAGGTAAGCTGCTGCAATAAGGACTTCATGATCCCCCTCATTACGCCGTTTGGATATTTCCAACGCTGCAAGTTTAACACGGCGGGCATGGAACAGATCATGGCTGGCGTCTTCGCTGTTGTCATGCTCCAAGAGAGCGGTTTCCAGTTTGCTTTCGAATTCCGTCATAAACACTCGCAGTAAAATATGATTAAGCTTCGAAACCTACGATACGTGACTCTGAATTTCGAGATGTAACTGGCCTCTAACCCCGGCAAAATTACGGTCAAAGAAAAAGACCCACCCATAGCGAGCCTTTAACCCATTCATTTATCGGGATTACTTCGCGTTTGCAGCGTAATTCATCACATTGAAGATGTAGCTTTGCTCGACGGTACCATTGAGAAGATGTGCCCAGGGACCACGGGCATAAACGGCAACGTCTTCGCCTGAATGAGTTTCTGAATCGCGCGGCAACAAGGCTTGCTGTATAAAATCTGGGTCCAAGGCTTGCGCCTGCGTCAAGTCAGGACGGAAACCTTCCCAGTTTTGGTCTTCTTTGAGGATAGATCCCGGGCCATTCATGTACCCGATCACGGAATAAGGCTTACCATCATTCATGGTCTGGATCTGATCAGTATGCTTCACGCCATCATTATCAACTCCCATACAGAGGCCATGGATTGGCGTTCCGCGGCCACAATACCCATTGAATGAAATTGTGTGTCCATGGTCAGCAGTGACGATGATCAAGGTATCCTGATCACTGGTCAATTTATCCGCCATCGCGATCGCCTCAGCAAATGCAACGCCATCAGTCAGGGCGCGATAGGCGTTACCATCGTGGTTGGCATGGTCAACACGGCCAGCTTCAACAGTCAGGAAATAACCACTTTCATTGTCTTGCAATGCTGTGATTGAAGCCTTTACCATTTCGGCAAGGGATGGTTCATCTGTGCGGTCATATTCGTATTGCATGTGAGAAGACCCAAACAAACCAAGGATCGGATTGTCCGATTTTAAATCCAGCTCACTAAACGCTGGACCGCTACCAACATAGGAAACGCCAGATTTTGTGGCCTCATCAATGAGATTGCGATCATCAGTACGCTTTCCGTTCTTACCTTCCTCATCCACGGCTGACTTGGGAAGAAATTGACTGCGCCCACCGCCCAGAGCCAGATCCACAACGCCGGATTTCATTTGGTCAATTAGCTGAACCGCAATATCCGGAGTCTCACAGCCTTCCGGAAGATCGGAATTATTTTCAAAATCTCGATCTGCGGAATGAGCGTAGGCGGATGCAGGTGTTGCATGGGTCAAACGCGCTGTTGAAATAATTCCGACCGATTTCCCTTGGTCAGAAAGAACTTCCGCGATCGTCGCAACCTTTGCAGCTTCAACTTGAGAGCAATCTCCACGGTTCAGAGTTTCATCAACGCCCAGAACACCCGCTTTGGTTTTTACGCCCGAATGGATAGCAGTACCAGTGCCAGCAGAGTCTGGGGTCTGTGCGTTCACATTGTAGGTTTTCACGAGACCAAGATTTGGAAATGCTTCTTGAGGGAGAACATTTTCATCCCCATACAACCCATTCTGCTGACCGGCGAAGATACGCGTGGCGTAATTGGTGCCAACACCGTTCCCGTCTGCAATGAGCAAGATTATGTTCTTTGCTGGCTTTGTAATGGGTTGTTGCGCAATTTTACTCTGAATCTCCGCTTCACCAGCTTTAAACCAGTCATTATTCTGCTGTGGAATGTTCCCTTCAGCTAATGCTGTCGTCACTGAAAATGCAAAGGCAATAGATGCTATATTCATAGTTTTCATAGGGCCACTCCTTGGGGAATAATTGGCTCGGGAGAAAATTGCCAACGCAAGAATCCGTTGGCTGTCTAGAGTACAGTTTCACAGCACTTACGTGACAAATTAAACCCATTGTTTTCGCGGGTGCATGCAACAATCATCCAATCTTGAGACAACACCGCATAAAAGGCAGATGCGACATTACACCGCAATAATGATTATTCTCTGGCCGCACTCCTGACTTTGCTCAACACTCTCCTTTCTGACTTAAAGAGGGGAAACGCTTTGAGCCAGATTGAGGACATGTTGGATGCACCTGCGCCAACACATAACTTTCGATGCCATCCCGAACGTGAAAAACTTCTCGACGAGAGACATGCACGGCCCTTTGTGCCTTTGGAAGGTGAATGGGATATTGCTCAGTATACTTTTATGCTGGAGGATGAGCAGAAACGTCATGAGCCTGCTCATTTGCTGGTATTGCTACAGGCATCTGGGCAATCAGTTGAAGCGGACATCTACTATGTGACCAGCTTGATTGGATACGCGCTCAAAGGTGCAAAAACGCTTGGCTCACCGGTAGAACCAACACTGCGGATGGCGCTTGCTGTTCCCTTTGTTGCTGGAGGGCTCTAGTCCCCCCTCAGGAAAGTCAAAAGAGCGCACGATGGCTCGTATTATGCACTGGAGGTCAAACGCCTCCAGTGCAATTTTTTTTACAAATACGCAGCTGAAACCAAGCGCTGGGTGTATTCAGTTTGCGGATTATGCAACACATCTATGGTTCTTCCGGTTTCAACCACATTGCCATTTTGCATGACCATCACATTATGACAAAGTGCTTTGATCACCTTCAAATCATGACTGATGAAAAGATAGCTCAAGCTCAACTTCTCACGCAGATCTTTGAGCAGCTCAATAATCTGCGCCTGAATCGACAGATCCAGTGCAGATGTGGGTTCGTCCAGCAACATAAACTTAGGTTTCAAAACGATGGAGCGAGCAATCGCTATACGCTGGCGTTGCCCACCAGAAAATTCATGAGGGAACCGGTCCATCGCACTGCGGGGCATTTGTACAGAATCCAGTGCCTCAACAACCATCTGCTGACGTTCTTTGCTCGATGCCCCGATATTGTTAACCTTCAATCCTTCGCCAACGATCTCCCCAACAACCATACGTGGGTTAAGCGAGGAAAATGGATCCTGAAACACAACCTGCATATCGGTTCGCAGCGGCTTCATCTCTTTCCTGGTCAGATTGTCGATGCGCTTATTATCGAAGGTAATTACCCCAGAATTTGTCTTCAACAATTGCATGATAGACATGCCGAGTGTCGATTTTCCTGAGCCAGACTCTCCAACGATACCAAGTGTTTCGCCGGTCTTGATCGACAAGGAGATGTCGTTGACTGCGACCAGATCTCTGGTTTTCCGCTTCAGGAAGCTACCATGTTTGGAGCTGAACACCACGCGCACTTTATCTGCACTCACGATTTCAGGTAGACCTGCTTTCAACGCATCAGGGAAGCCTGTTGGTTCACTATCGATTAAATGGCGCGTGTATGGGTGAGATGGAGTGCTGAAGACCTTTTCAGTTGATCCGGTTTCAACAATTTCCCCTGCCCGCATCACGCAAACGCGGTCACTGACCTGACGAACCACGTTTAAGTCATGGGTAATCAAAATGATCGCCATGTTGTGTCTGGTTTGCAAGTCTTGCATCAGGCTCAGGATTTCGGCCTGTACCGTTACATCCAGCGCTGTGGTTGGTTCATCCGCAATCAGAAGGTCCGGCTCATTTGCAAGGGCCATGGCAATCATAACACGCTGACGTTGTCCGCCAGAGAGTTGGTGTGGATACTGGCTGAAGCGGATTTCCGGGTCTGGCATTCTCACTTCTTCCAGCAGCCGGATCGCTTCAATCTTTGCTGCAGCCTTTGAAATCCGCTTGTGCGTACGGATCATCTCAACGATCTGCCCGCCAATGCGGTACACTGGATTGAGGCTGGTCAACGGCTCCTGAAAGATCATGGAAATGCGATTGCCGCGGATCTTTTGGAACTCCAATTCACTGAGAGCTGTAAGATCACGTCCATCAAAATGGATTTGCGCATTTTTATGCAGCGTAGCGTTTTCCGCCAGCATTCCCATAATCGCGCGGGCTGTTACAGATTTACCAGAGCCGGATTCCCCTACCACTGCAAGGGTTTCACCTTTGGCAACTGAGTAGCTGACACCCTTAACCGCATCCACTTTGCCAAGGACTGTTTTGAAGCTGACAGCCACATTTTGAATGCAGAGAAGGTCTTTGTGTTCAATTTGGTCAAGACTAGGCATTGCTATAGGGATCCATTGCATCACGAAGGCCATCGCCTGCTGCGTTAAAAGCGAGAACGGAAACGATAATCATTCCAACAGGAGCCATCATCCACGGAGCTGCGTATTCCGGAGCATCCGGCCACCGATTCCGGAACATCCGGCCACCCCTTGTTTGGCGGCTGCGAGGCCTGAGTTTTGATTATCAGTTTTGGGTGCTTTCGTCACCTGTTTTGAGTTTGTTTTTTCGCATGCTCTGTCCCTCGAGTTGGACGCGGTAAGCGTTGTGTATGAGGCGGTCGAGGATGGCATCAGCGAAGGTGGGTTCGCCGATCACATCATGCCATGCGTCGGTGGGCAATTGGCTTGTGATCAGAATTGATCCAGCGTCGTATCGATCTTCAACGATTTCCATCATGTCACGTCGTTGGCTGGCGTTGAGACGCTCCGGCCCCCCGGAACGTGTCAACGACTTTGAGACAGTGGCATTTGGACTTTAAGCTTGATTTTCTTTCTCTGGCTTTGGTGGATTGATCCAGACGGCCGTCGGGATTTGAGGTGGTTTTGGCGGTTTTAGTACGAAGCGCTCGGGTGTACTGATGAACGCAGCCTCGAGAGTTGCTTGGCGTGCGGCATAGACAGCCTCGGCCTGTCCAAAGTGGACCTGATCAGGGGTCATGAGTCCGATGCCTGCATGATGGTGTTGTTCGTTGTACCATGCAAAGAATCTGCGGCAAAAGTCGCGAGCTTGCTCGATGGTTTCAAACTTCCTGGGGAATTCGGGCTGATATTTCAGCGTCTTGAAGTGGGCCTCTGAGAACGGGTTGTCGTTTGAGGTATGGGGTCGGCTGTGGGATTTGAGCACACCAAGATCCACCAGCATCAGAGCCGTTGTCTTTGCCTTCATTGGCCCGCCACGATCGGCATGCAATGTCAACTGATCGCGTGGAACAGCATGCTTTCCCATCGCATCCATGAACAGTTCCTTGAACTGGCTGGCGCTTTCGGCCTGCTCAATGCGCCAGCCAACAACACGGCGGCTGAAGATGTCCAAGATGACATAGAGATAGAAGTAAGACCATTTCACCGGGCCCATCAGCTTGGTAATATCCCAAGACCAGACCTGATTGGGAGCTTCGGCTAGAAGTTCCGGCTTTTGATAGACAGGGTGCGTGCGCTGACGGCGACGCTCAATGACTTCGCCCTGAGCGGCCAGTATCCGATACATCGTGCGGATCGAACAGAGGTAGGTGCCTTCATCCAGCAAAGTGGCGAATACCTCGGTGGGGGTCTGGTCGGTAAACCTGGGCCCACACAGATGGTCCAGTACCCGAGCCCGTTCATTTTCCGGCAAGGCACGCGCTGAGGGGGGACGTGGCTTTACCGCGCGTGGCGGAGCAGCCAATGTAGCGCGATGGCGAAAAACGCTTGCCCGCGACAAAGAGAGCGCGGAGCAAACGGCTGAGGTCAGGCCGCTGCCTGAGGGCAGAGCAATCGCGACGGCCATCATGACTTGCCGCTGCGCTCTGGCGTCTGCTCCATCTCGTCCAACAATGTCGCCACTTTTTTTTGGATTGCAAGGATGGCTTCCGCCTGGTCCAGACGCCGCCGTAGTGCTGAAACTTCACGGTTAGCCTTGGACAGTTCGGCCTGTAATGGGTTGGCGGGTGCTTTTTGTGGGCCACGTTGACGCGGCTGCAATGATCCCAATGAGCCTGCAGCGCGCGCCCGACGCCAATCCGTTAGCGCAGAAGAATAAAGCCCTTCGCGCCGTAGAATGGCTGTAACACCACCTGTGTCTGCTGCTTGGTCCGTCTCGTCCAGAATGCGCAGTTTGTATTTGGCTGTGAAACTTCTCCGCTTAGGGATAGCGGTCAACTCGGCTGTAGGCTGCACTGGCGCTGTCACCATGCGGGTTGGCGGTGGCGGGGGCACAATATCATCAGGTCCAGTATCGGGTGAAAGCGGTGTCTGTGAAGGCATAACCATGGGTTCGTTCTCCTACGCCATCAAGTGTAAACTTTGGCCAGTGGAATGTCTCACACTTATTGGCACGGAGGGCCCAGTCGTCCAAGATCAGCAGTTGGGTTTTGGTCAGCGCTTTAAACACCCGTGGGAAACGCCCGTCCCCATGGGCCAGTTCGAGTTCATCAAAGAGGCGTGACATACGTTTATAGAGCACGGTAACGCCATCACGGCAGGCGGCTTGCGCCAAAGCGCAGGCCAGCCAGGTTTTGCCGACCCCGCAGGGGCCTGTAATCATCAGATTGCGTTTGTCTTTGATCCAGCGCCCAGTCAGTATCTGCTGGAACAGAGCTTTGTCGAGGCCACGCCGTGTTTTGTAATCAACGTCCTCAGGGGCAGCACCGACATGGCGCAATTTTGCTGCGCGCATGCGGCTCTCGAACCGCTTGGTCTCACGGCTGGCTGTCTCGCGATCAATGAGTAGTCCCAGCCATTCAGCATGGGTAAGCCCGGCAGTGCCGTCTTGAGATTGCATCTCGGTGAAGGCTTCTGCCATACCGTCGAGCCTAAGTGTTTTGAGCTGATCCAGCGTTGGGTGATCAAGCATATCTGGTCCTTTTCAATGGAAGTAATCCGCGCCACGGATATTGGGATGTGTGATTGCAGGCTCTTCCGTGGCACGGGTTCGAGGTTTGCGATCCAGACCATTTTTCAAAATGGAATGCAGCGATGTGTAGGAATGTGCGTTGATCTCAAGCGCGCGTTCGCAGGCGGCATCCAGACGACCCGAGCCGAAGGCTTTGGCTAGTTTGATCACGCCAAGGCAGCTGCGATATCCCTGCTCAGGGTGCTGCCGCTTGCGCATGATCACACCGACAAATACTTCGACATTTGCGCCGATCCGCGCGGCTTTTTGTCGGATACGCTCTGGTGTCCAGTCTTCACGGAACCGGTGGTGCGCGGGCATGTGATCACGGTGCGTGGAATGTTGGTGGTTGCCACAGGTTCTGGCGTGCGAAGCCACTCTTTGCCCTTTAAAATAGACCTCTACCGTACGTGCGGTGATCCGTGCCCATAGCTTTTGTTTTAGCAATTGATGGGGTACCGAGTAATAGTGACGGCCAATATCAACATGGTAATCAAAACCTGCGCGGCACTGCTTCCATTCGGCATATACGTATGGTTCAATCGGCAACGGCTTCAGCGCTGACCGATCCAGGCGTTCGAACAAATCACGGCGGCTGGCACCTAGATGACGACTGACCTTGCCGTTGAGCTGATCCAGAAGTGGGCGAATCGCAGCGTTCACCTCATCAAGGCCAAAGAACCGCTGATTGCGCAGCCGCGCCAAAATCCAGCGCTCAGCTATCAGAACTGCGCCTTCCACCTTCGCCTTATCTTTGGGTTTACGCGGACGGGCTGGAACAATCGCCGTATCGTAATGGTTGGCCATATCGCCATAGGTGCGGTTGATCGCCGGATCATAAAAACAGGCCTTGGTAACACCCGCCTTAAGATTGTCCGGTACCAGTTGTGCGGCCACGCCGCCGAAGAACTCAAACGCCCTGACATTACTGGATATCCAATCAGGCAGGCTCTGCGTCCAACTGGCTTCAACATAAGTGTAACTGGAGGCCCCCAAGGTGGCGACAAAGATTTGTGCCGTGCGCACCTTGCCGGACTTTGGGCAAACCACATCCACGGTCTGACCCGCATAATCGAGAAACAGACGCTCGCCCGCAGGATGACACTGGCGCATCACCGGCGACAGCTTACCTGACCAACGGGTGTAAAGTTCACAGTACCGGCTATAGCCAAAGCCGTCAGGATGAACCGCCCGGTACTCTTCCCAAAGCAACAACAGCGTCACACCCTTGCGCCGCAACTCGGCATGAACATACACCCAGTCAGGGTGAGGAACGGCGAGGCGCACTTCGCTGGGAGAATGAGAGAACAAACGGCGCTCAAGTTCCACATCAGACAGATCGGCAGGCAGCGGCCAACGCAGACCTTCCTGATCAGCGCGCCGGAAATACTCCGATATCGTTGCACGTCCAAGTGACAGACTCCGCGCCACCTGACGTCCTGAAAATCCATCCCCTCGAAGCCGCAAAGCTTCCCGTATCTTCCGCATTGGCAATCTCTTCATAAAGGCTCTTTCCAGCTCAAAAAGAACGGAACAGTAGCCTGCTACAGATCGCCTCGCAGCTAGATAAACAGTTGCAAATTAGGGGGTGGCCGGATGTTCCGGAATCGGTGGCCGGATGCTATCGGAATCGGTGGCCGGATGGCCCCGGAATACGCACGGAGCCGCGCTGAAGGACTGGAAATCCAGAATCTGATTGAGCATGCTGCCCCAAGACACCATCGGTTGTTGAATGCCAACACCAAGAAAGGACAGGAAACTTTCCAGCAGGATAACCTCCGGCAGCTGGTAAGTGGTCCAGACAATGATATGCGAGGATGTATTGGGAACGATGTGAGCACTAATAATTCTGGAACTCGACGCGCCTACAGCTTCTGCAGCCCGGACATATTCCAGATTGCGCATTGAGAAAACTTTCCCGCGCAGCTCTCGGCACAGATCCGCCCATCTCAGCAGCACCAGAATACAAGCAAACATAATGAATATGCTCATAGGTTCTGCTCTGCGCGGAAGCAAAGCAACAAGGGCCAAGTATAGAGGGAGATCCGGGAACGCCTTGATGAACTCCACCAATCGTTGGATGACAAGGTCATAAAGGCCACCAAAATAACCGGAACTCACACCAAGAATAACCCCGATCACACAAGCTGCCCCAACAACCATCAAGGCCATCAATAATGTGATGCGTGTTCCATAAATCATGCGCGAGAATACGTCTCGGCCAAGGTTGTCTGTGCCTAATATATGGAATTTAGTAGCGGTTTGCGTTCCAAACAGGCGCGTTGTGAATGTCAATCCCAAAAACTGCCAGGGCTCGCCTCTAACAAACATAGAAAGCGGCGTGGCCTTTGTTGGGTCTGGTATAAAGCTTATTTCAAATGTTTGCGGGTTCATTTCCTCTTTAAAACCGGAGACATAAGGCATGGTCAAAGCCCCATCCTCCGCAAAAAAATAAATTCCCTGTGGCGGTGAGTAAAGAGCTGTTCTATCCGCTGTTTGAGGTCCATATGGCGCGATGAACCCTGCAAAAATTGCGGTCGTGAAGATAAGAAGACAGGCAACAAGACCTATCATTCCATAACGATTGCGCAGAAATCGGCGGCTCACCAATCCCCAATAAGAGATGGACGGGCGGTTGCTGGCAAGGACTTCGGCGTCAACACTACCATGAGAGATGGCGTCACTATCAATCTGAGCCATTATCAGTTTCCTTCCATCGCAGCTTGACGAACACGAGGATCTACAACCGCCAGAAGCAGGTCGGCGACGAGGTTTCCGATCACCATGATCATGGCAACGAGCATGAAGATTGCAGCGACAACGTACATATCGCGCTCAGCAACAGAAGACAGGATCAGAGGGCCAATTGTTGGGACACCTAATACAATTGCGATCTCGATCTCACCCTTGATCATGTATTCAAAACGGCTACCGAGATTCATGATGACTGGGTGCAACGCATTGGGAATTGCATGCACCAAGATAATACGGCGGCGGGACAGACCTTTAGCCCTTGCAGTTTCAATATATTGAGCTTTCATCACGTCCAACAGATTGCCGCGCATCATTCGCAGTGTGTAGGCCTGCCCTGCCCAGATGGAGATGAGCAAAATTGGCCATACATGCTTTAGAAAATCCCAAAGCTTGGCAAGGTTCCAGTGGTCTTGAAGAATAAACGCAGGTGATTGCAGGGCACCTATATAGGGAGAATGCCAAACGTACGCCAAGTAGTAGAGAATAACGAGGGAGATCACGAATTTAGGAATTACAATACCGATAAACGCGACCACAGTGGAGAGCGTGTCACCAAGCTTGTACTGGTTCATTGCCGCGTAAACACCGAGGGACCCACCAATAACCTGAGCAAGCACCAATGCAGTAAAAGCGAGCGCAAGCGTCCTGGGTAAACGCAGGGCAATAACTTCTGTTACGGGCTTGGTGAAGAAGAAAGACTGACCAAAATCACCGGCTGTTACAATGCCTGAGATCCAACGCCAATACTGGACAACAACGGGCTGGTCCAACCCAAGCTGACTGCGCAATATAACGGCTTGCGGTTCCAGCTCCATTCGGGACAGACCTGTTTGCGCCGTTGTTTTGGACATCCAGATGTCCACGTAGTCGCCCGGTACAGCTTGAATAATAGCAAAGGAAACTATGGAGATTCCGATGAGCAGCAAGAGCGTGGCTGCGGCACGTTGCGCCATAAAGCGTAACAAGCCCATTTAATAGCCCTCCCGACTATGAGCAATTTTCATTCTTGTTATTTTGAAGGCGGGCCACGTATGGCCCGCCTGTTTCGCTTTAGTATTTAGCGATCGTATTTGGGAGGAGTTCTTTCAATTGTTGGTCTTTTGGAGTCCATAAACGCTCACGAACCACCCCGTCTTCTGCCCATTCAAACATATTGACGGGCGTCCCTGGGTGAGCGTTTTTGACACGCTTGTTGACCAGCAGCGCTGCAGGAGACTGTACAGTTCCGATTGTGTAAACGTTTTCGGTCCACAGGTTCTGGATTTTCTTTGCCGCTTCTGCAGAAGTTACAGGATCCCAGCTTGCCAGGATTTGCTTGTAGGCATCAACAATTTCAACTTCAAAGTCCATTAACTCACGCGTTCCATCTGCACCAGAAAGATGGAAATCTGGACAGCTATTTGCAATAGGAAGTTGTCTGCAAGTTTCACGCGTTGGAATATTCCATTCGCGGCGACGGATCAACATATTGAAATCGCCGTTTTTTGATGCAGATGTAACGTCATCCACACCACGTACGAGCACGCGAATACCTGCTTCTGCCAACATCAGAATGATGGCATCCACCTGCTTCTTATCTGTGACCTGCGCGCGTTCGACCATGAGGTCGATTTCAAGATCACTTCCAGTTCCTGGAAGGTTGCGGACACCATTGCCATCCGTATCTTTCAGGCCAAGCTCATCCAGCATAGCGTTGGTTTTTGCGAGGTCATACGGGTAGTACACAGTACTGTCGTAATCATAGAAAGGTGAGCCGCTAGAAAAGCCGCCTGTGTACGGGTACATAAATGGACCACGTGCAACAGACTGCCCAATGGACTGACGATCCAACGCATGACTCATTGCAACACGGAAGTCTTTATTGCGGAAGAACGTGCGCAGCTCAGCATCTACTTCGTCGTGAACTCCGTTTGTTTCGGAGAAATTCAACTCCACGCGCCAAGAAAGTACACGAGTTCCAAAATTTGCTTTTACCGGAGCATCTTTTGAAAGTGTTTGTTTGAGTGCTTCAACGAAGTTGCCCGGGTTTTCCATATTGGAAAAATCACCCGTGCCAGCAACTGCCTGCGTGGTGCGGTCAGACCAAGTGGTCAGTTTGAAGTGCATTTCGTTGATGTATGGCAGCTGATTACCAACTTCGTCGGTCTTCCAGTAATATGGATTGCGACGCATAATAACCAGTTCATCTGCCTTATGGCGAACAGGAACCCATGCGCCCATGACAACCGGTGGCACCGCATCTGCAGGCTGCGCGTTACGGTAATCCTCGTAACTCGCCTCAGTATTGTATTTCGGGTGTTTATCTTTCAACACATGTGCTGGGCCAGGGCACCCCTGAATATATGCAAGTGACTTAAGTACACCTAATCCCTGAGGCTCACTGAAGATAAACTTAAAGCTATAGTCGCTCAGCACTTCAAGGGTTGTTCCCTCACCAAGTCCACCTTTTGGCATACGGGAAGCAACGTTTGCATCCTGAACGTTATCTTCCCACCAGAAACGAATGTCTTCGGTATCAAAAATATTGCCGTCAGACCATTTCGCGCCTTCAATCAGGTGCATAGTCAGCTCGGTTTTGTCTTCATTCCATTCCCAGCTTCTTGCAAGGTTAGGAAGTGGACCGGATTGCTCTTCAGCTTTCACCTGCCACAGTGGGCCATTGCGAACAAGACACTCCTGCACGGCCATATTGATGCCGCCCCAGCCCTGCGTCTGGCCAGCGAGCCAGTTCCAACCTTCTGGACGACCGCCAATTACGTGTCTGAAGATACCGCCATAGACACCGATACCATCGGACATTGCCTTTGTGCTCATCACAAGTGGTTCGTTCGGCAGCCGTTCTGCAACAGGAGGCAAAAGACCTTCCTTCACCATGTCAGACAGAAATGGTGCTTCGTTGTAGGTCTGCAGTTTTTTGTAGCTCCACAGATCACTTCTTGACAACAATTCAGTTTTCACTGCGCCTTTGGTGTTCCATGTTAGCATAGACTGCTCAACTGGCATTTTATCTGCCATAGCAGATCCAGCTGATACTGCGACTGCGCTTACTCCTGCAAGCATGCAAATTTTTGAAAAAATGTTTTTGGAATACATATCGTCCTCCCCGTTGGTTTCTCCCGATGCCATCATTGCTGCCTAAGCAGGTTCATTTCTTCCGGATATCTACTCATAAATTCCGATAATCTTCGCAGCGACTTCTAATTTCAAATTTTCTCTATACTATATTCCATTGAGGCTTGATTGGACTATGGGAGAATGAGACGCGCCTTGCGATTGGCCATCTTGAATAATTACGCTTGGGGAGGAAGTATATTTGAGTTCAAACGAAGATTTATATCGCCAATATCTTGATCAAAGTGTCATTCCGTCCACGGATAATTTCCTTATCAGGCGGCATAAACCTAAGGTATTCTCGAGAATACCTTATCATCACCATGCTTCAATTGAAGTGAATTTCTTAATTGACTGCGAAATGGATTATTCTTTTTCTGGAAGTCATGTCACGGTAAACTCCGGACATATGGTATGTTTCTGGGGCGCCGCCCCTCATGGGGTTGTGGATGTTCGTGGCAATGGCGATATGGTGAATGTTTACATATCCTTTGCCCAGATACTGCAATGGGGGTTGCCGACTCATATTACCGACGCCCTAATTTCTGGTGATGTGATCTGTAATCTAAACGCATGTCAAATTGATGCTATTCGGTTTGGACAATGGGCACACGAATACAATAAAGACGATGTAAACTGGCGAAAACTGGTACTTAGCGAGATATCGGCTCGTTTCACGCGTCTTGCACTTGAGGGTTGGGATACACTGCACCATGACTATCGGCAGGCAAAGACTGTTGTTGGCCGTGGGAAATCTATGCTGCATGTAGAGGAAATGCTTCGGTTTATTTCCGAAAACCACACATCAGATATCTCAGTGACAGGTGTTGCCGAATATGTCGGCTTATCGCCAAGCCATGCAATGACATTGTTCAAGCGGATTGTCGGGCTCCCGATCAAGGAACACCTGACGCGTGTCAGACTTTCTCATGCCCGCATGTTGTTGGCGGAATCTGAAATGAAAATCCTTTCCATTGCGATGGACGCAGGATTTAGGTCGCTTTCGAGCTTCTATGAAGCTTTCCAGAACCATTTCCACACATCACCTGCAGCTTTTCGTAAGCAGACACGATTTGTGGGTAAGATTTAGCGGATCAGAGGCTCTGATCCGCCCTTTTGTCGCTTACCCAGTAACAACAACACCACCATCAACAACCATAGCCTGACTGGTCATCATCCGGCTTGCTTTGGATGCCAAAAACAGTGTCGCATCAATAATGTCGTCCGGATCAAGATGTGCTTTCAAACATTGGCGCACCAAGTGTGCCGCTAGACCTTCCGGCGTCGCCCAAAGATCTTTCTGACGTTGTGTCAGAACCCAACCCGGCATCAATGCATTTACGCGAATGTTGTCCGGGCCAAGCTCGCGCGCAAGAGCGCGAGTCAAACCGGTGATCGCTGCTTTAGATGCCACATAAGCCGGGTAACCTGCATTGCCCATCATGTAGGAAATGGAGGAGAAGTTGATGATGGACCCACCACCTGCAACTTTCATTGCCGGTGCGACAGCTTGAGCTGTAAAGAAATGCGGGCGCAAGTTTACATTCATGGATGCGTCCCACTGATCTGGCGTGAACCCTTGCAAGTCATGACGCGTGTCATTAGCTGCATTGTTCACTAGAACAGTCACGGTACCATGTGCCTTTCCTGCATCCGCAACAGCTTGTTGCAGCGCGTCAATATTCGTTACATCACATTGGATAAACAACGGCGCAACACCGTGCTTTGCCGTCATTTCTTCAACGAAACCAGAGGCATCAGAACGTTGAACGAAAGCGACCCTGGCCCCTTGAGCCATAAAGCCGTCAGTCAAGCTTGCCCCGATACCAGCGCCGCCGCCGGTAATGAAGACACTTGCATCTTTCAGATCGTGAAAGGTGACATGATCAGACATATATTTCCCCTGCAGCGCCGCGCACTCGCATATTAACTTGATATATCAGGAATACACTGAGCGGTTGCCTTAGGCAAGGCAGCCGCTCAGGACTATATTTTATATTAAAACCAGTTAGTTAGCTTAGGATACTGGCTCTAGCACCTTCTTTTGAGTCCAAGCTGGCAACCAATCTTTATGTGCTTCTAACAGCTCGTCAACCATCGCCCAGATTTGCTCTAAATCAAGTTCTGCTGCGGTGTGCGGATCGAGCATTGCTGCATGGTAGATATGGTCGCGGTTCTCAGTCAGAAGAGCCTCAACCGTCAACTCCTGAACACCAATGTTTGTGCGCATGAGCGCTGCAAGGTGCGGAGGAAGCTTACCAATATGGGTCGGCTGAATGCCGTTGCGATCGACCAGACATGGCACTTCAACAGCACAATTTTGCGGAAGAGAAGTGATGTAACCTTTGTTCTGCACGTTTCCGTAGATCACAGCAGGTTCACCAGTCCATACAGAGTTCATGATGGTAGATGCATATTCCTGGCTCTTTTCAACCTCGATAGTATCTGCCGTCTTGTACTCTTCTACTTGAGACTTCCAACGGTCAATTTGTTCTACGCAACGGACTGGGTATTCATCCAAAGGAATGGAAAATTTCTCAATAATATCAGGCCGATCACGCTTGATGAACCATGGAACATATTCCGCAAAATGTTCCGAACTTTCGGTCACAAAATGACCAAGACGGGTGAGCATTTCATAACGTACAACGTTCTGACACCGAGGATTCCACGTAGACGGCTTCGGGTATACCCCATCCTTATAGCCCTTCATGAGCTTTGGATAGAGATCCGCATAGGTTCCATCTTCCTTGATCTCCTCAAGGTACAAATAGAATGCCATGTGGTTGATACCTGCACTGCGGAAACGGATTTTGGCCGGATCCATATCCAAGTCATGAGCCAGTTCTTTCACTGTACCCTGAACGGAATGGCAAAGACCTACCTGTTTGATTTGCGGGTACTTTTCCGCAATCGCCCATGTATTGATCGCCATAGGATTAACATACTGCAACATCACAGCATCTGGGCACACCTTCAAGATGTCCTCACAAATGCTCCAGAGATGGGGAACAGTACGCAGGCCGCGCATGATGCCACCGATGCCGAGGGTATCGGCAATCGTCTGGCGGAGGCCGTACTTTTTAGGAATATCAAAATCGGTTACAGTGCAGGGCTCGTAGCCGCCGACTTGGAATGCAGTGACGACAAAGTCAGCAGAATCAAGAGCTTCTTTCTGATTTGTGTGCGTTGAAATTGTAGCCGATACGCCAAGAGTCGCGACCAATTTTTTCGCAACAATTTCAGATTCGCCAAGACGTTCATCATTGATATCCATAAGCGCTACATGCGCACCGGACAAAGCAGGCCGCTGAAGAACATCGCCAATGATGTTTTTCATGAAGGTTGTTGAACCAGCGCCAATAAACGTAATTTTTGGGTTTCGGGCCATGCTTTTCTCCCATTTGCCTTGCAGAACCCGCCGGTTCTTTAAGATTGCATAGTTCGTTTGAGACCCTTCAGAGACACATTTGGCTCAAGTCAAAGGTCAGGTTTCCATTGAAAGCAACCTAAGGGCCAACAAAGTGTATTTCTTCCCGTTTTCTACTCTAAATTTCCGGTAACCTTGGCAAAATATAGGAGATTGTCGCGAGTTGGCGTGTAATCTCCTTACATATTTCACCTCATAAGGTATTTTCTGCAGGACTCATTGCAAGATTAGAAGACAAAGCACCCTGCTCTTCCAATACACGCGCAGCCTCCAAAACAAGATCTTCTCCATATCTTGGACCAATCAGTTGAACCCCGACTGGAATCCCTTCTAAAACGCCCTTAGTCGGGACATTCATGGATGGCAAGTCTAGAAAATTCATTGTGCCGAGATAAGTCATTGTCTGCATGAGGTTTTTCAAGTGCTCTACCGACTTGATGTCCGCGCCCGCCTCAAATGCGTGGTTTGTGCAAATTGGTGAAAGGATTAGGGGAAATTTGCGTTGAAATTGGTCAATCAGGCGGTGGTAGTGAGATCTGGACGCTAAGCTCTTTGCATACTCACCGTGACTGAGTGGGGGAACAATCTGGGCATAATATTCATAGGCGGCTTTAAGCTGCTCTGAGCCAAACTTGTCTACGATGAGTTCCTTTTGCAGAAACACCTCAGTAATGAGGATAGCCATATAGCGATCGAAGGCCTCTTTGATAAAATCGAGCGAGACTGTTTCTACAATATATCCCTGACGCGCGAGAACCTGGCCCATGGTTTCGATAGCCTTGTTGATTTGTGGATGGGCTTCTGGGGGAGTTATGAGTGCGACACGCACTGGAGAATTTGCATGTCTCTCAAAATTCGGCAGGGACCAACTATCCAGATCTGAGGAACCAGCCATAATTTCATAGGCCAGTTTCAGATCCCCAACGGACCGTGCCAGCGGCCCTTGCGAAGAAGACAACTGAATGGTCATTGGGCGTTCGCTTACCGCCGTGGAATTGTAAAACGGGATGCGTCCATGGGAGGGGCGCAAGCCCAAGACGCCGCAACAATATGCAGGGAAGCGGATGGACCCAGCCAAATCCGAACCATGGGCTATATATCCAACACCTGCTGCCAGGGAACTGCCAGCCCCTCCGCTGGATCCGCCGGGCGTCAGTTTGGAATTCCACGGGTTGAGCGTTTGGCCAAACAAAACATTATCTGTGTGAAAGCGCCAGGACATTTCCGGCGTATTGGTCCGCCCAATTGGGATGGCTCCGGCATTTTTTAACCGTTGCACCAAGGGGGCATCCTCAGAAGCAATCACATTTGCGAAGGCTTTAACTCCGTTGTTGGTGGAGCATCCTTTTTGATCAATATTCTCTTTGATCGTAACCGGAATTCCATGGAGAGGGCCAATCGTATCACCGCGCTTTAATGCTTGATCAGCGTCATCGGCTGCTTGCCGCGCAACATCATCATATCTGGTTGTTACCGCGTTCAAATACGCTGTCTTATCGATTTGTACGAGATGTGTCTCAAGCACATCGGAGCATGTTGTTTCGCCATTTCGGATCATTTTGGAAACATCAATGGCGGACATACTGAGAATTTTATGTGTCATTTTCAAATGCTCCTTAAGTGACGAAATACAGCGAGATTGTAGGGATAAACGTGACCAGAATTAGCACAACTAACATGAGTGCAACGAAGGGCAGAACAGACCGTGTCACGTTCAGGAAGCTCTCTTTGAAGGCTTGAGAGGCGACGACAAGGTTGATGCCAACAGGAGGTGTCAGCAGGCCGATTTCCAGATTGATAATCATGATAATGCCAAGATGCACAGGATCAATCTGATAGGCCAACGCAACAGGCAACAGGATTGGCGCCATGATTAAAATAGCCGAGATGATTTCCATCAGAAATCCGATGACCAACAACAACATATTCAGGCCAATCAGGAAAACCCATTTTTGCTCTACATGAGCGGACATCCACTCCGCCAGTTGCGTAGGTACCTGCTCTGTTGTGAGCAACATGTTCAAACTGGAAGCAATGGCAATAATAGGAAGCAGGCCACCCAATAACTGAGTTGTATGCAACACGGATTTCCAAAGCTCTGTGAGTGTTAGCTCACGATAGACGAATAGCTCAATTAGCACGGCATAGGTTAAAGCAATTGCTGCGCTCTCAGTTGCGGTAAAATACCCCGAATAGATGCCGCCCAACAATATGACAGGCATCAGAATTGACCAAATTCCATTTTTGATCGCAGCGCCTGCTTTGGTGTAACTGAAACCTTTGCGCGGTATGTTTCTATTCACCCAAGCTGAATACCCTGCAAGTATTGCAGTTAGCATAATTCCCGGAATGATCCCGGCCAAGAACATATCAGTAATCGAGGTCTCAGTAATGATCCCGTAAATGATCATCGGAATACTGGGCGGAATGACCACTCCCAACGTCCCTGCGCTGGTCAATGCACCAAGGGAATAGCTCTTGGAATAGCCCTGCTCTCGCAGTGCCGGATAAAGCACAGATCCAACCGCCAGCAATGTGACCATTGACGAACCTGAAATTGCGGCAAAAAATGCACAGGACATGATTGTCGCGACACCAAGCCCCCCTGCAATTGAGCCTGTAAGCTCCTTGAGCACGGCAACCAGTCGCTCTGCAATTGCCCCACGGCTCATGATTGACCCACAAAGCAGGAAAACAGGGATAGACAGCAGTGCTTCGCGATCCATTGCTGACCAGAAATCCTCGGCCATGTAGATCAGCTCGCCATCGCTGTAGAGCAACTGAACAGCGCCGCCAAATAGCAAGAGAATGACAATAAGGTTCTGGCGCAAAACCAGCAGTACAATCACCATAAACGTCAGGAAAACAGCCGTCGTCATTCCATCATTTCCTCTTCAGGTTTTAAAGAGGGCATGATCGCAAAAGCGAAATGTCTCAATGCGTTGGAAAAAAAGGCATAGGGCATAATAAGCTGGAACCACCATAACGGCCAATCAACGACAGGCACCAGAAACTCGACTTCGTAGGAGGATTGAACCAGCAGGGCAGAGATGTATCCAGCGACGCAAAAAACACAGCCGCTAATGACATCCCCGAGTCTTTTCAGGGTGCTTTGCCAGTTTTCTGGCATCCAACCGTCTGTAAATTTTGGCCTGATGTGATTGCCGGACGCAGTTGCTAACCCCAAACCAACCATGCCAGCAAAAATAGCCCCAAATAACGCAATTTTGTTGGTGTAAAGGAATGATATTCCGAAAAACTCACGCGCGATAATACCCGCCATCATCGCACCTAAAACAACGACATAGGCCAGAGAAGCAAACACTGCTTCCAGCCGAAATAATACATTTAGAAACAATCTCATAGAACGCCATCAAGAGCCGCGTAGACCGAACGCGGCTCCCCCTTTTAATATTGATATTTTATTGGGAGCAGGCTTTTTTTGCCGCTAGAATCTTCGGCCATACGTCTTTTGCTGAACCACCAATTGAGGAGACCAACTCCTTGCGGTATGGAACAACAGCGGCCTTCCATGCAGCGCGTTGTTCTGCACTTAGCTCATGTACAGGTCCACCAGATTCCTTGTAGCGCACAATCATGCTGTCAGCCATCTGGCGCACATCAGTACGCAGCCCTTGCACTGGTACCAAAGCCTCCGAAATATTTTGCTGCTCTGTTTTGCTCAGTTTTTTCCAGGTCCGCATACTCATAACCACTGCACCAGCCTGGTAAAGATGAGCAGATAGTGTGAGATTAGGTGCAAGCTTGTTCATGCCAATCGCAATATAAGTCATAGCAGGCAGAGCACCGCCATCTACCATCCCCGTTTGCAGGGCAGATGGAGTTTCAGCCAATGGCAATACGATTCCGTTTGCGCCGATCCCTTTCCAGAAATTGACGGAATATTTGGCTGGTGCAGCACGTACCTTTAAAGCTTTCATATCACCGAGCGTAAGCAGTGGGTTTTTGCCGAACGCATGGACCCACCCAAGCTCGCTCCACTGCAGGAATTTGAGGCCTTTTTTTGCGAAAAGAGGTTCAAAAACAGGCGTTAAATACTGATCCATAGCACAGTCGACCTGCTCGTAAGAATCCCAAAGAAAAGGCACCCCCATGAGAGCCATTTCAGGAACAACTGTCGTAAATGCAGTCATAGATGTACCAATAATATCTATGCGACCGCGAACTGTTTTCTGGACCATGACGGGCTCAGTTCCCAACTGGCCTGCATGAAATTGTTTAACTGTTATTGCAGCATTCGAATTTGTAATGATTTTCTCTGCAATTGCATCCATATGGTCAACCCATGGCGTTCCCAATGGGGCACTTGTCGCAAATGTGAGCTCTTTTGCAGCCTCTGACATCCCCGTAGATGCGATCAGAGATAATACAGAACTCAATAGTAAACCGCGAAATTTCATTGTTCCCCCTCCTAAGTCAAATCACCAGTGCATTTTTGTATTATCTTTAGTTTAAAACTGCATGATGATATAACTTGACAACACTACCCCCATTATCAAAAGTAGAATTACCTGTCTAGTTTGAGTTGTAAAATGAAATCTTATAAGCCGAAACAAAAACGTGGCTACGAAGCTGAACAAAACTTTCTGGATGCAGCAAAAACAATTTTTGCTAAAGAAGGTGTTGAACGGGCGCGAGTTTCAGACATCGTTCAACTTGCAGGTTCCTCTACGGGAAATTTCTATTTTCGCTTCAAGAACAAAGAAATGCTTTTTGAGCGCATGTTCGAAATCTATGAGGACCATGCTCGCTCACTTATTCTTAAACTTAAGGACGTTGACGGTTCACTTGAGAGCGTTCTCTATTTTCTAGCCGCGCTGAACCATAAATTGCTGCAGGAAAATGTGGGGGTTTATAAAGCCGCTCACGAAATTTCCACAAAACAGCCTGACATCTGGAAACGGTTTCAGCAACTTTCAATTGAAACTATGGATCGCATCTTGGAGCTCAGCGAGCCTTATAAGGATCAAATCCCTTTTGAAGACTGGCAACTTTATGTACGCCGCGCCGTCCAGTTGATTACCGGTTACGTCGCAAACCAAGCCATCCGTGATACTGGCCCGGCACATTTTGGTAGTCAGGATTTGGTCGACTTGCTCTTCATGGGGGCGATGGGTGTGATGGGATTAAAGCCACCGCAAGACTTTGAAGAACTTCAATTAAAGATCAATACTATGCTGAATGATGGCTCATATGATTAGAGCGTTTTGCGCGAATATGGACTAACATACAAGTAGAAGTTTTAATTTTTGGGAGGAATTATGACTGATACACTGAGCGTTCTGACAAGAACAAAAACGGTGTTCACGAAACCAATCAACGTGAATGCCTACAGATCTGTTGTTGAGATATTTGAAGAGGCAAATAGCCGTTTTACAGATCATGTGGCATTTACCAATTTTGGCCAGTCGCTGACATTCGCAGAGGTAGATAAAAAATCACGTGCCGTTGCGGCCTATCTGCAAAATGACCTTGGCCTGAAAAAGGGTGATCGCGTTGCTATCATGCTGCCAAACATCCTCGCCTTTCCGGTGGTGATGTTTGGAATTATGCGAGCCGGGCTGGTTCAAGTGAACGTCAACCCGCTCTATACCCCCCGTGAGTTGAAACACCAGCTCAACGATGCAGATACGCAAACGGTTTTTGTCTTTTCTGGCTCTAGCGGGACATTGGCAGAGGTTATTGACGATACTTCCGTTGAGAACGTCATAATCGCGAATGTTGGAGATGCCTCCGGCGTTGATCTACCTTCGCCACCGGCCCATGACATGTTCGTTGAACGCGATACTGTGAACCATATTATCACTAAGGGTGAGAAGCTGGAGTTCACGGCACCACCAATTGATTCAGCAGATCTGATTTTCCTGCAGTATACAGGTGGCACGACAGGCCTTTCCAAGGGCGCAGCACTCAGTCACGGCAATCTGGTTGCCAACGTCATGCAGTTTGATGCTGCAACAGAGGGCTTTATGTCTGCTGGCGAAGAAATCGTCATCACCGCTTTGCCGCTCTACCACATCTTTGCGTTGATGGTGAATTGTCTGTCGTTCTACTGGCTTGGCTCTAAAAACGTTCTGATTACAAACCCAAGGGATATGCCCGGTTTTGTGGCAGAGCTTGGCAAATGCAAATTCAGTGTGATTACCGGTGTCAACACGCTGTTTAACGGCCTTCTGCATACACCTGGCTTCGATGAGCTGGACTTCAGCAATTACAGCTTTGCCATGGGTGGTGGCTCTGCCATTCAACGCGCGATCTCAGATAAATGGAAGAAGATTACCGGTCACCATATCATAGAGGGGTATGGCCTCAGTGAGACCTCGCCTATCCTTTCTGTGAACCCGTTTGATAGTACCGAGTTTACAGAGACTGTCGGGCAGGTCATGCCGCTGACCGAGATCAAATTGCTTGATAGCGATGACAAGGAAGTTGAACCGGGTCAACCGGGAGAGCTATGTGTGCGCGGTCCGCAGATCATGCAGGGCTACTGGCGCAAGCCCGAGGCGACTGCGGATGCAATGACGCCAGACGGTTTCTTCCGCACTGGCGATGTGGCGATCATGGACAAACGCAACAACTTCAAGATCGTTGATCGCAAGAAGGACATGGTGCTGGTTTCCGGTTTCAACGTCTATCCAGCGGAGGTTGAGGCGGTGATTGCCGAAATCAAAGGCGTGGTGGAAGTTGCTGTTGCGGGCACATCGGATGAGCGCACAGGCGAGGCTGTTAAGGCGTTTGTAGTGCGCAGCAGCGAGGATGTGACGCCGGAATCTATTAAGGCGTACTGTCATGATGCCATGGCCGCCTACAAGGTGCCTAAGCATGTTGAGTTTTTGGAGGAACTTCCGAAGTCAACCGTTGGTAAAATTTTGCGCCGTGAGCTGCGCAATCATTAGATTAGGCACACACTTATAAAAAGAGCCGCTGTTTTATCGCAGCGGCTCTTTTTTTGCATTGAACGTGGTGAGTTATGCACCTTCTACGATCACGATATTCGCGATACCGGCGTTTTCGCGATGCGTCTTCGCTTCCTGATACTCATCACTGTTGTAACAAGCCAATGCAGTTTCCATGTCTTCAAACTCAATAACCACATTGCGCGGGTGATTGTCGCCTTCAAGGTCTTCAAACTTACCGCCGCGCGCGAGCACATTGGCGTTGTACTTTTTAAAGGCCGCTGACGCGCCATCTGCGTAAAGTTTGTATGGCTCTGGGTTTGTTACGGTAACGTGTGCGATCCAATAGGCTTTAGGCATTCCGGTTTCCTTCGTTTTAAGAAAAAGAAGCGGCGTGCATGATGCCGCCGCTTCTTGTGGTGTCTTCTGATTTGCGCAGACCCTATTTGTTCAGGATCTTCGCAAGGATCAGGTAGGCAAGACCGGCAACAAACAGACCTACAAACCAAGCGTAGGTGTAGACCATCGCAAAGAATGGAGAAGCCGCCCCTGTCAGGCCAACACCAGCCAGGAAGCCTGGAAGGTTTGGCAGGATACCAATGACCAATGCCAGCACACCAGCCCAGTTCCAACCGTTTGAGCCGGAATAGATGCCGTTGTGCTTGAAGAGATCTTCCACGATCAACTTAGTTTTGCGCAGGATGTAGTAATCTGCCAGCATGATGCCTGCGATTGGACCCAACAGAGCTGAGTAAGCAATCAACCAGCCCTGAATGTGATCAATAAGCACCCAAGGGAACATCACAACACCAATGACCGCAGTGATGTAGCCGCCTCTTCTCAAATTAATGGATTTTGGAGCTAGGTTTGAGAAACCGTGAGCTGGTGCCACAACGTTTGCTGCCAGATTGGTTGTCAGCGTTGCAACCACAAGTGCAATCAGCGCAATGATGATGCCCATTCCGCCCATTTTTTCTGCCAGATCAATTGGATTCCAGATTGCTTCGCCAAAGATCACAACAGTTGCTGAGGTCACTGCGGAGGCAATGAAGGCGAACAAGGCCATCGGAATTGGAAGGCCTATCACTTGTCCTATAAATTGATCCTTCTGGCTTTTTGCATACCGCGTAAAGTCGGGAATATTCAGAGCAAGCGTTGCCCAAAAGCCCACCATACCTGTCAGGCTTGGCCAGAAAACAGACCAGAACTGACCTTCTTTTGGCATGCCTTCATCAAACTGGCTTGGCGTGGAAAGCATTGCACCAAAACCGCCAGCATTTACATAAGCCCATGCCAGCAGAGCAAGGCCCATAACAAGTAGGAACGGTGCTGCATAAGTTTCCAACCAACGGATGGATTCTGTGCCGTTTCTGATAAAGTACAGATGCAGGCCCCAGAATGCCATAAAGCAAACAAACTGGCCCATATTGATGCCAAGGATAGGCAACGGCTCACCTGCCAGCAACCCACCACTGAGGGTATTCAGGATGACATAGATGGCCAATCCGCCAACCCATGTCTGAATACCGAACCAGCCACAGGCGACCACACCACGGGCAACCGCCGGGAACTTAGCACCGGCTGGACCGAAGGATGAGCGCAGCAAAACCGGGAACGGAATGCCGTATTTTGTGCCTGCATGACCAATGAGAACCATTGGAATGAGCACGATAGCGTTTGCAAGCAGAATGGTTGTTACTGCCTGATCCCAGCTCATGCCTGCACCAATCAAGTAGGATGCAAGCATGTATGTTGGGATACAAACGACCATACCCACCCACAGGGCGGAAATGGAAACCCAGTTCCATGTGCGGGCAACAGCTGCGGTTGGCAACTGGTCTTCGTTGTAAAGATCGGCGTCAATGCCGACGAGTTCCTGATGGATAATACCAAACTCGTCTGGTACGACCGAGCCAGCTGAGCCTAAAGTTGAATCTGACATATAATATTTCCCCCTCACTTTAAATGCAGCGGTACCCCTCTTGAATTTCCCGCTGCTTTAAAAAATGACCCGCGCACCCATGCGGATCGTATGCTTCGTGGTCAGGCTAAACGCCTGCAGGCATGAGTTCAGGCCGACGCTCAACTTTGCGCGGCGCTGTAATCTCCTTCCATTGCGATAGAGCCGAATTGACCGCAGCATTGGGCTCGCGGGCAACAAATTCACCGTGACCAGGTTCGGTTTTAACCGTACTCTCTTCAATCGCTACTTTTCCGCGGGTGAGCGTAAAGCGCGGCAAACCAACAACTTCCTTGCCTTCAAATACATTGTATTCGACGCAGGATTGCTGATTGGATGCAGTTATTGTTTTTGAACGGTTTGGATCCCAAACAACGATGTCGGCATCCGCCCCTTCAAGAATTGCACCTTTTTTAGGATACATATTCAGAATTTTGGCGATATTGGTGGATGTGACAGCAACGAATTCGTTCATAGTCAAACGACCTGTACGAACACCAGTTGACCATAACATTGGCATACGGTCTTCCAGACCGCCTGTGCCATTGGGGATCTTGGTAAAGTCACCAAGACCAAAGCGTTTTTGCTCCAGCGTAAAGGCGCAATGATCTGTTGCAACAACCTGCAAGGAACCAGACTGAAGACCGGCCCAAAGGCTATCCTGATGCATTTTATTGCGGAATGGAGGCGACATAACGCGTTGCGCTGCATGATCCCAATTCGGGTTTGCGTATTCGCTGTCGTCCAATGTCAGGTGCTGGATCAGAGGTTCGCCATAAACCCGCATACCCTTCTGGCGGGCCCGGCGAATGGCCTCGTGAGCCTGCTCACAACTTGTATGCACAATGTATAGCGGAACGCCTGCCATATCTGCGATCATGATTGCGCGGTTGACTGCTTCGCCTTCAACTTCTGGCGGACGAGAGTAGGCATGTCCTTCGGGTCCACTGTTGCCTTCTGCCAGCAATTTTTGCTGCATGGTCGCGACAATATCGCCGTTTTCGGCATGTACGAGCGGCATGGCTCCCAAAGCTGCACAGCGCTGGAAGGAGGCGAACATCTCGTCGTCATCCACCATCAAGGCGCCTTTGTAGGCCATGAAATGCTTGAACGTGTTGATGCCGCGATCGACCACTTCCTGCATTTCATTGAAGACCTGCTCGCCCCACCATGTGACAGCCATATGGTAGGAATAATCCGAGCAAGCTGCGCCTGATTTTTGCTGCCATATGGCAAGGGCTTCCATCAGGGACTGGCCGGGTGCTGGTAGACAGAAATCCACCACCATGGTTGTTCCGCCAGCCAGGCCTGCTCTGGTGCCGATTTCAAAGTTGTCTGCAGAATGCGTTCCCATGAACGGCATTTCCAGATGCACATGCGGGTCGATGCCGCCCGGCATGACATAACAGCCAGAGGCATCCAGTGTTTTGTCACCACTGAGATTTTCGCCAATTTCGATGATCTTGCCACCATCAATCAGCAGATCGGACTTGTAAGTTCTGTCGGCAGTTACAACGGTGCCGCCTTTAATCACTGTGGTCATACTGTTGGTCTCTCAACTTTAATAGGCCAATGATCTTTGAGGGTTATTCCGCCGGCTCTGAAGCATCCTGCTTCATTTCAGCGTATTCCAGCACTGCATGGAACAGCACATCAGCGCCTGCTGTTGCCCATGTTCTGGAGATCTCTTCATCCTCATTGTGGCTGAGGCCACCTACACATGGACACATGATCATTGCAGTTGGTGCGACACGGTTGATCCAGCAGGCATCGTGCCCTGCTCCGGAAATAATATCGCGATGTGAGTAGCTAAGGCGCTTGGCAGCTGCACGAATGGCAGACACACATCCATCATCAAACGTCACCGGATCAAAATGGCCCACCGCTTCGATCTCAATTTGAAGACCTAGGTCAGCTGCAATTTTTGGTGCTTCAGCTTCCAGTTTGGCTTTCATTCCATCCAGAATGTTTTGATGCGGAGAGCGGAAATCAATAGTGAAAACGGTTTTACCGGGGATCACGTTGCGGCTGTTCGGATAGACATCACAATGACCAATTGCACCAACGGCTTCCGGCTGGTTTTCCATGGCAATCTGGTGCACCAACTCGGTAATGCGCGCCATACCCAGACCTGCATTTTTACGCATTGGCATTGGGGTCGAACCGGTGTGGCTGTCTTTACCCGTTAACGTGACCTGAAGCCACCAGAGCCCCTGACCATGGGTGACGATGCCAATGTCTTTCTCTTCAATTTCCAGAATTGGTCCCTGCTCGATGTGAAGCTCAAACATTGCATGCAGTTTGCGTGCACCAACTGGTTCGTCGCCAACATAACCGATGCGTTTCAGCTCATCACCGAAGGTTTTTCCTTCTGCATCTTCACGGGCATAGGCCCAATCCTGTGTATGCGTGCCTGCAAATACGCCAGAAGCCAGCATGGCAGGCGCAAACCGTGTTCCTTCTTCGTTGGTCCAGTTTACAACCTCAATCGAGCGTTTGGTTTTTATGCCGCGCTCACGCATAGAACGGATCACTTCCAGACCTGCGAGCACACCCAGAACACCGTCATACTTGCCGCCAGTTGGCTGGGTATCCAGATGCGACCCAATCATGATTGGATCCAGACTTGGGTCCTCTCCCTCATGGCGTGCAAACATGTTGCCCATGCTATCAATATGCATGGTCATGCCTTCCGCTTCACACCATCTGGTGAAGAGTTTGCGGCCCTCGGCGTCTTCATCCGTGAGGGTTTGCCTGTTGTTGCCACCGCGGACGCCAGGTCCGATCAGGGCCATCTCCATCAGGCTGTTCCACAATCGATCACCGTTAATGCGATGATTTGCGCCAAGTCTACTCATAGGTCTCTCCGATAACGTCATCTCGACGCCGCTTTATTTGGATTGCCCGTCCCCGTGATTATTCAAATTCAGCGGGCAAGCCATGCCTATTTCCGCTCCAAACAGAGCAATTGCCTTTGAAAACTGATGAGGATTTTCTCAGGATCTAAGCCAAGTTGCATCAAAAAGACGCTTGAACCTGTGAAGTAATGAGCCCTTCTTTTAGGGCTCCAAAACCTCTTCAAATTCAACTTAATAGTTTTCCCGCAGGGTTATTTCTCCCATTTGGAATAGTAGTAGCAGTCTCGCAGAGCATTCCTGCTCATGCAACAATTGGATTCAGCTTAAACCTTGGATACTCCCCTCCCAAAACTTGAGGCAAATTGGACCAAACAGTCAATTATCTGTCAACCCACCATCAGAAATGGATCATTTTCATCAGGTGAATTCCGAATTTCTTGTGATATTCCAATGGGTAAAACACTTAGATGCCTTCTTTCAAAACGTTTAATCAGATGGAAAAGGCATAAAAACTCCACAGTTTCCTAAGTCAAACCGATGAAAATTCAAGATTTCGCTAGAATCAAACTCCGTCTATTTGCTTACAAAATAAACCGGCAGTTTTAAAAGACATATATTTTTGCATGTGCTGCAAAATATTTACGCATCAAGGTTTGTTTGCACTTGCGACTACAATTATAAATGGGAGAAACTATTGTTATATATGAAGTTTAGGTGATGAAATAAGCTTGTATTCATGCTCATTTTATTTGCAGCGCAGCACAAATATTCACTCTAGTAGATATTTCATACTTGACTAACCGGTAGTTGCGGATATTTTTTTGACCGAGAGGTAAAAAATTATGCTGACAGCTGATCAAGCACGACAACTGGGAAACGCACGGGGCACAGATTTAGCTAATCTGATGCAACAGGCCGTTTGGTTAAAAAAACAGTATTGGGGCAATACAGTCACCTACTCCCGTAAGGTTTTTGTACCGCTGACCAATATGTGTCGCGATACATGTACGTACTGCACTTTCGTAAAGCATCCCAGTTCTCCCGAAGCCAACGTTATGACGCTTGAACAGGTGATGAAAACTGCACGTGCCGGAGAGGCGACCAGCTGCAAGGAATTGCTTTTCAGCCTTGGTGAAAAACCTGAGCTGCGATACGAGCAAGCAAAAGCGGCCTTGGCCCAGCTTGGTTACAACTCCATGACCAGCTATCTGGCGGATGCTTGCGAGATGGTCCTCTCTGAAACCACCCTGCTCCCGCATGTGAATGCGGGTACTCTTAGCGATGACGAAATTGATCAGCTTCGTCCCTACGCGGCCTCCATGGGCATGATGCTGGAAACCACCAGCAAACGGCTGATGAAGGAAGGCCAGCCGCATTTTGCTTGCCCCGACAAATCTCCAGTTCAACGTTTGCGTACGCTTGAGCGAGCCGGTCAGAAAAAAATACCATTTACGACTGGTCTGTTGATTGGCATTGGTGAGACATGGGAGGAGCGCATTGAAGCGCTTGAGGCCATTAATGAAAGCCATGCTCAATACGGTCACATTCAGGAAGTTATCATCCAGAATTTCCAACGAAAACCGGGTATTGGCATGGAAAACCATCCTGAGCCCACGCTTGACGACATGCTGCGCACACTGGCTGTTGCGCGCCTGATCCTCTCTCCTGACATCAGCCTTCAAGCCCCTCCAAACCTGAGTGAGCGGCACATGGAATACCTTGGCGCAGGGATCAATGATTGGGGCGGGATCTCACCTGTAACCATCGATTTCATCAATCCGCAGCATCGCTGGCCAGTGATTGACGAACTTTCCAAATCAACTCAGCTCGCGGGCCAGACGCTTGAAGAACGCCTTGCCGTTTACCCAAGTTATCTTGCGGAAAAATCCGAGTTCGTGGATCCAACCGTTCTTTCAAAATCGCAAGGGCTTTGGGAACAAATGAATACCTCTGCTACGCTCCAGACAGGAGGATCTGTATGACCCTTCACAGTTTCCCGAAATCAACTTCTGATAGGCTCACGTCTCATCCATTGAGTGCACCTATCTCCGATATTTTGAGTAAAGCCCTTGCTGGTATTGAAATTTCACAGGCTGAAGGCGAATGCTTGTTTCGCGCCAGTGCTGCCGAGTTCCCGGCTATTGCGTATGTTGCAGACACTTTACGGCAACGGGCGAATGGCGATCAAGTCGGGTTCGTGGTCAATCGGAACATCAACTTCACTAATGTTTGTTACATGGGCTGCAAATTTTGTGGTTTTGCCAAACGCACGGAAGACCCGGAAGCCGAATGGCTTGAACCTGCGCAGATCGTCGCTCGCTCACAAGAAGCGTGGACTCGCGGTGCGACTGAGGTGTGTATTCAGGGCGGCCTACACCCCAAAATGTCTGGCACCTATTATCGCGAGATTGTGCTGGCGATCAAAAAAGCTTTGCCAGATATGCACATCCACGCGTTCTCACCTTTTGAGATTTGGTATGGCGCATCAAAGACCAAACAAAGTTACGAGGATTTCCTTCAGGACTTGAAGGATTGCGGCTTGGGGTCCATGCCCGGCACAGCGGCAGAAATTCTGGACACTGATATTCGCCAGCAGCTCACCCGTAACAAGCTGAGCACCGAAAAATGGGTTGAGATCATCAAGGCCGCCCATACGGTTGGCATTCCAACCACCGCGACCATTATGTACGGTCATATTGATGGGCCAGAGCATTGGGCGGCGCACCTGACTTTGCTGCGGGATATTCAGAAAGACACAGGCGGATTTACTGAGCTTGTGCCTCTGAGTTTCGTGCACTCTGAAAGTCCGCTGTTTACTGATAATCCAGACAAAGTTCGTCCCGGCCCAACCGATCTTGAAGTACGTAAGATGCATGCAGTTGCGCGGATCATCCTCAATGGTTGGATTGATAATATTCAGGTCTCCTGGACAAAGCTTGGCGCTGAGTTTGCCTCTGATTTGTTGAACTGCGGCGTCAACGATCTGGGCGGCACGTTGATGAACGAAAGCATCTCTCGCTCTGCTGGTGCTGACCATGGGCAGGAGATCACTGCCTTTGAGATGTGTCAGGTTATTCAGGACGCCAGAAAAACGCCTATACAGCGCAATACGGTTTACGATGTGCTGAACGATTTTTCCGAGGGCCTGCCGAAAAAGCAAGCACCGCTTGTGGCCCGCGTCAACTCAAGCCTTCTCTATTTTTTGGATGAGAGTGAACCTGCTCTCACCAAAGTTGTTGGGGGTGTTGAATGAGCCTAGGTGGTGCAATCAAGGTAGTATTAATTGCTGGCGGTGTCGGTGGCGCAAAGATGGCAGAAGGTCTTTACAACCTTAAAAATGTAGAGCTTTCAATCATCGGCAACATTGCAGATGATGAAGCCTTTCACGGGCTTTGGGTGTCACCTGATATCGATACTCTCACCTACACGCTGGCTGGCGAAATTGACCGGCAGCAAGGCTGGGGTGTTGCGGATGAAGGCCACCGTGCATTGGAGACTTTGAGCAAGCTCGGTAAGGATACGTGGATGTCGCTAGGTGACCGGGATTTTGGTCTTCATATCTACCGCACCAATCGCCGTCACAACGGTGACCGCCCGACTGATATCGCCGCTGACATTGCCAAGAGCTTTGGCCTGACGTGCAACTTGATTTTGCCAACGGATGACACGGTTCAAACCAAAGTACGAACCGCATCGGGTTGGTTGAGTTTTCAGGAGTATTTCGTCAAAGAGCACTGCGCACCAGATGTATTGAAACTGCATTACGATGGGATTGAGCAATCAACACCAACCGAGGAAGCCCTGAGTGCGATTGCGGGTGCTGACCTTATTGTTGTTGCACCGAGTAATCCTCTCGTTAGCATCCTGCCAATCATGATGGTTCCGGGCATACTGGAGGCTATCAAAGCCGCAAAAGCGCCGAAAATTGGCGTATCACCGATCATCAATGGCGGCGTTGTGAAGGGTCCTGCGGACAAGATGTTGGCGTCCATGGGGCATGACGCAACTGCGCTTGGTGTTGCTCGGATTTACGCCGAGTTTTTGGATTGCTTTGTCCTTGACCATCTCGATAAAACGCATGCATCAGCCATTAACGCGCTTGGCCTTAGTACACACTTCGACACCATCCTAATGAAAACATTGGAAGACAAGAAGCGGTTGGCTGCTGAGCTACTTGCTGTTTCTGGCGTACTGGACACGCTTGGAGCTGAAAGTGTGGAGCAGCGCGCATGACTGATGCCACCTCGCAAACACTCGTAGTCGTGCCGATGAAAGATTTGAGCCGCGCAAAGACACGGCTCTCAGACCATCTGGATTCAAATCAACGCGCTGAAGTCGCAGCAGAACTGTTTGTTCAGACCCTTACCTTTTTAATGGCCGCTCAACAACAAAGCGGCGTTCCCTTTGATATTGCAGTGGTAACCAGCTCTGTTGATATTGCGGAATATGTAAATACGCAGGGATTGCATTTGATTTTTGAGGGCTTTGAGACCGGGCTCAATGAAGCTTTAAGCTTTGCGGCAAGTTGGGCAATTGAACGGTCCTACACGACCCTTTGTGTCCTGCCTGCCGACATAGCAGCACCGGATATAAGCGAGTTTGACCGGCTGTTAGGTCTGCGTCCCTCTGCCAAATCCGTCGTGCTTTGCCCGGCGCTTGATTACGGGACTAACGTGCTGATCGCAACACCACCAGATGCGATTGAGTTCACATATGGCAGCAATTCGTTCCTCAAGCATCAAACGCAAGCCGCAGCACGCAACATTGATTGTGTGATTGCACCCTCCTCTCCCTTTTCAAAAGACGTAGACCGTATGGAAGATCTAACCCAGCATTTGCCTCAGCTTTTGGAGAAAATCTCTGATCGGAGAGCTGTTTGATGCATACACTTTCGCTACACGCCATTCCGAATATTCCTGAGATCCAACCGGGGGATGATCTCGCTGCCATTCTTGGTGATGCCATCGAGGCAGCTGGCTTGTCTTTGCAAGATGGCGACGTTCTCACCTCCGCTCATAAGATATTTTCCAAAGCAGAAGGCCGTGTTGTTTCGCTGGCTGATGTGACGCCCTCTGAAGAGGCGCTGCGCTATGCGGATGAGCTGAGCAAAGACGCTCGCAAAGTGGAAGTGATCTTGCAGGAATCCATCCGCGTTGTTCGTCATTTCAAGCGTCCCAATCAGCCTGAAGGGACGATGATTTGTGAGCATAATCTGGGATTTATTTCTGCCAATGCTGCAGTTGACGAATCCAACAGCGGAAAAGACGAGACGCTGATTTTGTTGCCCAAAGACCCGGACGCAAGTGCCAAACGTATGCAGGAGGCACTTTCAAAACGTTTCAATGCCCGGATCGGCTTTGCAATTACAGATACGTTTGGGCGTCCATGGCGACTAGGCCAGGTGAATGTGACAGTTGGACTCAGCGGTGTTCCCGCGACCATAAAAGAACAAGGCAATACGGACGCTCATGGACGGATGCTGAGTGTTACCGAACCCGCTTTTGCTGATGAGCTGGCAGCTGCGTCCGGGCTCGTGATTACCAAATCAGGACAAACGCCAGTGGTGCTTTTCCGCGGACTCAATTGGCAGTCCACGGAGAGCTGCGCACAAGATTTAATTAGATCAAAGAAGGAGGACATGTTCCGATGACATTAGCTATTATCGGAGGAACTGGACCACAGGGTCAGGGGCTTGCACTCAGGTTTGCCCGTGCAGGTGTTCCTGTTGCACTCGGCTCCCGGGATGCAGCACGCGGTAAAGAAATTGCCGATGATCTGATGACCAAGTTACCTGCGGGCTCCGCCAAAATTGATGGTATGGGCAATGAGGCAGCCGTTGCTGCGGCGAGCGAATGCGTAATGCTGGCTGTGCCTTATGCTGCACATAACGTGACACTTGAAGCACTGAAGCCGCATTTGGCTGGTAAGATCCTTATCGATATCGTCGTTCCTCTTGCGCCGGGTGATCCGAAGACGGTTGAGATGCCCCCGGAAGGTTCTGCCACTGAAGCTGCACAAGCCCTTCTTGGTCCAGATATCCCAGTTGTCGGAGCGTTGCATAACGTTTCTGCGACTACGTTGAACAATCTGGATTGGGCGATCAACTGCGATATTTTGGTCTGCGGTGACAGCCTTCCAGCCCGTAAGGTTGTGATGGAGCTGGTTAAAAAGCTGGATGTGCAGACTTTTAACAGCGGCAATGCCAAGGCTGCCCGCTGTATTGAGGCCATCACCCCTATTTTAATTCGTCAGAATATTTCCAAAGCTGTGCCCTTCACGCATGCGGGCATCCGCATCTGGGCACCTGATCACTAATCATATTTTCACAAATGAGGAGGAGAGAACTCATGGATTTTGGTATTTGTTTTAAAGGGTTTGTAGAACCTGATCGCGCAAGAGCACTGGTTCGCCAAGCTGAAAACGCTGGTTTTAAGTATTGCTGGTTTTACGACAGCCACATCCTTTGGCGCGAAAGCTTCGTTGCCATGGCAATGTGTATGGAACATACCACCACCATGCGCTTTGGCCCCTGTGTGACCAACCCAAACACCCGTGACTGGTCTCACGCTGCAAGCCTGTTCGGCTCTCTTGCCAAGCAGTCCAATGGTCGTTTCGACATCGGTCTTGGCCGTGGTGACAGTGCTGTGCGTGTGATGGGCAAGAAGCCTGCTCCGCTGAAGCGCCTGGAAGAGTTCACCCATGTTGTGAAAGCGCTTATCCGCGGTGAAGAAGCGCAATACGGTGAGTGTCCTGAGCCAGTGAAGTTCCCATGGGCAAACGGCTATGAGCTTCCTGTGTGGGTTGCAGCTTACGGTCCTAAGGCGCTGGATTCTGCTGGCCGCGTTGGTGATGGTCTTATCCTCCAAATTGCCGAACCGGGCATTTGTAAGTGGCTTGGTGACCAAGCTGTTGCTGCTGGTAAAAACGCTGGCCGTGACATGAGCAAGTTCGGCATTATGGCTGCCGCCCCTGCACATACCGGTACACTGGAAGAAGGCATTGAAAAGACCAAGTGGTTCCCGGCTATGGTGGGCAACCATGTGGCAGACATCGTGGAGAAGTACGGCTCTAACACGGATCAGGTTCCTTCGAGCCTGACATCCTACATTGAGAACCGTCGCGGCTACGACTACTCCAAGCATGGTCAGAGCGACAATCCGTTCCTTGACTTCATTACCGATGATATTGTTGAAAGCTTTGCAGTTCTCGGCCCACCTGAAAACCACATCAAGAAGCTAAACCAGTTGAAAGATGCAGGCGTCACACAGTTCAATATCTATCTGGACAGTGGTGATGAAGAAAAGATCATCGCGGACTATGGCGAAAAGATCATTCCTGTGTTTGAGGCAGAAAATGCCAAGACCCTTGAAACTGTAGGTTAATCCAATGAAGGTCGGGTTCTATATTGAACTCGGCCTTTTTCATTTGGTGCGTATTCTTATTCGCAAACCGGGTCCACTTTTCAGGACTACGCTTTATTGTACAAAAACAACATATTTTCCGGTGAGTTGGCTCATTGTGACTTTTCTGCTGGTGTTTGGCTTGATATCCGCCCTGTGTTTTCGTAGGTGCTAACTAACTTATTTATGTCGAATATCTAATTTAGAATTTGGCGCCCTTCGTAGTCTGGAAGAGACAATGGCTAAAGCTTCTGAAGCAAAAGGTAAAACACGGATTCAGATAGAGAAAACTGAAAAGATCCTCGCTGCTGCGCTGGATGTTTTCTCTACCTATGGGTTTCGTGGGTCCACCATCGATCAGGTGGCTCAGCAAGCCGGTTTGTCCAAGCCGAACCTCTTTTATTATTACGACAGCAAAGACGCCATCCATGCTGAACTGATTGAGCGCTTGCTTTACATCTGGCTTGATCCGCTGCACCAGCTCAACCCGGTGGGTGAGCCGATTGAAGAGATTTGCGATTATGTTCGTCGCAAACTTGAAATGGCCCGCGATTACCCGCGCGAAAGCCGGCTGTTTGCCAACGAAATTTTGCAGGGAGCACCGCGCATCAAGTCCCTGATCGCAGGGCCTTTAAAAGCGCTCGTCGATGACAAGACAACTGTTATTCAGGGATGGATTGACGCTGGCAAGATCGCAGATACAGACCCGTACCACATGCTGTTTTCGATCTGGTCAACAACACAGCATTACGCGGATTTTGACAGTCAGGTGCAGACGCTTCTTCCTGATGACAAAGGCAAGGACCGCTTTGTGGATGCAGCCGCCTATCTGGACCGGATGTTCCGTAAAATCCTGACACCGGACTAAGGCCTCATTGTTTATATCAGCTGTGTTGGAGTGATCACTGGCCCGAATTCAGTTTGGGTGATGTGCGCTTTTACGTGGTAGACCTGCCGTACCCTCTCCTCAGTCAGCACCTCTGCCGGGGTTCCGTAGGCAACCAGCTTTCCGTTCTTCAGCATTGCCAGTTTGGTGCATAGCCGAGCTGCATAGGTCCAATCATGCAGGCTTACAAGCATGGATGTACCGGTTTTCTGTAGATCCTGAAATATGTCCTGAAGCTCCAATTGATGTTCCGGGTCCAGACCTGCGGTTGGTTCATCTGCAATGATTAGTGGTGTATTCTGCATCAATGCGCGGCCCAGAAGTGCCCTTGCCTTCTCACCGCCCGAGACCTGAAGGATTGAGGAGGCTCTGATGCTTTCCAAACCAAGGCGGGTGATGATTTCCTCAAACTTCTGCCTTTGTGCGGCCAACCTCACAGAACCGCCAACTGCCTCACACCCCAGAGCGAGAATGCGCTCGACAGTGAGGTCCCAAGCGATGTCACGCTCCTGCGCCATGTACGCAACATACTTTGAAAGCTGTTTTGCCTTGATGCTGCGCAGAGGCTTTCCGCTGTACGTGACCTGCCCTGTTGATGGCAGGAGACCTACGGCTGCTTTCATGAGCGTGGACTTGCCAGAGCCATTGGGCCCGATAAGGCCGACGATCTCGCCACTCTTCACCGTCAGGTTCACCGAGCTGATCGCCAGTTTTTGACCGTAGTTGACTGTGAGATCTTTGAGTTGAAGTACCATCAAATCAGGGCCTTGCGCTGTTTTATGATCAACCAGAGGAAAAATGGAGCTCCGACAATTGCGGTGAGCACACCAAGTTTCAGGTTGGATTGTGGCCCGAATAACTTCACAGCGATATCCGCCGCAGTCAGAAGACATGCACCCGCAATTGCACTGGGAACCAACAAGCGAGCGGGTTCGCCATCCACAAACTTGCGCAGCAGATGCGGGACAATGAGCCCAATGAAGCCGATGGTGCCCGTTACCGCAGTCACCGCGCCAACGCTTGCTGCTGTGCCCGCAATGGCGCAGAAGCGGAGCCGTGGGAGCGAAACGCCCATTGTGTGTGCGGTTTCTTCGCCCAAGGAGAGTGCGTTAAGGCCTCTGCCAGTGACCAACAACAGCGTCCAACCAACCAGAATGAATGGCGTTATTATGTATAGATGTTGCATAGATCGGTCATTGAGCGAACCCAGCATCCAGAACACAATCTCCATTGCGGCGAACGGGTTGGGCGACAGGTTTAGAGCCAGCGACGTCAGGGATGTGGCGATGCTTGAGATGGCTACACCTGCCAAAATCAGCGTCAGGGTTTGTCCTCTTCCCCCTGCCAGCATCGGCAGTAAAAGCGCTGCGATTCCTGCCCCGATAAGCGCAAAGGCCGGGAGAGCAAAGGGCATGGTGATCGTTAGCCCTGTGTAAATGGCAATGACGGCACCCAGGCTTGCAGAAGAGCTCACACCTATCAGGCCCGGTTCGGCTAGTGGGTTCCGCAGCAGTCCTTGTAGCACGGCACCGGAAAGGCCGAGCGTTGCGCCTGCGATCAGTCCGAGAATGGCGCGGGGAACGCGAATTTCCCAAAAAACAATGGAGATTGGAGTTTCATCGACTGAGACCGCAGCTTGCATGAGCTGTGCAATTGATAGATTAGCAGAGCCGATGAGCAGGGATGTGAAAAAGAGACTGAAGCACACGAGCGTAAGTACACTGATGAGCAGCCTGTCTGGATGCCTATTCATTTTCATTGGGTTCCAAACGTGCGGCTTGGTTTGCCAGCTTCTTAATTGCTTCTGTAACGAATGGAAGTCCACAGATGGTGTATTTGTCTTCTACCAGAACCTTACCGCTGTTGCCGAGAGTTCGTTGCAAAGCGGGATGTGCCAGCAGTTCGAACGCCAGTGCAGGCTTATCGGAAAACTGGGTTCCCTCTACCAACACCTGTGGGTTTTCGAGGATCAGTTGTTCCAGTGGCAATTTGCTGGTGCCCTTTAATCCGAGATTATTTGCAATGTTTTGAAGACCTGAGGTTTTGATGATCTCATTGACGAGACTGCCATCCCCCGCTGTATAGCCGTTGGCGTAGTAAACTGCGGCGCGTGGCTTCCTGTTCGGCTGCGCCTCGACGGCCTTTGTGATGGCTTGTTCAAAGTCGCTGGCGAGTTCTTCCGCACGTTGCTGGCGACCCAAAAGCCCTCCCAGTCTGCGCAATTCTGATGCAATATCATTGATGGTGCGAACCGGAGGAACCTGTACCACTTCTATACCCAAGCCACGTAGTAGCTCGACCGTGGTTTGGTTGGTGTATGTGCCAGCGATGACCAGGTCAGGGTTCATCAGATAGATTTCTTCCGCTCCCCCAAAATTCACCGGATAGCGTTTGGCAGCTTCACTCATAACAGACAGCATCGGATTGGACGCAAGTTTGGAAACTGAAATGAGCTGCCTCTCGCTGGCAAGCAACATGGCAAACTGGTCGGTGCAAAGATTCATGGAAACAACGCGCTCAGGATAGCGTGTCTCTAGCCGGTCTGCACGCGCGGGGGTAGCGCTGATGCTGAGCAATATCAGCAGTGCTGCCTGCACGGTTTTTTTTATTTTGTTTCGCATCATGACCTTGAAAAGAGACCCGTCCAACGGTTCGCCAGCTCCTTCCCGAACTTAGCACAGGCTTTCGAGAAGGAGCTGAAACCGGACGGCCTTTTTAATCAGAAACTTGCACGCAGACCAGCATAAACTGCCAGACCGGACGTCTGATAGCCTTTGATACGCTCATATCGCTGATTTAGAAGGTTTTCACCGCGAACATAGACTTCCACTTCCTCGGTCACATCGTAAGAGGCTTTTGCTCCGAGTAAGAATGTATCTTTCATATCTTTGCCCTTGTCGGTGAGACCTGCGATAAAGTTCCCATTGACGTTAAGCGTGATGTCTTCTGTCGGGTCATAACTCACTGCAACGTTAAGGTCATGTAGTGGAACCCTGTCCCGGCGCTTGCCACCGTCTTCGGTTGCCCATGTGTAGGTGTATGCACTGGAAAGGCGTAGGTTTTCGACGGGGGCATAGCTGGCACCAAGCTCTATCCCTTGACTGCGAGATGTTCCGGTAATCTGCCTATATTCACCTTTGTAGGGATCACTCACAGTTCCAAAATCATGGTAGACAATCAGGTTATTTGTCAGAATGTCAAAGTAGGTTGCTGAAGTTTTGATTTTATCACCAAACCAACCTAGCTCAATTCCAAGATCAAAACTCAGACTAGTTTCCGGCTCAAGGCTTTCATTGCCATATTCTGGGTTGTAAAGCTCGTAAAGAGAGGGGGCTCTGAATCCATTTCCAAAGCTGGAGTGAAGGCGTGTATTTTCTAAAATTTGATAGGATGCGGTTAGTCGGCCTGACCAATAGTTCCCGAATTCACTGTGGTTATCCACTCGTGCTGACGCCGCCAAGTTGAGCCCATCAACTGGCTCTATAAGAGCCTGAACAAAGCCACCTGCTAACCTTGCTTCATCCTGACCTCTTGCCGTTTCGCGCATCCAGTCGGCACCCAAATTGAAGGTCACTCGATCACTGACTTCCAAGTCATTTTGGAGAGCAAATTTTAACCTAGCCCCCTCAAAAACACTGTTTGCTTTGCCCGCTTTGGCATAGTCTTGTTCTCGTTTTATATCCGTAGTCTCTACCGAGACATCACTCGTTACTTGATCTGACAGCCAGAGAATGTTTGCTCCCAGTTTCCCTGAGATTTGTCGATAGAGCATTTCATCGTGACGATCTGGATCGTTATAGCCATCAATTTCTGAAATCCCCTTAGCACCGCGTACAGAAAAGTAGATATTCAGATTGTCGGTCGCATCAAATGAGCCACGCGCTGACAGAGTTGTGTTCTCATATCCATCCATATCAGCTGGGCCTCCCTTTGGAGTTTGAGCACTGAACCCTTCTGTTCGAAAATGTTCTGCGCTGATGGCTATATCAGAGCGATCCGTTGCGGCTTGTAATCCGTAGAATGCTTTAAAGGTTTTATAAGCGCCAGCTTCCACCTGAGCGTTCTGTTTTACAGTTCCGGCAGGTGCACGCTTTGTCATGATATTTATGACACCTGCAACCGCTTGGCCGCCATACAGCGCGCTTTGAGAGCCCTTCAGCACCTCAATCCGTTCAACATCGGCGAGAAGAAGATGTTCCAACCTAGTTGAAACCTGCGGCCCGGATGGGTCGGAGATATCGATGCCGTCTACCAGAACTTTAATGTAGCGCGACGACATACCACGAAGGGTGATTGTGCTTTTTTTGCCTGCACCGCCATTTTGAGTAAAAGAGAGACCCGGCAGTTTTGCGAGATACTCCTGCACGAAGACGGAGCCATCTTCTTCCAGCTCTTCTTCTGTCACCACGATAGTGGTGGAGCCTGTTTTTCCTGCTTCTGTCTCATACCGATTTGCGGTGACGATCACGTCATCGAGCAGAACCTCCTCTGCTTTGCCGGTTGCAATTGTGCTGAGGAGCGCAATGAATGCGGCGCTGGATTTCAGCGCAGCTGAGTATTGAGTTTGTAAACGCACAGTCGTGTCCACCATTCACAGCATCTGTTGGATGCCATGCTGTTGCTTGCATTGTGCATATCCGGACACAGCAATCCCGACCCACTGAAAAACAGGAGGAACGGTTTTGTGCCCAGACGCACTGTGAATGTCACTTGAACGGAGTACCGCCCCACAGCACGCCCCGCGCTTTGGGTGAGTGACTGTATTTGGCAGGTCTCCTGGCTTGCGCGTCATCACTCATATCCGGCCTTCCCAACTCAGCTTTAAACACTGTTGTCAGTGGCAATAATGGATATCAGCTCTACGCTCACAGTTGCGGGGGCAGCCACGGCTTTCGCTATGCGGATCGTGTTCCCTTTTCATTTTTGCCAACATGACAAAAATACCAAATACAATTCTATTGATCAGATTAGAATGGGGGCCGTCAAGCATCTGGAACTGCACGCTCGCCAAATCAGACTATTAACGGGCTAAATTCACAGATATTGTATTTCAATACGGTAAAACTCTAGCTCTGGTAGCAACAGTGACACGCCGCCTAGCTCATGAAGAGCAATCCGCAGCCAACAATAACCAATGCCGCCCCAACCCACGCACCAACAGCTGGACACTCTTTTGTTTGAGACCAGAGCACGGGCAGCATCATTGCTGGTGTGGTTGCTGAGAGTGTGGACACAATGCCAACTTCACCTCCGCTCAGAGCGTAGAGGATCAAGGTCATCCCAATACCCATGCCCAGCACGCCTGAGAGTGAAGCCAAGGCTACAATTTCTTTGTTTATTGGATTGGCAAGTTTGAATGGTCTTCCCGGCAGGTAGAACAGCGCCAGCAAACCAAATGCAGCAATGGTACAGCGCATTAAGGACACAGCGACGGGATCAGCACCGCTTGCCATTACGGGGCGGATGATGATGGATCCAACGGATTGAGAAAGCGCAGCCAATGTGCCGAACAGAACACCAACGACAATGGGGCCTTTTATGCTCTCCCATTTGTGCAACTGGTCTTTTCGTTTACCGAATGCAATGGCCATCAAAACGCCAACTATCACGATAGAAATTCCGATAATTGCCTGGAAGGGTAGTTCCTCTGATAAAAATACCCAGCCGAGCAATGCGGACATGGGGGCGTTCATGGAGAACAAAATGGCGGTTCGACGTGGGCCCATTCTGTTGAGTGTGAGGAACAACAGAGTATCCCCCATAAAGATGCCAATGAAGCCAGACATAAAGATAAGAAATGAGTGACTGGAATCAACAGTGCTCCAACTTCCGGTCGCCAAAACATAGGTGCCGAGAAACAGCACCACAAACCACATGCGCACACAGTTAAAGCCAATGGCTCCAAGATGCGCTGCTGGCTTAGCAGAAATAAGGCTTCCCACAGCCCAAGCGGCAGCAGCGCCAAGCGCAGCAACTTCAAATAAGTACATGGGGGACCTAACCGGAAAAAGCTACGACGAATGCGTAGTCAGAATTGAAAACCTTATCAGCTCTACTGGCCTTGGTTTTTGGGCGCAAGCGTAGTGATTGGTTATTTGAAATAGCCAACAACTATTCCCGCAAGAAAGTTCCACAATTCTGCTAACCATTGAAACAAGCCTGCGTCACATTTCATTTTAGCTAACCCTTATGTGACCTTGCACTTTCTCCGCACATTTTGTAGAGCAGCGTCAAGCACAGTGCTTTTCTGAGGCACATTGATTTACTCAGGCTATGCCTTCCGGAGATTTCCCATGAAAGATATTGAAATTGCGCGCGCAGCTGAAATGCATCCCATTGCTCGCATTGCTCAAGATCTGAACATCCCGGAAGCTGCATTGGAGCCTTACGGTCGCTTCAAAGCAAAGATTAATTTGGATGAATTGCCAGAATCGATTGATCCAAAGCAAGGCAAGCTCATTCTTGTGACTGCCATGTCGCCTACACCGGCTGGCGAAGGTAAAACGACGACAACAGTTGGGCTGGGTGATGCGCTCAACCGCATCGGATTGAAGACCGCGATTTGCCTGCGTGAACCTTCTCTGGGGCCTTGTTTTGGCATGAAGGGCGGAGCTGCTGGCGGCGGGTATGCACAAGTGGTGCCTATGGAGGATATCAACCTTCATTTCACCGGAGACATGCATGCGATCTCGACTGCGCATAATCTGCTTTCTGCGATGATTGATAACCACATTTACTGGGGTAACGCAGAGGACCTTGACCAGCGCCGCATCGTCTGGCGCCGTGTGGTAGATATCAATGACCGTGCCATACGCACCATCACGACCGGCCTTGGCGGTGTGAGTAACGGGTTCCCGTCAGAATCCGGGTATGACATTACCGTTGCCTCCGAAGTGATGGCCGTGTTGTGCCTTGCTGAAAACCTTGAAGACTTGCAGGAGCGGCTGGGCCGACTTCTTATCGCCTACCGCCGCGATAAAACGCCGGTGTATTGCCGCGACATCAAAGCAGATGGCGCAATGACTGTGCTTTTGAAGGATGCGCTGCGTCCTAATCTGGTCCAGACGCTGGAGAACAACCCAGCAATAATTCATGGAGGGCCATTTGCAAATATCGCGCATGGGTGCAACTCCGTTATCGCAACAAAGACTGCACTTAAACTTGCAGATTATGTTGTGACTGAAGCTGGATTTGGGGCAGATTTGGGAGCGGAGAAATTCTTCAACATCAAATGCCGCCAAGCTGGTTTAGCGCCTGATGCTGTGGTTATTGTTGCCACGGTACGCGCGCTCAAAATGCACGGCGGTGTCTCGAAAAAAGAACTGAGTACGGAGAACCTGACTGCACTTTCGCAAGGCTTGAGCAATCTGGAACGCCATATCAAGAACACTACATCCTACCAAGTTCCTGTGATTGTTGCCATCAACCGGTTTGTAGATGACACGGACGATGAAATTGCGCTGCTCACAGAACGAGTTGAAGCGCTTGGCGTGCATGCTGTTTCATGCACACACTGGGCCGATGGATCTGCGGGTACCGAACAGTTGGCTCGTGACGTAGTAAAGTTGATGGGTAAAACTCCCTCCAATTTCAAATTCCTTTACGATGATGACCAGCCGCTTTGGGATAAGATTGAGGCAATTGGCAAGGGGGTCTACGGAGCGTCTTCTGTTGCCTGCGAACAACCGGTGCTGGACCAGCTCAAATCCTTTGAAGACAGAGGTTATGGGCACCTTCCTGTATGTATGGCCAAAACGCCCTATTCATTTTCAACCGACCCAAGCAAACTTGGCGCTCCAACGGATCACAGTGTCCACGTTCGTGAAGTGAAGCTTTCTGCGGGTGCAGGGTTTATCGTGGTCTTGACCGGAGACGTTATGGTGATGCCGGGATTGCCGCGCCATCCAGCTGCTGAAACCATCGGACTTGATGAGAACGGCCAGATTGAAGGGTTATTTTAGTCCACGTCTGATCGTTCTGGGCCTCTGCGGAAGCGGTCCAGATAGACCGTTGATTGTAGATCATCCCGATCATAGTCGCGATAATGGCCGAACTTGAAGTACTGAGTGTCACCGTTAAACTCATCATTGCCGATGTAACCGGTGACGCGCGCGATGAATTTGTTGTTGGCCCAGATTTCGATAAGGCCCTGCCCCAGCCGGCTGCCCTTTACGCGATAACGCATATCGACCCAGCCTGTGGTTGGGTTTGGCAAAACGGGGTCATCAGAGAGCTCAATCTGGATACCGGGGTAATCTGAGTAGGTTTCCGGATCAACCAAGAATGGAAATTTTGAGGTATCCTGTTCCTCAATAGCTTTTTTGAGTTCCGGTATGGTTAAGCCACTGCCGAGAAAATCATCTGAGGTGCGACTGGCATCATTTTTATTCCGAAAACCTTGACGATCTAAACTCAACATTTGCCGAAATTCAATCGAAAAATCACTGAAATCCTGCTGATAACTGCCTTCCGCCTGCGCTACCAGTTGGCGAACTTTATTATGCTGCACAGTGATGTGAAACACGCCGTTATCAAACCGTTGCGCCAGAAATGGACTGCCGCCGGAATCTTCCTTCCATTGGCCTATCACCCATCTGGTTGAACCTGCCGGCCAGACTGTTCCATCAATGCGAAAACTGAAGGAATACCAAACTTCATCACCGAATTTACAACGGTTTTGGCGTGCTTCCCAAAGTTCATTTTTGAGGTTGCCCTCAGCATCCAACTCATCGTCACCAAATACGGTGATGGCAAGCGCGTGACCACCATCCCTCACAACCTGGCTTTCAATCTGGAAATTTTCAGGTTTGTTCATGCGGTGGACGTCCCAATTAGAAGCGCTCGGGTACTCATCAAAGTCGTCTATAATAACAGAACAACCGTTTTTGCGAAGCTCATCAACATGCACTGTTCCGCCTTGCTGCGGCGTCACGATTACTTCTGTATTATCGGGATTTAAACTAGGTTTTGCAGAGGGGGTTTGACTGGCCAAAGCAGTATCAGCTGCCAAGCCGATCAAAATAAAACTCAGCACGTAAGCTGGAATGCTGCGCTCCCATAAAACTCGGCGATAGGCTGCAAACAGCATATTCTCTCCCTAGGCATCGCGCCTGACATTGAGCTGACTGGCTTAATCTATGGGAAAATTGTTGCTGTGCTTCAAATACTGCTTTCTCGTTTTTCGGATGACTTTAAGAAAATAGTCAAAGTTGACGCGCGAAAATAATATCCTCGGCTTCCTCCAACGACATATCGATGATTTGCTGTGCCATGGAAAACGAAAATCCAGCTCGAACCAGACTGGCTAATTCTTTGTCCTTACGCTCGTCCTTCGGCTTTCTTCGCCATGGACCTAAACCTCGTCGTTTTGCGTAAGCCAATGCTGCTTTATCTTCATCATGGGTTTCCTCGTCAAACGCTGATTGGATGTCCTCTCCGGATACCCCCTTCGCATTTAACTCCAGCTTTAACCGTGATTGAGATTTGCCTCTTATGGTTCCAGTTCTGATTTTACTTTGTGCGAACCTGAGATCATCAATAAACTTATGCTCACGACAAAACTCAATCGTGGGGTCTATGAGTTCATAAAGCTCTGAGGGATCTTCTTCTGCTTCGCGTGCCCGTTTGTCTATCTTGCGCTTCAAAACACGGCGTAAGCTGTCTTCTGAGGTACTGTAACGGTTGAGATAATGCAAGGCAGCGCGACGGAGATAACCGGAAGATATTTTCTTTGCCACACTGCCCTCATTTGCAAAACAAACCAGCTTTCAGCTAGCATATTTTGCAGGAGGATTTACCCCACGAATGCACGTTCAACAACAAAATCACTTGGGTGGTTGTTCGCACCTTCATCAAAACCTCGTTGTTCCAGCAAGGTTTTGGTATCAGCGATCATGTGCATTGAGCCACAAATCATCGCTCGATCTTCGGCCGAATTGAGTTTTGGGACACCGAGGTCAGAAAACAATTTCCCGCTGTCAATCAGATGTGTGATCCGGCCTTCCCGTTGAAACTTCTCGCGGGTAACTGAGTTGTAAAGGTGCAACTTGCCCTGAGCCATTTCTCCGATCAGCGGATCCTTAGAGATATCGGCTATTAGCTGTTCCCCATACTGAAGCTCTGCAATCTCACGAGTTGTATGGGTCAGGATGACTTCCTCAAATTTCTCATAGGTCTCCGGATCCCGAATGAGACTCGCAAAAGGGGCAATACCAGTACCAGAAGAGAACATGTAGAGCCGCTTTGCTGGTGAAAGAGCATCCAATACGAGAGTGCCAGTCGACTTTTTCTTCAGGAAAATCTCGTCGCCTATCTTCACATTTTGCAAATGCTGGGTCAGAGGTCCATCCGGCACTTTAATGGAAAAGAACTCCAGTTCTTCATCCCATGACGGACTTGCAATGGAATAGGCGCGGAACAACGGTTTGCCATCGATCATCAGACCAATCATGACAAATTCACCAGAGCGAAACCTGAAACTTGCTGGACGAGTGATTTTGAACCGGAAAAGACGGTCTGTGAAGTGAGTCACTTCCGTAACTGTTTCTACAAATACATTTGCAGGAACTGCTGTCTTCAATTCAAAATCCTTTAGTATCTGGTTCATCTCTTGCATTGCTCCGGTTGATGAGGTCTGCAAAGACTAACTCAACCGGCTCTCCATACTGAGGCATACTCAGCTAATTATGCCCCAGCTAGTGAATATTTCTTTTCCGACACGTGCAATCCTTAGAATAGCGGCACCCCCTCATCAGAGCTACTAGCTGATTGAGTGACACGTAACTACGGGGATTTTGAGGTTATGCCAAATCATATATCAATAATTATTATGGAATATATTTCGATTATTCAACGGAATTGCAAAAGTTATTCCCTTGAGGACACAGAGCGGTCTCTCAAAAATTAAAGTGCATACTGCGACTAGGTTTCAGATTGTGGTTTGGTTTGCACTGCTGGAAGAGGCGTCATTTCCCGCTCCCTCGGCTTCAAGTTCTTGCTGCACTTCCAGAACTTTCACCGGATTACGACGGTCAGTGAAAATGTCCTCAGCAAACTCGAGGTACTGACGCGCTGAAAGCGGTTTGGAGAAGATATAACCCTGTGCTGATGATACGCCGAGTTCACGTAGCAAAACGATCTGCTCGTACTTCTCTACGCCTTCTGCGATGATGCCCATGTTCATGGTATCCGCAAGTTCAGCAATGGCATCGACGAGGCGGAAAGCGTTTTCTTCGCTACCAAGCGGGTCGATAAACATCTTGTCGATCTTAACGATGTCCATGCCCAGTTTTTGCAAGTAGGCAAGACCACCATGGCCTGTTCCCACATCATCCAGTGCTACACGAATACCGTGCGCCTGCATTTCTGCAATAATTTTACGCGCCAGTTCGATATCTTCCAAGGGTTGACGCTCTGTCACCTCCATCACAACCTGACTGAGGGCAATTGGAGAATCCTCATAAACATCGAGGATGTCGTCGATCACTGACCGATCATTAAAGTGACCAGCAAACAGGTTTACCGAGATCTTTAATTCAGGATGGCTTGCATAAAGCTCGCCCAGATCATCAATGGATTGACGCATAATGCAGCGAGTCATCTCAAAAATATGCCCGGTGGTTTCTGCATAGGTCATAAACTGGCCCGGAGAGACTATACGTCCATTAGGCAACTGCCAGCGCATGAGCATCTCGCAGCCCTGAAGTTCGCCTGTTACGATATCCACGACCGGCTGGTAGTATGGGATAAATTCGTTGTTACGAATAGAGGCGATAAAGTCGTCTTCTGCTTCTTTTTCCGGTTTCCAAGAGAGCCACACGCCGAGTGCAATTAGGAAAATGGCAATACCAGAACAGGCAATCACCGCGACAATTTTGAGCTCACTAACCAAGCTCATAACCGCATTACGGTCACTCCTTACCCGAACATTGATCGGGTATATGGTAGAGGAGGCAAACTCCTCAATATAGTTACTGCCCATAATGACAGGAAGTGTACTGTTGCCAACGGGATTGACCCAAATATGATCACGCCCCAACCGTACTTCGATTTCCGTAGCCTGGCGCAAATAGTCCGGTCCAGCTTCAATTGCGAGGACAATTGGAGAGATATTGGCAACCAACCGCCACCCATTGCTGAGCTTCCACGAGACAAGCGCAGTGCGAATGCCTTGATACTCCATCCAAGACATGCCGATACCAACGCGTGGTGCATCTTTCTTTTGAGCTGGTAAGACTGCGTTGCCGCTGCGAACCTGAGCCGGCACATAACACATCGGGACACCGCGGTGATCTACGATGCCGATGGCATTGATAATTACGTTTTGTGCAAGGGTCTTTTCAAATTCGCCCTGATTTTGGCGTGTACAGGACGTTAACCCCTTCACCTGCATCTGGCGCAGTACTTCCACAACGTCAGAAATCGCGGATTCACTGCGCGAAATATAACGATCAGCGATTGCGTTCATCTCACTACGGGCCTGATGCGTCGCAAAATTCTCCAAGATCATATTGCCCATAAGCAACGGCAGGAGTGCTAATCCCAGAGCAACCAAAATTGCGCGAACAAAAACGAAATAATGGCGAGACACAGCAACGACCTTAACAAGGAGAAATACGACATCCCATTTTATGGTTAAGACTTACTCGAAACTGTAAAAAACTTCCAAATACATGGAAAAATCCCCAGATGCTTTTTATGTGAGATTTGGACCGGATATTTTATCTGGATCTCTGCCCCAAAACTTTGATTTTTCGCAGCAGAATACACCGAGCCCTAACCTTCAATATGTCACTATATCTCACTTCATTGCATCCTACCTGTACCGGTGTTGGAGCCAACAAAAATGAAAACACTCAGTTTGCGGTTATTCTCACGAACTATTTTGCCGTTCGTTTTCCTCCTATTAGTCGGAGTTGGTCAGACACAAGCTGCGGCACAAAGCAATGTTCCCAATCCAGTTGCACGGGCTTTTCTGGAGCTTTTGGAAGAGCGCGGTTTAAATTTGACATTTGTTGGACCTGTGAGTGTTACCGATGATGTTTTGAATATTGAGGGCATAGAGGGTCATCCAGACGGCGATCCAAAGAAACGCTTTTCAATTAAAGATCTCGCCTTGGCTCAGGCCTCATTGGAAAGCGATGGGCGGTTATTTATTGGCGCTTTTGCAGCGTCAACCTTCCAGATGGTGGAACCTGATTTCAAGTTCACCGCGGAGAAGATTGCAATTACTGACCTTTATCTCCCAACGCAGGCAGATCTGCATAATCCCGCGACCGACCTACCAATGTCACTCTACTCCACTGCTGAGGTTATTGGCTTGTTGTTTGAAGACCAGTCCAGCGGGCAAACCATGCCGGTAGAGCGTATTACGCTGGAATTTGACTCCAACAATGGTGACTACCCTCTTTCTGCCAGTGTGGACATTGCCAACATCATTTTGAGTAAGTCCATGTTTGATCCTGCGCAGCAGGCGTGGCTCGATCAACTTGGCCTTACTGAAGTTCAAGGAAACATTGTTTTCGAAGGCGAATGGGATGGGACTACAGGGGAGCTTAAAATCTCAACAGGTGAAGTTGTTTTGGAGAAAATTCTTGCTGTCCAGCTCGCTATACAGCTCAATGGCCTAACAGACACTGTGGTTGACCAGGTCGTTGAACTTGCCGCCAAAGGCAATACAGTAGCCCTTGATCTTCTTCAGAGCACTGCAGTTTCATCCTTTAGTCTTTCATTAATTAATGAAGGTGGCATTGAGAATATTCTGGAACGGCAGGCACATACCCAGGGAAAAACACGACCAACCTATATTAATAACCTGACTGCGAAGATGGACAGGCATCTCAGCCGCATCCCTGACAAAGCCAAAAAACTGGAATTTTCAGAAGCGTTTGATAGTTTTTTACAAAATCCACAGAGCATTACACTCAGCATTACCCCCATGGCACCTGTGAGTGTCACACAAATTCTTGGGGTATCTGCAATTTCCCCTCTTTCCCTCATTTCTTTGCTTGGCATTGGCCTTGAAGCAAATGTAAACTAGGGAGTAACCCTCCTACTGGTCATAAAAGGTTTTATTAATGCCTTTCCATAATTTCAAACGGCAAGAATTTTTTTGTCGTTTCAATCACTGTTTTAGGTCTTGCTACACAGCCGTCCTTTGCAAGTCCTGCTTCTGAACTTATTGACAACTACAACGCTTGGTATCTGGAAAACGGACTTGAGAGAGCCTCCTATACAGAAGTTGTCGAGACAAGTGATACGACTGAAATCCGTGATTACAAAATTTCAGGCGTCTTCACCTACCAAAACGATGCAGGCAAGCCAGCTTATACGTTTTACGTCGACATCAACCTGCCAAAGCTGATTTTCAGAAACTCTGAAAAATCCGGTAATGTCTACAGCTACCAGTCACTCGACATAGAAAGCGCAACTTACGAGTTTGGTGTGATTGAAAGCGACGAGGCAATTAGTGATCTTGCAGCTGCCAAGGCTGCAGATGCAATCGGTGTTTTCAGCGGTTATGTCAAAGACTACACCATTAATGATTACTCTGAGGAATGGATAGACCATCCAAACCTTAAGGAAAACTTTGATCAGGATGCATTACTGGCATTTCTTCAACTTGGGACCGCTATAAATTATGGCGAGACCACTGTTGCTGAAATGACGGTTGATGCCAATTTAATGTCCGAAGTGACATCACACAGTGTCCTGAGCGATTATAAGAGCAGCGGAAGCAAGGATGGTAAGACCGACCTGATCACCGTTGCCAACTATGTGACCACCAGTAAGACACGTATGGAATCGGAAAACGTGTCATCCAATGTGACGAGTGATACTGTTACCACTTACAATAATGTCAAGATTACCGATATTGATGTTCGCCCATTGCTGGCATTTTTCCAAATTACGGATGCCCCTACTGCAAAGTACATGGGCGGGTACTCAGCTGAGGACATTAAAATTGAAATGTCCGTGGACGGGGCGAAAGCCTATGATCCAATTGGCAAGATGGTAATGAGCATTGCATCTACATCAGCTCAGGATCTCTCCATTTCCGGCGGAGATGGCCTTAAACTGCTTTCCATCATTGAAAAGCTCGATGTAGAGGATGCAGATCCAAGCGAAGAGACCATTTTCGAGTTATTTGATTCATTGGGCACCTATTCCATCGGTTATTCAGATGTGAAGGACCTCGCTGTAAAGGTATGGGATCCTATTCGGGCGAAACGTGAAACTGAGGTTGCTCCGAGCTTTGAAATGACACTCGCGTCTGCGTCAATGTCAGACTTCAGCTCCAACAGCCTGGGCAGCGTGAAGTTTGAAGGCTTCCATGGAGCTATCGAAGGTGACGATGCGGTTTTCGATATCGACTCATTTGAGATTGCTGATATTGCATGGCCGAGCTTAAAAACTATGGTCGAAAAAGGAATGATGGTAGAGCGCGATCCTAATGCGGCTCTCGACATCATCCCAACAATCGGCAAATTCTCCATCACGGGCGTTGAGGCCATCACAGACGATCTGGACACCCCAGTTTCTCTGAGTGAATTCACGTTGTTGATGGAAAACCATATCGGTCCGATCCCTACAAGGATTACTCAAGTCATTGGCGACCTAGAATTTGACGCAGCGCTTCTCGAAGACCCGATGGTTCTTGGTGTTCTTGAACGCCTTGGTATTGAACGTGTGACGATTAATGAAGGCTTCAATATTGCTTGGGACGAAGATACTGAAGATCTAATCCTTGAGAAGTTTGAGTTTGAACTGAAGAACGGTCTGAAACTGCGCGCTGATATTCAGCTTGGCGGCATCCCACGCAGTTTGTTCACTGATCCTGAGCAGGCTGAAGCGGTGATTACACTTGCTACTTTCAAAGGTGCTCAGATTGAAGTGATGGACTCTCCACTCATCAGTGAACTGCTTGCAGCACAGGCAGAACAAGCTGGTGTGCCTGCTGAGATGCTCTCTGCCATGATGATTGATGGCATGCTTCAAGAAGCCGGACCGCTTGCTAAAACTGACTTCGCAATTGAGCTTGCTAAGGCAGTTAAGAGTTTCGCTATGAACTCCACCAACTTGCGAGTGACGCTGGCGCCAGAAGCCCCAGTATCAGTCATGCAGCTTGGTGGCATGGCAGCTCTTGCTCCGCAGGAACTTCCCAAGCTGCTTGGTGCGACAGTTTCTTACTCTGAATAAGCTCCGAATATAAAACTAAAAAACGCTGCAGTGTTCCCTCACCGCAGCGTTTTTTTATAATCACACTCGCCTCAAAAAGACTATTTACTGTCAGAGCTACTCGTAAATTGAAGTTCACACAAATGCCTGTAATATCCATCCATCTCATAGAGCTGGTTATGACTACCAGTTTCCAAAAGCTTACCTTTTGCGAGAACGTGAATGGTATTTGCATCGCGGACGGTAGACAGCCTATGAGCAATCACAAGTGTTGTCCGGCCTTTCATCAGGCGTGCCAGAGCGGCTTGTACTTTATTTTCTGATTCAGCATCCAGCGCTGATGTCGCTTCATCCAGCAGAAGAATTGGGGCTTGGGATAACATAGCACGTGCAATGGCTAAACGTTGGCGCTGTCCACCAGACAAACGCGCTCCACCCTCACCTGCTTTACTGTCGTAGCCCTTGTCCATCTGCGTAATGAATTCATCGGCATTTGCGTTCTTAGCCGCTGAGATTACCTCTTCATCACTGGCGTCAGGACGACCAATCAGGATATTTTCCTTGATCGTACGATCAAAAAGAAAGGTATCCTGTGTGACAATAGCAATGTTGCTGCGCAGGCTTGTGATGCTGTAGTTTCGTATATCCTGACCATCAATCAGGATTTCACCACTGCCAAACTCGTAAAAACGCTCAATCAAAGAAAAAACTGTCGACTTACCCGCTCCAGAAGCTCCAACGAGCGCCGTGACATCCCCAGCCTTTGCAGAGAACGTCAGTCCATTGAGCGCTTTGGCTTTACCGTAGTCAAATTCCACATCTTTGAACTCAACCAAACCGCCCTTAACCGTCAGTTTCGGCTTATCGTCACTATCCGGGTGTGCTTCTTTCATATCCAGAAGCTCATACATCAACCGAACCCCAACCAACTGAGTGTTCAGGTTTACCTGTAGGCGTGCCAGACGTTTTATAGGCTCATAAGCCAGTAAAAGCGCTGTAATGAACGCAAAGAAAGCCCCTGGGTCCTGCCCAAGGGAGATGACGCTGTACCCGCCATAAAGAATGATCGTACCGATAGCTAAGCCGCCAAGCGTTTCCATCAGAGGAGACGTCCGCGCTGTTAGTTTGGCAATTTTATTTGCTTGTCTTTCCACATCAGAAACAGCCGTCTCCATCGAAGAATGCATATTTGTTTCGTAGTTGAAGGACTTCACAACGCGGATGCCAAGGGCCATTTCCTTCACCAATGACAAGATCATTGTTTGAGAAACAAACTGGCTTTTTGCGATTTTTTTGACGCGCTTGACGAGTTTGGACACTGCAAAGACAGCTGGCGGCATGATGGTCAATGAAATCAAGGAGAGCAGTGGGTCCTGCCAGACCATGACGGCCACAAGCCCCAGTACTGACATCACATCACGACCTGCAGCGAGAATAACCATATCCATCACACCACGGGCAGCACCCGTGTTATGCCCAAAACGTGTTGCCAAGTCACCAAACGTGGTGTGGTCGAAGTACCTCACGCCGAGGCGCGTGACCTTTTCAAACATTTCTCGCTGAAGCTTGGCAACAATGGAGTTGCCAATTCTACTTAACACAACGGTTTGCCCGTATGTTGCAGCACCTTTGGCAAGGAAGATTGCCATCACGGATCCGGAAATCACATAGACCATGTTCATATCACGGTCGAGAAAGACCTTATCGATCACCTCTTTCATGATAGCAGCGCTGCCTGCACCTGCGGCGGCGGCAACCAACATAAATCCGAATGCGATGATGTATTGTTTTCGATATTGCCCGAAATTCTCTCGGAGAAGACGGCGGATGAGACTTGCAGCCCCGTCCTTATCAGCAAATAGCTTTCTGCTTATGGCGTTAAACACCCAAAACCCTCAGCTTTTCCAAAGAACCTGAACAACACTCGCTCAAGTTGCTATCGGTAGAAGATGAAAAGGCGACCGTAAATCTACGACCGCCCTTCACAAGATTTATATCATTATAGCGAAATCCGCCATACCTACAATTCTACAGTCAGCGCTTAAGCTTCAGGCAAATTGAGGCGAATGTGCAGATCACGAAGCTGGTTTGGGAAAACATCCCCTGGAGCACCCATCATGAGATCCTGCGCTTGCTGGTTCATTGGGAACAGCGTCACTTCACGCAGGTTCTTAGCACCAACGAGCAACATCACGATGCGATCAACACCAGCAGCCATACCGCCGTGTGGAGGTGCGCCGTACTGGAATGCGCGGTACATGCCGCCGAATTTTTCTTCCAGCAAGCTTTCGTCATACCCAGCGATCTCAAACGCTTTCTTCATGACTTCAACCTGGTGATTACGGATCGCGCCGGAGCCGATCTCAAAACCGTTACAGACCACATCATACTGGTACGCGTTCAATGCCAGTGGATCGGTGTTGTTGAGGCCGTCCATGCCACCTTCCGGCATGGAGAACGGGTTGTGACAGAAGTCAACTTTCTTGTTTTCTTCGTCCCACTCGTACATTGGGAAGTCAACGATCCAGCACAGTGCGAACTGATCTTCATCGATGAGGTTCAGTTCTTCTGCAACACGTGTCCGTGCCTTGCCAGCAAAATCCGCAAATTTTTTAGGATCTCCGGCTGCAAAGAAGACTGCATCGCCTTCAGTCAGACCGAGCTGGTTGCGAAGTTCGTCAGTGCGTTCTGCACCGATGTTCTTTGCAACTGGGCCAGCACCTGCGATTGTATCTTCTTCTTTACGGAAGAAAATGTAACCAAGACCTGGCTGGCCTTCGCTCTGTGCCCATGAATTCATACGGTCACAGAATGCGCGAGACCCCCCTTTAGGAGCTGGAATCGCCCAGACCTGAACCTTGGGATCGCTCTCGATCATGCGAGCGAACACTTTAAAGCCGGAGCCTGCGAAGTGATCGGTTACTTCCTGCATTTCAATCGGGTTCCGCAGATCTGGCTTATCAGAGCCATATTTGCGAATGGATTCAGCGTAAGGAATACGTGGGAATTCCTGAGTGACACGTTTGCCTTCAGAGAACTCTTCAAACACACCACGGATCACAGGTTCCATAGTCTGCAGAACGTCTTCCTGAGTCACGAAGCTCATTTCCACGTCGAGCTGGTAGAACTCGCCTGGCAGGCGGTCAGCGCGTGGATCTTCATCACGGAAACAAGGAGCTATCTGGAAGTACTTGTCGAAACCAGACATCATGAGCAGCTGCTTGAACTGCTGAGGAGCCTGAGGAAGAGCGTAGAACTTACCAGGGTGAATACGAGAAGGCACCAAGAAATCACGGGCGCCTTCTGGAGAAGAGGCGGTCAGGATCGGTGTCTGGAATTCGTTAAACTCAGCATCGTTCATACGGCGACGCATGGAGTTGACGATCTTCGTACGGGTCATCAAGTTTGCGTGCAGCGTCTCACGGCGCAGGTCCAAGAAACGATATTTCAAACGGATATCTTCAGGGTATTCCAATTCACCAAAAACTGGCATTGGAAGTTCCTGAGACGCGCCAAGCACTTCAATCTCACGAATGAAAATTTCGATTTCACCGGTCGCAAGACTTTCGTTTGCAGTGCCTTCGGTGCGGGTTTTAACGTCGCCGTCGATACGGATACACCATTCGGCACGAACGGTTTCAGCCAGCTTGAATGCAGGGGAGTCAGGATCAACAACACACTGGGTCAGTCCGTAGTGGTCGCGCAGATCGATGAACAGCAGGCCGCCGTGATCGCGTACACGATGTACCCAGCCAGAAAGGCGAGCAGTTTCACCCACGTTGTTTGCCCGCAGTTCTCCGCAGGTTTGGCTTCGATAACGATGCATAGCGTCCTCAGTGATAATCTAGTGAATCATGTCATTCGGAAAACTTATTGACCCGCGTAAAAGGGTCATCGGCTGGAAAAGACATGCCAGCACATCAAAGTCAAGTAAGAGAGAGACCTTGAAGGGGTTTCTTAGGCACATTTCCCGAGTTTCCTCTGCCAAGCCCTCATATATTAGCTCCGAGGTACGACCCTTTTGTGCCTTGAATGCAAAAAGAGGCGTTTACAACCACTTCATAGGAAAAACAGGCAAATTTGTTAAGGACAAGCTCTTCAGGTTGCGTTATAGACCTTGGCACCATGAAGATGATCACAACAACAGAAGAGCTGGCCCAAGCCTGCGCCAAGCTCGCCAATTCAGATTTCGTAACAGTTGATACTGAGTTTTTGCGAGAAACCACTTTCTGGCCAAAGCTCTGCGTAATTCAGATTGCTAATCCTGATCACGCAGTTCTGGTAGATGCACTGGCTGAAGATCTGGATCTCGAACCGTTTTTTGCTTTGATGCGCAACACCGCCATCGTGAAGGTGTTTCATGCCGCACGGCAAGACATTGAAATTATCTACCATTTAGGTGGATTTGTTCCCGCACCGCTGTTTGACAGTCAGGTCGCGGCAATGGTTTGCGGATTTGGCGATTCAGTCTCCTACGATCAACTGGTTGCCAAAGTTACGGGCGAACGCATCGATAAATCTTCCAGATTTACCGATTGGTCCCTCCGTCCTTTGACCGAAAAGCAGCTGACTTATGCTGTCGCCGATGTAACACATCTGCGCGATGTCTATCAGTTCCTTAAAAAACAGCTTGAGGAGCAGGGCCGCAGCCATTGGGTAGAAGACGAGATGGCAACGCTGTCTTCTGTCGATACCTATCGCAGTGATCCAGCAAAAGCATGGCAGCGCATGAAGTTGCGAGTTCGCAAACCACGCGATCTGGCTGTGCTGAAGGAACTCGCGTTTTGGCGTGAACAGGAAGCTCAGAAACGAGACGTGCCGCGCAGCCGCGTAATCAAAGATGATGCAATTTTTGAAGTAGCAACCCAAAAGCCGATTACGATTGAAGCTCTGGGGCACCTACGCACCATTCCACGTGGTTTTGAGCGCTCTCGTCATGCGGATGACATTCTTAAGGCCGTAAAACGTGCTTTGGAAATCAATGAGAGTGATTTACCTGAGGTTCCCAAGGGCCGCACGTCTCCAGATGGAGCGTCTGCTGCGGTTGACCTGCTCAAAGTTCTTTTGAAAATGAAGAGCGAGAGCTTTGGTGTTGCCTCAAAGGTTATCGCCACTGTAGATGATCTGGATAGAATCGCCTCCAACGAAGTCACTGATGTGCAAGCCCTTTCAGGCTGGCGCAGAGAACTCTTCGGGGAAGATGCTCTTCGCCTTAAAAATGGTGAGATCGGTCTGGCCTTCAATGGTCGCGTCGTTGTTGTATGCGAACAAGGCGAACCAATTGAGCGTGCCGAAACCAACTCACGTCGCCGTAGTAGCAGCAAGGGCACTCGCGATAAGGCGAAGTCAGAATAATCTGCATCGCGATTGAGCAAATCATTTAGTCCAAAAAATTGGCATATAAGAAAAGCCCCGGCATTATCTGTCGGGGCTTTCTTGTAATACAGCATTATTTCAGGAGGGTTAGTGCACCCTCACCTCAGCCTCCAGATCCATGACACGGCCCAATTGGTTCAAGCGTTTTGTCAGGCGATCTCCTTGCATATCAGCAAGTTCAGCAGGCAGAGCGAGTACGAGTTTTCCATTCACGAGTGAGAGTTTGCTTTTTAGCAACACACCATTCATGGACGCGCTGATCAATGCCGCCACACGTAAGGTCGCTCCCAAAATCCGTGCAAGTTTCATGAGCCGTGGATTACACAGGCTTCGGATCTCAGGTGATAAAGCATCATCCATCAGGCCTTCATAGCGATAGAACACGCTCAGTGCCAAATAGGCCCGACCAGCATGATCAATACCCACAAAGCCGCCATTGGATATAATGTTAAGAGATTGTTGCCCTCGATAATCCGGGTGAGCCCGCCAGCCAATATCTGTCAAATGACACGCAGAGGTCCTTAGGCGGCGCTCGCCTTCGCTCTCATCCACACCAGCAACACGCATGGCCTGTTCGCTCCATTCAATCACTTCTGCTGAATAGGACGGATCTCGGGACCGCAACACACCCAGCTCATGAGCCGCTGTAATAAGCGGGTCTTGCGCCTTACCGCCCTCATCAAGCAACTCAAACAACAGCCCTTCCCGCACACCAAGGGCAGAAAAGACCACCGTATCAGCCTGACAATGCAGCAGGGTTTGACGCATGACTGTCGCGCCATAGGGCAGCAGAGAGCGCCGTGCTTTGGAAATGACTTGAATACATGGCTCGTTGCTCAGGTCGTCTCGCATGATTTGCTCGCAGAATTCGATCATAACTTCCGCTGGGACGGAATAGTCATGCATCACATGCAAGGGATAACCTTGCTGGAACAAATGCAGCCGACCAAGCGAGCGCCATGTGCCACCAATAGCGTAAAAATTACGATCCTTGGCCTTGCCCAACCAACCAGCTTTATCCAGCTCTTCCTTGGCAATCTCATTTGCCAAAGCGAGGTCACGGTCTGAAGATTCCTGAAGACGAATACCGCCTAACGGGAATGTCCGACCATCACCAATGCCATGTGCGCTGATATCAACCAGTTCCAAGGAGCCGCCGCCCAGATCACCAACAAGGCCATCTGCGCGCCAAAACCCGGAGTAGACGCCCATTGCAGAATAAAAGGCCTCATCCCGGCCCGAGAGGATTTGCACTTTTTCGCGGCAAATTTCTTCTACACGGGCAATGAATTCTGGCCCATTCTCAGCCTCACGCGCTGCGGCGGTGGCGAGAATATTGAGCTGAATGACGCCAACATGGTCGCAAACACGCCTAAAACGTACCAAAGCACGCAATGCAGTCGCGACATTTTCTTCGCCGAGGCGTTTGGTTTGACCAACACCACGGCCAAGGCCAGCCAAAATTTTCTCATTGAAAAGCGCTGTCGGATTCCGCGCCAATCTTTCATAAATAACAAGACGGACAGAGTTAGAACCAATATCAATGATTGCTATTGGTCCCGGGTCTGTAAATCGTCCGCGAGGTTCTTCACTCGTCGAGATATCTATCACTACTTGGCCGTTCTGCAAAAAGTTTAGGGCTATCGCCCTGTAGCGAGCTGCCACGACCGGATAAGGATGGGTTGGTCATGAAGAACATATGCACATTGAACGGATCTTCGTCGGGCTCTGCAATAATGCGTTCATGACTGCCGTCCGGAAGTAGGCGCCAGCTTTGTTGATTATCTTCTAGGTTCGCAACCATGATCTGATCAAGGATCTGTTTGTGAACAGCTGGTGTTTTCACTGGTACAAGCGTTTCCACGCGACGATCCAGATTACGCGGCATCATATCCGCTGAGGAGATATAGACATGGGCTTCATCGGAGGGCAACCCATGACCATTCCCAAAGCAGAAGATACGGCTATGCTCAAGGAACCTACCCACAATAGATTTGGCGCGGATATTATCTGACAACCCCGGCACGCCTGCCCGCAGACAACAAATACCGCGAACCACCAGGTCAATCTGCACGCCAGCCTGACTTGCACGGTAAAGCGCGTCAATCACTCCTGGATCAACAAGGGAGTTCATTTTCATCCAGATCTGACCCGGACGCCCCGCTTTGGTGTGAGCGATCTCTGCTTCTGTGTGCTGGATGATCCGTTTGCGCAGGTTCTTGGGAGAAACCGCGAGACGCTCAAGCTCACCCGGCTCCGCATAACCCGTGATGTAGTTGAAGACCTTAGCTGCATCACGCGCCATGGCGGGCTCTGCAGTAAAATAAGACAAATCGGTGTAGATGCGTGCTGTGATGGGGTGGTAGTTGCCAGTGCCAAAATGGCAGTAGGTCCTCAGACCACCCTGCTCGCGGCGTACAACCATTGAGACTTTTGCATGGGTTTTCAGCTCTAGGAAGCCAAAGACAACCTGCACACCAGCACGCTCCAAATCTCGTGCCCAACGAATATTGGCTTCTTCATCAAATCGGGCTTTTAACTCTATAAGTGCAGTAACAGATTTCCCAGATTCTGCAGCTTCAGCCAGCGCTTTGACGATAGGCGAGTTCTTGGAGGTGCGGTAAAGCGTTTGTTTGATAGCAACCACATCTGGATCCTGCGCCGCCTGACGCAGGAACTGCACCACCACATCAAAGCTCTCATATGGGTGGTGGATGAGGATGTCTTTTTGCTGAATTGCGGCAAAACAATCGCCGCCATGTTCGCGAATGCGCTCTGGGTACCGCGGCGTATAAGGCGGAAATTTCAGATCGTCGCGCTTGACGTTAACGGCTTGAGACAAGTCGTTGAGAGCTAGCAAACCATTGGCGAGGAAAATCTCATCTGCTTCAACTTCCAGCTCATTGGCCACAAAGTTGCGCAGGTTTTCTGGTGTGCTCTCGTCAATTTCCATACGGATCACAGATCCACGACGACGGCGCTTCAGTGCTGTTTCAAAAACGCGCACCAGATCTTCCGCTTCTTCCTCAATCTCCAAATCTGAATCGCGCAGTACACGGAAGGCGCCTTTTCCGCAAACCTCATAGCCCGGGAATAGCTTGCCGATAAACAGAGAGATGATTGTTTCAATGGGAATAAAGCGTGTTGCCTTTTGTTGAGCTTCCGGAGGCGTGGGGAGTACAACAAACCGGCCAATTGGACTTGGCATGCGAAGGAGCGCAACCATACCGCCCCCGCCATCAACCGGTCGCAGGTCGAGGATCAGCGAGAACCCGAGGTTTGGAATGAACGGAAACGGGTGTGCCGGATCAATGGCAAGCGGTGTGAGGACTGGAAAAATGTGTTGAAGGAAGTAATCTTCCAACCAATCGGTTTCTGCCTGACTCATACTTTGAGTCTCGACGATGAAGATCCCCTCATCGGCAAGCTCAGTCCTCAACTGACGAAAGCGAGCTTGTTGCTCACTCTGAAGCTTTTTAACTTCAACTGAAATTTGCTCCAACTGCTCTGTTGCAGTCAAACCATCATCAGAAATTGTTGTAACACCAGCACGTTGCTGCCCGCGAAGACCAGCAACACGCACCATGAAGAATTCATCTAAGTTGTTGGCAGAGATGGACAGAAACCGAAGCCGTTCCAGAAGTGGATGGCTTGGGTTCATGGATTCTTCCAGAACACGCCGGTTGAACTGAAGCCACGAGAGTTCACGGTTTATAAAACGCTCTGGCTTTTGCATCAGTGCCAGACCCGCGTTCACCTCAAAATCAGTGATATCGGTGGCATCATCTTCCAAAGCATTGATTTCCGTAAACTCATTCATTCCGTACACCTCCGAAGCCTTCAAACTGAGGCTTACATTTTTCGCGTAGTCTCACCCATTCGTATTCAATGGTTAGGCGGGCATTGTATGATTCTGGCCCTATAGACCACACATTCTTGACGGGAAGATAAACCTGCGTGTTTACTCGTCCATGTTCTCCATAATTTTGGAGGCCATTACACGAGAAATCTTCTTACCGGTCGCTAAAGCATGTCTATCCAGCAGATTGACCACATTGCGTGCAGCATCCAGCGAACGTTCAATGCGTATCACAAGGTAGTCTATCACACTGGAGTCAACAGTAACCTGACGATCCGCAAAATGTTTGGTCAACACCATGCGAAGCAGCATATCGTCTGGTTCCTGGACCTGAACGGGCGTCGCTGCCCGAAAGCGCGACTCAAGATCCTTGGTTTTCAGCTCAAACGTATTCGGCCACTCCCGAGTGGTCATCAGCATATTGCCGTCGGCCAAGCGCACAGCATTGAAGAGATGAAACAACGAGGCTTCATCAAATCCAGAGTGCAGATCTTCCACGGCAATGGGACCGGATTCTGCTAGTGCAGTTATATCCAGAAACTCCAGCTCGTCACCACCCACGATCTGGGCCCCGCTCAGCTCTTGCCAAGCATTTACCAGATGAGTTTTCCCTGATCCAATTGGCCCTTGCAATGTGACAATTGGAGATGGCCATTGTGGCCAGTTGGAAATCAGGTTGAATGCAGCCTGATTTGACGTTGAAACCAGATAATCATCAACCCCCAATGCCTCCTCATGGGGCAAGACCAAAGGCAATTGTTGTGGCCCTGTAGATCCCGTCATTCCAGTCCTTCCGTCATATTGGTATTATTTTTGTGACCTGCATAAAGCGAACTTGCAAGATATTGCCTGAGAACAAATCGCGCTAGTACCCCAACCACTGCAGCGGCCGGAATTGCTATTAACATCCCCACAAATCCCATGAGAGAACCAAAAGCGAACAGTGCAAACATCAGCCAAACGGGATGAAGGCCGACACTTTCGCCTAAAAGTTTGGGTTGAAGGACATTTCCCTCCAAAAACTGGCCTACGACGAAAACCACCAGAACAGCACCAATCATAAAATAGTCAGGCCAAAATTGAACCAAAGCAATACCAATTGAAAGACCAAACCCGACGATGGCGCCAACATAGGGTATGAAGCTGATTAGACCTGCTGTCAGGCCAATCAGCAGACCGAATTTCAGACCAAGAATGAGCAGTGCAACAGCGTAAAAAGTTCCTAGGATCAGACACATAAGGACTTGACCGCGGACGAAGCCTGCGACGACGCCGTCCATGTCTTTTGCCAGGACACGAATTGTCTTCTGGTAATCCCTTGGGAGCCAGCTGTCGATGCGTGCGATCATGCCGTCCCAGTCGAGCAGCAGGTAGAAGGCTACGACGGGTGTTACAACCGCTAAGCCTATGATTGATATGAGAGCTTGGCCGCCACTCCAAATGGAGGAGAGCAACCCTCCGACAAAGGTTGCGGCTTGGCCTACGAAGGCGCCCCAATCAATTTTGGAGGTTTGTCCTGACAGATTACTGAGCCGGTCCAACTGCGGACCGAGACCTTCTCGCAGCAAGGCTTCGAGATTTCCGGCGAGTTCAGGAAGGTAATCCAACAATGCGATCAACTGCTTACCGAGGATCGGCACCAGAATGAGCAGAGCTGCGACAAAGACGATAATGAAGATCAGCAGGATTGTGAGAGTTGCCCACATTCTGCCGAAGCCGTGGTGTTCCAGATAATCTGCAATTGGGTCGAGCAAATACGCAAGTGCCATGCCTGCAACGAACGGCAGGAGGATGCTCTGAAACACCAGCAGAAACAGGATGAAGACTGCAAAAGACAGAAGCCAGAAGAACAACTGTTTGTTTGTACTCATAAAACAACTCCAAAGGGAAGTCTGCATTGACCCGAAATAATTGATGCCTGGCAATCTAATAGTTTGCAGAGCGCGTTCAAAACTTGAGGTTGTTTGTAGTTTCCCCAAGCTTGCGCCGTCAAGTCGTGGCATTGGGTTTGCCAGAGAAGCTACTCTTCCTTTTCGCCAGTGTAATTTTTAGGGCACACGGGGATAGGCGAAAATCTTTCCCCTTCCTGAGAGAATTTTCAATGCCTCATTTATTCCCTGAAACTGCGTTGGTTCTGCACAGGTCAGGCCTGTTTCTGAGATACCAGTAGCAATCTGCACATGTTTCGGCCTTGCAATTCCCTGCACTTTTGGTTTTATGCCGCCAACTGAATTAAGCGGCGGTGTCGCAACACTCTTGATGATGCGGAGCAGTATCCATGAGCCAGGACCAGAACGGCAAAAACGGCCTTACCTATTCTCAAGCGGGTGTCGATATTGACGCCGGGAACGCACTGGTCAAACGGATCAGCCCCCTTGTGAAAGCAACACGTCGTCCAGGTGCTGATAGTGACATTGGCGGTTTTGGGGGTCTGTTCGACCTTAAAGCCGCTGGTTTTAAAGACCCAGTTCTTGTGGCAGCCAACGACGGTGTTGGAACCAAGCTAAAAATCGCGATTGATACAAACGTGCATAGCGGCGTGGGCATCGACCTTGTTGCCATGTGTGTGAACGATCTTGTGGTTCAGGGCGCAGAACCTTTGTTCTTCCTCGACTATTTTGCAACCGGTGCGCTGGACGTTGATATGGCCGCTGACGTTGTAGCGGGTATTGCAGAAGGCTGTAAAATTGCTGGTGCAGCGCTGATCGGCGGTGAAACCGCTGAAATGCCCGGCATGTATGCAAAGGGTGATTACGACCTTGCAGGCTTTTCCGTAGGCGCTGCTGAACGTGGCACGCTGCTTCCTTCCAAAGATATTGGCGCGGGTGACGTGCTGTTGGGCCTTGCCTCTTCCGGCGTTCATTCCAACGGCTTTTCTCTTGTCCGCAAGATCGTCGAACTGTCTGGTCTTAAATGGTCCGATGCGGCGCCGTTTGAAGATGGCAAGACGCTTGGCGAAGCCTTGATGGAACCGACCCGCATCTATGTGAAGTCGCTGCTTAGCGCGATTAAAGAGACAGGCGGCATCAAAGCTCTGGCTCATATCACCGGTGGTGGTCTTCCTGAGAACCTGCCGCGTGTTTTGCCAAAGGGTCTTGCGGCGCGGATTGATCTTTCTGCAATCGCCTCACCGGCTGTGTTTGGCTGGCTTGCAAAAACCGGCGGTATTGCGCAGTTTGAAATGCTGCGTACCTTCAACTGCGGTGTCGGTATGGTTGTTGCTGTTCATGCCGATAAGGTTGATGCAGTTCGCGAAGTCCTTGAGCGTGAAGGCGAAACTGTTGTAACATTGGGCAAGCTGGAAGCGGCACAGGACGGACAAGAGCAAGTGGTCTTTGACGGATCTATGGGTTTTGCAAAATGAACAATGGAGCAAAACGGCGCGTTGGCATTTTGATCTCCGGGCGTGGCTCCAACATGCTGTCTCTTATAGAGGCAGCAAAGGCTCCCGATTTTCCTGCACAAATCGTGGCTGTCGGGTCTAACAAGCCAGAAGCAAAAGGACTTGAAACGGCATCAAAAGAAGGCTTTGCAACCTTCGCCGTGGACCATAAGCTTTACGGCAAAGACCGAGAGGCTTTTGAGCGTGATCTGGATGCCAAGCTGCGGGAGAACAATGTTGAGCTGCTTGTGCTTGCAGGTTTTTTGCGACTTTTAACGCCTTGGTTTGTGCATCAGTGGCAAGGCCGGATGATCAACATCCACCCTGCTCTGCTGCCTAGCTTCACCGGTCTTCATACGCATGAACGTGCATTGACTGAAGGCGTTCGCATTCACGGTGCAACGGTTCACTTTGTTACCGCAGAAATGGATGTGGGGCCTATCATTGCTCAAGGGGCTGTTCCCGTTCTTGACGGGGATACACCGGACGCTCTGGCGGCACGGGTTTTGGAGGTAGAGCACAGGATCTACCCGATAGCCTTGGAAGCAGTTGCCAGTGGCAAGGTTCATATTTCCGGTTTACGTGTCAAAATTGATAATTCAGAGCATGAGGGGGATAGTCTCATCGCTTGATGGGGTAACCCTAGACAACACCAGATAAATTACCGGCCGCAGATGGGATTATCTGCGGCCTTTTTGTTTGCGTTGTTCGATGCGTTGATTTGCAAGGTTTACGTTTTACCTGCGTTTTTTATGCTTTGCGGATTGCCACGTGAATATCATGGAATGCAGCACCGCCGAATGGAGCGGTCTGGTCTGCTCCGGTCAGCGTGTTAATACCATTTCCGCCTTCATGGGCTGCGTTGGGCCAGATGCCTTCGGCCACAATGGTTCCCTTTTGAGGACGATCTCCGATGGTCGCAAACAGGCGCACTTCGCCGCGATGGTTGGAGAGGATAATCTTGTCCCCCTCTTCCAATCCCAGATGCTCTGCATCTTGCGCGTGTAGCATGGCTGTTGGGCGCCCTTCCTTCTTTTGAGAACTCAATGTCTCCGTAAAGGTGGAGTTGAGGAACGAACGCGAGGGTGATGTCACCAGACGGTATGGACAGTCCGCAGTTGGCATCTCGTTAATTTCCCAATGATCGGGGAGCACCGGCATGTCCTGCCACGGCCCCATTGGGCCATTGTTTGGTGCGGGGATATTTGGCCAGTCTGGTTTGAAGCGAAATTTGCCATCCTCATAGCCAAACCCGTTGATGTAATGCGCCTCATCAAAACTCGGCTGACAATCCAACCAACGCTTTTCTTCCAGCTCAGCAAGTCCGCCGGGGTACTTGGAGTTTTTGAGCATCCAGTCGATGTGTTCGCGAGCGGTAAAGGCATGGCCTTCATGCTCCTTGCCACCAAGGCGCGCTATCAGCTGATTGAGCACGTAAAGGTTCTCTTTCGCCTCTCCCGGTGCGTCCGCCAGTTTTGGACCAAACAGCAGGTTCTGATGCCCAGCGCCTTTGTAGATATCATAGTGCTCCAGAAACTGCGTGGCTGGCAAAACGATATCGGCCATTTTCGCGGTTTCTGTCATGAACTGCTCGTGAACCACTAAAAACAGATCCTCACGGGCAAAGCCTTGCTTCACGAGTGTCTGCTCTGGTGCCACAGAGACCGGGTTGGTGTTCTGGATCAACATGGCTGTGATGGGAGGTCCATCCATCAGGGCATCTTTGTCGCCTGTCAGCACGCGGCCAACCTGAGACATGTCCAACTTACGGATGGACGGATCGCGCAGCGAATGAGCTTCGACCATCGCCATGTTGAGACCGTAGATAGCTCCATTGTTATGGAAGACGCCGCCGCCTTTGTACTGGTAGTTACCGCCAACAACGCCGATGCAGCTGGCTGCATGCATGGAGACAACGCCGTTGCGCTGGCGGGTAAAGCCGTAGCCCAACCGGTAGAAGGTCTTTTTGGTTTCGCCAACCAGCTTTGCAAATTCTTCGATCTGGTCAATGGACAGGCCGGTGATCTTGCTGGCCCACTCCGGATCGCGTGTTTTCAGATGCTCTTCAAGCTCAGCGGGTGCGTCCGCGTATTTTTCCATATAGGCGCGATCGGCATAACCATCACGGAAGAAGACATGCATCACAGCACAGGCGAGCGCGGCATCTGACCCCGGTTTGATCACCAGACCTATGTCGGCCTGTTTCATGGTCTCGGTTTTATAAACGTCGACAACAACGATCTTGGCTTTGTTGGCTTTGCGCGCCTTAATGGCGTGGGTCATGACGTTGATCTGTGTTGCCACCGGGTTGGTGCCCCAGATCACAACAGCATCCGCAAGGGCCATTTCCAGTGGGTCCGGCCCAGCGAGTTTGCCTGTGCCTGCAATATAACCAGTCCATGCCATATTGGTACAAAAGGTCTGGTACATGCCGGAGTAACCCTTGGCATTACGCAGACGGTCAATACTATCGCGCTGAACAAGGCCCATGGTACCCGCAAAGAAGTAAGGCCACACCGTTTGCGGGCCATGCTTTTGCTCTGCAGCTTGAAACTTATCCGTGACCTCCTGAAGCGCGTCTTCCCAGCTAATTTCCTCAAACTGGCCGGAGCCTTTCGGCCCAGTCCGGCGCAGTGGCTTTGTCAGACGGTCGGGATGATGCAGGCGTTCTGCATAGCGAGCGACCTTTGCGCAGATAACGCCGGCTGTATAATCATTGTCTCGTGCGCCATGCAATCGGCCAATGCGTCCGTCTGCATAAACTTCCACTTCAACAGCGCATGTTGAGGGGCAATCATGGGGACAGGCGGATGCAAATCTTTGTGGCTTTTCTGGCTTAGTCATGCTTGGCGCACTTCCGTACTTCTTGGTGTTCTAGACTTGTTCTTTTGATGCACAGTTCAAGGGTATTGATAAAATTGTCAAGAAGCCCACTCAAAAAGGTCGCGAGTTGACACTTTATTGATGCTAGCTGCACACACCTTACCACTGCCCCTTCCCTATAATATTGTCGTTAAGGATCACTTCTTACGACCTCAGATATACTGCGAGCTTGATGCAGGTTTATCTGTCATGAGGAAGGCCTCAATATGTTGCAGGATATCGACGTGATTGCATGGGATTTTGACGGTGTGTTGAACCGGAATCTCGTCAATGACCGGTTTGAGTGGGTTCAGAAGTTTGAAGAGGACCTAGACGTTTCCTGGCCCTCCTTTGCGAAGGTCATCTTCTCAGAACACTATGAGGATGTTCTTATTGGCAAAGTGGATTTAAAAAAACCTTTGCAGCAATGGGCGGCGATCGTTGGTTATACGGGCAATCTGGATGACTTTATGCATTACTGGTTTGAACGGGATGCTCACCCGGATCAAGATTTGATCGCGCTCATGGGGACACTCTCCCAAGCGGGGGTGCGTCAGGTGATTGCCACCAACAACGAGGCACATCGTGTCCGCTATATTGGCGAGGATATGGGCTATAGCAACCGGGTAGAGACGATCTTCGCATCCGGCCCTATGGGATGCGTCAAGCCCAATGCAGATTACTTCATACACATATCAACGAGCCTGGGTATTTCCCCTGCGCGTATATTGCTGATTGATGACCGGGAAGAGAACGTGATTGCCGCTCAGGATATGGGCTGGAAGGCGTTACACTTTACTCCAAAAACCAAAGAGCAAATCCTGAAGGTGCTGAAAGAAGCTTAGAACAGGCTTTTTGTTGGGCCGTGGGGTCTAGGGCTGCTTTACCGCTTCCCATGCCATCTCTACCAAAACCTCACGATCCTTTACTGTGACTGTCTCTTCCGTGTTCAGGAACGCGTAGGAAGGCCCCACAATGAGGCATGAGGCAATATTCCATGAGATATCCTTTACAGCTCCAAGACCTCTCCACGTGCTGTAGAGCGCCTCTCCCTGTAGGTGGACGGCGTGTATCTGCTCTTTGATTGTGACAAACCCGACTTCCGTCTGCGCTTTGACCTTGAACTCCTCAAAAACGCGGAACTGCTGAGGCTTCTCACTCCCCCATTTCAAAAGACCTGAGACCGAGGCTTTTATGGCGTCTTCCACGCTATGAGTCTGGGGTGTGTTTCTTGTTTGCGTGCGCCAGCCGTTTACAGACTGGTTCCACAAGGCAACTGCGATATCCGGTTTTCCCTTGAAGTATTGATAGATATCGCCTGTTGCCGCGCCACTCTTCTCGCTGATTTCTGCAATAGAGATGTTGGCGTAACCGTGCCTTAAGAAAAGCTCTAGGGCCGCATCCAGAATTGTTTGATGGAGATTGTTTCCCCTTGGCACCAGACCACCTTACTACGTCATGCCAGAACAGTTTCCGGCACAGGCGTACCCTTTGAATACAGCTTATCAGTTACTGCCTTTTTTGAGATGATTTTCCAGAACCTCAAGGCTCAGGTTTGCCGTTTTGTAGAGGGCGTCGTGAGACATACCATTCTGGACCATGATGGAAAGACCTTCAACCACCGTGGAATAGAATTGAGCCAACCCCGTTGCTTCATCATTTCCTGTCAGCTCCCCCTTGCACTGGGTGAACTTGAAGAGGAAATGCTCCATACCTTCAACCTTCATTTTACGAAGCTCTTCAGCGAGGTCTTCATCCAGACCGGCGATATCCATCAGAGTGTGAAATCTCAGTGCAGTGCCAGCGTCATACTGCTCGCAGGACAGTTCTATATACTCATAAAGAACGGCTTCAACAGCCGGGTAGAGCTCAGAATGCAACGCCAGTACGGATCTCAGCTGACGATAGAATTTGGAGAAGTACCAGCGTAGGGCCGCAGAACAAAACTGCTCTTTGGTGGCGAAGTGCTGTTCTATAAACTCTCGCGATGTTCCGCTGGCAGCTGCAACGTCTTCCAGTGTCGCATGTTGGAAGCCCTGCAGCATAAACACCTTTACGCAGGCATCTAACGTTGTTTCGAGTTCAGGTGAGAGTTCACCCTCGTGTATGGGGTCTAATGAGGACATATACCGAGTATACGCAGCGGGGCGAAACCAGCAATCTGGTTCTGAGCATATGGATACCAACTCCAAAACGGAGGCATCGATATATGTTGTATTCCTTCACTGTTTGTAAGGCCCCGTAGCTAGGTTGCTTTCGTGCAAATCCTTTACTTGGCTGACAGACCTCACAGAACAGGGGTTTTCAAGCGCCTCCCTAGCACAACAAGACTAAAATCTGCAGTCTGATACAGAGAGTTTGAAGACATACCAGCGCGTGCCTGAACTGCCAGCCCCTCAACAACTGTAATGTAAAAGGCTGCAAGTCCTGCGGCTTCTGCGGGAACCTTCAGATCTACTTCGCATTGAATGAATTTGAGCATAAACCGTTCAGTTGCATCGCGTTTTATTTCAGCAAGCGTCATAATTAAATCGGCATCCAAGCGGCAAATATCCAATAGGGAATGAAAGAGTATCCCCTTTCCTGCTCGGCATTGTTCAGTGACCAATTCTATGTACTCATAAAGAAGGGCTTCAACGGCGGAATAAATTTCTGAATGAATCGCAAGAATTGCCCCTAACTGCCTCATATTTTTGGAAAAGTGCCATTTCACAGCGGCCATACAGAACTGCTTTTTGGTTGTGAAATGTGAAAGGATGAACCCTTTGTAGGTTCCACCTGCCACTGCGAGTTCTTCTAGGGAGGCTTCTTCATAACCACGTAGAAGCAATAGCTTCAAACAATCATCCAGAACTTCTTCAAGGACTGGTGAGAGGCTATCCTCCACGTGGTATGCAGAACTGGTCATGCTGCAACTATAGGATTGACGTTCAGCTGAGCAACTTACGCCTTCTAACGTGGTAAACATCGGCAAAATCAAACAGCTCAATGCTCGGGCGATTGCTTTAGGTTCGCCTTAACAACATCAAGGCTGAGGTCTGCAACACCAAACACCATTGGTCTTGGAGGCTTTGACTTTATAACCTCATAGAGGCCCTCAATCGTTGTCAGATAAAATTGCGCCAACCCTTCAGCTTTTGAAGGATCAGATAGCTGATCTCTATATTGTTCAAACTTACCAATAAAACTAAGTTCCCAATCGTGTTGTAGTCTCTCAAATTCCTGATTCAATTCAGTATCTATGCGCGAGATATCAATAATACTGCGAACATAGTGGTCCTTTGACACTTCACCCTGAGTATAATTGAATTCAATAAAAGCATAGAGAGCAGCTTTTACAGCCGAGCAAATATCAGTCTGCTGCTCCATAGCAGATTTCATTCTTTGGCTATATTTTGAGTAATACCAGTCTATAGCTGCAGCGGCCAATTGTTGTTTGCTGTTATATTTTGTGGTTAGAGTTCCGTGAGGAACACGACATATTTCTTCGAGATCCTCTAGGGAAACACGCTCATACCCATGACGAAGAAATATTTCCACGCATCGTTCATAGACGCACTCTATGTCAGCGGATAAATCATCACAGGTTTCGAGTTTTTTTGCGCACATGAACCAACTATAGGATGTCTATTCGTTTCCTCAATGCCGTGAATATTATTAGGAAAACAAAGGAATAATGGGCGTGATCTAAGTGTTCAAAATACATTTATTATAAATTTAGTTCATTGGTTCGCAGCCCAAAAGAGATTATTTTCCATTGAGCTCCTTCATGTGTGCTTCCAAAACTTGTAAGGGCCACCTCGCGCCTCATTTCACGGGGTGTGTCATCTGTGCTTTTGCGCGCGTCTATTTATTCAAGTGTGATGATTTCATATGGGCATCTAGCACTTCCACACTCAACAACGCCACTTTGTACATAATTTCACTGGGCGTGCCATATTTAATGAGTTGATAGGTGCCTTCCACTAATGTCAAAAAATAATGTAAAAGCACATCGATTTCTGTTGGATCAATAAACTCATTCTGGCATTGAGCGAATTTGTCTTTAACCTGTACTTCCCAATCATTCCGCATATCATCAAACGCGGCTTTTACGCCCTCATCCACGTAACTGATATCTATGAGCGTACGTACAAAGAGCCTTTTGTCAGCGCGGATCTGATCGTAGCTGATCTCGATGAAGGAAACCAGGCCCGCTTCCATAGCTGCGCTGATATCTGAATGCGTCGCCATGGCAGTTGTCATCTGCCGACCGTATTTTGTATAATACCACTTCAGAGCAGCAACTGTCAGGTCGGTTTTAGAAGAGTAACGTTGGTCCAGAAATGGGCGAGACACCTTGCCCGCCTTGGCCAGATCATCCATCGTCGACGTTTCATAGCCCAGCCGTAAAAACACCTGAACACAGTTATCAAACATGCTCTCAAGATCTGGAGTTAACTCGCCATCATTTGTAGGATTATTCTGGCTCATGTGATCAGTATATGAAGCGGTCGGCTCCGCTCAATCCAGTTTTTATAACATAGCAAACAACGCTGAAACACAGTGGGTTCGACTGAATCAATTGAATTCACAGTCTGCAAAGCTTTGGCGCAACAACGTATTTCCTGAAATAATCGCCAACTCTCTGATTAAAGAAGGAAGTCGGACTATTTTTCGGGAATACGATTTACTAGGACACTGCCCTATCTCTTTTTCAGGGTCAGGCGACCGTTGCTATCTGTGTTTACATGCAATTATACTTACATAAACACTACTTCATGTGTGCTGCCAAAACTTCCAAGCTTATAAGGGCCACCTTGCGCATCATCTCACAAGGCGTGCCATATTTGATGAGCTCGTATAGGCCCTCAATGACCGTGAGGAAATAATGAGCCAAGACGTCAATTTCGGTGGGGTCCTTCAATTCGGATTGACACTGTGTAAATTTGTCAATGATCTGAGTTTCCCAGTCATCCTGAAGAGCTTCGAACTCTTTCTTAAGACCTTTATCAACATAGGAAATATCAATAAATGTTCGCACAAACAGGCCTTTTTCGGCCTGGACCTGATCACAACTGATCGAGATGAATGCAAAGAGAACAGCCTCCATCGCCGCATAGAGGTCTGAGTGCATTGCCATTTCCGTACGCATTTGACGGCTGTACTTAATGTAATACCAGCGCAAGGCGGCACTGGTTAGTTCTTGCTTGGAAGAGAAATGTTGATCGAGAAATTCACGTGTTACACCACTTGCCTTGGTGATATCGTCCAAGGTCGACGTTTCGTAACCCCGTAGTAAAAAGACCTGAACGCATTTGTCAAAAATGGCCTCAAGCTCTGGGGACGTCATATGATTTTCGGTCATGTCACGTGATTTCATTGGGCGAGTATATGAAGTCCAGACTCTGGCTCAACGCTGTTCTGATGACATGGAAAATAATAGAGCAAAGATATATAACGTAGTGAGTCAATAAATTTCATTGTCTATAAAGATATCAAGTGCACGGTTCTGATTGGTTATCCAAAGCCCAGCGCGCTTATCAAAAATTGCATTTTAAGCGGCAGACACTGTTTGAGCAGCACCACAGCCTGAATCCGAATGATACAGTGTTGATACAAGAACACTGGTGGGATGGCGATCTTCGCCCTGCAATTGGCAAAAGCTTTTGGCGTGGCAAAGAGACCTTGGAGCGTGCTATCCGGCACTGTTACAGTTCATGGAGTAATCGCACAGGCCGGTGTATTAACAGGATGGGCGTATGCGCCGAAAACATCGGAAAAAGCTTTCCGATGAATAAGAGTGAGGTGGCCTTTACTCACTTCGAACAAGCTCAGCATACGAGCAAAGTCACCATCGCCACCCCCTAGAAAAAGAGCTCCTGTTTCGGTGATATCTTTAATGTTCCTTATTTGTTCTTATATGCAATAAACAATAGGATATTGATCTGGCGTTTAATTGGTACGGAAGGAATTCAGTACTTTCATACTCATATCGACGACCCGATAGAGCTGCTCTTTGGTTGCCCCATCCCTAGACTGACCGGCTAAGCCTTGAAGAGTTGCGGAGTAAAAGCGTGCAAGTGTCGGAATATCTGTTTCTGCCTTTAGGCTGTCTTTGCAGTTGGTCAGCTTCTGAGTGATTGCGTCAATCATAGTGGCGCGAAGAGCCGTTATTTCTTTTGCTAGTATGGAATCCGAATTTGAGATCTCTAAGAGTCCCGTTGTGAACAGGCACCCATCTGAAACGCTCTTATCACACAGCACATCCACGCACTCATACAGCGCTACCCGTATGGCGTCACAGCAATTGGAATGCATGGCAAAGCCTGATAATAAACGGCGGCCATAATTATGAAGATACCACCTGGTCGCGGCGGAATAGAGTTCCTCCTTATTGGAGAAAACGCCTTCTACAAAGTCGCAAGACCCTCCCATAGCGTCAACGATATCTTCATAGGATGTTGACTCATAACCGCGCTTCCAGAACATCTTCACTGAAGCTTCTAACATTGCCTCAATATCAGGCGATATTGTTCTGACGTACATGTCATTCTTAGTATCCATAGGAAACATAGTAACCTCAGCAGAACAAAGAACAACAAGTTCTTAACATTAAAAATTCTAAGCTTAAGGAGGGATCGATAAGACTGAAACATCTTTAAAAAACAGAATTTTATAGGATTTAATACTTACATTTGATAATAAAAAATTCCCTTCGATGCCTTGGAGGCCCGACGTTTGAAGGGGCATTTTCGAGGGAGCACAGCAAGCCGCCTTAAAAAAATAGAGTTACCACCAATGGTTATTGTAACTCGACTTTTTAAGGCGTTCATATAGACGTTTATTGTTAGTGAATGACCGGTTGGTCCTCTAATCGCATCAGACTTGAATCTGCTAAATCATAAAGCTCATTCCTGCCCACACCATCACATGCCTGCCTGATCATAATGACCATGACCCCAGTGTAGTATTCGGCAAGTTCGACTGCATTGAACTCTGGCGTGAAGCGGGATTTGGTATCATTCAGTTTCCGAAAAATACGAGCAAGGACCTTCTTGCGCAATTTTTCCATTTCCGCAGAAATTACACCCGTGGTGTCGGAAAGCTCCATCAACTCAACTGAGAGCAAGCTGCCATGAGGACAGTCATCCTCGCAAAACAGCTCTATACATTCATATAGGGCAATGCGAATGGCTTCTACCGGATTGGAGTGCATTGCGAACCCTGAAAGGATCTGGTGTTCGTAACGCGTCAGGTACCACTTCACAACGTTGGAGAAGAGATTCTCCGTATCTTGGAAGGTAGTGCTCAAGTGATCTGCCGCGACGCCGGTCACTATACTGATCTGTTGAAGTGACGTCCCCTCTATCCCATGAATTGCAAACTCATGGATAGAGGCCTCAAAAGTCTTGGAGAGACTTATTGGGATTGGCCTACTGATTTCATAGTTCTCGATTTGCATAAAACTTCTCCCGGTTTTTTGCTGAACAGATGATCAGTTCTACGCACTTATACGAAGGTCGCAACATACCTTAGGGTGAAAAATAAACACTCTTAATAGCGAGATGATACCACTCTTTGGAATTTACGAAAATTAGTTGCCCCAGATGGCGAGGAACAACAGAACCCTTCTAATTCTATGGTTTAGAGAGGTTTCGACCACTGCCTTCCCAGTGTTTCCCTGAGTAATATATGGCAATTTTGAGATCTATCGGAGTGGTCAACACAGGCAAAGTTAAATTTCAGAGAGGCGTTATGAAGGCATCCCACAAGGAACGCGTACTTGAATACCGCTTAGCTGTCGGTTTCAACTGAGTTTCCATTGATTTTGATGAAGCAGCTCATTGAAGTGAGTTGTAGAAGCGATAGCACTCTCCAACAAAATGGCCTGAACGGAGATCAAAATCTCCCTCAGGCCAAACGTTTTCACTCAGATGAACCAGAGCCTACTTTCTGTAGGTCTCCAGCAATTCAAGGCTCATGTCTGCAACCCGGTACAGAACATCACTTGGGATGCCATCGGCGGCCTGACTTGCCAACCCCCGGAGCGTTGTGAGGTAGAAGCGCGCAAGAATGGAGATATCCACGTCGGCTTTCAGTTGGGATTTATTCCCCTCCAGCTTACACAGGATGGAGGAATACACCTTGCGCCGTAACGCCAAAAGTTCGCTGATTAAAATGGCGTCACTGTTGTTGACCGCCGCCAGAGCGTACGACAGCAACTTGGCGTGCTCGCACTTTTTGTCGCAAAACATTCCGATGCATTCATACAAAGCGCCGCGAATGGCCTCAGTGGGGTTGGAATGCGAGGCAAACTCTGAGAGAAGTTGCCGACCATATTGGTCCAGATACCACATCACAGCGGTGCGATAGAGCTCTTCTCTGGAATTAAAATGGTCATATAGAAATTTGCGGGAAACCTCTGTTTCTCTGCAAACGTCCTCCATTGAGGTGCGGTCTACACCACGCCGCCAAAACACTTCGATGGAATCTCTGAGAGCGTCCTGCATCGTTTGAGGGATTGTCTTGGTGATTGCAGCTTGGTATCCCATTTTGGCCTCCCTAGTGTTTTGTTTCCCAGTACCAACAGCATAGGGGAAGGAGGCCGTTTCTCAACAAACCCACGGGTGCATGGGAAACACCCTTAACAAGGTTATGGCTGACAGATCTGAGTGTTTAGGCAAATCACTTAGTTTAGTTTGTATAATATATCAAAATATTAGAGCTTAATCCTGCAAGTATATTACAAGGGTCGGCTCATTTACATCTCTTTATATGCGCAAATATCTATCAAAACCTGCGGCAGGCCTGCAGCACGCTCAAGCTATGATCCGCGATTTTGTATAGATCTGTCGGGGAGTTAACGTCCCTTGCCTGAATAGACATACCCTGAATGGTAGCACCAAAGAAACTTGCAAGCCCGTACAGGTCGGTGCCTTCAATAAACTGAACTTCACAGGCTTTCAGTTTGTCGGCGATAATTTTGATGGTTTGCACTCGCATATTCGCCAGTTTGCGGGCTAGAGCGTTCTGAGCGCTTGAACTTTCAACTAGTCCCGTGGAGATCATGCAACCTGAAGGATGGTCATCACCGATGAAGACATCAACACATTCGTATAAAACCGTCCGAATAGCTTCATAAGCGCAGGAGTGCAGCGCCAGCCCTGAGAGCATCTGACGGCCATAGCTGGCTGAGTAGCGATCAATTGCTGCAAGATACAGTTCTTCCTTAGAAGAAAATGCAGCATACAGACTTGGAGGTGTAATACCCATTGCAGTTACAAGCTCACTAATCGAGGTCGCTTCAAAACCCTGTTGCCAGAACAGGTTGCTAGCGATCTCAAGCATCTTATCTTTGTCCAACCGGCGAGGTCGGCCCCGTGGTGCCTTTTCGATTTCCATAGCAATCACTATATATATAAACTACAACTTTAATCAATATAAGAATCGATTAAATTACGGCGGGGTTAATTTATTCCTTAGAGGGTTCAATACGGTAAATACTCTCATAATTTCAGTCACTTAAACTTCTGACAAAGATCATTTCCAAGGTGGTTTTTTGCACATTCGTATGAGGCAGGTTGTCACCGTCCCTCTCCCTAGGGCATGTGCCCCTTTAAATAACAAAAAACCAGCCGCAAAAAATGGACGGCTGGCTTCCTAATAACTGCAAATTTTCAGCTATAACTGGACTACTACAATTATAACCGCGTCTCTTCAGGCTTAACGCATGGCTGCAATAGCTGCCTTCGCACATGCACTGTCGTTATCCATGGAGCTGCCTGCAACACCGATAGCGCCCACAAGGGATTTTTCACCGACGATGATTGGCATACCGCCTGCAATACCCACGATGCCTGGGAACTGTTTATAGACCGGAGCCTGCTCGAGGACCTCATTGACCTTCTCGGTCGGCATGCCCCAGGACAGAGATGTTTCTGCCTTCAAGGTTGCGCCCAGGTAGCTTGCTGGCAACGCTTCATCCATACGAGCTGATGCAACGATGTCTTCACCGCGATCTAAAATAACAATGGACATGTTCCAGCCGTTTTCTTTAGCCAGAGCGACACACGCGCTCATGCCTTTCCCGGCCGCATCAAGGCTCAAGTATGGCCGAGTGAAGTCCTGAGCAGATACTGCTGAACCAATAAGTGTCAGTGATGCCCCGATGAGCAGAGATTTTACTATATTATTCATGGATTTATTCCGCGTTCCATTGTCCCACATGCGAACGGACTAAGAATTAAAACTGTGTCAGAAGCAAGAGAGCCCAACGTAACTTATGCATTAATTAAGACATTTGTTTCCGTTTGGAGCTGTCCAGATGCAATTTTGATATCAAAAAACCCGTCTGACGCATCCAAGCATCAAACGGGCTTTTAAAATTCTAGCTCAAAGCTAAAACCGTAGAGCTGGATTAGCCTACGATTTCGGTGCCGGAGAACCAGTAAGCAATTTCTTCAGCAGCAGTTTCAACAGCATCAGAACCGTGTACGGAGTTTTCGCCGATGGACAGAGCGAATGCCTTACGGATTGTGCCTTCAGCAGCGTCTGCCGGGTTGGTTGCGCCCATAACTTCGCGGTTTTTGAGAACAGCGTTTTCGCCTTCAAGAACCTGAACGATGGTTGGAGCAGAAGACATAAATTCAGTCAGCTCGCCGAAGAATGGACGCGCTGCATGAACAGCGTAGAAGCCTTCAGCCTGTTTTAGGGACATGAATACGCGCTTGGATGCAACAACGCGAAGGCCAGCTTCTTCCAGCTTAGCGGTGATAGCACCGGTCAGGTTGCGCTTGGTTGCGTCCGGCTTGATCATGGAAAAAGTGCGTTCAATCGCCATTGTTATTTCCTGCAGTTTGTTACGAGCGCCCAACTGGTCGCTCTTTTATGAAAGGTTTTCCTTGCGGGGCGCAAAACGCCACCACAATGGTTCGCGCGAGATATACTTAAACTCACCCGTAAAAAGCAAGGGATTATATCCGTATTCCCACGATGACCTTAGAAAAAACAGCAGAAAAACAGTGATTTGATGAGCCACCTCAGCGTGCAGGTGCCCTTATCCCGAACTAATTTAGGAATAAGCCTTAAGGGCACCTCGTGATAGTTTTCTTGATATTTCAGAATAACATAGGTCGAACAACAGGTTCCCCCACTCGACACCCTAAAAGTATTCCAGGTTGCGACTTCTGGTCTCCCCCCGACCTTTCAGAAATTTGAGGTGTGTCAATTTATGAAGGTTCAAAGGCGGGCATTGTCCTTTCAACAGACATGCAAGAGGACACCCCTATGAAAGCAGCATTTGTAATGTATGCGGCCTATAATCAGTGGGCCAACGATCTATTGCTCAAAGAATGTGAAGAGATCACGACGGATGAGTATCACCGGGATCTGGGCACATACTTTAACTCCATTCACGGGACCATGGACCATCAGTTGGTGGCAGACAAACTCTGGCTTTTCCGCTTTTCCGGTCAAGGTGACCCGATCGACAGCCTTGATGAAACACTGACTGGTGGCCTTACCGCGCTGAAAGAAAAGCGCCTTGTGCTGGACAGCCGCATTTGTGCGGTGATTGACCAGATGCAGGAAAAAGACCTCCTGCGCACCATGATCTACCGCACTGTGCGCAAGCCTTTGGTCATGCAACAGCCGCTTGGCGCAGCTCTGTTCCACTTCTTCAACCATCAGACCCACCATCGCGGGCAGGTTCATGCCATGCTGACGCAGATTGGCCGCAAGCCAGCAGCACTGGATATGATCTACTTCCAGCGGGAAACTGGCCACTGGATGGCGAAGGAAGAGGATATGGTGACGCCGTAAGGCCATCGCCAAACCTGTATCCTGCTGTGATCTGGAATTTCACAGGCACAGCTCTCGACCTTGGAGCAAGTGCCATATTGTGTTGCCCTGAAGAGGTGGATTAGGCTTATGTGTGTCTTACTGCCTCTTTCAGGATAATAACATGTGCCCTGCCTCTACCACCAAGGCTGATCTGATTATCGAGCCACTTGCGCCTGTTGCAGATGTCTTTGCTCGCTACCCCGATGACAAACGGGAGCGCTTGTTTGAGCTGCGTGCACTGATCTTGCAAATCGGCACAGGTCTTTATGGTTCCGCTTCCATAGTTGAGAGCCTTAAGTGGGGTGAGCCTGCCTACCGGCCCCTCGCCAAGCACCCCGGTGTAACTGTGCGCCTGCATTGGAAGCCAAAATTTGGAGATCAGGCCGGATTGTTCTTCAACTGCAACACATCCCTCATCTCAGAGTTTAGGGAGCTCTACGGCGACATCCTAAGCTTTGAAGGCAACCGCTGCCTCTGGATTCCGCTGGATGCGCCCTACCCTGAGGACGCCGTTGCTCACTGTGTGTCCATGGCGTTTAGGTATGGGAAGTAAGTTCAGAAGCCGTTTCGACCAAATGTAATTTGATACCGGCGCAAGCCACATAAATTCCTTGCGGAATGAGACTATCGCTCTCAGGTTGCACCTAAGGCTTTACGCAGCTGCATATAATTTACCTTCTACGCCTGTTCGCCTCTTGCTAAATGGTGCGTGAGCGGGCAAATAGCGTCCCATGCTTCAAGTTTCTAATCTTACATACCGGATTGCCGGTCGGCTTTTGATCGACGATGCCTCCGTTACTATACCCAGCGGCGCCAAAACTGGCCTCGTGGGCCGCAATGGTGTTGGGAAATCGACACTGTTTAAACTGTTGTGCGGTGAGCTCTCCGTTGAAAGCGGCGGCGTGTATATGCCGCAAAAAGCGCGGATCGGCCAGGTTGCTCAGGAAGCGCCAGGTACGCAGGAAACGCTGCTGGAAGTGGTGCTTGCTGCTGATACAGAGCGCACAGCTCTTTTGGCGGAAGCGGAAACTGCGCATGACGCACACCGCATCGCAGAGATCCATACGCGCCTTGCCGATATTGAGAGCCACAGCGCTGAAGCGCGGGCTTCCTCTATTCTGACGGGTCTAGGCTTTTCTTACGATGAGCAGAAACAGCCATGTGCCAACTTTTCTGGTGGCTGGCGAATGCGCGTTGCATTGGCGGCGCTGCTGTTTTCCAAACCCGACCTGATGTTGCTGGATGAGCCGACCAACTACCTCGACCTTGAAGGCACGATGTGGCTGGAAAACTTTATTGCGCGCTACCCGTACCAAGTGGTTCTGATCAGCCATGATCGCGACTTGCTCAACAATGCGGTTGATAGCATCGTGCATATGGACAGCGGTAAGCTGACGTTCTATCGCGGTGGTTATGACAGTTTTGACCGTCAACGCCGTGAAACCATCATTTTGCAACGCAAAGCCGTTGAGAAGCAGGACAAGGCAAGGAAGCACATTCAAAGCTTCGTTGACCGTTTCCGCGCGAAAGCTTCCAAGGCGAAACAGGCGCAGTCTCGCATTAAAATGCTTGAGAAAATGCAGCCTATTTCTGTGTTGGATGAAGGCTCAGGACTGGATCTGTTCATTCCGCAGCCTGAGGTCAAGCTGTCTCCGCCGATCATCAAGATGGAAAATGCATCTGTTGGCTATGATGACAAGCCCATCCTCAGCAATCTGACGCTGAACATTGATCATGATGACCGCATCGCCCTTTTGGGTGCGAATGGTAATGGTAAGTCGACCTTTGCCAAGCTGATTGCTGGCCGTCTTGGTTTGATGTCTGGTGAAATGACCAAGGCAACCAAGCTGAGCACTGCGTTCTTCGCGCAGCATCAGCTGGACGATTTGATGCCGGAATCCAGCCCGATTGAGCATGTGCGTCCGTTAATGCCGGGTGTGATCGAATCCAAAGTTCGTGCTCGTGTGGACCGGTTTGGCTTGCCGACAGACCGCATGATGACACCTGCTAAGGATCTTTCCGGTGGTGAGAAGGCACGGCTGTTGCTGGGTCTTGCGACCTTCCATGGACCGAACCTTGTTATTCTCGATGAGCCTACCAACCACCTTGATATCGACAGCCGCGAAGCCCTTGTGCACGCGATCAACGATTATGAGGGTGCGGTTATTCTCATCAGCCATGACAGGCATTTGGTGGAAGCGTGTGCTGACCGGTTGTGGCTTGTTGCTGATGGCGGCGTTCGTGACTTTGATGGCGATATGGCTGAGTACCGCAAGTTTATCTTGCAGGGTGACGGTGGCTCCAAATCGAAGAAGACAGTCGAAGAAGACAGCGAAAAAGCCAATGCGCAGGCTCGCCGCAAGGAAGCTGCCGAGCGCCGCTCCAAGCTGGCTCCGTTGAAGAAGAATATAGAAGCTGCCGAAAAAGAAGTCTCCAAGTACCAGAAGTACATCAAGAAGCTTGACGTTCTGCTGGCCAACCCACGCATTTACACCGAGGCACCGGACAAAGCGAAACAACACGCTATTCGCCGTGCAGCCTATGTGAAGGTGCTGAGTGAGACGGAAGAAACGTGGCTGAAGATGTCTGCTGAGTTGGAAGAGCTGACAGCAGGTTAGACCTGACAAAATTATCGAGTAAAATTCAGCCCGAGGTCTTCACAGGCCTCGGGTTTATTTTGGGCAGTATTGGACTTACATAGTCACTGCTCAGGGCTTTAATCGGTATTACAATCCGCTGAACATCCCAACTAGCTCTAACAGAAAAATACCATTGGAGATTCATCTCCATCAGAAACCATTTCACCCGCGGCGTTTTAGTTCCAGCCAGATGTGGGGGATGTTGCGGCCATCGTCTTTGTGCTGAATGAAGGTGCGTCTCACAGTCTGCTCGAATCCATCTGCGTAGTACACTGACAACTCTGAGTCAGTTAGGGGCCATGGCGGGCCGGAGCGTTCGCCTTCTCCATCATAATAGCGGCCTAGAATGATCAGGGTACCACTGGGTGCTATGAGGCTTTTGAGTGGTTTTGCCACTTGCCCGCGCATCTCAATGCCAATGGCTTGCAGTGTAAAACACTCATAGACCAGATCGAACTTGCCAATCCAATCCTCTGGCGGGCTCAGGAGATCGGCGCAACGAAAATCGATCGCGCCTGTCGGGAAACGCTTTTTTGCCCATTCAATGGCCGAGGGGGCAACATCAAAAGCGGAGGTACTCCAACCAGCCTCTTGCAATGCATTGGCGTTGTCGCCCAATCCGCAGCCCACATCCAGCGCTGTCCGCGCCTTGCCCGGGTTGTCCTTGAGCCACTCCACCAGCGGTGCTTTTGGTTTCAGCTCTGCCCAAGGGATCTCGCCTGTGTCGCCTTCTGCCGTGGTGTAGACCTGCTCAAACCAGTTCTTACGGTTCTCCCAGTCGCCGCCATTTGCACCCTCCAGAGTATCAAGGCGTGCGCGAAGTTGCTTGCGATGATCACCGTTTTGCGCGCTCATGCTTTCCGGTCCCAGCCGCCATTGTCGGTCTGCGCCCAGTAGGTGAGTTCATGCTCGCCGCCCTTGACCTCTACCCAGCGCTTGCGCGCCTCCTGAAGCGCTTCCTGATCATTGCCATCGAACATATACACGACGCGCTTGTACTGAGCAGGGTCCGGCAGTGGTGCGCGATCCACCAGAAAGCGAACAATTGCTTCATTGGGGTTGTCCCCCTCTGTGGTCAGGTAGATTGGTTGATGTTCCGGGTGGCCTTCCTTCTTGGTTCCATGGGGCAAGAAACCATCATCAGAGTAGGTCCACAGATAGGCATCTATGGCGTCGCACCGTTCTTCGGTTCCGAACTGAACAGTCACCCCCCAGTCTCTCTCAAGGCATTTTTCGAGGAGAGTTGGCAGCACTCTTTCCAGCGGAAATTTGGATAACTGATAAAACAGCACTTCGCTCATATTTTTATTTCCCGTTTAGCCCGGTGGTGTCCTGGTATTTTTGGCACACATTCTGTTTGCTTGATTCAATCTGATCAAGCGGCACGTGCTGTATTCTCGTAAAGCCCTAATCACAGTGTTTCTGAGTTGACCACATTTTAATCCAAAAATTGTCGTGAATGATCCCAAATACTTCGGGATATTCATAGGAATCGTTGATAAACCCAACCTATACGTTTTAAGGGGCTAGACTTGACCTCATTCATGGGGAATTTCAAGGGAGTGTTAAGCTCGGCAAAACCGGTATCGCACTAAAGAGGATGAGAAGCTCTCATCTCTGTGATGGTGTTGGTGTTGGTCCGCAGGCATACTCTATTTAGGAAACGACCATATGGCAGCGCGTATTGTATTGTTTTTTGTTCTTGTGTCCGGTCTTGTTGGTGTAACAGCCGCAGTTGGCGCGATGATCCCGCAGAATTCTGGAAACTGCGAACACTACCAGACTTGCTGAAACAGCAGACTGAATACTTTAATTATTTCAAAAGAGTAGGATCTTTGATCCCTACATAGCGCTTAACGCATTCGCCCATTTTCAAAATTCAAGGCTCCGTTCTGGTTTTCAGAAGGAGCTTTTTTTGTGCGTCTATTTCGGAGCACAAATAACCAATTTTCCAATAACCACGAAAAAACCGACTGCACGATCATGCAGCCGGTTTTCTTTAAAACATCATATGAGTGAAGGGATTAGCCTTCGTAATGATCTTTGACCATACGGTTCAGTGCACGTACGCCGAAACCGGATGCCCAGCCCTGAGAGATCGCGTTCTTTTTGGATCCCATTGCAGTGCCAGCTACATCGATGTGAGCCCATGGTGTTTTGTTGGTGTGGCGTTGCAAGTAAACCGCTGCTGTGCTTGCACCGCCCCAGCGAGCCCCGCCAGTGTTGCGCATGTCTGCATTTGGTGTGTCGATCATCTTGTCGTATTCATCACCAAGTGGCAGACGCCACATTTTTTCAGCAGTTGTTTCACCAGCTTTGCAAATGTGGTCTGACAGGTCGTCATCTTCAGAGAAGACGCCTGCACGGTGACCGGCAAGCGCAACCAAACACGCACCTGTCAGGGTCGCCAGATCAATCATGAACTTCGGTGCAAAACGATCTTGTGTGTACCAAAGCGCATCACCCAGAACCAAACGACCTTCTGCATCCGTGTTGAGGATTTCGACGGTCTGACCAGACATGGTTTTGACGATATCACCTGGGCGGATCGCGTTTCCGTCAGGCATATTCTCGACGAGACCAAGCACACACACAACGTTGACCGCTGCTTTACGACCCGCAAGGGCTTTCATGAGGCCGATGACAGCAGCAGCGCCGCCCATATCACCCTTCATGTCTTCCATACCAGCGCCCGGCTTCAAAGAGATGCCGCCCGTGTCGAAAACAACGCCCTTACCAACGAATGCGATTGGCGCTTCGCCGTCTTTGCCGCCATTCCAGGTCATAACAGCAAGACGTGATGGACGAACAGAGCCCTGACCAACTGCCAGCAGTGCATTCATGCCCAACTCTTGCATCTTGTCTTCGTCGAGGATTTCAACTTCGACGCCCATTTCAGAGAGCCGCTGTGCTTTGGCTGCAAATTCTACTGGGCCAAGTGTGTTTGCTGGCTCATCAACAAGTGTACGAGCAAGCAAAGTACCCTGCGCAACCGCTTCAGCTTCCACCCAAGCTGTTTGAACAGCGGCGGCATCTGCGACTTTGATTGAGATTTCGCAATGTTTGTCACCGTCAGCTTCTTTTTTCACGGTGCGGTAGGTGTCAAATTTGTAGCCACGCAGCAGTGCGCCTTGCGCAAAATCTGCAGCTTGCTGAGGAGTTGCCTCAGAAGGAAATGTTACATCAGCTATTTCAGTTTTAAGTGCCAGGAGTTTACCGGCAACTTCACCGCCCAGATTGACCCAATCCTGCTCGGTCAGCTCAGCCACTTTGCCAAGACCAGCAATGATAAGGCGGTCAACCTTGAGACCAGCAGGGGCTAACAAGTGCAGGATGCCGGATTTTTTGCCGGTAAAGTCAGCAGTCTTTGCGGCACGCTCGATTGTTTCTTTGGCTGCGCCAATCACACCCTCAGCTTCAGCGGTAAAGCCAAGCTCTTCACTTGCGAATACGACCTGAACAGGAGCGGTTGCATCAGAATATTGTGCGACTTTAATGGATGTGAATTGCGTCATATTATAATTTCTTTTCTCCATAGGACCTGCGACATGCAATAGTTAGCAGAAAATACCAACAGACACAGGCGGACGTGTCGTCCAGCTACTCATGAAATTCATTGAGGAACATGGCGCGATAACGCCCCTATTTCAAGGCTGTGTGGAGAAACTTGCGAGTTTATTCATTAAAAGATCCGCTCATCCGGCTTTCCGCCTTATTCCATGCTAATGAAAGGGCTTGAATCATTTTGTGGCTTGGCCTCCCCTAAAATGAACAGGAAAAGGTTCTGGTACACGGCACGATGAAAACAATCGAACGTTACATAATAAAACGCAGTCTATTCGCCTTCATCATTACTTTGGCGGCTATGACAGGCGTCGTTTGGTCTACCCAAGCGCTGCGCCAGCTCGATCTGGTGACATCAAAAGGCCAGACACTGCTGCAGTTCGGTTACATTACCGCTCTGGCATTGCCCTTCCTCATTCTCATTGTTGCGCCCTTTGCTATGATGCTGGCATTCGTCATCGTGCTGAATAGCATGTCTCGCGATAGTGAGCTGATTGTCATCAATGCATCAGGCGCTTCCAAGTGGCTGGTCTTACGCCCCATCCTCACCTTCTCGCTCATCATCACAGCGTTCATGTATTTCCTGTCGATCTACCTTTCTCCGACAGGGCTTGCAGAGTTGCGCAGTGAATTGACGCGTGTTCGTGTGGATCTGGTGGCTAACATCATCAAGCCCGGCCGGTTCATTCCAATTGAAGAGAACCTGACCTTCCATATTCGAAACCGTAGCGGAAATGGAATTTTGGAGGGCCTGCTGCTGGATGACGCAAGAGACCCGGAAACCTCGTTCACCTACACCGCCAAGACCGGCCGCATTATTGAAGCAGCTGACAAAACTCTGCTGGTGATGCTGAATGGTACTATTCAACGCCGTCCCATAGGTGGGCAGAATATGTCTATCGTCAGCTTTGAAAGTTATGGCTTTGATCTGTCCTCAATGATTCCCGAGGCCCGCGAGCCCACCTTTAAGGCAAGCGAGCGCCCAACCTTCGAATTATTGAGTGCAAGTCCTGATGATTCTTATGCTGCCAAGCACTGGGACAAACTAATTGTGGAATTCCACGACCGAATGAGCATACCGCTTTACCCCATTGCCTTTGGCCTGATCATCTATGCATTGCTTGGTTCACCCAAAACAACGAGGCAAGACCAAGGCCTTGCAATTGCAACAACAATTGCAGTTGCGACCCTGCTTAGAACAGCTGGTTTTGGCGCAACATTAGTCGTGAGTGCAGATCCAGATATGTTCCCGTTGCTTTACGCAATCCCAATATTCGCAATTGCGCTTGCTGCGTGGTCCATTAGCCTGAGCCGTAGACCTTGGTTTGTACAGCGTCTGGTCGAATTAACACAACGCCTGATCAATGGCGTGAGCAGTGTGTTTTCAAAATTGTTTGGCCGCAAAAACCAAGGGACTGCAAGTCTGTAATGACCGGAAAAACGCTTAGTCTTTACATCTCCAAACGGTTCATAACGTCAATTCTCGCGCTGTTCCTATTCGCCGCGGTTCTGATTTTTCTCTTCGATGTACTTGAACTTGTACGCCGAGGTGGTGACCGTGAAGGATTTTCGCTTTTACGTATTGTAGCAATCTCTGCTCTGCGCGTTCCGCTTCTTTTGGAGCAGGTTATTCCATTTGCTGTGCTGTTTGGCTCTATCTGGGCCTTTATGTCTCTCAGCCGTAGTCTGGAACTCGTTGTTGCAAGAGCGGCTGGTATTTCCGTATGGCAATTCACGGCCCCTGCTCTGCTAACCGGTCTGTTTATTGGTGTCTTCTCTGTGATTGGATACAATCCAGGTGCAGTGCTGCTTCAACAAAAATCAGATGAAATCGCTGAGGGTCTCTTCAGCGTTGAGCAAACCTACATTTTGGAAAACTCCGGTGAGGTCTGGCTCCGACAGAATGGTGCAGACGGCGAATCTGTCCTGCATGCTCGTTATATTACAGACCAAGGTGCCTCTTTGAACGGCGTCACAATCCTATCATATGACATCGCGGGGGATTTCTCAGAGAGAATCGAAGCTAGTAAAGCTGTGCTCGCCGATGGATTTTGGCGTCTAACTGATGCTGTCGTCTACGCTGTGGATACTGATCCACAACATTATGGAAGCTATACAGTCAGTACATTTTTGACACCGACGGAAGTCAAAGAAAGCATAGGGTCGCCGGAATCCATAAGCTTTTGGAGCCTTCCGCGCTTTATAGAGCTCTCTCAAAGGGCGGGCTTGCCTGCGTATAGGTATTCTTTACAATATCAAACTCTTCTAGCCAAACCCCTGCTATTTGTGGCAATGGTTGTTATTGCTGCTGCTGTTTCGCTGCGTGTATCGCGTTTTGGGGGAATTGGTCACTTGATCGTTTGGGGTATTATTTCGGGGTTTGTGCTTTATGCCGTCTCTGAAATCTCTAAGGATTTAGGTGGCGCAGGTATCGTTCCCACAACGGTAGCAGCTTGGGCACCTGGCGTATTTGGGGTTCTGATGGGTTTTACTATTCTGTTGAATCAGGAGGATGGTTGATGGGTTCGGCCTTGTTCCTGAAACAGAAATTCAAGCGAGTTGGAGCTGGCTGCGTATCGCCAGAATACCTTCGCACTGTCTCTGCACTTGCACTGCTGTGCGGCGCTGGCCTCTTGGCTGCAAGCGCGCCTGCTGTTGCGCAGATTGATCTTGCACAGTCGGCAGCTGAGGCGATTGATACGTCTCAGCCTATGATGTTGGAAGCAAAAGAACTGCGTTACGATTTTGACAATGACATCATCATTGCGACCGGCGGCGTAGAGATCTACTTCGACAATTACACCTTGCAAGCAGACCGCGTTACTTACAATCGTAAGGATGGTAAGTTCTCGGCACACGGCAGCGTGCGCATGACTGAACCAGATGGGAATCTCATTCTGGCAGAAGACATGACACTGAGTGACGATTTCTCTGAAGGCTTTGTGCAAGCTCTTCAGATTGATACGCCTCAGTTCACACACTTCGTTGCTGAGAGCGCTGAACGATCCAGTGATAACGTCACGACGCTTCGTAACGGTACATATTCTGTCTATAAAAAAGCACCGAAACCACCGCTTTGGCAGGTCAGATCAACGACAATCATCCATAACCAACAAGAGCGCCGCATTTACTTTGAAGGCGCGTCTATAGAGCTATTCGGACAGACGGTTGCGAAGGTCCCATATTTTTCGATTGCCGATCCATCAGTCAAACGAAAATCCGGCTTCCTACTTCCACGTTTTGTTGCTCAGAACCGCTTAGGTTACGGAATCGCGATCCCGTACTACTGGTCAATTTCCCCGACCTATGATTTGGCTGTGACAGTCACTCCCCTCACTCAGCAGGGAGTTCTTGGTCAGCTGGATTGGCGTCAGCAATTTGATAGTGGGTCCTATAATATTTCCGTTGGCGGTATTTCGCAGGCAAACCAAGACGAGTTTGCAGGTTCCAGTGGCGATGTTGCTGGACGGTTTATCATCAATACGAATGGTCAGTTTGACCTGACAAGCCGTTGGCAAACCGGTTGGGATATCACGTATGCGACTGATCGTGCCTTCCGCCAGGATTACGGCTTTGCTCAGTTTGGAAGTGCCCAAGACGTCTCTAAGCTTTATTTGAAGGGCGAAACGGAACGTAATCTCTTTGACGCCAATGCCTATGGCTTCCAAGTAAGTCAGGAAGACAACCCCAGCCCTACTCAGCCGATGAATCCGGTCGGCCCATTTACTCAAGTCAATGCTGACTTGCAGGAAAAACAACCCTTTGTTCATCCAAGCATCGATAACTCTATCTATTTCGATAAGTCGATATTTGGTGGTCAGCTTAATTACGATGGCAATTTAACTAGTTTGACTCGCCAGATAACAGACGCTTTCTCTGTGAATGGTGTAAACCGGTTCAGGGGTGTTGAAGGTACGTTTTCCCGTGCGAGTGCGAACCTGACATGGCAACGTACGCTTATTGATCCGATTGGACAGGTGTTCACGCCTTTTGCCTATGTGAAGACCAACCTCTTCTTCCTTGCAAATGCTGACGATAACGTGACAGCGCTATCTGACGAAGCCGTTGTTTTCCGTGGCATGCCTGCGATAGGTCTTGAGTACCGCTATCCGTTCCTTGCAAGCTTCAACGGCGGCAATCAGGTGATCGAGCCTGTGGCACAGATCATTGTGCGCCCGAATGAAACTGCCATTGGCGAGCTTCCAAATGAGGACGCTCAGTCCATCGTGTTTGATGCCTCGACCCTGTTTGAATGGGACAAGTTTTCTGGCTTCGACAGAAATGAAGGCGGAACACGCGCAAACCTTGGCCTCCAGTATAAGTTGCAGTTCGATAAAGGCTCATTCCTGAGTGGATTGTTCGGACGTTCATTCCAGCTGGCTGGTCAGAACTCCTATGCCATCCCAGGTCTCCTAGACGCGACAGGGGATTCCGGCCTGCAAACTGATGGATCAGATTACGTCAGCAGCTTGTACTTCGACACCAACACCGGCTTCCGAATTGGTGGTAACGCGCGCTTCGATGAGAGTGACTTTGGCGTTCAACGTGCTGAAGTCAGCGCGAGTGGTCGTTATGGCCCAGCCTCTACAGTACTTTCCTATGCCTATCTTGCTGAGCGTCCTGACGCAGGAATTGATCAGCAACGAGAAGAGCTTGTCGGTGCACTCAATCTGAATTTACAAGAAAATTGGCGTATGTTTGGTTCCGTTCGCTACGACGTGATCAACGAGAATTTCGTACAAGACGCAGTTGGCGTTGGGTATGACGATGAAGGGTTCTCTGCTTCGGTTTCTTATGGTGAAGATAGAAGCCGGAACAACGGTGAACCTGTTGAACGCATCTTCTTCTTCCGATTCGGCTTGCGTACAATTGGGGACAGTAGCCTTTCAAGCTCAACTTCAAACTCCTCCCCTAATGATTGAGTAGACGTTTCCGACTAAATCTCTGGCTGTACACAAGATATCAGCCAGAGACACGACAGATTGTCGCCTATATTTACTAGTATGACTTTGAATTAAATTTTCTTGGCTGCACCCTTCAAATTTGAGTCAACCTGTGTCAAATAGACATCAATGCTATCTAGGGAGCGTCCAAATATTGGCATATGCCTCTGGGACGGAGAGCTTTACAAAATGAAACTAACCCGCTTCTGTGCTTCGCTTGTTGTCGCTGCCGGCCTTCTGGCGCCGGCTGGCCCTCTGCTCACGACCGCAGAAGCTGCAAGTAAGATTGTTGTTGTTGTCAACGGTCGTCCAATCACAAGCTATGAGCTGCAGCAGCGCTCAAAACTTATCACGCTGACCACCAGAGCTCCTTCCAAAGTTGCCAAACGCAAAGCTAAGGAAGAGTTAATTGACGAGGCGTTGAAGCAGGCAGAAGCGAAGCGCGTTGGTGTTGAAGTCACTGACAAGCAAGTCGACGATGCTTTTGCCTCCATTTCCCAGCGCGTTAAGCTGTCACCTACCCAATTTAAGCAGGCCCTTAATCAGAGCGGCGTGAATCCGCGCAGCTTGTTGAAGCGCCTGCGTGCAGAAATTGCTTGGTCCGATGTTGTAATGCAGCGTTTTCGCGCAACCGTTCGGATTAACGAGTCTGACGTCATTGCAGCAATGCAGGGCAAGGAGAACAAAGATGAAAGCGGCGCGACCAGTGTTGAGTACGACCTGCAACGCATCATCTTTGTTGTTCCAAAGAACTCCAGCAAGTCTTTTAAGAACAAACGTAACTCCGAAATGAAGAAGCTTCGAGCCCGTTTTACCTCCTGTGAAGAAGGCACTCGGATTGCTTCTGGTCTGAACGAAGTGACTGTTCGGCCAATTGGAAAACGTTTGGAAACAGATTTGCCAGCAGCCTTTGTGAAAAGACTGAATGCTATCTCAATTGGCCGCGTCACAGCGCCTACCCCTGTAGACTCCGGATTTGAGATGATTGCGCTTTGTGGTAGAGAGACAATCAACAGTGATGCGACTGCACGAAGCACCGTTGAGGGCGAGTTGCGGAATAAAAAAGGTCAACAGCTTTCTCGCCGTTACCTTCGTGACCTCCGCTCCAATGCTGTAATCGAGCAACGCTGATCGTCCGATCAGCAGCAGGAGATACTTTGATATCATGCGCAGAGTAAAGTTAGCGCTCGCCCTCACCATGGGCGAGCCTGCAGGCATTGGGCCTGACATCACCCTGAAAACCTGGAAAATACGCTTTGAGCAGGAAGTACAACCGTTTTACGTCCTCTGTGATCCAGAATTTCTAAAATCTCGCGCAAAACATCTTGGTCTTAAGGTTCCCATCAAAGTGGTTGAGCCTGAGGATGCCAGACAGTGTTTTGATGAAGCTCTGCCTGTCGTGCCCTTGACTGGTCCGGTACAAGTGAGCCCGGGCGCTCCGTCCGGCACCAATGCACCCCTTGTTGTGGAATCAATCGAGACAGCCGTGCGGCACGTCAAAGAAGGCCGCGCCTCAGCCGTTGTTACCAATCCGATTTCTAAGAAAATTCTCTACGACAGTGGTTTCCATCATCCCGGGCACACTGAGTTTCTGGGTGAGCTTGCCAAGTCTTATTGGGGCGTGGATGTCGACCCAATTATGTTACTTGCTGGTCCAGAATTGATGGCCGTACCTCTTACCATTCACGTTCCCTATATCGACGTTCCAAATCTCATTACCAAAGATCTGATTGTCGACCGGTGCCGAGCTATTAACAAAGACATGATTGAGCGGTTTGGCATTGCTGCGCCCCGACTTGCGATTGCGGGCCTTAATCCGCATGCAGGTGAAGGCGGTTCAATGGGAATGGAAGAAGTTACTATCATCTCTCCTGCTATTGCCCAGTTGCGTAGCGAGGGCATAGATGCCCGTGGCCCACTTCCTGCGGACACCATGTTCCACAGCCAAGCTTTGGATACTTACGATGTTGCTGTGGCCATGTACCACGATCAGGCGTTGATCCCGGTTAAAACACTGGCCTTTGACGAGGCTGTAAATGTGACGCTCGGCCTCCCCTACGTGCGCACATCTCCTGATCACGGCACTGCCTTTGATATAGCTGGGACCGATAAGGCCTCCCCAAACAGTTTGATGGCCTCCTTGCGTCTTGCAGCGGCCCTCGCAGAACCTGAGCTTGTTTAATGGCACAAATTGATGAACTGCCGCCTCTTCGTGAGGTGATTGCAGAGCACGGGCTTGATGCTCGAAAATCCCTTGGTCAGAATTTCCTTCTGGACCTCAACCTCACCTCGCGCATTGCTCGCAGTGCTGGCGATTTGAGTAACTGTACCGTAATTGAAGTTGGGCCTGGCCCTGGTGGTTTGACCCGCGCTTTGCTGGCTGCTGGCGCAAAAAAGGTTATCGCTATTGAGAAGGACAAACGCTGTCTTCCTGCTCTGGCGCAAATCTCCAGCCATTACGATGGCAAACTGGAGGTGATTGAGGGAGATGCTCTCAAATACAATCCAGCGGATTTGGCTGATGGCCCGATCAAGATCATCGCGAACCTGCCGTATAACGTTGGGACGCAGCTGTTGCTTGGCTGGCTAACCACAGAGGAATGGCCGCCCTTTTGGGAGTCCCTCACGCTCATGTTCCAAAAGGAAGTGGGACAACGGATCGTTTCCGAGGCTGGCGACAAGGCCTATGGACGCCTTAGCGTTCTGACAAACTGGCGCTGTCATACGGACATTCTGTTCGACCTGAATCCGAAAGCGTTTATGCCACCGCCTAAAGTGACATCTGCAGTGGTGCAGCTTCACCCGCGGGAGAAGCCACTGGATTGCCCCTTAAAGGCGCTGGAGCGCGTTACCGCTCACGCCTTTGGACAACGCCGGAAAATGCTACGCGCGAGCATGAAGGGCTTAAAACCGGATGCAGAGGCACGCATTGAAGCAGTTGGCTTGAAGCCGACTGCTCGGGCGGAAGAGATCGACGTTGCGGGCTTTGTTGCTCTGGCCCATGCATTTGACAAGGACTAAATTCGCTTGCTGATCATCCGAATAGGTTAGATCCGCAAACCGGACCCAATTTTCGAGAACGTGCAATACTAAAAGCCCTGAGTGCCTTATTGGGCCTCAGGGCTTTTTCATCTCTATAAAATCTCTCAGCGAAAACCGAGCCTCGCCTACTCCACCCGCATAAAAGCAGTCATGCCGCTTTCCTGATGCTCGATGATGTGGCAGTGCATGAGCCAATCCCCGACATAATCTGGCCGCACAGCGACCTGCACTCGCTCATCTGGAAAAACCAATGCCGTATCCGTCCACCATGGTTGCAGCTTACGCTTGTTGCTTTTCAGCAGCTGGAAAGTCATGCCGTGAATGTGGATTGGGTGGGTTTGCGGTGTGCGATTGATGAACTCAAACACATAGGACTTGTCGCGTTTCAAGACTGCGACGGGATCGAGCGGGCCACGCTCGGCACCTTGCCAAGCGCGCTTATTGACCGCCCAAAAAGAGAATCCCAAGCTGCCGCAGATCGGGTTCGCTGGCCTTTTTTCGGCAGCGGCTGAAAACTCCAGCGGAATGTACTCGGCGTCTTTGAGATCAGGCTGCGGAATTGGATTGGCTGGCAGTGGTTTAATTTCGCGCAGGTCGCGTTTCAGCGACGGCCCGATTGCCCTTAGAGACAACACCGTCCATGGTGCTGAAGAAGAGAAGTTGGTGAGATTGATAGTCTGCCCTTCATCATCAGGAATGCGCAGGGCGATATCTGCGCGCTGCCCCGGTCCCAGAGCCAATTTATTGATGGCAAACGGAGTGACAGGGTTGCCATCCATGGCGATGACTTTTGCAGCCGTTCCCTCTGGCAATGACAACTTATAAATGCGTGTCACATCGGTGACGCAAAGCCGTAAACGCACAAGAGAGCCGGCCGTCACATCCATTTGAGGTGCGCTTTGCCAGTTTGACGTTCTCAGCGTGCCAAAGGTGCCAGCGCGCGCAGATTTTCGGGCCTGAAAAAGTTTGATAAACTGACCATCTCCGCCCAACCGGAAATCACGCAGATTGACTGGAATATCCTGATCAAATCCGGGATCTTCGGCCTCCTCAACAACCATCAGCCCGGTCATACCGTAGGAGAGCTGTTCCAGCGAATTGCAATGCGGGTGATACCAGAATGTACCAGCATCGTGGGGGGTGAAGCGGTAATCAAAATGATCACCGGTATAAACGTAATGCTGGGTTAGAAACGCTACGCCATCCATATCGTTGGGCAAACGCATGCCGTGCCAGTGAACGGTGGTGGGCTCATCGAGTTTGTTGATCAGGCGAGAATGGAACGGTTGCCCCTGCTTAACGCGAAGAGTTGGCGGCATCGCGTCTCCGAACGTGAATAGGTTCTTTGTGGTTGGAGCACCCTGCATCAATTGATATTCGATGTTCTGGGCTACAAGATCATGCCTCTTAGGCACAGCCCACAGATTGGTTGCACCTGTCAGACCACCCGCAACAGCAGCTCCACCAACCAAAGCGCTTTTAAGCGCCTCACGCCGTGTGATCATCGCTCTTTGTCCTCAAGCTCGGCCTGTCTGCATGCTTGGCTGGTTAGTGGCTATTCACTGTGCAGGCTGTCATTTTTTGAATTGTTTGGTTGAGCCAAGCACTGCCCTACATTGGCTGTGCTTGGCTCGCATCTACTTCACAAACTGAATCAAGTAGTTGGCATTTTGAGTCACAAAATCTCATTAACTTATTGAATTAGCTTGGTTTATCCTATTTTAAGTGTGATTACTCAGCGATTACCGCTTTCAGATCAGCAATCATACCATCCATTTTGCCAGTTAGTTTTGCAAGGCGAAGACGTTTCAAACGCTCCGCTGTAATGATGGATTGCACCGTCGTTACGGCCTTGTTCAAGTCATCATTGACGATGATGTAATCAAACTCCTGCCAACCTGACACTTCATCAATCGCAGTTTTCATACGGCGTTTGATTGCTGTGTCATCATCATCGCCACGGCCTTTGAGCCGAGCATGCATCTCTGCGATGGACGGTGGCAAGACGAAGATTGAGACAACATCTTCTCCGGCCTGCTTTTGCAACTGGCGAACGCCTGCGATATCAATATCGAACAGAACGTCCTTCCCCTCATTGAGGCTTGCATCAACAGATTCGCGCGGCGTGCCGTAGTAGTTGTCGTGAACTTTCGCCCATTCCAGCAATTCATTGGCTTTGATCTTGCGTTCAAACTCATCCGCTTCATGGAAGAAGTAATGCACGCCATGCTCTTCGGCAGCGCGGCGCTGGCGGGTTGTTGCTGAGACCGAGAGAGCCAGATTGGCATCCTCTTCCATCAGCTTGGCTGCGATGGTTCCCTTGCCTGCTCCCGATGGCGCAGCAAGCACAAGCATAAAGCCGCGGCGTACATCTTCAATAGCCTGAGCTGAAACAGTGGTCCCGTTTGAGTTTTCGGAGATCATTCTTATCTCTATCTTCTTTATAGTGTTGTGCGCTTATTCGATATTCTGTGTTTGCTCGCGCAACTGATCAATCACTGTTTTCAGCTCCAGACCAATGGCTGTCAGTTCCACACTGTTGGATTTGGAGCACAATGTATTGGCTTCGCGGTTAAATTCCTGAGCAAGAAAATCCAACCGGCGACCAATTGCGCCGCCCTTTGTTACAAGCTCACGAACGGCTGTGACATGGGCATAGAGCCGGTCCAACTCTTCGCGAATATCTGCTTTGGTTGCCAGAACAGCGGCTTCCTGATGCAGGCGTTGCGGATCCAGCTGGCTGGAGGCTTCAAGAAGCTCGTCCAGTTGTGCTTTCATGCGTGCCCGAATGGCTTCAGGGCTGCGAGAGGGCAATTGCTCTGCCTGCTTAGTCAACGCCTCAATGGTGTCGATCTGCCCCTTGAGCAGCGTCGTGATCGCGCGGCCTTCACTGCAACGCATGCTTACCAACTCAGAAAGAGCCTCATCGAAGGAGGACAACACCGTCTTGAGCTGGGCACCCTGCTCTTCTTCGCTTTCTTCGCTCTCTTCAAACTCCAGAACACCCTTGTATCCAAGAATGGCATCAAGTGTCGGTTCAGGAGAATCCGGCAGGCGCTCACGCAGAACGGAAATGGCTTTCAAAACCTGCTCCAGAGCGACTTCATTGACGACCAGCGCTGTATCGCCGTGAGGGCGCTGCATTTGCAAGCCGACGGATACGTTACCGCGCTTCAATTGGGCGGCGAGACGCTTGCGTACTTCTGCTTCCACACCATCCAAGCCCTGAGGCAAGCGTAAGCGCGCATCAAAGCCTTTGCCATTGACTGAGCGCAGCTCCCAGACCCATCGTGTTTCTTCATGCGCACCTTCAACGCGGGCGAAACCGGTCATGCTTGCCAGTGTCATTCTTTGAAACTCCGTAAGACCAAAAGGTCATTCAAATTAGTATGGGCAACCCATTATCCTAAATACCTAAGCCAAAGCTTATTCACTCAGTCTTCCAGATCCCATGAGATATGTCTTCCATTCTGCACAAAACCTGTCCGGTCAGGAAAAAACCTGCCCTATGCAGTCATAGGGCAGGTTTCATCAGGCTTGTCCTGCAAAAATCCGCAGATCAGTTCTTATTCTTTTCAGCTTTGCGTTTGGCGCGCAGCTCTTTTTCTATCTTACGCCAGTTGGCCACATTGCGTTGATGTTGCTTGTAGCTTGTAGCAAAGGCATGGCCGCCGGTTCCATCTGCCACAAAGTACAGATCTTTGGTGCGTGCCGGATTCGCAACAGCTTCCAGAGCAGCAACACTCGGATTTCCGATAGGCCCCGGAGGCAGTGCTTTAATTTGGTAGGTGTTGTAGGGGTTCTTTGCCTTCAACATGGAGCGAGTAATCGCGGACCGATCTGTGGTCCATGCATCGCCGCCAAACAGACCGTAAAGAATGGTCGGATCGGATTGTAGCGGCATTCCCTTGCGCAGACGGTTCACAAAAACAGAGGCAACACGTGAATGCTCATCGAGCTTGGAGGTTTCCTTCTCCACGATGGACGCTAGTACTACAAGATCTTCTGGTGAATCTATCGGCAGGCCCTGAGATCGTTTTTCCCAGATACGGGCAATGCTCTGCGTCATGGCCTTTTGCATCTGCTCAATGATACGCGTTCTCGTGGTTCCACGTGTGAATGTGTAGGTCTCCGGCAAAAGCGATCCTTCAGCCGGGATCGATGAAATCTCACCGGTCAGAATTTCGTTCGCATTGAGGCGTTTGATGATTTGAGCACTGCTCCAACCTTCCGGGAAGGTCACTGAGTGGTAGACCGCGCGGCCCGACACGAGATCATCCATGACGCTTTTCATGGAAATGCGAGCAGGGAATGCGTATTCACCCGCTTTCACTTTTGTCTCGTTTTTGAACAGACGAGTTCCAGCTTCAAACACCAAGGAATTGGAGATGACGCCTTCATCCTCCAGCTTTCCGGCGATCTGAGGCAGGCTCATGCCGCTGGCGACAATGAAGTTTTTTTCTTCGCTCAACGGGCCTTCTGCGTCAAACTGACCTTTGCCCCAATACAGAGCAGCACCTGCAATAATTATCCCCAACACCGCCATTGAAAGTAGGAAGTTGATTGTAATAACGACAGGATTGCGCGCATGACGGGAGCGAGGTGGAGGTGGTGGAGCGGTTTCAGGCTGGATGGCCCGACTTGGACTGCGCGGTGCGGAAGATCCGCCCGGCTGGATGTATAGACCTGAATGGTCATTTGGCCCGTTTGAGTTGTCTTCAGGCGTTTGAGCCATATTAACCCTCTACATCGGAAAGCACAGGGCTTTCCCATCTTTACTCATTACCGAGTCATACACTCACTGAAGAGTCCAAATACAAAAGGCCAGAACCCGCAACGCGGAGTCTGGCCCCTCTTATTCACATATCAAAAAAGCGAATTAAGCTTCAACTTTTTTGAGAACCAGAGATGCGTTTGTTCCGCCAAAACCAAATGAGTTGGACAATGCGTAAGTTATGTCCATCTTCTTGGCTTTATTAGGGACCAAGTCTATCTCAGTTTCAACTGATGGATTATCAAGGTTGATTGTTGGTGGAGCAATCTGATCACGGATTGCCAAAACTGCGAAGATTGCTTCAACTGCGCCAGCAGCACCCAAAAGGTGACCTGTTGCAGATTTCGTGGAAGACATGGTCAGAGTTCCAGCCGCATCGCCAGCCAAACGCTCTACCGCACGCAATTCGATTTCATCACCCATTGGCGTTGAAGTGCCATGCGCATTGATATAATCAACATCACCGAGTGATACACCAGCCCGTTTCAACGCAGCTTGCATACAGCGGAAACCGCCGTCACCGTCAGACGCTGGCGCTGTAATGTGGTGTGCATCACCAGACAGACCATACCCAACAACTTCAGCGTAAATTTTAGCGCCGCGCGCAACGGCGTGCTCGTATTCTTCCAGGACAACGACACCAGACCCATCACCCATAACAAAACCATCGCGGTCTTTATCGTAGGGACGAGACGCTTTTTCAGGCTCATCGTTGTAGGCAGTAGACAGCGCTTTACAAGCGTTAAAGCCAGCAACACCAAGGCGACAAATTGTGCTCTCGGTACCACCTGCAACCATAACATCAGCGTCATCCAGCGCGATCAAACGAGCAGCATCGCCAATGGCGTGCGCTCCTGTTGAACAAGCTGTCACCACAGAATGGTTCGGGCCTTTGAGTTTGTGCTGAATAGACACATACCCGCTTGCAAGGTTGATCAAACGACCTGGAATGAAGAATGGGCTAACACGGCTTGGCCCCTTCTCTTCCATCATAATAGCTGTTTCGGCAATGCCCTGAAGGCCGCCAATTCCGGACCCAATGAGCGTACCTGAACGGTTCTGCTCTTCTTCGGTCTCCGGTTTCCAGTCCGCATCGGCCAGCGCTTGATGAGCAGCAGCTACAGCATAAATGATAAAATCATCAACTTTACGCTGTTCCTTTGGGAGCATGTATTCATCAGGATTGAAGGTCCCGTCGGTTCCGTCGCCGAGAGGCACCTGACAGGCGATCTTTGTCTTAAGATCCCCGATTTCGAAGCCTTCGATGCGTCGTGCACCGCTCTTACCTTCAAGAATTCGCTGCCAAGAGATTTCTGCACTGCTGCCCAGTGGGCTAACCATGCCAATGCCTGTGATAACGACTCGACGCATATTTCCTGCACTTTAATTAGGAGGGGGTTGCTACCTATAATGTCGTTCGCAGCGACAGGCGTGCAACAAAAACAGGCGCGGCGAGTGCAAGTGACCCACCGCGTACCTAGCTTTGAAACAGGATTAAACCTGTTTGGATTCGATGAACTTCACAGCATCGCCAACTGACTGAATTGTTTCAGCAGCATCATCTGGAATTTCAACGCCAAAAGCTTCTTCAAAAGCCATAACCAGTTCAACAGTGTCTAGGCTGTCTGCGCCCAGATCGTCGATGAAGCTTGCAGATTCAATGACCTTGTCTGCCTCTACGCCGAGGTGTTCGACAACGATCTTCTTAACCTGTTCTGCAACATTGCTCATTTTAAGTCCTCAATTGGTTTTCAAAGTAGTGTTTCGGTCCGCTACGCGGGGCCTTGGTATCACTTGGCACCCGTGTTGCACACTCTGGTTCTTTTGAAAAGACACAACGGCCTATATGTTAAGCCGCTTCCAAAGAAAACCGCAGCTTTTCCGCTCTTCTTTCCAAGAGGCCATATCTGATCGGCGGGTTCCTAGCACAAACTGCTGTGGTTTACCAGTCCGCCAGTGATGAATGCCCCTTGAACTCATGGAGAGTTCGCGCTGCGGGTTTGTGTGCTTAAATCATCGCCATGCCGCCATTTACGTGCAGTGTCTGACCGGTAACATACGCGGCCTCGTCACTTGCAAGATAAACAGCTGCGCTGGCAATTTCTTCTGCAGTGCCCAAACGAGCCGCTGGAACGTTGCCCAGGATCGAATCGCGCTGCTTGTCATTCAACTCATCGGTCATTGCGGTTGCAATAAAACCTGGAGCAATTGTGTTAACGGTGATCTTACGAGAAGCCACTTCCTGCGCCAAAGACTTGGACATACCAATCATGCCAGCTTTAGCTGCGGAGTAGTTTACCTGACCTGCGTTACCGGTGACCCCAACAATAGAGGTAATACCGATGATACGGCCATGACGGCGTTTCATCATACCTTTGATTGCTGCGCGGCAAATGCGGAACGTTGCTGACAGGTTCACTTCAAGCACCTGATCCCACTCTTCATCTTTCATACGCATAAAGATGTTGTCGCGGGTGATGCCAGCGTTGTTGACCAGAATGTCCAGACCGCCCATCATCTCTTCAGCAGCTGGAACAAGTGCATCTACGCTGTCACGATCAGACAGGTTCGCTGCTTTGATGTGAACGCGTTCGCCCAGATCAGCAGCCAGTGCTTCCAGTTTCGCTTCACGTGTACCGGAAAGCGTAACCGTTGCGCCCTGCGCATGAAGAGAACGAGCGATCGCTTCGCCGATACCACCAGTGGCACCTGTTACAAGCGCGCTTTTTCCGTCCAAATTGAACATGCCGTTTGTCTCCTCGGCTAAAAAAATCTTTAAAGAAAGCTCATAGAGAGGAAAAGTTGGTCCCGTCTACAGGCACAACCAATTGCGGCTCTATGAGTCCTCCAAAACCTGTGTATTAGCTCTCAACGCCTTCGAGACGGGCAACGAGTGCATCGATATCTTCGGCAGTGTTAATTGCAGCGCCTTCCAGAGACTTCACAATACGGCGCACCATACCGGTTAGCACTTTACCCGTGCCCACCTCGATAAGTGTGGTCACACCATTGTCCGCCATCCAGCTTACAGATTCGCGCCAGCGTACTGTACCAGTGACCTGTTGGATGAGGCGAGTGCGAATCTCTTCCGGGTCCGTAATCGGAGCTGCCAGAACGTTTACAACAAGGGGAACAACAGGCGCTTTGATTTCAACTTCAGCAAGCGCTATTGCCATTGCGTCTGCAGCTGGCTGCATCAGTGAGCAATGGAACGGTGCAGATACAGGAAGGATAAGCGCACGACGGGCCCCTTTGCCCTTTGCAATTTCACAGGCGCGTTCAACAGCTGCCTTGTGACCAGACACAACAACCTGACCAGTCGCATTGTCGCTCGCAGCCTGACAAACTTCCCCCTGCGCAGCTTCCTCAGCAACTTCCATGGCCTGCTCAAAGTCCAGACCGAGCAGAGCTGCCATTGCGCCCTGACCCACTGGAACGGCTTTTTGCATGGCATCGCCGCGGATACGCAGCAAGCGCGCAGCATCAGCAATGCTTAAAGAGCCAGCAGCGGCCAATGCGGAGTATTCGCCAAGGGAATGACCGGCAACAAAGCTGGCGGTTTTTGAAAGGTCAACACCTTTCGCCTCAAGCACGCGCATGGTTGCGAGGCTAACAGCCATCAGAGCTGGCTGGGTGTTAGCTGTCAGCGTGAGCTCATCAGCAGGGCCTTCCCACATGATTTTGGTCAGAGACTGACCAAGAGCTGCATCAACTTCTTCAAATACAGCGCGCGCTTCCGGGAACGTGTCGGCAAGCTCCTTACCCATTCCTACAGCTTGGCTACCCTGTCCGGGAAATGTAAAGGCTATAGTCATCTATAAATTGCTCCGTCGCATTCCAGTTGCGTCATATATGGACCGGTTTTATCTAAGGTGGGTGGCCCACTTAATATTCCAAGATGGGGCGGCTAATAATTCAGTAAATACGTGCAAATTATGACCACCACCAAAATACGTAGCACTCCGGATAGTCTCTCGACCACCTCAAAGTACAGCCAAGAAACCGAGGATTACCCACGTTCCTGACTAGTTCTTGCGGGCGACATGAGCCGTCTCAGTGAGGCAATGTCAAGACTACGCCTGGAAAAAAGGTATATTTGGCTGATGCCGCTTGTGTTTTGCAGGGGATTGGCTATAAAGCGCTTCTCGTTTCCAGTATTAGGCTGGAGGCTTAAAGGAGGGCAATCCTTACGGATTGTAGGAGTCGAAAGATATCCGTCTTCCCGTGTCTCCGCTCTTGTGTGAACATCTTCTGGGCCTTTTTCTGAGGGCCATACGAAGGGGCTTTGCGCCGATACTGGGATGACATAACTCAGAAAGGTAATCCACATGGCGCTCTATGAGCACGTGTTCCTGGCACGTCAGGACATTTCTACTCAGCAGGTTGAAGCCCTCGTTGAACAGTACAAAACTGTTATCGAAGAAAACGGCGGCAAAGTCGGCAAAATCGAAACTTGGGGTCTGCGCACCCTGACTTACCGTATCAACAAGAACCGTAAGGCTCACTACACTCTTATGAATGTAGATGCTCCTCATGCGGCTGTTGCTGAAATGGAACGTCTGATGGGCCTGAGCGAAGACGTTCTTCGTTTCATGACCATCCGTGTAGACGCGCTGGACGAAGAACAGTCCGCAATGATGCAGAAGCGTGATCGTGACGACCGTCGTCGCGGTGACCGTCCTGATCGTGGCCCTCGCCCAGATCGCGGCGATCGCCCTGATCGTGGTGGTGACCGCCCTGATCGTGGTCCTCGTCGTACCGAAGCACCAGTAGCGGAGTAATTGAACATGTCTGAATCTTCATCTGCAGGACGTCGTCCATTTTTCCGTCGTCGTAAAACATGCCCATTCTCCGGTTCAAATGCTCCGAAGATTGACTACAAGGACATCCGTCTTCTGCAGCGCTACATTTCTGAGCGCGGCAAGATTGTTCCTTCCCGTATTACCGCAGTTTCCGCAAAGAAACAGCGTGAGCTGGCTCGTGCCATCAAACGCGCTCGTTTCCTCGGCCTGCTGCCGTTCGTAATCAAGTAAGACTTGGTTATTGGGTCAGGATGCTTTGCGTCCTGACCTTTTTTGTGATTCTGGCGTCGCCAGAATCCTGGTTGAGAGATTGCTCGGAAGATACCGACGGCTCTCTCTAACTGCGGGCACATTGTATCGCAGGACAGCATAGGAGAAGCTCCATGAAAATTATCCTTCTAGAACGCGTTGCTAAACTTGGTCAGATGGGCGACACCGTTACTGTTCGTGACGGTTACGCACGTAACTTCCTTCTGCCACAGAGCAAAGCTCTTCGTGCGAACAAGGGAAACCTTGAGCGTTTCGAAAACGAGCGTTCACAGCTTGAAGCACGTAACCTTGAGCGCAAATCTGAAGCTGCTGCAGTTGGCGAAAAGCTTGCTGGCAACACCTTCACGGTTATCCGCGCAGCTGGCGAAACTGGTCAGCTTTACGGTTCAGTTGCAACACGCGACATTTCAGAACTCCTGACTGCTGGCGGTTTTTCCGCTCTGCGTTCCCAGGTTACCTTGCGCTCCCCGATCAAAACCATCGGCATGCATGAAGTTGTCATCACGCTGCACCCTGAAGTGGAAGTTGTTGTTTCCATCAATGTTGCGCGTTCTATTGACGAAGCTCAGCGCCAGCAAGCTGGTGAAGACCTCACCGGTCGCGAAGCAGACGCTTTTGAATTCGACGAAGACGAAGAGTTGGAAGAAGGCGACGAAGCTGCTTCTGAAGAAGCTGCTGAAGGTGAAGAAGAAGAAACTGAAGAAAAAACTGAAGAATAATTTTTTTTCAGTTCTCTTTAAAAAAGGCAGGGTCTCAGACCCTGCCTTTTTTTGTCGCACCCCCTGATAGAATCGGCAGAAACTCCTTTGATTCTATCCCTCCAGATTCGCATAGTTAATAATTGTAGTTGGAGCGAAAATCGCTGAATACAGCTGATTTTAGATAAAATTTCTCAGCTTTCCTCACGCTTGGAGAGTGGCCGCTGTCAATTGGCAACCTGCAATTTTCCCCGCTGATTTTAATTTGTTAAAGAACTGGGTTTAAGGTGCCATCCGCCCCTTTTCCTGCCGGCGTTTAAGCTGTAACCAAGTTGCCAAGCGGCATGAGGGGCGCAATGAAGGGCACAGTCCAAAAATTAGAGAAGGCTAGTGAGACCATGCGAGTGGTTCCACATAATGCCGAAGCAGAGCGCCAGCTTCTTGGTGCCATCATGGTAAACAACGAGACCTACTATCGTGTCTCGGAGTTCCTAGAAGCACGCCATTTTTTCTTAGCTCCCCACAAGGATATCTATGATAAATGCGGAGCGTTGATTAAGGCCGGCAAGATTGCCTCGCCTATTACGCTCAAAACATTCTTTCCAGCCGACGAGAAGATTGCGGACTTGTCTGCAACTCAATATCTTCTGCGTCTTGCTGGCGATGCGACCTCTGTTATCAATGCAGAGGATTACGGCAAAACGATTTTCGACCTTGCGACCCGCCGTAACCTGATTACCATTGGCGAAGACATGGTGAACATCGCCTATGACGCGCCGATCGACATGCCACCCTCCTCCCAGATTGATGACGCTGAACGTCGTCTGTTTGAGCTGGCGGAAACCGGTAAGTCTGATGGTGGGTTTCAGGATTTCGGCAGCGCTCTGACACAAACGATTGAAATGGCGGCGGCAGCTTTCCAACGAGAAGGTGCGCTTTCAGGTATTTCAACCGGTCTACGGGATCTGGATAAACTGATGGGGGGCTTACAGTCCTCAGATCTGGTTATCCTTGCTGGTCGTCCTGCGATGGGTAAAACCTCGCTGGCAACAAACATCGCCTATAACATTGCTCAGAACTTCCAGACTGAAGAAGCGCCTGATGGCTCTTTACGGACTGTAAACGGCGGCATTGTTGGCTTCTTCTCCTTGGAAATGAGCGCCGAGCAGCTTGCGACGCGTATTATTTCCGAGCAAACCGAAATTTCCTCCTCAAAGATTCGCCGCGGCGACATCAATGAGGCTGATTTTGAAAAACTTGTTGCTGCAACCCAGCATATGCAACACGTTCCACTGCATGTGGATCAAACTGGTGGTATTTCCATCGCGTCTCTTGTTTCCAAAGCCCGCCGGCTGAAGAGACAAAAGGGGCTGGACGTACTCGTGGTCGACTATATTCAGCTGCTCAGCGGTTCTAACAAGAACCAAGGCAACCGCGTACAGGAAATTACCGAGATCACCACCAACCTTAAAGCGTTGGCAAAGGAACTGAACGTTCCGATTATCGCGCTTTCCCAGCTCTCTCGTCAGGTTGAAAACCGAGACGATAAGCGACCGCAAATGTCTGATCTTCGTGAATCTGGCTCGATCGAGCAGGATGCGGATGTGATCCTATTTGTGTACCGCGAAGAGTACTACATGGGTAAAAAAGAACCTCAGGAAGGAACACCTGAGTCCGAAGAATGGAAAATTCAGATGGAACAGATACGCGGCAAGGCGGAAGTTATCATCGCCAAGCAGCGTCACGGTCCTACTGGTATTGTCGATCTTCAGTTCCAGGGCGAGTTTACTCGCTTCTCCGATCTTGCAGATGACGCTCATGTTCCTGAGCGGATGTTGGAATAACGCAGGTTCATCCTTTTGGATAAGCTTTATGACCCGGGGTTACGCGCATCAGTTGTGTAGTGCTCCGGGTCTTGCTTTTTAATTGCCACTATCTTCTGTAGGCTGTCGGGCATCTTAAGAATCTAAAGGCATGCACGTGACACATACCGCCACCCCTTCTCCAAACCGATTTTCCATTATAGCTGGCGGAGCTGCTCAACTGACCATTGACTTGACTGCTTTGCGGGCAAATTGGTGTTACCTCAACGGCAGGGTTGGAGATGGTTGTACGTGTTCAGCTGTTGTTAAAGCCAGTGCATACGGGCTTGGTGCAGCTGAGGCTGGCAGGGCACTTTTTGAGGCTGGGGCACGCGTCTTTTTCGTTGCTCTTCCTGAGGAAGGTATCGAACTGCGGGCAGAATTGCCCCTCGCGGAGATCTTTATCCTGAATGGCCTTTTCCATGGCCGTGAACAGCTTTACCGCGACTTCAATCTCAAACCGGTTTTAGGTAGTCTTGAAGAGGTTGCCGATTGGTCTTCTTTTGCGCGCGCGGAGAATCAGCAACTTGGAGCTGCTTTGCATTTTGACACCGGCATGCACCGCCTTGGTATGGCTGTCAGTGATGCTATTTCACTCAATGCATCTGCAAGGGCTCTCACAGGAATCTCAGTCGATCTGGTCATGAGCCATCTTGCATGTGCTGATACGCCTGATCATCCAATGAATCGAAAGCAACTAAAGCGGTTTTTGCGCATATGCGAACAGTTTCCTGATGCGCGGAAATCCTTAAGCAATTCAGCCGGTATTTTCTTGGGACCGGAGTTTCAATTCGACTTGGTTCGTCCCGGGATCGCCCTTTACGGCGGAAATCCTGCGCCTGACACGCCCAATCCAATGTTACCCGTTGCGCATATTCGGGCTGAGATCATAAACCTTAGGGATGTCCCATCTGGAGATTCTGTGGGTTATGGGGCTTCTCGCGTTACATCGCGAAAAAGCCGGATTGCGACCATAAACATTGGTTATGCAGACGGCTTGCACCGATTGGTGGGGAACTCTGATTCTAACCCAAACGGTGCACGTGTGTTTATTGGAGGGCATTTCGCTCCTCTGTTCGGGCGTGTTTCCATGGATATGGTTGCGGTGGATGTGACGGACATTCCTACAGAACATCTTGTACGCGGAGCCACCATTGAGGTCATGGGGGCACATGTAAGCGTGGATGAACTGGCAAACTTTGCCCAAACCATTCCATATGAATTGCTGTGTAGCCTCGGAGCACGCTATACACGCCACTATAAAAGCTAGGCTTACCAACACTGGCAGGATCCTGAATTAAAAATGGCGAAACGCTCCCTTTCATTTACCTGTCAGACGTGTGGGGCAACCACACTCAAATGGGCTGGCCGCTGCGAAGGTTGTGGCGAATGGAACACCATTCAGGAAGAACAACAGGCAAGCGGCATTGGCGCAGGTCCGAAAACTGCGACCCGCGCAAAGGGACGTGTGGTTCCTCTTGTTGGGCTTTCCGGTGAAACAAAAGAAGCACCGCGCATTGTAACAGGTGTTGCGGAACTGGACCGCGTTACCGGTGGTGGTTTTGTGAAGGGTTCAGCGCTTTTGGTTGGTGGGGATCCGGGTATCGGTAAATCCACTCTTTTGACCCAAGCCAGCGCGCATCTTGCCTATCAGGGCCACAACATCATTTACATCTCTGGCGAGGAAGCAGTTGATCAGGTTCGCCTGCGCGCTGATCGCCTTGGTTTGCGTGATGCTCCGGTTCAACTGGCCGCCGAGACCAGCGTTGAAGACATTCTGGCAACGCTTGAGGCCAAAAAAGGGGATGAGCGTCCACATCTGGTTATCCTCGACAGTATCCAGACGCTTTGGACGGAGATGGCGGATTCGCCTCCCGGCACTGTTACACAGGTACGTGCGTCTGCTCAGGCGATGGTCCGCTTTGCTAAAAAAACCGGAACCACTGTTGTCCTTGTTGGCCACGTCACAAAAGATGGGCAGATCGCCGGTCCTCGCGTTGTGGAACACATGGTGGATGCGGTGCTCTATTTTGAGGGCGATGGCGCACACCAGTACCGAATTTTGCGAGCCGTGAAGAACCGTTTTGGACCAACCGATGAAATCGGCGTCTTTGAAATGTCAGATATGGGCCTGCGAGAAGTCAAGAACCCGAGCGCGTTATTCTTGAGTGAACGCAGTGCTACGGCTCCAGGTTCAGCCGTGTTTGCTGGGATAGAAGGCACCCGTCCTTTGTTGGTAGAGATGCAGGCGCTTGTTGCTCCCTCTCCGCTTGGAACGCCACGCCGGGCCGTGATCGGGTGGGATAGCGCGCGCCTCTCCATGATTTTGGCCGTGCTTGAAGCCCGTTGTGGTGTTAAGTTCGCGCAACATGATGTTTACTTAAACGTGGCTGGCGGACTTAGAATTAACGAGCCAGGAGCTGACCTCGCCGTGGCGGCAGCCCTGATCTCATCGCTTAGTGGGGTTGCTCTTCCCCTCGAATGCGTCTATTTCGGCGAAATCAGTCTGTCTGGTGCGGTTCGTCCAGTAGCGCAGGCCGCTTCCCGATTAAAGGAAGCGCACAAGCTCGGTTTTAGTCAGGCAGTGATACCTGACGGGAATATGAAGGAAGGCTCCAAAGCGCTCGGCCAGGTAAAAGGGCTTGAGGAACTTGGAGACCTGATAGCAACCATTGCTGTCAGTGCACAGAAAACGGAAAACGCTTAAGGGTTTACCCTAGGCTGATTTTAACAGGTTGGTGCCACGTGAAGATGGCCTACCAGTCAAACAAGGGACATGTGTCGACAGATGCCGATCACACTCTTAGACGGAATTCTACTCGTCGTAATGTTGTTCTCTGGCGTCCTCGCAATGATTCGCGGGTTTGTACGCGAGGTACTTTCCATTGCATCCTGGGTCGCAGCAGCAGTCGCCGCTTTCTATTTCTACAGTAGCCTGAAACCATTTGTGCTTCAGCATGTCGCTAATGACACCTTGGCGACAGCGATCGCCGCAGGTGCTATTTTCCTAGTGACTTTGATTGTGGTGAGCTACGTCACCATGCGGATCTCAGATTTCGTTCTGGATAGCCGCATCGGTGCGCTCGACCGTACATTAGGTTTCGTTTTTGGCGCAGCACGTGGCTTCCTGCTTGTGGTTGTTGCTGTGCTGTTCTTTAACTGGTTCGTGCCAGAACCAAAGCAACCGAACTGGATCATGGAAGCTAAGTCTCGTCACCTGCTTGTCAGTACCGGACAAAGCCTTGTTGCTGCCCTGCCAGAAGACCCGGAACGGGCTATTCTGGATCAGATCCGCAAGCAAAGTGGCGCTGCCAGCAGCCCATCTGACGCCTCAAGTGACGAAGAAGCCCGCTACTCCCCAAGTGAGCGGCGCGGAATTGACCAATTAACCGCATCCGGCAATGGCCGGAACTAAGATATAAATTCTCGGCAATTGGCCCAAGTAAGAACCAAGGAGTGATGCCATGAGCAGTGGTGTATCAAACAATTCTGACGCCCTAGAAGATGCGCGGGCAGATTTTGACGGCGATACCCTGCATGAAGAATGTGGTGTATTTGGTATTCTCGGCCATTCTGACGCGGCCACGGTTACAGCGCTGGGTCTTCATGCTCTCCAACACCGAGGGCAGGAAGCTGCGGGCATTGTGACTTTTGACGGAGATCAGTTCCGCTCAGAACGTCATATGGGCCTTGTGGGTGATCATTTCACCGATCAGGACACCATTGGCAATCTGAAAGGCCCTTACGCGATTGGGCATGTGCGCTACTCAACAACGGGTGAAGCGGCACTGCGCAATGTACAGCCTTTGTTTGCTGAATTGGATGGCGGCGGCATTGCTGTTTGTCACAACGGTAACTTCACAAACGCAATGACCTTGCGCCGCCAACTGATCAAAGATGGCGCCATTTGTCAGTCTACTTCTGACAGTGAAGTGGTTTTGCAGCTGGTTGCCCGTTCTCGCGAACCTAAAATTGTTGACCGCTTCATCGAGGCTATCAGCCAGATGGAAGGTGCTTACTCGCTCGTTGCACTCACTCGCAAAAAGCTGATTGGTGCGCGTGATCCGTTTGGCATTCGTCCATTGGTTCTGGGTGACCTCAACGGTGCGCCAATTTTTGCTTCTGAGACCTGTGCCCTTGATATCATCGGCGCGAAGTTCATTCGTGAAGTTGAAAATGGTGAGGTGGTTGTTTGTACTCCGGGCGGCATTGAGAGCTACTTCCCCTTTGGCAAACGCCCTGCTCGCCCTGACATCTTTGAGTACATCTACTTCTCTCGTCCAGATAGCATTTTGAACGGTCATTCTGTTTATAACGTTCGAAAAGAATTTGGCCGTGTTCTGGCTCGCGAAAGCGCCGTAGAAGCCGATGTTGTGGTTCCAATACCAGATTCTGGTGTGCCTGCTGCTCTTGGCTTTGCGCGTGAAAGCGGTATTCCGTTTGAGCTTGGCATCATCCGTAACCACTATGTGGGCCGGACCTTTATTGAGCCAACCCAGCATATCCGGACACTTGGCGTCAAACTGAAGCACTCTGCCAACCGGGCTCAGATTGAAGGCAAGCGTGTTGTGCTGGTGGATGACAGTCTTGTGCGCGGTACAACAAGTTTGAAAATCGTACAGATGATCCGCGATGCAGGTGCCAAGGAAGTTCACTTCCGTCTCGCATCGCCACCAATCCGGTTCTCCGATTTTTACGGCATTGATACGCCCGTGCGAGAAAAACTGCTGGCTGCTAAATATGACCTTGAAGGCATGCGCAAATACATTGGTGCAGACTCTCTTGCGTTCTTAAGCATTGACGGTGTTTATAATGCTATGGGCTATGAGAATGGCCGCGACAACGAGAACCCGCAGTTCACCGATCACTGCTTTACAGGGGACTATCCAACCCCCCTAACTGATCTGTCTGATGATGTTGATACTCGTCAGGCTCCACGCCTTGTAGAAACTGGTTAAGTTCAATGAGTTCTAAAAGACTTGAAGGTCGTGTAGCTGTTGTCACGGGAGCGTCCCGTGGCATTGGCTACTTTGCAGCACAAAAGCTTGCGGAAGAAGGCGCGCATATTATTGCGATTGCCCGCACCGTGGGTGGTTTGGAAGAGCTGGATGACGAAATCCAGAAGGTCGGCAGCTCTGCAACGCTGGTGCCGCTTGACCTGACCGACTATGACGCGATTGACCGTCTGGGCGCTGCAATTTTTGAACGCTGGAAGAAGCTCGACATTTTGGTCGGCAACGCTGGTATTCTTGGCCCGACTTCTCCGCTTGGACATGTCGATCCAAAGAAATTTGACGACGTGATGTCCATCAACGTAACAGCCAACTGGCGGTTGATCCGTTCGCTTGACCCGTTGCTGCGTCAGTCAGATGCTGGTCGTACTGTATTCATGACCTCTGGCGCGCCGCATAAGTGCCGCGCTTATTGGGGGCCATACTCCATGTCCAAAGCTGCTCTCGAAGCGTTGGTACGGACGTATGTGAATGAAACGCAGAAGACCAATGTGAAGTCCATGTTGATCAATCCGGGCCCTATGCGCACAGGTATGCGTGCAAAGGCAATGCCGGGTGAAGATCCAATGACGCTGCCGCATCCTGCTGAGCTTGCAGAGCACATCTTGCAGTTCAGTTTGCCAACCAGCGAAGACAATGGGCGCCTGTTTGATTTCCCGAGCAAAGAAATTCGGGATTTTGTACCGCTGACGAGTTAAGTCAGACAAGACCAAATCAATAAAAGCCCCGCCTGTTGAGCGGGGCTTTTTGTTTCTGCCGATTACACGGCGTGAATACTCTTATACGGCTTTACCAAGCGCACTGAGCATCATTTCGCGTTTTGGCGTAACCTTTTGTAATCAACACCCCTGAGGGGCCCTACAGGCTTCATCAGAGATCGCTGGAAAGGCAGCATTCATTTAGCCTCACCTCTCCTTAGTGCTCATGATCAGATAAACGCCTTGTCGGTTACGGCTTTGATCTGCGCATAGACATCAGCACCGCCGGCAACAACCTTGCAACCATTCATGATCGCGTGCTGAACGTCGATCTCTTGTAGCGTACCGCCAGCTTCTTCCAGCAGCAACATACCAGCCATGCAGTCCCATGAGTTCATATGCTCTTCTATGTACCCGATAAGGCGTCCAGAAGCGGCATATGCCAGCATCAGACCACCAGAGGCGTTACGGAAGAAGATACCGCCTTCATCCAGAAGCAAATCAACAGCATCTTTCACGGCTTGATGGCGGCCACGAGCACTAAAGCCAAGGCCGAGCGATCCATTGGAAAGCGAGTTGCTTGTGCTTGCAGACATTGGCTCGCCGTTGAGAGTGGCACCCCCGCCTTTTTTAGCGGCAAACAATTCATCAGCACATGGGTCATAGATGACACCGATATGTTTTTCGCCGCTCTTCACGCAGGCGATGATGACACACCACTGGGGAATACCTGAAACGAAGTTTGCAGTGCCATCAATCGGATCGATGATCCAAGTGTACTCAGAGGTCCCTTCTTTGGGAGCGTGTTCTTCGCCGACAATTGTATCTTTAGGAAAGGCTGCCGCAATCGCATCCCGAACCAGAACTTCAGTGTCCCGATCCGCTTCTGAAACCATATCCTGATGACCTTTGCTCTCGATGTTGAGCGTGTCCAACCGAAGAAAATGTTCGTGCGCAAACGCGCCAGCGCGCTTAACCAAAGCGGTGGCGAAAGTAAAACGGTCTTGTGACATGGGAATCCTATGTATGGTGCAGAACGCAAAATAACATGGCAAATAAATGCTAATTCATAAGAAATTGCAACTTGTTAGCACTCGGTACATGGCTCTTTGGAGAAAATATCAAGAGCCTGATAGAGCACTTGATGCAGAGTTGCACTCTTCGAGTATTTCAGAACCTGTCGCTCTCAATTTCATAGGTTAAATACATATACGCAAAAAGGGCAACCTGTGCGGCTGCCCTTTTTTCTCAATTCACACAAACTGCGATTTCTAAGCCAATGGCTAGACCCACGTTTGCAAAGAGGTTTTAGCGTCTCTTCTTATGGTACGGATTCTCGCCTTTGCGGTAGCTCAGGCGGATCGGTGTCCCTTTGATGTCAAAACGCTCGCGCAGACCGTTTACCAGATAGCGTGTGTAGCTTTCTGGCAGGTTGTCTGGCTTGGAACTGAACACAATAAAATGCGGCGGACGTGTTTTTGGCTGCGTCATAAAACGAAGACGCACCCGGCGCCCGGATACGGCTGGCGGCGGATGGTGGATCAACACACCTTCGAGCCAACGGTTCAGACCAGATGTACCAACGCGTTTGTTCCACATCCCGTAGGCGCGGAAGATAGCCTGCATCAGCTTATCAAGGCCCTGACCGTTGATACCGGACAGAGTGATAATCTCAACACCGCGGATCTGGTTCAGGTAATGCGCCTGCGAATCCTTGATATGAGCCCACGCACCATCGCGATCTTCAATCAGATCCCACTTGTTAACAGCGATGACCAGCGCACGCCCTTCACGGGCACACAGGTCAATGATCTGAAGATCCTGCTTCTCAAAGGAAATCGTTGCATCGAGCGTAACAACAACCACTTCAGCAAACTTGATCGCGCGCAGAGCATCGGCAACAGAAAGCTTTTCGAGCTTTTCCTGCACACGAGCTTTTCTGCGGATACCAGCAGTATCAAACACTTTAACGTGGTGATCCTGCCATATCCAATCAACTGAAATACTGTCGCGGGTGATGCCAGCTTCAGGTCCGGTCAAAAGGCGCTCTTCACCCAACATCTGGTTGATGAGGGTGGATTTGCCTGCGTTCGGACGGCCCACAACTGCCAAACGCAGAGGACGCTCAACGGTGCCAACAGGCTCGTCAATTTCTTCGTCTTCTACGTCAACATCCGTGCGCGCTTCACTGAACTCGCTGGACTCTTCCATTTCTTCTGCAGCATCTACAATAGGGCGCAGAAAATCATAAAGGTCGGAAAGGCCTTCTCCGTGTTCAGCTGAAAGAGCGATAGGATCGCCCAAACCCAGCGTAAACGAATCATAAAGCCCGCCGTCACCTGCTTTGCCTTCGGCCTTGTTGGCACACAGGATTACAGGTGTATCGGCACGGCGAAGAAGATTCGCAAAGTGCTTATCCAAAGGTGTCAAGCCAGCGCGTGCGTCAATTAGAAACAAGCATGCATCCGCGTCCCGGATTGCTTCTTCTGTTTGAGCGCGCATGCGCCCTTCGAGGCTTGCTGCCTCTGCTTCTTCCAAGCCAGCTGTATCAACGATCTTGAATCGCAGATCGCCCAAGCGTGCATCACCGGACCGACGGTCACGGGTCACACCTGGGGTATCATCAACAAGCGCGAGGCGCTTGCCTACTAGGCGATTGAAGAGCGTTGACTTGCCAACATTCGGTCTGCCAATAATGGCGACTGTCGCAGTCACGCGAATACTCCTCGTCAGGTCTACGGCGCTAGTTCAGCGCCGCAACCGCTCCGTCACTGGTAAGGACGACCATACGTCCACCAGCAACAATTGGTGATACAAATACGCCACTTGTCACTTTCCGCGATGCGGAAGCCTGACCGGTTTTTGCATTCACAGATGCAAGATAACCGTTGCTAGACACGGCGATCAGCTGGCCATTTGCCAGAATTGGACCTGCCCAGTTGACGTTTTTGACGTCTTTTTCGCCAGCAGGCAACTTGGCTGTCCAGATAAGGTTGCCGGTCTTGGCTGATAGTGCGTGCAACTTATCATCCAAGCCGATCAGGAACAGAGTTCCACCCGATACCACTGGTGTATGCACGGCACCAAAATCCGCTTCCCACAGACGCTCACCGTCACGCAGAGAAATCGCAAGCGTACGACCAGCTACCGATGAGGCAAAAACCTGATTGCCATCGATAACAGGGCTTGCAGATACATCTGTCAGACCAGAAAGAGCGCGGGTACGGAAGGACCGTGCAACAGTATCAATCCATTTAGGCTCACCGCTGTTAATGTCAAGCGCCATTACCTCACCTGAGGAAAATGGAACAACAACAGTGTTGCCAGAAACTGCTGGATTTGCTGATGACAGCAAGCCTGCTTTTTCTGCAATGCCTGCGAAGGACCATGCCTGCTCACCATCTGTCTGGTTGAGGGCGATCACTTCATTGTCCTGCGTTACAACAATAACTTTGCCATTGGCAGCTGCTGGTGCACCGCGGACAGGTGTTTCAAGTTTTTTAGTCCAGAGGATGTTGCCACCCTTATCCAACCCAAAAACATTGCGGTATGCGGTGGCGACAAAAATCTTATCGCCATCCAGCACAACGCCGCCACCTGCTGCAACTTCGTTCTCGCCTTCAAGACCGAGATCTTTTGTGAAGACCTTCGCTCCAGCTGTGGTCAACGCGACAAGCGTGCCATCTGGCTTGTAAACGTAGATGCGCTGGCCGTCAGAGACCGGACGCGCTGCTGTGCGCGGGTTGCTGGAGCCCATACCGAAGAAGCCCGGAGAGCGGACTTTGCCGATATTGGAGGACCAAGCCACTCCGCCGCTAACGTTAATCGCGATGTTGCCCGGATCGTTGTTTTTCGGTCCAGCTGCTGTTGGCCATGTGGAACCGCCGGTGGCTGCGCCAATTTTAGCGGCCCCGCCAGTTGCTTGTGGACTGGTAGCTCCCTGGTAGAGCGGTAAACGGTCGCCCTCCAGAAACTCATCGTCCGCGCCAAATGGGTTCAGACTGGATAGAGAAGAGCAACCAGCCAGCGTCAGTGCCAGAGCACCGGTTCCAATTAAAGTCTTCCAAGACTTTCCTTTGGTCTCGCTCACTTATTAGTCCCCTTCTCGTCTGTGCCCAAAGCTGAGGTAATCAGCTCAAGATATATTTGCGCGCGCCCGGAGAAATCGGAGGGCGCTTCTGCATCACTTGTAATTTCGGAAAAGCGAGCTCTTGCAGCGGCCAGATCACCAGCCTTGTATTCAGCAGCGCCCAAAACTTCCAGCGCGGAAAAGCGCCATGTGTTACCAGCAACGGCCAGCACTTCAACCTGCTTTTTCACATCAGCCAGGCTGCCGTTATCGAGCAGCAGGTAGGCGGCGCGAATGTTTGCAAGACCTTTGTAAATCTGAGGTGTGGAGCTATCTGCGGCCACAGCGTCAAAAGCCTTGATAGCTTGCGCCGAGTTACCTTCCAAAGCCAGCTCAGTGCCGATGCGCATCTTAGCCAACATCGGATAACCGCCGATACTGCCATCCATTGCAGCAAAAGCTGCCTTGGATTGTTCGTAGTCGCCAGCGTTGGAAAGCTTCACCGCTTCCAAAAACTGAGTTCCAGCAGCTTGAGACTGCTTGGTCTGCCAATACTCGTAACCACGGTATCCAGCAGTGCCTACAACAATAAGACCGGCTGTCAGGTATACAAATGGAGCAAAGCGCTTCCAAAGTTTTGAATACTGGTCGCTTCTTACTTCTTCATCAACTTCGCGAAAAACGTCGGACATATCTCTAAATGATCCCGCAGCAACGATTCTTAGGTTTGTGGTATCCCAATGGGCGGCGTCACATTAAAACTTAGAGAGCCGCAGGCAAACCTCTTTCCTTACCTCTTTCAACCGATTAGTGGCACAATTAGGGCAAGAGAAGAGTTTTCCCTGTCAACATTTGCTGGAATAAACATTAGCAGGGACCACAATTTGATATCCGCCTTGAAACCTTAAGCCATGCAAAAGGTCAAGCTACGATTGGCACACCGATCAAAATTGCATGTAGTTTCCACACGAACAGGCCATAAATGCCCAATCCCACCAAAACTGAGATCACATCATTTCTAATTGCATTGGGGTAATCTGTGGATGGAGGGTTAGCGCGATCCCGTTTTGCAAGAGAAATTCTGACAATGACTGCCCACACCAAAAATGAGCCGAATAATGCAACTGAATACGGCTCTCCATTTGCAAACAAATGCGCGACAGCCCACAGTTTCACTGCATTGATCATGGGGTGCTTGATGATCCTGGTGATATTCCCTTTCATGTACACAGACACAAAAAATGGGAAAACCGGAAGCATCAGGAACATGGCAACATGGCGCCCCCAATTTGGCGGCGTGTAGAGTGGCAGATAATCAGCAAGCCAGGCAGCTTGAAAGCCGTAGATAATCGCGATGAGGCCTGCAAAAGAAGCAAGCGTGAACAGCCCCCGGTAGCCGTTGAATCCCAGATGCTCTACCAGTTTTTGACGAAATCCCGAAAATGAAGGGACGAGATGGATGGCCAAAAATAAAGCCAGCCCGCAAACTAAAATAGTCATTGAAGGACCCTTGTCTTGTTTTAATAGATTATTTCAGCCCAAGCAGCTCTAAGCAACAATCTCGGTCTATTTATTCCTCAGCTAAACTCTGTCGTTAACCAAAAGACGGAATTTTGCAAGAGCCCAGAGCAGTACAGTATTTTACCTATGAACTATAGTGTTAAATTGCGCTGCAATCTTGCGTTAAAATTTACATTACCTAGTTAAACATCTGTTTTAAAATATAAAAAGCAGTTTGTGTTTTTGGTCACACAAACTGCTTTCCGTCTTTTTCAGATTGTCCTAGCCAAGGCAGGGGAAGTCATGGCTATTCAGGTCAAGATAGGCATGCCGATCAAAAGCGTATGCAGCTTCCAAACAAAGAGGAGGTAAAGAACGGTTCCCAGAACAACGCTGATTATATCGTTGCGCAGAGCGTTGGGGAACTCTTCTGCCTTTGTGTTTTTGCGATCATATTTTTTGAGGGAAATACGTGCCCAGATCGCCCAGACCAGAAACCCACCAAACAATGCAACTGAATACGGCTCACCATTGACCAGCAAATGAGAAATTGCCCAGATCTTAACGGCGAGAATAACAGGATCTTTGGTCCACCTGGCAATGTTACCGCGAATGAACTTTGCAAACGCCAGGATGAAGATTGGCAAGAGCAACGTCATCGCGACATGCCGGAGCCAGAATGGTGTCACGTAGAGTGGAAACAGATCTTCCTGGCGCGCCAGTACAAAGCCATAAATCATTGCGAACAGGCCAGTCAGCACGATTATCGAATAGATACCTCGGTACGCATTTAGTCCTACGCGCTGCACAATAGAATCACGAAATCCTGGAAAGGATGGGACGACGTGAATTCCCAGAAAGATGAAAAGTCCGACAAGCAGAAGCGTCATCGCGTGAACCTTTATTTTTGTATTTTAAGGTGAAGTCAATATCACGGTAGAGGGCACTGTGCCCATGTACTGTGAAATATCAATAACTTCGTAAGTTGCTACGTAAAGTCTTTTCTACATTTACCCAATTCTTTTTGGGTGTGCTCTTGAGCTCATGGTAGGTTTCTCGTTAAATCTTACTTAGTTGTGCCTCTGCACATATCATAGTCAACTGACTAGGTCCTTAGTTTGCGATATCTCTAAGGATCCTCCAACAGAAGCAGCGCTTGGAAAAACTCTATGTCCGAAAGTGACAGTGCAGCAGAAAATGCTGATCGTCGACGCATTCATCGTCGGCGCACATTGAAAGAGGGACGGATTGTCTTTGCAAGCCAGTCAATGATCTTTGATTGTATCATCCGCGACTTGTCCGATTATGGTGCTCGTGTAAAACTTGAGACCACCATAGATATCCCAGATGAGTTTATGCTCTATCTGGTTCATTTACGCCAACGGGTAAAAGCTGAGGTGCGCTGGAGAACAGCTGACACGCTCGGTGTGGAGTTTGTTGGTGAGAAAGAAACCGTTTCCAGCCTCATGAAAATCTAACTACTTCATAAACGCCCTCAATTCTGGGCGTTTTGTTTTGCTTGCGTACGATCTCATATCTCCCCCATACTACTCGGGCGCCTGTTCCAGGAGGAGATACCATGACACTCAGCCCCAACGAAGCCAAGACGCTGCTCTTAGCTCGAAAAGCAGAACTGACTGAACTTGCGGAAATATCGATGGGTGATCGTGCAACAGTCGCACTGGATCAACAATCTGTAGGCCGCATCTCCCGCATGGATGCCTTGCAACGCCAAGCGATGGCACAGGCAAACGATCGCCAACGCGCACGAGAACTCCAACGCATCGATGGTGCACTTCAACGCATCACAGAGGATGAATTCGGGTTTTGTCTTGAATGCGGTCAGGATATTCCGGAAGCGCGCCTTCGCGTTGATCCAGCGGCGCTAAACTGCATCAGTTGCGCTAAGCTGTTTGGATAGCTATCTCAGCAGACGACGCGTCGGCGACGTAACCTAGTTTACGCGCCACATAGTCCGGACACCTTTTTTCTTCTCATTTGCCCAAATGAGTTGAAACCGTTTAGCCATCTCGGCAACGCCATTCGTCCCGTGCCTGATATCCATATAAATTACAGTTCCCGGCCTTGTGACCGCTTCAACCTGATCAAGGTAGGCTGCAACCGGGAAATGCCATCCCCAAGCAATGTGTGAACTCACAACATCAAACGGACCTTCAGGAAACTCCTGCGCAGAGATATCAACGCTCTGGATATTTTCAGATGGGATGCCGTTCTTCTCTAAGACAGCTCGCATACATTCTAAGTCGTTGTACACTTCGGGCTTCTTTTTGAATCCATACTGAATTTCTTCGTCAAAACCGTTTTTGTCCAACCCGCAATATGAATGTTCACCCCCATAAACTTCCTTTAGAGCCAGCAGGCCGAACCCAAGACCACAACCTATATCCAAAAAACGCCCTCGTCCTTCAAGGACTGGCAAAAAAACGCGCATTCGCTCAACAGCCCGCGCCAGATGAACTCGAAACTGTTGCAACATTTCTAAATCATCAGTGCTAACCAAGTCGGTCCTTTGTTGGAGCAGATAGCCTTTTTCATCATCACTCAGTTGCAGCAGTGCTTCCGGCAATTCCATATCAAATAGGCCTTCTCATGAGGAACGACACAGAAGGTACAGGTGCGAACTGGCAAGCGCACTCCACGTGTTTTAGTGGGGCTGCTAACGCTCAGTTTTTAATCAACATACTACGTCTCAAATAAAAAAAAAGCGGCGCTGAAAATCAATGCCGCTTCAAACAACTTAAAGAGTTGCTTTATTATTCCCACTCAATGGTTCCTGGAGGCTTGGACGTGACATCATAAACGGCGCGGGTCGCCGCCCGGCTTAGCTGTTAAATTCCAAATGAAAGCTTAGGATGTACTACTGAGTTGTCATTTTACCGCACTCCTTTACCGCTTCTGAAACGGGCAAAGCCAAGAAGCGGTAAAGCAAACAGTTCTAACATACAATTCGCCAAAACTTGTTCTGAGAATGTAATATCAGGGAATCTAAAGTGCATGGCACCTTCATACTTTTTAAAGTATTTTTTTACACTAAAGCAGACCGCATAACACGCAGCCCAAAACGCTTAACCATTCCACTTGGTCAGGAAAGCGGAAGTTGTTGAATTGGTAGAAATACCTGAAGGCGATCGTTTGACCGACACTCTGGATCAGCAGTCGATTGATCACCTTTCCCGGATAGACATTCTAAAACGGCAAGATATGGTACAAGAAAATGACCATCAGCGTGCCCATGAATTACAACATATTGAAAGTACATTACGACGTATCAAAGAAAAGAATATTGATATTATCTGTGCAGCGAAGATATTCCAAAAGCCCTTGATAACCGAGCCCACGGACCTTCGCTGCATCACATGCACAAAATTATTCGGGCAATAAAACCGTATTTCAGGGGTTATCGCTTGGCCTTAGATATTGCAGCGAAAAGTAGCGCCTCATGAAAGTTAACTACTTTCCCCACCATTCTCGCGGCATTTTGATATCTGGTTTGGAATCCACATTTTGTTCGTCGAGTTGGTGAGGGAGAATAATTGGCAAATTAGAAGAACAAGCCTGAACTCGATCATTCCTAATGAACGTTATTTCGACGACCTTCGGAACATCAATACCTCCCAATGAAACAACTCCACAACAATTATTTGGATGCACATGAGCAATTGAAAAGCCTTTGTAGATCTTCTCAAATATTGCAGTCATTACACTTATGTAATTCCTGTCAAACAATCTATCTAAACCATGAAATTCAACAATCATGGAACGAAATTTCTTTAAGATATCAATGTCAGTTTCAATAAATACATCATATTCAGCGCCTTCAATATCCATTTGCAAAAGCATTTCGTCGTCATTGCATGCTTTCTTGGTGACCCAAGACGATAACGTCATAAACTCGCCTATATTCCTAGGCCCAATATATTTTGCTTCAAAATCAAATGCCGGATTTTGGGATGGGGGCTCTGACACACTAGCATCAGCCATAAAGCACTTTACATCGTATTCATTTGCCAGTTCAGATTCGAAACTGGCGGTGTAATCAACTCCAGGAGAGAAACAATACCGAATCCCCTCAAGGTCATTCGGAACTAGGTATCCACCGTCACCGCATCCACCAATTCTAACTAAATCAACAGCGACATAATTATCAAGGAACCTGCTGACAAAGTTACTAAGTTGCTCGGAGCTCGCAGGTTTACCCAACAGCAAACCACGGTCAAACGCTGCCTTTTTAGCTGAAGCTTTCACGCCCAATTTTAACTTCTCCCGTCAGTGCTCTGTTATCTGCAGAACACTGACCACTCAGTTTCGTATTTTTATACACCATAGCATTAGTAGGCGTCAGCTCAGAGACAGAATTATAGTGCTCGATACTTAACTAGCTTGCTGGAAATTTCAAAACAAGCACTATTGGTTTTTTGCGGTTGCAGTGTTCTGACTCTCAAGAATGAAAGCCAGAACAGCGCCCTATTTATGGCTAAAGGTACCTACCGCCGGCTTATTCCCACTCAATGGTTCCCGGGGGTTTGGACGTCACATCATAAACGACGCGGTTGATGCCGCGGACTTCGTTGATGATGCGGGTCGCCGCCCGTCCAAGGAATTCCATATCGTAGTGATAGAAGTCGGCAGTCATGCCATCTACAGAGGTCACTGCGCGCAGAGCACAAACGAACTCGTAGGTGCGGCTATCGCCCATCACGCCAACGGTCTGAACCGGAAGCAGAACGGCAAATGCCTGCCAGATGGCATCGTAAAGGCCAGCTTTGCGAATCTCATCCAGATAGATGGCATCAGCCTGACGCAGGATATCCAGCTTTTCACGGCTGATCCCGCCTGGACAACGGATCGCAAGACCTGGCCCTGGGAACGGATGACGCCCTATGAAGCTGTCTGGAAGACCAAGTTCACGACCAAGTTCGCGCACTTCATCTTTAAACAGCTCACGCAGTGGCTCAACAAGCTGCATGTTCATGCGCTCTGGCAGGCCACCAACGTTATGGTGAGACTTGATGGTTACTGAGGGGCCACCGGTGAAGGAGACACTTTCAATAACATCTGGATACAACGTTCCCTGAGCAAGGAACTCCGCGCCACCCAGCTTTTTCGCTTCTGCATCGAAAACTTCGATGAAGAGTCTACCGATGGTTTTGCGTTTTGTCTCGGGATCGGATTCGCCTTCCAACTGACCAATAAAGAGATCAGCTGCATCCACATGAACAAGCGGGATGCTGTAGTGATCACGGAACATGGAAAGAACCTGTTCCGTTTCACCCATACGCATCAAGCCATGATCAACATAGATACAGGTAAGCTGGTCACCAATCGCTTCGTGGATCAAAACGGCAGCAACGGAGCTGTCGACACCGCCAGAAAGGCCACAAATAACTTTTTTGTCGCCCACTTGCTGGCGGATCGCGTCAACGGCTTGCTGGCGGTATTCCGCCATTGTCCAGTCGCCGGAACAGCCTGCAATTTTGTGCGTGAAGTTCTCAATGAGCTTTGCACCATCTGGAGTGTGAACCACTTCGGGATGGAATTGCACAGCGTAGAATTTGCGCTTTTCATCTGCAACAGCTGCAAAGGGAGCGCCCTCTGACGTTGCAATAACCTCAAAGCCCTCAGGAAGAGCTTCGACGCGATCTCCATGGCTCATCCAAACCTGATGCTTTGACTCATTGGGCCAAATACCATCGAACAGCGGAGAGGATTTTGCTACGGAAACAAACGCACGGCCAAATTCACGGTGGTCAGAACTGGATACCTTACCACCAAGCTGGGCGCACATGGTCTGCTGACCATAACAAATGCCGAGCACTGGAATGCCTGCGTCAAAAATGATCTGGGGCGCACGTGGGCTCCCCATTTCAGTCGTGGATGCCGGACCACCTGACAGGATCACCGCCTTCGGATTCATTTCCTTAAAAGCAGCTTCTGCAGACTGGAACGGGACGATCTCTGAGTATACACCAGACTCGCGAACACGGCGCGCTATCAGCTGTGTAACCTGAGATCCAAAATCGATAATTAGGATGCGGTCAGTCATGGGCCGCTTCTACTCTGAACATTGCAATTTGGAAAGATCTATTCCGCGGAAAATGGCGGTTACGCAAAGAGTAACACCTGAATATCTGTGAGCTTTCGCAAACGCTTTAATTTATCAGAGAATTGATTGTTCGTGCTCTTCGATCGAGCTCATCATTTGCCCAAGACGGATGCGTTCCTGAACGTCCAATTGAGGCAGCAAATTCTTCTCAAGCTTCTCAAGCTGGGCTTCAAGGGCACGCAGAACAACTCGTCCATCTTCAGTGATATTTAAACGCACTAAACGACGATCCTTGGGATGCTCTTGTTTTTTGATAAGGTCAGCTTCACTTAACCGCTTTACGGCCCGCGAAACCGCAACTGTGTCTAAGCCGATGACCGGACCTAATTCTCGCACAGAGACAGACCCCAACCGTTCAAGCGCGCTGAGCACCAACCACGCAGGCAAGGATAGGCCATAATTCTTTTGCAAGTGATCTGACAAACGACGCTCAATAAAGCGGCCTGTTGCTATAATGCGCAGCGGCAGATAATTCAGCAGCTCGACATTATGTTCGTCTTCAAACAAGTTCGCTTGTGTCACAATGCTGGCACGGTACTTATCCGCCATAATCCTTCGCCCTGAGTAAATTGCCTAGCTTCTCACCATTGGTCAGTACCAAAGACTGAAAATGGTTAAGCTCACTTGAATATTGGTGATTTTTCCATGGCACTAGCCCCTGAATGTGGTTTTGATGGGATAGAAACGATCTTTCCACGCCTTCCTCACGCACCAGCAGGTTCCGCCTTTGACGCTGATTTGCCAAGCGCTTAGGCTTTACTCTGCATAGGTTTGATTTTGATTCGCAGAATAGCCTGTCAGCAGCTCCGTCAGGGACGGCGCTACAGACGGCACTGCCCAACAAGGGGGTCCGTAAAATATGACAGAGACGCTGCGTGGAATGCCGGGAACAGAGACACGGCAGGAGAGAATCAACGCTGCATTAGACGCAATATCCTTTATGGAACAAGAAGAGCGCTTTGAGGAGGTCATTCCGGTCTATCAGGACTTGGTTGGCCGGTACCCAGATGATGTTGAACTCTTGTTCCGCATGGCGACAATTATGCTGCGCAATGGCGACCTTCGGGAGGCCGTTGCACACCTGCGCAAAGTTCTGTTTATGAAGCCAGAACATCTGCCGGCGCGCGCCAATATGGGTAACGCGCTTTTATTGCTAGGTTACCTGGAACAATCAAGAGAAGCCTTTGAGGCTGTTGTAGAAGCTGAACCGCAAAACCGTAATGCGCTTTATGGCTTGGCGACGATCCTCATTAAGATGCATGTCCACCTTGAAGCTGAACCTTATGCACGGCGTCTAGTTAAACAAATTCCCACAAGTGCCCCTGCCCTAACCCTCCTTGCGGATGCTTTGAGTGCAGACACCAAAGCTGAAGCTGCTGTTTTGAACTATCTCAGTGCTTTAAAGGCAGATAGTTCCTATGTGCCAGCTTTGGTCGGCCTTGCTAAAGTCCTGATCCAACGAAAAAAGGCAGAGGAAGCGCATAACTACCTGAACCGTGCGCATGATTTACAGCCGCGCAATGTGGATGTTCTGGTTGCAATGGGGCATGCCTATTTTCTGGAAGACAATGTAAACGGTGCAGTCGAAAGCTTTGAGCTGGCTCATGCCTGCGAACCAGACAATGCAGCAGCGCTACTTCACCTTAGCATTGGCAAACGCCGTATGGGACTGATCTATGCCGGCGTATTGCATGCTGCAGAGGCGTGGCGTCTGGCTCCAGGAAACAAACAGGTTGGCAATGCATTAGGCGCAGCCCTTGCTTCCGCCGGGGCAAATGATGCTGCGCGCGATGTCCTGACCTCAATCTCTCGCCGAGAAGATTTACGGGCTGCGACGACAGCTAGCATCAAAGAAATCGAGTATCTGGCTAATCAAGGTTATGAGCGCCCGCAGCCCAATGGGCAGGAGCACCTATCAGAACCGGCCATGGAACTGGCCGTTGACACGACCTATTCTGGAGCGGATGACGCTACAGACCAGCAGCCAAGTTCTGCCGAGGATGCACCTAGCCAACGCGTAGCCGAAACAGTCTCTCCAGATTATCAAGACATAATCGAAGAGAGCGAAGAACGTTCATAAAAGAAAAGCCAGCGGTTCATGCTGGCTTTTTTGTTTCTCTATTTTTTAATCGCGTTCCATCATGGCAATAAAGAACCCATCCGTGTCTGTATGATACGGGGTTAGGGTTATTGTCCCACCATCTTTGAACAATGGCTTACGTCCCGCTACAGCACCGAAGTTCTCTTCCCAAACAGGCTCCAGATCCACGATCTTAAAATCACTATTCTTTTCAAGAAATGCTTTGATCTGAAGTTGGTTTTCAGCTGGTATCAATGAACACGTCGCGTAAATCAATTTACCGCCGGAGCGCACAAAACGAACGGCACTTTCCAGAACTTGCGCCTGATCTTCTACACGGCCACTAAGCGCGCTTTCCGTCACACGCCATTTTGTATCCGGGCGACGGCGCCAAACGCCGGTGCCTGTACATGGAGCATCGACGAACACGCGATCCATTTTCTTAAAACACACATCCAAAGAGCCGGTTTGCGGATCGATGGTCTGAATATTACGGACACCTGCACGAGCCATGCGGTCATACAGCGGTGCGAGGCGGGTTTTATGCGCATCGTAGGCGTAGATCTGGCCTTTGTTTTCCATCTGTGCAGCAAGCGCGAGGCTTTTGCCACCGCCACCAGCGCAGAGATCCAAGACCTGCTCGCCCGGTTTTGCACCAGAGAGGATAGAGGCAATTTGCGATGCCTCGTCCTGCAGTTCAAACCGGCCTTTTCTAAAGGTCTCTTCGGCTTGAACATGGGGCGATTTTCGAGACCCAACAACCGGGGCCAAACGAACGCCAACAGGTGACAAACCACTTGCTTCTGCTTTGAGATGCTCGAGGCGTTTCAGCACTTTTTCTTGCGTGCTTTTAATCGTGTTCACGCGCATATCAATTGGAGCACGCTCTGAGAGGGACTTCCCTACTGCATGTGCTTCATCGCCGAAATTATCTTGGAAGTGAGACCAGAGCCATTCTGGAACATTTGCAGAAACGTACTCTACGTCCTCAACCTGACAGTTTTCCAACAGCGCATTTCGCTCCAGATCACTCAATGGCTCAGGCGCATGATGGTCTAGTTCCATCACCTGCTCAAGTTGAGCAACCTCATTGCCCCAGCCCCAGATATAGGTGGCTAGAACAAGCGCACGTGCATCTTCAGAACCCATTGCCTGTGCATGAGACAGCTTATGGCGCAGCGCATCAAACACAAGATTGCCAATCGCGACGCGGTCGCCGGATCCAGCAAATCTATGTTTGTTGCCCCAATCTTTCAGAGCTTCCTGTACCGGACGGCGGCGCTCATTGATTTCCGCCAGCACTTCGATTGCAGCCGCAATTCGTCCACCGTCACGCATGAATGATCCTTAATTCTATGAAGTCAATTAAACGATTTAATCGTTAGGTCTAGCCAGCGTGTATGCCAGTCAGCAGAGCATTTCAATAGTGCATAGCACGCGAGACGCAAACAACCCAGCGTAGCCATCAACAGTTTCCTGTAACACTTTCATCAGGCTCAGTTTCAAATCCGCAAACACCCGCAGATACGCTAGTGATTAGGGGGCTTTTTAGGCGCTACGTCGTGACGCATGGCAAGTTTTATTAAAACCGTAGATGTAATAGCGTAATGGCCTCGGCCCAACAACAAAAAAACCTTGTGTTGCGTATCATGTCCTATCCGGTTTCTATTCTATTTCTTGGCAGCGGAATTCTTTACTTCTTAAAAGCGCACCAAATTGCCAACTCTTTCGCTGCAAGCACATCCTTCAGTCCGGGCCGCAAACATTATGTGTTCGCATTTGGAGCTTTCGGAACTGATGTTCTGCTTTCAATTTTATTCACCGTTGGAGGTTTGGGCGCATTGGAGCTAATTTTCTCCATATCCAGCTCCTGGTACTACCCGGTGGTCTATATTCTTATCTACCTTAGTACCTTGAGTTTTTTCACTCTGAAGACACGCCTTTAACAGAACCAATTTCTGAATGTAAAAAGGCTCGCCTCATAAATAAGGCGAGCCTTTTTGATTTTTCAATTTGCCTAGCTTACGCGCTTTTTACATTCCGTAAGAAGCTTGCAATGTTATCGCGCAACATATCCGCCTGCTTGTTGAGAATTTGAGAGGATGAAAGCACCTGGCCTGCAGTGACGCTGGTTTCTGAAGCAGCGGAAGACACACCCGCCATGTTTTCTGCAACGTTCTGTGTGCCAATGGCTGCTTGCTGAACGTTCTCACTGATCTCCGTGGTTGCCGCTCCCTGCTGCTCCACTGCGGCAGCAATTGTCGCTGTGATGTCATTCACATCGGCCATGGTTTTAGTGATGGCATTAATAGCCCCAACAGCTTCCTGTGAAGAATTCTGAATACCAACGATCTGGCTGGAGATTTCTTCCGTTGCCTTGGAGGTTTGGTTCGCAAGCTCTTTCACCTCAGAGGCAACCACAGCAAAGCCCTTGCCCATTTCACCGGCGCGAGCCGCTTCAATCGTTGCGTTCAGAGCAAGTAGGTTGGTTTGCTCAGCAATGGCTTGAATGAGCGAGACGACTTCGCCAATTCTTTGCGCAGCGCTGTCTAGGCTCGATACTTTATCATTTGTGATTTGCGCAGTGGATGTTGCATCAGCCACAACTCGCTGCGTTTGACCAACCTGTCTGCTGATCTCCTCAATTGAAGCTGCCAGTTGCTCTGCTGCGGACGCTACCGTTTGTACATTGGTAGACGCTTCCTCGGAAGACGCTGCCGCTGTTGTAGAACGATCTGTTGTGTGCTCTGCAATATCAGTCAAGGCCTTTGCTGACTGCTCCATTTCTGTGGAGTTGTCCGCAACCGTTGTCAGGCTTTCACGAATTGTCTCATCAAAATCTGTAATGAGCTCATCAATGTGCTTTTGACGAAGGACACGTGCTTCCTGTTCTTGTTCAGATTCATTTTGAAGCTTCAAACGCTCAACCGCATTGCCGACAAAAACTTCCAGAGCCTTTGCCATTTGGCCGATTTCATCTTTGCGATCCGTATAAGGTACAGGTTTTTTTACGTCGCCTTTGGTCAACGTGTTCATACGGGCTGTTAAGCCAACAACTGGCTTGGCAATCGAAGTTCCCACAAACCAGAGAACAACAGTTCCCAATAGTAAACAGATTAGCGCTGTGATGATTGCATCATTTCTAGTCGCGTTTGCCGCCGCAAGAAGCTCAGAATCATCTACTGAGATGATAGCAAACCAAGTCTGATCGGTATCGCGGAGCGTGACAGGATAAGCTGCCATGCTGATATCACCCAGGTTTTGGACAACACCATCGGCAGTCGCCGTACGAATGAGTTTTTGAACAGCGGAGGATACTTCCTGGCCTTCCAGGCTTGAATTTGAGTTTGCAACCCAACGACTGTTGTCGCTTATCAATCCAACAAACCCGCTTTTAAACTTACGCGTCGTATCGAAACTACTGATGATCTCATTGAGGTAAATATCACCTCCGACAATACCCATTGCCTTGCCGCTCTCATCAAACAAGGTAGACGATGCTGAGACAGTCATGACCGTTTCCCCGTCAATATCGGAGGGATATGGAGCCGTGACCATATCAACGCCCTTGCGAAGCGGAACGTCATACCAATCTTTGGAACTTTTGTGTTCGATTGGAGCTGGCCGCCAACCTACGTTGCCATTCTTCCGGAAAAAGTAAGGTGCAAAACGACCGTTCTCATTTGAGAACCCCTTGCCCTTATTCCCTGCATCCAAACCGTATAGATCGGGTTCCAGGATCATTACCATCCCATCTACCGACTTATTCGCTTTTAAAAAATCTCTTGTTATCTCAGCCATTTGATCACGCGACAGCTCAACCCGGCGCAAGGTCTGCTGAATTTGGTCGGCATAGCTTGCAATGACTGTCTGGGTTTCGCTAATGGCTCGGTAAGCAATTTCAGCCTGGATTTGAGAGCTTTCCAAAAGTTGCTCTTCTCCGGCCTTTTCAGAGGCATTATTCATTAGGACTGTAACAACTGCAATAAGTGCAACAAAGCCAAATAAAAATACGATATTCGCAGCCGCGAATATTCTTAAACGCAATGACATGATTTTTCCCATTGAATTAGTTCAATTTTCCCTCAACCTGAATAACAGAAAAAAACCAACTGCAACTTATAGCTAATATTTAAATATAAGTAATGCATAGATCAAATTGACGCACCTGTTTAGATAGATAAAATCACCTAGATTTATCAAAATTTGAAGAATACATACGCAAATCGATAATTTATTTAGTAAAAAAAGAGGGTAATTATTTGATACTTATTTAAAGGAAGCGCAGAGATCATACGAAAAGTAGTCAGATGGTACATAATCTTAAAAAAAAGGCTGCTATGCAATCCGCAAGGCAGCCTTTGTGTTTCATGTGTCACAACTCGTTAGAAGCTAACTGAGCTCAAACTGCGCCGGGGTAATTCGGACTTTCGCGTGTGATCGTAACATCGTGAGGGTGGTTTTCACGCAAGGACGCACCGGAGATCCGCACGAAGGTTGCGCGTTTTTTGTACTCTTCCAGAGTAGGAGCGCCAACGTAACCCATGGAAGCACGAACACCGCCTGCCAGCTGGTGCAATACAGAGGACAAAAGTCCTTTGTATGGAACCTGACCTTCAATGCCTTCCGGAACCAGCTTGAGCTTGTCGGAAACTTCTGCTTGGAAGTAACGATCCGCCGAGCCGCGCGCCATAGCACCTACGGATCCCATGCCACGGTAGGCTTTGTAGGAGCGGCCCTGATGGAGATAAACTTCACCTGGGCTCTCTTCGGTGCCCGCAAGCAGTGAGCCCACCATGCAAGAGCCTGCGCCGCCAGCAAAAGCCTTTGCCATATCGCCAGAGTACTTGATACCGCCATCGGCAATGATTGGAACACCTGCTTTTGCAGCTTCTTCAGCGCAATCCATAATCGCAGTCAGCTGAGGAACACCAACACCAGCAACGATACGGGTTGTACAGATAGATCCCGGCCCAATACCAACTTTTACGGCATCGGCGCCTGCATCAATCAGCGCCTTTGTTGCGGCAGGTGTGGCAACGTTACCAGCCACCAGCTCCACATTCGGGTACCGCTTCTTGATCAACGCAACCTGATCAATCACCGCCTGTGAGTGACCGTGTGCAGTGTCGACCACCAATAGATCTACTTGGGCTTCAATGAGAGCTTCCGCACGTCTCATTCCATCTTCACCCACACCGGTTGCAGCGCCGGCCAGAAGACGTCCCTGCTCATCCTTGGAGGAATTTGGATTGAGCTTGGCTTTTTCCATGTCCTTTACAGTGATCAAACCAGTGCAACACTGGTTGTCATCTACCACCAGCAGCTTTTCAATACGGTGATGATGCAGCAAGCGCTTGGCTTCATCTTGATGAACATTGTCACGAACCGTTACTAGATTATCGCGGGTCATCAGCTCGCAAACCAGCTGGTCCGGGTTGGTTGCAAAGCGAACATCACGGTTTGTAAGGATACCAACCAGACGACCAACTGAGTTGCCGCCCCGACCGCCGTTTTCAACAACAGGGATACCGGAAATCTTATGCGTTTCCATAAGGTCGAGCGCATCTTTCAACGATGCATCCGGGCCAATCACCAATGGATTGACGACCATACCGCTTTCAAATTTCTTCACCTGACGCACATGTTCAGCCTGACGCTCATGGGTCATGTTTTTGTGAATGATACCCAACCCACCGGCCTGAGCCATTGCGATAGCAAGGCGTCCTTCGGTCACAGTGTCCATTGCAGAAGAGAGAATCGGCAAGTGCAAATGCAGATTGCGAGAGATGCGGGAGCGCAGGTCGACCTGAGCTGGCATGATCTCGGAATGCCCTGGAAGGAGCAGAACGTCATCAAAGGTCAAAGCTTCCTGACCTGAAGATGGTTCGTAAAAAGTAGGCATTGCCAAGTTCCCTTCGGGTAAAAATAGATCACTCTGATCCACCCCCTGCGGTGTGGATTTGACTGCAGAGTTGCCTGAAAATATAGAGAAGTTGACGCGGGTCACTACCACGGCTTTTTAGATTTGGAAAGGGGCATTTTGATATTTCGGTGTGAATTCCGACATTAAGGTTGCCTTAGTCTCACCAACCGCAATCATCAATTACGTTTCAGAAATGGGGATCCATAGACCTGCCTTCGCATTCCAGGCCCTCTTCCTTGCGAATGAGCCAGACTTGCGCATAAAAAAGGCTGGTCGAAACCAGCCTTTTCTCAATTCTTATGTGTCGTTACCGCGATAGCCCTTGGCCAGAACAAACATCTCGGGGCTCGCCTTCCGGCTCGCTGGCGGCTTAACGTGAATGATGGATTTGAATTCTTTTTTCAACTCCATCATTGCTTTTGCTTCTGCACCACCGGCAAACACCTTTGAGAGGAAGCAACCACCTTGATTGAGGTTTTTACGTGCAAAATCAATCGCGATCTCAAACAGGTATGTGGTTCGCAAGTGATCTGTCTGGCGATGGCCTGTTGTTGGTGCCGCCATATCGGACATCACCAAATCAGGGCGATGCCCACCGAGTGCGCTCATCAGCGCATCTGGAGCATCATCATCCAGAAAATCTTTTTGCAAGATCACAACACCGGGGATCGGCTCAACTTCAAGATAGTCAATCCCAACCACCAATGGACGCTCATCCGTTGACCCAACAATGGGTGCGGTCAACTGACTCCAGCCACCTGGCGCACATCCCAGATCAACCACACGCATTCCTGGCTTCAGGATTTCGTGTTTCTCGTTGATCTCGATAAGCTTGTAGGCGGCACGAGAACGATAGCCATCTGCCTTTGCGCGGCGGACATACGGATCGTTCAACTGACGTTGAAGCCATAATGTTGATGAGTTAGACCGTTTACGCGCGGTTTTAACGCGCTGAAACATGCCACGATCACCTGTTCCACGACCACTCGAGTTACCGGTCATCTATTGTATTCCTTTCTCGGGGTGCGGCGGCGTCTATGGGAGGAGTTGCTCCAGACCTTGTCTGCAGCCATCATCTCCATCAGTATACCTTCACGCAGTCCTCTATCAGCGACACGCAAACGCTGACAAGGCCACCTGCGGCGTATACCTTCCAATATCGCACAGCCTGCTAGCACCAAATCGGCTCTGTCCTCACCAATACAAGGGTTATCAACCCGCTCCTGGTAGGACATATTCAAAAGCTGGTTAATCATGGCTGAAACATCTTCCTGCTCCATCCATGCTCCATCAACACGGCGGCGATCATATCGCTTGAGGCCAAAATGAACCCCAGCCAACGTGGTCACCGTCCCGGATGTTCCCAGCATATGCACGTTGCCGCGCTCTATAGCACGGGAAAGCTCATTGCCAAGCGGAAAACTCTCCAACCGCTGCATGACATCAGCAACCATGACCTCAAACATCTCCGGCGTGACATCCACCCCGCCATGACGCTCGGCCAGATTAACAACACCCAACGGCAAGGAGGTCCATGCTCTGACAAAGCGTGTCAGCGCAAAACCACGCGCGCCGTACCTGTTGCGCAAATCAAGCCAGACAATCTCGGAGGAGCCGCCGCCGATGTCGAATAAGAGAACACCGTCGGCTTCTGGGTCTACCAGAGAGACACAGCCAGCAACTGCGAGGCGTGCCTCAGTTTCCTGACTTACGATCTCCAGCTGAAGGCCTGCTTCCTTTTTTGCTCGCTCAACGAACTCTTCACCGTTTTCGGCTGCACGGCAGGCTTCAGTCGCGATGAGCCGCGCTCGCTGAGCGCCGCGCTCGGTGATCTTTTGCTGGCACACCTGCAACGCTTCGATGGCGCGCGAAATTGCGTCATTGGAGAGTTTCCGGTTTTTACCGACCCCTTCTCCAAGGCGTACAATTTTCGAATACGCATCGACAACGCGAAATCCGCGTTGCTCAGGACGAGCAATCAACAAACGACAGTTGTTGGTTCCAAGATCCAGCGCCGCATATAGCTCCTGGTGCACAGAATCTGGCTGCCTGTGCCTGTCCGGGAACCGATGCGTTCCATCCCCTCTGCTATCAGTGGGATGTCGGTGTCTATCATCGTCGTGTGACCGATGTCCTTCAGAAGATCGAGGCTGTTTTTCCTCCTCAGCCGACCGGGATCGGCTTTGAGCAGGCACAGTCCTCCCGACCTCATCCCTTGGCATAGGAGAAGGTTGCACAACTTCTACTGATGTACCGCCCGGATCAATATTGACGACGGGCGGATGTAGTTTCTGGTTTAAAAGCGCGCGCCGTTCAGCCCTATTGGGCTTTGTGCGTCGCGCCTTCCTCTGCCGTTTGGCACCTTCAGGACGAGAACTGCCCGCCTCTTCCGCAGAACCTGCAGAATGGCCGGACTCAGCGCAAAGCAAAGACGCAATTTTAGCGTCTCCACCGTTGCGCTTCCTGTGGCGTTGCTTCCGTTTGCCCTTTTTGGGGCTCCCTGGGACGCCGGGCGTTCTCGATCCGTCTGAGGAGGACCGCTCACCCGTTTTCTTCAAGTGCTGTGCCTTTGTGCAGCCCGGAATGCCATTGCATCCACTTATGGGCTGAAGTCATTTTAAGTTGGCATCATTGTAACAGTTTACTGACAAACAGCAATCGGCGCTTTAGATTGGTACAGCCCTAAATTTCGGCGCCCAACTTCCCCCTCAGAAGCACACCAAAAGCCTTCACAAACTGGGTGCGCGCGTCTTGGCACGTCACCACAGATACATATAGGAGAATCCCTGATAAATTGAGCGCTTTATACACAAGCGGGAGCCCCTTTTTCGCCCTAGGTCCCTGATTTTGTTAAAACTCGCCAGAACCACATTGACAAGGTTGGACACGACAACTAAAAGCCGTTTCACCAACGATGTGAAGCGCTTGCGATACTTCGTTGTCTGGCAGTAACTAACGCACTGTTATTGCTGGGGATTAGTTTAATGGTAGAACGACGGACTCTGACTCCGTTAGTCCTGGTTCGAGTCCAGGATCCCCAGCCAATTTCTCAAGTTATTGAGACAGTCTGTTAGTACCCTCAGTTGCATAGGTCACCTTCAGATCTTTCGCACTGTTCTGCTGGGGATTAGTTTAATGGTAGAACGACGGACTCTGACTCCGTTAGTCCTGGTTCGAGTCCAGGATCCCCAGCCAATCTTTCCTGATAAATTGTTGAGTTTATTGCGTTCCTAGGTTTACTAGTGCGTTGCGATCCAGTTGACGCCTTCTCATGCATCTGAACACAATCAGCCAATGATGCATTCAGAGCAAAGGCGCCCTTATGCCATATTCCCCTAAACGAATTGCAATCTTCGGTGCAAGTGGAGCTATTGGCTCTGCAGTCGTTGTTGAATGCGCGAAACGCTATGCAGATGCACAGATCTTTGCTTTTGCCCGGACCAGAGAGCGGGTACCCCTCTCCCCCTTGGTCCACCACCATGGATTGGATGTCGATGATGAGACGTCACTGGCTGCAGATGCGCAAAACCTAAAATCCGGCGGTGGTCTGGATCTGGTCTTTGTTGCAACGGGACAATTGCATAGCTCGGGTACGCGACCCGAAAAGACGATCCGTAGCTTGTCGGCCAGTGCCATGCAGGAGATTTATCAAGCAAACACGGTTTTGCCAGCGATCATAATGAAGCACTTTCTGCCATTACTTTCCAAAGACAGGAAAACCGTTTTTGCTGCGATCTCGGCAAGAGTTGGAAGCATCTCTGACAATCGTTTGGGAGGATGGTATTCTTATCGCGCCTCGAAGGCCGCGCTCAATATGTTGATCAAATGCGCAAGTGTGGAAATGCGGAGAAGTCATCCCGAGGCCTGCTTGGTTGGCATCCACCCCGGCACCGTGGACAGCGCTCTGTCCAAGCCATTTCAGCGCGCAGTGCCGGAAGGCAAGTTGTTCTCGCCTTCCTATTCTGCCGGGATGATCCTGACTGCGCTTGAACACTTGGAGGCATCCCAAAGCGGAAAGTGTTTTGCTTATGACGGAACTGAAATAGCGCCGTGATTAGGCAGCCTGCTCCACTCGCATAACGTATTGATCAAACACATCACGGCTTTGTTCCAAAAGCACCTCACACCAGTCAGGTGTATCAACAAACAGTGCGTCCTTCAGTTCCTGCTGAATTTGCGCGGCCAGCTCTGGGGCAACTGTGGCTCTGTTTCGTTTAAGCCAATTATCGCGGCGATGTGCGTCTAGCACTTGCTCAAATGGGACAGTTCCAAATTCCAGAATAAGTTTTGTGGCCGGCTTTTCCAGATCCAGCACATCCATGGCATCGCACATAAACCCGCCAATCAGGCTCCATTCTGCTTGCTCGCCGGGTTTAGAGCTTAAATCCATGACCTCGCAGAACCCACTGGGCCCGACACCGGTGTGAAGGTCAATGATGGTGGCCTGCTTTGCTCCTGCTCCATAACGGGCGATAATTTCCTTCAAGGTCTTCGTTGACCATGACGTTTCCGTACCACCATAGAACAGTCCCATTGGCACTGTGTACTGGCCCTTCAAGACTTTTTGCGTCAGAGCGCCGGCACCATTTTCCAAGGTGTAGGCCCTTATCGCGGAGTTAGCGGCCTCCCATTCAGGACCTGAGATCGCCGGCGCACAGATAGCCGCGTGCAGCCCTTCGTAATCTGGGTTTGTTGGCAGCTCACCGCCAAAATCTACAGAATTACGATTGTTGTCGACATTGTTCTCATCCGTTCTGGTGAAAATAGCGCACCCTGCTGGATTAACCGCATGCACCCAGACAAGTTTCGTGTTCTCAGGCAGGTTTTGCGCATGACGTGTCATCAAATCAAGCTGAATACCAGAGCCTGCTGTCAGTTCTGTGCCATGGACACCGGAGGTCACGAAAACAACATGTTCACACGCCCGCCCGCCCTGTACAGCGACGCTCATCTGAACAGGCCCCTCTTCCGTTTTAAAACTCGGATGAGGGATGATTTCCATTTCAAAGCCCAGATCTTGAGCCAAATCTACAAAGCGCTGTTGGGCTTCAAAATAATCGTCAGAAAAAATTGGATTTGCGGGCATAGAATACTCTTCAGACCTGAGAGGATGAACCTGTGATATATCGACAGCTACATTACACACCTAATTGACCTTACAAGAATAATCTAGTCTGTTGTTTCCAAGCTATTTTTCTGGGTTCCTTCCAAGCTGAACAGTTCTGCGGAAAGGAGCCTTTACATATCAAGCGGAGGCCGCAGCCCATAAGAGGTGCAGCCTCTGGCTTTCTGGGAGCAAATAATGACAAGAAAACTGATACTTGATGTGGACACCGGAACGGATGATGCCGTCGCGATTATGCTGGCTGCGCTGCATGCAGATTTGGACCTGATTGGCGTTACGACCGTCAACGGAAATGCAGAGGTGTATTACTGCACTGATAATTCACTGCGCGTGCTGGAGTACATCGGCAAGCCGAATATTCCAGTTTACGAAGGTTGCGCCAAGCCGCTGGTTCGTAATGATTTTCCCGTACCACGCACGGTCAATGACTTGACTGCCAAAATTCACGGCAAGCACCTTCCGCTGCCCGAAACCTCTTTGAAGGCACAGCAGCAGCACGCGGTTGACTACCTCATTGAAACTTACCGCAATGCAACTGACCCTATTACGCTGGTTCCAGTTGCTCCGCTGACCAATATTGCTGCTGCCCTTACTGCCGAACCGAAGCTGGTGGATCTCATCCCCGAAATTATCCTCATGGGCGGTGGGCATGATGTTGGCAACATAACGCCTGCCGCAGAATTCAACATCTGGGCTGATCCAGAAGCAGCTTATACCGTTTTCAATGCTGGCTTTAAAAACCTAACCATGGTGCCGCTTGATGCGACCCATAAAGCACTGATTACAGCTACGCAGTGCCGCCAGTTTGATGAACTAGGCACGCCAGCCGGCAAAGCGATGGCCGCTGTAACGGGTCATCGCATTGGTGTTCATGACAAGATCCAGCGCATGGATATTGAACACAGCGCCCCTGTTCATGATGCTTTGTGTATTGCTCACCTTATCCAGCGTGATGTGATTACACTGGAAGAGCATCCCGTTGACATTGAGATCCACGGAGAACTGACTGTAGGCCGTACCATTGTCGATAAGAACCGGCGCGGTTCAAAGCCGGTAAACTGCAAAGTGGCTTTTGATGCCAATGCAGCTCTGTTTGTAGACATCATGATGCAGACATTTGCGAAGAATAAATAAGCATCAACTTTGTGGTGCTGGCGTCATAAATGATGCCAGCATCTAAGGCGTATTATTTGGTAAAAGCTGATTGGTTTGTATTATCTAACAGCCAGCGCGACCCGAATTTATCGATTGCTATGCAGCTGGCCGATGTTTGTGAGCCGAACATCAAACACTTCACTTTTACAGCTGACGCCAATTGCCTGCGCAAGGAATAATGGGACTCTGCTGGCCACATCAGCCCGGCCACTCACTTCCATGAGCTGTTGACTGCCTAAAGAGCCACTGGTATCGGCTAAGGCTGCAAAGCTCACCACGCCAACAAGGATCAGTCCAAACAACCAAAGTGATCGCATTTATCTCTCCGTGGCAGTCCCTATAGTTCTGCTGGTGAAGTATAGGATTTACCACAGTCAGCCGTACGGCACGTTTCTATTTTCAGTTATGCGATAATTGAGGGGCATATTGATTTCAACTCTGGCGTAGGGGCAAATAACAGCCCTCTTCTCTTCAATTTTACCATTTGGTTTTGAAGGGAAATCAGATCTTTGGTTTACAATAGGGTCCAATGAACCTGAGACTGGATTGAGACTTATGCATCGCTCAACTGCAAATCAGCTGCTTATCAAACTGGTGGATTGCGACCTCCTGCTCGACAATTGCAACGAGTTGATGTGGCGCGACAAGCTGCGCGAAACACGTATTGTTGACGCTGCGGGAAGTGAAGCGCTGGACTTGGACTTGTTGCTCTCCTACTTCTCGCAGGGCGAGGCATTCTTTGAGCTGGAATTTTCCAAGGATTGCGGTCACCGCCTGAGCGAAACGACAGAGGCGGGTGCGAACTCCCATCTCATAACTTTGCGACTTGATATTTACTATCTGGCACAGAGGTGCCGAGAAGAAGGCAATACAAGTATCGTCATCATCTCGGCTTGCCCTTGAAAATTCGCTGGGGCAGTTTTCCATTAATCGGGAACACACTTTATTCCGCAGGGTTTGAGGACTTGCCCAGCGCTTTATCGAGCTCACTGTGCAACTTTTCTTCGCTGACTTTGCGCGGCGTCGTAAACCGCATCAGCAACAGATAGGCTGCAGGTGTTACAAACAAGGTGGACAGCGTAGCAAAGCCCAAGCCTCCAACAATAACCCACCCCATCTCAATACGCGCCTCAGCGCCTGCGCCAAAGGCAATGACCAATGGCACTCCCCCTAACACCGTGGACACCACTGTCATCACGACAGGACGGAACCGTATCAGACAGGCATCGTGAATTGCCTCGAAGACCGACTTGCCTTCCTCTCTTAGTGTGTTTGCAAACTCGACGATCAGAATGCCATTTTTCGCCATCAAGCCGACCAGCAGAATAATCCCGATCTGGGAGTAAACATTGATGGAGCCTCCCGTCAGCCCGATGGAGATAATCGCGGCCGAGATACCGAAGGGAACCGTGGCCAGAATTACAAAAGCACTCATAAAACTCTCAAACTGTGCAGCTAAAACGAGAAAAACGACGAGTATTGCAAATAGGAACGTCATGTAGACATTCGAGGTGGTTTTCTCCAGAACCGCTGCCTCACTCATAAGGGTTACGTTGGTGCCTTCGGGAAGGACCTCAGCCGCAATCTCCTTCATATCTGAAATGGACTGAGCCAAATCATAACCATCATTGAGAGAAATGGTAACGGGTACAGCACGTTGCTGGGATTCACGGGTCAAGCTAGGTGCAACAGCTTCTTCCTCAATGGAAACGATGGAGGATATTGGCAACATGGTGCCATCTCTGCTTTTGACAAAGATATTCTCCAAATCCCGTGTGGAACGCATAGGTAAGCCCCCTGCCTCCATCACCATGGGAATGCCGTCATCCTCAACGAACAGATCAGCCACAGGAGAGCCGTCCAACAGCATACGCAGATTGGACGCTATGCTATCAGAGGAGAGACCAAGATCATTTGCCCGTTCCCGGTCGACACTTACGAGGAGCTGAGGCTGTGTGGTTTCATAGGAGACAGATGCAAAGCCCACATTATCGCCAAGACGGTCTTGCATTTGCTCAACTATTTCATCAGCACTTTTGGCCAGATCATCATAATTAGTTCCCGTCACAGCAAACCTCAAACCCTGACCAGCTCCGCGAATGCCCAGCGTATTTGGCTGAGCCACGCGCACCTTAAGTCCTGGGATCTGTGAGGTTTTGCGCTGAAGTTCATTGACAATCTGCTGCTGCTTGCGATCCCGATCGGCCCAATCCTGAAGGACCATAACGAGGAAACCGCGATTGACCTGCCCTCCCATGCCTATGAGACTCATGATGCTTTTTGCTTCGCCGGTATCAACGTAATTCTGGGCGATATCTTCCAGCTCAGTCATTTTGCCAGCGGTGTAATCCAGACTGGCACCTTGAGGCGTTGAGCCAATCATGAAGATGACAGATCGGTCCTCTGTCGGGGTAAGTTGCTGTGGCAGCGATGTATATTGAGATGCCCCTACCAGCACAAAGAGTGTTGCTGCTCCCAGAAGAATGAAGGGACGCCGCAAAGACCAATCCAAACTATTGGAATAGATCCGCTCTATAACAAGCCCAACACCGGAGATAACCGACCACACTGCTGAGGGTTTGTGTGTGTCCTCATAGCTTTTGGTTCGTAACAAACGCGAAGCCATCATTGGCGCAAGGGTCAGCGCAACAAATGAGGACAGCATCACGCTGATCGCCAGCACAAAACCAAACTCAGAGAACAGTTTACCGACGCTTCCCGGCAGGAATGAAATTGGGATAAAGACAGCAGCAAGGGTCACTGTCGTTGTTATGACAGCAAAGAACACTTCCCGTGTGCCCAAGATCGCCGCAGCTCTTGGCCCTTCGCCGCGATGAACACGTTTGGAAATGTTCTCCAAGACCACAATGGCATCATCAACCACCATACCTGTTGCAAGAAGCAACGCCAGAAGCGTAATAACGTTCGCGGAGAAGCCTGCCAGCCATATTCCCACCAAGGCACCGATAAGAGCAACTGGCACTGTCACAGCCGGTATGAGCGTCACACGAATGGAGCCGAGGAACAGAAACATTACACCAACAACGATGCTGGTGGACAGGAACAGAGAAAACACAACTTCTTTGATTGCACCTCCAATGAAGGTGGCATCATCGCTGCTGACGTTTATCTCAATGTCTTTCGGCAGTTGATCCTGCATACGATCGATTTCATCACGTACATTATTCGAGATCTCAATGGTATTTGAGTTTGCAGATCGAATAATGCCCATGCCAACTGCACGTTTGCCATTATAAAATGCTCCCGAAGACGCTCTTTCGGGACCATAACTTACGAAAGCAATATCACGAATTCTGGTCATGTTATTCAGTTTGACCATGCCGATTTGCTCGGCTGTCTTCACATCGGAATTTGCGCGAACAAAGAGTTCCTGATCCCCTGTTTCCAAAGACCCGCCAGAGGTATCAAGGGCGAGTTCCAATAGCACTTTACGTAGGTCGTCAGGTGTCAGACCTCTTGACGACATGGCCTGCACGTTAATTGCGATTTTAAATACAGGTGTTTGTGAACCGTAGACATCGACACTTGCAACACCGGGCACCGATGTGATGCGATCTATGATCTCATCATCTACGTACTTGCTAAGATCCTCTATCCGCATCTGATCCGATGTCACCACAAGGCGCATGACAGGATCGGCATCAGCATCAGCTTTTACAACGACGGGCGTATCGGCATCTTCTGGCAGGTTGCGTGCTGCTCCGCTGACAGCATCACGAATGTCATTGGCCGCTTCGCTGACATCAACACCATCGTTGAATTCTACTGTGATGCGGCTCCGTCCGTATTTGGAGCTTGAGGACACAGATTCGATACCTGACGTTCTGGAAATCGCCTTTTCCAAAACACTCGTGATTTCAGTGTCAGTTACCTCTGGAGGAGCGCCGGAATAGGTTGTTGTTACGGTGACCACGGGACGGTCAACGTTTGGCATTTCGCGTACTTCTACCCCAATCAGGGCAGCAATACCGGCAACAATAATAAGTAGGTTAAGTGTGATTGCTAAAACCGGACGGCGTACACAAAGGGCATAAAGTCCGCTTAGATGACTTTCCCTGTTGGATTTGTTTTCCGAGTTCATTGGGGTACCTCAGGAAGAAAGCTCTTAGGACTTATTTTGATCAGAGACAGTTTGCGAACTGCTATTTGATTGGGACTTGGCATCCTTTTTCTCTGGCCTATCTTGATCTTGTTGAGGAGCGCCATTTTTGCCATTACGCTTCCCATTGCCACTTCCTTTGCCTTTGTCAGTCTTGTCTTTGGCATCACTGACGAGAGGTGTCTCAGCATTCTCAGGCATAACCAAGTCAAATCCGGGTTCCGCCTGAAGTTCCAGCTTTGTACCGGGCCGTAGATCACGCACCGTTTCAGTCACAACGATATCGCCCGGCTTTATGGCTCCTCCTACAAGCACACGATCTGCACTGCGTTCAATAACTGTTACGTCGGCTCGCTGAGCCAGTCCGCCTTTGGCGAGCCATACATGAGGTCCGGTCCTATCCCACTTCAGTGCAATAGAGGGAACGGATGGCCATTCGTCGCCTTCCAACAAAATGCGCGCATCAAAAGCAATACCTGACCGTAGAAGATCATCTGGGTTTGCAACAGTTGCCTGCACCTTCAAGGTTCGGGAATCTGAATTGACACGGTTTTCCATCGCTGTCAGTTCGCCGTTAAACACATGACCGGGCATGGCTTCGGTCCGCAACTCAACCAAGTCTCCACGTTTGACTTTATTGGCAAAGCGCTCAGGTACAACAAACTCGACAAGGATGCTGGTTCGGTCATCCAATCCAGTTATGCGGGAGGATTGAGTAACATAGTCACCAATCTCAACATCAACGATACCTAAAATACCGTCGAAAGGCGCTTTGACCTGCCTTCGGTCCAAATCCAAGTTTGCCTTACTCAGATCCAATTGGGCCTGACTGGTGGCTGTTCGCGCATTTTGCAATTGAACACTAGAAATAGTCTGGGAAGACATCAATTGTTCGAAGCGAGATACTTGGTCTTCTGCATCCTTCAAGGCGAGCTTTGCCCGGTTAACGGAGAGTTTTTCTTCCGCATCATCCAAACGCAGAACAATATCTCCTCTGGTTACATTTGCCCCCGCCTTGAATGGAAGCGACAGTATTCGGCCAGAACTCTCAGGGAAAAGATCAGTCTTTTTTATAGCGCGGCCTGTGCCAATAGCTCTGACAAACGTATCGGTTACACCAGTGGTGACATTACGTGCTCGTGCAATAATTTGCTGGTTGCCTCCACCACGCTTACCACCTTTACCTCGCATTTGAGCCGAGCCCTGCACTGCGACTTGGGGAGCGTCAGAAGGCCAGAGCGTCAATCCAACAGATGACAAAATAGGAACGGGTTTTGAGAACAGCACTGGATTGCCAACATACAAACCAGCCACGCCGATACCAGCGACGATCAGACCAACTTTTACAGCCTGCCAAGAACGGGACATTAAAACCCTACTCCTACACAATATTGCAGTGCTTTTGGCTATTCAGACTCACCTAGTTCATAGAGAGCCTCTTGGCGGTTTAAGCATGCTTCAAGGAACACTTTAGAGGAGAGTGTTTTACATTGCTTTTGTGAGACATGTGCATTTTGAAGTTTGTAAAAACGTAACGACATTTTTTAAAACAGCGGATTGCTACAAGTTGTTACACATTCCCTCTGTTATCCAAGGGCGGATACACAAAAGGCCTGATGATTACACCAGGCCTTCTTGCACATTTGTTGTTTTCCTAAGCAGATTATACGCTTAAAGGTTCAACCGGGTTATCCGCAGGACGAACAATAACGCGAGACCCATTCGGTACGCGGTTATAAAGATCAATCACATCCTGATTGAGCAAGCGAATACAGCCACTGGATACATTCTTGCCGATGGACCAATGCTCGTTGGTTCCGTGCAGGCGATAAAGCGTATCTTTGCCGTCACTAAACAGGTAAAGCGCGCGTGCGCCGAGCGGGTTTTCGATCCCTGGAGCCATACCATTGCGGAATTCTTCCAGCTCAGGTTGTCGCGCAATCATATCCGCAGGAGGTGTCCAGCGCGGCCACTGCCTTTTGTACTGCATGACCGCATCGCCGTTCCATCCAAAACCGGCACGACCAACACCAACACCGTATCGCATTGCAGTTCCATCACCACGGACAAGGTACAAAAAGCGATTGCCCGGATCGACAACAATTGAACCACCCGGTTCGTTGCCTGGGTAGTTGACGACCTGTCTCAGGTATTTGCCATCGCTGATCTGTGCCAGATTGACAGCGGGAATCGGAAATTTTTCATCCGGAATTGGCCCGTAGATTGTTTTGTAATAAGGATCCTGCCGAAGATCCGCTAGCTTTGCGGGTTTTAGAGAATTTGTTGTTTGACACCCTGCTAATGCAAGAGCAGCAGATCCAATTACAAATCCGCGTCTGGACAAACTAACCTTGTCGCAATGTCTAACCTTCTCGGCAGTAGCATTCAAAAAGCTCATGGTCACCCTATTATCGTTCCTTAAATTAGATTGCCGATAAGGCTGCAATAAGCATACCGCACAGCCGAATTACGTTTGTCACTAGTCTCTATCAATATCTAGTTGAGGAAGACAGGTGGTCACGACAATTTGAACCTATGCATTATTCACTACATAGTTTCAAAGGACGTGCTCAAAGGAGCCAATAGTGAGTATCTCAGGCGTGCAAATGGCTGTATTGCGGCCAGTTCAAGATTAAAATGACTTTTCTACACACCAGACCATTACGCACTCACTTTACACAGGGCGCACCTATTCGAACGCTGGTTTTGCACGTTTATGGCTTGTGGTGTTCATGCCAATGATTTGCAATATCGATGCGTCGCGGAATCCAAACATCTGGCTTACTCGCCACATAATCCATAAAACGAACAAGGGCAGCTGTCCGTCCCGGCCTACCGGCTAAGCGGCAATGAAGTCCGACCGACATCATTTTAGGTGACCCGTCTTGCCCCTCCTCATAAAGGGTATCAAAGCTGTCTTTGAGGTATGTATAAAACTGATCACCACTGTTGAAGCCCTGCGCTGTCGCAAAGCGCATGTCATTGGTATCCAACGTGTATGGAATGATGAGATGCGGCCCTTTAGGCCCCTCTACCCAATAAGGAAGATCGTCTGCGTAACTATCCGAGCTGTAAAGGAAACCACCCTCTTCCATAATCATTGGCAGTGTATTGATTGATGTTCGTCCGGTGTACCACCCCAATGGGCGCTCGCCAGTGACTTCTTTATGGATCTGGATTGCTTGTTCCATATGCCAGCGTTCTTCCACCACTGAGAAGTTTTTGTATTCAATCCACTTCAAGCCATGGGATGCAATTTCCCAGTTTGCCTCCATCATAGCAGCAACAACGTCGGGGTTCCTTTCCAACGCAGTGGCAACGCCATAACATGTTACCGGCATATTGCGATTTGTGAACAAGCGCCACAAACGCCAGAAGCCAGCACGAGACCCATACTCATAAATGGACTCCATATTCATGTGTCGCTGGTTTAACCAGGAATCTGCACCGACAATCTCCGACAAAAAAGCTTCGGACCCGGCGTCTCCATGAAGAATATTGTTTTCACCGCCCTCTTCATAGTTGATGACAAATTGAAGAGCGATTTTTGCGTCGTTTGGCCATTGGGGATCCGGCGGGGTTTTGCCGTAGCCAATCATATCACGGGAATAATTCATCATTGAAATACCTTAATAGACATTAGTCCCAGGCAGTTCACCTCAAAACAGCAAGACAAAACAAGTGGAATTGTGCGAAATCCAGCGCATAACCGGGAAAAACAGAACGTAAATCACGCAACTTGTGATGCACAACATATTAAATGACAGCCTTTTTACTAAATTTGATGGAGGCCTATTGAAATCTCTTTGGTCTTAAACAATTTGAGTAGAAAGGGAGATGACGTAGCGCACCTTGTTACAATTCTACGTTTGACAGCTTTTCAAAGTTTAAGTAAATAAGTTTATATATCGAGCGGATATATATCGGGAAAGATTATACTTTTGCCTCATCTCGATAAAAAACAATTAAATTCAGCATCTTAGCTGAATTTCGGAATTCACTTTTACTTTTTACTCTCAACGCCATGTGGTGAATAATGAGCACGCGAAAATTTTGTCTTGCCATATTGTCCAGCGGGGATGCCACTGGATACGAAATTCGCAAGACAGCTCAAGAAGGGCACTTCAGCCATTACATTGAGGCAAGCTACGGGTCAATTTACCCATCGCTCGCTAAAATGGAACAGGAAGGGCTTGTCACTTGGCGAGAAGAAACCTCACCTGGAAAACCTTCCCGAAAGATCTATTCAATCACACAAACCGGGCGTGATGCTTTCGTTGAAGAGCTTTCGCAGACCCCCGTTGAAGATCTGTTTAGATCACCGTTCCTGCTTCTTGCCCGTTATTGCAAATGGGTAGGAGCTGATTTCATCTCAAGAGAAATCGACCTCCGCGTGGAACATCTGGAATTCAAGATTGGGGCCTTGAAGGTACAACTCGAGCAATGTTGTGATCCAGCCACCGCATGGACCATGGATTATGGCGTAGCCACACTCAGTGCATCCTTAAATTTTTTAAAAATGAACCGAAGCAAACTTGAGCGCGTTGCAAGTGAACGCACCTCCCATATTCAAGCTGCTGAATAGACGCCCAAAATCGGCGGAGAGAAAAATGGCAATTCGATTTTCACATATTCTGGCATTGGGGCTTACAGCCGGAATCGGTTTCTGGATGGCGACCGGCACATCTGTTGTGATGGGTCAGAGCAATGGTGATGATGGCACACCACCGCCAGCAGAACGGTTAAAAGAAAAAGGCTCTGTTCCTTTTGCTGTTCAGGTTAAAACATTCAAAGCAACCATGCGCACTCCATATTTGGAAATGCGCGGTCGCACACAGGCTGATACCCGTGTTGAGGTTCATGCTGAAACTTCGGGCGTTATTCTTAAACGCCCTGTGAGTGAAGGCATGTTTGTACGTAAAGGCGACTTGCTCTGCTCTATTGAACGCGGCGCAAGAGAAGCGCGCGTTTTGCAGGCAAATGCAGCTCTGGCTCAGGCAAACATTGACTATGAAGCCGCTAATAAGCTGAACAACAAGGGCTTTTCCGCAACGAACCGTGTTGTAGGATTTAAAGCTGCAAGAGATGCTGCCAAAGCGCAATTGCAGGAAGCAGAGATCGAATTGGATCGTACAAATATTCGCGCTCCAATTGATGGCATCATTGAAACGCCTCTGACTGAAGTCGGCGCCATGCTAGGTATAGGCAAGGCTTGTGCTACGATCATGGCTCCTGATCCAATGCTTGCTATTGGTGCTGTTTCTGAATCTAACATTCAATCTGTTAAGCTTGGTCAAAGCGCTGAGGTTTCTCTCGTTACGGGCCAGAATGTGGAAGGCAAAGTGAGCTATATTGCCAGCTCTGCAGATCCTAACACCCGTACCTTCCGTGTTGAAGTTGAACTGCCAAACCCTGACTTCGAGCTCAGAGATGGCGTCACAACTCGCACGCAGCTTCGCCTCACTGATGAGCTGGCGCACTTCCTTTCTCCAGGTATTTTGACACTGGCAGACAATGGCAACATTGGTCTTCGCGGTGTTGATGCTGACAACAAAGTTATCTTCTACCCTATTGAGATTATTGGCGGAGATACACAGGGTGTCTGGCTTAAAGGCCTCCCGGAAGAAGTGACTGTTATTACAGTCGGGCAGGATTTTGTAAGCGAAGGACGGATTGTACAGCCCGTTTTTGAGACCGTGGAGATTTCACAATGATATCTATGCTGGAAGGGGTGCTTCAGCGCCCTAAAACAGTTTTCATTCTCATGGTCTTCATGGTGATTGCGGGCATTATGTCCTACATCGCCATTCCTAAAGAAGCCGCTCCAGATATTGACGTTCCGGTATTTTATGTTTCCATCGGTCAGTCAGGTATTTCTCCTGAAGATGGCGCACGCCTTATCGGCCAGCCAATGGAAACTGAGCTTCGCGGGCTTGAAGGCCTCAAGGAGATCACCACAGTTGCCTCTGAAGGCCACGTGGGTATTTTGCTTGAGTTTGATATCAGTATTGATAAGGACAAAGCCCTCACGGACGTTCGTGAAAAAGTTGATACGGCAAAGGCGAAAATTCCATCTGACGCCAACGAACCTTCTGTAAGCTCCTTCAATATGGCGCTTCAGCCAACCATAACAATCGCACTTGCCGGCGATGTTCCTGAACGGACTCTCTATAAGATTTCTCAGCGTCTGAAAGATTCCATTGAGGCCATTGCTTCGGTCAAAGAAGTGGAGCTTACCGGTCAGCGCGAAGAGTTGATGGAAGTCGTTATTGATACGCTCAAGATGGAAAGCTATTCCATCAGCCAGAGTGAGTTGATCAATGCATTGAGAATGAACAACCAGCTCATTCCTGCTGGTTTCATTGATGGCGGCGCAGGTCGTTTTAACATCAAGGTTCCCGGCCTCATTCTTGGTGCCGATGATGTGTATTCGTTGCCCGTGAAACAGTTTGGTGAAGGTGTTGTCACTCTTGGCGATGTGGCAACCATCAAACGGACTTTCAAAGACCCAAGCACTTTTACATTGGTGAATGGCCAACCTGCCATTTCTCTGGATGTAATTAAGCGCATTGGCGAAAATATTATCGAGAACAACGCAGCTGTTCGCGCCACGGTAGAGGAAGTTACAAAGGATTTACCGAGCACGATCTCAGTCAGCTACATGCTGGATGAGTCCGATAATATTTTCCAGACCTTGAGCTCTCTTGAATCTTCCATCATGACGGCAATTTTTCTCGTTATGGTCGTTGTCATTGCCGCACTTGGTCTGCGATCAGCCATACTGGTTGGTCTAGCTATCCCGACATCCTTTATGCTGGGCTTCCTTACGTTGACCAGTCTTGGCATGACCGTGAATACGATGGTTATGTTCGGTCTTGTGTTAACCGTCGGCATGCTGGTTGATGGTGCTATTGTTATGGTTGAGTATGCTGACCGTAAGGCTGCCGAAGGCATGCCTCCACGGGATGCATATATCCGTGCTGCAAAGCTCATGTTCTGGCCGATCGTTTCGTCTACCGCGACAACTCTTGCAGCGTTCCTGCCTATGTTGATGTGGCCCGGTGTTCCTGGCGAATTTATGAGTTATTTGCCGATCATGGTGATCATCATTCTGTCGGGTTCGCTCCTGACGGCTATGGTGTTTTTACCGGTTACCGGCGGCATTTTGGCTTATGTGTTTGCGATGTTTGGCAAATATGGAGAGTACATTCTTGCTGGTCTTACGGCACTAATACTGGCCGTAATCGCTTCTTCCCTCACACCCCTCGTGGCTATTCTGGGAGCTTTGTCCAAGCTTGTCGGGCTTGTTGTCTTTTTTGCAGCCTTTTTCCCGGCCCTGAAACTTTTCAGGCCGATCCTCAACTATTCGCGTGCACGCGCTGAGCGTCGCAAAACTGAAGAGATAGCAGCTGCAAAAGTTTTTTCTGCTGCTGGTCGGTTTGAAGTCTCAAAACTTACGGGGATCACTCGAGTTTACATAGGTATTCTGGAAGTGCTCGTCCGCAAATGGTGGGCTGGTGTCCTGACAATCGTAACCATGGTGATTATCTGTGGTGTGATTTTGTTCAGTTTTATGGCCAACAACGCTGGTACTCAATTCTTCATCGACGAAGAGCCTGAGTCTGGTCGGTTTTATGTGACTGCACGCGGTAACATGTCTGCGAACGAGGCTCTCTTGCTGGTTCAAAAGGTTGATGCGATCATCCTTACCGAACCGGGCATTCAGAATGTAGTTACCAGAGCTTTCCCGGCAGGTGTCCGTGGCGGCGGCGGCAACAATGCTCCAGCTGATCTAATCGGTTCCATCGACATTGAGTTTGCCGACTTCTGCTGTCGTCTTCCTGCGCAGGATATTTTCAACAGCATCCGCGCAAAAACGTCTCTGTTACCGGGTATTAAAACCGAATCCAGAAAGGTTGAAGGCGGCCCACCAACAGGTAAAGACATTCAACTTCAGATCAGCTCAAATGATTATGATGCTGCTGTCGCTGCAACTACGCGTATTCGAGATTACTTGGATACAGTTGAAGGTCTTCGCGACCAGGAGGATAGCCGTCCTATCCCGGGTATTGATTGGGAGCTCACTATCGACCGCGAAAAAGCAGCTCGTTATAAAGCTGATATTGCTGCTGTTGGGGCTATGGTTCAGCTGGTTACCAATGGTGTTTTGATTGGGGACTACCGCCCGTCAGACTCTGAGGATGAAGTTGATATCCGTGTTCGCCTTCCAAAGCGAGAACGTACTCTTGATAAGTTCGAAGAACTTAGACTTCAGACACCCCTTGGTCTGGTTCCCCTTTCCAACTTTATGAAACGGACTCCAAAGCAAAAAGTAGCCAGCATTACGCGTCGTGACGGACAGTTTTCACTGGATGTAAAAGCAGGGGTTAATCAGGACGATTTCCTTATCACCGAGAAGGAAAAGGAAATTAAACAATGGTTGGACGCACAGACATGGCCTGATGGGGTGTTCTACAAGTTCCGCGGTGCGAATGAAGAACAAGCCAAATCACAAGCCTTCCTGATGAAGGCACTGATTGGCGCTCTGTTCTTAATGTTCATCATTTTGCTCACCCAGTACAACAGCTTTTATCAAAGCTTCCTGACCCTCTCGACTGTGGTGATGAGCGTCTTTGGTGTGTTGCTGGGTATGATTGTTACAGGACAGAAGTTCTCTATCATCATGACTGGTACGGGCATTGTGGCACTGGCAGGTATTGTGGTGAACAATGCTATCGTTCTCATCGATACTTACAACCGCTTCAGAGAGGATGGACAAGATCCGATTGATGCGGCGCTCAGAACCAGTGCGCAGCGTGTTCGCCCAGTGATGCTGACAACGATCACGACAATTGCGGGCCTCATTCCAATGGCAACGCAGATCAGTTTTGATTTTGCCAATCAGGTCACAACATTCGGTAGCGTGACGGCAAGTTGGTGGGTACAGCTTTCAACAGCGGTTATCTCCGGCCTCGCCTTCTCGACATTGCTGACCCTTATCGTGATACCGATCTCGCTGGTCATGCCGCTGCATCTTTCCACTCTTGGGCGAGCGATTATGCACTGGTGGACTATGCGTAATTCAAACGATCAGTATGCAGGTGCAAGCGGCCTAGCCGATCTGAAGGAACCAATGTTTGAGGACAATGAGCCGGTAGATGCTATCAAGAAGGTTTCTGAAGCAGCTGAATAAGCCTTGCACATAAGCCGGAAAAACAATCAAAGGGCTGCTCATGCAGCCCTTTTTTGTGGTTATAGCAACTCAATGAAGCTGGGAGCTGGGAGCTGGGAGCTGGGAGCTGGGAGCTGGGAGCTGGGAGCTGGGAGCTGGGAGCTGGGAGCTGGGAGCTGGGAGCTGGGAGCTGGGAGCTGGGAGCTGGGAGCTGGGAGCTGGGAGCTGGGAGCTGGGAGCTGGGAGCTGGGAGCTGGGAGCTGGGAGCTGGGAGCTGGGTTGCCTCCTCCTCATGCGAAGGTCAACAAAAAAGGGCCATGGTACAAACCACGGCCCTTTAGATAATCACCTACAGGATACTTAGTCTTTGTCTTGGCTGGCAGGCTTTTGTTTATCTGGCACACCGGCTTTATCTAGGTTTTCCAGATTGGCCTTATGAGATCCGCCAGTTTCAGAGAGGCTTTCCTCTTCAATAACCGTGCTGACAACATCACAATCAGCATGGGATCCTTTCTCGGCCTTACAATGGGCGCGATGTGACCGCCATGCAAACGGGATAGATGCCAAGTAGCCGGTACTGATAAAGGCAAGACATTCAAACGGGTAGCTTGCACCAAGGGCCACAATGCCAACCGCAATGACAAAGAGTGGCAACACCCATTCGCGGCGGATATGCGTTCCAACCTGTTTACCGGAATATGTCGGCAGCTGACTCACCATCAACAGGCCAATAAACATGGTGTAAAGCGCAACGGGCAAAGCCAACTCGTTCCAATGCGGCACACCCAAACGTTCCAGATAGATAGGCAGCAGAACCGTTAGCGCGCCTGCGGGAGCAGGAACACCAGTAAAGAACTTGTTGGTCCACTTAGCTTTATTCGGATCATCCAGCGCCACGTTAAATCGCGCCAGACGCAGTGCCATGCAGATGGAAAACAGAAGTGCTGCAATCCAACCCAATGAGCTGGCATCTTCCAACATCCATGCATAAAGTATGATGCCCGGAGCAACACCAAAGTTCACAAAGTCAGCAAGCGAATCCAATTCCGCGCCAAACTTTGATGTTCCTTTGAGCATGCGAGCGACACGGCCATCTAAGGCGTCCAAAATGGCTGCCAGAAAAATCGCAGCGATTGCCAGATCCCACCGATCCTCCATGGCCATACGGATTGCAGTTAGCCCTGAACACAATGCCAGCAAGGTGACAACATTCGGCAAGACAATGCGAAGAGGTATACGCTTTCGCATGGTCCCCTTTTTCTCATTCTCAGATTGACCGCCCGGTTCATAGGGAGGAAATGGATTAGACACGCTATACTACCTTAAGAAACGCGGGCAACGACGTCGCCTGCTTCTTCATCTTTTAAATTTGCCAGAATGCTTTCACCAGCAATCATGGTCTGGCCAAGTGCGACCTGTGGTTTGGTTCCCAGTGGCAGATATACATCTAATCGGGAGCCAAAGCGAATAAGGCCAAACCGATCACCAGCTGAGATGTTTTCGCCTTCTTTGACGAAACAAACAATACGGCGTGCTACGAGGCCTGCAATTTGCACAACACCAATACGAGCGGTATCGTTTTCGATGATCAGACCGTTGCGTTCATTATGCTCACTCGCTTTGTCCAGCTCTGCATTGAGGAATTTACCGGCCTTATAAGCCATGCGAGTAATCTGCCCAGACATAGGGGCCCGGTTCACATGGCAATTGAATACGTTCATAAAGATACACACACGCATCATAGGCTGATCGCCAAGGTCCAGCTCACGCGGAGGAATAACAGCGCCCATAAGACAGACGGTTCCATCTGCTGGGGAAACAATTAGTCCCTCTTTAACTGGCGTTACGCGTTGCGGGTCGCGGAAAAAGTAGCAAGTCCATCCTGTGAGGAACAGGCCGATCCAGAATAGAGGCGACCAGAACCATCCCAGAATGATGGTTAGCACAGCGGCAATCGCAATAAACGGGTGACCTTCTTTATGAATAGGAACCAGCGTCTTGGAAATCGTGTCCGCCAGAGACATCTTTACCACCTTTGTTAAAGTTGAGGGATTCAGCTATTGAACCCCTCAGACGTTAAATTTCTGCCCATAGAGCAACTCAAAGAGATCAGCGCAAGCAAGTGTAACGAGTTTAAACAGAGATTCCCCTGATTGCTCGCATTACACGGGCTTCAACACACTACTTTTTCTTGTTTAGGTCTTCGATTTCGCTTTCTTCAGCACTTTTGCCCCTTGAGATGAACCCTTCGTCGTTTTCACGAATTTCAGCAAGACGCGCTTCCGCTTCGCTGACTTCGCGCTGACGGTTCCACATGGATGCATAAAGGCCGTTTTTAGCAAGCAATTCGGCATGAGTGCCCTGCTCTACAGCTTCCCCGGCTTTGAGCACAAGGATCAGATCGGCATTCACAACCGTTGAGAGCCTATGTGCGATAACCAATGTGGTTCGGTCCTTGGACACCAGATCCAGCGCAGACTGAATTTCCTGCTCTGTATGTGTATCCAAAGCAGAGGTTGCCTCATCTAAAATGAGAATTGGTGGGCTTTTCAAAATGGTTCGCGCAATGGCGACACGTTGTTTTTCTCCGCCTGAGAGTTTCAGACCTCGCTCGCCAACTTCACTTTGGTAGCCGCCGGGTAGCGCTTCAATGAAACTGTCGATCTGAGCCAGTTTTGCTGCTTCTCTCACTTCTTCATCACTGGCACCAACCCGGCCATAGCGAATGTTGTAGCCAATATTGTCATTAAAGAGAACGGTATCCTGCGGAACCATGCCAATGTTGTTACGAAGAGATTTCTGTGTGACATCTCGAACATCGCGTCCATCAATGGTGATACGGCCTGATGTTACATCATAAAACCTGAACAACAGACGCGAGATGGTAGACTTGCCAGCACCAGATGGGCCAACAATCGCGAGTGTGCTTCCAGCTGGAACTTCGAAATTGACACCTTTGAGGATCGGGCGATCTTCGTCATAATAAAAATACACATCCTCAAAGCGGATGGTGGCTTCCTTCACCTTCAGATTTTCAGCCAGAGGGTCATCCTGAATTTCAGGTTCCACTGCAAGTACAGAGAACATCGCCTCCAGATCAGCAATACCCTGACGAATTTCACGGTAGATGAAGCCAATGAAGTTCAACGGTACAGACAGTTGCATCAGCAACGCGTTGATCATGACGAAATCGCCAATGCTTTGCTCGCCGCGCTGTATGGCCATTGCGGACATAGCCATACAGGTTGTCACGCCGGCACCAAGAATGAGAGCCTGTCCAAAATTCAACCAAGACAGGGTCACCCATGTTTTGATGGCGGCCCGCTCATACCCGCGCATGGCTTTGTCAAAACGTCCGCGCTCCATGTCTTCGTTGCCGAAGTACTTCACGGTTTCAAAATTGAGAAGGCTATCGACAGCTTTAGAGTTTGCATCATTGTCAGCGTTGTTCATATCACGGCGGATCTGAATACGCTTATCCGAGGCAACCACCGTGTAATACACGTATGTGAAGACTGTTAGTGCCACCACCACAACATACCAAACGCCGAACTGGAACCAGATGACGGCGGCCATCATCGCAAATTCCACGACTGTTGGAATGCCGCTCAAGATAGTAAATCGTACGATGCCTTCAATACCCTTCACACCGCGGTCAATGACACGTGTTAAGCCACCGGTTCGGCGAGAGAGATGGTAGCGCAAGGATAGCGCGTGCAAATGCATAAATGTGAGATTAGCGAGTTCTCGAACAGCATGAAGACCAACGCTTGAAAAGATTGCATCTCTTATCTGGTTAAAGCCAACAGCCATTGTGCGGGCTACATTGTAGGCCACGACCAACATGATTGGTGCGACCAGAATTGGCGGCAACCAATCCGGAAGAACACCATTTGCGGTCAAAGCGTCTGTTGCCCAAGCATAAAGGTAGGGCGCGAAAACAGTTATGATCTTTGCGACTATCAATGCTGCGAGAGCCCAGATAACGCGTTTTCTCAGATCTGGCCTTGCCTCAGGCCACATATATACCCAAAGAGTTTTGAGTGAACGAAGCAGGCCTTTGTCGTCTGCATCCAACACAGGTGGCGAATTCACCTGCTGCTTTTTCTTTGTTGCAGTCATGCTTGTGCCTTGTTGCCCAGCAGGTCCCGATGAACACTGGAACGGTTTAGCGAATTAGGAATATTAATCAGAAGGCTAACGATATTTACAAAATCGCTTGCTGTCCGATTGGAAAACGGTCATTGTGCCGCAATTTTTTGGATCGCAAACCAGAGAAAGCGCCGGATTATCCATCCGGCGCTTTCCTAAATTTTGATCTGGAAAGCTTTCTCTTCTTAAATAGGACTTTAAGAGAGAAGAATCTAGATCAGTTATTAATTGTTTTCCAATTCAGGTCCGCAACAGGCAGCATGAACACTTGCCCAGGGTAAATCAGATCAGGATTTCGGATCTGTTTGTTGTTTGCCTGATAAATTGTCGTATAGCGCGTGCCCTGCCCGTACAAACGGCGGGAGATGCTCCAAAGGTTATCGCCGCGGCGGATAATTACGTTTGGCAACTCACCAATACCAGCGGTCGCAGAACTGCCACGTGAGCCAGATCCTTCCGCTACCAAGCGGACTGGGATCATGATCACATCGTTCTCGCCTTTGGTAAAGACAACCTCGGCACGAGCTTCTACTTTACCTTCGATGCTTCCCACCTTGTCGGCACGAACCTCAACTTCACCAGCAGGGATAGCTTTTTCGGCTTCAAGAAGCCAGCGACCTTCCGTATTGGTTTTGACTTCACCCACCAACTCTTTGCCAACGTAAACGCGCACTTGGGAGCCCGGCTCACTTTCACCAGCGACAAAGACTTTGCCTTTTTCACTCTCAACCGCTTTAACGGCCAGTTGAGATTCTTGCGTCGCAACAGGTTCAACTGCAGCGATGGTTTGTTCAGTGTTTGGAGTGGCGATCGCGGTTTCAACTGGCTGTTCAACAGGAGCAGGAGTTTGCTCTGTTGCGACTGCGACTTCTGATGCTGCTTTTGGCACGCCTGCCTCTGTGGATGATTCAACAGCAACTTGAACTGGTGCTGCAGGTTGCTCAATGGACTTTTCGGCAGCAGCTGGAGTTGTTTTCACGTCTGCGGCCACAGTCTCATTTTGAATCGCAGTCTCAGTCTTCATCTGAGGGGTAACTGAAACCTCAGATTTTGGCTTATCGTTTTTCACCAGTATGACTGGCTCAGCTACAGCTGGTGTTTCTGGCAGTTGCAAAATCTTTGAAGGAGCATCAGGTTCATTCAGAACAACCAGAACTTCACCAGACTTGTCTTCAGGCACTGAGACTGCAATATGCTGAGTGGAATCACTCTTCTCTTGCGTCTCCTGATTGACGGCTTCCAGACTCACATCGTGATCGCCTGGCTTTAGAGGCTGCTCGAGAACAATAGCGAATTCACCGCGATTGTTTGCAATGCCCTTACCGATGACATCCCCATTAGAAATGAGGGCAATAATTGATCCTGCTTCAGCTTGACCTGCAACAACCGCATCGCCTGATGGCTCCACGCGCATCACATCAAAGCTTGGGACATTGCTTGTGGTCACCGCCGTGGTATCCACATTTACGTCCACCTCAGGAGCAGTTTCTGCTTTTTCTTTCTGAGAGTTGGACGAATTAAGCTGTACTTTACCGTTTGCAGCAGCCTGCAGTTTTGCGACAGCTTTTTCAGCTTCGGCAACGACTGAAGTCTCTTCTTTGCTCAGGTAGTACGCCCCTGCACCTATTGCGCCCGCAGCAACAACTACAGCAACGGTCAGCAACAAGTTCATCCCTGTTTTCGACATGGTTCTCAATTGCTCCTCAAGCAACGCCAATGTCCGCTCGACATGGCATGCTTAGATATTAATCATATTGTCTGGTCGCCTATTTTGTTCAACACAAAGTTACAGAGACAGACTTTAATCGTGTTTGTTATACATGTTTAACCCGGGGAGCAAGGTGCACTCTATCAGGCAAGTTGCGCATGTTGGTGAAGTTAACTTCATTCTACGTCTTTTGCTTGACGATCACCTTAGCCTAATGCGACAGAATACCCATGAAAACCTTGAAAAGCATCTGCGTATATTGCGGCTCAAACGCGGGAAATTTGCCCCTTTTTGAGCAAGCGGCAATACAATTGGGCGAGTTGCTCGCCAAAAAAGAGATTCGCCTTATCTATGGCGGTGGATCCATTGGCCTTATGGGCGCTCTTGCCAACACAGTTATTGAAAACGGCGGAGAAGTCACCGGTGTTATTCCTGAGTTCCTGAAGGACCGGGAAGTCATGCTGGAACGAGCGCACGAACTGATCGTGACGCAGGACATGCATGAGCGAAAACGCACCATGTTTGAGAAAGCAGACGCCTTCATCGCTCTGCCCGGCGGCATCGGCACACTTGAAGAACTCGTGGAAATGCTAACCTGGGCTCAGCTCGGCAGGCACGACAAGCCTATGCTGCTGCTCAACCTTGACCAGTTCTGGACACCTCTGGTGGAGTTACTGAACCACATGAGAGGGTTGGGTTTCATTCGGCCAGACAGCGACATCACCTATGAGATCACAAGTGATGTCTCCCAGTGTGTCGACATACTCTGCAAAGCCATCGAAGGCTGCAAAGTTGAGAATCCAGACCTCAAGGATATGTAGGCTGGCTGGCCGCTGATTGAATTCAGCGGCCATTGCTTCAGGCGAGCTTTACTTGTCTGCGCTTTGTTACAATGCCATCAACAGAGAAGATAATCAGAGAGAACCAGATCATACCGAAGGCGAAAAGGCTTCCCTGGGATAGCTCTTCTCCGAACAGCCAAATGGCGCAAATGAAGTGGATTGAAGGTGCTATGTATTGCAGGAAGCCAATGTAGACCATTGGCAAGCGCCGAGCAGCATATGCAAATACCACCAGCGGGATAGCCGTTATCACACCCGTAAACAGCAGAAGTGCTAAAAAGAGGGGTTCTTCTAGCGGAATAGCCGGATAGATGCCTCCCGACCCAGCCACAGCAAAGTACCAAAGACTAATCAAAGCAAAGGGCAGCACTATGAGAACTTCCACCAACTGGCCGGCAACAGCGCCGACCGGTGTCCTTTTGCGTACAAAGCCATAAAACGCAAAGCTCAACGCCAACGCCACGGATACCCATGGCAACTCGCCGACCTGTATGGTTTGATAGATGACAGCTGCAACGGTGATACCCAATGCAACGACCTGAGCTTTTGAGAGACGTTCGGAAAGTAAGATCACACCCAGCCCCACACTCACCAACGGATTGATGAAGTAGCCAAGGCTTGCATCCAACACACGACCAGTTTCCACGGCCCAGATGAAGATCGTCCAATTGACGCTGATGAAGGATGCCGAGATCAGAAGGTATTTCAGCCGTGAGAAGTCACAAATGATACCCCACACCTCTCGCCTCAATGACCCTACTCCCAGAAATGAACCAAGGAACAATACAGAGCCGATGACCCGGTAGCAGATCACGATGATTGCCGGCATATCTGCTGTGAATTTGTAGTAGATCGGCGCAAAGCCCCACATAAAGTAGGCCGAAAGGGCTGCAATTAAGCCAGCTTTAAACGCTTCGCGCGCGCTTTGCTGGTCAGTCGCAAAAGCTGACTGGCTCATAATATCCTCAATTTACAAATTAATTTGGCGTCAGAAGGTCTGACGCCAAGAAGAAAAAACTTATTTAGTCATATGGCGGCAGCATAGGCGACCATATCTATTTTCAAACTGTTTCCAGCTGTTCTGCTTTTAAAATGCAGTAGCGCACAGAATCAACCAAGGCCTGGAACGAGGCATCTACGATGTTTTCTGAAACACCGACAGTGAACCAACGCTTCCCGGTTTTTCTATTCTGGCTTTCTATCAAAACGCGTGTGATCGCGCTGGTGCCACCATTCAAAATGCGCACCTTGTAATCTATCAGGGCGAGGTCAGCTATCGTGCTTTGATATTTGCCGAGATCCTTGCGAAGCGCCAGATCTAGCGCATTCACAGGACCATTGCCTTCAGCAACAGACATGAAGTGCTCGCCATCAACTTCAACCTTCACCACAGCTTCAGAGACTGTGACACGCTCACCAACCGCATTATAGCGGCGCTCTACACCTGTGCGGTACGAGAGGACGTCAAAATAATCTGGCACTGAATACAGCCGGCGACGGGCGAGAAGTTCAAAGGATGCATCAGCGGCTTCATAGGCAAATCCTTGCGCTTCCAGTTCCTTCACCTCAGTCAACAGACGATCAATCCGTGGGTCTGATTTTTCAGCGGCTACACCAAGGCGCCCCAACTCATTCATCAAGTTGGATTTACCGGCCTGATCAGAGACCAGTACGCGGCGCTGGTTACCAACCATCTCTGGTGGAATGTGCTCGTATGTGTCTGGGTTTTTCAAGATCGCAGAAGCATGAATACCAGCTTTGGTTGCGAAGGCATTCGCACCAACATAAGGCGCATGAACGTTAGAAGATCGATTCAAAATTTCGTCAAAACTTCTTGATATTACTGTTAGTTTCGTTAAATCCTCAACCTTAATTCCCAGTTCAACCATATCGTTATATGGTTTTTTGAGGAGCATGTTCGGGATCAGCGTGATCAGGTTCGCGTTGCCACACCGTTCACCAATCCCATTTAACGTACCTTGAACCTGACGCACACCTGCCACCACAGCTGCAAGTGTATTTGCAACGGCATGGCCGGTATCATCGTGTGCGTGAATGCCCAGATTGCACCCCGGGACCACTTGTTTCACCGCTTCAACGATCTCTGTCACTTCATAGGGAAGTGTGCCGCCATTGGTGTCACACAAAACAACCCAGCGCGCGCCAGCTTCAAAAGCTGTCTGCGCACATGCCAATGCATATTCTGGATTTGCCTTGTAACCATCAAAGAAGTGCTCACAGTCAATCAACGCTTCTTTGCCAGCGGTGACTGTGGCTTTTACGGTGTCCGCAATGCTCTCTAGGTTCTCCTCATTGGTGCATTTGAGGGCAACATCAACGTGGTAATCCCAGCTTTTAGCGACGTAACACGTCGCATCTGCTGCGGATTGAAGAACCATCTGCACACCAGGATCATTCCCAATGGAGCGACCTGCCCGTTTGGTCATGCCAAATGCGGTGAAGATGGCTTTTGTTGTTCTTTTTTCAGAGAAAAATTGTGTATCCGTTGGATTTGCACCGGGGTATCCACCCTCGATGTAATCAACGCCAAGTCTTTCCAATAAGTCAGTAACGGCAATTTTTTCGTCCACGGAGAAATCAATGCCGGAGGTTTGAGCCCCATCCCGCAGTGTCGTGTCGAAAAGATACAGACGGTCCTTCGTCATAGTATGCCTACCCTACTTATTGCCCAAAGCTGTGCTCCGGCTTCCCCTCAAATTTGCAGATGCCCTCCTCCGGCACTCCGCATGTACTCTCAGGGCACATATATGCGCCCTGAGAAACCTTTGCGATCCTAGACGGTTAGAGACCACAGAACCATGGAGCTTACTTCAAGCGTTCTTGTGGTAACTGCTTACTCGCCCAAAATCGTTTGTCTTAAGGCCAAGTCCAGGTGGTCTCGAATTCGCCTGTCTCTTGGTTCTTCATGTCTTTGAGCATAATGCCTTTTGCGACCAGTTCATCGCGGATGCGATCACTTTCAGCAAAATCTTTCGCTTTGCGCGCTTCCAGACGTTTTACGATTAGCTCTTCAACTTCCGCTTGCGCCTCTGGAGAGACCTCAGATTCAGCTTTTTCTTCTTCCTGAGCTTGTGAAAACGAGACAAGATCAAAGCCGAGGAATTTGATAGAATTAGCTAACCCTTGTGCAGCAGCAACATCACCGCCACGCGCTTCACGTGCCAGTTTGTGCATAGCCGCAAATGCACGAGGCGTGTTCAGATCATCAAGAAGCCCTTCCAGAACACTTTGTTCTGGGGCAGCCTCATCAGATGCCGTTACTCCGTTCTTATCCAGCAGTTCAATCCAGCGTTTGAGCTGCTTTTCGCCTTCTGCAAGGCTTTTGAACGTAAAGTCGATCGGCTGGCGATATTGTGTCTGGAGCAGTGCATACCGAATTGCCTGACCGGACCATTTACGTCCGCCACCCTCATAGGTGTCCAGAAGCTGGTGAACAGTGTAGAAGTTGCCCAGTGATTTGGACATCTTTTCGCCTTCCACCTGAAGGAAACCGTTGTGCATCCAGACGTTGGCCATAGCATGTGTGCCATGAGCACATCTGGACTGAGCGATCTCGTTTTCATGGTGAGGGAAGGTCAAATCGATGCCGCCGCCATGAATATCAAAGACCTTGCCCAGATGCTTTTCTGACATTGCAGAACATTCGATATGCCAGCCCGGACGACCCGGTGTTGCAATATCACATGGGCTGTCCCAACCCGGCTCTTTTTCCTTGGATGGTTTCCACAGGACGAAATCCGTTGGATCCTTTTTGTAGGAGGCCACTTCAACGCGGGCGCCTGCAATCATCTCATCAAGGGTCCGGTTGGACAGCTTGCCATATTCCGGCATGCTTGGAACATGAAAGAGAACATGCTCTTCAGCAACATAGGCAAAGCCTTTGTCGACGAGCGTCTCAATCATGGTTTTCATTTCTTCAATATGTTCGGTCGCGCGCGGCTCAATATCGGGAGCCTCAGCGCCCAACGCAGCCATATCTGCATGGTACTGTGCAACAGTGCTGTTGGTCAGCTCACGAATGGTGGTGCCTTCACGCGCAGCACGCTCGTTAATTTTGTCGTCAACATCTGTGACATTTCGCACATAGGTCACATGCTGTTTGCCGTAGAGTTGACGCAGCAAACGAGCCAAAACATCAAAGATTACAACAGGACGCGCATTGCCAACATGTGCGTAGTCATAGACGGTGGGACCACACACATACATACGCACGCTAGACGCGTCTATTGGCACAAATTTTTCTTTTGTGCGGGTCAAGGTATTGGTGAGCAGAAGCCCTTTATCGGCTTGGGTGGTGTCCGCGCTCATATCTGGTTCGTCTCCTGGCCAGCTGGCCGGGCGTTCATCTCACGCAGAATACAAGCAGGATAGAACGGCCACAGCCAGCGTTGTCGCTAGCTGCAAATAATAATGGTGCAAGAAGAAGTGTGCATCGCCGTTTTCATAGATTGCTTTTCGCTGATTGTGGCTTACAGGTCAAGCCATAGTGATCCCGGATTACAAAAGTTTCTAACTAAACTGAAAACAAAATTTCCATAGGAAGATGCAATTCTACGGGAACCACTGAGAAAATACAGGGAAGCTGCCACGTGTCTCACAAGAGTATCTTTGCCACCCTTCTAGCTTTGGGTATGTTTGGACTGAGCTCGCCTTCCAGCGCGACCGGCAATGCGGCGGCTTCTCAAGATCTTCTTGATCCGCTCAATTTTAGCGAGACTGATGTACCAGAGATATCTAGTGATTTAACCTCGCCTGTTGGCGTGGATGAAATCATTCAGCCCCCTGAGAGCATCGAGCAGGTTCCTACCAATATAACACATGCACCAGCTGGAACTAGCCCGGTTGATCTGGATGTAATGCCTGCGGAGGCACAGCTTTCCGAACTGGCGCAGATGATCAAAACTCTGCTGAGCGATGATGGTTCCTATCAAAGTGCCGGCTTCACGAATGAGCAACTGAGTGCGCTAGCCAAAGCCTATGATTTACGCAATTTCGAGCCTGTTTGGTTTGCGGGTACATCGCTTAAAGCACTGGCTTACCAACTGATTGACGAGTTGCGACAAGCCGAGAAGCATGGCCTTGATCCACAAGCTTATGGTGTACGCCAGCTGGCCTCCGTTATTGATGTTCTGGAAGCCTCCAATGGCAGTGCTGAGCTAGGAGACATTGCGTTGGTTGAGCTGCAACTGACCCGTACCTTTGCAATTTATAGTGCGCATATGGCAGGTGGCGTTGTTGCCCCTTCCAAGGTTTTGAAGAAGGTCTACATCAACCCGTACGTCCCAACGCTTGAGGAAATGCTTTCTCAGCTGGAGGCGACACAATCTGTTGAGCGCTTGATCGCGGACCTGAAGCCCGAAGCACCGTCCTATGAGATTTTGCAGCAACAGTTGGTCCTCTACAACAAAGCGATCAACTCCAATTACCCCGTCTATATTGAGGATGGGCCTAGTATACGGCCTGGCGATACTGGACCACGCGTATCCCAGTTGATGAAACGCCTCAAGGCCGAGGGCTATATGTCACGCTATTCCGGTTATACCGACACCTCTGAGACAGAAGTGATCGCGTCTCTTTATGATGGGAACATGGTTGAAGCTGTCAAAGCTTTCCAGCAGCTCAATGGACTGATGGTGGATGGTATTATTGGCAAGCAAACGCGGGCTGCCCTCAATATGTCTCTTGAAGACCGCCGCAATCAGATCCTCGTGAATTTGGAGCGGATGCGTTGGGATGATCCCCTACCCGATGGTCGCTATGTTAAAGTGAATATTGCGGAGCAAATGGTTCGGATTATGGAGGGCACCAACGTCCTTTATGAAACCCGAAGCGTGGTCGGCAAGCCGCGTAATGCGACACCTTTGTTCTCAGATAAATTTGCCTATGCCGAGATCAATCCGACATGGGGTGTTCCGTGGTCTATTGCCACCGATGAATATCTTCCAAAGCTGAAGCGTAATTCCTCAGCCCTGTCAGGGAGCGGTATTCGTATTTACAAAAACGGTAAGCGCGTTGACCCAACCACAGTGAACTGGAATTCGGTGACTAAGCGCAAGTTTGGGTATCAACTTCGCCAAGATGCCGGGCGCAAGAATGCTCTGGGAGCTGTCAAATACATGTTCCCCAACAAGTATAATATTTATTTGCACGACACTCCCTCCAAACGCCTGTTTAATAAGGATCAACGTGCATTCAGCCATGGCTGCATCCGATTACAAGACCCCTTTACGTTTGGGGAAGTGCTACTGGCTCCTTCCGGCTATAGCCGAACTAAAATGGAACGCCTGCGTGCGCGCGGCAAAACTGTCCGGTTGAACCTTTCTGAAAAGGTTCCCGTTCATCTACGTTACTATACGGCTTTTGCAGATGAAAACGGCGCTCTGCAGTTTCGACAGGATATTTATAAGCAGGACAAGGTAATTTTGACCGCTCTGCAACAAAAGCAAGAAGATTCAAAAACAAAAATGGTATCAATGCGATAGGCGAATTTTAACTTTGTAGGAGCCGCGCGGTTTGCCACATCCGCGCAAACGGGCCTCGTTATTAGTGAAAACTTTAATTAATCATGCTAATATATCTGGAGAATAGCTCAGTTTCATAATTCAAGCGGGGGTTGAATATGCTGAAGCATGCTCTGGGGGCTATAATTGTGGCAAGCATAATCTCAAGTCCCATTCTTCTTCTTGCCATTTACTTGTCTATGAACTCTGTTTGAATTTGCTGGCCACTGTTGCGGAGCCCTATAAAATTCTACGGATATGCTGATAAAACAAAGGCTGCGTACATCGCAGCCTTTGTTTTGCATGAAATGAGTTCATCCTAAATCAAGATTCTACTCATCGAGGTAGTCAGCGCATTTCTCAGGCATTTGATCGCCCCATGGCATGATTGGAACCGTTGAAGTCGAGTTTTTCGGACTACCTTCAACCAGTTTGTCGGAATAAACCAGATAGACCAGCACGTTCCGCTTTGCATCACATCCACGAACAATTCGCATTTTTTTGAAGAACAAAGACCGGCTTTGTCTGTAAACTTCATCGCCCTGCTCAAATTTACTTTTGAACTTGATTGGACCAACCTGACGGCAGGCTAGGGACACGTCTGACGTCTCTTCTTCAAGGCCAAGCCAACCTGAAAAGCCCCCCTTTTCAGGAATGGTGAAGTGACAGGCAACTCCTTCAACTTCCGGATCATCCAGCGCATAGGTTGCCAGCTTATGATCAGGACTTAGAAGCTTCCAAACAGTAGATTTTTTGAAAATGAGGTCAGGCTCTTGCGCCTGCGCCACTGTTCCAAGCATACCCAATGCCAGCCCTGTTGCTACTGTGATAATGCCAAATGCTTTCAGGACAGATTTTCCGAGCGCAGAAACTTTCAAGAGTTCTCCTCCACCTACATTTCAATTACAGGATCAAATGGTTCTGCATGAATATAAGATGCTTTTGGGCAACTACCAGCTACATACGCTGCGTTTTTTACAAAACCTCTCATAAACCTTTGGTTTTGCCCCATTAACGACATAGAATAACTTATCTCTATGAACTGTCTCACTAAACTTACGATTGCGGGCTATGAACCTTTTCAGAATTCTCCCTACCAGACCCACTGCTGCACTTGCACTCTCGCTGGGAGTCTCCCTCATCTGGGTGGAGAGCAGTCTTGCACGCCCGCAGGTCTGTGACCGACTTGAAGCCGAATTCGTCGAACTCTCAGAACAAGTTGAGAGCGAAGGTGCTTCCAACAGCTGGCAGACCGCCTATGAGGAGCAACTCATCCATATCCGCAATGTCCAATCACAGATGACCAGTTTCAGTTGTGATGGTTCATTAGGTCCGCCGCAATGTCAGCAGCTCAGCTCTTCCTTGCAACAAATGAATGAGAATCTGACGTATCTTGATAGCCAGCGCCAGCAGGAACTCTATTCCAGTGTCGTTCAAGACCGTCTCAACGAAGTGCGTCAAGCACTGGTGGATCTTAACTGTTCCGACCGTTCAGATCAGCAAGTTCAGCAACCAACTGATCAGTTAGCGCCCCCAGCACAGCTCGGTGGGCAGCCTTTGCAACTGGAGCCACGTTCTACAGCCGGTTTCTCTTCTGGCGATCAGCAATTTGCAACCATGTGTGTGCGCAAATGCGATGGCTATTACTTCCCGATCAATCCAAACTCCAATGCCGGAGATTTGGCTGAGGATACGGAAATCTGTCAGGCGCTCTGCCCCGGTCAGGATACGGAATTGTTTGTATTCCAAGTGCCTCAGGAAACTCCGGCGCAAATGAGATCCCTTGCTGGCCAGCCCTACAGCTCTTTGGCCAATGCCTACGTGTTCCGCCAGACCAACGACCCTGCGTGTACCTGTGATGGGTCAGGAGCTGCATCCAATAGTCTTGATCTGGCCCCAAGTATCCCGTCTCTGGAACAAGGTATTGGCAGCGGACAACTTCAGGACTTAACACCGGGCGCAACGCCTACCTATCCGGCGATTCCATCTGAGGGTGAGCTGCGTCAGGACCTGAATACAATTGAGGCCCAGAGCGAAACCTCCGAGCCTCTCATCGTTCAGAAGAAATTTGTTCCTCGCGAAGTTGAACCCCGCAAGGGACCAATCAGGAAAGTCGGGCCAAAGTTTTTTCCCGACCAATAAGCGGTAGCATATCTTTCAGATCAGGGCCGTGTGCTTGACCGGTGATCGCTTTGCGCAAAGGCATAAACAAGCCTTTGCCCTTGCGACCAGTTTCGCCCTTCACGGCTTTGGTCCATTCGCCCCATGTCGCAGTGTCCCAAGGTTCAGAAGGGAGCAATGCGAGCGCCTGTGTGATGAACTCCTGATCTTCTTCAGCAACGTCTGAAGCGACTGGACCCGTAACCAACGTCCACCACTTGGATACATCCCCGACGGTGGAACAGTTTTCACGTACAGCCTGCCAGAACTCTTCGCCACCGGTGATACCAGCTTCCTTGAGATGCTCTGCAACCTCTGCATAGGACATGGCATGGACGAGTTTTGCAGTTAGGTGTCCAACGTCATCAGGGTCAAACTTTGCAGCTGATTTGGAAACGCCTGAGAAGTCCAGCATTTCTGCAAGTGCATCCAGGTTTTTGGCAGGCTCAACTGCATGGCTTGTGCCAGTTAACACTGCAAGCGAGCAAACAGCCATTGGCTCAAAGCCTTCCGCACGTAGCGAGCGGATAGACAGGGCGCCAGAGCGCTTGGAGAGCCCTTCGCCTGATGCTGTTGTGAGCAAGTTATGGTGGCCGAATTCTGGAACTTTTGCATCCAGTGCATTGAAGATTGCAATCTGAACACCGGTGTTAGCGATATGGTCTTCGCCGCGGATCACATGGGAAATGCCCATATCAGCATCATCAACAATGGATGGCAGCGTGTAAAGGTATGTGCCATCCGCACGGATCAAAACCGGATCGGACAAAGACGCCAGATCAACAGTCTGACGACCACGGATTACATCATCCCAATGGACTTCAGTTCTTTCAGGTGCAAACACATCACCTGCTGCATGGTTTGGCAGTTTAAAGCGCCAATGAGGATTACGGCCTGCTGCTGCATACTCTGCAATCTGCTCGTCTGTCAGTTTAAGAGCAGCACGGTCATAAACCGGAGGACGGCCAAGAGCGCGCGCGCGGTTACGGCGGCGTTCTAGCTCTTCAGGTGTCTCATAACAGGGGTAGAGAAGGCCTGCGTCTTTCAACTTGGCGGCAGCAGTATCGTAGAGCGCGAAGCGTGCAGATTGCTTTTCAACGCGATCAGGGTTGATACCAAGCCATTTCAGATCTTCTGCAATACCTTCTGCATACTCTTCTTTTGAGCGCTGAACGTCAGTATCGTCGTAACGCAGGACAAAATTGCCGCCCTGCTTTTTTGCAAAGAGGTAGTTGAAAAGCGCCGGGCGCACATTCCCAATATGGATGTGGCCAGTTGGTGATGGCGCGAAGCGTACCGTAACACTCATGGCTGAGCCTTCTCGTCGATTCATAGGTTGTCATTCGGGTATCGCGTCCGCAGGTATGGGTCAACCAACCATTGGTCCGCACACGCGGATTTTATAGGGTAATTAGCTACGAGATAGCATCTCAATGCATCTTCACGCTGGAGACCGGACCAGTTGCAGATAAGGTCTAACCAAAAATAGCACCAAGCCCAAACCGAAACAGTAGAGGCTGGAGAATGCAAATTGTGTGTCCAGCTCTATACCACGATCCAGTAGAACCCCCATCAGGCCGGGAGCCAGTGCGGATGCAAACACCATCATTGCTGAGTAGATTGCTCGGATAGAGCCCAGATGCGCCGTGCCATATAACTCTGCCAGAACAGCAGAGGCGATGGCACCCCATGAACCCGCAGTGATTGCGAGGATGGTAAAGCCGATAGCGAGGAAGTACTCCTCCCCCGCAAACGCAAACACCAGTACTGCAACACCAAGCGGCAAGACAGAAAGTGGGAGCAAGGACACAGCAGAGAAGCGGTCAATCAGCATACCTGCCAGAATTGAGAACACGGCACCGGCTGCTGCGTAGATCGGTAAGTAGGATGGTATGGCAGTTTTATCCCAACCCTTTGCTTCCATGAAGGGGACCTGATGGAACATGAGCCCAGTCACTAAGAATGGTACAGCCAGCACTGCGGTCATCACCACCCAAAACCGCCAGTCTGCCATGGCTTGCTTTCGTGTCCAGCTAACGGATGGCCCGCTCACACCGGATGAGGTCAGTGGATTTTCCGGTGTGCGGTCTTTCTTCAAGGTCAGGTATGCAAGCGGTAGGAACACGACAAGAAGCGTAATGCCAGCGCCGGACCACAGCCCCCTCCATGACACGGTTGCCATGAGACTTACAGCGGCCAGTGGCAACAATGCTTCCCCAGCCATATTACCGAATGAGGCAAGGCTAAGTGCTTTACCGCGCGACCCATGGAACCACCGAGACATGGCTGTTTGTGAGGTGTGTGGTAACAAACCTTGCCCAAACAAACGTAATCCAAAGAGAGAAACACCCAATAATATTATCGAGTTATGCCAACTCATTAAGAAACTGAATCCGGCAAGGATGACAATTGCGATGCAACCAACAACAACAGGTCGATAATAATCAACGATTTTACCCAGGTAGATGATGCTTGCAGCACTCGCCAGTGTGGCCAGCATATAAATGGATCCGAAATCGCCATGGGAAAGGTTGTAGGTCTCTCTGATTTGAGAAGAAAACTGAGCAATAAAGAATGTCTGGCCAAAACTCGAGCCAAAGCCAAGCAGAAAACCGCCTGCGACCCAGCGCAGGTTGCGCTGAAGAAATTCGAATAAATTCATGGACTTAACCTAAGAAACGAAGAAATTGATTCAGGCAAAGCAACCTTGCTCGCCGGAATACTCGAGATCAAGTCCAGATATGCGTTGCTTCGTACTGCCCTTATGTTCAGGCAGACGTTGGGAGCAGCATGTCTAATCTAGGTTCGATCCCGAAATCTATTTGTGATTGGGTAACGTCTGTCACGGCCAAAGTTCTTCAGCGTGATTTTTACGCCCGGAGCAGCTTGGCGACGCTTATACTCTGCGATGTACAGAAGGTGTTCGATTCGATGGATGGTTTGCATAGAGTGGCCGCGACTGGCAATCTCGTCAAGGCTGAATTCTTCTTCTACGAGGCAATGCAGAATATCATCCAGAACATCATATTCTGGCAAGCTGTCCTGATCCTTCTGATTTTCACGCAGTTCCGCAGTCGGTGCCTTTACGATGATATTGTTTGGAATAACCTCACCTGCGGGTCCCATGACACCAGCAGGGTGATTTTTGTTACGCCAGTCGGACAGGCGGTAAACTTCGGTTTTATAGAGGTCTTTAATCGGGTTAAAGCCACCGTTCATGTCGCCGTACAGGGTTGCATAGCCGACAGACATTTCTGACTTGTTGCCTGTTGTCACGACCATGGCACCAAACTTATTGGAGACAGCCATGAGGATCACACCGCGGGACCGGGACTGAAGGTTCTCTTCCGTAATGCCGCTCTCAGTGCCTGCGAAGACGTGCTCCAGTGTTTTCTGGAAGCCTTCGACAGGGTCAGAGATCGGAATGGTGTCGTATCTCACACCTAACGCATCTGCGCAGGCTTTCGCGTCCTTGATGCTTTCATCAGAGGTATAACGAAAGGGCAGCATGATGCAGTGAACACGATCTGCACCTAAAGCATCCACAGCCATGGCAGCACAGATTGCGCTATCGATGCCACCTGACAGACCGAGAACCACACCTGGAAAGCGGTTTTTATTGGTGTAGTCTTTGAGGCCCAGAACACACGCAAGCCAGTCAGCTTCTTGCGTCTCCGGCAGAGCAACGATTTTACTCTTTTGCGCGACCCAGTTCTGATCCGCATCTTTTTGCCAATCAAGATAACCGATGTCCTCGGCAAACTGGCTGAGTTGCAACGTCAGTGACCGATCGTGATTGAGTGCGAAAGATGCTCCATCAAACACGAGTTCATCCTGTCCGCCAATCTGATTGCAGTACACAAGCGGCAAACCGGTTTCCACCACACGCGCCAGCATGATTTGAATACGCTCATCGTTTTTGTCGCGGTAATAGGGAGAGCCATTTGGGACCAGAAGCATTTCCGCCCCGGTTTCCGCAAGACATTCGCAAACTTCATCAGCCCATGTGTCTTCACAGATCGGAACACCAATGCGCACACCGCGAAAATTCATCGGGCCGGGATTCGGGCCAGCGTCGAATACGCGTTTTTCGTCAAATACGCCATAGTTTGGCAAATCAGCCTTGAAGCGAATTCCTTCAACAACGCCATTGTCCAGCAATGCAACAGCGTTGTAGAGATTGCCATCCTGCGCCCATGGCAGACCAACAAGCAGTGCTGGACCACCATCAGCCGTCTCGCTGGCCAGAACATCCAGTTCGCGTTTGCATGCTTCCACAAAGGCTGGCTTCAACACCAGATCCTCTGGCGGATACCCGGCCAGAAACAGCTCAGAAAAAAGGACCAGATCGGCACCTTGCTTTGCAGCTACGCCACGGTGGTGTCGAACTATATCGGCATTTGCAGAAACATCGCCAAGGCAAGGGTTGGCTTGGACAACAGCCAAGCGAAACTGGTCTTTAATCATCATATAAACTTCACAGGTTGCAATGGGTGGAAGGGCTGGCCCTGTTTTCTTGAACTTGAATAGCTTAGCAATTCATGTACAGCGTTTTTTGCGGGGAGAAAAGGTCATCTACTGCATACTTGAAATGCAAAGCAAAGGATTCACAGACCAGCAGATCACTCCGCGTTCTTTTTGCGCAGTTTCCCGGATTCCTTGGCCTTTGCCATGACATCCAAATGCTGCTGGATGCGTGTCCCCATAGGCATTTGCGCCATATCCCTGGCCTGAATAGGTTCATCCCCTTGCATGATGATTGCCTTTAGTCGGTCATAAAGCATGGCTGGGGCGACTGGTTTTGCGAGAAAGTAATTTACACCCGCATTGCGTGCAGCAACGACAACCGACCGGCGCGAGTCTGCGGTGATCACAATGACCGGGGTCTTGGCAATGTCGGTATCCTGATCTTGCCGCAAGATACGAAGAAAATCGTTTCCATCAATAGGATGCATGATCCAGTCGCACAAAACGATATCAGGTCGGCGATCCAACAAAATTGCAATCGCATCAGCACCATCTGCTGCCTCAAAAATGGACCTAACCCCAAATCCTGAAACCATCGTTCTCAAGATCGAGCGCATGTAATTGTTATCATCAACGATGAGAACTGAATATCCTGATAGAAGTGAAGCACTCTGAAGCAAAGAACTCTCCCTGAGGACGATGTTGGGCTACACCCTCGTCAGACAATTAAACAAATTTTGAAGACAGGATATTACATTTTATGTGTCTAGCACACATTGTCTAGCACAAAAGAAAGGGGCTGCACAATGTACAGCCCCTTATCGTAAATTTTATATAAATGCCTAAAGTCAGCTATTTACAGCAACCCGGTCATCGGACTCTTTGCGAAGATTTTCCGCAATTGTGAATGCCAGTTCCAGAGCTTGATCAGCGTTCAAACGCGGATCACAATGGGTGTGGTAACGATCACCCAGCTGCTCAGCTGAGAGTTCGCGTGCACCACCTGTGCATTCGGTCACGTTGCGACCTGTCATTTCAACATGAACACCGCCGGCATGTGTACCTTCTGCACGATGAACGGCAAAGAAGGATTCAACTTCCTTCAGAATACGCTCAAACGGGCGTGTCTTGTAGCCGTTGGCGGTAATGGTGTTGCCATGCATTGGATCACATGACCAAACAACCTTCTTACCTTCGCGTTCAACTGCACGCACCATTGCTGGCAAATGGTCAAATACTTTGTCATGACCAAAACGTGTAATCAGCGTCAGACGTCCACCTTCGTTTTCCGGGTTCAGAACGTCGATCAGCTTGATCAGTTCATCTGGTGCCAGAGACGGACCACATTTGAGACCAATCGGGTTTTTAATACCGCGGAAGAACTCAACGTGGGCATGATCCAACTGACGTGTACGATCACCAATCCAAAGCATGTGCCCTGAAGTTGCGTAACATTCGCCAGTGGTGGAATCGATGCGGGTCAGCGCTTGTTCATAGCCCAGAAGCAGAGCTTCGTGGCTGGTGAAAAAATCAGTTGAGCGCAGCTGGGGGGTGTTATCTGGATCGACACCACATGCACGCATGAAGGACACGCTGTCGGAAATCCGATCAGCCATTTCCTGGTAACGGTGCGCCTGCGGGCTATCTTTTACGAAGCCCAGCATCCACTGGTGCACATGGTCAAGGTTTGCAAAGCCACCTTGCGCGAATGCGCGCAGAAGGTTGAGCGTTGCAGCAGCCTGACGATATGCCATAATCTGACGGTGTGGATCAGGAACACGTGATTTAGCGTTGAAGTTGATATCGTTGACGATATCACCGCGGTAACTTGGCAGCTCGACGCCATCAATCTTCTCAATATTGGAAGAACGAGGCTTTGCAAACTGGCCTGCGATACGGCCAACTTTTACAACTGGCTGCTGAGCTCCATATGTGAGAGCAACAGCCATTTGCAGGAACGCTCTAAAAAAGTCGCGGATGTGATCAGCGTGGTGCTCTGCAAAGCTTTCCGCACAATCACCACCTTGCAAGAGGAATCCACGCCCCTCGGCAACATCAGCGAGCTGCGCTTTCAACTTGCGCGCCTCACCTGCAAACACGAGCGGCGGATAAGTTGCGAGGCGACTTTCAACGTCTGCCAGTGCTTCCTTATCTGGATAGTCCGGCATCTGCACGATCGGTTTTGACCGCCAAGAATCCGGTGTCCATTTCTCCGCCATTTTAAAACTCCATTAATACGGAAAGCTGCTGTTGCGCCCAATACGTCTTATGCAGCAGCATTGTTGCTCCGAGCAATTCTCTTTTTTTCGACAAATGCCCAGAAAGGCTTATACACGCCGCCCGTTTATCTGACTAGGGGTACGTATACGTTGTTTTGTCAGAGAAGCTTGAGGATAGCTCAAAACCCAATTGAGCTGTCAGAATCCATCAATTTTCTCGATATTCATGACAAGATGTTCCAGAAAAGTGTCTTTTGATAGTTAGATGTTTCAACCTGACCTATCAGGCCTAGTTGCAACACTTGTGTAAAGTTACACACTACCTTCATATCGAGGCCAAATTACACGCATTCTCAGCGGTTAATGTATTGAACACCAACGGTTTTCAGCAGGTCGTCAATCGTACCCATCAAGTTTTCAGATAACACAACAGCCCTTGGATAAATTGGGTCGGCGCGATCTTGCAGGACAGGAACGTGTTTCCAACCATCTGTGGTGTCCACAAAGTGTTTAAGCCCTTCCTCCCCCCACAAGCGGTGGAAGCCAGCCATCACACAATCTACATAGCTTTGCAGAATTGGATGATCTTCATTTCCCCAATGCGCAAATTGCGGCTGCACTTGGTAGAGGAACGTATCCGCAGGCATGTCTCGTCCGCAGTCAGGCGCGAAAGCTGCCGTTTCCAACGCTTTGCGAGAATAATGCCATTCCCGTTTGTCCAGAGCCGGCAAATTAGCCTTGTTATCCAGAACCATTGCACCGCGAATGGTCGAGCCTTCCTCAGCACGGACACCCAAGGCGCACACCCCTACTCCAGCCATTTTGCCGTTGCCTTGTTTGCCTTTTGAACATCCACGCCATTCGCGTTTCCAACCACTCAGTTCTCCAGCAATCACAGTTGTGCCTGCGGGTAACGTTTCCTCGTTGACCAACGAGCCATAACCGAAGTAGCAAATTTGATCCTGAGAAAGGTCAGTCACGGGTGTTCCTATCGAAAACTCTGTGTCCCTGTCACTGCGACATGGAAAAAAAGAACCGCTAGCAACAACCAGCGGCTCTTTGAAAGTCAACTTAAGTTTAGTTCTTGCGAATGCGCTGCGTTGGTTCGCGCATTGTCACCAGCTCTTCTGCAGCAGTTGGATGAACTGCGATGGTCCGGTCATAATCCGCTTTGGTTGCCCCCATGGAGAGTGTCACACCGATAATCTGGATGAGTTCACCAGAATCAGGCCCCATAATGTGGACGCCCAGAATTTTGTCGGTATCTGCGTCCACCAGCATTTTGAGGAGCATTTTGCCCGGCTTGCCTGAAAGCGAGTTCTTCATCGGGCGGAAGGAGGAGGCGTAAATGTCGATGTTATCGAATCGTGCCTCAGCTTCTTCCTGTGTTAGCCCAGCAGTGCCGATTTCAGGCTGTGAGAACACAGCTGTGGGGATCATAGAGTGATCAACATGCCATGTCTTATCGCCGTAGGTGCTGTCTGCAAAGGCATGACCTTCACGGATTGCAACCGGTGTCAGGTTCGCACGGTTGGTCACATCTCCGACGGCAAAGATACTCTCAACCGAGCTCTGGCTTTGCGGAGACACAACTATGGCACCAGCTTTATCGAGCTCAACGCCCGCGTCTTCCAGACCTAGTCCAGCAGTATTCGGACGACGCCCAATCGCATAAAGAACTTGATCTGCTTCAATCACTTCGCCGCCGTGAGTGGTGATTGTCAGGCCGCCCTCGTGTTTCACAATGGAAGCAATCGTCGTTTTGGTTTTGACCGTGATGCCTTTTTCTACCATCTGCTCATGCAAACCGGTGCGGACATCCATATCAAACCCGCGCAAAATTTCTTCACCGCGATAAGCCAGCGTGGTTTCAGACCCCATACCGTTGAAGATACCAGCAAATTCAACAGCTATGTAGCCACCGCCAACGACGACGATACGCTTGGGAAACGTTGCAAGGTGGAAGGCTTCGTTGGAGGTGATGGTGTGCTCGCAACCAACAAGGCCTGCATCAACATTTGGCGTTGCACCAACAGCCACCAGAATGCGCCCGGCTGTTATCACTTGATTGGTGGAGAGCAGACGGACCGTATTAGGGCCTTCAATCACAGCACGGGTATCGTGCAGCTCAACGCCGGATTTATCCAGATTACGGCGATAGACGCCTTCGAGACGGGAAATTTCTTTGTCTTTGTTCTCGACCAGCTTATCAAAGTCGAAGGTTGGCGTGCCATTCAGGCTCCAGCCGTACCCATCCGCATTTGCAAATTCTTCAGTAAATTTGGAAGCGTATACAAAGAGCTTTTTTGGTACACAGCCACGGATAACACAGGTCCCGCCATAACGGAATTCTTCTGCGATACCAACACGGGCACCGTGGCCTGCTGCAATACGTGCTGCACGTACGCCGCCAGACCCTGCTCCAATAACAAAGAGATCGTAGTCGAAATTAGTCATTACAGCCCACTTTCGTTTGCAATAGAACCTAATGCAACGACATTTCGTTACTGGAATAGGTTTTAAAAATCGTAGGCATTGATTTGGGCCAGATGCGCCCAAATTTCAAGGGGCGCATCTGATCAAACTGTTCATTTTGGATTGCAATTTCGTGATCGATTACTGAGCCGAGAGTGCATCCAGCTTGCGGCGAGAAAGCGAAACCATATCTGTACTGATCACATCACTCCACTGTTTTGCAGCACCAATGGTCAATGCAGTCAGTGTACGGGACAGATCAGCCATACGTTTACCAGTCTCTGAATTGTAGAAGGTCGCAATTTCGTTCAGCTGTTCCTCAGAAAAGCGGCGCGCCCACACTTCATAAATCACATAATTCAGCTCTTTACGACGTGGAATCAGTTCAACAGCTGATTCATTCACAGCCACATCAATCTCTGCGCTCATTGCCGGATTGGAGCGGATGAAGAGGGTGCGAGTGCGCTCTGCCACGTCAGGCAGGATATTATCAAAGCTTTCAATGGACTTTGTTGCTTTCACCGCTGCACGCGCTGCTGCAATGTGGCTTTCAGAAAAAGTTTTGTCCTGCGCCATAACCGGGCTGGCCACAAGAACACCAGCAACGACCAGTGACGCAACACCAGCAATCGCAGCAGATTTGAACTTAACGAGCATATGAAGGCTCCCCCATATTATAAGTAGCTATCCTGTCGAAAGTGACAGGATGCTTCAAGGTTCCAAGACACGAATATCATCAGTACCAGCCACGTAGGCCCGTACCGCCATATCAATAAACAACCCGTGTTCAACGACACCTGGAATAACTTCCAAGCGTTTTGCCAGTGACTTCGGATCGCTGATTGCCTTTAAATGACAATCAATAATGTAATTGCTGTTATCTGTTACAAGGCGCTTGTCACCTGCCATACGCAGGATCATTTCGCCTTGCAAACCTTCAGCTTCAAAGCTGTTTTGCATCATCTGCCGTGTCGCCTCAAGCCCGAAAGGGACAACCTCCACGGGAAGTGGGAACTTTCCGAGAGTATCAACAATTTTGCTCTCATCTGCGATCACAAGCATGCGGCCAGATGCCGCCGCAATGATTTTCTCGCGAAGCAGTGCAGCTCCGCCGCCTTTGATCAGGTTCAAAGCCGGATCAATCTCATCGGCCCCATCAATAACCAGATCCAGAACAGGCGTTTCATCCAGCGTTGTCAGCGGCACGCCCAATTCTTCACATAGGGTCTGAGAATAGGAGGATGCCGGGACACCGATGATCTCGAACCCGTCCTCAACCATCTTTGCCAGAAGGTGGATCATTTCATTTACGGTTGATCCCGAACCAATCCCCAGTTTCATACCGGGCTTAACTTCCTTGAGTGCTGCAGCTGCGGCTTGTGCCTTCAAACTCATTGCCATCTGACTAATATCTCTTCCCCGGACCAAAAGCACTCTGGCAAACTGTTCAATTCATAAGAACAATTTTGCCTAGTTACCGTGCTCGGGTCTACTCTGACATAACCCCTGCTGATTATCATGAGGAGAGAGTACCGCCAAGTTACAATCCTCTCAACTCCCTATAGGTTTTCTCCGTAAATTGACTTCACCGTGAAATTAGATAATGTGGCGCGGATTTTCTCAATAAAAACGAGTTTTAGTATGACAACACCAGTTCTGGTTTTTGACCTTGACGGGACTCTCCTAGAGACCATCGGAGACCTTACTGCGTCGATGAATCATGTCTTGGTAGGAGCCGGATTTGAAGCCATTGAGCCTGAAAAGGTAAGAAAAATGGTAGGCGCTGGCGTAAAATCCCTACTAAGCCGTGGACTTGAGGCGAACAAGGTAGAAGCGACCGAAGAAATTCTTCAGCCGCTCCTTGTTAAGTTCATTCGCCATTACGAGACCCATATTGCAGATCACACCTTTGCCTTCCCTGAGGCATTGGAAACAGTTGCAAGACTTAGAGCAGCCGGCTGGAAAACCGCTATTTGCACAAACAAACTGGAAAAACTTGCCAAGCCCTTGGTGAAAGCCATGGAAATGGACCAGTTGTTTGATGCTGTGGTTGGTGGGGACACCTTTTCCAAGAACAAGCCTGATGCGATGCCTGTTTTTGGCGCTATCGACATTGCGGGCGGCGCACGCGCAGGTTCTATCTTTGTTGGAGATTCCAACGCAGATATCACCGCCGCCCGGAACGCTGGCCTGCCCGTGATTGCCGTTGACTTTGGTTACACTGATACTCCTGTCCGCGAACTTGGACCTGATGTTGTAATTTCTCATTACAATCAACTGGAAGCTGCAATTAAAGAACTTAGTGCAGGTAACGTTGTTTCTTAACCGACCGAAATCATAAATAATTTTGCTGCCGCCATTGATTTATCAGTTGGCGGCAGTTTTATTTTGAGCCGTAAACTGGTCGTATTTAGCTCATGTAAAGCTCATACTAATATCACCGCTTAGATTTAATTCTCGCGCAATCCGGTCACATTCCCCTGCGAAACATTAATGCAGTTGGAAAGATAATCTTCCCACGACATCAACATTAACAACGGGGATGCAACGCCTTTGCGGGCGCTGATCTATGCTGCATGGTTAAAGCTTCGCTCATATCGCTGTATGCGATCATTATGGCTAGCGCTCTGGCTCAACTTGCCAGCTCTGCCCTTATGACAACGCTGCCCCTGCGAATTGCTGGTGTAGGAGGTTCTGCCTCCGAGGCTGGTTTCATCGCAGCGGCCTATTCCCTTGGTTTTATGGCCGGGTGCATGCGCGGTGTACGTATGATCAACCGCATTGGTCATATTCGCGCCTTTGCAGGAGCGGCTGGCCTCACCGCTTTGCTGTTGCTGCTCTTCAAGAATACGGAAAGCATCATACTCTGGTCGGCTCTTCGTTTCTTCATGGGGGCTGCGTTCGCCGTTTTATTTGCCACATCGGATGCATGGCTGAACGAGACCATCAAAGATGAAGTGCGTGGGCGTGTCCTTTCGGCAAACTCCATATTAATTGGCGCAATGGCCATTCTCTCCCAGATTTTCGTGGCCCAATTCAGCGAGGTTCCGCTGCAAATGATGGAACTGCTGAGTGCAGTCTTACTCGCTGCTGTAGTGATGTTGTGCATGACGCATTCAGTTCCACCACGAACCTATAAATCCAAACGCATCAAGCTTAAGGATATCTGGGCGCAGTCCCCTGTCGCTGTTCTGGGTTCGTTTTGTTCCGGCGCGATTGTAACCAGCCTCCTCACCATTGTACCGTTCTCTCTTTCCAAGGCTGGTGTTGGTGGAAGCACCACAGCTCTTATGATCGCGATGCTTTACATTGGGCGCCTGCTTTTCCAATGGCCTATCGGCTCACTCTCTGACCGCATTGACCGTCGCTGGATTATCCTGGGCTCCTCCCTGCTCATCACAACCATTATGTTGACATTTCTTGTGGCAGACCCCTTTGCAGGGTGGAACTCTGGTTTTTTGAAGAACTACCAACTTCTTGCAATACTAGGTGTGGTGTTGTTATTCCTTGGAGGCCTCAGCTTTCCATTACAATCCATCTGCGTCGCCCATGCGTTTGAACGAAAACCGGAAAGCAGTGTTGCTCTTTCCACTTACCTTTTGTTCATCTGGGCTGTTGGCAGTGTTTCCGGCCCAACCGCGATCAGTGTTATCTCGCCGCTTCTTGGGTCCAAAACACCTGATATTTTGCTCAGCACATTAAGTGGCTCTCTAGCATTATTCACGGCCTACAGATTGTACGTATCCAAGTTGCAGTTTGTACGCCGTGCCTCTCCCAGACGATCGGTTATGATGAGTGCTCTGGCTTACGCAGGATACCGGAGGATTGCGCCTCCAAAGGAGGGATGAGGCAAATAATTCAATTAAAACAACGGTAAGCACTCAGATCTGTACTAAATATCCAATTTTCGCCAATTCTTTTGGGAAAAGTTATGAAGGGGACTTGCGGGGAAACAGCAAACCGCCTAAACACCTCCTCACGCCACACGGCGTACCACCCTACGGGGGCGATTAGCTCAGTTGGTAGAGCGCTTCGTTTACACCGAAGATGTCGGGAGTTCGAGTCTCTCATCGCCCACCATTCCTCATTAGAGGATTTCAAGTCTCCCGAGTATTTGCGGAGGCTTTTTTATTGGGTACAACTTTACCTTCTTGCACTTATGCTTTCCCTCCCCATATAGACCCATATGTATATTTAGGTATTCAGGCTGATCGCCAAACCAAGGTAATTTCAAGATGAATCGTGCGTTTTTGTTTGTTGGCAAAACCTTTGCCGCCTCTGTGATGCTTTTCTTTGCGATCATTGTTTTTCAGGTAGTTGTTTACGGTGGGCCTGCACGTGATGTGGCCGCGTTTATCTCCGGTGCAGGTGGAATTTCCTACACATCTTATGTCGCCATTCGTAGCCGAACATCCTAAGAAAAAAGGGAGCTAAGCTCCCTTTCCTATGGTTTGAGTCTCTTGTGCTCATTTAAATCCAAGCCAACCGAATACCTTTTAGATTTTGAGATCATCACCTGTGCCGAAATTATCGGCAACATAATCCAGATCTTTATCTCCACGTCCCGACAAGTTCACTAGAATGGTTTCTCCTGGACATTCTTTTGCAAGCTTCATTGCGTAAGCCACGGCATGGGAGCTCTCCAGAGCTGGGATAATTCCCTCATAGCGTGACAGTGCCCAGAACGCCTGCAACGTTTCATCATCAGTCGCTGAACCGTAATGCACCTTACCGATATCATGTAGATAGGAGTGCTCTGGCCCTACACCTGGGTAATCCAAACCCGATGCAATAGAGTGTACTGGAGCCGGATTTCCTTCTGCATCTTCCAAAACCCGGCATTTAAAGCCGTGAAGCATCCCCGGTTTGCCGTAGGTCATCGTTGCCGCGTGCTGTCCAAGCTCTGGGCCTTTACCCATCGGTTCAACACCATGCAACTTAACTGATTTATCCTCGATAAAGCCTGAGAACAGTCCCATAGCATTTGACCCGCCACCAACACATGCAACGGCGTGGTCTGGCAGATTGCCGGTCATCTCATTGAACTGCTCGCGTGCTTCAATGCCAATAATTCGCTGGAAATCTCGTACCATTCGCGGGAATGGATGCGGGCCAACAACAGAGCCGATTGCGAACAGAGCTTCATCTGCCTGCTCCATATAGGAGGTGAACGCTGAATCGACCGCTTCCTTTAGCGTCCGTCCACCAAAGCCAACAGGCACCAGTTTGGCACCGAGAAGCTGCATGCGTACAACGTTTGGATGCTCCTTCTCGATATCCACCTCACCCATGTGGATTTCGCACTCCAGCTCAAAATAGGCTGCTGCGGTGGCAAGGGCCACGCCGTGTTGCCCTGCTCCGGTTTCGGCAATCAGCTTCTTCTTGCCCATGTATTTGGCAAGGAGCGCTTCCGCCATGCAGTGATTGAGCTTGTGTGCCCCTGTATGGTTCAGATCTTCACGCTTCAAATAGATATTCGCGCCGCCGCCAATGCGATTGGAGAGGTTACGTGCATGAGAGATCGGCGTTGGGCGCCCTTGAAAGTGCTTACGGATGTAACGCAGCTCGTTGATGTAGGTCGCATCGCCGGAGATCTTCTCATAAGCCTTCGTGATTTCTTCAAATTGACTCACCAGCTCTGGCGGAAGGAATGCACCACCGTATTCGCCAAAATAGCCATCTTTTGTTGGAAATTCCTTAAGATAATTACCCATAAATCCACACTCTCTCAGCTCACAATGATCTTGTAATTTTTACGAATGCTACTTTATCGAGGGGGCATCGATCCATCTGACAATTTGGCTAGGCACAGTTTTATGCAGATGAAAAACAAAAAGCCCCGACTTATGCCGGGGCTTTTCGTATCTATGCACTATCTTTCTGAATTACTTCAGATCAACGCCGTAGAAAATGTGACCACCGAATGGATCAACCTTGTAGTCTTTGACGTTTACAGAGACTGGCTCGGAAACCAATGAGTGTGCGATGGTTGCCCATGGAGCTTCCCGTTTGAATACAACCTGAGCCTGTTCGTAAAGCTTGGTACGTTCTGCTTGGCCGGAGGTTATTTTCGCTTTCTGGATCAGGCTTTCAAACTCAGCATTACACCACTGAGCACGGTTACCTGCACCAACTGCATCACACCCTAAAAGAACCGCGAGGAAGTTGTCTGGATCACCATTGTCTCCGGTCCAGCCGAGAAGAACAGCACCGTCCCGCTCTACGTCTTTGGAGCGCTTGAGGTACTCACCCCATTCGTAAGTGACGATTTCCACGTCAACACCGATCTTAGCAAAGTCACCTTGAATAACTTCTGCCATACGACGGGCATTCGGGTTGTATGGACGCTGCACAGGCATTGCCCAGATCTTCATCTTCAGGTCTTTAACGCCTTCAGCTTCCAGCACGGCTTTTGCTGCTTCTGGATCGTAAGCGTCGTCCTTCAGATCAGCCTTGTAAGACCAGATGGTTGGCGGGATCGGGTTGATTGCTGCTTTACCAGCACCCTGAAACACTGCATCCAGAATTGCCTGTTTGTTGATAGCAGAGTTAAGTGCCTTACGGACCTTCACATTATCAAACGGAGGCATCTGAGTGTTGTAGGCCATGTAGCCAACATTCAGACCTTCACGCTGCATGAGGTTGATCTCTGGATCGTCCTTCATTGCTGCAATATCAGCTGGGTTTGGATATGCCATGACATGACATTCGCCAGCTTTCAACTTCTGATAGCGGACGGAAGCATCTGGAGTAATCGCGAAGACAAGGTTGTCAATCGGCGCCTTGCCAGCCCAGTAATCCGGATTGGCTTTATAGCGGATCACAGCGTCTTTTTGGTAACCAACAAGCTGGAACGGGCCAGTGCCTACTGGTTTCTGGTCGAACGCATCTTTGTTGTCCATCATTTTGTCCGCATATTCAGCGGAATGAATGGATGCAAAATCCATCGCAAGGTTTGCGATCATCGGGGCTTCTGGGCGAGACAGAATGAACTTCACGGTGTAGTCGTCGACCTTGACGATTTCGGTAATGAGGTCCGGCATGGACATGCTGTTGAAGTACTCATAGGTACCACCAGAAACGCCATAGTACGGGTTTTCTTTGTTGCCCTAACGGTCGAATGAGAAGATCACGTCATCTGCGTTAAAGTCGCGAGATGGAGCAAAGTTTTTGGTGGTGTGGAATTTCACGCCTTTACGAAGGTGGAACGTATATTCCTTACCATCTTCAGACACATCCCAGCTTTCAGCAAGCGCAGGAACGATGCTTGTTGTGCCGCGCCCAAACTCAACAAGCTTGTTGAAGAGCTGGCGGGAAGATGCATCAAACGTGGTGCCTGCTGTGTAGAGAGCTGGTGTGAAGCCCTCAGGAGAACCTTCTGAGCAGTAAACAAGGGTCTTTGCCATGCCCGGCGCAGCAAACGCCAATACCGTAGCAAATACACCGCCCATAAGAATTGATTTTTTCATTTCTCGTGTCCCCAATCACCTAAAGTGAATACAAAAGCCAACGCCTTTGCTCAATTATTCGAAGCCGCTTTACGCAGCCCTTTTAATAGGATTTACAACGTGACTGACTCAGCCCCCCTAAGAGCTTGCCCGCACCTTCAAAGAAAGCTGCATCCGCTGGAATAATCTGGGAAAATGACAAGCCGCAGACAGGATGCCTTAATAAGCTCCCTTTATGCGGTGATTGTCGCCCTCCCAAGCGTACTCCCACAGCGCAATAGCTGTAAACGATGTTATCTTATACGTATTTTTTGGTAAAATCTCCTCTTAATTGCTTAAAAATCAAATATATTGTTTCAACATTCCACAGAACTGGGAAAATAGTTGGTAAAATAACAAAAAAGGCGATTCCGCAGGGGAACCGCCTTCTTGGAGATTAAATGGTTACAGATACTTAGTTTGATGCAGCCAAACGTGCTTTGATATGGGCGACATCTGCCTGTGGAGTCGCATTAAACAAGGTACGTGTATATTCGTGCTGAGGATTTCCGAAGACCTCATCGCGCGTGCCATACTCAACCACTTCACCGAAGTACATCACCATCACTTTGTCCGCGATGTAACGTACAACTGACAAATCGTGGGAGATAAACAAGTAGGTGAGGTTGAACTCATCTTGGAGATCTGCCAGCAGGTTCAGAATTTGCGCTTGAACAGACAGATCCAAAGCTGAAACGGGCTCATCCAAAATAAGCAGCGACGGTCTCAGAACCAAAGCACGGCCAATCGCGACACGTTGGCGTTGACCGCCTGAGAACATGTGCGGATAGCGGCTAAAGTGCTCAGGACCAAGACCAACCTTAACCAGCATTTCCATCGCTGCATCGCGACGCTCTGCCGGTGTCATGTCCGTGTTGATCATCAACGGTTCCATCAACACGTCACCAACACGTTGGCGTGGATTGAGCGAGCCGTAGGGGTTCTGGAAAACAATCTGGACCTTGGAACGCATCTCTTTAGAAAGCTTTTCCTTGGAGATGTCGATCTTCTTGCCTTCTACCAGCAAGTCGCCAGAGGTCGCTGGATCGATCAGTGTCAGGATGCGAGCAAGTGTAGATTTACCGCACCCACTTTCACCAACCACAGCAAGCGTTTTGCCCCGTTCCAGATTGAAGCTGATCCCTTTCAGCGCACGGTTCACGTTGACCTTGCCGAACAGACCCTCTTTGGAGCGGTATTCGCGCACCAGATTACGAGCTTCAAGAATGATATCATCAGCCATTATGCAGCTCCTTCATCACCGAGGTGAAAATCGGAGACCGTAGGCAAGCGATCACCTGTTGCGTTTTCAGGAAGCGCTGAAAGCAGAGCTTTGGTGTAGGGGCTTTTCGGGTTTTCAAAGAGGTCCAGAACACCTGACTCCTCCATCTTTTTGCCCTTGTACTGAACAATCACACGATCAGCGGTTTCAGCAACCACAGCCATATCGTGGGTGATCATGATCAAGCCCATGCCGATTTCATGCTGCAGGTCGAGCAGTAGATCCAGAATCTGCTTCTGAATGGTTACATCCAGCGCTGTTGTGGGTTCATCCGCAATCAAAAGCTTCGGCTTACAAGCAATAGCCATCGCGATCATCACGCGTTGACACTGGCCACCGGACATCTGGTGCGGGTATTTTTTCAACGCCTTATTGGACTCAGACATACCTACAGAATCCAACAGCTCGATCGCGCGGGTTTTACGCTGACCGCGGCTCATGCTGGTGTGCTCTTTTAGGGTCTCATCAATCTGAGCACCAACTGTGAAGCACGGATTGAGGCTGGCGACAGGCTCCTGGAAAATCATGGAGATGTCTTTGCCAATCAACTTACGGCGCTGCTTATTGGACATGTTCATAAGATCATGCCCTTCAAAGGTCATCTTATCCGCCCACATGTGCCCGTTATTGGCAAGCAAGCCCATAACAGCCAGCATGGCAACGGACTTTCCGGAGCCACTTTCGCCGACAACCGCGAGAACTTCTGCCGCATCAACGGAATAGCTCACACCATCCAAAGCGCGAAAACGTCCCTCAACCGTGTCAAATTCGACTGTGAGGTTTTCTATTTCAAGAAGGGCCACCCTTAGCTCCTCTTCATCTTGGGATCGAGTGCATCACGCAGTCCATCACCGATCAAATTAATTGCGAGCACTGTTGTCAGGATCGCAACACCCGGGAAAGTAACAACCCAAGGTGCGCGCAAAATGAACTCACGAGATTCAGCAAGCATTGTACCCCATTCCGGTAGAGGCGGCTGCGCACCCATGCCAAGAAAACCAAGTGCGGCGGCATCAAGGATTGCAGTAGAAAAGGACAATGCGGCTTGCACGATCAGCGGCGCCATACAGTTTGGCAGCACCGTCACGAACATCAGGCGCAGTGTACCTACTCCTGAAACGCGCGCAGCCATAACGTATTCACGGCTCATCTCAGAGATAACCGAGGCCCTTGTCAGGCGCACATAATAGGGCAACTGGACGACACCAATGGCTATCATCGCATTGACCAGCGATGGACCAAGGATTGCAACCAGCACCAGAGCAAGTAGCAAGGATGGAAATGCCAGCACAACGTCCATGATACGCATGATAACTGTATCAACCCAGCCGCCAAGAGTACCTGCAACCAGACCGAGGGTGACGCCAACAACCAGTGCTACGGAGACCACAATCACACCGATACTAAGTGAAATCTGGCTGCCGTAAATCAGGCGCGAAAGAACATCGCGGCCCACTGCATCAGTGCCCAAAACATAGGTCCAGCTTCCCCCTTCTTGCCATGCAGGTGGAACCAACAGAGCATCCCGGTACTGTTCAATCGCTGAATGTGGCGCCAGAATTGGAGCCAGAACAGCAATAACGACTAAGGCTAGGAAGAAGAAAAGCCCAAACACCGCACCCTTGTTGGTGCGGAAGTGGCGCCAGAAATTTACGATCAATTCAAATCGTGTGTCCGGCGCAGAATTTTGTGTCACGTCAGCCATCAGTTACTCCGTGTGCCGGATTTTTGGATTTACGAGGCCGTAAAGCACGTCAACGATCAGGTTTACGATCATGACGATTGCAGCAATCATCAATAGACCACCCTGCACAGCGGGATAATCGCGACGGAAAATACTGTCGACCATCCATTTACCGATGCCAGGCCAAGAGAAAATTGTTTCTGTCAAAATAGCGCCAGCGAACATCACACCGATCTGAAGACCAATGATTGTGATGACGGGAATCAGCGCATTGCGTAATGCGTGAATACCAATCACACGGAAACTGGAGAGACCTTTTGCACGGGCTGTCCGTACATAGTCTTCATCCAAAACTTCCAGCATGGCAGAGCGGGTCTGGCGCGCGATCACAGCCAGAGGAATCGTTCCCAGAACAATCGTTGGAAGAATCAAGTGACTGACTGCAGATGTAAACGCACCTGGCTCATCAGAGAGCAAGGTATCAATCAGCATGAAGCCAGTGACAGGTTCAATCCAGAACAACAGAGAGAGACGCCCGGATACCGGTGTCCAGCCCAACGTTCCTGAGAAAAAGATGATCAGCAGCAGGCCCCACCAGAAGATTGGCATGGAATAGCCAACTAATGCGGTAGTCATTACGGAGTAATCAAGCGCTTTGCCACGTTTTACCGCTGCGATAATTCCCGCAGGTAAACCAATGACAATCGCAAAGATAATTGCACAGATAGACAGCTCTACAGTCGCCGGAAACAGCGTCATGAATTCAGTCAGAACTGGCTGTTTCGTAACGATGGAGGTGCCCAGATCACCTTGTAACAAATTGCCCAAATAGGAAATGTATTGCTGCCATACGGGTTGATCATAACCGAACTGAACCAGAAGTTGCTGATAGCGTTCAGGACTAACACCGCGTTCCCCTGCCAAAAGCAGAATAGGATCACCTGGCAATTGGCGAATTGAGAAGAACCCGACCAAAGTCACCCCGAGAAATGTTGGGATGAGCAGGCCTAGTTTTTTAAATATGAGACGAAGCATACTTCAGTCACACCAATCAGAGGATTGTTTATCCGTAAGTAGCAACCTACGGCATGGAAGACCTTTTCCAAAAAAGTATCCCGGCGAATACATCGCCGGGATACACAATGTCCAGCGGAAAGTTATTCCTACTTCAGATCAACACCATAGAAGTAGTGACCACCAAACGGGTCAATCTTGTAATTTTCGACGCGAACACTGATCGGCTCAGAAACAAGTGAGTGCGCAATAGTTGCCCAAGGCGCTTCACGTTTAAACACTACCTGAGCTTCCTCATAAAGTCTCGCGCGTTCATCTACGTCAGTCACCAGCTTTGCCTTGGCAATGAGGTCTTCGAACTCAGCGTTACACCATTGTGAGCGGTTGGACCCACCTACAGCATCACAGGAAAGCAGAACTCCCAGGAAGTTATCCGGGTCACCATTGTCACCAGTCCAACCAAGCAGAACAGCGCCATCGCGATTTACGTCGGAAGAGCGCTTAAGATACTCACCCCATTCATAAGTTACGATTTCAACATCCACACCCACTTTTGCAAAATCAGCCTGAAGAACTTCAGCCATGCGGCGGGCGTTCGGGTTGTATGGACGCTGTACAGGCATAGCCCACAGCTTCATCTTAAGGTCTTTAACGCCTTCAGCTTCAAGGGCGGCTTTGGCGGCCTCTGGATCGTATGGATCATCAACAATTTCATTGTTGTAAGACCACATTGTCGGTGGAATCGGGTTTTTGGCGATCTGACCAACACCCTGGAAAACCGTATCCAGAATCGCTTGCTTGTTGATCGCAGAGTTCAGAGCCTTCCGAACCTTGGGATTATCAAACGGTGGCCGCTGGGTGTTGTATGCCATGTAGCCAACATTCAGACCTTCTTGTTGCAGAAGGTTGATTTTAGGATCGTTTGACATTGCTTCCAGATCAGCCGGATTTGGGTATGCCATAACATGACATTCACCAGCCGCCAGTTTCTGATAACGAACTGATGCATCTGGGGTAATCGCGAAGACAAGGTTGTCAAGCGGAGCCTTACCATTCCAGTAATTCGGGTTCGCTTTGAAACGGATCAGAGCGTCTTTCTGATAGCCAACAAGCTGGAAAGGACCAGTGCCAACTGGCTTCTGGTCGAACGTATCTTTGCTGCCCATCATCGCGTCTGCGTATTCTGCTGACTGGATAGACGCAAAGTCCATTGCAAGGTTTGCAATCATTGGCGCTTCTGGACGGTTCAACTTAAACTTGACGGTATAATCGTCAACTTTTTCAATGCTTTCGATCAGGTCAGGCATGCCCATCGCGTTGAAGTACTCGTAAGTACCGCCAGATACGCTGTGGTATGGATTTTCTTTATTGCCCTGTCGGTCAAACGAGAAGATCACATCGTCTGCATTCAAGTCACGAGTTGGCGTGAACCACTTGGTTGTGTGGAACTTTACACCCTTGCGCAGATAGAATGTGTATTCTTTTCCATCCTCAGAAACTTCCCAGCTTTCAGCAAGTGCGGGAGCAACTTCTGTGGTGCCAGGTTTAAATTCAACGAGCTTGTTGAAGATCTGGCGGGAGCTGGCATCAAATGTAGTACCAGACGTATAAAGCGCTGGAGTAAAGCCCTCAGGCGACCCTTCGGAGCAATATACGAGAGTTTTTGCCATAACTGGTCCCGCAACGATTACTGCTGCGAACAGGCTACCACCAAGCAAGAGACTTTTTTTCAGGGACATTGATATTCTCATTCCGTTTTATGCTTGTTCAGTTGTTCTTACGCACTGCTTGTTTCTGTAAATTCAGGTTTTACGTTCTGAGAAAATAACCTCTAAACGCGGGGAAATACGGTAATATCGCCTCAACGTGCAGTTCCTTTTTACGGAGGCAACGGCACCTACGAGTTCGATTGTGCCAGAAAGCATGATCGCTATTCCGCGACGAGATTACTCACCCTCAACGCATTCTGTTTTCGCAGTTTCACACCTTTAATGCGATTAATTCTTCAGAGGTTGATTTTAAGGTATTTAGTTTCGTTTATGACTTCCGAAATAATTAAAAATTTCCAAAGCTATGTCTAATTGGCATGAATACCTAGTTCGTCCATCTCAGGTTGTATTATTCATTTTTAATTACCTAAAATTACGTAGATATTACTACCACAACTCCGTCCTTAGGTAATTATACCTTAAGGTGAAAACGGTGTGATAGAGGAGTTTCCCACAGCACTATCAAAGCACTAGTTGGTAGCGTGCACCAGAATACACGTTACACAAGAACTTGAGGCGATTGCCTCACCTACTTCAATCTGAATATCTATTGCTCCTCCAACTTCGCCATACATTCATTGTGTATGGATTGAATCTCAGAGATAGTGACTTCCAAAGCTTCTCGCCTCGCATTTAACTCCTTCAAGACTTCGCCAGTACGAGAACCGAGATATTCCAACTGCTGCTGGTGCCCCTCGCCGTGCTGACCATAGAGGTCGAGAAAATGCTTTATTTCTGATAGCGAAGACCCAATAGCCTTGCCGCGTAAAATAAGAGCTAAACGAGCACGGTCTTTGCGATTATAGATACGCACGCCGTTGACACGTTGAGGTGAAAGCAGGTCTTTGCTCTCATAGAACCGGATAGATCTGGTTGAGATATCGAATTCTTCCGCAAGATCTCCAATCCCAAACAATTCCTGATCAGCGCGCCCGGATTCTCTTTCCGCTTCTTCAAGAGGGTTTGGTGTTCCTTTTAGAATGTCACTCATTATTCCCCCCTAGGGCCGTGCACTGGTTATTGACGTTACCTTACGGAGGCGTGAATCGCTGCCACCCAGGACGTTTCTCGTCAATAAATTCTCCTAGTGTTCACGGCTTCACGCATCGTGTAGAAACTTTACCTATAGGATAAGCAACAGAAAATTGAGAAAAACGCAATTAGCCAGATAGGTAATAATGCGGAAAACAAAGAACGCCGGAAAATAAATGCGGGATAAAACGCCTGGAAACACCACAGAACTTCATATTATTGCATGTTTCTGAAGGATTATTGCGTCGCGTCAGCAAGCGCCCTTGACAAGACAGAGATATTAAAACACCCCTGCACCCACAGAGCCTTTACAGGATAAATTATGAGTAAAACCCTTGAAGAGCGGGTCGATGATCTGGAAGTGCATGTAACACACCAGAACCAGACGATCGAAACTCTCAACGATGTTGTTTCCAATCAGGCAATGATCATTGATCGCCTTGTTGCTGCTATGGGGCAGATGAAGAGCCACCTGATGGATTTTCAGGATTTGGTCGACCAAGCTCCCGGCAATCAAAAGCCACCTCATTACTGAGTATGTGAGGCTTCTTTAAACCATGAGGAAACTATTTTCCTGCTGAACATCAGCAAAGATAGGTATACTCAGGTACGGGGAAACCTGATATTAAGAGATGAACGGTCTGCTGTTGTTTGAACGCAGGTCAGTTCTTCGTAAATCACTCAACGTCACAGAGTGAAGAATACATTTTTCTGTTCCGAAGCCTATAAGGCCTGCCACTGCTGTACTTACACGTAGAGCACCTGGGAACAAAATGCCTGGATAAGAAAGAAACCAATGGCTATTGAGCAGATTCTGGCTACCCATAAAAAGGAGAGCCTCGCTGACAAAGCATATCGCCTTATTGAAGAGTTGATTGTCAACCTTGACCTTGCCCCTGGCATGGCCCTGACTGAAGGCGATCTTTGCGAACGGACCGGCATTGGCCGCACCCCTGTGCGCGAAGCTATCAAGCGCCTTTCAACGGAAGGCTTGATTGTTATTCGCCCACGTAAGGGCCTTTTTGTTTCTGAGGTCGAAAACTCCGAATACGTGCTTGTTCTGGAAACGCGGAAGCCGCTGGAGCAACTTCTTGTTGCCTCTGCTGTTGCGCGCGCCACTGAAGAAGAACGCGAAGCTTTGCACCAATGTGCCGAAGAGATCCTTGCACAAGCTCGCGCTGGTGATGTCAAAGGCTACTTACGTGCCGACAAAGTGTTTGATGAAGTTTTATGCGCTGTATCACGCAACCCGTTCACAGCACGCGCTGTAGCGCCTCTACAGACGATGAGCCGCCGTGCATGGAGCGCTTTCCGCGGCGCTGAACAACTTGAAGATTCAGCTATTCGCCATCACAAACTTGCTGAAGCTGTTGCAAATAATGACGCAGAGAAGGCTAACGCAGCAACTGTTGAGATGATGGATCACCTGACCAGCTTTGCAGTGATGCAAGCCGAGAAAGCAGAAAAAGGCGCATAAGAGCGCCTTAATACTTAAAATAAAAAAGGCGGAGCATGTGCTCCGCTTTTTTATTGACCTGGCTTTGGTTGTGCCTTGAGTTCATCAATGCGGGCATTTCGACCGCTTGCAGCCAACAAAAGCAGATAAGGCTGGTCCGACTTAATAACCGGACGCTTTGCTCCGTAAATTCCTGAAAGACGTAACCTAACCTCTCCATGAGGGGTCGTGCCCACGTACATGCCGATAGACATCTGCTTCAAGGTCAAAGGCGCATAAAGAATCTCATAGGATGGGGGAGCTGCTGCGGGGCGCATTACCACGATAGCGTTTGCTCTGAGTTCCCGCCCTTCGTCCTGCGCATCAATTGCGCCTACAGCTCGATGTAATATTTTGTATTGGCAAACCATTTAATCAATCATCACTTGCTCATCATGAGGCGTCTGTTTCTCCAGCGTCCTCATTGAAGTTTCCCTTCAGGTTTGCAGGCACATGGAACGTAAATTCCTGCACCAGAACATCCTGTACAATCTCGGCCTTAAACCGGCTATTAACCCGTTCACGCACCTCATCTGTCAGCTCCTTCAAGTCAGTTTTCTGGAGCTGAGCGAATTCTTTATCAGCCTTGTTATAAATCAGGCGGAATGCTTCATCGACAATAAAGGCATTGGGCGGAACGGCCAGTTTTTCCAAAATGTCACTATCTACGGTGAATACAAACTGAGCGATAATGTAACCGTAGATTCTACCATCTTCTAAAACCGGTACGTTGATGGATGGTGTACTTTGATAATCCAACCCCTCCAGATGCGTATTCTTCTGCATCAATGGATCAAAGTCCGCTTTGTAAAGCGCGGTAAAATATCCAGCACCGAGCGTGACAAGGCAAATCCAGATACCAGTTACAAGAACTTTCAACATAAGCGGCTACCAGCTCCCAACAACAGCTTCGTACGTACCATCTGAATCTTGCTCTTTCATCACGCGGGACAACAGGCCAGAGACGTCCTTGACGGCATTTAATTGTGTGGACAGCAGCTTCATGTTGGATGCGAGCTTGTCGTGAAGGGTCTGAAGCCGAACAACAAGTTCACTCGGCAGATTTGCAGGGCCAACAATCTTGCCTGCTAGGTCAAGTTCAAGCATCGCTTTGCCCTTCAAATAGGCGCTTTCTTCCAGATCAACACTCCCGTTCCCGACGAGAGCTTCATTTTCGGCATCCAACAGGACTTCCACTCGCGCAATGCTTTTTGACAGCGCCAGAAAATCCTCCGGGAGAACATATGCATCCGCGTCGGTATGATCCGTCTTAGAAGCGACCGGCTTGGTTTCGTGTGGGATAAGCTGTGTATGCTCAGCCGCAGATAACTCGGACATCTATGCCTCTTCTTTTGGGAGCGTTGGACGAATGGTGTCAGGCATCAGCATCTCGGCCAAACCTATAGAACCAGATTTAGCAAGTTGGTTTGCAAGCTGCTCGGCCATAAGACCTTTCCACATAGAGCCTGCTGTTCCACCGCCATAGACAGTTTCCAGCTCTTTCGGCAGCATGGACTTTACGAAGGTCTGTAACACTGCACTTTCAAGCTTTTCACCCAAATCAGCAGTCTCCATTTTTTGGGAATAGCGGTTCCCCATGGACGTCAGGCCTTTTACACCTTCTTGCCCTTCGCTTTGCGCTGTAGAAGAAGCGCTATCAGCTTCTGCCATAAATCTGGAGAAGCTGTTGGACACCCCCCAAGATGGGCTTGAGACCGGTAAATCTTTAGAAACGATAGTCGGCGCACTAAGAGCACGAGTTGCTCCTCTGCTCTTTGCTGGGTCCGCTTGATTTATAACGTCCAGAATAAGGTCGCTGACAGGCTGAATGGACATGAGCACTCCCAATAGTCAAAAAGAAGGGACATTCATAATTGAACAGACCCTAGTTTCTGTGTCTTATCTGGGCCTGACCTTTTTTGGATCAGCATGCAGCTCTGCAACTTCCTGCAAGAGTTTTTTCTCTTCTGAACGGTCAAAGGAGAGAACTGCTTTTTGGTGGTGTTTTTCCGTCATGGATGTCTGGCGCTTTTGGTCGAGAAGCTGATCCAACAACGCAGTCCTCTGCTTTTCCTTCAAAGATTTATTGCGGTTGTTTGTATCCAGACGTCGTGAAATGGCTTTGTTCATGATTTCACGCAACTGCCCCTCATGCTGCCCCCAGTGCGTTATGAGCTCCTTACCTTCGTCATCAAATTGTAAGATCTCACTCTCAAGAACAGCAATGTCATATTTGATCATCTGCTCTTTTTGTTCCTGAACTTTCATAATCCGCTTGAGGCGGGTGACGCGTACTTTATCCATGGCTTACTGCAACACCAACCAGTCGCCCAGACCGGCATAAAATAGCCGGAGCAACTCTGAAACGACTTGCCACAAGATGAACAGTCCGCCCATCATGACCGCCGGAATGGCCACAAAATACACAGCCATCTGGGGCATAAGTCTGTTGGTCAAACCCAGCGTTAGGTTCACAATAAGACCATAGAGCAAAAACGGACTGGTGATTCTGAGCGCCAAAACCATGCCTTGCATCAATTTAGTAGAAAACTGATCCAATGCCGCGCCAGGAACGAAGTCCCCTCCGACAGGAACCGCATGGTAGCTTTGAGCCAAAGCAACAAACACATCTGCATGCGCGCCCGAGATGAAGAGCAGGGTAGTCGCGGTTAGCGTGACCAACCCAGCCATAGGCGGGAGTTGTTGATATTCTTCAACGACGGACATCGGCATGCTGAAGCTTGACGCATTTGCTGCTGCTCCGACCATCATTTGGAGCATCCCGAAGAACGCACGTCCAAATGTAGCGATGAGAACACCAATCAACAGCTCTACAAATATGATCCGAAGAAGCTCATCTAACGGAGCGGCTGCAATTATTGGCTCGACAACCACCAGAATAAGCGGCGAGATGGCGAGTGTTGCCGCAATTGCAATGAACAATCTCACCCTTACCATCACACGCGGCGACGAAAATCCAGGCATTGCCATTAGGCATGCCCCAACGCGGCAAAACACTACGAAAACACTAAGAATTGCATCTGGGGCGTTTTCAAGGGTCACGAAACTGTTCCCAGCGCCTCAATATCAACACCGCGCGCCACTTCCATATGGGACAGGATTGGCAATGCGGGGAACATTCGCTCCGTGATCATACGCACGTATTGGCGTGCCTCTGGAGCAACGACCACAGCAAAGCGTTGACCTGCGGAGATATGCTCGCGAATAACCTCTGCACTGTCCCGCGCAAATTCTTCAACCTGCTTCGGTTCCATATCAAACTCGAGCACCTCACCGTTGGCGTCTCGTCTCAAGGCCTGATGGAAAGCCAGATCCCAGCGATTGCCAAGACGAAGCACTTTGAGGCTGCCATCGCCGGCGATATCACCACAGATCTGCGTCGCCATTCGAATACGGACATGGTCTGCGATTTGCTCAGGACGTCGGGCATGTGGTGCAATCTCTGCGATCGCTTCCATGATCAGCGACAAATTTCGAATAGACATGCGCTCAGTAAGGAGGAGCTTTAGCACGGCCTGCAAGCCGGAAAAGGAGATATGTTGAGGGCAAATATCGTCAATGAGGCGCGAGTAAGCTGGATCAAGACGATCTAAAAGCTTACGCATATCCTTATAGGACAGCAGCTGAGAAAGGTTATTTCGGATCACCTCAGACAAATGCGTCAGCACAACAGACAGATTATCGACCGTTGTATAGCCTTGCCTTTTAACCTCATGTTCAAAAGCAGTTGGAACCCACATTGCCTGCATTCCAAAGGCTGGCTCACGGGTTTCTGTCCCCGGCAAGGCTGGCAGTCCACGTTTACCGCCGATGACCATCAACTCACCAACATTGATGTTCTGCGAGGCCACAATTGTTCCATGAATGCGGAACTCGTAGCTTTTAGGCTCCAGGTTGAGGTTGTCAGTCACCTTAATTTCGGGAACAACGAAACCATATTGCTCGGCAAACTTCTTACGCATTTTGTTAATGCGGTTGCCAATTTCCGGTTTTGCTGCAAGTAAACGTGCGGTCAATTGCTTACCAAGACGCAGTTCAATTTCTGGCAATTCGAGACTGTCTTTGACTGACTCTTTTTTGACAGATTTTTCTTGCTCAACCTTTTGAAGATCAAATTTGACCTGCGCTGCTTTTGTCTCCGCATTTTTTCTAGGGATAGTGTATGCGGAATACCCCAAGACACCACCGAGCATCACAAACGGCAAGAACGGCAACCCAGGCAGAAGTGAAAGTATCAACAAGAGCGTTGCGGCGACAGCCAAAGCACGCGGGTACCCCCCAAGCTGACCCAGAACGGCCTTATCAGTAGAGCCTCGCGTTCCGCCTTTGGACACAAGCAGGCCAGCAGCAAGGGATACGATCAGAGCTGGGATCTGAGAAACCAGACCATCGCCGACCGACAGTTTTGTGAAGACGTCTGCAGCTTCACCGAGATCCATATCGTAGCGGGTCACACCAATCACGATGCCGCCCAAAACGTTTACAACCGTAATGATCAAACCAGCGACGGCATCACCACGCACGAACTTGGAGGCACCATCCATGGCACCGAAGAAGGAGCTTTCCTCCTCCAATTCAGCTCTGCGGTGTTGTGCTTCTTTGTCGTCAATCATGCCGGCAGACAAATCGGCATCAATCGCCATCTGCTTGCCTGGAATACCGTCAAGTGTAAACCGTGCGCCAACCTCAGCGATACGGCTTGCACCCTTGGTGATAACGAGGAAGTTCACAGTGACCAGAATGGAAAAGACAATGAGACCGATAACAAAATCCCCGCTCATGACGAACTGGGAAAACCCATTGATTACATATCCGGCAGCCAACGGGCCTTCATGACCGTTCGCCAGAATCACACGCGTTGTGGCGATATTGAGCGACAGTCGCAGCATGGTGGCAATCAAGAGAATTGTTGGGAAGGAAGAAAACTCCAATGGCCTCTGAATCCACAGAGACACCATCAGGATCAAAACAGAAAGCGCCACAGATACTGCCAGACCGAAGTCAATGATAAACGTCGGCATAGGAAGAAAGAGGACAGACAGGATGAAGATAATCCCGACTGCAAAGCCTATATCACGTTTGCTGTTTGGAACAGCTGTGCCCGTCGCTGTTTGAGACATTCTCATCCTTCAATTCGGCCGTACACGCATTACATCATTTTGGCTAAAACATTGAAGAAGTAAGCTTGTGTGAAGGTGGCCTAGAAGGGGAGCACTGAGACCTATCCCCTTCCTTAGTGAATGAGCTTATCTAAAAGCCATTCTCAATGCGCCCATACACCATCTCAGAGAACGTGAATATCTGTGATCCGATATACGGGCCAGTCATGGCGAGAAATATAAAGATCACCACGATCTTAGGAATGAACGTTAGCGTCATTTCCTGAATTTGGGTGAGCGCTTGAAACAAGGCGATAATCAACCCAACGCACATTGCAGCAGCGACGGCAGGTCCCGTCGCTGCAATCACAGTCCATATGGCCATACGGACGATATCTAAGGCGTCTGCCTCATTCATTACACGAGAACCTTAGTCTTAGGCATCCGTAGACTCATCTGCAGGAGGAGTTTTCGGATCCGTCGTTGCTGGAGGTCGGGAGATCTCAATTCCAGGTACCAACGCAACTTTTGTGCCATCTTCCAATGTGGCAATAGACCCGTCAGTCAGAATTTGAATAGACTTGATAATACCAGTAGCAGTTTCTGACCCATCAGCACTTGGTACCTTAATGGTCGCGCCAATCAGGTTATTCGCCTGATTGATAGACTGTTGTTGCAACATTGAAGTCAGATTTTGGTTGGTCTTTGTCGATTGCTCAACAGCAGAGAACTGCGCCAACTGCCCCATATACTCAGCTGTTTTAAGGGGATCAGTCGGATCCTGGCTCTTCAGAGATTCCATAAAAAGCATGAGGAACGCATTGTAATCCAGATAGGACTGCTCACTGCCCTGTGGCTTAAACTTCGGCTCACTTTTTTGGGAAGCATCAGCTCCCGCAACAGGTGCAACACTCATGTCAATTTCCTTCAGTTCTCAACAATGGATTAAGCAGCAGAAGCGCTGGCAGCTTCGCCCTCACCCATGTTCTGGTTGTCTGACCAGATCGCCAATTCAATTTCGAACAGTTTTTTCAACGCACGGATGGCATCGAAATACCTTCTCTTCTTGATCTTACCTTCAACCTCCTCAAGGCCAGTCAGAATGTCATCATTCTCGACAACCTTGCGGATAGACGCCAACATCAATAGGGCCCGCTGCAAACTATCGAGTTCTGTTTTGGGATCGATAAGCGCTGTTTGAATATAAAAATACAGCTGACGAAGAGGCGTAGTCGTATCCTCTGGCTGCATAACGTAGGCTTCCAAAAGAAAACTCGCGTCATTCAAAAGATTCACAGATGTTTTTTGCTCAAAAGAAAGCACCGCACCATTGATGAAAACTTTTTCACCTGCCTTTAGGTGTAAACGCATCCAATATTCCTCTCGTTAGCCCAAACCATTTCGAACGACTTCGTTGATCTCGATCAGGCCCTGAAAGTCATCTGACTCGCCTGCCCGAACTAGATCAGCTTGTTTCACGCACCAAAGACCAATCGAGATCAAATCTGCCCTAAGCTCCGCTGGTAGTGCATTTTCAGCGTTTCCAAGATCCTCGATCAGTATACTCCAGAGTCTATACACTGACATCAGAGCTTGAGATGCTTCTGGTGAAGCAACACCAGCCTCCTTAGCCGCATTCAACTGAGCAATTACAAGAGAAAATACCTCTCGCTCCTGCCCTCTTCTATCGTAAGAGGAATCCTCAAGCGCTTCTGCGTAGGACATTTGATACAAAACTATCTCCTAGAGTGCTCTAAACACTGTTTGTGAGCACCTACAAGTACTTCATGATGTTTAAGTTTTGGATTTTGGCAGTAATGGCATAGGTCGCCTCCAACTGAGTTTGCGCCAGGCTCAACTCGATTGCAGCACGATTAGGATCAACATTTTCCAGATCGTTAACTCTTAAATTGAGTACGTTTTGCTTTGCCTCAATGTTGGTATTTGTTCGCTCCACATTGGTTTTAATTGCCCCATTCTGGGCTGTTATTGAGATCGTTTGATCAACACCAACACTTAGCTTTTCTATGGCCCTATCCATAATAGCCTCACCAACTTCTTCAGTGAGGGGAAGCTTTCCAAAAACCGCAACCATGCTCAAGCCCTGAGCCAAATTCCGGTATGCATCCTCATTGCTCGATGCAGAGCCGGGAATTGTAACACCGACATCAATCGTTGATGTCATAGTATCATCTGTCGCACCTGACCAATTCGCAGCCCAGTTGGTATCGTCGAACTCAGCAGCAAAAGGACCGTCCAAAAAGGTTTCCCAAGCAGCTACCGAAATTGATGCCGTGAGAGGATCATCTATTACGTGTCCAAATTCTGCAAAAAATGCCGCCTCAATCGCGGCTTCTGGACCGGACTTGAAATCTGAAACTGGTGCACTGCCCGTATCAATTCCGCCAAAGACGTAGACACCGCCCACATTGGAATTCAAACCAGTTACCAGTTTATCCAACTCAGTAAATGCCAGCACCGATGATGTATCTAGTGTTCCATTGTTATCCCGAAGTGTAATCAAGTCAGAACGAAATGAAGAGGCACTGTCAGTAATAAGTGTAAGCGCAGTATTCGTCACGTCTAAACGGGTTATGAGCTGTTTATTTGTGTCCAACTGGCTCTCAAGTTGGGAGTATTCTGACCTGAAAGAAGTCGTTGTTCCAGTTTGAGCACCCAGTGCAAGCCCCATATCGGAGTGCTTACCTGTCGCATTTTCAATGGCGGCTTTGTCAAGTCGGGCGCGTTGTTCGACCAGAAAGTTGGACATGCGCAAAGAACTGGTCATTGAAGACGTCGAATAAACCATCATTACCTCACTGCATTTAGCAGTTCTTTGAACATGCTATCAATGGTTGTCATTAGCCTCGCCGAAGCGGAGTACGCATTTTCAATCGTAAGAAGACGCTGCATTTCGGTGTCGATGTTAACACCGGTCTTACTAGAGAGAGTTTCAGCGTTTGACGTGAATGCAGCCGCGTTTAATGTTGCGGTTTCGGTCGCGACCTTACGTTCTGCACTAAACCAGCTCACCGTATTTGCGGTGAAATCCTTTAGCGTCGAATTAGCATTCACACCAGATGCAGGATCGAAGCCCCGCTCTTTGTTGAGCTCATTAGTATACTTGATCAGCAAATCAGAGTAACCGGCACTGTCGGCAGTATTGAACTTGTAGGTCGCCCCATTAATACCACCATCACGGAGCAACTTAACGTCCCCTCCCTGAGCAGGATCAACGGCAGCATGAACCTTAAGACGACTGACCAAGTCACCGCTACCAGCCGCAAATGTGAACAGACCTTCAGCTGATCCAGTAAGGGGCGTCGGCTCATATTCCATGAAGGCGTCAACAAGCGCTTTGGCGACATCATCCAGCTGCGTTTGCATTGTTACACTGGTGTCATCCCGGATCTTTGCGTAGCCTGCGATTGCACCACCTGAGACAGGAGATGTAGCCCCTGGCCCTGCGACAGCTACACCATCTACGAGAACATTATTACCCACATCTCCAGAAGCCAAAGACAACGAACGGTCAAACGTGACTTCACGCCCTGTTTTCTCAAACAGAGTGACACCGCTATCTGTGTAAATCGCGATACCGTTGTTGTCCTGATCAAGAACGTCAATTCCGATTTCTTCGGAAAGGACCTTCAGCATCTCATCACGCTGATCAAGAAGACCGTTTACGTCACGACCAGCGGCCGTCCCTGATACGATCTTATCATTCACACTCTCCATGTCGGAGAGGATCTTATTGATATTATCAACAGCACGGCCCATTGCCGCGTCCGCTTCCATCCGGGAATTCTTCACGCTCTCAGATGACTGTTTCAGGTTCTCAACCATCGCATTTGCGTTATTGATAACCGATTGTCCAAACACCTGATTTGATGGATCATTACTATAAGCAATGAGGCTCTCATTTAACGTGCCAACCGAAGCAGCGGTACTTGCCCCATACGGCTCCACGCCAGACGGGTTAAGTTGATCCAACATCGCAGCATAGGAGCCAGATGCAATCGCAGCGCTCCCGGTTGCTAACGTTGCCTTGAACGCCGCCTGATTGACCATCCGCGAGGCGTGAGAAACATAAACGACCGTTCCCGTGTCGCTAACGATGTTCCGCACACTGGGTTCCAGCCGCGTATAGGACGGGTTATTAACATTGGCGACATTGCGAGAGGCAATCGCCATTTCGGCGGCGCGCGCCGTAATAGAAGACTGCGCTGTCAGCATTGCGGAAGTTAGAGACATGCTTCGCGCCCTTAACGTAAGTTATTCAGCTCTTGGAGCAATTCGGAACTTGCGTTGAACACTTTCGTGTTTGCGCTGTAGGTGCGCTGCGCCTGAACCATTTCAGTAAGTTCTGCCGCCAGATCGACATTTGAACCCTCAACGGCGCCTGAAAACAGCTCACCAAATCCATTATCACCGGGGAAGCCAACCGCTGGATCGCCAGAAGCGTCTGTTGCAGAATAAATATTGCCGCTTTTCGCTTGCAGTCCATCAGGATTGGAGAAGTTCACAATCTGAATTTGATCGAGAAGTTTTTCCGCGCTGCTGCCATAAACACCGAACACGCGACCATCAGATTCAATGCGCACAGTTTGAATGGTTGAAGGCTTATAACCATCCACGTCAACTTTATTTACGCTGAATTTGTCACCAGCAGTAACCGTTTTACTGAGGTCGAGTGTAAGTGTTTCACCATTCGGAACCGTCAGTTGAAAGTCAGTTGGTGATGTTGGATCTAGCTTACCTTCGCCTGTAAACTTCAAGTCCAAACCAGTTAAGGGATCGCTGACATTTACGCCATTGTCATCAACAGCCTGAACTTTCCAAGTAGAGTCAGTAACCTTACCCGCCGCATCTACATTTTGATCAATTTTCGTATACACAACGTTGACTTTGACGGCATTACCATTCTGATCGTATGTGCTGATAGAGGTTTTGAAGTCAAAGTTTGAGGGCAAGCCTGGAGCAGGAACAACAGGTATCACACCAACGGCTGAAGCCGGAGGACGCTTAGCGGTACTCGACGGGAGATTCACACCCAGCTCGCCTTGTGTACTAGCCTGCCAAACGGGTGTATTCAAATCGACGCTGACGGGCGTACCACCAGCCGACAGCAATTTGTAGCCACCTGAGTTAACCATCTGGCCGTTCTTGTCGAGAACAAAATCACCGGCGCGCGTGTAAAAAGTTCCGCCCTGCTGATCTTGCACCTGGAAGAAACCATTCCCGTTGATAGCCAGATCTGTTCCACGTGCCGTGAAGTTAAAGGCGCCTTGTTGGCGTACACTTTGAACGACGGTTGTATTTACAATCCCAGATTCATGACCAGCGCCGCCACCAGCACCTACCAAGGAAGAAAATGCTGTTTTATAGCGCTTGTAGCCCACGGTATTTGCGTTAGAGATATTGTCAGCAACAGTTGACAGCTTGTTCGACTGCGCGTTCATACCTGACACGCTGGTATTCATAATTCCGTAGAGGCCCATAGTCTGCTCCTGGCTACAACAAATGCAAAATTAACTGATGCTACTTAAGCTTGTTAATCTTGTCTGAGCCTGACCCGAAACCTATTGAATTATTTGCAAAATTTTAATGAATTAGGCGTCCAACGCCCATAGCCTGACGCCACGATGTTTCGTATGACGCGGCATACGTATCGCTTTTGAGCCGGATTATTATTTGGCCCGGCATGGTATCTTGCAACCGCCATGGTCCAGGTTTTTTCGCGTTGCTTTAGCTCGGATAAAAATCGTGCCGCGTAGTCAACGTTTTGCGAGGGATCTAACATTGCCTTTAAACTCGAAAACTTACTGAGGTGATAGTAGATATTGATCTGCATACACCCCACATCGATAAGCTTTACGCCTCGGTTGCGCGAGCGCTTGATGACAGCAAGAGCCTCTGTTGCGGAGCTCGCAAAATAAGATTTTCCCGCGATGTTTAGGGCATATGGATGCAGCGAATTTTTCCGGCCCGTTTCAGTCAGGCCAACGGCATAAAGTATCCCAAGCGGCACATCGTATTTTTGCGCCGCCTGCTGCATTTGTCGCTCACATAACCGAATTGCAGTTTTTGTCCCCGCAGCATTGGCGGAGACGCTCATCAGACTACAGATAGATGCCGTCACGAAGATCTTTGGTATCAGCTTCACCTTGACCTGCCCCAGCATGCTCTGTTTGTGAATTTTCTTCCCAAGGATTGCCAGAGGACCCTTCACCAGCCTCACCATCAGACCCACCGCTTTTAGTAAAACGTTCCTGATTCTGACCCGGCTGACGCATCTGATCGGACACCTCTTCCTTAAAGGTAATCGATATGTTGCTGGCCTCTGTGCGATAGCCTGCATCTTGCAGGACACGAGCTAATGCCTGTCGATCACCCTTCAACATTTCAGCGGCTTCCGGAGTGCTGGTGACCAGTGATATTTCCAGCTCTCCGCCACGTATTTGAATGTTCGCCCTCACAACACCCAAATTGTCCGGGCGAAGTTGAATTTCAAGAGATTTGATTGGCTTTGCATTTTGCTGGTGAGCAATTTGTGCAGAAATATCCTGCGCGGCATCAGCTCGGGCGGTTGCACTACTTACCTGCTTGCTCAAAGCACTGGCTACTTGCAGCGCTGGTCGCCCCACTTCCGTGGCAGGCGGCAAATGCGTTTCTACACTCACGACCTTAACTTCCCCTCCAGTTTGCGCCGGAGACCCACTCTGACCAGAAGCTGCATCAGGCTTGGCTTGCAACATTCCCGACTTCATCTGAGTGTCAGCGAGCCTATTGTTAGCATCCGCCTTCGTCTTGGGAAGGTTCACTGCCTCAACGGTTTCAACAGATGCTGTTGCTTGGCCAGCCTTTAACTCACTTAGGCTTATTCCAGCTTGTTTTTGAGTGTTCGCATCACTTTGAGGATTCGTCAGCTTAGTACCCAATCCATTGAGTACCTGCGCCATCTTCCCATCTACCACCGTCAGGACAGGGTTTGCGGCATTGACCACACCAGCCAAAGCACTCATTTTTTGAGAAAGTTGCGCAGTACCAATAGACGTTCCGCTGATGACTTGCTGCATTTTCAGCTTAGCATACAACCCCTCTTCCTCGACTTGTAGGGTGATCGGCCCCTCATCTAGAGCAAGATCGTTTTCTGCATCCAGAACCTTTGCACTATCTTCAGAAGTTGCTGTATCAGGATCAGTCTTATTAGCATCCGCAGCTGTCTGGGTAGACGATGCTTGCCTTATAAGATCTTTGAGTGCCTTCGTATTGTCGGAAGGCTCCTTAATCCCATCAGCATTACCCTCATCAGATTGTGGTTTTTCTTTATCCTCGGCACCTTTTTTAACCGGGTCGGGCGTTTTGTTTTGTCCCTGAACCTTATCAATTACTTTCTCAAAACCGCTGTCTCGTTCATTGACATCGGCTTCTTTGCGCGCATCCGTACGCGCATTGGCCGCTGCGCTGCGATCAATATTAGGAAGAGCTGTATTCATTCGAACTCGGCCTCTTTCAATGCATCATTTGCGTCATTCAATGCGTTTTCAAATGGAACCAGGACATCAGGATTTTGGAGTCTCTCCTTCAATCCCATATGCGGGACATAAGGAACAAATTCTGATGCAAGATCTGTATCTGGCTGTGGCCATTCCCGAACTGTATTGGCCGTCGCAATGGCTGCTGTCTGGAGCAGTTGATTTTCCGAACTCAAGTCAGAAGACTTGACGGCGACCAGTCCTTTGATCGCCTCTTCCCATCCCTCGCTTGAGGCTTTTGCAGCTGACAGGAATAAGTTGGCTTTGTTGGCTTGCGTTGAATCTTGTGCACCCAGTTCCAACAAGGCTTCGCTCCCCTTAACAGCAAAGGCTGTATTACCGGAAATCAAGGCAGCCTTTGCCAAACGCAGAAGTAAGATTCGCTGGGATTTGTCATCAAACTCGGAGATAAGCTGGAATACGCGATCCCATTCATCTTCTTTTTTCAGGTAGTTAGAGCCACTGATTACGTCCGCAACAGTATCACGAAATTCTGAAGCAAAAACAGAGGCGCTGTATTGAAATAGATAACGGCGAGACAAACGTTCAAACTTCGTCGTATCCGCCAGCTCAGCAACCATAGGAGCCTGCCGGCGGAGTGCACTTTCTTCAACCAGAGTACCGGGCATCATCAAACGTGCCAAATCGAAGTAACGCTGCGCTGCGGTCGGGTCCTCATTTGAAATCAAGATGGCTTGAGCCAGAGCGACCTGACCTGCGATCGCAACCGGTAACGTAAGCGCGTCAACCTTGATCAGTAGGCTCTTAGCCATCTTCCGGTTGCCTTGGGAATATGCCATCGCCCCTGCGAACAGGTTCGGATCTGCATTAAACTCAACACCTTGAACCGCTAATTCTTGAAATATGGACCCGGCGCCCCCACTCAACATAAAGGCAATAGCGGCGCGTGCATGTTTCTTCTGCTTCCAGATTTCCCGGTCCAAGCGAAGAAAACGCCTGCCAATGACGATCAATGAAGGTTGGAGAAGATTGTAGGCTTCAAGGTTACCCTTGATGATCTCATCTTGAAGAATTTGCAGTTCCAGCACCATGAGGTCAGGATCAGCTGTGGAGACCATTTGTGCCTGTACAGGCTGAACTCCACAGTCATTTGTTACAACACCCAACACCAAAGCCGTTGCCAATGCAGTTGCTCTGATACGCGACCCTCTTGACTTCTTTTTGATGCACGCTCCCATTAGGGTTGTTCCTTCAGGAGCATAATTTCGATGCGCCTATTTTGAGGTGCAAACGACTTCTCGCTATTTTTAAGACGGCGGTCTGCATACCCTTCGATGCCAACAATGCGTTTCTCGTCTAATCCACCACGCACAAGCATGTAGTATGCCATATGAGCTCTGGCAGTCGACAAACGCCAGTTGTCGTTCTTTTTGGATTTGAAGGGACGTGCGTCGGTGTGTCCACGGATTACGATCTCACCTTTTTCCTTTTCAAGAGCGGTCGCTATTTTCTCCATCGCTTTAACAACAGCCGGATGAGGTTCAGAAGAGCCAACAGCAAACATCCCGAAATCATCATTGTCCATAATTTGGATGAGAACACCTTCCTGCGAATGGGTAAACTCGATGCTTGCGCCGGTCTTCACGCCCTCAAGAGCCTCGCCTACGGCATTTGCCAAGGATATAAGCTGCTTGTCATCGCCGTCTTCCTCACCTTCACCAGCCTTCTTCTGCTCAGGCAACCCAGCAGGTTTTGCTGCAGGGACCATTGGGGCAGTCCTGGCTTCATTATGGATAACTTCAACCGTCTTCTTTGCATCTTCGAACTGGTTTTCTGAGATCACCTTGGTCGACGTAACTTCAATGATTTTGGGCTCTGCGACCTGCTTTGCATCCTGCGCTTCTTCAAGGCCATTATCATTTTCTGGCACATTTGCGGATGCTTTAACTTCAGCGAACATCAATCTGGTCATAACAGCGTCGTCACCCGATACTTCTGCTTGAGCCATGGCAAGCTGCTTTAGAATTTCCCCCTCAGCATACTGCTCACCTTCACTGTCCTTGGCATTTCCAACAACAAGAACTGAGTTTTCACTTTTGCTTTCGCCAGAAATAGCAGGGAGAACTTTACCACCCCGAGCGAGCTCGGACGCTTCCTCAAGGAGCATAATTTGCTCCTTGGTCAATTCATTGGCTGCAATTCCCTCTTCCTTCTCAACAAGGATTGGAATTTGAGCAAGGAGAGGTGCATTTCCTGGCAACTCATCTTTTTGCCAGCCAGCTGGATCAAAAGGATCCCTGAAACTTGTCCCATCAGCAAGCCCCTGACCATTAGGGTCGCGATTTGGGAGAGCGAACAAGACTGGCATCTTCGCCATTTCAAGACTACCTAATCCACCCGTTCCCGGTGAGCCATCGGTTTCAATGGACGCCTCAGCTTCTGAAGCCAATGCTGCCAGAATTGCGTATGGATTATCAAAGAGCTGCGCCTCAGTATAACGAGCAGCACGCTCTAAATCTCGGGAGGTAATAGACGTTGGTTTAGCACCATTTTTGTCAGCATTGGCGCCTGCAAACTCGGAATTTTCTCCGGTTTCACGATCAGAAACTGGTTCTGGTTTATCAATACCGCCGCCTGAGGTCGGGCCTTTCTTCTCAGTCCCGCCAGCCCCTATTGGCTTACCCTGATCTACACCCTCATCGCTATCAGTTGGCATTGCCGTCTCATCTGGATCACGAATACCCTTTGGGTTCGTCGTCGCATCCACAAGCTTGATAGGATTGAAGTAACTGGCGATGCCTTCTTGCGATGATTGGTCGGAGGCATTCACCAACCACATCAGTAGGAAAAACGCCATCATCGCGGTTGAAAAATCCGCGTATGCAATCTTCCACACGCCAGTTTTGTGTGCTGTATCCATGTCGTCGTTACGCCGACGAATAATGATCAGTTCTTGTGGTTCCAACGCCATGGCTGTTACTCTCCTAGCGTATTACGAAGTTCCTCGCACCATTCCGTCAAACCAGTTGAAATCCTCATAGCGGATACTTTCAACTCAAGATCAGTGCTGGAGTTTTGAGAAAACTTGATAGTGTTTGAAAGATCTCCGGTTTTAGTGCCAAACAAATCAAAAAGTTGTTGGGAACCAGATACCTCGACAATTGCCTCGGGGGACTCAGAGAGTTGTCGTCTCAACACTTGCACCAAGGAAGAAACGGCGGCTTCTCGCGCACGCTCCTCGATGAAGGGAATAAGAATCTCGGCAACGGTGAGAGAAAGACGGCTTTCAATCGTAACCAGGGATTGCTGAAACGCCTGTTCCAACTTCTCACCTTCTCCCCTTTTGAAGACGGCCTCCCTTTCAGACAACTCAACCTCAAGCTCTTCACGCATCTTCTTGATGCGGTCCTCTGCCCCAGTTTTTGCTGCTTCTTCACCTTCGGCAAAGCCGTTTTCATAGGCTTCAAATACACGACCGACCCAATCACCACCCTCACCATAACCCTTTGGCAGCATGGAGATAACTTCCTGCATGTCCTGCAGATCTCGCGTGGTTACGCCGGTATCGGTGGTGAAGTCAGTCAGGCAATCGGTTATGCCGCGTGTCATACGGCACGCTCCTGATTGTACATCCACTGCTTCAGAATGATTGCAGCCTGCATGTCATCCATCTCTACAGCGCGCTCCAACTTGCGGAGATTGTTCCGGTTTATAATGGTCGTATCGAATTCATCATCGCCACCACGGCCACCCTCACCTTTAGAGTAATCAGGCAGTTCACCGTTTTCCCCTACCACATCGCCATCATAGATCGCCGAGGACCCATCGGAGTTCGCGCCTGCGGGAAGACCATCAACAGTCTCCTCACTTTTAGGTATTAGGAACGCCACAGCTGGACGCAGACCAAACCAAATAATCATGAGGGTTACGATGAGGATTGCACCAGCATTCACAACCGAGCCCATATTGCGGATCAAGACGTCTTGCCAAGTCCGTTCAGGGATTGCTGCAAGCTGATCACCAGCGAGAAGGAAGTTTACCGCAGATACGGAGACCTTATCACCACGCTCAATATCCACACCGGCTGCGGTCACAATTATCTCTTCAAGTTCCGCAACTTTTTCCTGTAGATTGACCTCTTGTCCATCGACAATAGCATCCCCTTTTTGGCCTTCAGCGCGTCTGGAAAGCTCATCAATAAGGCGATCACGATTTACGAGAACAGCAATGCTCATGCGTTGAATACGATAATCATCAAAGATGGTTTCAACAGTCCGGGACGAAATCTCGTAGTTGGTCAGCTCTTCACGACGTTCATTTTCCTCAGAGGAGCGCTCACCGCCTTGTGAAGATACCGCTTCTTCAGGAAGATTTTGCTCAACAGTCGTCGGATTTTCAAGACTTGCATTTTGAGAGGTTTCACTCTGACGGACCACCCTGAACGACCGCTCAACACGCGTTTCCGGATCGTAAGTGGTTTCCGAAACACGTTGATTGTCCATATTCACGGCTGTAGATACACTCACCTCAAAGTTACTCACTCCAAGGTACGGCGCTAACGCTCTGCGAATTGCACTCTCTGTGCGATTGGAAAGGTCTTTTTCCAAGACAGCCTTACGGCCAGTGGACGCGCTTTGCCCATCCTCCCCTGCCGCAAGCAGTTGCCCTTCCGTATCCAACACAGTCACGGATTCAACTGTAAGACCTGGAACGGCAGCGGCAACAAGGTAACGAATAGCCTGAGCAACCGAGTTCGTCTGAACACCTTCAGCCCTAATCAACACGGATGCTGTTGGTTTTTGATTTTCACGGCGGAAAGTCGCTTTTTCTGGTAGAACCAGATGAACGCGAGCTGCCTTAACGCCTTGCATACTTTGAATAGAGCGGGCAATTTCACCCTCTAGCGCACGAATTTTGGTCACGTTCTGCATGAAGGATGTGAGCCCAAGCGAGCCCATCTCATCAAACAGCTCATAACCAGCGCCAGAACCGCGTGGCAACCCCTTCTCCGCCAAGAGCATACGCGCACGAGCTGTTGCCCCTACTCCGACAGAAATAGCTTTGCCATCAGCACTCACGTCAAACGGAACACCACTGGCTTGCAATGCCATCCCAATCTGAGTGACGTCATCTCTCTCAAGATTTGCGTAGAGGGTTTCTTGCTCAGGGCGAGACAGCATATAAGCCGCCGCCCCAATGGCACCAAACGTAAAGATGCCAATAAATGCGAGCACCAACAGGCGCTTTACGCCCAGCTCAGCCAGATTACCATAAATTTTTTCAGCGTTTTCGCGAACTGCCATTGCGACCTCTGCTGGTGTGTCAATGGCGTCACTCTGGCTTTTCAACCTTGTGCGAACGTGATGTGAATATCTATTAGATGAAAATCCGCGTTTTCTCAGTTAATTAGAGACAGCTTCGCTAACATCCTCATAAATTAGAGGAATACTTCAGCATGCGTAATACGCTGAATGGACGGCAGCCCATTAAGAGACACCCCTCCCGCCTGACTTTGGAGACGCTTACTGGCCCGCTCCGCAATTGATGTAATGGACACAAGCGTAGGAGACTGACAGTCAGACCGCCGTAGATATCTTCCTTGCTCACACAGCACACCTTTCACCAATTCAAGGGCCAAGCCCCCAAACCGTTCATTCGCCCCTAAAGCAAACGTCAGAGCTTCAAGGCTTTTACCGGAGCACAATGGCAATTGTTCTGAGTGAATATTTTCAGTTTCGGCCTGAGCTGAAAAATTAATTTGCATATCCAACATAAAACACCGCCTCACTCACAACATTCCAGCAAATAGCTGGACCAACTCAAGCTGCTTCGAGAGCAAATATATTATCTTGAACTTGCCTAAACCTGACTTAATACAATTTTATCTAAAATTTTATGCGATTAACAAAGAAAAGCCCCAGCAATCTGCTGGGGCTTTAAAATCTCTAGAGTTCTCAGAGCTTTCCGGCTTAACGGAAGAGGCTGAGAATGTTCTGAGAGGAGGAGTTCGCAATAGACAGAGCCTGAATACCAAGCTGCTGCTGTGTCTGAAGAGCTTTCAAACGTGTGGACTCTTCGTTCATGTCAGCATCAACCAACTGGCCTACACCACGATCGATCGCATCACCAAGTTCGGATACGAACTGGGTCTGCATCTCGATACGGGATTTAGCGGAACCCAGGCTAGTCGCAGCATCTGTGATTGATTGAAGCTGTGTGTCAACTGCATCAATAACAGCACTAAGAACCGCGAGATCACCCACGGAATCTGTCAAGTCAGTAATGTCAAAGTCGAGAATGCTAGTGCCGCCCAAGCGGGTAGTATCGGCTGCCACTGTCGCAACAAACGGGTCTGCCTCAAGCATCGCCGCGATGACTTTATCTTCAAAAGTGGTACCACCCGTGTAGGTAGCAGCAACTCCGACCACTCCGACCACTGCTGCAATACCATCGGTACCACCAGGAGTAGTAGGTGGAACAACAGCAACAGCAGTAACAGGAACAACACCAGCAATAAACGTACCAGTAACACCACCAGCAGTCATATCCTTATCAAGGATACCTTCATTGGTAGGATCAGTATCAACCAGAGTAATATCTGTGGTATCGATCTGGATTTTATCCAGCTTTACGTTACCAGCACTATCACGCGTAAAAGAGCCAACAACTTCTTTGGTCGCATTGAAGTTTGCTGCGTTACTATCCTGCTGAAGCCAGTTTTCACCGTTAAAAGTTGCAGAACCTGCAATTGTCTGCAACTGCTTTTGAAGCGCAGAAATATCCTTCTGGACTTTATCGCGATCAACACCAGGTTCGGACGCAGTTACGAGTTTTGCTTTGATCTCATCAACAACATCAACTGCTTTATCCATTGCAGTAAAGGCAACATCAACAGTCGCAGCACCAAGACCAAGCGCATCTTCAACAGCGCTCAGTGCTTTGTTATCTGATTTCATGGTTGTTGCAATGGACCAGTACGCAGCATTGTCTGACGCATCATTCACGCGCATACCTGTAGAAATGCGGTTCTGAGTTGTCGCCATGCTGTCGTTGATGCCCTTCAGAGTCTGAAGAGCAACCATTGCGGAGGTATTCGTCAAAAGAGAAGACATAATTATTGTCCCTAAATAAGAAAAACTGGGACATTCCGGATTATAAATTCCCGGAGCTACAGAGTTGCATCATGCACTTTGAATAGTCAAAGACTGTAACAGGATTAAAGATTGCCTCATCAAACTTGCGTAAAACTGACTCTGTTGCTTAGACAAGAAAAAAGCCCCGGATTGGGGCTTTCTTTGGTTAAGGCTAAGTAAAGGATCGTATCAGACCACCAGTTAGTAAATACCACCCATCTATCAGAACAAAGAAAAGCACTTTGAAGGGCAGAGAAATAACCGTTGGAGGAAGCATCATCATCCCCATCGACATAGTGAGCGTCGCAACGATCATATCAATGACGACAAATGGCAGGGCGATGAGAAAACCAATCTCAAATCCGCGCCTCAACTCCGATATCAAGAAGGCGGGGATCAGCACTCTGAGATCCAGCTCCTCGATCGGCGCATCCTTTTTGTAGTCAAATGCACTCACAGCCAGATCATCAAACAAGACCAGATCTTTTTCACGAACATTATCGAGCATGAAACTGCGAAACGGTTTTGTCATTTCCTTATAAGCAACCTCCTCCGTGATCTGCTCTTTGATCAAGGGCTGCAAACCATTTTTCCACGCTTGGTCAAATGTTGGTGCCATCACGTAAAACGTCATGAATAGCGCAAGCGAGATAAGGATAATGTTTGCAGGTGTCGTTTGCAGACCAATACCAGAGCGTAGGAAAGAAAGTGCGACGACAAACCGAGTAAAGCTGGTCACCATGATGAGGATTCCCGGCGCCAAAGACAGCACCGTCAAAACCATCACATATTGGATTATGCGGCCACTTGCAGAGGCTTGACCAGCTGGCAAAAGGTCACTCAAATTTATATCCTGCGCTGAAGCTGGTGACACCAATAACAACGCAAATAAACTCATAAAACCCGTAAAAAACGCAAGACAACGCATTATTGTATGACCACAGATTCGAGGACTAATTCTCGTAGGATTTCCCCACCCCGCATCTTAGCGCGCTCATTAAGATCGTCGCGCAGACGCAACAGCCCGCGAGTGCCTTCTAACTGACGTGGACCTAAGGTTCTGGCATAGAGTAACAAGTCTTGCTCAACTTGCTTAATCAGCAAAGAGTTATCTTGTCCCTCGACATCGCTTTTCTTCAATACAACAGATGCCTCGATACGGATCCAGTTACTTGAAGAGGAAAGCAAGTTCGTTACAATCGGCTTCAGAGCAACGATCTGATTACCTTTTGTGTACTCCGGATTAATGAGAGCACCACTTGTCGTCTTCTGATCGTCCAGATATTTACTATGAACCGTATCTACCAAGGCAGACCCCATCGCCATTCCACCGACACCGGCGCAGGCAGTCACAATAAGTCCGGCGAAGATAATTCCCTTCCAGGAATTTTCGGAGACATTTTGCCGCGATTGAAGAGCCATGGTCTCCTCCTTCATAATGGACTAATGATATCAAGAAGTTGCTGACCGACACTTGGTTGCTGCATCTCTGTCACGCGACCCCGTCCACCATAAGACACACGCGCTTCAGCGATTTTGTCGTAGGGTATAGTATTCCGACCAGTGATATCTTCAGGTCTGACAATTCCAGCAACAGAGAGAACGCGAATTTCATAGTTTACACGCACTTCCTGTTGCCCTGAGATAATCAGATTACCATTTGCAAGAACTTTGGTTACAACTGCAGCAATTGATAGATCGATTTCTTCGCTACGATCAATCGCACCTTCGCCTTTACTGCTGGTTGCTCCGGAACCGGTAAAACTTGCACCCGCTTCCCCTGCATCAACATCAGCCCAGGAAAAGGCTCCTTTTAAACCGGTAGAACGTTCAGATTTCCGCTTTCGCTCACTAGAGTTATCCAGTTTGGCTTTGTCGTTGATTTTAATCGCAACTGTCAGAACATCACCAATCTGTTTTGCTCTGGGATCGCGGAAGAAGTCCTGTTCCCCATCAGTCCAAAGACCGTGATAAGCACGATTGGCCCGCCCACCGGTTTTTGACGGCGTCGCAGGCAAACTTGAAACATTTGGCTGAAGCCCTTGCCCAAGCGGTGTCAACTGTGGCTCTTGTCCAATATTCTTCATGGCATTGCAGCCGGCGAGTGAAATAGCGGCAAGGAAACAAATAAGAACGCGCTTCACTGTGACACTCCCAAATTCTTAGTATTCGCTTTTCGGGTTGTAAATTCTGCCATCAAATCCGTGAGATAGGCCGCACGCTCTGCTTCAAGCTCGGCAAGCACAGAACTTGCTTTTCGAGCTTTCATTTGCAGGAGAATTGAGATTGCAGTCTCATCATCAAGCGCTGTGAGCTGGAGAGCGGCTGCATCGGGGCGCATATTCGCATAAATATCAACCACATGCCCCTCGGCACGTCGCAAAATATCATCGCGCCGCTTCACCCAGCTCCGCAATTCAGAAATTTTCACATCCAGCTCTGCGATTTTCGCTTTCATCTGTTGTTCAACATCAAACAAAGCTCTCATCTGCCAAGCGATACGCGCTTCTTTGGCCTGATCGGCCACGGCTTCGCAGTAATTCTTAGCTTGCTCGATAGCAGTGGTGAGGTCCTCCACTTCCGGCTCTGCATCCTGTGCCTGCGCAGTAGCAAGCAACATACAAAAGCCGACAGAGGCCACTGCGCACATAAGAGGAGAAAATTTCTTCGTAGAGAGCATAAGGACGGGCATTACAACTCAGTTCCAATAGGTTTAGCGGTACATTGACGCCACAAGCTTGCCCGTGGCTTGTCCATTGAGGGAACAGTTCTACTTGACCACCAAAGTTGCCTGAAGAGCACCTGCCTGCTTAATCGCCTGCAAAATCGCAATAATTCCGCTCGGTTTGAGACCAATCCGATTCAACCCTCTGACGAGCGTTTGCAAATCGGTGCCTCCAATAAGCTGAAGCTGACCGTCTTCCTGCACAACATCGACGTCAGTCCGAGGCACAACCGTTGTTTCACCTTGCTGAGAAAAAGGAGACGGCTGAGAAACTTCGGGACGCTCAGAAACACGGACTGTCAGATTTCCATGTGTAACAGCAACAGTCGAAATGCGCACATTCTGGCCAATCACGACGGTTCCGGTTCTCTCGTCCACCACCACTCTTGCTGGGCTATCTGGCTGAACCATCAAACCTTCAATCTGGGAGATGAACCGAACAGAACTAATACCTGCGGGGCGCTGAACCTGAACAGATCGATAATCGAGCTCACTGGCGAGCTTTAAGCCGTATCGGTTTAAAGAAAATGCATTGATAGCATCTGTCATTCGTACCGCAGTTTTGAAATCTGGATTTTTAAGCTCCAGCACCAACTGCGGCAAAGATGAGAAATAGTCTGGGAGCGTTTTTTCAATCAATGCACCATTTGGGACATAACCAGAGGTTGGAACACCTTGCGTTACACTCGCGGCATCACCTTCTGCACTAAAACCAGATACCGAAACAGATCCCTGTCCAACTGCGTAGACATTTCCGTCCGCACCCATCAGAGGCGTTACCAGCAGAGTTCCGCCCTGGAGGGATTTAGCATCCCCAAGAGACCCAACGGACATATCAATCCGTGCACCATTTCCAATAAAGGGTGGCAGCTCAGCCGTAACGACAACGGCAGCAACATTGCGGGAACTAAGACGAGATTCTCTAACATTCACTCCCATACGCTCCAACATGGATTGTAAGGATTGCTCAGTGAATGGAGAGTTTCGCATAGTATCGCCGGTTCCATTCAACCCGATGACAATACCATAGCCAACCAGCTGATTGGAACGCATTCCGCGTAGATCAGCTATATCTTTAATGCGAACGAGAGCCGATGCGCTTTCCAGAGTTACAAATACCGCAAGAAAGACAAAACATAAAACTTTCAGAGAATGACCTACAGAGCAACGCACGATATTAATCCCCTTCAGCAAGCAAAGAGCCATCTACCTGCACCTTGCCCAAAACACTTAAACCGGTATCAGGGTTACGCGCCCTGATGTTTGCGCCGGCAGATCCAGATTCTTGAGCTTCTACAATGACGCGAATTTCCAACCCGTTTTCCCTAAAAACCAATAGGACAGACGATCCACGCTTAATAACAATCGGATCCTGCACTGCATTGTTAGGAATGAGCTTTCCGGGAAATAGGGTTCGGCGCGCTTCCAAGCCAATAACGTCCTCAATACGCTTGACGACTGACAACTGGGCGACCGACCTTTTAAAAAACCCATTCTGTCGAAGCATTCCAGCTTCAATTTTGTCGCCCGGATAAATCATCATGGCCGGCACGGGAAGCTTAACAACTTCCCGTCCACCTGCAGCTAAAGCCAAGTTTGAAACCAAAGGCATACAGCATACAAAAAATAATATTCGAAAAATCGGCTTTGAAGCACTCATATATGCGCCCTAGCGAATGCCCTTGGAAACAGTTCCGGCCATATCATCAGCCGCCTGAATCACCTTGGAATTCATCTCATACCCACGTTGAGCGCTGATCAAGCTAGTAATTTCCTTAACTGGATCAACGTTGGCACCTTCAAGGTACCCCTGATGGATAACACCAAGAGACCCCTCGCCTGCGATGCCGGTATTTGGCGCGCCTGAGGCAATGGTTTCGCGGAACAAATTACCACCAAGAGCCTTCAAACCAGCATCGTTCACAAAACTATTCAGGTTAAGCTGACCAATGCTCGTGGCTGGATTACCATCTGCATAAGTTGCAAATACCTCGCCGCTTTCATTGATACTAATCTTCACAGCTTCGACAGGCACCGAAATACCCGGTTGAACCTCATAGCCATCCAGCGTAACCAGCGAACCTTCACCATTTACGTTAAATGCGCCAGCACGTGTGTAAAGCGCCTCGCCATCTGGTCCGTTAATTTCAAACCAGCCCTGGCCATCAATAGCGAGATCAAACGCATTGTTGGTTTGCTGTAAAGCCCCTTGGACATTCAGCTTACGAACAGCGGCAGTCTTAACACCAAGCCCTTGCTGAATGCCCTCCGGCACAGAAGCTTCTCCACCTCGATTTGAAACCCCTGCAACACGATCTGTCTGATAAAGCAAATCAGAAAACTCAGCGCGGGAAGCCTTAAAGGCAGTGGTATTCATATTCGCGATGTTATTGGCGATAACTTCGAGATTTTTTTGCTGAGCCGACATACCCGTCGCCGCAATTGCAAGAGCTTTCATGGGAGATACTTTCCTTCAAACACTTAAATGCTCATGCGAGCGAATTCTTGATAGGCTTCGACGACCTTGTCACGCACTGCAACTGCACTTTTCAAGGAAAGCTCAGCCTTCATTACAGCCTCAACGACTTTTTGTGCAGAAACATCGCCGCGAACTGCTGCGACCGATGTCGCTTCTGCCGTTCTTAAATCACCGGCAGTTTCACGCACGACATTGGCCATGGTATCAGCAAAACTACCTTGAGTTTCCTGCACACCTTGCGCACCACCAACCAAGTACTGGCGAGTACGAGAGGTGGAGGAGACATCATTTACACCACTGGTAAACGTAGATACACGAGACACTGAACCCAGCGCTGAAAAATCCACCATTACCGGCTCCTCAACATATCGATTGTACGAGTAATCATTTCTCGAGATTTCACCATCATTTGGAGCCCAGCCTCATAAGAACGAGAGGCTTCTCGCATATCTGCAAGCTCAATAAGCGTATTCACGTTCGGGTATTTCACGTTGCCGTTTTCGTCTGCGGCAGGATGCGACGGATCAAACTCAATCCGATAATCACCCTTGTCTGCGCCAATGTTTTTGACAGAGACAATATTCGCGTCCAACGCACGATCCACTTCACTTTGAAAGGTAATCGTTTTGCGCTGATATGGAGCAGCACCCGGTGTATCACCTGTAGACTGAACGTTTGCCAAGTTCTCGGAAACAACGCGCATACGTTGAGATTGAACTCTTAAACCGGAAGAGGAAATTCGCAACGACGCTGTAAGCGGATCAATCATACTCATCATCTCCCGAGACTAGACTTCATCATGCTATAGAAAGAACCGACAAGCTGTGTATTAAGGGAGTGCTGCCGGGTGACCTCCCCCGCTTTAATGAGCTCCTGCTCAAGCGACACCGAATTATCTGAAACGGTCACTTGCCAAGCTTCACTATCATCAACACGGACCTGACGAGAATTAGACCCGGTTTCACTAATATGACCAGATTGCGTTGCAGCCATTTGCATACTGGTTTTGTCAAGAACATCCTTAAATGGCTCAACATCCTTGCTAGCAAAACCTGGTGTATCTACATTCGCGATATTTTCGGAAATGGTTGACTGACGAACGGACAACCAAGAATTTTGTCGCGAGGCCAAACTGAAAAGATATACAGGCTCCAAAAATTCCACTCCACCACAAAAATTTGCAGTAGTTTCCTAACAGCCAAATCTTGTCTGTAGCTGGCGAAATCAATATTAGTGAGAATAAGAAAAAGTAATACTTAGTAAGTCAAGTACAAATATTTATCTTAAAATTTTAAGTTAATAAATAACTAAAATTATATTTTCATACTTACGCGCGCGTCCAAAAGAGCCGTTTCCAGCTGTTTTGTATTTTCCTGTCGGTCCTCGCAAGGCTGCTCAAATGCAATAAATCTTACATCGACAGCAGAGTTAAGCGCCAATAAAAACAGGTGAAACATGACATTCACACCGCCACCTGAAAATTTCATTTGCAAGCAGACAGTGACGTCCCCATTCCAGTTTAAATCTATTGACGAAGATCCAGCGTAGGTAAGAGCATCAGGCTTGAAATAAAGTTCAGTTGAAGATTCCAGCAAATCCTGGAGGTTCGCAGCTTCATTTGATAGAATATGCCGCGCGAGAGATGAAAGGTCGCAAAGTCGCAATTCGGCTGCAATCGGTTTCATCGCTTCAGCAATAAGCGCTTCCCGCAAAACATCCTCAGTTTTTTCCGGAAGACTACTTTCTTTCAAGTTAGCTACTGCAGACAAAACACCCTCTTTTGGCAAAACCTCATGCTACTCATAAGTCTCTAACGTTTTAAATACACATATGAAATAATTTCCGCAACTGCCCTGTAATATTCCTCTGGAATACTTTGATCTATTTCTACGGCAGCATAAAGGGAACGCGCCAATGATCGATCTTCAACAACAGGAACATCATGTATGTACGCTAATTCTTTAATTTTGAGCGCAATTATATCCTGACCCTTTGCTACAACTTTAGGGGCAACATCCCCATCACGCTCATAATACAGCGCAATCGCAAAGTGAGTTGGATTGGCAACAACCACAGTTGCATCCTGGACAGAGGACATCATGCGTTTGCGTGCTCTATCTCGGGACAAAGACCGCAACCGCGCTTTGACCAGGGGATCACCCTCAGCTTGTTTGAATTCGTCCTTCAGCTCCTGATGGGACATACGCAAGTTCTTGCGCCATTGAAATCTAGACAGGACCAGATCGAAGCCGACCAAGAATATCGTCGCTATGCAGATCCCTGACAGCAACGTCATAGCAACTGATAGGATCACATGAGGTAACTGGCTTGGGTCACTGTACATTGTAGTCAATGCAACAGCCTGTTGTGATTTAAGGACAGTAGCTGCCACAACGACTACGGTTATGAGTTTGAATAGGGATTTTACAAACTCCATCGCACCATTGACACTAAACAGTCGCCCCAGACCCTTTTTCAGAGAGATTTTACTGAGCTTAGGTTCGATGCGATCAAATACCAGTTGCGGAGCATTTTGCATAAACGCCGACGCTAATCCGAAGGAAATCAACAAAGCTACAATTGGTCCGAGAAACCAGACGAGCTCCATGGATACAGCTGTCATAAGTTGTAGTGGCTCAGCAGAACTGACAAAATGTATCTCTCCTGGATTATCCAGAAACCAACTCAGAAACTGCACCAATCTTTGCGCTTTATCCACGGCGATAAAGGCGAAGATAAGCAGTAAAGCTAGAAAAGACGCAAGCACAGATGCCTCTTTAGAAACGGGCATATTGCCCTTTTCTAAAGCATCACGAACCTTCTTCTCTGTGGGTTCCTGGGTTTTACTCTCAGGATCTTGATCTTCAGACATGAAACCTGCTGCTTCTCAAGGTAGTTTACGACAAAATTACGAAGATGTACCAAGTATCAAACGTAGATCTCTTCTCCACGTCCAATCTCAAGATCGATCTCCCCGGCATTTGCCTTTTCAAGAGCCAGATCAGTAATACTTCGGCGCGCATCCATAACTTCACGCTGTGCCATAGGCTCACCAGAAGCGAGGTCATTCTCCACAATCCTGCGGGCACGAGATGCCATACTTGCCAGAATTGCCTGTCTAAACTCAGGATTAGTCCCTTTAAGAGAAGCTGTAATCACTTCACTCGTTACATCATCAAAGATAGCAGTACGTGTACGCAGATCCAGACTCTGAATATCTTCAAAGGTGAAGAGCAAGCCAGAGAGTTGTTCTGCAGATTTTGGAAGAGCCTCTCTCAAGTTACTCAAGGTATCTTCGAGATCATCTCGTTCCATTTTATTGAGAATATCCGCCATACGGACGTGCGCATCCGTTCCAACAGTTCTTGCGAAGTTTACCATGAAATCTTCGTGCAAAGTTTTCTGCACTTCTTCCAAGACGTCCTCAACAATTGGCTTCAGTGTCAACATGCGACGCACGATTTGGTTACGTCTTCTTCGTGGGATCTGTGAGATCACACGTGCAGCACCGCTTGCCGATATTTTGGAAAGGATAACCGCAGCCGTTTGCGGATGCTCTTTTTGAAGGTACGTAGAGAGAACATGCTCCGAGATCTGAGAGACTTTGTCCCAAATAGAGCGCTTTGAATAGCCCATCACGTCAGACATGATTTCGGCGACCTGATCTTCAGGCAAAATGCCTTTCAGGAGGTTTTCAGCCCCCTCGGCTGTGCCAAACAAATTGACCCCACCGGCGAAGAGCTCAATGAATTCTTCAATAAGTAGATCAAGTTCTCTTGCAGGAACAGTTCCCAAATCAGCTGCTGCGCGGATAATCATCCGCATCTCATCATGATCAAAATGCTTCAGCACCCGAGTAGCTTTATCACTCCCCATAGCCAGCAACAAAGCAGCTGCCTTTTGATGACCATTCTTACGGGAAATTACGCCACCCATTTCAGCAGGGACAATACTGTTCATTCTCTACGCGCCTCAGGTACACATTTATAACAAGCACAATTTATGTGCAGTTAGGCATAACTGCCTTTTGCGCCAACAATCTCTGTGAGCGACACGCCGAACCGTGAATTATCGTCTTCAACAACCACGATTTCACCACGAGCAACAGTACGGCCATTCACAACGATATCAACTGGCTCGCCTACCCGGTGATCGAGCGGAATAACGGCACCGCGTCCGAGTTTTAGCAAGCTTGCAACGGGCATCGTTGCAGAGCCAAGCACCACTTGCATGTCCACCGGGATGCCCAAAACAGCATCGAGATTGCGGTCAACATTTTGATCACTCACGCCTCTTTCTGGAGCCGCCGTGGTTTGCTGAGATGGAGTGGCAGACATTGCCGCCTCCATGTCCATGTCCATATCTGCCTCAGAGGAAGCAGCTTCCCATTGCAACGCGAGGGCTTCGTCACTCATTTCATTTGAGCTGCTCATTGCGGATCATTCTCCTTCACAGGACTTTCATCGTCCTTTACACTTACAGATCTGAATGTGGCGCTCTGCCCGAAAGAAACTTTTCGAACTCTGACGTTTTGATTATCAATTGCAGATACCGCTGTATTCTCTTGGTTTTCAGAAATCATGGGCTTGGTAATACCACCCGTCAGCAGCAAAGCTGCAGCATTTGCAGATACAGAAGACACTGGTTTTTGTTTAACTTTTGTCGGGCGCATAGTCTTTTTTCGATTTCCACGATCACCACCTGGCAAAGCCGGCGCATCCTGCATACTTATCCCGATTTCATCACTCTGTTTATTGAGCCATTCAATATGCTCCTGAAGCGCCTTCATTTCTGTTTGCGCTTGCAGGATCACACCGGAGATATCGACGGTGGTTTCACGCGCTTCGTCAATGCGCTGACCCAGGTTAGTCAGGATCTCCTCTCCTCGAACTCTGATCTCCTGCAAGGACAGACCAATATTGTCCATAGCCTCTGAAGTCTGATCAAAAATCCTCTGGTAGTCTTCGTGATAGCCTGACAATTTCTGCAACTGCCGGTACATCACAACAACACGCCATGTGGTAATTAAAAGCGCTAAAAGTAAAAAACCATCAATTAGATAAGATATCATCTAGAAGTTCCCCTTCCTGCTCAATCAACTCTTCAACACGTACTGTGTAAGACCCAGCAACCTGACCAAGACGGCAGTTAAATAACGGCTGACTGTTACACTCTAACTTGACCGCGGTTTTTGGTGTTGCATTCAACTCCAGCACCAACCCAACCTCGTACTGTGCAATTTCTTCCAGTGTTACACGTTGCTCTTCCAGTATTGCAGTGAGCTTAACTTCAGTACGTTGAACTTCTTGCTGGAATTGCTTAGTCCAGCGCGTATCACGACCTGCGACTTCACCGGAAAGAACTTGCGTCAGATTTTCACGGAGCGGATTCAAGACCGATTGAGGAATGATGATGAAAATCTCACCCTCACGCCCGATAATTTCGGCTGTCATTTTCGCGATAACACACGGATTACTCTTGCGACCAGTTTGCGCAAATTCCATGCGGTTTTCCAACCGTTCGACTTTCAACGATGTATCCGCAATAGCTTCAAAGGCTGTCTCTAATGCAGTCGCCGCTTCCTCAAACATTCTGTAAGCAAGGCGTTGCTCTACGTTGGTAAGGGTGCGGTCTTCAAGGAAAGCTTCCTCTTCGCCATCCCCACCAAGCAGCACTTCAACCATCGAAAATATGAAGGTCCGGTCAAAGCCCAGTAGAATACGCGCGTCCCATTCCTGAGCGTGAAGAACCGCGACAACGGCACGATCCTCATATTGCTCCAGAGCATCTCCGATGCGCTCATTAGACACTGACTGAACGGCAAGATACGGAGCTGTGGCCGCCATCTGCCGAAGGGTATCAATATACTGACGCGCCATACGGTCAAAGACCACATGCAACATCGGCAAACGATCGACACCAAGGCCCGCAGCATCCAACAGACGAGAAGGCAAATCGAGTTTGGCGCTCTGCGCACTCATCAACTCTTCGCCCATTTCAGATTCTTGCGGCTCCATCAAGCTGCCCCTCCCGCTGAAACCACAGGCCCTGCACTCATCGTCTCGGCTTCGACTTCATCGATAGATGGACGATCATCGGCACCGACCGTTTTACGACCATGCTCCAGCGCAATCTGAGGCGCAGCACCATTCATAAAAGCGAGAAGTGTTTGTTTTACTTCAATATACAGGCGGTAGCGCTGCTCACGGACTGATTTAACCATAACAGCGATCGGACTAACGATACCGTAGGAGAGAAAAATACCGAGAAATGTACCGACAAGTGCCGCACCAATAAGTCCACCCAGAATTTCCGGGGCCTGATCAATTGCACCCATTGCCTTTACAATACCCAACACCGCCGCGACAATCCCTAAAGCAGGCAGTGTTTCAGCAACTGTACTCAAGGCATGATAGGGCTTCATTTCCTCACGACCAAGCGTGTGCAGTTCCTCATCCATCAAAGATTCGATTTCATGTGGACGCACATTTCCGATCACAATCAAACGAAAATAGTCACAAATAAAACTCGTCAGCGAGGCATTCCCAAGAACCAGAGGGAACCTTTGGAACAGCTCTGACTCAGCAGGATTGTCGATAATTTGCTCGACATCATTACGCCCTTTCGCACGAAGGGTGCGCATCAAACCGTACAACACACTTAGCGTATCGAGATGGTCGCGTTTTTTGGGCTTTGCGTTCATCAAAGCTTCCTGGATGCCGCGACCAGTATCTTTGATTGTTTTGAAGGTGTTTGCTACCACAAACGTGCCAAAGGCGGCCCCTCCAATAATCAGCAGCTCAAAAGGTTGCCATAGCACCTTCATATAGCCACCCATTGCCACATACCCACCAATGACGGATCCAATAACGATCACGAGGCCAACTAAAATATTCAACTTGCGCTCCACACAACTAACGGACAAGCACTCTTCATATTTTGTGGTAGCCGGGCTTACTTGTCTGAAACTGGTGTTGAAAATTTTAAGAGGCCCCTGATTTGGCCTACAGCTTCGGACAAGCCACCTCCCGCATTTTAAATGCATAAATAGCGAGTGGGTTAATTATGCTTGATACTGCTTTACGATATTCGATGTTATCGCGCGATATGGAACAAACGCTAGAACGTACAGCAAATGATCCAATGAATGCTCGTGAAACAAAGTATTACTTAGACAACATCAGAGGCATTGAAACTATTGAGCAGTTTTTAGCTGATGATCGTATTTTTAATTACGCGATGAAATCTATGGGCATGGAGGACATGTCCTACGCTAAAGGATTGATGCGCAAGGTATTGGAAGAAGGCGTCAGCGAGCCAGACTCCTATGCTAATAGCTTGGTAGATCCGCGGTATAAAGAATTCGCAGAAATTTTTGACTTTGAAAGTTTTGGGTCCGCGACAACAAGTTTTGCGAAGACCCAAGGTGGAATTACCGAAAGGTACGTCCAGCAGACATTAGAGGTGCAAGAAGGCTCTGAAAACAATGGCGTTCGCCTGGCTCTCTATTTTGAGAGAAAGATACCTGAAATTGTCTCAGCTTTTGAAATACTGGGAGATCAGGCTCTGTATGAAGTCGTTCGCACTGTCATTGGCATGCCCGATGAATTGGTGGGAACCGATATTGACCGGCAGGCCGCGTATATTGAGAGCAGGCTGAAAATCGAGAACCTTCGAGAGCCTGAAAAACTTGACAAATTTATCGAAAAATTTGTCAACCTGTATGATGTCATAAATGGAATTAGTATCTCGCCCTCTGTTCAGCTCTTTGGGCCCGCCGGATTTGGAATCGATCCAAACACCTTAGCTCAAATGAATGCAATAAAGTTCGGAGGCTGATCATGGTAGTCCCTTCTCTGTACATTTCTCTCTCTGGACAAATGGCTCTTGAACGCAGGCTCGAGACAGTTGCAAGAAACGTTGCCAACATGGAAACGGCAGGATACCGCGCTGACGAGGTAAAATTCGACAGCCTTGTTAAACGCCCCGGTAAAGATTCCGTTTCATTTTCGTCTGTCGGCAAGGAATATATTTCGACAAAAGCAGGCTCCATCAAACAGACCGGCAACTCTCTTGATGTCGCTGTTGAGGGTAAAGGTTGGCTTGGCATTCAAACAGGCAATGGAATTGCCTATACACGGGATGGTCGTTTTCAAATTGGCATCGATGGGATCTTAAGAAGCATTGAAGGCAATCCCGTTTTGGACAGCGGCAATGCTCCCATTATCCTTGACCCACTCGGTGGTGCGCCAGAAATCTCCAAGGATGGAACAATTTCCCAGGGCGGAAGCCAAGTTGGAGTATTGGGATTATTCTCAATCCCAGATAATGCTCAACTTACGCGAGCTGGCAACTCTGGAGTGGTGCCAGACAGACAAGCTCAGCCCGTTCTGGATTTTGCTGAAAATGGCTTCGCTCAGGGGTATGTCGAAGGCTCGAACATCAATGCTATCTCGGAAATCACAAAGCTAATCACGATCACGCGCGCGTTTGAGAGTACAAACTCCATGATGCAGAGCGTTGAGAGCATTCGCCAGGAAACAATTCGCAAACTCGGAGGTGGATAATGGCAATCAATCCGGTTGGTTCAATTCAAGCGAACTCCGAGAGTGATACTAAAACCAATGGTCACAGTTCCGCAAAATCATCTTCAAGTTCAAAGCCTTTTAGCCTTGGTGAACTTTTGGATATTATTAATCCTCTCCAGCATATTCCCGGCGTAAACACACTTTACCGTCAAATTACGGGTGATGAAGCCTCGGTTCGCTCACGTGTTGCAGGAAGTTCGTTATACGGCCTGATCGCAGGCCCTCTTGGTATGGCAGGTTTAGTTGCTGGAAACTTGGCAGAGATGAAACTCTCTGGTGTCTTGGACGCTGCAGCTGCACAGGAAAAGAGTACGGTTTCAGTTGATGTCATCGAGCAAAAAATCAACAGAAAGCAGATCGTTTCGGCTCCTGACATGACGAGTTCTATTCAACGAGGCATCCCAATACTTCCCGTTAAAACTACAGAAATACCTCCTCTGTTTGGAAATGTTGCTTCTGCCGAGCCCCTTGCTATCGGCAATGAAAAAACGCTCTTGGACGCACTATCTGGCAACAAAAAAACCGAGGGCACAACCACATCATCTGAACAAGCTAAATCGGCTTCCTTTGGTTTACCTGAAGTCGACAAACTCTCATTGGACGCGCGTAATCTACTGCCGGAAGACATGTTAAGAAAACTGCAAGAACGGCATCGCAATACAATCGCTAATAGCTAATTATCTATAAGGTTACACATGACTGCTCTTGATCGCATTCAAGATCTTACCTCTCAGATTCCGTCTAATACCTGGAAAGTTGAAGTTAGTGGCACTCTTTGCGAGATCACGCCTAATCATCTTAGGGTTAAAGGTCTTTCAGGCGGGGTCAATCTCGGAGATCAAGTTTCCTACAAGAGCGGTAGCGGTGAGGAATTCGGTGAGATTATTCGAATTGAACCCGACAGCGTACTTGTCAAGCCTTATGCCTCACGCTCTGAACTAGGAATAGGCATAAAGGTAAAGCGTTGCGGAGAATTGAGTTTCTACCCTGACAACAGTTGGCGTGGGCGTATCATTAATGCGTTTGGCACTCCAATTGATGGACTTGGCCCTATGACTGATGGACCGGCCATGGCGTCTTTCAACCGCCCTCCTCCTCCTCCCGTGCACCGCGCACGCGTGAAAGATGCAGCAGTGACAGGTGTGCGGATATTGGACCTGTTCACTCCACTTTGTCATGGACAAAGGCTTGGGATCTTTGCTGGCTCAGGAGTCGGAAAATCAACGCTCCTTTCAATGATTGCGCGCAGTAATTCATTCGATACCGTGGTTATTGGGTTGGTTGGAGAACGCGGACGTGAAGTCAGGGAGTTTGTAGAGGAGACGCTTGGAGATCAGCTTTCCAAGTCGGTCGTCGTCGTCGCTACAGGTGACGAAAGCCCAATGATGCGCCGCCTCGCCCCAAAAACTGCAATTACTGTGGCCGAGCATTTCAGGGATCAAGGGCAGTCTGTTTTACTCGTCGTAGATAGCGTAACCCGTTATGCGCACGCCTTACGAGACGTGGCTCTAGCAGCTGGAGAGCCTGCTCTTTCTCGCGGCTATCCTCCTAGCGTTTTCTCAGAACTTCCTCTCCTGATGGAACGCGCAGGCCCTGGGATAGAGGGAAGCGGCATGATGACTGCTATTTTCTCTGTTCTTGTAGATGGTGATGACCACAATGATCCTGTTGCAGACAATATCCGAGGACTTCTCGACGGACATGTTGTACTTGATCGTCACATAGCTGAAGAAGGCCGGTATCCGGCGGTAAACGTGCTTTCCTCAATTTCGCGACTTGCTCAGAACTGCTGGTCTTCTCAGGAACGCGAGCTCATCACAAAATTGAAAGCAATGATTGCAAAATTTGAAGATACAAAAGACCTTCGAATGATGGGCGGCTACAAAGCAGGCGTAGATCCAGTCTTGGACCAAGCTATCGAAATTGCGCCGAAGATCTATAGTGCCCTTGTTCAAGATTTAGCAGCACCCTCCAGCCAGGATGCATTTACAGAACTGGCTCAGCTTCTCTAAACTGAACCAGTTCCAAAAATTATGACAACAAAAAAGGGCTATATTTTAAGCCCTTTTTTGTTGTCATATTGAGTTTATAATATAACCGAGGTAACGCTTTGAATCGATGGGATCATACCCCATCTGACCGCGCAGTTTTTTTCTTAGCTTACTAATGTGACTCTCGATCACATTCTCATCAACTTCGCTTTCAAATATTCCATAAACAAAATTATAGATCTGCGTTTTGGTTAAACGTCGCCCATTGTTTTGAGCAAGATATTCTAAAATGCGACGTTCTCTTCGAGGGAGCAGTAACGTCTTCCCCATAATTTCCGGATCTTTCCCATCAAAGTAGACAGTCAGATCTCCAAGTTTGACATTTAGGCCCTGGTTTGTTGTTCTTCGTTTAATCGCGCTCACACGCGCAAGTATTTCTTGCGGGTGAACAGGTTTACGAACAACATCATCTACACCTGCTGCAAACAACTTTAGTGTCTGTTCCAAAACCGGATTACTATTAAGAACAAGCACAGGTTTCTGAGCGCACCTACGACGAATAATCTGCGGAAATTTCTCCCGTTCATCAAACTCACCAATTAAAATAGCCTCAACTGCTTCAAACTCAATATCTGGCGCAGTATTTAACCAATCCCGGAAATCATCGGGGCTAAAGCCACTTGTCGAAATGCCTTCACGCTCGAATCCCGACGCGTAACCATCAGTTACAAGCTGCTGTTCATCAACAATTAAATACATAACCCAACCAATTCACACTCAAATGAATGTATCGGAGGTAAATCAGAGAAACACACTCTGTCAATTTATCTTGAACGTTTTTTATTGTCTAAATCAAGTAAAACCAAATAGAAACACAAGTCTTTATAATAGAAAATAAGAATAAATTTTACCTCTAATTTTATATTAATATTTGATACAGGGACAGATTTTGGCCATTTTGTCCTTTTTGCAGCAATTTACTTGAAGTAAACTGACCTATATTTTTTCAAAGATTGAAGTGCCTAGGTGCTTATTTTGATCTCAATATCATGCAATTTGCATCCGATGATTGTGAGAAAATTCCTTGGGATAAACTATCAACAATTTTAAGTTGGTCGTAGTCCTTGTAAGGAGTAGAATCAAAACAACTCTCAAGACCATTGGAAATGGAGCGTAATTTTACTTAATAGTTCAATTGAATTAGCTAATGTAATTTTATCTCAATTATGGCGTTAACCATCTAATTCTTACGGTGATTTATCAATTTCAATCCGACAAAACAGTATTCCCGGATAACTTTAGATAAATATCAGGGTAATACTCTCTAATACTCGATACAAACCAACGACACCCTCCTATCAATAGTCTGCTTGGGTCCATTCCCGAGCATGCAATTTTATGAGATTTAGGCCTTACTGGGGGCTGTGTTTTATTACAGGCAATGTACTCTTGAATTTCGCGATGAATGAACATATTTGCATCCCTAATATTGAATAGTTGATGCTGGAGATAAAATGATAATTTCAGTAATTGGGAGCGGATACGTCGGCTTAGTTTCCGGAACCTGTTTCGCAGACTTTGGTCATGAAGTCATTTGCGTCGACAAAGCCGAAGAAAAAATTGAGAAGCTGATAAACGGCCAGATTCCCATTTATGAACCTGGGCTGGAAGAACTGGTTGCCAGCAATGTAAAAGCTGGGCGCTTGAGCTTCACAACCGAGTTTTCCGATGCTGTGCGCAAGGCCAGCGTCATTTTCATTGCGGTTGGGACACCTTCTCGCCGCGGAGATGGTCATGCTGACCTAAGCTATGTCTATGCTGCGGCAGAAGAGATTGCGCAGTCCATCGAGGGCTTCACGGTTATTGTGACTAAATCGACGGTTCCAGTTGGAACAGGTGATGAAGTTGAGCGTATTATTCGTAATACAAATCCAGATGCTGATTTTGAAGTTGTCTCTAATCCGGAGTTTTTGCGTGAGGGCGCCGCAATCAGCGACTTCAAAAGACCGGATCGGATTGTTGTCGGCCTGTCTAGCGACCGTGCAAAGGTCGTTATGACGGAAGTTTACAGGCCGCTCTACCTCAATCAATCACCGCTTGTATTCACTAGTCGCCGCACGTCAGAGCTGATTAAGTACGCAGGCAACGCATTCCTTGCGATGAAAATTACCTTTATCAACGAGATTGCTGACCTAAGTGAAGCTGTCGGCGCAAACGTTCAGGATGTCGCGCGCGGCATTGGTTTGGATAAACGTATTGGTTCTAAGTTCTTAAATGCTGGCCCTGGTTATGGTGGGTCCTGCTTTCCAAAGGATACACTTGCGCTGGTAAAAACAGCCCAGGATAACTCGAGCCCTATGCGGCTGATTGAGACCACCTGCTCCATCAATGATCAGCGCAAACGTTCTATGTCCAAAAAAGTTGCAGCTGCCGTAGGCGGTGACGTGCGTGGCAAGAAAATCGCGATTTTGGGCCTAACCTTCAAACCTAATACCGATGACATGCGCGACAGCCCTGCCCTTTCCATTGTGCAAGCCCTACAGGATAAAGGCGCAGATATTCATGCCTACGACCCAGAAGGTATGGATGCAGCCGTTGAGCTGATGAAGGACGTTACCTTTGGCACCAACGCTTATGAAATTTCCAAGGATGCGCATGCTCTTGTGATTGTCACGGAATGGGATGCTTTCCGCGCGTTGGATTTCAAACGCCTGAAAGATGAAATGGCAACGCCAGTTCTTGTGGACTTGCGCAATATCTACGGTAGGGACGAAGTCGCCAAATATGACTTTACCTACGCCTGCATTGGTCGCCCGGACGAAGAAGGCTGATCTACCCAACTATATGTCACTTAGTAATTTTCCTAAGTGACATTTTTAATTAGATAATAATCTTAGGTGATCTAAACTCGGCTCTTCGTATCTTGTTGAGATGATATTTGTGGTTTGCTTTTAACAAGCAGGTCATGCGAAATTTTTGGCATAGAGCTGAGAGATTCTTGTAGGTTGCGGTGGCTAAAAACAGGCCGCCTTACGCCTACTCTGGTCACCCTAGAGGTTTGTGGGAGCCTTTTCATAGTTGCAGTGCAGGCAAATATATTTTTGGAACTTTAACAGAGCTACATTGCCGCGATGCTTTCATGCATGGCGCAGGCTCTGCGCTGCCTCTTTGCTTGCAATCGCGCTGGTACTTTGTATTTCCGTAAGAACCGAAGCTTTTGAACTGTTTGGTTATCATCTGTGGGGCGAAAAATCTGAGAGTGCGGAGGATAGCTCCGTAGGCATACCTGACCCGACGCCCTACACTGTTGATTTTCATGTGAAGGGCGAAAGTGCAGAAGAAGTTTCAGATACAGAATCCGACCTTCAATCCGCAAGTCTTCTGGTTCAGGACATCAAGCAACTTCCCTCTGGTACAAGTGGTGTTCTTGCCCGTGCCACCAAGGATTTTGAACGCCTCATAGGCAAGCTTTATGAAGACGGGTATTACGGAGCACTCGTCACTATTTCGGTTGCTGGTATGCCGCTTAATCAAGCGGTCCTGCATCTGGAAAAGATAACTGAGCGCCCTGTCCCCGTCCATATAGAAGTCGACAGAGGCCCACTTTTTCATTTTGGAGAGGCTACTCTTAGCTATCGCGGTCCAGTCTCATCTCAAGGTCTTCAATTGCCAGCTGCACAGTCTGCTGACCTGCTTGAAGGGGATCCTGCGCTTTCAGCAAAGGTTTTGAATGCGGAAGCCAGAGCCGTCAAAGCAGTAAAAGATAATGGCTATCCATTTGCAAAAGTTGGCGACCGGTCTCTTCTTGCCAACCATGCCAGTCAGACCCTCAAGGTTACACTTGTTATAGACAGCGGCCCTTATGCCAAATTTGGTCCGGTAACCGTTTCCGGCACAGAAAATATGGACGCCGGATTTGTTCAACAATACGCCGATATTCCGCAGGGAGCGCAATGGGATACCAAAATCCTCTCTAAAGCTGAAAACCGGGTGCGTGGTCTGGAGGTTTTTTCCAGTGTGCGTATGCAACCTGCTGATAGCGTTGGGCCGGACGGTGAATTGCCACTGGAAATAATCGTGGTGGAACGTCCAAGAAAAGTATTTGGGTTTGGTGCCAATTACTCCAGCAACGAGGGTGTCGGTGTTGAAGGCTATTGGCGTCATCGCAATTTGTTCGGCAAAGCTGAACGTCTCTCAGTCGCTGGTACAGTTGGCCAACTGCTTGCTGTAGATAACGAACAAATTGAATACTCCGCACGTGTAACTTTTGAAAAACCTGGGATTTTCGATCCTACAACATCGTTTTCGACAAGCCTTGCAGCTGTTCAGGAAAACCCGGACAACTTCCGCAGTCAATCCATCAGCTATGACGCTTATCTTCAAAAGGATTTTGACGAGACATTGAGTGGAAGAGCTGGCGGGGAGATTTTTTACGCCAATGAGAGAGATGTTTTTGGCGACAATGATTACTTTTTCATCAGTATTCCTGCCGAACTGACTTATGACACGCGCAACAACAAGCTCAATCCAATCCGTGGTGTTGAGGCAAAGGTATTCTTTGAGCCAGCTTATGATCTGCGGGGAGATGAAGGTATATTCTTTTCGCAAGGATCCATCTCCAGCTACCTGCCAATTGTCGGCACTGACAGGGTTGTGCTGGCTGGTCGAGTTTCTGCTGGCGCAATCGTCGCTCCATCTGTTCAAGATGTACCTGCATCACGCCGGTTCTTCTTGGGCGGCGGTGGAACTATCCGCGGATATGCCTACAAAAATGTTGGTCCACGCTTAAACGGTGAAGTTATCGGTGGCCGAAGCTTTATTTTGTTCAATGGCGAAATTAGAACACGGATTACTGAGAACATCGGTGTGGTTGGGTTTATTGATGCAGGGGCTGCTTTTGAAACCCAATTGCCTAGCTTTGATAACCCATTCAGCATCGGTGTTGGTGGTGGACTAAGGTATTTTACACCAGTCGGGCCATTGCGTCTGGATATTGGTGTCCCACTTGAACCCGAACAGAATGACCCACCGTTTGTAATCTACGTTGGATTAAGTCAGGCATTCTAATCAGTACGACGTTTACGCGCAGTAGAAAATTGCGATGAATTCTGGAGACCTTATGCAACTGCTACGCCACACAGCAACACTTATTGGTAAGCTATTGGCAGCTTTGCTACTGCTTGTTGTTGGGTGTTATGTACTGATTGTGATTGCAACCAGCTTTACTGCTGGTCGCCAGGTCGCAGGCGATGCTCTCTCCTATTTCATTCCAGATCTTAAGGTGGTTGAACCTCGCCTCAGTTGGTCAGGTAATCTCTCTTTGGAACGCGTAAGTATTGCTGATGTTGAAGGGGGCTGGCTGGAGGTACACTCACTTACTTTCAACTGGGCTCCTCTTGAACTGCTTACTGGGAACCTTGTCATCACCGAGATAGACGTTCGGAAACTATCGGTTGCACGTTTACCTGTTGAGGATGAAAGTGCTGCAAAGACGCCCGTAGAGCCGTCAGGTGGGTCTTTCTCCCTCCCTTTCCGTTCAATCGCGCTCAAAAAACTGCAGGTCAGAGATATTGATGTTGCTAGCGCTGTTGCCGGTGTTCCTGCCCGAGTGGAACTGAATGGGTTGCTTTCTTATCAAGCGGAACCCGCTAAGATTTCAGGGCAACTCCGCCTGACACGTCTTGGGCAGGTTCAAGGGACTGCCTTTTCTGAATTCAACTGGGATCCAAGTGAGTCGACCCTAAATTTCAAAACATCTATATTTGAAGCTCCTAACGGGCTCATTGCCAATGCACTGAAACTCGTCAATGTGCCCAGCTTCGCGTTGCGCCTAGATGGTGGCGGTCCGATTTCGAATTGGACCGCCTCGCTGCAACTGGACCTTGATAGTAACCGGGCTGTTGATGGCAAGGTGAATATTCAGCAACTGGGTGAGCGCAAGGAAATCACAACAAATCTAACGGGTATGCTGGCTCAATTCCTGCCGCCTTCTATCTCATCAGCGTTTTTGGGAGAGACCAACCTTGTCGCGACGGCTAAGCTTGACCAGAGTTTCATACCCTTGGAATCCAGTGCCAAAATCACGACTGGGACACTCCTAATTCACGCCGACAACAAATACTCGCCAGAAGGTGAGGTGCTTGTCGCAAATGCTGAAGTTACGACACTTGAAACAGCCGGTCAGCCTTTGGAATTCCGGTTTGGCGATCAGGTTGTTCGATTTGGCACCTTAGCGACCACCGCTTCAGCCTCTGGCCCGCTCGATAAACTCAGCTGGGATCTGACCGCTCAGTCAAGCAAAGTAGAAACCAATCAAGCAGAGCTTGATACTATCTCAATTTCAGCTCGTGGTGAAAATGCTAATCTCGCAGCTGACTTTATGTCTGTTCCAATTGCAGGGACCCTAAATGTAGATGGTTTGATCTTACAGGATCCCCGGATGGCAGGGCTTACGGATCATCTAGGACTGTCATTTGCCGGCACGTTATTTCCTCAACAAGAAAAGGTTGAACTGGCCCAGCTTCATGTCGAGGGCAATGAGTTTGCCGCAAAGCTGCGTAATGTAGAAGTGACGACAACTCACGGACAAACTCAAGGGTCCTTGACCATCACAGACCTGAGCCCCTTCTCTACCCTTGCTCAACGACAATTGAGTGGGTCAATCTCAACACAATTCTCCGTTAATGCAGATCTCACCAAGAACAGTGGGCAGATCGATTTTAGCGGGAGCAGCAACAAAGTAAGCATTGGAGATGACCTTGCCGACCGGGTTCTTATCTCCCCGACTCAGTTCGCAGCGCGTGCCACAGCCAGCTTGAACATTGATGATATCCTGAAATCCTACGGCAACCTTGAAGCCCTTAGCATTCGCAGCTCTGCAGGTGAGATTTTGGCAAATGCGCGTTTGGAAAATGGTCAGGTCGAGGGGCAATTTACCACCAACCTTACAAAGTTGAGTGTGCTGGATCCTCGCGTTAGTGGCGGGCTTAGTGTGCAAGGGCAAGTTTCAGGTTCAGCTGATGCCCCCGATGTGAAACTGGAAGCCAGTTCAAGCCGCCTTGAGATGGATGGCGTCCCTGTTGAACAGCTTCAGCTTACAATTGATGCGCATGTGTCTTCAACTGCCCCCACCGCAACTGTGGATTTAGAGGGACGCCTTAAAGGGGAAGCGTTGCAAGCCAAGCTTTCGCTTCTAAGTGAAAACGGCAAGCTCTCACTCCCGATATTGGATATCAACATGGGAGGCAATCAGATTGCCGGTTCGCTCAGTGCCGCCGATATTCAAAACTTGCCAGAGGGACTCATTGGTCATCTCAACATCAACGCGAAAGATCTCAGTACCCTGTCTCCTTTGGCATTAACTGAGCTTGAAGGACGCGCGGTTGGACAAATTGAGATCAGGCAACAAAACGGTGACACCCAGCTGGAGTTCAACCTGAGCAGTGAGAAATTGCGTCTGGCAAACAGCTCGATCGGGTCTTTTAAGGCTGAAGGGTGGATTGATAGCCCTTTCACCATGCCTGCAGCAAATGCCTCCATTCAACTGCAAAGCATGGAGGTTGAGGGCGTAGAGCTGAACAGCTTGTCTATTGAGGCCAAGCCTGTTGGCACGCAAACAGACACCCTAAGGGCGACTTCGTTTGAGGTGACCGCGCTGCTTAACACCGAGAGCGATAGAGTTGATACCAGCGGAACTCTTGAAGCTTTGAGTGATGGACTTAAACTCACACTTAACGTTTTCAAAGGTGCTTATAAAGGCATTCAGACAGATCTGATCCAGCCGACGACACTTGTCCTTCGCAAGAACCACCGTTCAGTCACGCCTTTTGAGTTGACTGTGGGGAGTGGTTCTCTTGTCGTTTCTGGCAGTGAGGGGGATGCGCTTGATATTGAAGCTCAGATGAAGCGCTTGCCGCTTTCCATCGCAAATGTATTCGTGCCGTCTCTGGAGGTTGGTGGGACACTTAGCGGCTTTGCAAAAATTGTCGGCACTGTTGATGCGCCTCAAGCCAATTGGCAGATGGACGTTGCCGACCTCACAGCAAAGCCACTGAAAGCTAATGGCATCTTGCCGCTGCAAATTAAGAACTCCGGCACTTTTGCTCAGAACAAACTCAACCAGACAACATCCGTCACAAATGGCTCTGGATTATCTCTCTCATCAGAGGGATCTGCTGACCTCGGTGATGCTCAAACATTGGCGATGCGGCTAAGGGGAACGGTTCCATTGGAGGTTGTAAGTGCCAAACTCATTACTCAGAATATAGGCGGCAGTGGTGGTTTCACGCTGGATGGCACAGTTTCAGGTCGTCTGAATGATCCGCAAATCGCAGCTGTTGTCAAACCAGAGGCTTTGCAGATTACTCAGCTTTCAACCGGGCTGACTCTGGATAGTTTTACGGGCACTCTTGAAGCATCCCGCAAGGAGTTAAAAATAAACGCCCTCATGGCTAAGTTCCGCAATGGTGGGATTATAAAGGTTGATGGGACTTTGGGTTTGGACAGCGCTCTTCCAGCTCAACTGGACCTGACCATTGATAATGGCCGCTATGTTGATGGAACCTTTGTGACGGCCTTGATCAACGCCAATCTGTCTCTTAATGGCTCGCTTGGAGACGCAGGGGCACCACCTGCTATCGAAGGGAAGGTGCGTATTGAACAAGCAGATATCGAGATCCCAAGCTCCTTTAATTCCGGAATCAATCCAGTCATTGTTCGCCACCTTAACGCCTCCAAACCAATCCTTGATCAAGCAAAGGTGCTTACCCGGGATGAGGGTCGTCCTACCACTGAGAAAAATACAGAACCCAGCGCTATGGAAAAAGCACGGCTGAATATTGATGTGGAAGCGCCTGGTAAGATCTTCATTCGTGGGCGAGGCGTGACTGCGGAAGCTGGGGGGTCGCTCAACATTGGTGGCACAGCAAACAACGTGCAGACTGTTGGAGCGTTCTCACTGGTACGAGGGCGCATTGATATTCTCACCAAACGTCTGACTTTGAGCCGCGGCAACGTAACCTTTAGTGGTTCTCTCGTTCCGTTTCTTGACTTTGCTGCCTCCTCAACATCTGGAACAACAGAAGTTACTATTTTGGTGACCGGACCTGCCGATATGCCAATCGTTTCCTTCACCTCCAACCCCAGTTTGCCGCAGGATGAAATCCTCTCCCAGCTGCTCTTCGGGCAATCGGTGAATGATTTGTCCCCTATTCAGCTGGCCAGCCTCGCCAGTGCCGTTGCCACACTCTCGGGAGGTGTCGATGCTGAAGGGCCTCTGTCGGCTTTACGCGACTTGCTGGGTATGAGCGACATTGACGTGAATTTTGATGCTGACGGAAACCCGGAGCTGTCTGTTGGAGGGTATTTGAGTGAGAAGATCTATGTTGGCGTTACACAGGGACCTACCACCGGAGACAGTGCAGCGGCGGTAGATATTGACGTGACCAAGTATCTAAAGCTTCGCGGCGAATCCGGCTCTGATGGTGATGCCAAAGCCGGTTTTTACTATGAACGCGAATATGACTAGCTTACCCACCTTTTGACAGGCGGACAGCTTCCTCATAGATCGGCTTTGGCACTTCAATGCCATGCAGTCGTGCTTTCTCGCGCGCTGCCAAACGGGAGGTTCCCGGTAAGCGAGCGCCCTCTTCCATATCCATTGCGGCCACCAGTGTAGCCATACGCTGCGCGAAGGCGCCTCCAGATACCAAGTCGACATTGATCGCGAGAATGACTTGCCCCAAGTTTGGCGCATCTCCTTCGCCTGTAAATAGGCTGGAAGCTTCAAAACCAAAGGCAGTGCCACATAACCCGGCGGCCATAACTTCAATCATCATAGCCAGAGCTGCACCTTTGGCTTCGCCAATCGGGATCATTGTGCCGGCCAGCGCGGCATCTGCGTCTGTTGTTGGTTTCCCATTTTTATCAAGCGACCAACCTTCAGGAATACTTTTGCCAGCTTTTTGAGCCGCCATGACTTTACCGCGCGCCACACGTGAGAGAGCCAAATCAATAACCAAAGGATCATCATTGCCGTTAGGCGCTGCAAACGCGATTGGGTTGGTTCCGAACATAGGATTTTTGCCGCCAAAAGCAGCAATCGCTTTGGGTGCATTCCCAAAGACAAAGGCGATCATCCCCTCCTTTGCCAAGCGCTCACAATGAACGCCAGCCTGTCCGAAATGATGAGAATGGCGAATAGCACTTAATGCGATCCCGTTTTTACTGGAAGCCTCTTTGAGGAATGGCAGAGCAAGCTCGATGGCTGGATAAGCAAACCCGTAGTTGGCATCAATGCGCTGAACAACAGGTGTAACAATCTCCGCAACAGGCTTTGCAAACCCATCGACTTTGCCTGTGCGCGTTTGGGCAGAGTAGGACGGAATACGAGATAACCCATGACCAGCCTGACCGTCTGCTTCCGCATTCACCAAGGCATCAGCCACAATCTCAGCATTCGCGGGATCTGTTTTGTTGGCAGACAGAGCAGCAATGGTGAGCTGGCGTGCTTCAGCAAGGGAGAGTTGTACTTTGTCTGTCATCGGATGCCTGTCATTTACGGAGTTTAAGAGAGACCTGCTCCGTGACATATATTAGTTTCAAACACAACTGTGGAGAGCTATCCCTCATTTGAGAGAATGGTGATCTTCCACTTTAACCCTGTAGTCTCAATAGATTACATAAACTCAAGCCCACCGCGGATGTGAAGTGGAATGTTCTTATTCCAACTTTTTCGACCTTAAGACATTGATGACTACATCAACATCAAATACTCCTGTATCGGTGGTTTGGGCCTCTAATATAAATAAGTTTCACTGAAAGGCCGAGGTGTTTTTCATTTCGGCCTTTTTGTTGTTGGAGAAATTTTGTGATTATTGAAAAAGAACTCTGCACTTCAGCTCCAACGCTGGAAAGTGAACGCCTCCTTATGCGAGCGCACCAACCTTCTGATTTTGAACTCAGTTGTGAGATGTGGGCCCATCCTGATGTGGTTCGCTATATCTCTGGCAAGCCTTCCAGTCGTTCTGATACCTGGGGGCGTTTGCTTAAGTATGCTGGCCACTGGAGCCTTTTGGGCTTTGGCTACTGGGCAGTGATCGACAAAGAAACAAATACATTGGTTGGTGATGTCGGCTTTGCTGATTTTAAGCGTCAGATAACACCAAGCCTTCAAGGTTTTGCAGAGGCTGGCTGGGTTCTTTCACCAAAATTCCATGGGCGTGGATATGGCCGAGAAGCCGTAGAGCTGGCACTCAAGTGGTTTAAGGAGGCCAAGCTGTTTTCTGAGGCGCATTGTATCATTGCCCCAGAAAATACCGCCAGTATGGCTTTGGCACAACGTGTTGGCTTTGAAGAATACACTCAAGGCTATTACAATGGTGAGCCTACGGTTTTTCTAAAGCAAAAAATGTCTTAGATGACGATACCCGACAGCTTCCATATCTGTTGGGCTTGTTCATCCTCTGCAATCCTGTATATGCTTTGTGCAAAGATTTATTCAGGCTGGGCCATGCAAAAGTACGATAAAATTTACACGAAGACCCGAGATTTCTTTGGGCATACTTCCAAGCAGTTCACCACTTTGTTTTCCAATCTGGACTTTGAAAGTGGTACCATTTTGGACCTTGGTGCTGGTCAGGGACGCGATGCGCTCTTCCTCGCAAAGCGCGGATACAACGTGATCGCGCTGGACAGCTCCAAGGTTGGTCTAGACCAGTTGCAGGAACGTGTTGATGCGGAACACCTCCCAATTGAGGTGGTGCATGGAGACGCTCTTGGCTACACTCCTCCCAAAGATCTTGATGCGATTATTGCAGACCAGTTTTTCCATGAGCTGGCCAACAACACCCGCGTCAAACTCCTACAACGGATGATGGGATATTTACGCCCTGGTGGGTATTTGCTGCTTGCCGATGGAAAAAGTGTTCTGCCAAACCTTCGCGACGCTATCAAAAAAGAAAAATTTGAAGTACTGCGTGATAAGAACGGTATTTACTTTACGTACAAGCCATAAAAGCAGTTCGGGGGGCACTCGCAAAGTTGCCTCCCAGCAAACCCTCGGAAAACAACATCCTAACTACTCCTATACACACCGAGTCACACACGAATTTGTGATGAAAAAGCTTCGTAATTTTACTGATACACCCGCAGATTTTGCAGGTGCCCCATTGTTGCCGTAGTATTTTCCAGATTTAGTACCAATGCTCGCCAAATAAGGCAATATAGCTAACATATCCGTGATTGTGCACTCACATTGAACAATGCGTTCAGTTGCAATCTACGACGCTAATGATGAATGTATGCCCAAGATTGACTATCTATAGTTCAACAGTTTGGAGAGTACTATGAAATCAGTTCGCCTTGGAATACTTGCAGTCGCAGCCTCACTTTTCGCTTCCGCAGCAGTTGCTGCTCCTGTCACCTATGACGTTGACATGTCCCACGCTAACCTGGCCTTCAACTACAACCACCTTGGGTATTCCACTACAGATGGACGATTTGGTACCTGGACCCCTACTCTGGTCATCGACGAAGAAACTCCTGCGAACTCCACCATAAACGTTGAAATCGACGTCAACTCCATGAACACATTCTGGGAAGCTCGCGACACGCACCTGAAGAGCGCTGACTTCTTTGACGTTGAAAAATTCCCGAAAGCGACCTTTAAATCTACAAAGGTTGAGCAAGTAGGCGAGAAAACGTTGGAAGTAACCGGTGATCTGACCATTCGCGGCATCACCAAACCAACAGTTATGCAGGTGGTAGTAAACCAGCTGGCAGAACACCCAATGGCAAAGAAAAAAGCCGTTGGTCTGAACGCGACAACTACTCTGAAACGCTCCGACTTTGGCATGGCTATGGCTGTTCCTTACGTTTCTGACGAAGTGAACATCAACATCAGCTTTGAAGCGACTGTTAAGTAATGCTTCTGGCCTGCGCAGTGCTTTAAATTAGCCGCAGGTACAGCTCTAAAGGTACGGAGGGGCGGATTGCGTCCCTCCCTCTTGATCTGAGGTCTTATCCATGATCAGAAACACCCGGTCAGCTTATGGAAGTGTTGCAATCGCGTTGCACTGGACCATAGCCACCCTAATCATCGGCATGTTGGGCTTCGGCCTGTATATGGTCACGCTGCCGATTTTTGAACCATCGACCTACACACTCTACCAACTTCATAAATCCATTGGGTTTGTTATTCTGACGCTCGTGACCCTGCGCTTGCTTTGGAAGCTCTCGGGAGCTACCCCTACGTTACCAGCAGAAATGCCTTGGTGGGAGCAAGCTGCTGCACATCTTGGCCACCTCTCCCTTTACGCGCTTATGGTTCTCATGCCGCTTACTGGTTGGTTTCTGGTCTCCACCAGTCCGCTTGGTTTGCCGACAGTGTTCTTTAACCTCTTTCAGATTCCACACCTACCAACTTTTGAGTTTTTGGGGCAAAAAGCCGATGTGTCTGCCTTCTTTACTGAGGTTCACGGTTGGGCCGCCTATGCGTTTATTGCAGTGATTGCAGCGCATGTCGGAGCTGCTTTAAAGCACCATTTCATATCCAAGGACAAAGTTTTACAGCGTATGCTATCCTCAAAACCATAGTGTCGAGGATTTGGAGAACACCATGAAACGATTGAGCAATCTCTTAATTAAAACCACTCTCTTGATGTCCTTCATTTTGGCCGGAGCTGCTGCGACAGCTTCTGCAGATGAATGGTCAGTCGATCGCAATAAGAGTACGCTTGGTTTTGAAGTTGAAAACAACGGCAAAAGCGTTACCGGTACCTTTGGTACATGGAATGCAAAGATCGTGTTTGATAAAGAAGAACTCGACAAGGCGAAGATCCAGGCAACTGTTATTACTGGTAGCGTAACAACGGATGACAGTCAGGTCGGCGGTGCAATCACCAGTCAACAATGGTTGGATATTTCAGGCTACCCAGAAGCAATCTTTCGGGTTGATAATGTCGTGCCTGCTGGCGGTGACCTTTATGAAGCTGGAGGTATTCTGGAGCTTAAGGGCATCAAAATTGCCGTGTTCCTTCCTTTTACGTTGACGATTGAAGGTGACACTGCTCACGCCGTAGGTGAAGCCAATATCCTTCGCAATGAATTCAAAATCGGGGACGGAGTGCCAGACAGCACTGTCAGTGACAAGGTCGTTGTGACGCTGGACCTGTACGCAAGTCGCTGATTGTTTGCCTCAAAGCGAGTGACCTGTGTTTTCCATTAAGTCTCTCGTCAATTAGGCGCATTCCTCTTTAATTTGATAATATTTGAACGCCGGAGGCTTTGCCCTCCGGCTTTTTGCATATACAAACGCCGAGAAACCACAGAAGCGCGCCAAGCGCACCCTCTTCAGCCAGAGATTGCCACAGATGTCTGAAACAGATACCCCTGAGTATGTTCACACCACGTTATTTCCACTGGGCAAAGATAAAACTCCTTACCGCAAACTGACCGATCAGTTTGTGTCAGAAGTCGAGTTTGACGGGACAAAGGTTCTGAAAGTCGAGCAGGAAGGTCTCCGTCTCCTTGCAGAGGAAGCCTTTAAAGACATCAACCATCTCCTACGTTCTTCCCATCTGGAACAACTGCGCAAAATTCTTGATGATCCAGAAGCCAGCGAAAACGATAAGTTCGTTGCTTTTGACCTTCTCAAGAACGCAAACATTGCTGCTGCAGGCGTTTTGCCGATGTGTCAGGATACTGGGACTGCCATCATCATGGGCAAAAAGGGTCGTAAGATCTGGACCAATGGCAATGATGAGGCTGCATTGGGTGAAGGCACAAGGGACGCATATTTTAAGAAGAACCTTCGCTACTCCCAGCTGGCCCCGCTTTCCATGTTCGAGGAAAAAAACACCAAGAACAATATGCCAGCGCAGATTGATCTCTATAGCGAAGGTGAAGATGCTTATAAGTTCCTGTTCATGGCAAAAGGTGGTGGTTCTGCCAACAAGACCTTCCTGTTTCAGGGCACACCAAGCCTGCTAACCCATGATCGCCTGATTGAGTTCTTGAAAGAGAAAATCCTGACTCTGGGAACTGCAGCGTGTCCTCCTTACCATCTCTCCATTGTTATTGGCGGCACCTCTGCGGAAATGAACCTCAAGTCCGTTAAGTTGGCTTCTGCACGTTATCTGGATGAGCTTCCCACTGAAGGCTCGGAACTCGGTCATGCATTCCGTGATCTGGAAATGGAAGAAGAGATCCACAAACTGACTCAAGCGACAGGTGTTGGCGCTCAGTTCGGCGGCAAATACTTCTGTCACGATGTTCGGGTTATTCGTCTGCCGCGTCATGGCGCCTCCTTGCCAATCGGCATTGGCGTTTCCTGTAGTGCAGATCGTCAGGCGATGGGCAAAATCACCAAGGAGGGTGTTTTCCTTGAGGAACTGGAACGTCACCCAGAGAAATATATGCCGGAAGTGACAGAGGATAATCTTTCCGACGATGTGGTGAAGATTGATCTGACACGCCCGATGTCAGAGATCCTTGGTGAACTTACACGGCATCCAACCAAGACCCGACTGTCCTTGACTGGCCCGTTGATTGTTGCCCGAGATCTGGCTCATTCCAAGCTGCGAGACCGTCTGGACGCGGGAGAGCCCCTGCCGGAGTACTTCAAGAACCATCCTGTTTACTACGCAGGACCCGCTAAGACGCCTGAGGGTATGCCATCAGGTTCCTTTGGACCAACAACAGCTGGTCGCATGGATGCGTATGTAGACCAGTTCCAAGCAGCTGGTGGGTCGATGGTGATGCTTGCCAAGGGCAATCGCTCTGCACAGGTCCGCCGTGCGTGTCAGGCCCATGGTGGCTTCTATCTTGGATCGATTGGTGGCCCAGCTGCCCGTTTGGCTCAAGATTGCATCAAAAAGGTTGAAGTGGTTGAGTTTGAAGAGCTCGGCATGGAAGCCATCTGGAAGATCGAGGTTGAGGACTTCCCAGCCTTTATTATCGTCGATGACAAGGGCAATGACTTCTTTAAAGAGCTCAATCTGGGTTAGCCCGTCTCCATAAATTTCCTAAGGGCGCTGCGGCGCCCTTTTTTATTGATTTTGAAGTAAATTTACAGAAATATGTAGTTTAATTAGAAACATTCGTCCTAACATAAGTTTTTTGATTAGTGTTTTATTTTAGTTCGCTACAATGTATCTGACAAAGTAATTTATCTTTCCAGTAAAACGGCGAGAATTTCTTTTCCATAAGAAGCATATAGCTCCGGTTGCAGGCTTACATCTCACAACAATTAAGATATTCGACATTCAAAGCTGCGAGCGTCCCCTTACTCGTTGCATAAACTCCCTCATGCAAACGAGATAAAACAAACAACAATATTCCAGGGGTTATTCAATGCGCATACTTATCGCGAGTGTTGCACTCTGTGTTGCGGTACTCTTTACAGGAACCAGTGCGGATGCTGCGGCTTCTGGCAAGTTCTTTGATCAACAAAGCAAAAAATGGGTTACTTACGGCTCCGCTCGCCAAGGAAAATCGTCCATTCAACGCAAGCAAGTTCGTTACAACGGTTCCTATCGGCCTAACACGTTGGTTATCAGCACCAAGGACCGTCGCCTTTACCACATTCGCAATGATGGCACTGCGATGGTTTATGGGGTTGGCGTTGGCCGCACGGGTTTCCAATGGTCCGGTACACACCGTATTTCACGTAAAGCGGAATGGCCGGGTTGGACGCCGCCGCAGGTCATGATTGATCGTGAACGCCGCAAAGGCCGTACTCTTCCGCGTTATATGAAGGGTGGACCTAATAATCCACTTGGTGCACGCGCCATGTATATCGGCAGCACTATTTACCGCATTCATGGATCCAACGAACCATGGACGATCGGTTCAGCTGTGTCCTCCGGCTGTATTCGAATGGCAAATGAAGACGTGATCCATCTATACAACAACGTCTCCGTTGGCACCAAAGTGGTTGTCCTTCGATAATAATGTGATGGGGCTGGTATCCGCCAGCCCTACACTTCCCGGGTCAGATTACGATCCTGAAGTTCCTGCAAGTATCGGTTCCAAAGAAAATCTCTTTGCTCCTCAAGTTCCAGAAAATACGCCCACGTGTAAATGCCAGTGTTGTGCATATCGTCAAACGTTAGCTTGATGGCGTAATTGCCCACTGGATCGACCTTGATAATGGCGATCTCTTTCTTTCCGCTGATCACTTTTCTTTGATCAGGACTGTGTCCTTGAACCTCAGCGGATGGGGACATTACTCTCAGAAACTCTGAGCTAAAGCGCACTGTCCGGCTCTCGTCAAAAGTAACTTCTAGTTGTTTTCCCTTATCTTTTAAGTGAATTTGCGTAGGCCACGGAGTAACTGTCATATATTTTAGTCCTTGCCCAAGTTCATGGAACTCAGTATTGATGCTTGGTGAATTTTATCTGTGGTTCTATGATGTTTTCATAGGTAAATCCACCAGAAGTCTTGTCTGATGCATTGACGCTAACCATTTACCTACTACATTGGAATCGTTAAATTAGACAAGTTTGAGGTATGTATTGTGGAGGTTTCCATGGGGCAGCAAGCCGGCGACAAACAACAGAATGTACGCCCAGAGCTGATTGATCCATTTGGTCGAGCTGTAACCTATCTTAGGGTGTCTGTTACTGACCGTTGTGATCTCAGATGCGTTTATTGCATGTCTGAACACATGACGTTCCTCCCTAAAAAAGATGTGCTGTCTCTCGAGGAGCTTGATCGTCTGTGCTCTGTCTTCATTGATAAGGGGGTCCGAAAAATCCGTCTGACGGGTGGAGAGCCTCTGGTTCGCAAGAACATTATGAGCTTCATTCGTGGATTGTCGCGCCATCTTGAGAGCGGAGCCCTGGAAGAACTCACAATCACGACCAATGGCACGCAGTTGGAACGCTTTGCTGAGGAGTTATATGCAGCTGGTATTCGCCGTATCAACGTCTCTTTGGATACGTTAGACCCTGTAAAGTTTAAGGACGTGACCCGTTGGGGTGATATCCAGAAAGTTTATGACGGGATAAAAGCTGCGCAAAAGGCTGGCCTAAAAGTCAAACTCAATGCTGTTGCCCTCAAAAATTTCAACGAGGACGAGCTCATACCAATGCTTGAGTGGGCTCACTCGCATGGGCATGATCTAACCTTCATTGAGACAATGCCGCTCGGCGAAATTGATGGGGACCGGAACGATCAATACTTGCCGCTGAGCGATGTTCGTAAAACACTCTCCTCCAAATTTACGCTTACCGATATTCCGTATAAGACGGGCGGACCAGCGCGGTATATGCGGATAGAGGAAACAGGCGGTCGTCTCGGGTTTATTACGCCGATGACCCATAATTTCTGTGAGAGCTGCAATCGCGTGCGTGTGACCTGTACGGGCCAACTGTACATGTGTCTCGGTCAGGATGATCAGAAGGATCTTCGGGCAGCCTTGCGCGCGTCTGAGGGCAATGAAGTGCTCTGTGAAGCGATTGATAGCGCGATTGCAAGAAAGCCAAAGGGCCACGACTTTATTATAGATCGCGATAATAAGAGCGTGCCCGTTTCCCGACATATGAGTGTGACGGGCGGGTAGTTTTGATGGTGCATAGGTAATTTGTTTATCGTAATCAAAAAAGAGAACCCCAGCTGCTCTGCAGCTGGGGTTTTTTTTATTTATGGCGTTAAACCTGCAAGTGCCTCTTGCACTTCTACAAATACGAGGACCAGCTCATCGCCGACAAAACCTACTGTGGTAATAATAGCGACTGCGATCAGAGCAGCCAGAATACCGTATTCGATTGCGGTTGCGCCTGACTCGTCTTTAAAAAACTTAGCGAACATGTTTTAAACTCCGTTTTGAACCCTAGAAACCCCAGCCCTCATCGGGACTAGTGCAAGTTATGTCCGCAGTTCTTGCCAATTTATGAATCAAATTTGTCTATGAATTTACATTTACTAGAGTTTCTTTGTTTAAACATGCCAACGGCGCGCCTGCATCAGTTGCATTCTTCACGTGATTCATTCAACCAATTGATATTATTAATTCTTTTAATTGATAAAATGAAGATTAAACATAAAACCTTTTGTTAACCTTAGTGAATAATTGGTATTTTTAACGGTGTAAAATATGATGGTAACTCATCAAGTGGTGATTCGATTGAGTGCAGAGGAGAGATAGCACTTCAAACAGGAAAACTCCTGTTGCTACGACCCAAATTGAGTTTGGGAGAAAAACACTTTGTGCTTCTGATTGACGCTCGGAGTTTCTCAGCAATCAAATTGATTTGCATCTCTTGGCAACAGTTTGTCGGTCTGGAAAGGTCGTTTTGAACCAACACACACCTGAAATTTGTTGGGTAGGTTCAGGACAGAGCTCCAAGATCTCTGCCCTCTGTGTTTTATGGATTATTCGGCCAGTGCCAAGGCATCTTGTAGTGTGGTCGGTGTCTCCGTTTGAAGTCCAACCGCTGCGATCTGTTTTTGCCTGATGCGCTCGCGATGAACCGTATAGAGGCCAGATCCAACAACGACCAACATACCGGTTATAGTGATTGCATCTGGCACTTGCCCCCAGACTATGACGCCGATGCCTGTGGCCCAAAGCAATCCAGTGTAACGCATAGGAGCAACGACGCTCATATCCCCTGCCCGTGTGGAGACAATAGCGAAATAGTATGCTCCGATCAGGAGGGCTGAGCAGCCTACTAACGGAAGTACGTAGCCAGCACCAACTGCGATCCAGTGTTCGTTTACTCCCATTCCCGCGCCCATGAGCGTAACAGCGGCACAAACAACAAAACAAACACCAGAGGACGGCATTCCCCTTGGCATGGATCTGGTTACCAAATCACGCAGAGCCATAAACACAACAGCTGCAACAGCAAGCAAAGCCCATGCGTCAAACCCATCCATACCTGGGCGAATGATCAGCATAACACCTGCAAAGCCGACTGCGATTGCGGACCACCGTCTCCAGCCAACAACTTCACCGTAAATCATCGCGGCACCAGCTGTAACAGCCAAAGGCATTGCCTGCAGCATCGCTGTTGCATTGGCGATTGGCATTTGTGTGAGAGCAGTCAAATACATAAAGGAGCCAATAATCTCCAGTATAGACCGACCAAATACAACCGGATTGAGAAGTTTGCGTCCCTGTAAAAATGCGCCAGACCTCCAACACCACAGTGCCATAATGGAGGTTGCGACAACACCGCGGAGGAAAATAATTTGTCCGAGGGGCATGGTTTGGGCGGTATATTTCAGCAAGGCGTCATTGAACATGAAAAACGCAGTTGAAAGAAACATAGCCACGATTGCGCGGCCATTCTCCTTGGCAAGCATTTGCTTAAGGCTCCAGATTGTGTTGAGGTCCATGAGACGTATCAAGGTCGAGTACTTGGGAGTACGCGAGAGTAATAACTGTCTTAGGTATTGGAGCCACTATAGAGCGAGCGGCACAATGCAACGAGGTGACATTGTGCCGCTTAAGTAAAATTCCATTGAAATATCAGAGGTTTTAGATCTACTCGATGATAATCTGAGGGGCAGAGCGCGCAGCATCTCCACTTGGTTGGATCACACCTTGCCACAGCCCTGCAGCAATTAAGCCATAGGCCTTTGACACAGCACTTTCAGGATTACTTACGGTGATCGGTGTACCCGTGTCAGATTGCTCCCGAATTTCCATAGTCAGCGGTACTTCTCCGAGGAATGGAACTTCCATCTTCTTAGCTTCTGCTTTTGCGCCGCCATTGCCGAAGATTTCATGTCTGCCACCGCAATCGGGACAAATGAAGTGGCTCATGTTTTCGACCACACCCAAAACAGGAATTGCAACTTTCTCAAACATAGCAATGCCACGGCGTGCATCTAGCAATGCCAGATCCTGAGGTGTTGAAACTATGAGAGCACCGGCCAGAGGTACTTTTTGTGCCATTGTAAGTTGAACATCGCCCGTTCCAGGTGGGAGGTCGACAATGAGAACATCAAGCTCACCCCAGGCAACCTCACGCAGCATCTGGTTCAAAGCTGAAACCACCATTGGGCCACGCCAGATCATGGCAGTTTCTTCATCTACCAAAAATCCCATGGACATGAGCTTGATGCCATGTGCTTCCAATGGCTTCATAATTTTATTTCCCAGAACCTCTGGCTGACCGGAAACTCCCATCAGTTTGGGAATGGAAGGGCCGTAAATATCAGCATCCAGCAGGCCAACCTTCAAGCCCATGGCAGAGAGCGCAAGGGCAACATTGACAGATGTGGTTGATTTGCCGACACCGCCTTTACCCGAAGCGACAGCGATAATGTGCTGAACGCCCGGAACATCAAGCTTGGCTGGTTTTGGAGCGCCCATCTGTGGCGTTTTTTTCGCCATAGCAGGGGTTGGAGCTGCAGAGGGCGAGCCTGGCTGCTTTTCAGCCGTTAATGCAACCAGAACTGTTTCAGCTTCTGGAAGTATAGAAACAACTTTTTCAGCTGCCTGTCTCAAACCTTCAAGCTCAGATGCTCTTTCTGCAGGAACCTTGATGGAGAAAACGACGCGCCCGTCTGAGACGAATAAGTCTGCGACTAGATCCTGATCAACAATATTGCTTTTACCATCAGGTGATTTTACCTGTTTAAGCACCTCAAGAACGCGTTCCTGTGTCAGCCCTGTCATAGCCTTCTTGTTGTCCTCTTGTTTTTTATTGGATGAAAGACCGCCAGTCAGGCGCCCCCACAGGCCTTTTGATTTGCCGTTGTCCATCGTGCACACCCTGCTGAAACTCTGGATCACAGAGTTCGGGAGAAAATGATCTTTAAAACAAATATGCCTGCTATTATTTTGTACAAGCTTTTGTCGGTGTTTTATTTTGCAACTTGGTACACCTCTCAAGAGAGATTGAGCAACAAGAGAATTCACCAGAGCTGTCTTTAATCCTTTGCGCAATAACAAGCTGGCGTTAAATGATCACTTTAAATTATTGAAGAGAGCTCACGCAAAATTGAACCCATCACTATAAATTCACAGATATTTGCGGATTACGAAAAATATTTCATCGCGAATAAAACCTAACATCTTCTGGGTATTAGCTCCACAGTTAAGGGATCGACCTTACGTTTTGGGGAACTGCTTTCATACTCCTGATACATTAGTCCAACAAATTGCGAATAATGCATGGTATTTAAAGGCCTAAAGAAACCTCTTGCTGCTGCATACAGAGGCAGGAGGGTCGGGCGAAATACATGCTGACAATACTGTTCTGCATCTTCCACGGGCTAGGGGGCAATCGTGTCTAATCCTATTTTGATGAATCGTCGTAGTGTACTCGGCGGCATGGCAGCTACTGGTGCCATTGTCATGGTACATCCGTATTCCGTTCTTGCTAAAGAGAACACAGCGCACCTGCGCTTGATGGAAACAACGGATCTTCACGTTCACGTTGCACCATACGATTACTACGCTGATCGTCCTATGGATACAGCTGGCCTTGCCCGGACTGCGTCCATCATCAAAAAGCTGCGCGCTGAAGCCACCAACTCCATGCTGGTAGACAATGGTGACTTCCTGCAGGGCAATCCAATGGGTGATTACATCGCCTATGAGCGCGGCATGCAAGACGGTGATGTGCACCCGGTTATCAAGGGCATGAACGTACTTGGTTACGATGCCGGCACATTAGGCAACCACGAATTCAACTACGGTCTGGACTTCATGATGAAGGTTCTTTCCGGCGCGAACTTCCCGGTTGTCTCTTCCAACGTTGCCAAAGGTACCTCTCTTGCCTCCACTGGCCGTAAAGATGACCTGTTCCTGAAGCCTTACACGATCGTTGAAAAGAAGATCAAAGATGGCGGCGGCGTTGAGCACACCATCAAGGTTGGTTTTGTTGGTTTTGTTCCGCCAATGATTATGAACTGGGATTCCCGTCACCTTGTTGGCAAAGCAAGCACGCGTGACATGGTTGATGCAGCTCGCTCATGGGTTCCAGAAATGAAAGAGCGCGGATGTGATCTCATCATCGCGCTGGTTCATGGTGGTATTGCTGGCGGCTCTCATGAGGATGGTTCAGCTAACACTGCACTTCATATCGCTGGTGTGGACGGCATTGATGCTTTGTTCACGGGTCACCAGCACCAAGTCTTCCCCGGTCCTGACTTTGAAGGCATTCCGGGTGTGGATGCTGTTAAAGGCACGTTGCAGGGCAAACCTGCTGCAATGGGTGGTTTCTGGGGTTCACATCTGGGTGTGATCGACCTGATGATTGAGCGCGATGGTAACAATGGCTGGCGCATTGCCAACTTCACCACTGACGTTCCGTCCATCTACCGCAAAGAAGGCCGCAAGAAGATACCGCTCGTTTCCAACGATGAAGACGTGATGGCCGCCGTAGAAGAAGATCACAAAAAGACCCTGTCTTATGTGCGCCGTGCGGTTGGCAAGACCTCTGCTCCGTTGCATTCCTACTTTGCGCTGGTTGCCGATGATCCATCAGTACAGATCGTTTCCATAGCGCAGACCTGGTACACCAAGGAAATGCTCAAGGATACTGAATGGGCAAGCCTGCCGGTTCTTTCTGCTGCTGCTCCCTTTAAAGCTGGTGGTCGTGGTGGTGCTGACTATTACACCGACGTCCCGACTGGTGATATCGCCATTAAAAACGTAGCTGACCTTTACCTTTACCCGAACACAACACGCGCTGTGTTGATCACCGGCAGCGATGTGAAGGAATGGCTTGAACGGTCTGCTGGCATGTTCAACCAGATCGAAGCAGGCAAAAAAGATCAGCTCCTTCTGGATCCAGAGTTCCGGTCTTACAACTTCGACGTTATGGACGGCGTAACCTACGAGATCGACCTAACCCAGCCTTCCAAGTATGATGGCAAAGGTAAGGTGGCCCATCCTGATGCAAAACGTATTGTGAACCTTCAGTTTGAAGGCAAGCCAATCGATATGGATCAGAAGTTTGTGGTCGCGACCAATAACTACCGCGCAGGCGGTGGTGGTCATTTCCCTGGTATCAACGACGATGTGATCATCTTTGTTGGCCCGGATACAAACCGTGACGTGATTGTTCGCTACATTCTTGATCAGGGCACCATTAACCCTTCAGCGGACGCAAACTGGAAGTTCAAGGCTGTTCCAGACACAACGGTTCTGTTTGAAACTGGTCCTGCTGCTGAAAAGCACATCGAAGATGTTAAAGCTGTTCAGATTGAAGCCGCTGGCGAAGGTAAAGACGGCTTTGCAGTGTACCGCATTACACTTTAAGCTTCAGCACCTTAGTTGATTTTGGATAAGCGGAACCATGTGTTCCGCTTATTCTATTTAGGAAAACATATATACATATCAATGTTTTAAACGTTGTATTTTACAATTTTAGAAGAATTTTCTGTCAGGCTTCCATGAACTGGAGGAGCTGACAATGAGTGTTACGCAATTATGTTATCGCAGCCGCATTCATTGGCCTGCACTTCGTTATAGCCTTGATGATGAAGTTGAGCGGTCCCTGAGCCGTATTAGACGCATCAACTCCATGGCAGGCGTGACAGGCGCTCTTATCCTCACGGACACCCATGTATTTCAGCTACTGGAAGGCCCCTGGCCTTCAGTAAAGCGTACCTTTGAGTGTGTGCTAGAGGACAAGCGCCACTCCGACCTGACAGTTCTTTCCAATCAGAAGCAGGATTACAGACTGTTCCACAGCTGCTGGATGCACTTCTGCGATCTGCGCGATGATGCAGGCAAGCAGTATCCCAAATTCATTGGCAGCCTGCTGGCTCACCCAGACAGGACATGTAGCGAGGAAGTTATGGAGCTTTTGCTGCTGCTCTCCATGAGCATGAGCGAAAGCAATCTGACCAACCGTGTTGCCCTTATGTGATTTTCCGCAATTTGAGCTCCCCAAGGTGGTTTTGGCCACCTTTCCCAAGCACTCCCAAAGGCAATTCTCCTCCCCATTGCCTTTGGGAGTGTGCTTGATTCTAGTGCTTGGTTTTTCCTCCCCAATAAGCGGGTTGCAGTTGCAACACTGTTCTATCGCTCCTCCTCATATTCCAGTAAAACTCGCCAAACTCGTTTTGATTTTGCAGGTAGATACTTGATGATGAGCGCTGATACCTCTGACATTATTGGCTGCATTCTTTGCGGTGGGAAATCGCGACGCATGGGCGGCGCTGACAAAGCGCTGATCGAGCTTGAGGGCAGCGCGTTGCTGGAACGTGTTGTAACTCGACTTCAAAGCCAGTTGCATCAGATCGTCGTGAGTGTGAATGAACCTGGAGACCTTCATGAGGGCCTTCAACTTCCGTTACTTGCCGACAAACTGAGTGGGCATCTTGGCCCATTAGCTGGCGTTCATTCAGCTCTTTGTTGGGCACAGGAGAATGAGAAAGACGCTCACTGGGTGATGACAGCAGCAGTGGATACGCCGTTTTTCCCTGAAGATCTTGCAGGCACACTCAAAGCACACGCTGAGGATGCCTTGCCTAACCCGGTCATTTGTTCCAGCGCAGGGCGAGATCACTACACATTCGGGCTGTGGCCTGTTGCTCTGGCTGATCCGTTGAAGACTTATCTTCTTGATGGAGGTCGCAGCCTTCGCGGTTTTTTTGAAAGTTACCCGCCAAAGATTATCGAATTTGAGGTCCAAGGTGGGCTTGATCCGTTCTTTAACATAAACAGCCCTGAGGATATTCCGGTGGCCCTTGCACACATTTCCTAGATTTCTTTACAGTCGTTTGGGAAAACGCTAGGTGACTGTGAGATCTTTGATTTTTCCCAAATCCTCTTTGACCATCTTAGTGAATAAAGACAGTAGACCCCCTTGCCGTTCTGGAATGAGCATGACCCCGAAAACTCCTCTTCTTACTTTTGACGAAGCTCTTTGCCATCTTCGCGGACTTGCTGCCTGTAAAGTTGGCACTGAGGAGATCTCGCTTTATGAGGCTTATGGCCGTGTCCTCGCAAAGGATGTCATTGCCACAGGAGATCTCCCGCCGCTCGATAACTCTGCTATGGATGGATATGCTGTTTATCCCCGCTCTGCTGAAGATACTGAGGCCACCTTTCCGGTTGTGATGGAAATCTTTGCAGGGTCTGTACCGGAGCGCGCGTTGAAGCCGGGCGAAGCGGCTCGTATTTTCACTGGAGCTCCAACTCCGGTAGGGGCTGATTTTGTGGTTCCACAAGAGGACTGCATAGAGGAGGCTGGCGAAGGTAAACGGCGTGTTACGCTTTCCAAAAGCTACTCCTCAGGCTGTAATATTCGCCGCAAAGGCGAGGATCAGACCAAGGGCACACCAATCGTTGCTGCCGGTACCACTCTTCGTCCGCAGGATGTTGCTGCAATCGCGTCCATTGGACTTGGAGCAATCAAGACCTACAAGCCACTCAAAATCGGTGTTTTTTCAACTGGAAACGAGTTGCTCCGCCCTGGAACAGAGCGACAAGACGGACAGATTTTTGATGCCAACCATTTTCTTTTGCGGGGCATGCTTGCTAATTTACCGGTGGATCTGATTGATCTCGGCATATTGGCGGATAAACGTGATGTTGTTGAAGACGCCTTAGATCGTGCTTCTAAGCAGTGTGATGTTATTTTAACATCTGGCGGTGCTGGTGGTGGTGATAAAGATTTTGTCTCAGCGACGCTGGCGAAGCTTGGCAAAACAACATTCTGGCATTTGGCTGTTAAGCCGGGGCGTCCGTTTATGGTTGGGGAGCTACCAAGCTGTGTGTTTATTGGTTTGCCGGGCAACCCAGTTGCCGCAACCGTGGCCTTTGCATTCCTTGCCCGTCCGCTTATTGAGGCTTTGGCGGGATCAGAGTTCAAACCTGCACAACGCCAGTTCATCCCTGCTGGTTTTGAGATAAAAAACAGAAAACAAGGACGCCGTGAGTTCCTACGTGGGAGACGTATTTTTGCCGATGGACACGTTTCACTCAGCAAATACCACAGTGATGGATCTGCGCTTTTGTCTTCTCTCACGTTCGCCGACGGCTTTATTGAACTGACTGAGGATGTCACAGTTATTGAAAAAGGCGACCTGCTGCCTTTCATCAGCTTCGACGAAATTGGCCTCAACTAATTTCTTGGACTCGCGCTTTTTGGACTCATGCGCGAGTCTTTTCCACGTTTAGATCTCAAGTTGTGAATTTAACAGTTTCACCCCAAAACATGCGAAATATTGCAAGATCTTGCCCTGCTTCATCGTCAGTTTGCTATTAATTAGCCTAATATGCCTGCTAACTAGGTTGATCTACGGATATTTTTAGTGAAACATAAGCCTCGGTTATGCAGGCGCCTACCTTAAGAAGCCCTGCCAAGATAATTAATTCGGGGACATACTATGCGTATTATGCGTTTGGCAGCAGTAGCAGCAATTGCGTTGGCAGCAGTTTCTGGCGCGGAAGCGAAAGATTGGACAAAGGTTCGTATGGGCACCGAAGGCGCCTACCCTCCGTTCAACTTCACAACCGCTGACGGGACTCTGACCGGCTTTGACGTGGAAATTGGTAACGCTCTTTGTGACGAGCTGAAACTTGAATGTACATGGGTTACTCAGGATTGGGATGGCATTATCCCAGGTCTGGTGGCTGGCAAGTACGACACGATCCTTGCATCCATGTCCATTACTCCAGAGCGTATGGAAAAGATCGCCTTCTCTGCTAAGTACTACAACACACCACCAGCAATCGCTGTTCGCAAAGATTCCGAGTTGGCTTCTGCAACTCCAGAAGGCCTTAAAGGTATTCGTCTTGGCGCACAGGGCAGCACCACTCACTCTCAGTTCGCTGAAGAAGTCCTGAACGGGTCTGACGTTGCTCTTTACCCAACAGCAGAAGAGTACAAGCTGGACCTTGAAAATGGCCGTGTAGACGCTGTTGTTGATGATGTGATGGCACTTGAGCAGTGGATCGGTTCTGATCAGGGTTCATGCTGTAAGATCCTTGGCACAATGGAGTCTGTTGAGGCAATCCACGGCAAGGGTGCAGGCATTGGCGTTCGTAAGGGCGATGAAGAGCTTGCAGCTATGTTCACCAAGGGCATCTCCGCTTTGCGTGCAAACGGCAAATACAAAGAAATCAACGACAAGTACTTCAAGTTCGACGTGTACGGCGGCGAATAAGAGATCCTATGCTTCCAGCTTAAGTAGCTGAAAGTGAACTGATTTTTATACCCTCGGGTGGCTTTGCTGTCCGGGGGTATTTTTTTGCCCCGACAGAATGCTAGGTCAACTTTCCAGTTTGGTAAATTGGAGGCCACATCTCCGCCAAAATGGCGTGAGCCGGTGATTCACAGCTGGATCTCCATAGTCGTTCTTTGCACCTGATCAAAAGTGAGAATTCACCGGTAACTATCGCTCTAGGGGAATTTTTTTCCACAGTATCCGTTATTATCGCGGATATCACTTCACAGTAACGGCGAACAGTGCATTTTCCTTCATGGGTCACCGTTATTTCGGTTGATCTCTCAATAATTTTTATTAGTGTTTCCGACAACAGATGCAAAGCGCAACCTCCAGATCGCCACTTTGCCAATTAAGAACAAGGATGCACGCATGTCTTTCACCCGTTTGGCTCTTGCCGCCATTTTGAGTATTTCTGCCGTTTCAGCAAGCCAAGCTGGCGATGCCACAAAGCTGCGTGTTGCCACCGAAGGCGCCTACCCTCCCTTTAACTACACTGGCGCTGATGGTGTTTTGGTTGGCTTCGACGTGGAGATTGGCAATGCTCTTTGTGCGCAGATGAAAGTGGAGTGTGAATGGGGGACGCAGGAATGGGATGGTATGATTCCGGGCCTTGTTGCTGGAAAATACGATGCGATCATTGCAAGCATGTCCATTACCGAAGAGCGCCTAGAGCGGATTTCCTTCTCCCGCAGCTACTACAACACGCCATCAACCATTGTCGTCCCTAAGGGATCAGAGATCACTGAAGTCACTGTCGCCGCTTTGAGTGGGCGTTTGATTGGTGCACAGGGCGGCACCACACATTCTGTTGTTGCTGAAGAAATTTACACTGACTCCAATATTTCCCTTTACCCGACCTCCGAGGAATACAAGCTCGATCTGGAAAATGGCCGTCTGGACGCCGTCATTGACGATCTGGGTGCTCTGGAAGGTTGGATCAATTCAGAAGCAGGTTCCTGCTGTAAGATCATCGGTACTTTGCCAATTCAAACAGAGCTTCACGGTCAGGGCATTGGCGTCGGTGTGCGTAAAGGGCAGGAAGAACTGGCGGATAGGTTCTCTCAGGCAATCCTCGCAATCCGCGAAAACGGCACCTACACAAAAATTAACGACAAATATTTCTCTCAGGATGCTTTCGGGGAATAAATCACTCAAAACTCGTCCCAGAATCGTAAATTGGGAATTTTTACCTGTTTGTTGACCACCATTTTGGAGAAGGAAATCTCACTAAATTGATCAAAGTGAGAACTCTCTTCTCGCAAATTGGAATAAATTGCGCATTTCACCTCCAACACACGATCAATTGAGTTGATATATGACAATATTTATTCAATTATGCGCGCGGCTGTGCAGGGGGTCAGAAAACACGTTCCCTGCCAAGAATTCTAAAGGGGAATACAAATGGGTTTCATGCGCTTTGCCTCAGTGGCAGCTCTCGCACTTCTTGCGTCAACGCAGATTCAGGCAAAAGAATGGACGAAAGTTCGCATTGGCACTGAAGCCTCTTACCCTCCATTTGCTTACACCACTGCTGATGGTGAGCTGGCTGGGTTTGAGATTGAACTTGGCAACGCATTGTGCGCGGAAGCTAAGGTTGAATGTGAATGGTTGCCGGTTGATTGGGATGGTCTGATCCCGGGTCTGGTCGCTGGCAAATACGAAGTCATCATGGCATCCATGTCCATTACACCTGAGCGCAAGGAACGCATTGATTTCTCTGCAAAGTACTACCAGACACCTCCAGCCGTGGTGGTACCAAAAGACAGCAAGTTCACGGAAGCCACCGTTGAAGGAATGGCTGGCGCGCTGGTGGGCGCACAGGTGGGGGCAACGCACGCAGTGTTTGCAGAAGACGTTCTGACTAAATCGGAAGTATCACTTTACCCTACTGCTGATGAATATAAACTCGATTTGGAAAGTGGTAGACTGGATGCTGCAGTTGATGACGTAGTAGTTCTTTCTGATTGGTTGAATTCAGAGGAAGGTGCCTGCTGTAAACTATTGGGTACCATGTCACCTATTCCAGAGATACATGGTGAAGGCGTTGGTGTCGGCGTTCGTACGGGCGCACAAGACTTGGCTGATCTATTCTCCAAAGCGGTTATTGCTTTGCGTGAGAATGGAAAGTACAAAGAGATCAACGATAAGTATTTCGACTTTGACGCTTATGGTGAGTGATAAGCGTTAGGCTGTTGAACAATCCTACGGCGGAAACTGGTTTTCCGCCGTTCTAAAAAAGAATAGGGGTAATCCCCGTAATGAATGAGATTTTGACGCTTCTGTCTTTTGGGGACATGGGTTGGGGAGACGAGATAGCGCGCGGCGTTATCATGACTGTTTCTCTGGCTGCTGCAAGCCTTCCGTTTGGTTTGTTGTTTGGGTTTTTGCTTGCGCTTGCAAAGAAGTCTGAGGAGCCTTCTTTACGTGCTGCAGCGAATGTTTACACAACGATCTTCAGAGGACTCCCTGAGCTTTTGACATTGTTCCTTGTGTATTACGGTGGCCAGATCCTAATCCAACAATTTCTGGCCCTGTTTGGCGAATTCTATTTTGAAGTGAATGCATTTATTGCTGGCATGGTTGCCTTATCATTGGTGTTTTCTTCTTACGCTTCCGAGGCCTTTCTTTCAGCATTTCGCGCAATCAACAAAGGTCAGTATGAAGGCGCAAATGCCTTAGGCCTTGGATATGTGCAGACGATGCGATTGATTATTTTGCCTCAACTGGTGCGCCTTGCATTACCAGCTCTGAGCAACCTTTGGCTCATCCTGCTCAAGGAAACCTCGCTGGTTTCCATTATCGGTTTGGCTGATATTATCCGCTATTCCAATATGGCTGCCCGCACAACAAAAGAACCATTCCTGTTCTTCTCAGTCGCCTGCGGGATTTATCTCGTGCTGGCCATCATCTCTTCAACAGGCATTAATCGCCTCGACACTTGGGCGAAACGTGGGGAGACTTCCAGATGAGCGATGCATCGATAGGCACTCCGGCCCATTTCGTTCAAGACAAAGCTCTTGAAGCCAAGGCGCCCCCACCGTTGCCAACCTCTCGTGATTGGACCGTTGCCCGTATTGCAGGCACAACGTGGCTCACGCTCTGGATCATTAGTGGACTGGGCATTCTCTGGTTTTTGCTGAATTCCAACCATGTTGCGCTGGTGTTTGCAGATGGCGGGATTTTGCCTGTCTCAATCACCCACAATGCTAAGTTCCTTATCAAATACGGCGGCAAGTTTATTTCCGGCTTCATCATCACGATGCAGCTTGTTGGAACGTCCATACTGCTGGGTGTATTGCTTTCTATCCCTATGACTTTCATGCGGATGAGTAAGAGCCGGATCCTTGGTGGCATTGCCTACGGGTATGTCTACTTCTTCCGCGGCACGCCCTTGCTGGCACAGGTCTTCCTGATTTACTACGGCGCCGGCACCTTCCGGGATCAGTTACAATCCATTGATATCTGGTGGTTCTTTCGCGATGCGTGGAACTGTGCAGTGCTCGCCTTTACGCTGAACACTGCTGCGTATCAGGTTGAGATCCTGCGTGGATCTATTCAAAATGTTGCCAAAGGCCAATGGGAAGCTGCTTCTGCTCTTGGATTGCCAAAATGGGTCACATTCTGGAAAATCATTCTGCCGCAAGCGCTGATCGTCTCTCTGCGTCCTTATGGCAACGAGATCATCCTGATGATCAAAGGCTCCGCAATTGTTGCGATCATCACCATCTACGATCTCATGGGTGAAACACGGCGCGCTTTTTCTCGCACCTACGATTTTCAGGCTTATGTCTGGGCGGCGATTGCCTATCTGGTAATGGTTGAGATCCTGCGCCGGGTGTGGGACCGCTTCGAGGCAAGACTGACACGGCACCTGAAACGCTAGGCATCTATTCTTCAAAAAAACTCAAAAGCGCAGGTCAAAACACCTGCGCTTTTTTCGTAGGTAAATCTCGTTGTTTCGCATGGCAACTCACAATGAAGCTGTTAGGGTTGGTGCGCTTTGATTCATGAATGAAGGAAATTCCGATGGCGAAGGTCGCGTTTATTGGTTTGGGCGTTATGGGTTATCCAATGGCGGGTTACCTTGCCACGAAGGGTGGACATGACGTTACGGTTTACAACCGGACTACTGCAAAAGCCGAAGCTTGGGTGCAGCGATATGGTGGATCACATGCTTTGACGCCTTCTGCGGCGGCTGAGGGCTGTGATCTTGTTTTCGCTTGTGTCGGGAATGATGATGACCTGCGCTCAATCACCATTGGTGAGCACGGTGCATTTCAGAGCATGAAGGCAGGCTCCATTTTTGTGGACCACACCACAGCATCTGCGCAGGTGGCTCGCGAGCTGGATGAAGCTGCAACGGCTGGTGGCTTCTCCTTCCTCGACGCTCCCGTTTCCGGTGGTCAGGCGGGCGCTGAGAACGGAGTTCTGACTGTGATGATTGGCGGGCAAGAAGCAGCCTTTGATCGTGCAAAACCATTCATCGATTGCTTTGCAAAGTTTGCTGGTCTGATGGGGCCTGCTGGCTCTGGTCAAATGACCAAAATGGTGAACCAGATTTGTATTGCCGGTTTGGTTCAGGGGCTTTCTGAAGCGATTCATTTCGCGCAGAAATCTGGTCTCGATGTTGAGAAAGCCATTTCAGCAGTTCGTGGTGGTGCAGCTCAATCGTGGCAGATGGAAAATCGTTGGGAAACCATGCGCGATGGTCAATTTGAACATGGCTTTGCGGTGGACTGGATGCGCAAGGATCTCAAGATCTGCCTTCAGGCTGCTGATGAAGTTGGTGCACGCCTGCCTGTGACAGCGCTCGTCGATCAGTTCTACAGCGAAGTTCAGGGTATGGGCGGTAACCGCTGGGATACATCCAGTCTCATCGCTCGCCTCAACAACGCTGATAAGAAGTAAGCGATTATGTGACTAAAAAAAGCCCCAGCTCAGCGGAGCTTGGGGCTTTTCAAAATAACGTTTTCCCGATGAGGAGCTAGGACAAATTGTTCTTTGGCTTCTCCGCGATAATGTAGGATAGCGGCAGCTGAGTTGTGTATTTGATCTGTTCCATAGCGAATGATGTAGAGACATCGGAAATTTGAACCTTCGAAATCAATCTCTTATAGAAATCATCATAGGCATCGATATCCGGCACGGCAACACGCAGCAGGTAATCAACCTGCCCTGCCATTCGGTAGAATTCCACCACCTCGGGAAAGTCACTGATCACGTCGGCAAACTTGCGTAGCCAATCATCTGTATGTTGACTCGTGGTGATCGCGACAAAGGCGGTGACCTTGGCGTTCACCTTCTTTGGGTCAAGCACAGCAACACGGCGTGTTATAACGCCATCTTCTTCCATTTTTTGAATACGGCGCCAGCAAGGGGTTGTAGACAGGCCAACGCGGCGGCCAATTTCTGCAACTGGAATGGTGCTATCTTCTTGAAGAATGGACAGAATGCGTCGGTCGATCCTATCGATCATATTATACCCCTAACTCCCGCCCGTTATCATGGTCGGCGCAAAATCATTGCAGAAAGCATAGGGCGTGGTGGAAACCTATTCCAGCTCCAAATGCTAAGTTATTTGCCATATTATAGGTTTTCATTCTACGCTGGGTAAACCTATTGAAAATAAGTTCCAATCACACTCCAGCATCTCTCAAATGAAGAAATCTAATCCCATTATACTGGAATGATAAAATCAGAATCTCCAATCGCTTAGTATATTAAGCGATCAACCTCTTCTTTCAGGATTGGGAGCAGTTCGTTCTCAAACCAAGAATTCTTTTTTATGTGTCCATTGTTGCGCCAGGAGGGATGAGGGAGCGGGAGAACTCTTGGGCCTTCGCCCTTTGCATGGCGCTCGCAGGTCTGGTCCCAGATATTGCGAAAGTCAGCGATTGTTTCCCAAAGCCGAGGCTTGGTCAACTCAGGCATGTGATAGGCCTGTGCGTAGCCGCCTATTGCCAACAGCGTTTCAATTTGTAGCATAGAACTGAAAACCTCAGTATGCCATGTCCGTTTGCATTCCGTGCGCGGTGGCTTATCTCCACCTTTGGAATCCAGCCCCGGAAAACAAAAGCCCATGGGAATAATTGCAAGTTTGGAGGCATCATAGAACAGGTCTTCATCAATCCCCATCCAATCCCTCAAACGATCCCCTGAGGGGTCTGTGAAGGGCTTGCCGGAGGCGTGAACGCGCGTGCCAGGTGCCTGGCCGCAAATAGCTATTCGTGCCGTTGCTGAAAGCACAACAACGGGTCTGGGTTGATGGGGCAAGGCCTGCCGAATGGGAGTTTCAACACATACGCGGCAAGCTGTAATACGATCCTTCAGGCGCTGGAGGTCTCTTTCATGATCTGAAGAGCTGCCTGAACACCCGGTCTTTTTGTCATTTGTACAAACCATCTACGTAGATTAACAAGTTCCTCAGGCACATGCAGCCTAATAACGCGGCCAAAGTTCATGGCTGTGTAAGTTGTGATGTCAGCAACAGAAAAACGGTCACCAGCAACAAACTGGCTCTTTTCCAATTGAGCATCAAAGTATCCGAGAGTCTCGACCGCTTTGGCCCGGTTCGCTTCACCCCATTCAGCTATTTGTGGTTGCTCCAATAGTGCCATAGCAGGATTGGTGTGGCGGAAAATATGCGCGATGTGGGTGAGCAAGCCCATGTCAGCACGGCGGTTCCACATTTCAATAAGCGCCCGTTCCTTGGCTGTTTGCCCATGAAGAGGCTTAATCGGATTCATCTCTTCAAAATACCAGCAGATTGCGGAGGACTCCGCAATCACAGTCCCACCATCCATGACTAGAACGGGCAATCGCTGAAACGGATTAATCGTTTTAAACTCCTCCGCCTTCAATTCGCCATTCATGAAATCTACATAAGATGTGTTAACCTTAATTCCCTTTTCAGCGAGAAATAAATTCACTCGAAAAGGGTTAGGAGCCTTGCGATGGCTATAAAGTTTCAATGGTGCCTCCCTGCAAGTATGAGCTGTTGCCCCGACAACCTAATGGAGAAACTGTCCCAAAATGGGGCGACATCATACAGTTTCCAATTGCTAGTATACTAAAAATTAACCTTATGAATCAGAGCAATCTTAAGAGATCATGTTCATTCTGGTCAAAAGGGCAAGTATCCCATCAATCTATTGGCACATAGAGGCCGAAAAACATGAACACAAGATCGTCGCAGAGTAGTAAGGACAAGACAACGATTAATCACGCACGTGCAAATCGTCGGCGTGAAGTTGCACGTACCGTAAAGGACGCCCGTGAACGTCTTGGTACTGTGGAGGGTGTGCGCCCCAGCTTTGAAGCAGATCTTATTTTGATGTTTGTGAAGAATCGATTGTCGGTTGCTTATGCCATGCCGATGATTGCAATTGTCATAGCAACCATCTCAAGCGTCTGGCTTCCGCTTGAAGTGGTTGGGGCCTGGCTCATTGCCATGTTGCTCGCACACTCTTTGATTATCCTCTCCACGAAACGCATGGAATACAGTCTGAGCATTGAGGGTAATCTGCGCTCTATTCGTAGGGAGTTGTTTGCTGGTGACATGCTCTATGGCATTGTCTGGGCGATCTTTTTCATCAGCAACTTACGATACAATACGGATTACGGGTTCGGTGTCTTTCAGTTTGCGACCATGCTTATCGTTATCGCCATGGCGACCATGTTATCCTCTCCCCTGCCGGGCGCGCTTCTGGCCGCGACGCTTCCGATAACAGCCGCTCTTATCTTCAGTTTCTGGCAATATGACAGCATGCCCCATTACGCTATGGGGTTTATGGCCATTGGGGCTCAGGGTTTCTTTTACATCCTCAGCAAACAGCTCCACAGCTCAGCCTTGACGCTTTTAGAATATCGAGCGGAGAAGGATCACCTGATCTCGGAGATGGAACAGGTCAACGCGATTTCTCAAGAAGCTCGGCGACGGGCTGAGGAAGCCAACCTTGCCAAAACCCGTTTTCTTGCAACGATGAGTCATGAACTTCGCACGCCATTGAACGCCATTCTTGGATTCTCCGAGGTGATGAAAGACGAAGTTCTCGGCCCGATGGCCAGCAAGGTTTATCTGGATTATTCCAATGATATCAATCAGTCCGGGCAACATCTGCTCAATCTCATCAACGAGATCCTTGATCTGTCTCGCATTGAGGCGGGTCGTTATGAGTTGCAAGAGGAGCCTGTTTGTCTGCGCGATGTGGCGGCGGCATGTAAACACATGATGCACATGCGGGCTGCGACCAAGAACATCGAGATCCACGAGGCCTATGAGAAGGGCTTGAGCAAAGTCTGGGCGGATGAAAAAGCGTTGCGGCAGATGGTGTTGAACCTCCTGACAAACGCAATCAAGTTTACGCCGCTTGACGGTGAGATCTCCATTCATGTTGGAACTGATGCAAAAGGCGGCCAGTATATCTGCGTCAGCGATAATGGTGCTGGCATTCCGGAGGAAGAGATTCCCATTGTATTGCAAGCCTTTGGACAGGGTACGCAAGCCATTCAAGATGCTGAGCAAGGCACTGGCCTTGGCCTTTCCATTGTGCAGGCTCTTGCCCATATGCACGAAGGTAGTTTTAAGCTCACCTCCAAGCTGCGTGAGGGTACGCAAGCGACCATTACGTTGCCGCCTAAGCGCGTCCTCCGCCATATTGACCCAATTGAAACGCCAGGCACCAGCACTCGCAAAAGTAGGGAGCCCTTGCTTCGCGCTGGGTAAGCGTCTAGTTTTCCGGGTTACTTTATATACTTGGGGGACTGATTTTTATGCTTCGTGGTTCTTGCCATTGCGGCGCAGTTAAATTTGAATATCGTGAAGAACCTGAATGGCTTACTGAGTGTAACTGCTCTGTTTGCCGGCGTTTTGGAACTGTATGGGCGCATGGTTCACCCAAGAACGTGACTATTGAAAAAGATCCGGATGCCACTTTCGCCTATGTTTGGGGCGATAAGTCGCTGGAGTTCCACACCTGTAAAACCTGCGGAAACACCACGCACTGGGCGCCAACAGACCCGGATGGGGAAACGATGGCTGTGAACACACGCATTGTGCCAGCTAAAGATGTCTCGGAAATCCGTGTACGTCATTTTGATGGGGCGGATACCTGGCGCTTTCTTGACTAAATGATTTCGTCAAAACAGCGCTTGCGTTGAAGTTTGCGTTGGTTTGCAAGGACCCTGCATTTTTTGCGTGGTTTTGTAAAAATGCAAAAAGGCTGCCCGGCTTATTCTTGTCAGGCAACCTTTTTTTTGCGCGTATCCTAATCCGAAAACCGGCGTCCACTTTTCGGGGATACGCTGTAACTTATCCCCTTCCACGACCGGAGGGGCTATGATGTTTTTATCAGGTCTGACCTTCAACAGCTGCTTCTGCAAAGGTTGTCATGCCGGCGTGGGTTGCAGCAGCGGCTTTGATGATGCCGGCTGCTATGGCTGCGCCAGAGCCTTCACCAAGGCGCATCCCCAGATCCAGAATTGGCTTGCCGCCCATTTCAGCAACAGCCTTGCGGTGTGCTGGTTCAGCTGAGGCATGAGAGAAGACGCAATGGTCCAAAGCAGTGCTATCCATTTTGTACAGGATGGCGGCTGCGGCGGATGTCACGAAGCCATCGATAACCACAGGGACCTGCTGCATGCGTGCTGCCAGAATAACACCAGCCATTGCTGCAAATTCTCGACCGCCGATGCGGCGCAGAATTTCCAGTGGCTCCAGCTTGCCAGCACCGCCGATACGCTGCACGGCTTTTTCGACAACAGCAATTTTGTTCTTCAGCGCGTCGCCTGCAACACCGGTGCCCGGGCCAACCCACTCTTCTGCTGTGCCACCAAACAATGCGTAGAAGATCGCAGCCGCAACGGTAGTATTGGCAATGCCCATTTCGCCGATGCACAGCAGATCTGTGCCCCCGGAAATGGCTTCCATGCCAAATGCCATGGTTGCTGCACATTCGGACTCGTCAAAAGCGTCTTCCTCGGAAATATCCGGAGTTGGCAGTTCCAGAGCGAGTTCAAACACCTTCAGACCAAGGTCGTAAGCAATGCAAAGTTGGTTGATAGCTGCACCACCGGCAGAGAAGTTGGACACCATCTGTGCCGTCACTTCCTTGGGAAATGTAGACACGCCTTTATCTGCCACGCCGTGGTTTGCCGCAAACACTGCGACCAGTGGGCGGGTTACTTTTGGAACTGGCATGCCTTGCCAAGCTGCGAGCCATTCCACCAGCTCCTCCAAACGACCAAGGGAGCCGAGTGGCTTGGTGAGCTGCGCATCGCGTTTTCTGACAGCTTCAACGGCTTCAAGACTTGGGCCGGGCATTGCCCCCACCAGATTTTTAATATCGTCGAATGGTAGGGCTGACGTGGCTAGAGACATACGTTTCTCCAAAAGGCTACAAGCTGCCGTGCCTGATCTGATCAGAACAAACAGCTTTCACTATGTTTTCTCGCGTACTCCTATCCAAAAACGAGGTCCCAATTTTTGCCGATTACGCATTTCATCCTGCGTACTCCAATCCAAAAACCAATCCTCCTTTTCGGGAGTCCGCTCTAATCCGCAAATGTGGCTTTTGCGGTTTTTGTTCGTGCTGATCTATAAGCAACTGGAGGCAGAATACAAATGCGACTTATCAACTGTTTGTGTTTTGTGTATTTTGCAAACTACAAATTGTTGTTCTAACTAGATTCAGATATTTTTAGTGCCTATTTCGACAGACAGAGATTCTCCCATGTTAGATGCTCATCGCCACGAAGATTCTGCACCAGAACCAACCGGTATTCTTGCCGAGGTTGCCGGATTGGTTCGCTTTCTCTCACGCATCCCTCTTCCTCAAATGGGGCGCGATGACCAGTTGGACAAAGCTCCAGATTTTCGACTGAGCGCTCGCAGCATTCCTTTGGCTGGCGTGATCATTTCACTGCCAAGTCTCTTCGTACTTGTTGCCCTGTCGCCCTCAGCTTTGCCTTCCTCCGTCGTGGCATTGCTTGCTGTGGCAACATCTGCCGCCGTGCAAGGCTGTTTGCACGAGGATGGTTTTGCTGATGTGTTTGACGGTTTTTTTGGTGGGCACACCGCCGAGCGGCGCCTTGAGATTATGAAGGACAGCCGCATTGGTGCTTTTGGCGCAAGTGCGCTCATCCTCTCTCTCAGCTTGCGTTGGGTGTTGCTGGCAAGCTTGCTGGACCGGTTTGGCGGTGTTGGCGCGGCGTTTGGTTTCCTTGCCGCAGAAACTGCTGGACGGCTTTGCATGGTGTGGGTCTGGCATCTGATGCCTGCTGCCTATCAGGGCGGGCTTTCCAGCCGGTTTGGGGCCCCGCAAAACATCGCTGCCTATTGGGCTACCTGCTTTGCGCTCCCTCTCATTGCCTTCAGTCTGACTGCTTTGGGATTTTGGCAAATGGTTATGGGGTGTGTGGTCAGTGCAGTTTTAGTGTGGGGTCTTTCTGCTGTTGCATGGCAGAAGATCAAGGGTATTACCGGTGATGTTTTGGGCAGTGCGCAACAAGTCGGCTCTATCGGCTTTTTGTTGGGCGCGCTCGCCCTTTAGAGCCAATGTTTTTTGCAAGTCCTGATACGGCAACCCTTTACTAGCATTTTAGCTTTATTCTCTTCTCATTGTTTGCGTACAAACCTGCTGCATTATCTTTCGAGATCCGTTTGCATTTGGAGAACACATGGGGCTGACTTTGCGCGTATCGCATTCCACATTGAAGGCACTGGTTTTTGTTGTCTTAGCCAGTTTTGGTCTGGTCGGGTGCGCGTCTCGCCCTGGGCCAGATGCGCTTCAGGTCTCGCTGCAAGAGGCCTCCGGGACAAGTGAGATACGTATTCTCATTGCGACCACTCGAGCTCGTGCAGATAGCCCCCACGCGCTGTATACATCAAAGAGATCTGAAGAAATTGACTTTGGAGCTGCCACAATTTCCATTCCTCCTTCTCATAAGCCGGGTTTGATCGAATGGCCGTCCCCTCCTCCTGGAAATCCTGAGAGTGACTTTGTTGTGCGAAAGGCCAGCTACATCGATGGGTCTACTGCATTCAGGCAGGAGATCAATCAGGAGCTTGCACGCCGATCCCCCAAAGACCGCAATGCCATGCTGTTCATTCATGGCTATAACACGCGATTTTCCGAGGGTGTTTTTCGTCTCGCTCAGATAGCGTCAGATAGTAAGCAAAAAGGCCTGCCGGTTTTGTTTACATGGGCTTCGGCGGGTAATCTGACTGACTACATTTATGACACCAACAGCGTGACCCTTGCGCGGGATGCACTGGAAGAAACATTGCTGACGCTTTCCCGGTCCAACGCGACCCGGGTTACTGTTGTTGCTCACTCTCTTGGCAATTCGCTGCTTTTGGAAACTCTGCGCCAGATGGAGCACAAGGGCACCGGTATTTTGAAGAACAAGAAAATTACCGTGGTGATGGCGTCTCCAGACATTGATATTGATGTCTTCAAAAAATCAATTATAGGTCTGGGCTACCGCGCAAATCCAATTTTCGCCATTGTCTCCCGAGATGATCGTGCGCTTCGAATCTCCCGGCGCCTTGCGGGTGGAAAAGAGCGTGTTGGCGGCATTGAAAACGACCGGACCCTCTCAGATCTTGGCATTGTCGTTGTTGACCTGACAGACGTTGAAAGTCAGGATAGCTCTAACCATATTAAGTTTGCACAAATCGTCCAGTTTGGACCTCAGCTGCAACAGGCGTTGGAACAGGGACAAAGCCAGCAAAACAAACAAGGCATTGGCGGGCGACTGACCAATGCAGGCCGCAGCTTCACCGGATTTTTGAGCGATACAGCCAAGATCGTGATTACAACTCCAGGAGCAAGGGCCGCTCCAAGATAATCCAATTTAAGATAGTATTTGATACTGCAAGGATGTAAATTTGTCAGGTCAGCCAGAACCACCCGTCAGCCCCTGTTTAAAACAATGTAAGCTGGATGACGCTCAGAGGATATGTGTGAGTTGCTGGCGGTCGCTGGAAGAAATTACGGGCTGGAGCCAAATGTCTACACAGGTGCAGCACAGCGTTTTAGCTGCGTTGCCCGCGCGAAAAGTGGCCTTTTGCGCCTTGGATGAGGAGAGCACTTTATGCGCTGGACAATAGGTTTTGTCATTCTCATTGGAGCTATGATGCTTGGTGTAACAACCGGATATCTTGGCACGCCTGATTTTCTGGGTGATAAATTCCAGGAGGATGGACCGCGCATTGTAGCCCTTGCAGCGATGGGTATTGTGATTGCTATGGGCGTTTTCATCCGCCGTCCTGCACTCAAACAAGTGTTCAGCGCTGTTATGTTTTGGGGCGGACTAGGCCTGCTCCTGATCATCGGCTATTCGTTCCGCTATGAGCTGATGACTGTGCGCGACCGGGTGATGTCTGAACTCCTCCCCGGCTCTGTCACGCAATCACCAGATGGTGAGGTCTTGATCTCCCGAGGCATCGGCAATCAATTTGTCATTGAAGTGCAGGTTGACGGTGTTGGTGTTGATATGCTGGTTGATACAGGCGCCTCACATATTACTCTGTCTTACCGAGATGCGAAACGAGTGGGGCTTGATCCTGCAGACCTGACTTTTAGCACGCCGGTCTCTACAGCCAACGGCATGGGGTTTGTGGCGCGTGTACGGCTGGATGATATGCGGCTCGGCTCCTGGAAGCTGCAAGACCTGCCCGCCTTTGTGGCGCAGGAAGACATGCTCTCCACCAGTCTGCTGGGAATGAGTGCGCTCAATACTTTTGCCAGCTGGCGCGTAGAAGGCAACCAGCTGGTACTGAATCCGCGCTAAAAGAGATTGCCGTTAATTTGTAAGCCGCTGGACAGAGATGCTCAGCGGCTTTTATTGATTGGAGTTCCTGCGTTTACAGCAGGCTATAGGCGAAGCGTGCGCAGACGATCAGCAGAAAGACACCGAAGCCGACCTCCAGCTTTCTCTTTGGCAGTTTGTGCGCAAAATGAGCGCCATATGGAGCCATAAAGACAGTGATTGGGATAATCAGCGCAACGCCCAGCAGGTTGACATAGCCGACGGAGAATGGCGGCAGGTCCGGCACGCCCCAACCCGCTGCAATCATGCCGAAAACTGCGGGTATGGAAATAAGAATGCCCACGCCAGAAGATGTTGCCACGGCCTGATGGATCGGACGGCCAAACAGGGTCATGAATGTGTTGTTCATAACGCCCCCGCCAATTCCCATGAGGGTGGAGAAGAACCCGATCAAAACGCCGATGAGCGCGCGCGTTGGGTTTCCCGGGATGTCTTTGCCCAGCTTCCAGCTTTCGCGATTGAACAGCATCCGCATGGCAACCACAAACGCGATGAATGTGAAGATGCCCTTGAGCGTATCACCGGAAACCAAAGCAGCAACGTAGGAGGCCAGAAAAACACCGATGGGCACCGGTATGATCCAGCTCTTCAGCAACGCCATATCAACGGCGCCCTTCTTTTTATGGGCGAAAAACGAACGCAAAGACGTAGGAACAATCACACCAAGGGATGTTGCCACGGACACATGGACCACCACATCCGGGTCCACACCAATGGCAGTTACGATGGTGACCAGAATGGGAACGAGGATCGCACCGCCCCCGATGCCAAATAACCCAGCCAGAAACCCTGCCAGCGCTCCAGATGCAATCAATGCAGCTGCGAACCCCAGCATAGACGTTGAAATAAAGTCCATGCTGCCCCCTCCTCAATTCCAAAGATAAATTAGGTTAGCGCACCCTCTTGCTGCTCTCGTGCAGCCAGCATGACGCTTTGATGATGTGATACGGCGGCAAGTGCTTCCTCCAGCACTTCAATGCCAGCGCCTGCCTTATTGGCTTCCACCGTCATAATACGGCGGAAATGACGGGCACCGGGAACGCCTTGGTATGTTCCCAAAATATGGCGCGTAATAGACGCCAGTCTTGTTCCAGCTGTCAGTTCGTCCTCTATGTAAGCACGGTAGGCCGCCATAGCTTCAACCGGAGTCAGTGCAATTTTGTCTTGGCCATAAACAACTCGGTCTATTTCTGCCAGCAGCATCGGGTTTTGATAGGCCGCGCGGCCCATCATAACGCCGTCCAGCTTTTCCAGATGCGTGGCAGTTTCTTCCAGTGTGGCAACGCCGCCATTGACGCCAATGAAGACATTCGGCAGACGCTCTTTCAAGCGGTACACCAGCTCATAATCCAGTGGCGGCACATCACGGTTTTCTTTTGGGCTGAGGCCTTTCAGCCATGCTTTACGGGCGTGGACCCAAAGCGCATCGGTCCCTGCTGCAATGACGTTATCCGCCAATGCATTGAGCGCCTCTTCAGGGTCCTGATCATCCACACCAATACGGCATTTGGTGGTGACCGGGATGGAGACGACATCCTTCATGGCAGCGATACACTCAGCAACGAGCTTTGGCTCAAGCATGAGACATGCACCAAATTTGCCAGACTGAACACGGTCTGACGGGCAGCCAACGTTGAGATTGACCTCGTCATAGCCCCAGTCCTCAACCATCTTGGCGCACTCGGCTAGCAGTTTGGGATCAGATCCGCCCAGCTGACAGGCAACCGGCTGCTCCTGCTTTGAGAACCGCAGATGTCGTTCCTTGTCGCCATGGATTAAGGCGCCAGTGGTGACCATCTCGGTATACAGCAAAGACTTGTCTGAGAGCATTCGATGATACGCCCGGCAATGCCGATCCGTCCAATCAAGCATCGGTGCGACTGCAAACACCGACTGATTGATATCATAGAGTTTTTTAGTTGTTTCAGTCATTTAACATTCCTAAGACCCTGCTCAAGTCGTACCGTTATCGGCTCATTCTTGACTATCACAGCCCTTGTGGTACGAATAATTCGTACTGAAAAAAGGCAATTCGTACCGATGGGCACCATAGTCTCAAGACCACGCAAAGACGGCAGCACCTCACATTGCGCACAGATACTAATCAAGCGTAAGGGTAAAATCGTCCACCGAGAGAGTAAGGTCTTTTCCCGCAAGCGGGCAGCCCAAACATGGCTCAACAAACGAGAAACCGAATTATCGCTTCCAGAGGGGCTAGAACGCGCCCAAAAACCCTCGAAGACTCTAGGGGACGTAATAAAGCGATATATCGAAGATCACAACAAAAACATTGGACGTACAAAATCCCAAGTTCTGGAGACCATCCGAGAGCAACATGCGATCGCAGAACTGAGTAGGTGACGGCGGCATTCTTCACCAGATCGGAAAAGTCCCTTGGCCTTCGAACGAAAGGCTGCCTAAAGCCCGGAACGCAAGCGTGGCAAGACCAGGAAGCACCTCCGAGGTCATAGTCCTGGGTACTGTTCGACTACGCGACGCTAACCTCCAAACATATATTATTTCCTATTTGGCGTTTTTTCGGCAGCAAACATAGTGCGCTTGGGACTGTGGAGTGTTTCGGTTTTCCAAGAAGTAAAATTTACTAAAAAAAAAGCAGAGCCGAGGCCCTGCTTTGAGGTGTTTAGTGTCTCTGGGATTAAAGAGGTAAAGCGCCTTCCCAGACGATTTTTCTGTAGCGCTCAGGGTTGGTATCCCCCTCAGTATTAAAAATCAGAACCACGGACTCTTTGCTAAGGTCCATTTCCTTGGCAATCTCTGCAAACTCTTCTTTAGACTTCAGCGCATACAGCAGCCCAATGTTGAGGGCGCCGGATTCGCCACCAGTGATCGCAGCATCACCGTGGAGCGGGTTGCCAAGAATGCGCATACCGGTTGCTGCAACATTATCAGTTGCTGAAGCAAAGTGGTCACCGCAATCTCTCAGGATTGGCCATGTGATTGGGTTTGGCTCACCACAGGCAAGACCAGCCATAATGGAGGAGAGATCTCCCTCAACAGACGTCATTTCACCAGTTTCACTGGAAACAGAACGGTAAAGACAATCAGCAGTGCGCGGTTCGCTGATTATAGAGGTAAATTTGTCCGAGCCATAAGCATCTGCAAGGTAGCCCAATACACCGCCAGCCATAGCACCAACGCCGGCCTGCAACATCACATGGGTCGGCACGGAAACATCCAGCTTGGCAAGTTGGTCGGCTGCTTCACCAGCCATGGTCATGTAGCCCTGAGAAATCCAGGTTGGAATTTCCTCATACCCATCCCAAGCCGTATCCTGCACAAGCTCCCATCCGTTTTCCTCTGCCGTTTTGTTGGCAATACGAACGGTGTTATCGTAATTCACTGCAGTCACAATGCAGTCTGCACCCAAACCGCGAATGCGCTCCACAGCCGCCTGAGGCGACCCCTTCGGCATGTAAACAACAGCTTTTTGACCCATAGCACGCGCCGCCCAAGCAACACCGGTACCGTGGTTGCCTGCTGTCGCAGTTGCGAAGACCATCGGCTTTTCGAATTTCTCGGAGACAGTCTTCAGGTCAATCTCGCAGATATCCAGATCCAGCTTTTTGGCGAGCAAACGTCCAAGCGCATAGGAGCCGCCAAGGACTTTGAACGCGTTCAGGCCAAAACGGTAGGATTCATCCTTGACATAAATACCCTTCACGCCCAGAGCAGCTGCCAAAGCCGGCAAGCTCGTCAAAGGGGTCGGCTCATAGCCTTCAATCTGGCTATGGAACTTGCGCGCATTCTGGGCAATTTCAGCGGTAAATAGGGGGCTGGTTTCACCCGTACGGAAACGGTTGCTACGCGATTTAAGCATCTTGGTCTCTTCAACGGCTTTTGTGTGGGTGGGGGGATGCCGCAGTCATCAGGCAAGGGAGGATACCCTCAGACCGCGGCAAATACAGTGCAAGGCTGATTATTTGATGTAAGCGATTGCTTCAACTTCAACCAAAGCATCTTTCGGCAAGCGGCCTGCCTGAATGCAAGAGCGTGCTGGAGCTGATTGTGTACCGAAGACTTCGGTGTAAACGTCGTTGAAGGCAGCAAAGTCTTCCATTTTTGCAAGGAAGCATGTTGTTTTCACAACGCTATCAATGCCAGCACCAGCCGCTTCCAATACAGCTTTCAGGTTTGCCAGAGACATCTTAGCCTGTTCGGTGATGCCACCTTCTGGAAACGCCATTGTTGCAGGATCCAGCGGCAGCTGACCGGATGTGAAAACTAAATTTTCCAGGATAGTGCCCTGAGAATAAGGTCCGATGGCAGCAGGTGCATTTTCAGTTTGGATTACTTTTTTCATTTTTACTTACTCTTTATTGGTGAGCTGTGGTTTGGATTCTCGGATGTACTTGTAGATCGCATGACGCGTAATCCCGAGGTTTTCGGCAACAAGTACAGTCGCTTCTTTAAATTCGAAAATATCTTGTTCAAGAAGCAGTTTTGTAATGGCTTTGTTTTTGGCTTTCTGCGTCACAGACGGATCGGCGGCAACATCCTTGGCCGCTTGCTCCAGTGCGCCCAAAATGACTTCGGTCGCATTCGGACTGAAACGTTCCGGCGTAATTTTAGCTGCAACTTCAGCTGCGTCTGGAGAAAATGTCTTGATGATTTCCGAGAAGGGCAGCGACAAATTGATGTTTAGGCAAAACAGCCCAATGGGCTTACCGGAGGTGCCCAAAATAACAGTCGTTGCAGACTTAAGCAGCTGACCATCCGCATTGTGCGTGAAGTAGGCCTTAGGCGTCAGATTGCCGGTTTCCTGATAGATACGCAGCATCCGCAGCCCCATATCTGTAATAGGAGACCCCACCTGCCTGCCGGTCATATGCCCGTTGACGATCTTCGCAACAGACGTCTCAAAGTTCTTAAGAGAATGGACCACAACCTCACAGTGAGGACCGATTAGGTCCGCTACTGTTTCCGCAATACGAAAGTAATTTGCCAGACGATCATCATCGTCTTCAAAGAGACCTTCTACGGTTGTGAGATCTTTAAGGTCGAACATGTCACTCTCTCTCAGTTCCTTCTAGGACCTGCGTTTATCCAAGAAATAATTAGTATTGTTGAATTCAAATTTTATAATACAAAGTTCATTTTTGTAATTACGAAATATGCAAATCATCACTTATTCTGGCCAGATTGAAATATCTGAAATACTATTCATGGCACCATTCGATCTCAAAATCTAATTTAGTTAACCAAAATTTTTGTGGCTGGATGAAATCTTTGTAGGGATGTGGCTAGTAGATCATCAAAGGCAGAGCCCCGGGAGAACCCGGGGCTCTCTTTTTAGGAGGCTTGTACCGAAGGTTTACTTTCGATATCAGAACCGGATAGTTCTACTTTCGTAATATCGATGTTGTAATCCCATTCAGGTAGTTCAACACCATTTTTCTTCTGACGGTCGTAGTTTGCTACAACGTATTTCACGTATTTAAGCAAGAAGACAAGTGCGACAACGTTGAAGAACACCATGAATGCTGAAGCAAAATCGATTAGATCCCACAAAGCAGACACAGGGATGAGCGTACTAATGATAATTAGTCCACACGCTAGTATGCGATATCCAGTTACGATGAATTTTTTATTAGAGAACCACTGAAGGTTAACCTCACCGTAGTAAATATCAGCAAGCAGTGTTGTGAAACTGAACAAGAAAATTGCTGCGAACACTACAAACTTGCCAAAGTCGCCAAACGCAATGTCAAATGTCTTCTGAGTAAGAAGAATACCTGATTCACCTGAATCCAGAGCGCCTGTGATCAGGATTGTGAATGCAGTACATGTACATACGATAATGGTTGTAAAGAATACGCCCAGCATTGCAGACATGCCCTGGTTTACAGGGTGCTTAACTTGTGCAGTTGCGTGCATGCTTGGTGCTGTACCGTTACCAGCATCATTGGAAAACAGACCGCGAGCAATACCATAGCGGAATGCCAATACGATTGTAGAACCTGTAACACCACCTGCAGCAGCGTCAAAGTTAAACGCCTGTTCGATAATCAGGAAGAATACATCGTCGATCATCGTAAAGTTGGACAAAATGATGAACAATGTCAACAAGATGTAGATTGCCGCCATTGCGGGAACAAGGTAAGTTGCCACATCTGCAAGACGCTTGATACCACCGAAGGTTACTGCAGCAACAAGTCCACAGAGGATAACACCGCCAGTAATTGGGTTAATGTCCATAACACCAGTTGCAGCGAGTGCAATTGAGTTACCCTGGATCATTACATAGAAAACACCAATACCGATGATGATACTAGCTGAGAAACACATAGCTAGTATCTTGTTATTCATGCCGTAAGACATGTAATAGGCTGGACCGCCACGGTATGTTCCATCTCCGTTGCTCTTACGGAACAGCTGAGCAAGGATGGCTTCACAGAAAGCAACGCCCATACCCAGGATGGCAGTCATCCACATCCAGAAGATCGCGCCTGGCCCACCAGAAGCCAGAGCTGCAGCTACGCCCACGAGGCTGCCTGTACCGACCTGGCCACCTAATGCTGCACAAAGCGCAGAGAAGCCAGAAACGCCACCATCAGACTTGCGTCCGTCTTTAAGGTTGCGAATGAGACTGCTAAAATAGCGAACCTGTGGTAGCTGTAATTTAATTGCAAAGTAGATTCCGGAGCCCAGCAGCACAGATGCAACTAAGTAACCCCAAAAAATTGAGTTAAGCCATTGGATGATTTCCATGGTATATTCCAGTATATCCAGTAAATTTTTGTTTATTTTGTTAAGCGTTGTTCGGCTAGCTCTACCCAGTAGCTAGCACCAACTTGCAGAGCCTGATCGTTAAAGTCGTATTCTGGATTATGCAGCATGTTTGCATACTGGCCCTCAGTGCCATTTCCAATAAATACATAACAACCCGGCGCCTGTCTCTGCAGGTGTGCAAAGTCTTCAGAAAAGCTCTTCGGCGCACAGTTAGTTTCAACATTCTCAGCACCAACAGTCGCAATCGCTGCTGCTGTAGCTACTTTGGTCTGTTCTTCCGCGTTGAAAGTAACGAGGAACTCAGTCGATGTTTTAACTTCACCAACCGCATTCGATGCTGCGCAAATGCCGGTAGCTAATTCTTCCATACGCCTTTTTACAAGCGCCACGTTTTCATCACTAAACGTGCGGTAATCGCCCTTAATGGAGATGTTTGTTGGTACGACGTTACGTGCACCATCAGTGATGACTTCAGTAACAGAGACAACAACCGCATCTAGAGGGTCAACAGAGCGCGAAACTATCGTTTGCAAACTTTGTATGACTTGAGCTGCGATCACCACAGGGTCGTTTATGCGGTGAGGTGAAGAGGCGTGACCACCTTTGCCCACAATATTGATCTCAAATAAAGTCTCACTTGCCATTGTCCCGCCCTGGCGAAGCGTAATTTTCCCTAGGCCGAGACCTGGCACGTTGTGCATGCCGTAAATTTCTTGAGCGGGGAAACGTTCAAACAGACCATCCTTGATCATGCATAAAGCGCCTTTGCCATACTCTTCATCTGGTTGGAAAATGAAGTATACGGTTCCGTCAAAATCACCATGCTTCGCCAGGTGTTGAGCTGCACCCAGAAGCATTGCAGTATGGCCGTCATGACCACACCCGTGCATTTTGGAGTCAACACAAGAACGATGCTCGAACTGGTTCATTTCCTGGATTGGCAGGGCATCTAAATCAGCGCGCAAGGCAATTGATTTCTCGCTGTCACCTTTTTTCAGGACTCCGACTACGCCGCTAACACCAACTTTTGTGTGTACTTCAATACCCCAACCAGCAAGTAGACCGGCAACATAATGAGCTGTTTTGTGTACATCAAACCCTGTTTCAGGATTTCGATGAATATGGTGCCTCCAAGCAACCATACCCTCCTTGGTTTCATCTGTTATTTTTGACAAATTCTCCAACTCCCTAGTTATCCCGATCAGAGTGACTGCCCCTGGTTATGCCCGAGCCATCTGCGAAAACATTTTATCAATTTCGTTAGTTTCGTTTAACATCTTGAACTATAAATGGTCAACTTTATATAACTTAAATAAACATAAATAAGTTCAAAATATGTAATGAAACGTACGCTGATTGTAAAATAGAGGGATTATTCGCAAATTTGGTTATATATATTTGACTTTTTGCCGTCTTCTCAACTCAAAATACCTACGCACATAAATGAAAACACCTAGTTGTTGGGCAAGCTGATCCTCTTGCACAGACCTTGGTATTGAAGTTCGATAAAACGCTGCAAACAGGAGAAACTCCTAATAATTAGGTGTAATTAATCTCACACATGTGCATTAGGAACTTTTTTCATACTCTCAGTTATCGATGAGGATAAGAGGCAAAATAGGCTGATGATGCTGAAAGCCAATGCGGGGAAAGCCTTCTCACCAACACGAGATTGTGGGGTGAGTGTGAAGGCTCTCTCTGATAGCTTTGGGTGTAAATATCCAACCATGCGAATAAGGCCCGTGATCTATGGATAGCAGCAAGACACAACCGGCTTCTTCCGGTCCAGCTTTTAAAGAAATCCTCATTATTGGTGTACGGCTGGTGCTGGCACTAGTTCTTATGGTTTTTAGTGCTTCCGCGTTCTACGAGGCCGCCCTTGCTCTTTATAAGCTGGATCTGTTTCGAATGATCGGCGCCTACTTCCTCTTCTTCTGCTCATATGGGTTAGGTCCGATGTTTTGGCCCTTTGGCAGTGATCACTAGATCGTTTCCAGTTTCAGCCTTTCTCGGTTTTGGTGTGCAGTTGATGGTTGGGTGCAGCTGCCAAAGGTTAACTGGCTTGAATTTGACAAATGGACCCAAAGGGCCCTCAAGTTTGATAAGGCGATTTGGGATATTACCGGTAAGGGTAATGATGTTGGCATGGTGTTCGAACACTCAGGTGAGGCAACACTCCCAGTGTCGATACCTGTTGCTAAACGCAGCGGCATGGTTGTCTTCTGTACGGGTACCTCCGGCTTTAACCTGATAATGGGTGCCCGCTATGTGGATGCTCCAGAAACGAATTCAATGATCTCACTTTGCGCATTTGAAGCGAGCCTCTGGGGCGAACAAGTTCGTTCTTGAACATCGGATTAACCCGTACCTGAGTAAAGTCTTCGCTTGGGGGTCAGATCATTCAGGCCCACATGAATATGCGGAAGGACCAACATGCTCCGGGCAATATGTCAGTGCTCATCAATGCGCCTTGCATTGGGAACGCCGGAAATATCAACATATGCAGTAAACACAACACACTAACTTACTGAAAATTTATTTTACTTACTGAGGCAATTTTATACATTAAACTTGAGTATAATACATAATATCTCAACTATTACTTAGATTATGCGTAATAATAAATTCAGTTATTCTACTGAACAACATTAACTATAAATAATTTATATTGACAAATGAATGAGAATATCTATGTTTCGCGAAAATTTGGCAGGTCTAATTTCGATTAATTTTACTTGCTGACTAATTCCCTCTGCAATTGGCCCGAACGATAAGCTGTATATCTCAGTTTTTCATTCGGGCCAGATAGCAGCTAGGTTTTAACTAGGAGACATTCTGTGCTTAATTACAAATTCGCAATTGCAACTCTTGCCTTTGCTCTCCCGTTTGGTGCGATAGAAGCATCTGCTGCTGACGCTCCTGCCTGTGAAATTGATCGTCCTGTTGTGTTTGCTGGCGTGGATCTTGATTCCACCGCTTTTAGTAATTCGGTTGCCAGCTTCATCATTAAGAACGGTTATGGCTGTGAAACGGATAGCATTCCGGGATCAACCATTCCGCTCCTCAACGGTTTGGCCCGTGGCGACATCGATGTGTTCATGGAAGCCTGGCCGGTTAACGTGGGTGAAGCGTTAGCAAAAGGAGAGGCAAAAGGGGACTATGTTAACCTGGGGATCAACTTTGATAATGTGACTCAGGCTTGGTATGTGCCTAAATATCTGGTTGAGGGCGAAAATGCGCCTGCCAAGGGCCTTAAGTCTGTTACAGATCTTCCTAAGTATAAAGACGTTTTTTCTGACCCTGAAGAGCCAGGTAAAGGCCGCTTCTATAACTGTATCGCTGGTTGGGGTTGTGAGATAGTCAACACCAAAAAGCTGAACGCCTATGGTTTGCTGGATGATTACGTAAACTTCCGCCCTGGCACTGGTGCGGCATTGGCAGCCACAATTGATTCAAATATGCGCCGCAAAAGACCAATCGTGTTTTATTACTGGGGTCCTACCTGGGTAATGGGCAAGTATGGTGATGAGATGGTGCAACTTGAAGAGCCAGCATACAACAAAGCTGTATGGGACGCGCTGGATGCTGAAGACGATGCAAGCCTGGTTAAGGAAGCCGTAGCTTATCCTTTGGCCGCAGCCCATGTATACGTTAACAGCGAATTCCAAGCTCTTGCTCCGCAGCTGGTTGAGTTCCTGACCAACTACAAAACGACTGCCCCTGTTGTTTCTAAAGGACTGGCCTACATGCTGGACACTGATGGAACTACCGATGATGCTGCAATTGAGTTTTTGAAGACTAACCCTGATATGTGGACAAAGTGGGTTTCCGCTGATGTTCAAGAACGGGTTAAAGCTGCACTCGCGCAGTAAATTCTAAATTCAGAAAATTGATTTTAAGGATCACGGGTGTTGCCCGTGATCCTTTGTGCAGGTACATCCAGCATTAACCTGACAATGGATGCCCGCTATGCATGGATGTGCCAGAAACGCATTCATGGTTCTCTCCTTGCGCATTTAAAGCAAGCTTCTGAGGCGAACACGTTCGTTATTGACCCCCGCATGCATACCGACGACTTGGTCATCGCCACCTCCCTTTAATGTATGAAATTTGCCTCTGGAACACCCGTATTTGGGGCTGTTCAACCCGCCCTTTTCGTCTTGTTTAGAAAATATTAAGGGAAACAACTCATTATGAGAACATAGTAAGAACATCGGGTGTTTTAGAAGTATGTCCAAGAAATTTCATTGGCGGCAACTTTGGAAGAATGTTCCAGACCACAGCGTGGGAACGGGCGTTTTAAGTACTGAAATGAGTATGCGGGTTCACCGGGAAGATAAGGACGGTTTTCGCAGGCCGTGGCGGTGGGAGCTGCATCACAACGGTATGGTTTGCAAAGGCGATGTCAACGACAGAGTTGAAGCCATGCAAAAAGCGCAGGACGCTTATATCGCGTACCTGCGCTAAAACAACTTACTCTTTTATGGGGTTGCGGTGACTTCTTTTGCTTGGGCTGCAACTTTCGCAGCGGATGGTGTTTTGAGCGCAAAGACGATGCTGCCGAGCACAATTGTAATGCCGACCCATTGGCGAAGGCCAAACTGTTCCCCAACCAGCAACTGACCACAGAGCACGGCTGATACCGGATTGACCAGCGACAAGAAACCGATGGTTGTTGGTTTGAGCTGCACGATGCCGTTGAGCCAGTTCACGGATGCCCAGCCCATTCCCAAAATTCCGATCCAGAAGAAGGCCAGTGCCATATTCCAATCCGGCATTGGAGCTGCCCCCTCGAACAGAAAAGCGATGGGCAGTGCATAGAGGCCGCCCAGAGTGACATGCCACCCGGTATAGGTGACCATGCTGGTCTCCGGTCGCCCCCATTTGCTGCCCAAGTAAACACCGGTAAACGTGCTGACACACGCAGCCAATGCAGCTCCGATACCGATCCAGTCCAGATCAACCGCGCCGAGCAGCAGCAGGCTAACACCGAATAGGCCAATGACTGACGCCATTAGCTGCCGAGGAACCGGTTTTTTGCCTTGTAGGATCCAGATGTAGAAGAGGATTTGGAGCGGTAGTGTTGCCATGAGCGTTCCGGCCATGCCGCTTGGGAGGCGGAATGCTGCGATGAACACGAAGAAGATCATGGAAAGGTTGGTGAGCCCAATGACCATGGCGCGCTTTGCCCATTTTGAGGACAGCAGACCCGGCGCAAACATCAGCAGTAAAAGACCAGCAGGCAAAAGCCGATAGACAACCATCCAGACCGGATCCTGCCCCGGTAACAATAGGGTGGTGACGGCATAGGTTGTGCCCCAGATGGCCGGGGTGAGCGCCGTGCGCAGTTGAAGGAACACTTACTTTGACCTGAGTTAGTTTGAGTTCAAGCTAATATTTCCTGATCATTAGGGTATCTACGCAAGCTCGTCAAGTATCTTGATCTCAAGTAATTCATCTGCAATATAACGAGCACCACACGGTTTTTGTTTGTTTGCTGGGAACTGAGATGACAGATCATGTTGCGCGGGTTGTTCGCCAATGGAAAAAAGAAGTGCCAGACGTTGATGCCACACCGATGCATATTCTTGCGCGGATGATGCGGATCAACATTATGATCAACAAGGACATTTCCGGTAATTTTGGTAGTTTCGGGCTGGCCACGGGTGATTTTGACGTACTGGCAACACTGCGCCGTAGCGGGGAGCCATTTGCTCTGCGCCCTACCGAGCTCTCCAAATCCAGTATGCTGACGTCCGGCACCATGACAAGCCGGTTGGATAAACTTGAGAAGATGGGCTTGGTGTGTCGTAAGCCAAACCCTGAGGATCGGCGGGCGCTGATGATTCATCTGACAGAAAAAGGGAAGTCATTGGTGGAACAAGCCGCCGCAAAGCACTTTGAGATGGAAGCGGAAATGCTGGCGGTTCTGCCCCCTGAGGACAGAGAAATGTTGGAAGGTATTTTGGAGAGGTGGAGCCGCAGGCTTGAAGACGACGGAACGATGTAGAGCCTGCGACCAGATTTATACCAGCAGATTAGCTCTGCTCGGTGAGGCAGGCATTAAAAGCAGTGCCCATGCCTTTGAGGAGCTGAGTGTAAAGCTGAGGTCCGGCCTCCAGTGTTGATCCAAGTGGGTCCAGCTCAGCGGTGTTTACGTTTGTCCCCTCTTTCAGCACCTCCACCATTCTGGGGTTAAACTGTGCTTCAGAGAAGACGCAGGTCACGCCAAGATTTTTCAGTTTCCCGCGCACCTGCGAAAGACGCCTTGCTCCGGGCAGTACTTCCGGGCTGATTGTGACTGAGCCAACAGCTTTGAGATCAAAGGCTTCTTCGAAGTAACGATAGGCATCGTGGAACACGACGAACGACTTGCCTTGATGCTGTTTCAAATCTTCTTTCAGCTTGGCGGAGAGAGCCTTGATTTCTGTAGCTTCCGCCTTAGCATTTGCCGCATATTTTGCCGCATTGGCCGGATCTGCTTTTGCGAGGGTTTTCTCGATTTTAGTCAGCATGGCCAGTGCGTTTTGCGGGTCTAGCCAGAGATGCATGTCAAAAGCGTCATCCCCATGCTCGTCGTGGTCCTCATGTTCGTCATGATCTTCCTCCCCAGCATGTTCCTCGAAGTTGCCGCCCTCGCGGAACTGGAGCAGCTTCAGACCGTCGGCTTCTTTCAGATCAACCACAGTTGCTGACCCTGCCAGGTTTTCCAGCGGCGTTTCCAAAAAGCTCTCCATCTGCGGACCAACCCAGAACACCACATCAGCATTCGCGATTTTGCGAGCAGTAGAGGGGCGCAGACTGTAGGTGTGGGGAGACCCAGCGCCATCCACGACAAGAGACGGCGTACCGACCCCTTCCATAACGCTTGCAACGAGGGAGTGGATGGGCTTGATGGACGCCACCACCTTGACTTCCGTTTGCGCAAATGCCGGAACACTCAAACTGCTGCAAAGAACAGCCAGCACGCTCATTGACCCGAAAAGATGTTTCATACTCGTTCGACACCATAAGTGTTATACTATTACATTTGATTTGTTATCTTATAACGTTACGTTTTGGCGCGTGCAACGGCAATTTTATGGTTTTGCCGGTTAAGGGTAAAACTCCAGCCTCACATCTGCATTTTCGTTTAACATTCAGTGTGTTCTGCAAGGAGATAGCCCCTTATTTTTGTTGGTTTTGCCGGTAAGTACTGCCAAATCGCCGAGAGGGCTGTTATATTGACGAAAAATTATAGGGACTACTCATGGCCGAGATAAAGGACGAACTGGATCGCAAGCTGATTGCTATTTTGCAAGGGAATGCGCGTGAGCCGGTTTCTTCCATCGCCCGTCGTCTGGACGTAGCACGCTCTACTGTTCAGGAGCGGATTGCCCGTCTTGAGCGCAAGGGCATCATCATTGGCTACACCGCTATTTTGGGTGATCAGCAGGACGAAAAGCGTGTGCAGGCGCTGGTTATGCTCTCCGTCTCCCAGCAACGCTCACGCGAGCTGATCACACAGCTGGAATCCTACCCTGAGATCCGCAGTTGTCTGACCATCTCTGGTGAGTTTGATCTGTGCCTGATTGTAGAGCCGGATCGGTTGGAGGAGCTGGATTCAGTGCTGGATGAGATTGCAGCCATTCCCGGTGTGGAACGCACCCGCTCCTCTATCGTTTTGACAAAGAAGTTTGAACGCCAGCGCCCGTTCATGCCGCAAAACACATACAGCCTGGAAAAATGACACGAATCTTGTGAGTGCCACACGCACGCATCGTTATATTTACAGTTTTATTGTCATTATGACGCAGTTACCGTCATAATGACGGAATAAAACGTCATTTCGGCAAGTTGCCCTATAAACTCCGGCAGTGTTTTCACGTAGACTTCAGGTCAATCGAAAACCAGTCTGGAGGGGCTTATATGAACCGACATCATGTTGCAGTGGTAGGCGCAGGTAAGATCGGCGGAATGATCGCCGCATTGTTACAAGGCTCTGGTGATTACCAGATCAAGGTTTTAGACCAGAGTGTGGATGCACTTTCTACATTGGACGTGCCGCATGTCACCACCGAGGCGCTGGACGTGAGCGACCTTGGTAAACTAACCGCAGCGCTAAAAGGATGTGATGCTGTCATTTCAGCTGCGCCATTCTTCCTGACACCTGTGATTGCACAGGCTGCACGGGATGCGGATTGTCATTACCTTGACTTGACCGAGGATGTGGCAAGCACGGCTGAAGTTGAGCGCATCGCCAAAGGCGCTAGTAAAGCGTTTGCCCCGCAGTGTGGTCTTGCTCCCGGTTTTGTTTCCATTGCCGGACACGACCTTGCGCAGCAGTTTGATCGTCTAGAAGACCTACATTTGCGTGTGGGGGCATTGCCTCGTTACCCAACCAATAAATTGAAATACAATCTCACGTGGTCAACGGACGGGTTGATCAATGAATATTGTAATCCATGCCTTGCTATTGAAAACGGCGAACTGACAACGGTCTCTCCGTTGGCTGGCTTGCAGAACTTCTCTCTGGACGGTGTTGACTATGAAGCTTTCAACACATCCGGCGGATTGGGGTCTTTGTCTGAAACCTTGAAAGGCAAAGTGCAGAGCCTGCGTTATCTTTCCATCCGCTATCCGGGTCATAAAGACATCATGGAGTTGTTGCTGAACGATCTTGGTTTCATCAACAAACGGGAGCTCCTGAAGGAAGTGATGGAAGACGCCATTCCTGCCACTATGCAGGACCGCGTTCTCATCTTCATCACCGCAACTGGCATGAAGGATGGTCGCTTCCAGCAGAAATCCTTCTCCCATGTGGTCAATGATCGCGAGATCCATGGCAAACATTGGAGCGGCATTCAGATTACAACAGCGGCCAGCATCTGTGCCACGCTGGATCTGATGATGACTGGAAAGCTGCAGGCAAAAGGCTTTGTGACGCAAGAAAGCATCAGCTTGGCGGACTTTCTCGCCAACCGTTTTGGTGGCCTTTACAATAATGATGGCTCTGACCACGAGAAATCCGGTCACCAATTGGCAGCCTAATTATCGAAAAAGAGCGCGGCCCTCTCATCGAGGACTGCGCTCTTTTTTTATAATCATGCAGAATAGCTTAATCGTCGCGCAAGCGGCCTTTGATCTCGTCAGACAGCGGCAGCGCGACTTCGCTTAGCTTGCCGTCTTCCAAGACCAGAACGCGGTCAGCACAGGCTAGTTCGCTGGCACGATGGGACACCATCAATACGGTCTTGCCGCGTGTCATTGCGCGGAACGAGGTCAGAACCGTATCAGCTGTTGCGTGGTCCAGACCTTCGGTCAGCTCATCGGCAATCCAGATTTCCGGGTTGCGCAGGTAAGCACGGGCGAGCGCCAGACGTCGACCTTCGCCGCCAGACAGGCCAAGACCACCTTCCCCCAGATGAGTTTCCAGCTTTTCGTTTCGGCTCTCGACCAGTTTTTTCAGGCCAGCATGGTCCAAAGCTTCCCAGAGTTCATCATCGCTCGCGTCTTCTCGTGCAACCCGCAGGTTGTCAGCAATGGTGCTGTGGAAGATCTGTGTGCGCTGGCCAACAACTGTTAGTGCGGCGCGCAGTTTATCTTCCGCTAGGTCCGGTAGATTGACGCCGCCGATCTGGATAGAGCCGTTTTGAGGCGTTTGCAGGCGGGCAACGATGGCTGCCAGCGTGGATTTACCAGCTCCGCTGGGACCAATCACCACTGTGCGGCTTCCTGTTGGCAGAACCAAATCCACACCGCTTAGGATTGGAGCCGCTTTGGGCGTGTAGGCGAAATCGATATTCTTAAGATGCAGGGCGTCTTTGCCAGCTTCAAACACAGGTGTTTCTGAATTGCTTCTGGCGTTTTGCAGCGCCTCACTGTCCTGCCCAACAGTCAGTAGCGAGCGAACGCGATCCGCAGCGCCTGACATTTTGCTCCAGCTACCTGCGCTGTTGGCAAGCGAGACCAGAAGCTCCGGCAGTGCCATGGCTACAAAGGCAAACAGGGCAATGTGTTTCAGTTCCATCTGGCCTTGCCGGTAGGCATAGGCTGCAAACAGGAAGGTTACCGCAACCATCACCTGACTCATGGTGCTGATGACGGCCTGATTGCGCATGTCTGTCAGTTCGCTCTGCTCTTGCGCTTCATCCAGCTGGTCCACAGCTTTCAGCGCAGCGGCGCGTTGTTGTTCCAGTCCGCCAAAGACGGATAGATCACGACGACCCCGAACCAGATCAGAAACACGCACACGCAGCGCATCCCGAGCGGCATTGAGCTTGCGAGCCTGTGCTTTTTTGCGGTGACCGCCTGATTTGGCCAAAACGGTCAGGCCAGCAGCCTGAATAGCGCCCAGAGCGATGGATGCTACTGGCGAGTATTGCCAGAGGATTACCAGTGTCAGGCCTGTGATGATGGCCGCAGATGCGAGAGGCACTACAAGGCGCAGGAACAGGCCGTCCAGCTGATCCACATCACTCACCACGCGGGAAAGTGCTGTTGCAGAGCGCTGGCTCAAGGTTCCGTTGCTTTCGCGGGCAACAAGCCCTCGGAACACACCGGAGCGCAGGTTGGCGAGAAAACGGAAGGTCGCGTCATGGGTGATGACGCGCTCAATGTAACGACCAAAAATGCGGACGGATGCATAGAGGCGGATGCTGCCAGCTGCGGAGCTGGTGTTGAAGGCGATTGCGCCCCCGGAAAGACCAGCCAATGCGGTTGCTGTGATGAAATAACCCGAGACCGCCAACAGCGCTATGCCTGCTGCGGCTGGGAGGAAGGCGAGGACCAGACCGCCCCAGAAGGCAAGCGGTTCTTCTTTTTGTAAAAGCCAGATGATGCGGAGGGACGATCTCATTGCTGTTCTCCTTCGCATTCGTTCAGTTCGATCAGAACACCGTCTTTCAGCGTCAGCACGCGATCGGCGGAGCTGACCACGCGTGGGTCATGGGTTGCGACCAGAACCGGCTTGTTGTGGGCCAGTTTTTTGAGAGCTGCGACAACCTTTTGTGCGGTCACGCCATCCAGATCGGCTGTTGGTTCGTCAGCGATGATCAGTCTTGCATCTGTACGCAGAGCAGCTCTTGCCAGCGCGAAACGACGACGTTCGCCAAGCGACAGGCCTTTGCCATCTTCACCGATTTGCCCGGAGAGACCATTGGGAATTTTGACGAGTAGCTCATCAACAGCTGCCAGTTTCAGCGCGTCTATCAGCTGAGCATCATCCGCGTTTTTGTCTGCACGGCGCAGGTTTGCGCGCAGCGTGCCGTGGAACAGTTCAGGATTTTGAGAGAGCACGGAAATGGATTGTTGCCAGTTGGTCAGGCCGTAGGAGGACAGCGGTAGCCCGCCATAGGAGATTTGCCCCTGCTCTGCTGGCAGGAAGCCAAGAATGCAATCCATCAGAGTGGATTTACCTGTCCCACTTGGGCCTTTGACAACAACAAGCTCCGGCTCACTGATGCTCAAAGAGACATCAGAGAGGATGGTGCGGCGACCACGAGTGACATGTAGATTTTTGATCATGAGCGCGCCAGAGACAGGCAGCGGCACCACATCAAGACCAGTGCCAATGATCTCGTGTTTGTTGTCGTTTTCCAGTTGTTTTTGCAGTTCAACGATATGATCAGCAGCAGCCATGCCAGCAGCACGGTCATGATAAGCGGCAGCGTACGCACGCAAAGGCGCAAAGTATTCCGGTACGATCATCAGCATAAACAGGCCGCCGGCCAGCGTGAGCGGAGAGCCGTAAGCCCCAAAGCTCCAATCGCCCAGCAGCGAGAAGCCCACATAGATCGCAGTGATTGCAATGGCAGCGGCGCTGAACAGTTCCAACGCAGTGCTGGAAAGGAACGCGATGCGCAGCACACGCATGGTGGAGAGACGGAACTCTCCTCCGAGCTTGCGGATATCGTCTTCCGAGCGTTTCACCGCCCCGAACAGGCGCAGAGTTTCCAAACCTCTGAGACGGTCCAGCAGAACACCGCTCATATCAGCTAACACACCAAGTTGGCGCTCGCTGGCTTTCTTGGCGCGAATACCGACAATCGCCATGAAAACCGGAACCAGCGGGCCGAACAACAGCAGGCAAAGCGCCGCAAACCAGCTGACATAAGCAACTGATGTGAGTAAAACGAGAGGCACGAGAGAAAGGCGCGCCTGAATTGGAAGGAAGCGGCCAAGGTACGGGCCAATGGCCTGAATATGTTCCACTGCGATGGAGGCGATCTTACCACTTGCGGGGAGTTCGTGGGATGGGGAGAGATCTGTCAGGTTGCTCAACAAGCTGGTTTCCAGCCTGTGGCGCGCCTTGGAGGCTGCGCGAACAGCAATCTCACCACCTTTGACCCGCAGAACATGGCGGATCACGGCAATTATCAAAATAGAGAGAGTTGCGTAAAACGGATCAAGACCCGGACCATGGGGATCAATCAGCCCTGCGATAGCCAATGCAAGCAAAGCCGCCTGTGGGACCCACATGATCTCCGAGGCCCCTTGCAACATGGCACCGCGTTTCACCAGTTTCATTTCCGGGCGAACAGCTTCTTGCAACCACACCTGACCCGCTGACTTTTTGCGGCCACGTTTCTTGCCGGAGGTACTTGCCTCCGCAACATCTGCATCAGATAACTCTGTGACGTCTGCTAGATTTTCAGTCATTCCGTTAAACCGGTTCCCTCTTCGCCGGGGCATTCTGCCTATAATCAGTTGCCAATTTCCGAAGAACCTCTTCAGCTACTGGCACTTGCGGGTGCAGAGGTCCCGAACCGTCCGATCCACTCGTGCAACATACTAGTTAGAATTACTGTATTCTTTTAGTAATTCGCAAGAAACTCAGAGGCGAAGACCACTCAATTGTATGGGACATAAGCGCACAGGTACTTGGTTCCGGTGATCATTCTGCCCTCACGGGCCCCTTGCCTTACCGTTGTATTAAGGGGTTTTACCGAAGATATGCCACGACAAAAGTCAATTTACTTCAGTGTATCCCAGATTTTCGGGAATCTTAACCGCTTGCCGCTAGGTTCATCTTGTTCTCTTGAATAACCCAGCGCCACTCAATCTAACCGATTGATATTGCTGCAGAACGATAAAAAAGGAGAGAACCCTTGATGTTACGCTCCCTTATCTTCTCGGGCTTGATTGCCGTAAGTAGCCTTGCCGTTGTTTTTTCCGCATCTGCCTCTGAGAAAGAGGGATTTACGGGGAAACGTGATGACATGATTCCCCCGCTTGAAATGTTCAAAACCATGGCGAGTGATCTTGAGCCCGAAGGCTGGATCACGTTTCAAGCGCTGGATGGCAGACAAATTATCGATTTTTCTCCGATTATGTCACTGCGTTGCAGGCTCAAAGAGATCAAGTATTCCATTGATTCCAAGGATCTTGATAAAACTATGCCAGTTCCTGCATGTGATCCTGAATATCCATTTCGCTTGGAAGCTCAAGGCATTCACAAGCCTTATGTGATCGAATTTCCAGGTGGAACGGTGCAAGCACTTGCCATTCAACTGATGTGGGAGGATGGAACAAGCAGCGAAATCGGTTATTTTCAACCCTGCCGTGCAGTTGGTGCTGTCCCTTGTGCCTACCCGATTGGTAGCCGCTTGTAAGAAACAAAAAAAGGCGCCCCGAAGAGCGCCTTTTTCAAAAAACTAGATCTCAGTCCCTTAGTCCATGGTTGGGATGGAGAATTCTGCACCTTCTTTAACACCTGAAGGCCAGCGAGCTGTAACCGTTTTGGTACGGGTGTAGAATTTGAAACCGTCTGTGCCGTGCTGGTTCAGATCACCAAATGCGGACCGCTTCCAGCCACCGAAAGAGTGGTAGGCAAGCGGCACAGGGATCGGCACATTCACGCCAATCATGCCGATGTTGATGCGGCTTGCGAAGTCACGTGCAGTATCACCGTCACGTGTGTAAATCGCGGTACCATTGCCGTATTCGTGGCTCATTGGCAGGTCGATTGCTTCTTCATAGGTTTTTGCACGAACCACGGAAAGAACAGGACCAAAAATTTCTTCTTTGTAGATGTCCATGTCTCTGGTCACGTTATCGAACAAACAGCCGCCCATGAAGTTGCCGTTTTCATACCCCTGCAGATTGAAATCACGACCATCAACAACAAGTTTTGCGCCCTGCTCTACACCAGAGGCAACAAGGCCTTTGATGCGCTGCAGTGCCTGTGCGGTGATGACTGGACCGAAGTCTACATCGTTACCAGCTGTGTAAGGGCCAACTTTCAGACCTTCAACGCGTGGAGCAAGCTTTTCGATCAAACGATCGGCAGTTTCATCGCCAACTGGAACAGCTACGGAGATCGCCATACAACGTTCGCCAGCAGCGCCGTAACCAGCACCGATCAGAGCGTCTGCTGCCAGATCGAGATCCGCATCCGGCATGATGATCATGTGGTTTTTCGCGCCGCCGAAGCACTGTACGCGCTTACCGTTGGCACAACCACGGGTGTAAACGTATTCAGCAATTGCAGTAGAGCCAACAAAGCCAATAGCCTGGATGATTGGATCATCAAGGATAGCGTCTACAGATTCTTTGTCGCCGTTTACAACGTTCAGAACACCTGCAGGCAGACCAGCTTCAAGCATCAGTTCAGCAAGCATGATCGGTACAGATGGGTTGCGCTCGGATGGTTTGAGGATGAAGGCGTTACCAGCAGCCAGAGCCACACAGAATTTCCACATCGGGATCATCGCTGGGAAGTTGAATGGTGTGATACCAGCAACAACGCCAAGCGGCTGACGCATGGAATACATGTCGATGCCTGGTCCAGCGCCTTCGGTGTACTCGCCCTTCATCAGGTGCGGTGCGCCGATGCAGAATTCAGCAACTTCCAGACCACGGATGACGTCGCCTTTTGCATCGGGAATGGTTTTACCATGTTCGCGGGAGAGTGTTTCTGCCAGCTTGTCCATGTCGCGGTTCAGGAGGCCTACGAACTTCATCATAACGCGGGCACGGCGCTGTGGGTTGGTTGCGCCCCATGCATGCTGTGCTTTTTCTGCGATTTCTACTGCTTCACGCAGTTCATCAGCAGTTGCCAGCGCAACTTTCGCCTGAACTTCGCCCGTTGCAGGGTTGAAGACTTCACCAAAGCGGCCGGACTTGCCTGCTACGCGCTTGCCGTTGATAAAATGACCAATCTCTTCCACGATGGTGTTCTCCCTTAAGCGATTTTGATTTTCCGGCTCGTATGACGATGCATAATCGACCTATGAGCAAATTTCTCTATGGCCCTAGCATGAACTATATTTTTCGCATATCAATGAGATAATAATCGAAACCGTTGTGCGAAAATTGAATAACCAATTCTGCGCTACGTCAAGAATGGGGAGATCAAAAACCATGAACTGGGATGATGCAAGAGTATTTTTGGCGGTTGCCCGTTCTGGCCAGATTTTGGGAGCAGCCCAGCGCCTTGGTTTGAACCATGCCACTGTTGCCCGCCGTATCTCCTCGCTGGAATCTGCCCTGCAAGCCAAGTTGATTGACCGCCGAACAACGGGCTGTGTTTTGACCAGTGAAGGCGAGCGTTTCTTTGAATTTGCCGAGTCCATGGAAACCGAGATGCTTTCGGCGCGTGCGGAGATTGGTGGAACAGATGTTGAACTTTCTGGTGCAGTACGGATTGGTGCTCCTGATGGCTTCGGGGTTGCGTTCCTCGCTCCCCGCCTAGGGAGGTTGAACGAGCGTTATCCTGATCTGACCTTGCAACTGGTGCCATTGCACCGCGCGTTTTCGCTCTCCAAGCGCGAGGCTGATCTGGCAGTCACTGTAGGACAACCTGAACATGGCCGATTGGTGAGCCGAAAGCTGACGGATTACTCCCTCGGTCTTTATGCCTCCCACGCTTATGTGGAGCGTTATGGGCTACCTGAGACAGAAGAGGCGCTGAAACAGCACCGACTGATTGGGTATGTCGATGATCTGATTTTCGCCCCTTCCCTCAACTATTCCGCAGAGTTTGCAAAGGATTGGCAATCCCGTCTTGAGTGCGCAAGTGCGCTTGGACAAACTGAGGCTGTGCGTGCGGGAAGTGGGATCGGGATCCTTCACGGGTTTATTGCGGACGGGAGTGATGACTTTGTTCCAGTGCTACCGCATCGGCGTATTTCCCGAAGCTACTATCTTGTCACCCATGAGAGCGCCCGGCATTTACGGCGCATTAAAACGGTTTCTGACTTCATCAGTGATCTGGTGAAGCAAGAAAAAGAGTTATTTAGAAACCACAACTAAGCTACTGCAAAACAGTTATATTTCCGCATATCATTATAATAATTATGTTTGATAAGCTATAATTTGGAGGATCTCTCCTTAACTTCCTGTTTCAAATGGGCACCTCAAAATGATTGGTAAGTTTGTTAAATACGTTTGCGTTCCGTTGATGGTTCTGGGTGGTGCTTCAGCGCTGACCAATTCAGATTTCGCCAGTTATTTATCGATTACAAGTTTTGCGGCAGAGCGTGTTCATGAAACACTGCCCAGCGCAGATGACCTCCGCCTTTCAACAGAACTGGATTATCGTGGATTACACACCTATCGCCCATTGCTGAAATATTCCGCAGATAAGGACATCATTGAGGTTTTGAAGGCGAAACGCACTCTGACCCGCAAGCTGATGGTTGCAACTGACCCGCTCGTTTGTGCTCAGGAATATTCTGGGGCAACTCACCTGCTGCCTGACAAGCTCAAGCAGGTTGAAGCCGAAAGTAATGCGGAGGAGCAGGCTCTGTTGGAGATGCTGGCTGCTGCTAGAATTCGAGCAGCTAAAGACGGTGTACGGGTCGCTTTCACAGGTCAAACAATCGAGAAGAAGGTCACAACGAGTGACAGCAATCCGAAATCATCCTTCAATGCAGACCTCTACCTCCCTGCAAATGACGGGTTTGAGACCCTGATGAAGGTTTGTTCCATGGAGTCCCTTAGCCGTGTTTTCGCAGCAGACCCAACAGATGAGCAGCTCTGTGACAGCGAGGTCCGCCTTTTTGATGAGATCCTAGCCTTACCTGCTCCACATGGAGCTCCCATGCGTCGATATTTTGTCGATCTGATCTACTTTGCAGGCAACTAAGAGGATCTGGTCCTTCACCCGTGTCAATTTGGCGTCAACCGGATCAGCAGGTGTGAATTTTATAGCTGTTAAACGGCGATCCACGTTTCGCCCTCTCCCTCAAATTTTGCCCCGTCCCCAAATTTTTCCCGCCCAGAAATACCTGCAGGTGCATATAAAAAAGCGCCAGCACACGGCCGACGCTTTTGAGCTAAATCTCGTGATGGTGATCAGGCGAGTTCAGGTAGCATTTGGTTGTAGTCGCCAACCTCTGAGTTCTCATGGAGCACTGCATCCATTGCCTTGAACATCTCGTGAAGGCGAGCCTCTGAGATTGGGCTTTCCACCACAACTACCAGTTCCGGTTTGTTGGAGGATGCGCGGACAAGGCCCCATGTGCCATCTTCGCAAACAACACGAACGCCGTTCACGGTGATCAGATCAGCGATGTCGTGGCCGGAGACTTTTTCGCCTGCCGCATGCATCGCTTTGAACCTGGCAACAACACGATCAACCACATCGTATTTGATCTCATCTGCACATTTGGCCGCCATTGTTGGCGACCCCCATGTTTTAGGAAGATCCCGGCGTAGGTCCGCCATGGTCTTATCCGCATTGCGATCCATCATATCCAGAATAGCAATTGCTGAAACCACACCATCATCATAACCACGACCGATTGGTGGGTTGAAGAAGTAATGTCCCGACTTTTCAAAGCCAGCAACAGCACCAAGCTCGGCTACGCGGCGTTTGATGTAAGAGTGTCCGGTTTTGAAGTAATCCGTCTTTGCACCGTTCGCCTTCAACACAGGATCTGTGTGGTAGAGGCCGGTTGATTTCACATCAACAACGAACTGACTTTCTGGGTGGAGTGCGGAGATATCGCGGGCCAGCATGACGCCGACTTTATCTGCGAAGATCTCTTCCCCTTCATTATCAACCACACCGCAGCGGTCGCCATCGCCATCAAAGCCAAGGCCAACTTCGGCGCCGGTTTCCAGCACTTTATCGCGAATGGCATGAAGCATCTTCATGTCTTCTGGATTCGGATTGTAATTCGGGAATGTGTGGTCCAGCTCGCAATCCAGCGGAATAACATCCACGCCGATCGCTTCTAAAATACGCGGCGCAAATGCGCCTGCCGTACCATTGCCACATGCCACAACAGCTCTGATTGGGCGTTTCAATTTTTCGCGCTCAGCCAGGTCAGCTATGTATCGGTCTGCCAAGTCAGGATGGTATTTGTAGGCTCCGCCACCACGCAAATTGCTGGCTCCGCCCAGAACGATTTCTTTCAGGCGGCCCATTTCTTCTGGACCGAATGTCAGTGGGCGGTTTGCACCCATCTTCACGCCTGTCCAGCCGTTGTCATTGTGAGAGGCTGTCACCATTGCCACACATGGTACGTCCAGATCGAACTGGGCGTAGTAAGCCATTGGAGACATGGCGAGGCCGATATCATGCACTTTAATGCCTGCAGACATCAAGCCGGTGATGAGCGTCATCTTGATGGATGAGGAATAGCCGCGATAGTCATGACCGGTGACGATCTCAGGACGGACACCCAATTCATGAATAAGTGTGCCAAGCCCTTCCCCCAGAGCTTGAATGCCCATGAGGTTAATCTCTTCTTCAAAGAGCCAGCGTGCATCATACTCGCGAAAACCGGTGGGTTTGACCAGCGGTGTCGTTTCATAAGCCAACGTATTTGGTGTGAGCTGAGAGACCGGTTTAACTGACATATCTTCTCCTGCATAAACCTCATGCACTGCTGATACACAGCAGAGATGAAGCTTTTATCAAACCACGTTTCAATTCAGATAAAACTCTCAATCAAAGCGGATTTACTAAAGTGGTTTCTACACCCGTAGGACGTCGTCCTCGGCAATATATGCGCCGGACTGAACTTCGATCATACGAACCGGGATTTTACCCGGATTTTGTATCTTGTGCCGTGCGCCGAGAGGAACAAAGACAGACTGGTTTTCCGAGATCAGCTCGTCTTTTCCATCAATGGTCACTTCCAACGTTCCGCTGACCACTATCCAGTGCTCTGCGCGGTGGATGTGGCGTTGTAACGTCAGGCCTTTGCCCGGCTTTATCAGCATTGACTGAACACGGAACCGTTCACCCTCTGAAATCCGCTCGCTCCACCCCCAAGGCCGGTATACCCGCCGGTGTTGTACAGTCTCAGGGCGGTTGGCTTTATCCAGTTGCTCAACGATCTTCTTTACATCCTGAGCTTTGTCTTTTGCAGCAACAAGAAGGGCATCCTTGGTATTGACGATCATCACGTCTTCCAACCCAACGACGCTGACGAGTGCATCTTCAGAATAAACGAGGCAATTTTTGGACTGTTCGAAGATGGCCTCTCCTAAAGTGGAGTTACCCTCATCATTCTTTTCCATAGACTCCCAAATTGCAGGCCATGAGCCCAGATCACTCCAGCCGGGATCAGTTGGGACGCAAGCGACATCCTCTTCCTTTTCCATAATGGCATAATCAAAGGAGATGCTGCGCACTTGGGAAAATGCGTCTTCATCCAAACGGAGAAAGTCCAAATCTTTGCGTGCGTTTTTATGGGCAGCTTCCACATTTTCCCAAATATCCGGTGCGTGTTTTAAGAAGGCATCGCGCATGGTAGCGGCAGAATACATAAAGATACCGGCATTCCAGAGATAATTACCGTTTGCCAAAAACGTTTGAGCGGTTGCTAAATCCGGCTTTTCGACAAACCTCTCCACTTTACGAACCGGCTCTGCTCCATCGCAGAGCTTAATGTAACCGTACCCGGTGTTGGGATCGCTTGGCTCAATTCCAAAAGTGACGATTTTGCCGCTTTCAGCTGCTGTTCTGGCGGCCTCTACTGCGCACATAAACTCGCCATCATCCGCAATCAAATGATCTGAAGGCAGCAGCAGAACCAAAGCGTTCCCATCACTTTCCAATGCCATGAGAGCTGCAAGAGCAGCTGGAGCTGCGGTATTGCGTCCACACGGCTCCAGAACGATGGCCTGCGGATCGATGCCAAGCTCTGCCATTTGCTCGCCGATCAGGAAGCGATGATCCTGATTGGAAATGATCAGAGGCGGGCGAAACAGATCTGAGCTGACCCGTTCGCATGTTTTTTGGAAAAGGCTTTGCCCGGAGAAAATAGGCAAAAATTGCTTGGGTCGCTCTCTGCGAGACAAAGGCCAGAGGCGAGATCCAAACCCACCCGACAGAATCACAGGAGTGATTTTGGTCATAATATCGCTACTCATATATTCAGGATCATTTCAAAACAAAGACTAAAGGTATTGGTAGACTCAGTTACGGCTGGCACAAACCCTGAAAACACGTGGAGTTTCAGTGTTCCACACATTCCCACAGACAGCATCTCACCCCAAATGCCCCTTATTTTTAGGGGGTACACAGCTGTATTTATAGTCGCCACCATACTCCTTTGTTCATTTAAGCATTTAAATTGGGGGGAGTATGCGGCGCGAATTAACGCAGCGTGTTGAGAGTAAATTGCAGGACCTAATAGCTCTTACTCAAGACCTAATTGCCTTTCCCACCATTAATCCTCCGGGTGAAGCGTATCAACCCTGCGCGCAATACATTGGTCAACGCCTCTCACGTAAAGGCTTTAGCGTTGAATATGTGCGGGGCGAGCGTGCGCCGGGTGACACAGATAAATATCCTCGCATCAATGTCATTTGTAGGTATGAGGGGAAAGGCCCCGGCCCTTGCGTTCATTTCAACTCCCATATTGATGTTGTTGAAGTGGGACACGGGTGGACCGTTGATCCGTTTGGCGGAGAGATCAAAGATGGCAAAATATTCGGTCGTGGCTCCTGCGATATGAAAGGTGGCCTTGCCGCTTCAATCATCGCAGTAGAAGCCTTGATCGAATGTTACCCTGATTTCTGTGGTGCTCTTGAGATATCGGGCACTGTTGATGAGGAATCAGGCGGGTTAGGCGGTGTCGCCTATCTGGCAGAGCGGGGCTATTTCTCCAAACCACGCGTTGACCATGTTATTATTCCCGAACCTCTTCACAAAGATCAGATCTGCCTCGGCCACAGAGGTGTTTGGTGGAGCGAGATTGAAACACGCGGATCCATTGCCCACGGTTCCATGCCTTTTCTTGGGGATAGCGCCATACGACATATGAGCGCATTCCTGAGTGTGTTGGAAGATGAACTCTACCCTGCGTTAAGCAAAAAGCAGACACAAATGCCTGTTATTCCACCGGGCGCACGGTCTTCAACTTTAAATATCAACTCGCTGCACGGTGGGCAGGAGGAAGGCCATGCTGGTTTACCCTCTGCCTGTGTTGCCGACAGTTGCCGTATAATCCTTGACCGACGCTTCCTTATTGAAGAGTCACTTGAAGAGGTAAAGGCGGAGGTGGTTGAAATATTGGAGAAACTGCGTAAAACACGTAGGAACTTTGAATACGAACTTAAGGATCTGCTTGAAGTTCTGCCCGTGATGGCTGAAAAAGACTCTGCAGTTGCGCAAGCAGTCGCACAGGGAATAAAAGCCGTGCTTCACAAAGATGCTTCATATGTTGTTTCACCGGGTACGTATGATCAAAAGCACATCACACGATTGGGCCATTTACAAGACTGTATCGCGTATGGCCCGGGTATACTTGAAATGGCGCACAGACCGGACGAGTTTGTTGGAATTGAAGATCTTGTCGACAGCGCTAAGGTTATGGCGCTCGCCGCCTACTCTCTTCTAACAGAGCCAGATGCAATGCCAGTCAAAAGAACACTGTCGGATCACGTGCACTCTTAAAACAAGGACGGAACGGAATGCATGCAAAGTCATTAAAAGGTCGGCTGCTTTGCCTTGCTGGAGGCGCGGCCCTCGTTCTTGTTGCACTTACAGGTGTTAACGGATCTGCCGAGGCTAAATCCTCTCTCTCGCTTGGTATGGTGCTGGAGCCTCCGCATCTTGATGCAACAGCTGGGGCTGCCGCCGCGATCGATGAAGTGGTTTATCAGAACATTTATCAAGGCCTGACACGCATTGGGCCTGATGGAGGCGTCTTACCGTCGCTCGCCAAGTCATGGGAGTCTAGCGAAGATGGGCTGTCCTACCTGTTCCATTTACAAACCGGTGTCACGTTTCATGACGGCTCTCCATTTTCGGCAGCAGATGTAAAATTCTCACTGGACCGTGCGCGTGCAGACAACAGTGTGAACGCGCAAAAGCCGTTGTTTGCCAATATCTCTAAGGTTATTGTTGTCGACCCGCAAACCATCAACATTGTGCTCAGCGCACCAAGTGGCAATCTTGCTTACAACTTAGCGTGGGGCGATGCTGTGATCGTTTCCCCAGCTTCTGCGGATACCAACAAGACCAAACCAATTGGCACCGGGCCTTTCAAGTTTGACCGTTGGTTGAAGGGGCAAGAAATCCGCATCTCTCGCTTTGATGAGTATTGGGGTGACCAACCAAAGTTAGAAAAAGCGGCCTTCCGGTTCATCTCTGACCCGAATGCTGCCTTTGCCGCTATAATTTCCGGTGATCTGGATGCATTCCCGGGCTTCTCAGCACCAGAAACAATTGCTCAGTTTGAAATGGACCCACGCTTTGAAGTCGCAATTGGCACTTCAGAAGGTGAAACCATCCTTGCTATGAACAACATGCGCGGGCCATTAAAGAACAAAATGGTTCGTCAAGCTATTTCTCTCGCGATTGACAAACAAGCGATAATTGATGGAGCCATGTTTGGACTGGGAACTCCAATCGGAACGCACTTTGCACCGCACCACCCTGCTTACAACGATCTGACGGGATTATACCCTTATGATCCTGCCAAGGCCAAAGAGTTACTCACAAAAGCTGGATATCCGGATGGCTTCAAAGCAACATTAAAACTTCCTCCGCCCACATATGCCCGTCGCGGCGGCGAGTTGATTGCATCTGATCTGAAGAAGATTGGCATTGATCTACAGATAGTGCCAATTGAGTGGGCGCAGTGGCTTTCCGAAGTCTTCAAAGAGACCAACTACGACTTTACAATCGTATCTCATGTTGAACCTATGGATATTGGCATATACGCAAGAGACCAATATTATTTCAACTATAAGAGCGAGCCTTTCAAGAAATTGATTGCTGAACTGAACCAAACAGCAGGAGAAGCAAAGAGGTATGAGTTGTTAAAACAAGCGCAACAAATCATCTCTGAGGATGCGGTCAACGTCTACCTGTTCCAACTTGCAAAAACCGGCGTTTGGGACAGCAATGTAAAAGGTCTTTGGTTAAACTCCCCAACTCCAGCCAATGATTTATCACAGGTATATTGGGAAAATAACTAAAAATACCTAGTGATTGCACATAGATATATACACAGGGGCTGCTGCTGCGACCGCCTTGGCAGTCCTTCACAATTGCTATTTTAAGGCATTTAGTTTAAGCGAATTTAAGTTTTTGTAGCTGTACGAACAGTACTTCTCACACTTTTTGTTGCCTATGGCCTGCACTGTTCTGGCCTGATCGGCATAGCGGATTTGTCGAATGTTTTGGTTCGCGTTCCTTCGCCTTCTTGGTCTTTTGACAACTCTGTTCGCTGCGAGCCTTGTCATCTTCCTTGTGTTAGAGGTTCTTCCCGGTGATCCGGCTGAAGTCATGCTTGGTCTCAACGCTCAGGCTGACACGCTTGCAGCCTTGCGTGCTGAGCTCGGTCTTGATGCCCCCATTGCGACCCGCTATTTCCAATGGGTAATCGGCATGTTTCATGGCGACTTCGGAATTAGCTACACCTATTCTGTACCTGTATCTGAACTGATCTACGAGCGGGTTCAAGTCAGTCTCCCGCTTGCGTCCGGCGCTTTAGTACTTTCAACGCTCATTGCAATTCCCATAGGGGTTTACTCTGCTCGCTATCATGGTCGCGCGGTTGACACCGGCATCATGTCACTTGCTCAAATTGGCATTGCCATTCCCAATTTCTGGATTGCCATTCTGTTGGTTTACGTGTTTGCGATTGTCCTGCGTGTATTACCATCCGGCGGCTTTCCCGGATGGGAGACCAGCTTCTTTGGGTCGTTGCAAGCTTTGCTGTTACCGGTTGTCGCGCTTGCCTTGCCTCAAGCCAGTATTCTGGCTCGGATCATGCGTTCTTCCTTGTTGGACGTCTTGCACGAAGATTACATTCGCACCGCGCGTGCAAAAGGTCTTTCGAACAAAGCAACGCTCTGGCGCCATGGTGTCCGTAATGCGCTCATCCCTGTGCTGACAATTATGGGTTTGCAGTTTTCATTCCTAATTGCTGGAACAGTCATTATCGAAAACGCATTTTACTTACCCGGTCTAGGTCGGCTGATATTCCAGGGAATCACGCAACGAGATCTCATCGTTGTGAAAAGTGGTGTGATGCTCTTAGTAGCAATCACCATTGCTGTGACATTCCTCGTGGATCTTGCTTATGCAGCTATCGACCCAAGACTGAGACAACCCACATGAACGACGAGTTAGCTAAATATTCCACCTCCACAAACTACGATGAAGTCTCCATTTGGAGAAAAGCGCTTCACAGCCGCTCTTTCATTATAGGATCTTTTTTTGCAAGCCTTATCCTGATTGCAGGCGTTTTGTCGCTGTTCTGGACCCCGCATGCAATTGACGTTCTGAACGTTGCAAACAGACTAAAACCCTCCAGCAGTGACTTCTGGTTTGGAACAGACCAATACGGCAGAGGTATTTTCTCTATGCTGATGATTGGAGCCAGAACGTCCATTATCGTTGCTCTGATCGCGGTTAGCATTGGCATGCTTATTGGTGTTCCACTTGGCTTGCTGGCAGCTGCGAAGCGTGGACTATTGGAAGAGTTGGTGATGCGGACAACCGATCTGATCTTCGCTTTTCCTTCGCTTTTGTCTGCTGTTCTCATCACCGCGATTTTTGGTCCGGGCACAATCAATGCAATCCTTGCCATCGGTATTTTCAATATTCCTGTCTTTGCCCGGGTCGCTCGTGGCGGAGCCATGAGTATTTCCGGGCGTGAGTTTCTGCTGGCTGCACGTCTTTCTGGGAAAAACTCCTTTTTGATTACACTTGAGCATGTCATTCCCAACATTGCGAACCTGTTGATCGTTCAGGCAACCATTCAACTGTCACTCGCCATTTTATCCGAGGCTGGGTTGTCCTATCTCGGTCTTGGCACGCAGCCTCCCATGGCGAGTTGGGGTCGTATGCTCTTTGAGGCACAAACTATGGTGGCCTTTGCACCGCAACTGGCGCTTTATCCGGGTCTTGCAATCATTTTTTCCGTACTCGGGTTCAATCTGCTTGGTGATGGATTGCGCGATTTGCTTGATCCTAAAATGCGGCGGAGGGTTGCTTAATGCCGGTCTTCACAGCCAGAGATCTGTGCATCTCAATTAATAAAAAAGCCATATTGCGCAACGTGAGCTTCACTCTTGAAAAAGGCCAGATACTGGGCCTTGTGGGAGAAAGTGGCTCCGGAAAATCCATGAGTGCGCTCGCGGCCATGCAGTTACTTCCAGAAGGGGCTAACCAAATTGGTGAATTGTTGTTTGATGGCAATAACCTGACGGGTGCATCTGACAAACATATGACCCGTGTTCGGGGTAACGACATCTCTATGGTGTTTCAGGAGCCGCTGACTGCACTCAATCCGACCCGCACCATCGGGGATCAGGTTTCTGAAGGGTTGCGCTGGCATCTCAAGCTCTCCCGCAAGGAAGCTATGGAGCAGACAATTGATGTGCTCCAGCGTGTTGGACTTGGCTTGGAATATGAGCTGCTGAAACGTTTCCCGCACCAGCTTTCGGGCGGGCAGCGCCAACGTGTCGTTATTGCGATTGCAATTGCCTGTAAGCCGCAGATCCTTATTGCAGATGAGCCAACCACCGCACTTGATGTGACTATTCAGGCGCAAATATTAAACTTGCTGAAAGACATTGTTCGCAAAGAACAGATGGCACTCTTGCTCATCTCTCACGACCTTGCTGTTGTCGCAGAAATGGCGGACAATGTGGCGATCATGAAAGACGGTGTCATTGTTGAGCGTGGGCCAACACGCCGGTTGTTCGAGAACCTGTCTCACCCTTATTCCAAACGGCTGTTTGAAGCCTCGAACCACGTTCCGGTGCGCCGCAAGGAGCCAGTCGATGAAATTGCTCAACCACTACTAAAAGTGAGTAATGTAGTTCGTAAGTACCCGATGCCGCGCGCCAGTATTTTCAACCGCCGTCAGTGGCACAAAGCAGTTCAGCGTGTATCATTCAACATCGCACCTCGGCAAAGCATGGGTCTTGTGGGTGAGAGCGGCTGTGGTAAATCCACATTAGCAAGAGCTATTCTGGGACTAACGCAACCCAATTCCGGCAGCATTCAGTTTCTGGGCAAAGACCCCTATTCTGTCACGCGTAAAGAGCGCCAAGATTTACAACTCGGCATCCAGGCCGTTTTTCAGGACCCATATGGAAGTTTTGATCCACGCCACAAAGTTGGTCGAACGGTTGGAGAACCTCTTCACCTGATGAGGCGGGAACTCAGTAGTGAGCAGCGTGAGAAGCGGGTTCATGAGGTTTTGGAGAGCGTTGGACTGTCTACAGCGGATGCTAGTAAGTATCCGCACGAGTTTTCTGGCGGGCAACGACAACGTATTGCCATTGCGCGTGCGCTGGTGACGAGTCCCAGTCTCATTGTGGCAGATGAACCCGTCTCAGCGTTGGACGTCTCTATTCGCGCTCAAATACTGGATTTGTTTGCTGATTTACGTGACCGTCTTGGCATGGCTTACCTGTTTATCTCGCACGACCTTTCTGTTGTGCAGGCCATTACCGACCGTGTGATTGTGATGAACGCCGGTCGTATTGTTGAAGAAGGGCCAACGGCTGAGGTGTTTGCAGCACCTAAGCATCCTTACACACGCACATTGGTTTCTGCAGCACCGGATCTGAATGAAGCGCTGCGTCGCCGCAAAAACGAAGAAAATAATTCTAAAGGTACGCATTGAGCGCAATTGCCTGAGGCTTAAATTGCACGCTAATTTACTGTTGCTCTTTCCGGGTTAATGCGTCGAGGAGCGATGATACCTGTGCATCGCAGCTGAGTTATGTAATATTTGCGGCAAGAGGATGACAAGCATCAAAGCTTGATATGGGAGTATTTTCAGAGACATGCGTATTGGACTTGACTGGGGTGGCACTAAAATTGAACTTCTCGCACTTTCTAATGAAGGTGTAGAGCTCTTTCGCAAACGTGTTCCGACCCCAAACAATGATTACGAAGGCTGTATAGAAGCGGTTGTGGGTCTTGTCGCAGATGCCGAAGCTGCAACAGGGCAGGTTGGTACTGTTGGTATTGGTATTCCAGGATCAATTTCACCCAGCACCGGTCTGGTTAAAAATGCCAATTCTATATGGATGAACGGTAAACCGCTGGACAAAGATCTTTCTGAAGCTTTGGGCCGCGAAGTGCGCATTCAAAACGATGCGAACTGCATGGCTGTTTCTGAGTCCATTGATGGCGCAGGCGCAGGCTGTGGTGTCGTTCATGGTATCATTATTGGGACTGGCTGTGGTTCCGGCATTGCAATCAATGGTCGTCCTCACAAAGGTGCCAATGGCATCGGAGGTGAATGGGGCAACGTGACTGTGCCTTGGTTGCAGGACGGTGAGTTTCCCGGCCCTCTCAACTGGACAGGCCACCACGGCACCATTGATCTTTTGTGCTCTGGCACCGGCTTCCAGTGGGATTATGAGAACGCAACGGGCAAAAAGCTCAAAGGCCGTGAGATCATTGAATTGATGCGCGCTGGGGATGAAGACGCGAGCGCAAGTTATCGTCGCTATGTAAGCCGTCTTGGCCGTGCGATGGCAATGGCTGCGAATATTCTTGATCCAGATTGTTTCGTGCTTGCTGGCGGCATGTCCAATGTGGAGGAAGTCTACCGTGATCTTCCTGCGGCAATGAAGCCCTACATTTTCTCAGATGGCTATGACTTTGACATTCGCAAAGCCAAACACGGAGACAGTTCCGGGGTCCGCGGTGCGGCATGGCTGTGGGGACAAGACGAAACAACGCAACGTCATATCAACGAAAGCTCGTAAACGTACTTTTCCTTATGGAATTCTCTTTCTATAGTCGGACTTCACGAATCTGATTTTTCGAAAGAATTTCCCATGACAATGACGAGCCAAGACGTCCTTGCAAAGCTGGTTAGCTTTGACACAGTCAGCGCAAAATCAAATCTCCCTCTCATCAAGTGGGTGGAAGAGTACCTGAGTGATCTGGGTGTCTCTTCTTCCCTGCTTTACGATGAGAGCGGCGAGAAGGCGAGCTTGTTTGCCACGATTGGCGGCTCTGGTGATAACGGTTACATTCTTTCCGGCCACACTGATGTTGTGCCTGTTGCAGGACAAAACTGGACCACAGATCCTTTCACACTACGTGAGGAAGACGGCTTGCTTTACGGGCGTGGCTCCTGTGACATGAAGGGCTTTGTTGCCTGTTCGCTGGCCAAAGTGCCTGACATATTAAAAGCCCCTTTGAACAAGCCGTTTCATCTTATGTTTTCATACGATGAAGAAACCGGTTGTACCGGTGTTCAGCCCGTTCTTCGCAAACTTGCGGGTGAAGGCTTTAAAGCAGAAGCTTGTTTTGTTGGTGAACCAACTGACATGCAGGTTGTTGTTGCTCACAAATCCAAAGCCTCTTACCGGGCGATCTTTACCGGACTTTCCTGCCACTCCTCCCTTGCTCCGCAGGGCGTCAATGCCGTTCATTACGGTGCACGCCTTGTTGCCAAGCTGGAAGAGATGGCGCGTGAGCTGGCCGCTGGCCCAAGCGACGAGCTGTTCGATCTGCCTTACTCCACGGCCCATACTGGCGTGATGAGCGGTGGGACTGCGCTCAACATCGTGCCGGAGCACTGTGAAGTTATCTTTGAATTCCGCGTTCTGCCGACAGAAAGCCTGCAGACGTGTATGGACGAGATTAAGCGTTATGGCTTTGAAGAGCTGTTGCCAGAAATGCGCAAGGTCTACGATAAGGCTAATATCGAATTTGTGCCTTACTCCGAGATTCCCGGCCTCGACACTGAAGTTGAAGCAGATGTAACTGTGCTGGCTAAGAAGCTGGCTGGTCGAAATGACCATGCAAAGGTTGCGTATGGCACGGAAGCCGGGCTTGTTCAGGAAATCCTCAAAGTTCCAACTGTTGTTTGTGGTCCAGGTTCCATTGAACAGGCGCACAAGCCAGATGAGTACATCAAAAAATCTGAACTGGATAAATGTGACGGTTTCCTTGATCGTTTGATCCAGCACGCTTGTAACTAAGCAAGAGGAATGGGTGCAATTTGTTTTCAGCAGTTGCACCTCCCCTCTCGTTGCGATAAGAAACTGCCATGATGACTATGCACTCTCAAAATATGCAGTGTTGGTGGCGCCGTTAACGGTGGCTGATCACGCATGTCTTGCAGACCTGTAATATCCAAGCCGCCGCGTTCCTCGCAGGCGGCTTTGTTGTATCTGACGCCTCGCAAACATCGGAATTTTGGTGCACACGACCCGGAGGATTGACTATGCCGATCACGGCAGAACGGACATATAAGAGCAAAGGCGGCATTACGATCCGCCGCAAAAGCCGAGTTGCTGATTATGCTGCTGGTACGAGCGAATGGATGGACCGGCTGGACCGTCAGCGCGGTGCCGTTCTTTCTTCCTCCTACGAATATCCGGGGCGTTATACCCGTTGGGATATGGCCTTGGTCAACCCACCTTTGCTGGTGGAATCCAATGACCGGAAGATCACCATTCAAGCCTTGAATGAACGCGGCAAAGTTTTGATGCCAGCGGTCACGGATGCGCTTGAAGGTCATGAAGATATTGCAGAGTTCAAGGCCGATGATTATCGCATTGACCTGACAATCAAGACACCGGATCGCGCTTTTTCCGAGGAAGAACGGTCCCGTCAACCCTCCACATTTTCAGTTGTACGGGCGTTGGTTGATCTGTTTTCTTGTGATGATGATCAGTTGGGCCTCTATGGCGCTTTTGGTTATGATCTGACGTTCCAGTTTGAGCCGATCAACCAGAAGCTTGACCGTCCTGATGACCAGCGGGACATGGTGCTGTTTCTGCCGGATGAAATCTTGATTGTTGACCACTATGGCCGCAAAGCCCATGTGCTGGAATACGATTTTGAGGTCAACACAAAGACCACAGATGGCCTGCCTCGTGATGGCGAGGAAACACCTTACAAAGCAGCAGAGGGCACACCGGCACGCGGTGACCATGAGCCGGGTGAATACGCTGATCTGGTGCGCTCTGCGGTAGATTACTTCAAACGCGGTGATCTGTTTGAGACTGTTCCTGGGCAAGTTTTTTATGAGGCTTGTACCAATCCGCCGTCCGCTGTTTCCCGACGATTGCAACAGATCAATCCATCACCTTATTCCTTCTTCATCAACCTAGGTCATTCCGAATACTTGGTTGGAGCTTCACCAGAAATGTATGTTCGCATTACGGGTGGTCGCCGGGTTGAGACTTGCCCGATCTCTGGCACCATTCGCCGTGGAAAAAACGCGATTGAGGATGAAGCACAGATCCGCAAGCTACTGAATTCTGCCAAGGATGAAGCCGAGCTGACCATGTGTTCTGACGTAGACCGCAACGATAAGAGCCGCATTTGTGTGCCGGAATCTGTGCGTGTGATTGGTCGTCGCCAGATCGAGATGTATTCCCGATTGATCCATACGGTTGACCACATTGAAGGTACACTTTTGGACGGCAAGGATGCGCTGGATGCCTTCCTGTCTCATACATGGGCTGTGACCGTTACCGGCGCACCTAAGCGGTGGGCTATGCAGTTTATTGAGGACCATGAGCGCAGCCCGCGTGCATGGTATGGCGGTGCAATTGGTGCTGTGCTGTTCAACGGCGACATGAACACGGGCCTGACCCTTCGTACTGTGCGCATCAAAGATGGAGTGGCGCAGATCCGTGCGGGGGCTACGCTGCTTTATGATAGCGTTCCCGAGGATGAAGAGGCCGAGACCGAACTGAAGGCATCGGCTATGATTACGGCTATTCGGGAAGCTGGCCTTGCGCAAAAATCCGACGAACAAGCCCCAAAAGCCAAGCTGGGTAAGGGTAAGAAAATCCTGCTCGTGGACCATGAAGACAGCTTTGTGCATACGCTGGCGAACTACTTCCGCCAAACAGGGGCAGAGGTTGTGACCTATCGCAGTCCTGTGCTTGATGAGGTGTTTGACCGTGTGCTGCCTGATCTGGTGGTATTGTCACCGGGGCCGGGTTCTCCGACAGATTTTGACTGCAAGGCAACTATTGAACGCGCTCGTGCTCGCAAACTACCGCTGTTTGGTGTGTGTCTGGGCCTTCAAGCTCTTACGGAAGCCTTTGGTGGTGAGCTGGGTCAGCTCGATGTACCAGTGCATGGTAAACCTTCGCTGGTTTCCTTCAATCCAAATTCGGTCTTGTTTGATGGCCTCGCCTCTCCTGTTACGGTAGGTCGTTACCACTCCTTGTTCGCAAAGCGAGATGTCTTACCAGATTGTTTTGAGGTGACTTCAGAAACCAAAGACGGGGTGATCATGGCAATTGAGCATAAGAGTGAGCCAATCAGTGCCGTTCAGTTCCATCCCGAATCTATCATGTCTTTAGATCAGGATGCGGGTCACAAGATCATTGAGAATGTGATGACAAAGCTGATTGCAAAGGCCCACACATAAGCTTCTGAGTTAGTTTCACTCAGCAATCAGTCGTATAGGGAGGCCAGAGTGACAAAAGCTACTCTGGCCTTTCTTTTTGCGGAATATCCACGTTTGTAAGTAAAAACCACCGTGACGACACAATATGGCGCCAAAATCACATTTTTGAGCACAACAGGTCTCACAGTGTTTTTGCAGGCAGGTTAACATTGAGAATATTGCAAGACAGAAATGGCTTTGGTTGCGGTAAAAGACTTATCTACGCGAGATTGAATGAAAAGCTGGTGAGTTTATAGTTTGCCGGTGTTTTGAGGGGATGGATATGAAAGTACGCGGTATTTTAAGCGGTGTTTTGATGGGTGCAACGGTTCTGACCGGAACATTTGCCTCTTCAGCTTTGGCAGCAGAGAAAATCACAGTGGGTGCACTGCGGTTCACGTCTCACGCTGCAAACTTTGTTGCATTTGAAAAAGGTTATTTCAAAGACGCTGGTCTGGAAGTAGAATTTAAGTTCTTCCAAGCTGCACAGCCTATAGCAATGGCGATCGCTTCTGGCGATGTTGACTTTGGGTTGACTGCAATTTCCGGCGGTCTCATCAGCCTTGCAGACAAAGGCGCTGTGAAAGTTATCGGCGGCGCTTTGCAGGAAGAAGAAGGCATTGATGGCCAGATGATTCTGGCCTCGAAAACCGCCTTTGATGCTGGCATGAAATCCCCTGCGGATTTGAAGGGTCACAGCTTTGGTGTGACGACAGCTGGTTCTTCCTTCCATTACGTGGCGCACAAGATCGCTGATAAGGAAGGATTTGATCGTAAAGACATCAAGATCCGTCCACTCCAGAAGGTTGGCGCGGTTATTGGTGCGCTCAAGAGCGGTCAGATTGATGCGTGGTCCATTGTACCGCACATTGCCAAAGGTCTTTCCAAATCTCCTCAAATTGAAGTGATCGGCAGAGTTTCTGACTACGTGCCAAACTATCAGGTCACGACGGTCTTCACCTCTACCAAAAACACCACAGACAATCCTGAGCTGGTGAAGACTTTCCTTTCTGCTTACTCAAAAGGTGTTGCAGATTTCAATGCAGCTCTTGTTGACAAAACAGCAGGTGATGCGGCAGCTGAAGACATGGTGAAACTCATTCACAAATACGTTTATGCTGATCGTCCCTTTGAAAAAGCAGCTCCCTCTATCCGCAATGGTGCTATGCGCCTGAACGCAGGTGCTGCGCTGAATATGGCAAGCATTGAGGATCAGCTGAAGTGGTTCAGAAGCGAAAATCTGGTTCCCACTGGTGTAACGCTGGACAAGCTTGTTGACACAAAGTTCGTCGAAACACTCTAATCCAATCTTCCGCATTGCCCGAACCTCTCGGGCAATGCCTTCCCCATGCAATCCGGTTGGATTAAATGCAGATTTCTATAGAAAACCTCTGCCATTCCTATGGCTCTGTTGAGGTTCTAAAAGACATTTCTCTGGTGTTTGAGCCCGGTGAGATCGCAGTGATCATCGGCCCTTCCGGCTGTGGTAAATCCACTCTTCTCCGTTTAATGGGCGGATTGGAACAACCTGAAGAGGGTGCCGTTTACATTGCGGGCGAACCTCCCAAAAATTCTCTCAATCCCCTCACCTACATCTTTCAGGATTTTGCGTTGCTGCCCTGGCGCTCTGTTGCCGGTAACATCTCGCTGGTGCTGGAAGATCATGGCCTTGGCAAAGCGCGCAGTGAGGAGATTATTCAGGATGTTTTGGCTCGTACCAACCTTTCTGAATTCCATGATGCTCTGCCGCGCCAACTTTCCGGTGGCATGAAGCAACGGGTGGCTATTGCGCGTGCGCTCGCGGTAAGCCCTGCCTTTTTGTTGATGGATGAGCCGCTTTCTGCATTGGATAGCCAGACCCGCGAGCTGCTGATGGATGATCTGGTTGAATTATGGAGCCGGGAAAAATTCTCAGCTTGTTATGTGACGCATAATCTGGCGGAAGCCGTACGCCTTGGGCACAAAGTAATTGTCCTGTCCCGCAGGCCCGGTAAAATTCGTGCGATTGTTTCTATCGATATACCGCTGAACGAACGTGCAAGCCGTGCTGCTGAACTTGAAGAGGTCCAGCATAATCTCTGGCATATGATGCGCGAAGAGGCTCTTGCCGCTGACAGGGAGCTTTCCAATGTCGATGTCTAAGGATACACCCGTGGTGACGAAGACACCTGTTCCACGCAAAAAAGTTCCGTTTCGTGGTGGTGGGTTTAAACCTCAACCTGTTCGCTTTGTCGCACCGCTGGTTTTCTTTGTGCTGGTCGCGTTCTGGGAGTTTGGGTCGCGCAATGGCATCATCAGCAACCTTGTTCTGCCTGCGCCTTCTGAAGCGCTTGATGCCTTCATAGACCTGTATAATTCCGGTAGTCTTTGGCAGCATTTGAGTGCCAGTTTGTATCGCCTCATCTTAGGTTGGAGCGTTGGAACAGCACTTGGCATCTTTGTTGGCCTGATGATCGGCCTCTTCTCCATGGCGCGGTCCAGCTTGTTGCCGCTGACCTCTGCTTTCTTCCCCATACCCAAGATCGCGTTGTTGCCGCTGTTCATCATCTGGTTTGGAATTGGTGAAGGCTCAAAGGTTGCCACGATCTTGTTTGGTACCTTCTTCCCCACTGTGATCGCGACTTATGGCGGCGTGGACAATGTGGACCGTGGTTTGGTCCGCATGGGTCAGTCGTTCGGGATGAAATGGACGTCGATTGTTTGGAAAATCATCCTGCCGGGCGCACTCCCTGCAATTCTGTCCGGTACACGCATTTCAGCCTCCATAGCGATCATTTTGTTGGTTGCTGCTGAAATGATTGGTGCAGAATACGGCATTGGCGCTTATGTGCTGATGGCAGGTTCACTTTTTGCAACAGACCAGCTGATTGCCGGTGTAGCTATGCTTTCTGTGCTGGGCCTTTGCGTGAGCTGGCTAATTGGGCGGGCAGAGAAGTCTTTGCTGCGCTGGCGGGGCTAAAGGCTTTCATGGGCACGATGTAAAAAGGCCGCTCCTGTGAGCAGCCTTTTTGTATTCTATAGCAGAATGAATGCTTAGTCGACTTTCCTAACCGCGCCTTTTGCTGCGCTGGTTGTCATCGCGGCATAAGCTTTCAGTGCTGTGGAGACCTTGCGTTTACGCTTTTCAACTGGTTTCCAGGCGTCTTTGCCTTTGGCTTCCATCGCCGCGCGACGCGTCGCGAGAACTTCATCAGACACGCGGATTTCGATCTTGCGGTTTGGAATGTCGATGTCGATTATGTCGCCTTCTTCCAACAGACCGATGTTGCCACCTTCTGCTGCTTCTGGGGAGACGTGACCAATAGACAGGCCTGAAGAGCCACCAGAGAAGCGACCATCTGTGATGAGCGCACAAGCTTTGCCGAGCCCTTTGGACTTGAGGTAGCTGGTTGGGTACAGCATTTCTTGCATACCCGGACCACCGCGCGGACCTTCATAACGGATGAGAACGATATCGCCCTCTTTCACCTTGCCAGTGAGGATCGCGCTTACTGATGAATCCTGAGATTCAAAGATACGGGCAGGACCGGAGAACTTAAGAACGCTGTCATCAACCCCTGCTGTTTTTACGATACAGCCATCTTCCGCGAGATTTCCGTAAAGAACAGCCAGACCGCCATCCAGCGAGAATGCGTGTTCTTTGGAACGGATAACTCCGTTTTCGCGGTCATCATCCACGCCCTCGGCATAACGGGAGCTTTGTGAAAAAGCGACCTGTGTTGGTACACCGCCGGGAGCTGCGGAGAAGAACTCGCGAACACTTTTGCTGTCTGTGCGTTTGATATCCCAGCGCTCAAGAGCGTCGGCCAGATCTTTTGCATGGACGGACTTTGCCGAGGTATCGATGAGACCGGCGCGGTCCAGTTCGCCTAAAATACCAAGGATGCCACCAGCGCGGTGGATGTCTTCCATATGCACGTTAGCGACAGATGGCGCAACCTTACACAGAACAGGAACACTGCGGGAAAGACGATCAATGTCTTCCATGGTGAAGTCCACTTCACCTTCCTGCGCTGCTGCCAGCAGATGCAAGACTGTATTGGTGGACCCGCCCATGGCGATATCCATGATCATCGCATTTTCAAAAGCTTTGAAGTTGGCAACGTTCCGCGGCAAAACATTTTCATCATTCTGTTCGTAGTAGCGCTTTGCCAGATCAACAATCAAATGACCCGCCTCTAAAAACAGGCGTTTGCGGTCGGCATGGGTTGCGAGCGTAGAACCATTGCCCGGCAATGCCAGACCCAGCGCTTCCATCAGGCAGTTCATGGAGTTGGCTGTGAACATGCCAGAACAAGACCCACAAGTCGGGCAAGCGCTGCGCTCGATGGCTTCAACGTCGCTATCGGAGACGTTATCATCAGCAGCAGCAACCATGGCATCAACAAGATCAACCTTGCGCATTTCGCCGTTGGCCAGAACGACCTTACCGGCCTCCATAGGTCCACCAGATACAAACACAGTTGGGATATTGAGGCGCAGGGAGGCCATCAACATACCCGGAGTGATCTTGTCACAGTTGGAAATGCACACCATGGCATCGGCGCAATGTGCGTTGACCATGTATTCAACGGAGTCAGCAATCAGCTCGCGGGATGGCAAGGAATAGAGCATGCCATCATGCCCCATTGCGATGCCGTCATCCACAGCGATGGTATTGAATTCTTTGGCAATACCGCCTGCCGCCTCGATCTCTCTTGCGACAAGCTGACCAAGGTCTTTCAAATGCACATGACCCGGCACAAACTGAGTGAATGAATTTACAACAGCAATAATTGGTTTGCCGAAGTCACCCTCTTTAACACCGGTTGCCCGCCACAGGCCGCGAGCGCCTGCCATATTGCGGCCATGTGTGGAAGTGCGCGAACGATAGTTTGGCATTGGAAACCCCGATCTGGCGATATGCGTTATCTAATTGTTGCTACATAACTAGTTTTAAAGAGTTAATTTGGCAACTTTTCTTCAGCTTACACCAATGCAGGGGAAAAGAGTACCCACGGGTACGCCTCTCTTCTTTTGGATAGCTTGAGCATTTCTCTCATGTCTGTTGTTTGCGGCTCAAGTCTAATAAACTTTAAAAGCGACCAAATGCAAAGCTGGACAAGTCATGACCTGCAGGTTTGCCCGTCAGAACATCTGCCATCAACCGGCCAACGGATGGGCCGATGCCAAAACCATGACCAGAGAACCCTGTTACGATGTGGAGGTTTTCATGTTTTGGAGCCTTATCAATCACCGGCATAAAGTCCGGCATAGCATCAATCAATCCGCCCCACGCACTTTGGAGTTTGGTGCCTTTTAATTGCGGGAAACGATCTGCGAAGGCAGCTGTCAGAGCAGTCAGCTCTTTCTGGTTGGGCTTTGAGTTGAGAACCCGCATTCTCTCAAAAGGAGAGGTTTCATCCCCATTCCAGCTGCGCTTTTGCATCCAATGGTCTGGATAATGCTTTGGAGCAGCCGGCTTAACGCTGGTGCCTTTCATATTCTCCGCCATATTTGGCAACCACTGTCGCAAGAACTTGAAGGAATCCAAACCGACATGATGGGTTTGGTTGTTCTTTAGCGCAACCGTGTAGCCGCCATCCTGACGTCTACGAAGTGCAAATGTGTTGTCTGATGCGTTGGCTGGGCAGATATCTGGCACTGCTTGTGTGGCAGCTACCGTCAGCTCCACGGAAAGCTGAGGCAGCTTAATGCCAGCGTTGGATGCGAACAGGGAGGACCATGCTCCACCTGCCAAAACAACTTGAGCCGCTTTGATTTCACCTTGCTCAGTAACGGCGCCAGTAATTTTACCACCAGTTTTTACCAAGGTTCGAACAGCGTTATTCTCACATAGGACTGCGCCCAGTCGTTCGGCTGCTTTGGCGATACCAAGGGTGGCTTGCCCAGGTTCGACGCGTCCATCACTTGCCGTGTGCATACCACCAATCCAACGTCCGGCTTTGCCCTGAATATCCTCATGTACCTGAGCGCGTGAGATCATGCAGGTATCCAGCTCGTATTTTTGAGCAAGGCTTACAAACGTCTCGAAACTCTCCAGATCACCCGGTTTTTCAGCCAGATAATAAACACCGTTTGCTTGATAGCCCAGATCTTCTCCTGTTTCTTCGCAGAGCTGCGCCCATAAACGGCGCGCTTCTATGGAAAGAGGAATCTCTGGTTCATCGCGTCCTTGTTGGCGAATCCAGCCCCAGTTACGGCTGGATTGTTCGCCAGCAACACGGCCCTTCTCGCAAAGCGTGACGTTTACGCCCTTTTTTGCGAGGTAGTACGCGGTACACACCCCAATAATGCCGCCACCGATGATAAGCACGTCTGTTTCTTGCGGCTGTTCGCCATGGAACTGCTGTGGTGTTTTATCTGTATAGATCACTAGACTAACTCAATGAAATCAAATGAAGGGGCCGAGCTCAATTTTGGAGCCATCCGAGAAGCGTGAATACCTGAATCGTGTCAGATCATATCCTGCTGGTTTACCCATGAGCATATCCGCCATGATACGACCTGCTGCCGGTCCTATACCAAAGCCATGGCCGGAGAAACCGGTTGCGATAAACACACCCTGCTGGGTTGGGACCTCATCCATGATTGGTACAAAATCCGGCATTGCATCAATCATACCGGCCCAGGTTTCCTCAAATTTTAGCCCCCGCAATTGCGGAAATCTGTCGTAGAGCCGCTCTTGAATACGTTTTATGGCGCGCGGGTTTGGTGCTGGGTTAAGCACACGGCACTTTTCGAACGGTGTTACTTCATCTCCAGTCCAACTACGCCTATGAGCCCATGAATCCGGATAATTTTTCGGCGGGTTCAGCCCAAAGGAAATGCCTTTGAAAGACGCTTTCACTGCTGGCAACCATTTAGCAAGATGACGGAACGAGTCCTTACCAATGTAGTGATCATGAATATCACTCACAGCTAGGGTGAAGCCACCATCTTCTCTTTTGCGGAAAGCGAATGTGCCATCCGCAGCGTCGCCTTTAAAGATGTCGGGAGCGACCTGTGTTGCAGCTACAGTGGCCCTTACACATAGTTGCGGCATGGAGACGCCAAGGTTTTGGGCAAAGAGTGAGGACCATGCGCCAGCTGCAATTAACACTCTATTAGCTTTGATTGTGCCCTTTTCAGTGACAGCTCCGGTGAGTTTGCCACCTTCAAACTCCAACGTTCTGACGGCACACTCTTCAACAATTGTTGCACCATTGCGCTCCGCAGCACGGCCAATAGCTGGAACTGCTACCCACGGCTCAGCCCGGCCATCGCTTGGGGTGACCATTCCACCAACCCATTTGCCTTTGCGGCCCGGGATTTGCGCATAAACTTCTTCTGCGCTTAAGAGTTCAGTATCCAGCTGATGTTGTTTGGCAATTTCCAGAAAAGCTTCATAGCTTTTGAGTTCCTCTTCGTTTTCAGCAAGGAAATAGACGCCCTGCTGACGGAAGCCAAGATCCTCGCCCGTTTCTTCCGTGAGCTGTTTCCAGAGACGATTGCTTTCCATGGTGATCGGCAATTCGGCAGCATCTCTGCCTTGCTGGCGGATCCAGCCCCAGTTGCGACTGGATTGTTCTCCAGCGACGCGGCCCTTCTCACACAACGTGACACTCACACCTTTTTGTGCCAGCCAATAAGCCGTGCAGGTGCCGATCACACCGCCACCGATAATAAGGACGTCAGTCTGTTCTGGTAATTGCCCAAAAAACTGTTGTGGAGTTGAACTTGTATAGGTCGCCATGCTGGCCTCAAGGAATCAGAATTGCAGAAACAATCCGGCAAACCTAGCAGGAGTAAGATATCACCGCACGAGCGCTTTCCTAAGCACTTAGTCGACCTTTGGATTAGATCATTCTGGTAGGTTCTGGAAATACGCAGAAAAATGGCCTGAGAGATAAAAGTACCCCTCAGGCCGAAGCATCAGATTATTTTGGTGCCATGCGGATTGCGCCATCCAAACGGATGGTTTCGCCGTTAAGCATTGGGTTTTGAAGAATTACTTCCACCAGTTGTGCATATTCATCACCACGGCCCAAACGGGACGGGAACGGAACTTGCTGGCCGAGTGAATCCTGAACTTCCTGAGACAGACCGCGCAGCATTGGGGTCTCAAAGATACCAGGCGCGACTGTCATGACGCGGATGCCAGACTTTGAAAGATCACGAGCGACTGGCAAAGTCAGAGCCGCAATGCCGCCTTTAGACGCTGCATAAGCGACTTGGCCGATCTGACCGTCAAACGCTGCAACGGATGCAGTTGATACAATCACCCCGCGTTCGCCGTCTTCCGTGATTGGATCAAGCTTTGCCATACGTGTTGCTGCAAATGTCGTACAACGGAATGTACCAACCAGATTCACGTTGATCACCTTTTGGAACATGTCCATCGGGTGTGGCTCACCACGAGAAGTGGTTTTTGCAACTGGCGCAATGCCAGCACAGTTGATGAGAATGCGTGCCGGACCGTGCGCTGCTTCAGCGGCATCCAGTCCTGCAGTTACGCTTTCATCACTCGTCACGTCCACTTTCACAAAGCGACAGCCCACTTCGTCGGCGACAGCCTGACCTGCTTCTTCGTTTATATCGAACAAAGTTACTTTAACACCGTGGCTCGCCAGTTTACGTGCGGTGGCAGCGCCAAGACCAGATGAGCCACCGGTTACGACAGCTGCAATATCACTATTAAGTTGCATGGAATCCCATCCCGATTCAATTTGAGTGTCCCGCGTCTTTCAAAGCTCCCGCCAAATACTTAGAAAGAGGCTCAATGCCTTATCAACGGGTTGGCATGGGAAATCTCATTCTCATGCCAAGGCCACAAGGTCTACTTTTCCGGTGATTCCTGCAACACACTCAGACTTTAATTCTAGCATGTTTCCCTTATACCCTTGTCGTAGAGCCATTGAATATGTTGCCCCATCTGTCAGGAACCGGGTCTTTTGGACCTTGTTGGCCGCTTCCAGCTTTGCTGCACGGTTCACGGCATCTCCAATGACAGTAAATTCCAGACGGTCCCGAACTCCAACCACGCCAACGCTGACCGGGCCTGCCGCAACACCAACCCCGATTTCAAACTTCATAGGCCAGCCTGCAGCTTCCAGATCCGCGCTTTCTTCTTCCAGTATGTGAGCAAGCTCCACTCCGGCTCTCAACGCATCAGCGGCGTAACTTTCACTATCTGAAACGGCCCCGAACGTTGCGAGAATGCCATCTCCGAGGAACTTATCGATTTTGCCGCCCTCTCCGAGTATCGCCTTGGCAGCTTTCTTTTGATAAAGGCTGAGCACACGCATTGTGGTTTCAGGCGGCAACTGTGCAGCCGTTTTGGTGAAAGAGCGAATATCCACCAACAGGATAGCGACCTCCCGGATTTCACCCGTCCCTGCTCTTAGGCGATTTTCTGACTCAACAATGGAATTGGCCACTTCTGGCGTAAAAAAGCGACTGAGATCCTTTACTGCACTCTGTTGACGAATGGCTGCAAAAAATGTCCGGCGCGCTCTGTAAATCGACAGTGCCAACAACGCGGTCACAGATAGGATAATGATGAGCTTATCCAGCTCTGCGCCAATCAGAACAGCCTCACTTGTCAGATATTCAATGTAATTGCGGGTGATCCGTGTTGAGCCCCCTTCATACATCAATGCGTAATACACGAGCCCCAGCCAACCCAACGCTCCAAACACCCCGGTCAAAATAACGTATCTTGGATCAAAGCGCAGCGCTCTCAAAGAAATGAACAGGAACAAATACATCAAGGTTGGAGCTTTGAGGTAAAACGTTGGATGCTGGGCGTATTGAATGTGGAACGAGAAAATCAACCCGACCAGTAAAGACACATCCATCAATATGGACAAAACGAGATACCAGACTGGCAGGGTTATTTTGAACGAAATGTAGATGCGAATGAGGGTGAAGACCAGATAGAACGAAAAGGCATAGGGCACGAAATTAAAGCCCATAGTGCCTTCGGCTCTGGGGGCAAGCGCATACAAAAAGGCAAAGAACAGAATGACGCCGAGTTGTACAATTCCTATTAGACGTTCTGATGCCGCTTCTTGCCGATCAATTTCTCTACGGACTCTGAGGGGAAGATCACCCTCTGGGGCTTTGGGGCCAAGCACACCATTCTTTATTTGCTGAAATAATGTGGGATTTGTTTTGTCCTCATACGAGATTCCATGAAACTTCTTACTCAAATCCGCGGCAGGCTTTTGATCAGCGCCACGATTATTTGAAGGATCGGAGTTTTCTGGACCACTTCCAACTGCCACCACTTGTCTCCCATTACGCCACACTTATTTGATGGCGTCGGTTTGCTCGTGCTTTGCATCAGGTCAATCACGAGCGAACGGGTGACAGAAGATTCAGGGCTTGAAGACCATCCCTTCCGATGCCACGATTGCGCGTGGATGCATCTGCTGGGCGGCAAGACCAATTTCATCTAGTTCATCATCCGTACGCCGTGGATCATGATGAAAAATCACGGGCGTTTTAACGTTGGCGCGCTGGCATATTCCGACCACATGTTCCCATGTGGAATGTCCCCAGCCTTGATACTTAGTGTATTCAGCTTGGGTATACATCCCGTCTTGGATCACAACATCTGCATCCTGGATAAACTCTTGGATAGCATCATCATAGGATGCGTTCCCCATTTCGTGATCCGTGATGATGCACATGGACTTTCCATTGAACTCCATCCGGTAACCGCAAGCGCCGCCCGGATGGTTCAGCGCAACGGTTTTGATTATCAACCCATTGTCTTTCGTCAGGGTGTCGCCAGCCTTGAAACTTTTAAAGGAAACAGCGCTAAGTGTATTCGCCCCAACTGGAAATATCGGGGGAGACATTATGCGACAGATAATTTCTTGGAGACAGCAAGGGTCTTTGAAATGACCTGCCATCGCGGTGATTTTGAAATCAGGGTCGTAGGCGGGCTCAAAAAAAGGAAGTCCGCAGATGTGGTCCAAATGCGTGTGCGTGAAGAAGAGATCAATATCCCGGTTGGGACCTTTCATGATCTTGCGGCCAAGGTTACGGGCGCCGGAACCACAGTCGACCATAATAAGAGCATCCCCTGCCCGTATTTCGAAACAGGTGGTTTCCCCTCCATATCTAAGTGTTTCGGCACCAGCAGCAGCTGTTGAACCACGAACACCCCAAATTTTAAGAGAAAACTCGTTCAAGTCTTCCAACCTTTCACGTTGATGCTGGGCGAGCCTGTGATAGCTCTCTAGTCGTTTTTTCCAAACGCAACGCCAAAACACGCATTATTTCTAGCGAGACTTTCGGAAATTCTGCAATGAGTTTCAGAAAATCATCTTTCGATATTGCCAATATATGAGTAGTGCCAACAGAACGTAGTGTTGCAGTTCTTGGCACATCGCACAAAATGGCAATTTCACCTATGATGGCATATTGGCCTACCCGCGCAACCTCATTTTCATCAACAAACACAGCAACCTCTCCAGATAACACGACAAAAGCGCTGTCTCCGTCGTCTCCTTGACGGCACAGGTGCTCCCCGTCCTGAAACTCCATACGATCACTTATGAAGGCCAGAAGGCGCAATTTACTTGGCTCCAGCCCTGCGAACAGAGGGACCCGGCTTAAAGCTTGAACTTCAGCATCAATTGTCACGTTTCCCTCCCAATTCTTTGATGACCATACCTGATAGAGCTCCACCAGACTGTGTTACATCTCACACCAATTCGCCTTTGTCTCACCATAGTTCCATAGGTTACCTCTCGATAACCCTCCCATTTTCCAGGTGGAGCGTTTTTTCAAACTCCTCAGACACTGTTTCATTATTGACACCAAACAACAGGACTTTGTCACTCAGCAATTCCTGCAAGTCAGCTCTCAAGGCCTTATCGGTTTCACTTAAACTATTTGCAGTTTCATCCAGCACATAAATATACGCATTTTTAAGTAAGGCACGAACAAGGCATACCAATCTACGTTGATGAGACGACAACTTCGCGCCAGCCACTCCCACATGGAAATCAAATGCAGCACGACGGATAGGTACGATAAGATCCCGCTCGCGCACTAAATCTTGCAACACTTGTTGTATTTTCTGACGTGCATCCCGGCGGTCAAGCCTTGCGTGTCCAAACACAAGATTGTCCTCGATGCTGAGAGTGGTCAAATAGGTATCAGGATCAAAGAACTCAAATCTGGCATTGTCCTTTCCAACTGTCTCCATAAACTGAGCGCGAGCCGCGACAATCTTATCTTGCATTTCATCATCAAGGACACCCAGACGATGTTTTGCCGGGACCAGTTTCAACGCCAGTGCTATCAGACGGTCACGGTCATTCTCCTTGATACGTTTAGTGTGATTTTTGTTTCGCGCATCTTGCACAATACGTTCAAATTCCGGCAAATCTTCGCGGCTGATGAAAGAATAGCGGTTGAGCAAGTCACTATCTGCACTGACATCAGCAAACAATTCGACCATCGTGGTTGCGATCTGCAGGCCTATATCTGTCAGATGAATGTCAAACCCAGTGGCTTTCAAAAACCTTCGTATTTGAGGGTCTTGCGGCACCCGTTCAATGGTCATGAACTGCTCTTTGGGACTTGCGAAAAACAAGTTTTGCGCGAGGTTTGCTGAAAGATTGAATTTGTCAGGATCCCAGAACTCAACCAGGTTTTTGAGACGTGGATCGCCTTCAATACTCTCCCGCAGTGCTTTGCGCGCTTCAACCAATTTGGGCATCAATCCGCCGTTAATTTCCTTTAAATGGCGCTGATCAATGACCGTTTCGACGCCCAGCAGATACAGATCGCGCGAAAAACCCGCTACTTTACAAAGCTCAAGGGCTTTGGCTTCCAGCTCTTGCAGGGAGCTCGAATTGGCCTGCTCATAATTATCCCAGCGCGCTTTTAGATCATAGCTAGGACTGAGGGTTAGCTCTGCTTCCTTCAGTTGCGTTTGTCGTTTGGCAATTTCACTGCCAGTATATTTTATGGTTTCTTGCGGGCGATGGCGCAGGCCATAAAACAAGTTGTCCCGGATCGTCCCGGTCCAGACATGCAAATGCCCACCGACATAAGCTATTTGCCGGCCCAGCGTTGCTTCTCCCAAAGTTTCAAAGTTTGAGTTGTTAACGCTAACAGAGCCAGATGTCGGACTGAGAAGACCAGCTGCCATTTGCAGGAGCTCAGCACGCCCTGAGCCATCAATACCGGTTACAGCAAGCGGCTTGCCTTTTTCAACCCGAATTGAAACATCATGAATTTCCTGTCCTGAGCCTGAGCCCGAAAAACTGAGGTTGTCCATGTCTAAAGGACCGGTGAAGGCAAGTGCTTGATCATCAAGCAGACGTTGTTTCTCATAGAGATCTGGTGGATCGAAGTTTTCAACGACCGTTTGGTATTTGACTGAGACATCCGCAGTCATCTGGTAGTAAAGCAGCAGTTCTTTCCAGGGGCCAGCCAGATCTTTATAAGCAGCTATGACCGCAATCAGTGCGCCAATACTCAACTGCCCTTTGATGACCAGATACCCGCCGATGAAGTAGAAGAAAAACGGGGTGAGCTGGTTCATAAAATTATTAACGAACTTAATGAAATACTTGCGGTTATAGATATCAAATCGGATACGGAAATTGCGATAAAGACGGTCTGAGAGATCAGCAGAATGCCAGGCTGATGTATCGTTGCTATGTATCTCAGAGATACCAGAAATGGTTTCGCCAACTTTATCGGCTATCACACGCACGTTTTTAACGCGCTGGCGCGAGAGGCGAACCACCTTCTGCTGAAGCTTCGGGATGATATAGCCCTGAATAGGATACAGCGATATGGCGGCAAGCCCCAGAAGTGGATCCTGCATGAAGATAAAGCCGACCTGAACAACCAACAGACCACCTTGATAGGCGGGTAGAGCAAACGCCTCACCCACAAAACCACCAACGTCCTCGACCTCAGCAGTAATCATTGGTATGATTTCGCCGGAGCTGACCTTCTTAAAATGAGGCAGGCGGAAGCGGAGTACGCGTTGAAACAGCTCAAACCGCAACTGGCGCAGCATCCGTTCACCCAGTCGGCCTTTGTAGATGTTGAGGTAGAGTTTGATGCAGTTGCTAACAACAACAAGAACCAAAAACAAAATACATAGCACCGCCAAATACTGAATTTGCCCGAGCTGGTACCCCAAAAATTCTACCGGGAAATTACTGCCTTGAATTGCTTCATTGGTAATTGTCTTAGGCAGATCCAGCAGGATGTAACTGACCGGATAGGACAATAAGGTGACGAGAAGAATCGCCAGTTGATACCGAGCCGAGTTCTTCCAGATGAATTGGAAAAGTGATTTTTCCATGTCCACTCCGATATGGCTCAGGTAGGGCAGACCCAAACTGAGGCGATGCGATTTAAGCTTTAACTGACGCTAGGGGACCCTAAGCTTCAGATCTTAAAAAAGCGGCATAAAGCGACAGTATTACCTAAATTTTATGGGGTGGTGGTGTTTGAGGTTATGCGCATAATGGCAAATAAGCGGCTATTTGCGGGTTACCAATGTCATCTTTTATAGGGTCTGGCATATGGGTTCGTGCGCAGCAGATGGAACATGAAGCGCATGACTGTGAATTCGCCCAAAATACTTATCTATAGCCACGATACATTTGGCTTGGGCCACTTGCGACGGTGCCAAACCATTGCTCAATCACTGGTTGGCTCTTTTGCGGAGATGTCCGTTCTGATCCTGTCCGGCTCTCCCATCATTGGCAGCTTTGAGTTTCGCTCCAGAGTGGATTTTGTCCGAATTCCCGGCGTCATAAAACTGCGTAGCGGGGAATACACATCCCTCTCGCTTCAATTGGACATCAATGAAACCATAGCAATCCGCTCGTCCATTATTGAACACACAGCAAAGGTCTTTAAGCCGGATATATTCATCGTCGACAAAGAACCTTTGGGCTTACGCGGAGAAGTGTTGCCGACCCTTCAATACCTCAAGGGGCAAAAGACCCAACTAGTTTTAGGTCTGCGCGATGTAATGGATGATCCTCTGGTGTTGAAAGAAGAGTGGCTGCGTAAGCGAGCCTATCCAGCAGTCAATGATCTTTATGACGAAATTTGGGTGTACGGACCTTCAGTCATGAGCAACCCACTGAAGGGGTTAGGGTTTGACCAGTCCGTAATGGATAAGACCCTCTTTACTGGATATCTACGGCGGACTTTGCCAAGTTCCGCGCAAGATTTCACCGCTCCCTTTGATGGCGCGCCCTATGTGTTGGTAACACCTGGAGGCGGAGGTGACGGCGTTGAGCTGGTTGATTGGGTGATGCGTGCTTATGAAGCTCGGTTACGGCCCCTTTTCCCCGCCCTCATTGTGCTTGGCCCGTTTATGAGCAAAGCGGATGTAGATGCTTTCACTACGCGAGCTTCCCATTTACGCGATGTGGAGATGCTGCGTTTCACTCCAGAGCTTGAACCATATATGGTACAAGCGACTGCGGTGGTCGGCATGGGCGGTTACAATACTTTCTGTGAAATTTTATCCTTCGATAATCCCGCCCTTCTGGTTCCGCGCATTGTTCCTCGCCGAGAGCAAGCTATTCGTGCAGAACAAGCCCAGCGGCTCGGATTGGTGCAGATGCTTCCGATTGACGCCTATCCAAGCGTAGACCTAATGGTCAAGGCTCTTGCAAATCTCCCCTTTATCTCTCCACCATCTCATGCTCATTCTGAGAATTATCTGGGCGGGTTGGATGTGATCAACCAGAGAACCGCTGAAATTTTGGGCTTGGGAGGGCAGCTGCCTCCTAAGACTACACCAAGAGTTGAAGGCATAGATCATACATGTCGGACGGGGTGATTATGACGCGTGGACGTATTGCAGTCGTTGTTAAGGGCTACCCTCGCCTTTCTGAGACCTTCATCGCCCAAGAAATGTATGGGCTACAAGAACGAGGCATACCACAACTTATCGTTTCTCTCCGCCACCCTTACGACCCCTACACGCATGAGGTTCACGGCAAGATCACCAGTGAACTTTTATACTTAACGGAATACCTGAAGGACGACCTGCCTCGCGTAAAACAAGCAATGAAGTGGGCAGAAAATCAACCAACCTTCGCAACTGCTCGTGCCTGTTTTGAAGCCGATTTGAAGCATAAGAAAAACTCTGAGCAGTTTCGCAGGTGGGGCCAAGCTTGTGTCATGGCCCATGAATTGCCTGATGATGTGCTCTGGATTCACACCCATTACTTGCACAGTCCCTGCACTGTTGCACGCTATGCGGCCTTACTTTCTGGGCGAAAATGGTCATTTTCTGCCCATGCCAAGGACATCTGGACCACCGCCCCGCAGGAACTTACAACCAAACTTGAGGATGCGGAATGGGGTGTGACTTGTACACAAGCCAATTTGCAATACCTTCAGTCTCTTTGCCAAAAGCCAGAAAAAATCCACCTTGTTTATCATGGTCTAGATTTTAGCGGATTTCCCAGCGCGGCACAGCCTGCCACGTTGAGAAACGGAACGGGAGCAGAAAGCGTTCAGCTTATTTCTGTTGGACGACTGGTGGAGAAAAAAGGCTACGATGTTTTGTTGAAGGCCCTAAGCAAATTGCCCAAAGACCTCAATTGGCAGCTGACCCATATTGGTGGAGGTGAACTTACTCAATCACTGTCTGATCTAAGCACTCAGCTGGGACTGAAGGGTCACATACACTGGATGGGACCGCAGCCACGGCGCATGGTGTTGGACAAGATGGCTCAAGCTGACATCTTTGCATTGGCATGCCGTGTTTCCAAAACAGGAGATCGAGACGGATTGCCGAACGTTATTATGGAAGCGCAAGCAATGTCTCTACCGTGCATTTCCACCAATGTTTCCGGAATTCCTGAGATCATTAAGTCTGGGGAAAATGGCGTACTGTGCCCAAGTGAAGACATAGCAGCGCTTACCTCTGCTCTTCATGGTCTCATCACAAATGTAGGAGATAGAGAGCGGATAGGGAAGAATGCATTTGACAGCGTGCACCATAACTTCAGTGCATCACCCGGTCTTGAGTTTCTTGCTGATAAGTTCAATGCGTATTTGGAGCCTTGCACATGAGAGTCGCCTTTACCGCTCCGATGAAACCTCTGGATGATCCGGTTCCTTCCGGAGATCGCACTATGGGGCGTTTGATTGTGCAAGCTCTTGAGCTCGCCGGGCATGAGGTGGAGGTGGCTTCAACCTTCAGAAGCTGGCGAGCAGAAGGTGGAGAGGATGTCACAAGGGACGTCAAAGAGCTGGCACTGTCAGAAGCAAACACCATAGCTGACCAATGGATGAAACGTGGAGAGGTGCCGGATATATTCCTCACTTATCACCTTTACCATAAGGCTCCGGATTGGATTGGGCCGTATCTGTGTGCCAAGTTCAACATCCCTTATGTGGTGGTTGAGGCCAGCCGTGCGCCAAAGCGTCAGTCAGGCAACTGGGCCTTGGGATTTAATGCCGCTGATGCAGCTATGTCTCAGGCCAGCCAGGTCGTTGCTCTCACCAATTCTGATGCACGATGCCTTTCAGAGGTTCTCAACGCTGATGTTTTGAGCGTTCTGCCGCCATTTCTGGACGAAGCAAAATTCGAACTGAATCATAGTGTGACCAAGGGATCAGCTGATGGCACCATCCGACTGTTATGCGCTGGAATGATGCGAGAAGGCGATAAGTTGTTCTCCTATATGGTTCTTTCCGCTGCACTGAAGCAAATCACTGATTTGCCATGGCGCTTAACCATTGCAGGCGACGGACCAGCTCGGGCTGAAATTGAACCCCTTTTTGATAAATCCCGAACAGAATTTCGAGGTCTGATCCCCTGGCAGGAAATGCCACGACTATATCGCGCTCATGACATATTTGTCTGGCCTGCTGTCCGTGAAGCCTTTGGGTTTGTGTTTTTGGAGGCGCAATCCTGCGGCCTGCCTGTTGTGGGAGGACGTGTCTTCGGCGTCCCGGACATCGTTGAGGAAGGAACCAGTGGGTTGCTTTCAGATGAAGGCGATGCTTCTGCGCTGGCGCAAAACCTCATGTCACTCATAAAAAACAACCATAAGCGTCAGAATATGGCTCAGGCTGCCGTTGAAAACATCCGTAACAACCATAGCTTAGCAACAGGAGCGAAGGGTTTGGACAGAGTATTGCAGGCCGCAGTTGAGCACCATCAATACAAGCGGAGAATGCACGGAGGGACATGATGAAAGCATTCATCCACGTCCAACATTTACTTGGTTCCGGGCATATCGTCAGAGCGGTTGCCCTTGCAAAAGCGCTTGTCCGCATGGGCCTTGATGTCACGTTAGCCACAGGAAACCACATTCCCGATACCCTTAATTGCGATGGGCTGACGGTTATAAAGCTCCCGGTGGTTCGTGCTGCCAATGCACGATTTGATGTACTGCTGGATGAGTACAATAACCCAATTGATGCAGTTTGGTGGGAGCAGAGGATTTCTGCGACTTTATCTGCCTTTTCTGCAGAACATTTTGATCTTTTGCTAACAGAAACCTACCCATTTGGGCGCAGAATGTTTGCAGCCGAGATGACACGGCTTTTGGAATGTGCAGGCAGCAAATTATCCCCGCCATGGATCACCTGCTCCATTCGAGATATCCTCGTTAGGAAGGATGCAAGCTGGAAAGAAGAATGGATGGCTTCACAGGCCACCGCTTTTTATGATCGTATTCTGGTCCATTCAGATCCTCAGCTCATCACAATGGAAGACAGCTTTCCGTATGCTGACCGTGTAAATTCACTTGTTCGCTATACGGGTTACATCAGTGATGATCGTCAAAGTTCATCCTCTTCTTCGGATGGGATGGATGAGACTATAGTCTCTTGCGGTGGCGGGGCTGTTGGAGCCGCCCTTTTAAAAGCCGCTCTCTCCACTCATACGCACATGCCGATCGGGTCTTCTGATCGCTGGCGGATACTTGTTGGACAAGACTATCCAGAGGACCAGTTCCAACACCTAGCATCCCACAGAACAGCACAAATGATTGTTGAACGGGCACGGCCAGATTTCCCTGCGTTGCTCAAGAAAGCTAAACTCTCTATTTCGCAGGCGGGTTACAACACTGTTGTCGATATCCTGCGGGCTGGCGTCCCTGCTGTGCTGGTCCCTTTCGCGCAAGCTGCTGAGACTGAACAAACCCAGCGGGCCCTTAGTTTATTCAAACGAGGCAGAGTGGTCGCCGTTCCTGAAAATGTATTGACCCCGGAAACTCTTGCTCAAGCAGCACAAAAAGCGATGGCATTAGCTCCCTCAGACCTTCATGCAGCCCTCAATGGAGCTGAGGTATCGGCACAAATCCTCGCAGAAGACCTTGGATTAAAACCTCAAATTAATGAACCACATGGCATTATTTGGGAGAGGAATATTTCACGTGATCTCTGATTCATCTCCCAGCTCTAGTTCCATGCAGGCGGATGGTTTTCAATCAAGCGTTTCCAGAGCGAGAATGGAATTTGAGGGTGTTCTCAATGACCATCTGAATTGGTTTAATGAACGACAGCAGACCATTTCTTTTTGGTGGCGCGATGACGATGCCATTGAACCCAGCCCCGAATTGGAGGAGTTACTTGGGTTTTCCGCTGAGTTTTCAGTTCCGCTTTCACTGGCAGTTATTCCTAAATTTGCAACAGCAGCTCTTGCCCAGCGTTTGGAAAACATGAGCCTTATCAATATTCTCCAACATGGTTGGCAACACAAAAATTATCAATCCAAGGCTCTTGGAGAAAAGGCAAGTGAGTTCGGGCGACGCAGAGCTATCCAAGAAATCGAAAAAGAACTCGCTAATGGGCAGGCAATTTTGCAGGAGCTGTTTGGCAATCAGTTTATTCCCCTGTTCGTCCCTCCGTGGAACCGGATCGCACCTGAAACTATTCCCCTCCTAAGGGAGTTGGGGCCATATGGGCTTTCAACCTTTACCTGGATAAGTTCCTTTCACTTACCGCAGGTGCAAAGTCATCTGGACATTATCAAGTGGAAGAAAAATAAGAGATTTATTGGTTGGGACGCCGCAGCACGACGTTTAGATTTACAGCTGTGCAGACGAAGAACCAATCCCTGCGAACCAATAGGTCTGCTCACTCACCATCTAGATCATGGAGAGGGATGCTCTGAGTTTCTGGAGGTATTTTTTTCGTTAACAACAACCCATCCAGCTGCACAGTGGTTGAGTTCTGGTGCTCTTCTTGAACAAGAGTGGAACAGATTTAATCAGATATCTTAATGGGTTGGACCAATCGCAGTTTCCATCCGACATTCTTCGCTGAAGACTTCAATTCAAGATCATCCAGTACACGCCATTGTTTTGAATTATCAGTTTCCTGCCATACTTTTTTGATGGACTTGTTTGCGCCTGATGTTTCCCGGTCCGGTGCATACATTGAGATTGCGATCACACCGTTTTTCGATAAGTAGCTTGCATACTTCTTCAGCAATGTTTCAGGATTCTCGCAGAAATAGAGTACCTCATTGAAAATAATAGCAGAATATCGCTGATCGGGTTTGCAGGTGTAACTTTCAAGATCTGATTTAATGAGCTCTGCGTGGTTTGGGTCAACCTTCGCCCTTGCTAAAGCAGCTTCGGAAAGATCAACACCGCAATAATGTTTAAGCCCTAACCTCTTGAGATAATGATAGAAAATGGCTTCACCGCACCCGACATCCAGCACTTTATCCGTCGCATCGCATTGGCTGAGCCATGCAGAGAGAATACCGTAACGGGCGGCCTCCTTAATATCATTGAGAAAATGCCAACGGCCTTCATGATATTCACAATCCCAATTGCTGGAAGTATCTTCCATTTCTCAAGGTACTCCCGTTATTTGTAAGGGTCTGCCGCGTCTCTTAGGCCATCGCCTAAGAAATTAAAAGCGAGGACAACGATGATAATAGGGATAACCGGCGCCATCAGCCAAGGGTAGATTGTTACCACCGAAATGTTCTGGGCCTCATTGAGTAGTACCCCCCAAGAGACCGCGGGCCGGCGCAGTCCCAGGTTGAGGAACGAGAGAGCGGTTTCTCCAAGGATCATGGCAGGAACTGACAGAGTTGCGGAGGCTACAAGATGGCTGGTGAACCCCGGTAGTAGATGTCTGAAGATGATCCGGGTTGGGCTGGCGCCCATAAGAGCTGCGGCCTTGGCGTACTCTTCTTCTCGTAAAGACAACAACTTAGAGCGCACAGCACGGGCAAGGCCTGGCCAATCCAGCAGCCCTAAAATCACAGTCAGTCCGAAATAAATCCAGACTGGCGACCACGTGATAGGGAGTGCCGCAGACAAAGCCATCCAGAGCGGGAGTTCCGGAAGGGATCGCATAATCTCAATCACTCTTTGGATTGAACTGTCCACCCAACCGCCAAAAAAACCAGCTATTCCCCCGAGAAGGACACCGAGGAACATTGAGATACTCACCCCGACCAAGCCAATAGTCAGGGATAATCTGGCCCCATATACCAGCCCGGAATATTGATCTCTCCCCAACCGGTCTGTACCTGCCAGAAAGAATGTGCCCCCTTTGGCCGGGCAAATTACGTGGAAGCTTGCGGGTATAAATGCCCAGAACTTGTAGGGTTCTCCCAGACAGAAGAAGCGGAGTTTCTCGACTTTCGATGTGTCGGTCTCATACACCCACTTCAGGTTTTCCAAATCGACTGAGGAATTGATGCCGTAAACGAAGGGGCCAACCAGCGCTCCATCATGGAAGAAGTGGATGGCCTGAGGTGGTGCATATAAGTAGTCTACATTGCGCTTGGCTACCGGGTATGGTGCTATCATTTCCGCAAAGGGCACACAAAGGTAGAAGAAAAACAATATGATAGCAGAGATAACCGCTAGTTTGTGTTTGCGAAACTTCCACCAGATGATCTTCCATTGCGCTGCCTGATAATACCGTTCCTGAGCCTTTGTCAGGATCTCTACATCCGTGGGATTAAACCCTTTTGGATTTACGTAATGTTCGACCTTGTCGTCACCACGGTCCTTGGGGCTCATTGTCTCGCCCCTTCTTTTCCAAGACGAATGCGTGGGTCAAGGAAGCCCAGTAGAACATCGGATATCAACATCCCTATCAAGGTGAGAATGGAGACGAACAGGAGGATAAATCCTGCCAGAAACTGATCCTGAGATTGCAAGGCACCAAGTAAAACCGGTCCTACTGTCGGGAGGTTAAGGACGACCGAGACGATCACCGAGCCCGAGACCAGTGAGGGGATAAGATTGCCGATATCAGCGATGAAAGGATTGAGAGCAACGCGCAAAGGGTATTTGACGAGCAGCTTGCTTTCTCGCATTCCTTTGGAGCGCGCAGTGGTCACATATTGTTTATAAAGTTCGTCCAACAAGTTTGCACGCAAACGACGTATCATCGCTGCTGTGCCGGATGTACCTATTACTATCACCGGAACGACCAAATGCGCGACAATGGAAGCTGCTTTGCCGCCGCTCATGGGTTCGTCTATGTAGCGCTCTTGCATTATCCCCCCGACCGTCAGCCCAAACCATCTATTTGCCAGATACATTAAAACCAATGCTAACAGGAAGTTAGGCGTAGCAAGACCGAGGTAGCCGACCAGCGTAAAACCATAATCTCCTACAGAGTATTGATGAGTGGCGGAGTAAATTCCGATGGGAAATGCAATTGCGTAGATAAAGAATATTGTTGCAAGGTTTAGGGCAATTGTGAGTGGTAATGTTGGACCGACCACGTCCCCCACAGGTTGGTCATACTCAAAAGACCAGCCCCAATTACCTTGAATTAGTCCGTCAAACCCGTTTGGGCCGGGCCATAAACCAACCCAGATTCCGTAGCGCTCTGCGAAGGGGCGGTCCAAAGCAAATTCGGATCTTAAAAACTCCAGTCGACCGATGGACGCACTTTCGCCTGTGGACCTCAGCATTGAGATCTGGTTGGTAATGTAGTCGCCTTCGGGCAACTCAATGATGAAGAAGATCAGGAAACTGACAGCGACAAGGGTCGGTATCATCACCAGAAGTCGCCGAAAGAAATAATAGGCCACTGACTTCCCTTCCTCGTTCAAATTCTCACATCACATAAGTCTAATTGAGCTGCGTTGGCTTTCTCTTGGAAAATAAAATCAGGTTTGAGGAGCGAAATTAGTTGGGACTTAAGATTGAAGATTTGTTTGACTAATGATGCTTTCGATCCTCACTCGGCAATCGATCTGCAAAGAAGAAAAGATCCATTCTGTGAATGCCGAATTGCGCTCCTGGGTCCCATCCAAAAATTCCAACATCTGGAACATTCAGCAATCCCTTCACAACAACCGGTTGGCGCACACTGTTGACCAAGCCGATGTGGATCGTCTCGTCTGCATGGATTTGTAGCATCTGCTCCCAAATCATGTCCCGTTCTTCAAAACTGCCGCTCATGAGCCATTGATCGAATAGTTCGATCAAGCGTTGCGCAGGAGGCCAGTCCGGCTTTTCACCTGCATTCCCATCACTCTCATAATAATTGCCCCACGGTGCCCAGGAGAGAAAGTCCTCTCGGGTGGGCGCATAATCCAGTGGCGGCATATCAGCTGTGGGCACGCCATTTTCAAATCCAGACCAAACCGACATGACGAGCAAACCGGCTAGCGCGCGCGCGCGAATGGTGTCACGTTGGCTGGGGCGAATGAAAGCGGATACGCCGATTTCTTTCCACGTTTCCGCAACCAGCTCCAACGCGTCAGATTGTTCCGAACTTTCACCCGTCGTCTCAATGATAAGTTGAAGTGGCCGGCCATCTTCCAACAGGCGAATTCCGTCTCCTCGTTTTTTTGTCAGTCCAATGTCATCGAGAAGTTTGTTGGCTAAATCCGGGTCAAACCTGACCCATGCTGTTTGATAGTCGGGTTGGTACAGCGGGGATATATTGAGCACGGTATCATTTCCCGCTCTTCCCAGACCGAAGTAAAGCACCTTGTTGATGAGTTCACGGTCAATCCCCATAGACAGAGCATGACGGAACCGTCTGTCCTGCATCAACTTGCGCCAAACTGGGTCTTTGACACTCAGATTCGGCAGTATTGAAATCTCAGAGCCTTTTGAGTTAAGCCAAAGACGCGTTTCATAATCTTGAGAGTGTTCGCCACGCTTTAAAACCGAGATGTCGGAGAAGCCTAATCCTCTGGCTTGCAGGTCGCTCTCCCCAGCTAATGTTTTGGCTGGAATGAGCTTTCCGTCCACCACATCCATGATGATACGATCAATGTAAGGTAATTGCTGACCACTGCTATCCACCCTGTGGAAGAACGGATTTCTCTCCATCACTGCACGACGTTCGCCAGAGTGAGTGGATGGCACCCACGGTTGCAGGGTGGGGATGTCAGGGTTGCTGGCCTCATACATATCATCCATGCGGTTGAACAAGGGTGCCCAACCTCGAACTTTTTCCAAGCGTGCGACCTTGCGAATAAACTCTGGATTACCAGAGCCTTCGTGGAACTTTTTGAGGTAATGTGCAGGCCGGTAGATGAAGGGAGGGCGCGCTTTGGCAAGTTCCTGAAGAAACAGTGGGTTTGGGTCTTCCCACGCAAATTGTACTGCATATTTATCCAATACAACGAATTCTGGCGGCTTTCCTTCAACAAGCATAAAACCGGGCAGTCCGTTTGGATTAAGGTGTTTATTGAGAGCCACCTCCTCATACCAGAACCTGAAATCTTCTGCCGTGAATGGGATGCCATCAGACCATTTGTGGCCTTCGCGAATATTCAACGTGAAAATTTCGTCGGATATGATGTCGACGCTTTCAAGGATGTCCGGATAAAGCTCTAGATTCTCGTTGTAACCAACCAGCCGGGCATAGCCCCAAACATTGATTAGGCGGACATCTTTGGGCCTGGATATGAGCGTGTGTAGTGCGCCTCCCTGCACTCCAATCTCTCTGCCCAGATCCTCTGGGTTCGTAATGAGAGGCTCTGTGGGGAGACGATCAACAATTGGAGGCAGGCCCGGCAGTATCCCCGGAGTTTCTTTCAGGATCAACGCGTTGGAGATCGTGGCGGGTGTCATCCCACCGAATATGACAATTGCTAGGAGCAGGCCGAGATGTTTCATATGTGGCTGCCCCCTAAACCAACGATGTCTCGCTCTGCTTCCATGCCCGGAGCGCAAACCCAATGGTCCGTTTCCATTTCGATCAAGTAAGGCCGGGTTGAATAGCGCATGCGGAACGGTGATGGCCATTGCGTTGGGTCAGAACTGCCCGCACCATCCAAAGCTGCAAAGTCGAGCTTATGATCCAAGGACGGTTCAGGCACCGCTTTGAGCAATGCACGGGTATACGGATGAAGCGGATTGTCTATGACCTGCCGGGTTGGACCAATTTCTACAACTTTGCCCTTGCACATGACTGCCACCCGATCCGAGATATAATCAACAACAGCGAGGTTGTGGCTCACGAAAACGTAGGTCAGACCCAGCTCATCCTTCAAATCTTTCAATAAATTCAAAACCTGAGCTTGAACGGACACATCAAGGGCTGAGGTTGGTTCATCGCAAATCAGGAATTCAGGATTGAGTGCCAGTGCCCGTGCGATGCCAATTCTCTGGCGTTGGCCACCAGAGAATGAGTGTGGGTAACGGCGCAGATACTTTTGGGAGAGGCCAACAAGATCAATCAGTTCCCTCACCCGTGCTGATTGGTTTGAAGGTTCACCCATACGGTGAATGATCAGCGGTTCCTGCAAAATTTCATTGAGCGTACGACGGGGATTGAGAGATGAGAATGGATCTTGGAAAATAATCTGAGCTCGTTTTCGATATTGGAACAGTTCAGCACGTGTGTAACTGCTAATGTCTCGAGGGCCTTCCTCGGTGGTGTAGATAATACGGCCTTTGGTCAATGGAAACGCCCGTAACATTGCCAGTGCTGCAGTGGTCTTGCCTGATCCAGACTCCCCGACGATCCCTAAACACTCTCCGCGCCGCACAGTAAGGCTTACCTCATCCAGTGCAGTCGTCATGCCGCGTTGTTTTTTACCACGCAGATTTTTCAATGTGAACGTCTTACTTACCTGATCAAGCTCAATCAGCGGGCTGCCACGATAGGTAGGATGTCCCTCAACAGTGCGGTGCGGTTTAAGATCCGTAGCGCTTGTGCGCGGCGTAATTGGGCGGATGGGAGCCAGGCGCTCTTCAGGGTCCATGGAGAGCGTTGGGACTGCATGGAGAAGGGCCTTTAAGTAAGGGTGCTTTGGGGTCTCAAACAGATCCTCTACACTGCCTTTTTCCATAATTTCGCCGTTGTAGACCACCACCACTTCGTCGGCCATGTTGGTGACCACGCCAAAATCATGGGTGATCATGAGAAGCGACATGTTGAGTTCTGACTGCACTTCTTTGATCAACTTCAGGATTTCCGCCTGAATTGTTACATCTAATGCTGTGGTCGGCTCATCTGCAATGAGAAGAGCCGGGCGACAGATAAGGGCCATGGCGATCAGAGCCCGCTGTCTCAGACCACCTGACAGCTCAAACGGGTAGGCACGAATGGATCGTTCTGGCTCTGGGAAATGAACGAGCCGCAGCATATCCTTTGTCAGCTCTTGTGCCTCTTTGCGGCCAACATCTCGGTGAAGCCGTGCAGCTTCGCCAATCTGGTCGCCAATGGTATGGAGCGGAGAAAGGGAGACCATGGGCTCTTGAAAAATCATGGCAATGCGTTCACCGCGAATTGCACGCATGACAGGGCCGACAGGATCTAACTTGGCGATATCCTGTATCTCACGGTTCTTTCGGTTGTCTCGCAGAAGTATTTGTCCAGCGGTGATACTGGCCTTCGGCGGCAGGATACCCATTATGGCTCTGGAAATAATTGTTTTGCCAGAACCAGATTCACCAACCAGCGCAACGCATTTGTTTTCCGGGACGCTGAAGGAAACGTCACGGACAACTTGATGGCATCCGTCATCTCCACGAAACTCCACTTTCAGCCCTTTGACATCCAGCAGGTTCACAGGAGCCCCTTTCCTCAAGAATATGAGATAGCAAACTGCGCGCGCAAATATACGTTCGCCTCACTGACAATAGAACAGGCGTTTCTTTCAATGAGGTTGGGGTGGTCGGAACACTTAGATTAAACTAAAGCAGTTTACCGATAATCTGGCGCAATGGACCTGCTTTAATCTTTTACTTTATCGCAAATTCGGTCCGAAAATCGTGCTCGCTTTTCGGACCTAGCGTTCGGCGGCACAGCTTACTTACTGTTCATTACAGATGGTGGAGTTGAGTTGCCAAACATCCACCTTGCCTTTTCGGCCTCTGATTTCGTGACTGCCGCGATAGGTTATGTTATCCGGGTTTCCAGCCTCTTCAACTGTCTCGCCGCTGAGAACAACGCAAGTGCCAACCATTGGCGGAATGGTTCCAGCCAGGTTTTGCAGGCGGCTGCAAACATTAACCGCGTCGCCAACCACTGTGTAATTCCAGCGTTCCACGGCGCCCACATTGCCAACAATAACCGGGCCAGTGTGGATCGCGATGCGGACAGACACAGCATCCTGCGGATTTTCAGCGTTGGCTGCCCTCACCGCTTTGACCATATCTTCTGCGGCTGCAATGGCTCTTTGGGCGTGGTCTTTAACTTCATCGGGAGCACCCCAGAAGGCCAACATGCCATCACCGATAAATTTATCAACGGTGCCCTGATGAGCCTCCACAGCCGTGACCAGCAGCTTAAAGTGATTGTTCAGAAGGCCTGCGATATCGCCTGCACTTTTGTGTTCTGACAAGGATGTAAAGCCAGCGATATCGGTAAAGAGAATAGTCAGTTCTGCTTCGCGCGCTTTGGCTGCACGGTCAATACCCAGCGCCATCAACTTGGAATAGAGCGATTTTGGAATGTATTTGCTCATAGCCTGCAAGCCACTGGAGCTGGCATTCATTGCTGTGGTGATTTGATCTACTTCGCGGATATGACTGCGCGGAAGAGCTTCCAAATGTTCAAATTCCAACGCGCCAAACTTTTCTGCCTGCTGTGCGATGCCTTTCAATGGCATGGACAAGCGGCGTGCCAAGAATATAGCGATGAGAGCGGACAAAAACACAATAGCAATGCCCGCAAATACAGAATCGATCAACCGTGAGAACTCATCATAACGAGAGTTAGCAAGCTGGTATTCACCGACATAATAAGCTGCCCCGTCTGGGGATTTCAGCTTTTGCAGAACAAGGACATACATCTCCTCACCATCATAAATAACGTGGAGCTCTACACCTTTTTTTCTGGCTTTTTGGCTGAACGGCTGAACTTCACTGTTTTCCAGTTCAGCAAGAACCGGATCGCCAAAATCGTCTAGTTTGGTCAGTAAGTTGGTTTGGTCTAGCTTATTGTGCTGCGATGCGTAAGCAAGGACACGGAATTTATCACTCAAAATGAACCTGGTAACATCCGCTTCTTCTTCATCAGAGGAAAGGACAGCTCCAAGACCGCGCATTGTTACAATGGCAGATACATAGGCGATCACTTTACCGTCTTTATCGATGGATCCTGTGATCGTTGCAAAAGGGTTGTTGTTGCCCGAGTAGAAATCGCCCCAAAACGGGTTCTGGGTCTTTTGCGCGGCCATTTTTTTCAGGTTGTCGAACTTGAACAACGGTAATTTCGGTATGTACTCAACAACACCGCCGCCATTTTCGGCGCGCTTCATCCCAAGCATTGTTCCGTCTGGAAGAGACATAACAAGCGCGTCAGCACTCTCAACTCCGAACAAGGTCCCCCGAAAGGAATGCCGTGTTGCTTCAATCGCACTTTTTCTATCTGGAAACTCTTCGGCGAATTGCTTCACGCCTTTAATCGCCGAGAAGACGGGCATAAAGTAATTGCCCGCACCTTTGTCGATGGCCTGTGTCGACATGATTGAAGCTTTTTCAATCAGACTGCGGGTATTTTTCAAGTTGGTCATGACGGACATATACAAAACGATGCCACCGCAGAGTGTTACCACGGTCACGAAGGTGAGGCTTACCAGCCACGTCAATGAGAGCTTGTAATAGCAATGCGAGACACTTGTAATTCTGTGTCTTATTCCATTCCAGAATTTCAAGTTTTACCACCTACATGTCCTAGAGTAACAGCCCGTTAAACCATTAGCCGCACTAGGCGTCAAACTGCCTTTGGTAACAAAGTGTCGCCACCCTTTATTCTCCAGCTTCCCTGCCTATTTCTCTTAATATCTCTTCTCTGTGCTCATCAAGTGCAGGTGCACCCCTTTCAAGATTCAGCTTAGAGTTTTTAAATTTAATTGGGGAACGTACATAGATTTGCTCACCAGTACCGACCGAATTTGTTGGCAGTTGAACTTTCATTTGGCGATGTTCAATTTGCGGATCATTTAAAACATCTGCAACTGAGTTGATTGGGCCAGCAGGAACACCGTGCTGTTCCATAATAGAGAGCAAATCATCTCGCTCAAACCTATGGACGAGTGCCTCAAGCTTTGGTGTTAATTCTTCTCTGTGCTGCACACGCATTGGGTTGGTAGAATATTTTTCATTTTCCGCCAGTTCAGGCACGCCGAGGATTTTACAGAAATTTGCAAATTGGCTGTCGTTGCCGACCGCAACAATCAGATGACCATCCTTCACTTCAAACACCTGATAGGGAACGATGTTGGGATGAGCATTGCCCATACGCGTTGGAACATTGCCGCTGCTGAGGTAATTCATCGCCTGATTGGCTAGCACGCCCACTTGAGCATCCAGCAGGGCCATATCAATCCACTCGCCCTCGCCCGTCAGATCCCGGCGGCGAAGCGCTGCCTGAATGCCTATAACGCCGTAAAGGCCCGTGAAAATATCCGCAAATGCGACGCCCACCTTTTGTGGTTCACCGCCTTTGGGGCCCGTCAGATCCATGATGCCGCCCATGCCCTGAATCATGAAATCATAACCTGCACGGTGCGCATAGGGGCCGGTTTGGCCGAAGCCTGTGACGGAGCAGTAAATCAGCTTGGGATTGATTTTCTGGAGGCTCTCGTAATCCAGACCGTATTTTGCCAACCCGCCGACTTTGAAGTTCTCGATCAGCACATCACTCCGGCGGACCAGATCGAAGATTAACTCCAAATCCTCCTGCTTTGCGAAATCTGCCGTTATGGATCGCTTGCCGCGGTTGCAGGCATGGAAGTAGGCAGCGCTTTTGGTGCCACCCTCCTCCTCAATGAAGGGAGGGCCCCACGTGCGTGTATCATCCCCGCGTGGGCTCTCGACCTTGATCACATCCGCACCGAGATCAGACAGGGTTTGTCCTATCCATGGACCAGCCAGAATTCGAGCCAGTTCCAATACTTTCACGTTCTCAAGGGGCGCATTCACGAGAGTAACCTCAACTTAGTCTTTAATGGATTTTCTGAGACTCAGTGCTATCTGTTTTTGCTTATGCGGTCCTGCGAGGATCTGTCATGAAGTCGTTCCAGTCCCTCCCAGACCTTGAAAGATCTATTTTTGGGTGCAAAACTGTTTATGTATTGAAGTCCTGCATTTGACCGGAACCGTTTTCATAGGTACCGCCGAACAACATTAAAATTTGGAAGCATGGCGCCCAAGGCGACAAGACTGCTTCACCACCTCCTAGGAGAACAAGCATGCGATTTGAGAGTGCTCAGCTCATTAAATTGGAAGATTACAAAGAGACGCCTTACACCATCAAAAACGTCTCTCTGGTCTTTAAACTTCATGCGGAAGCCACTGAGGTTATTTCCAGTCTTACCCTTAGCCCTCGCGCAGGCTCTGATGCTGGCGCTCCTTTGGAGCTGGACGGCGATGAACTGACGCTGGTTTCTTTGAAGCTGAATGGTGCTGTGCTTGATGAGGCGGCCTATTCTGCGAGCGCGGACAAATTGGTGGTGACCTCGCCGCCTGCAGAAGAATTTGAGCTTGAGGTTGTCACCCGGCTGAACCCAACAGCCAATACGCAGCTGATGGGTCTTTATCTCTCGCAAGGTATTTACTGCACGCAGTGTGAAGCTGAAGGCTTCCGCCGCATCACCTATTACTATGACCGTCCTGATGTGCTTTCCGTGTTCACCACCCGCATTGAAGCAGACAAATCCACAAGCCCAATTCTGCTAGGCAATGGCAATCCGCAGGAGACCGGCGATATTGAGGGTACGGACCGTCATTTTGCCGTTTGGCATGATCCGCATCCAAAACCTGCCTACCTGTTTGCGTTGGTCGGCGGCGACCTTACCTGCATTTCCGAGAAATACACCACGGCCTCCGGCAAGCCTGTTGACCTGAACATCTATGTCGAAAAAGGCAATGAGAACCGTGCAGGCTGGTCTATGGATAGCCTCATTCGGTCCATGCGCTGGGATGAGAAGGTGTTTGGCCGCGAGTACGACCTTGATGTGTTCAACATTGTTGCCGTTTCAGCGTTCAACATGGGTGCCATGGAGAACAAGGGCCTCAACATCTTCAACGACAAGTACATTCTGGCCGATAGCGATACGGCAACTGACACAGATTACGAAGGCATTGAAACTGTTGTCGCGCATGAGTACTTCCACAACTGGACTGGCAATCGCATCACTTGCCGTGAATGGTTCCAGCTTTGCCTGAAAGAAGGCTTGACGGTCTTCCGTGATCAGGAATTTTCTTCTGATGAGCGCTCGCGTTCGGTGAAGCGAATTGCAGACGTGATCCGCCTCAAATCTCGCCAGTTCCCAGAGGATCAGGGACCGCTCTCCCACCCTGTGCGACCAACCGAATACAAAGAGATCAACAACTTCTACACCGCAACTGTTTATGACAAGGGTGCTGAGCTTGTTCGTATGATCAAGACCATTCTTGGTGCAGACGGGTTCCGCAAAGGGATGGACCTTTATTTTGAGCGTCATGATGGAGATGCCTCTACGATTGAAGACTTCATAAAGTGTTTTGAGGAGGCAAACAGCGCAGACCTCTCACACTTCTCCTTGTGGTATCACCAATCTGGCACGCCTCAACTGAAGGCAAACGGCTGCTATGATGAGGCTGCAAAGACCTTCACGCTTGAGCTGGAGCAGACAACACCGCCAACACCGCCAACACCGGGACAGAACGAGAAGACATCCTTCTTCATCCCTATCCGGTTCGGCCTTGTTGGACCTAATGGGGATGATCTGGAGTTCTCCAAGGTTGAAGGTGCTGACGTCAAGGGCGACCTGCTTTGTCTGACGCAAGCCAAGCAAACACTTGTCTTCCACGGCATTGGTGCGCGCCCGGTTCCATCTTTGCTGCGTGAATTCTCAGCTCCTGTGAAACTGGAAAGTACTCTTTCTCGCGAAGACCAGATTTTCCTCATGCGCCACGATAGTGACCCGTTCAACCGGTGGCAATCCGCTCAGGTTCTTATGACCGAGATGCTGATTGAGATGACCAACAGCAACGTTCCTGCGGGCAAAGAGGCTTTCATTGAAGCTTTGGGCCATATGGCAGAGGACGACACCCTCGATCATGCGTTCCGTGGTTTCGTCCTACCCTTGCCGACAGAACAAGGTATCGCACTGGAAATCGGCAAGGACGTCGATACAGACGCGATTGGCTCTGCTCGTGACACATTGGCTATGGAAATAGGTCTTGCGCTCTATGACAGCTTCAAGCGCATTTACGAGAGCCTTGAAATGCCGCCAATCTTTAGCCCGGACGCGCTTTCTGCCGGAAAGCGGATGTTTAAACTGCGCTGCCTTTCCTACATGGCCGCAAGCGGGAAGCAGGAAGGCGCAGAGCTGACCAAGGCTCATTTTGATGCGGCAGACAATATGACTGACCTCATGGGAGCGCTTATAATCCTCGTTACGCAAAGCCATGCTGGAGCCGAAGACGCCCTGAAATCCTTTGAGAACCGCCACCAAGGCACCGCCCTTGCAATGGACAAGTGGCTCCACACAGCAGCGCGTACGCCAAGCGAAACCCCCATCGCAGCCCTACGCACACTTACTGAGCATCCAGCCTTTTCTTGGGATAATCCAAACCGGATCTATTCCCTCATTGGCGGCTTCCTAAGTGGCAATACGAGAGGTTTTCATGCAGCTGACGGCTCTGGATACGACTACCTTGCTGAAATTACACTGCTTTTGGATAAGACAAACCCACAAGTTGCTTCCAGAATGGTCAAAAGCTTTGGCACTTGGAAGAATATGAATGCAGAACGCAAAGTAAAAGCCGAGGCAGCATTGAAGCGAATTCTTAGCTCGGATCAACAACTCTCAACTGATGTCAAGGAAATAGTTGAGCGTTGCCTAAGCTAGGCAAGTCTACTTTGCAACCAGCGAAGTCTCTGAGAGTCCTAGGAAAATTAACGGCGGCAAAAAGTGCTGCCGTTAACCATTTTTTTGTGTGCGGACACTGGACAAGTTGATTCGGATAGATTCAAATGAACGTGATTCGGGGGTATTGCAACCTGAGTTATTTGCGGCGGAATCTGACACATGGGGGCATTTATGGCACGAGCCTTTACGGGAGGCGCGACCGCTCGACGACTCTTAAATTCGACCAAACGAGCAGGCAAAAAAGATGCTTTGACTGGTCACATCAAATTACTTGCCCAACCTGCTTATCAGCGTCTTTTAACGACTGAACCATTGATGCGCAGAATTATTCCTGTTCTTTGCATTGCGTTTATTGCATGCACTGCCATTTTTCGTGGCTTAGAGATTGCTTATAATTACGAAGAAGTTACCCAGCAGGCGCAAGACGATCTTACGTTGATTGCGATCGCGTTGACGGCCAACATCAACATTTCAGAGCAGGACAAAGGCAATTTGGGCCTCAATTCCGCTTTGCAAAGTGCCCTAGCTGAAGCTCTTCCCCCTCGGGCAACCAGCAAGAGCCGACAGATTTTATTGACTGATCCCAACGGCACGATCGTCGCAAGCGCCCCAACACGCCCGGATATGGAAGGCTCGAAGATCACCAGTTACCTTGGTGATACGCAGCCAATGACATTCTTTGGGAAACGTGCTGGCGTTCTGACTGTTAATGAAGGTCAGTCGAATGCGATGCTTGCAACGGTTCACCATCTCCAAAACAAGCTTGGCATGATTGCTATTATGCAGCCGGAGGAGGCGATTTACGCACCCTGGCGCGTGAAGCTCTCTGCCAATGTTACAATCTTCGTCGCCACCTCCATGGTGCTGCTGGTGATCATCTATGCCTACTTTGCGCAAGCGACACGGGCTCTCCAAGCCGATGGGATTTACTCAGCAACGCGATCTCGCATAGACGCTGCTCTCAATCGCGGCCGGTGTGGTTTGTTTGATTGGGACCTGTCACGTGGCCGTGTGTTCTGGTCAGCCTCGCTCTATGAGATGTTAGGCATGGACCCTCGAAACGATATAATGGGTTTTGCCGAAATCCTAACACTCACCCACCCGGATGATGTGGACCTTTATGATCTGGCTAAGAGCTTGCTCGATACCGGTAAGAACAACGTGGATCGTCAATGGCGCATGCGTCACATTGATGGCTCCTGGGTGTGGCTGCGTGTTCGTGCGGAAGTCCAAACGGATGCCGGGACCCATGAGCCTCACCTGATCGGCATCTGCATGGATGTGACTGAACAGAAGCAGCTGGCAGCCCAAAGCCGCACCGCTGACTTGCGTCTGCGGGATGCGATTGAAAACATCTCAGAGGCTTTCGTGCTTTGGGATGCAGACAACCATCTGGTGATGTGTAACTCCAACTACCGTCTCCTTCACCACCTTCCTGACCATGTCGTAAAGGCGGGTACGCCGTATTCAACCGTGATGTCTTCGGCAAGTCAGCCGATCATTTCTGAACCGGAAGAAGGCGACTACACCGACAATGATATGAACAGCGCTTACAAGGTGGAAATGGAAGGTGGCCGCTGGTTGCAGGTTTCCGAACGCAGAACCAAGGATGGTGGTTTCGTTTCTGTTGGAACCGATATTACCGAATTGAAGCGAAAAGAAGAGAAGCTTTTAGATTCAGAACGCGGCCATATGGCGACCATTGCCGACTTACGTCAGTCTCGCCAGAAACTGGAGCTCCAGGCGCAACAGCTTGTTGAGCTGACCGAGAAATACGCTGACGAGAAGACCCGTGCTGAAGATGCCAACCAAGCGAAGTCTGAATTCCTTGCCAACATCTCTCACGAACTCAGAACGCCGCTGAATGCGATTATTGGTTTCTCTGAAATCATGGATCAGGGGATGTTTGGTGATCTTGGTTCTGATAAATACAGGGAATACTGCAAGGATATTCATTCCTCCGGCAACTACCTGCTGAACGTGATCAACGACATTCTGGATATGTCCAAGATCGAAGCTGGGCGGATTGAACTGTCTGTTGAAGATGTTCAGATCCAGCAAATTGTGCAGGATGCGGCGCGGATTATCTCTGCAACTGCTGGTGAGAAAAACATCAAGGTTATTAGCGAGAATCTCCCGCAAATGCATCTTGAAGCGGATCGCCGCGCTGTAAAGCAAATTCTTCTCAACCTGCTTGCCAACTCCATCAAGTTTACGCCTGATAACGGTGAGGTTCGCATCTCTGCCCGCAAAGTTGGCGCATTTGCCGAGCTCAAGATTACCGACAACGGCATCGGCATCGCCAAGAAGGATATCGACCGTCTCGCCAAGCCGTTTGTTCAGGTGGAAAACCAGTTCACCAAGACGCACAAGGGTTCCGGCCTAGGTCTGGCGATTGCACGCTCCCTGAGCGAGTTGCATGGTGGGTATATGGAGATTGCTTCTGAAGTTGAGAAAGGCACCGAGGTAACCATCAAGTTGCCTTTGAAAGCCAGAGGGCGCGCTAAAGGTCGCCTTTCAAGCCTCAACGAATTGAATGCGGCCTAACACAAGAGTTTGTTTCATTAAAAAGGCCGCTCCTAGGAGCGGCCTTTTTGTATTCAAAGCTCAAAGCTGATCAAGGGGCTTTTGCAATTTGCTCGACTTTCCCAAGCAACCGCTCAAAGGTTTCGCGCACTTTAGCTTGCTGGTCCTGCATATAAATGGTCAGACGTTCAAAGTCTGGTTCACCACCCGTATCAACAAGCATATCCAGCAATCCACCCGGCGCCGTTTTGGGATCAAAATGTCCAGTCAAAGCGAGCTTTAGGATCTGCGTAAGATCCTCGTAGTGACGCAGTGCGGGCAAGAGTGTTTCCGCATCCTCTTCTGAGAGTACGCCAAGGTCACGCGCCTTAATAAGTGCGTCTTCAGTTCGTGTTTGAAGGATCTCTGGATGTTTAACGCCATGGGCCAGTTGAAGGAACTGGGCGATGAACTCAATATCAATCAGACCACCGGGAATGCCTTTGATCTGCCAAGGGCTTTTTGCAGGCTTTTCCTTCTGAATACGGGCGCGCATATCGCAGACTTCAAGTGCCAGTGTTTTCTGCTCACGTTTTTCCTGCAGAAGCTGCGAAACAGCGCAGTCGATCTGCATGGAAAATTCTACGCTGGAACTTGTAATCACCCGCGTGCGTGTCAGAGCCATGTGCTCCCATGTCCATGCATCTTTGGACTGGTAGTCCTTGAAGGACGCAAATCGCGTTGCAAGCGGCCCTGAATTGCCTGAGGGGCGCAATCTGAAGTCGACCTCATAAAGCACGCCCTCAGCTGTTGGCGCTGTTAGCGCGGAGACCAAACGCTGTGTGAGCCTGCTGTAATACTGACTAGGCGCAAGAGGGCGCTTGCCATCACTTTGAACAACATCCTCAGGGAAGTCGTAGAGCAAGATCAAGTCAAGATCAGAGGAACATGTGATTTCCTGCCCGCCCAGTTTTCCCATGGCGACAAGTGCAACATCTGCGCCGGAGATCTTACCGTGTGTCTCTTCCAGTTCTTTTTGCACAAGCGGTAGCAGTTGACATAGAACAGCATCTGCCAATGTCGACAGCCCCTGCCCCATTTCTGCAGCGCTGATGGAGCTTGTAATCAGCCGAAGACCCAGCAGGAATTGTTGTTCCTGTGCAAAAATACGCGCGCGGTCCAGCGCTTCCTCATAGTAGCTGGCTTGACCCAAAGTGGTTGCAAGTGCAGCGTTCACCTGCTCAGGGGTTGGTGCACCTCCAAAGAATGCAGGCTCCAAAAGAGCATCAAGCACATGCACGCGCCTGGAGACTATTTCTGCCATCCGCGGTGCATTGCCCATGACCATTGCCAGCAGGTTGAGCAGATGTGGGTTGGACTTCAGCAATCCGAACAGCTGAACACCCATGGGGAGTTTGGAAAGGAACGAGTCAAACGTCAGCAGCGCCTTATCAGCGTTTTCCGTTTTGGCGAGTGCATCCAGTAGGATGGGTGTGAACTCAGTCAAACGTTCCCGTGACTTGGGTGCTCGGACAGCTGGGTATCTACCATAGTGCCACTGGCGAATGATTTTGATCGCCTCAATAGGTCTATGGAAACCCAGCTGCATCAATGTCTCAACAGTATCAGGGTCTTCATCATCTCCCGTAAAGACCAGATTGCCGAGGTTTGTCGCCAGATCCGGCTCATGTTCAAACAGGCCGGAATAATGTTTTTGCACCGTCTCAAACCTGGCACGGATCTCTGTGGCAAACTCTGAGCGACCACGAATGCCCATCAGATGGTAGACGCGAGTAAGGGCTTCCTCATCCTTTGGCAGGATATGGGTTTGCTCATCGTTGATCATCTGAATGCGGTGCTCAACTTCCCGTAGGTAGCGATAGGCTTCTTCCATCTCGACGTAAGCGGACTGGTCAATCCAGCCGCAATCGGCGAGGCGTTCCAGCGTTATAATTGTGCGACGATCTCGTAACTGTGGGTTCCGCCCCCCGGCAATGAGCTGCTGGGTTTGTGCGAAAAACTCAACTTCGCGAATACCACCACGACCAAGTTTCACATTATGACCAGCAACAGTGATTTTGCCGAACCCCTTATGAGCGTGTATCTGCCGTTTGATGGAATGAACGTCAGAAATTGCGGCGTAGTCGAGGTATTTCCGCCAGACGAATGGTCGAATTTCTTCCAGAAAGATTTCACCGGCTTCTATATCACCAGCACAAGGGCGCGCTTTGATGAGAGCAGCGCGTTCCCAGTTTTGCCCAAGGCTTTCATAATAGACGAGCGCAGCTGGTACCGAGATAGCCAGAGGCGTGGCGCCGGGATCAGGCCTTAATCTTAAGTCTGTTCTAAAGACATAGCCATCACCTGTGCGCTCATTCATCAGTTTTACGAGGCGGCGCGTCATACGGACAAATTCAACAGGAGCTTCAGCTCCGCCAATCAAGCGGGATCTCTCAGGGTCATAAATTATGATCAGATCAATATCAGAGGAGTAATTGAGTTCTCCAGCACCGTGTTTGCCCATGGCGAGGATGAAATAACCCGCTTCTTTCTCCGGCTCATCATGGTCAACAGGGATGAACTTGCCTTTTGCTTCCAAGTCCCGAAAGCAAAAGCGCAAGCAGGCCGTCAGAGACGTATCAGCAAAGCGTGTAAGAGCACCGGTGACACTTTCCAAAGGCCATGCCCCGGCGATATCCGTCAGAGCGACAGTAAGCGCCATCTCCTGCTTTGCTAACCGCAAGACCTGCATAAGCTCGGCTTCTGTTTGCGGTTTGGCAATCAGGCAGTCCTGTAAAAGAATGGCAATCGTTTCTTCTGGTGGCGTATTAAGAATGCGCAGGAAGCGATGTACATCACGCAGCATGGTCTCGCGCAGAAACGGCGCATTGACCATGAAGCCCTTAATGAAACTGCGAAGATGTGGGACGCGCTGACACAACTGTTCAAACTCAGAGATCAGATCTTTGCGTTCCAGTTTTTTAATCAGGTCTTTAAGGTGCTGGTTGCCTAAATCATCATCCGCACAAACAGGCATTTTCTCCAAACGCTCAAGAAGGGGCGCAGGTGCCCCTTCTCTATGGACGCGTTTGAGAGTACTGGTTTTCAGCTGGTGGCGTTCTTCTTCTGAGCCTTGTCCCATGCCTCTTTGACCTCTCCGTCACTTGCTAACCCCTTGCTCAGGGGCAACACAATCCGTGCACTTAAGCCAGATTGTTTATCACTATCAGAATCATCTGCTGTTGTTGCAGACCTTAACTGCAATTCTCCATGATGGAGAGTTACCACCGCCTTGATAAGGGACAGTCCAAGGCCAGATCCCGGTGCATGACGTGAACTATCCAACCGAACAAAGCGATTACAGACTCTATCGCGATCAGCTTTGACAATGCCGCTGCCATTGTCTTCGATGCTGAGTATAGCTTGTTCGCCAATTTTGGATAAGTCAATTTTGATGGTAGGTTGAACATCTTCGTGTTCTGGACGCCCATATTTGAGAGCATTTTCAATAAGATTTGCCATTGCCTGAGCTAGGAGTTCCCGGTCACCGTCAACAATTGGGTCACCCTTGACTGACACAGAAAACTCAACGCCTTCCTCTTCAGCAGCTGGTTCATAAAGCTCACAGACATCATTGACGATCTCCGCAAGTCTTTGGGCTTTCAATTGCGCACCGGTCGACCCTGCTTCAACACGGGCGATACGCAGCAGCGCATTGAAGGTGTTGATGAGTTCATCTGTTTCAATCAGTGTATCTTCCAAGCAGCGCCGGCCTTCAATCTCCGTCAGATCTGCACGCAAGGCTGCTTCCACACGTCCCCGCATGCGTGTGAGTGGAGTTTTTAAATCATGGGCGATGTTATCGGAAACTTCCTTAAGGCCGCGCATCAGGTCCTCAATACGATCCAGCATGACGTTGAGGTTGCTTGCGAGGCGGTCAAACTCATCTCCATTACCAGTGACGTCCAGACGACCTGCCAAATCGCCCTCCATAATCTGACGTGAGCTCATGGACAGGTTGTCGATACGCTTCAAAATACGGCGGTTCACGAAGAACCATGTGATTCCGGCCAGAACCACCATACCTACGAGCCACAGCGTGAGCGCATCTCCCAGTAGGTTTTTCAAATGAACCTGATCTTCCAAATCACGCCCGACAAGGAGTTTAAAGTTGCCGGGGAGCTCAAAGATGCGGACTATGGCTTTGAATTTTGCTTTCTCTGTCGCAGGCATGCCGTGCGGCGTATAGGACACAAACTGAATGCTCCCGTCGCTTTCAGCCAAGACCTTTTCAGGAAGATAGGAGATGTTTCCTGTAATGACATTTCCGGAGTAATCCAGAATGAGATAGAGATTGGAATTGGGGCTGCGCACTCTGCGCTCCACGCCGACTACAAGGCCGTTGATCCCGTTTTGAGCGTATTGCTCGGCAAGGCCCTGAATTTCAGCATCAACGGTTTGTACGACCTGTTTGTTCATCAGATCATCTGTGTTCTGCGAAATGAAGATAAACAAAAACACAGAGAGCGCGGTGAACGACGTGAGGTAGATCGCCGCCAGTTTGAAGGCCGTGGTGGAGAGTATCCTAGTTAGAGCTGTCACGGATGGAGTACCCCGCACCGCGCACGGTGTGTAACAATGGATAGTCAAAGCCTTTGTCGATCTTTGACCGGAGACGCGAGATGTGAACGTCAATTACATTGGTCTGAGGGTCGAAATGGTAGTCCCAGACGTTTTCCAGCAGCATAGTGCGGGTTACGACCTGTCCTGCATGTTTCATGAGGTATTCCAGCAGACGGAACTCACGGGGCTGCAAAACAAGATCCTGACCAGCGCGCGAGACAGAGTGCGCAAGACGGTCCAAAATCAGATCAGACACTTGCAGCTTGGTTTCCACCTGCGGACCCGTTTTCCGGCGGCCTAATGCTTCTACACGAGCAAGAAGTTCTGAAAATGCGTAGGGTTTGGAGAGGTAGTCATCTCCGCCAGCACGCAGGCCGGTAACGCGATCATCCACCTGAGACAGAGCTGATAGGATGAGGACTGGGGTTTCATCACCAGAGGCGCGAAGTGTTTCGATTATTGAAAGGCCGTCTCGTTTGGGCAACATGCGATCCACCACCAGCACATCCCATGTATTTGAGATTGCCAGTTCCAATCCGTCTTCGCCATCTACGGCCAGATCAGCGGCATGTCCTGCTTCTTTTAGTGCTTTGAGCAAGTAATCTGCGGCTTCCCGATCATCTTCAATAATCAAGATTCTCATTTTTGTCATTCCCGGAGCAAGGCATTGGTCGTTTGCCCTAGAATGCGGGGAAACGATAAAAAAAAGCAAATGCTGTCAGAGGCAACCTCGAGCATTTGCAGAAGTTTTATTGTGCCCGGCAAAGGCCCCGTCAGTCAAACCCGTGCCGAGCTCAATGAGATGGTTCGTGGGGCTGGTCGTCAGATGAGGGCATTTGATACCAGCCCCATAACCAACCGAAACACATCAACGAGGGTAAGATCACATGTTTCGGTGAAGGATCACAGGAGGGGCGTCCTGCGATCCTCATTCGGGGAAAGGGTTATTCTTTGTCTTCATTTCCTTCCAACGGAATTGCAACAAACAAAGTGTTTTCGCCGCGGGTTACACGAAGCAGAACTGCTTTGCGGCCTTGTTCGCGTGCTTTTTCAACCTGCTCAGCAACGTCTGTCGGTGTTTTAACAGTTACGCCAGCAACCTCTGTGATGATTGCACCTGGTGCCAGACCTTTGTCCGCTGCCGGACCATCTGGAGCTACTTTGGTGACAACAACACCTTCTTCATCCACGCCTGCTTGCTCAGCTGTCGCCAGTTCCAGACCAAGGCTGTCTACCAGCGCAGTGTTGGCATCCTTGTTCTTGGTGACTGACGCCTTCTTTTTCTCATCAGGAATGGTGCCAAGAGTAACTGTTGCTGTTTTGATGTCACCATCGCGCCAGTAGGTGATCTCAACATCTGTATCCGGTTCGTAGCCAGCAATGACCTTAGCAAGTTCGCGTGGGCCATTCACTTCTTTGCCGTCAACTTTCAGGATAATATCGCCGGCTGTAAAGCCTGCTTTCTCGGCTGGAGTACCTTCCTGAGTTTCAGCAACCAGCGTCCCATTTTCATTCTCAAGGCCCAGAGATTCTGCAATGTCCTTGGTTACGGGCTGGATTTGAACACCCAACCAACCACGGGTCACAGCACCATCTTCTTTCAGGTCTGAGATAATCTTTTTGGCTGTTGCTGCTGGAATTGCGAAGGCAATACCTACGTTACCGCCACTTGGGGAGACGATGGCGGAGTTTACGCCAACAACTTCACCCTTGACGTTGAAGGCTGGGCCACCTGAGTTACCGCGGTTTACCGAGGCATCAATCTGGAGGAAATCATCATAGATACCTGCGCCGATATCACGACCACGAGCAGAGACGATACCAGCAGTTACTGTGCCACCAAGGCCGAACGGGTTACCAACGGCAACAACCCATTCACCTACCGATGGCGTGTCTTCAGCAAATGCAACGTATTCGAATTTCTCTTTGCCCTCGACTTTCAACAGCGCCAGATCTGAGCGTTTATCGGACCCAACAAGGGTTGCATCCAGTTCATCACCCTCACTGGTCACAATCGTGAACTCAGTACCACCTTCAACAACGTGTTCATTGGTCACGACGAAACCATCATCAGAGATGAAAAACCCGGAGCCTTGAGATTGGTCGTAACGTTTGCGTGGGGCTTTTTTCTGAGGAGCATCGCCGCCCGGACGACCATATTCGCGGAAGAACTTCTGTAGCGGGTGATCCTTAGGCATATCGCGGAACATCGGAGGAACACCGCTAAGGCGATCTTCCTCTTTGATCTCAGAGCGAACCCGGACAGAAACAACGGTAGGCTGAACTGCTTCTACCAAAGCAACAAAGCTTGGCATTGCGGGAGCGTTAACGCGAACAGGCTCTGCCTGAGCAGTTATAGGGGCAAGTACAAGGGGAGCAGCCATGGCGCCGACGATCGCGAGGGCCATGGTGCCGTTGAGAAGACTGGAACGACGTTTGGAAAAAAAATTAGCAGCAGATAGGGAAATAACGTTGGAACTTGCGTTCTTTGTCAACTTCATTTGGCTCAACTCCATTTGGTCAATCTCAGCCCAACCGGGGAAACGGGCTTTTTTTGAATTCCGTTGAGAATGACTATGCCTGAGCCAACCTTACAAACACCTATCTGCCACATTAATCTTCTGTAATGATGGGAAAACTATTGGGTCCCTACACGCCTATTTCTTTGCGCCCATATACCGGCTTGCCCATGCTGCAATAACGCGTGCCGCATAATCAGCATCTTTGTATTTGATCAACAAGTGATCTGCATCGTCCAGTGAGACAAAGGATTTGGGGTGTTTGGCTGCTTCAAAAATTTGAGCGGCATTTTCGATACCGACAGTCTTATCAACGGGAGAATGAAGCACCAGGACAGCTTTTTTAAGCACCGCCACTCTAGATCGCACGTCCTGAGCTATCAGATCGTCGACAAACTGTTTTCTAATCTTAAACGGGCGCTCACCAAGTTGGACAGTTGCCTCGCCTTTTTCTTCAATTTCATCCAGTGAGGCACCAAAATTATGGATGACATGATCAGCTGAAGCCGGTGCGCCAATGGTTGCGACAGCATCAACTTCGGGAATTTCCGCGGCAGCGGCAAGCACGGCTGCGCCGCCAAGAGAATGGCCAACAAGCAATTTGGGAGCTTCCAGATGTTTGCGCATGTAATCCGCGGCAAGCACAAGATCCTGAAGGTTTGAAGAGAAGTTGGTGGAGGCAAAATCTCCACCGCTGTTACCTAAACCTGTAAAATCAAAGCGTAGGACTGCAATGCCATCTTTTGTCAGGGCAGCAGCAATACGGCGCGCGGCTGACAAGTCTTTAGAGCATGTAAAACAGTGCGCAAAAAGCGCATAGGCTTTGGGTGTGCCTTCTGGCTTATCCAGACGGGCTGCGAGTTGGGCTCCCAAAGAGCCTTCAAATTCCAGTTTTTCCGGATCATTTGCCATGTGAATGGTTCCTGTCATTTTCCTGCGCAGCTGCCATCTAGAATAGCTCCGGGCGCAGTCAATACTTTATAAGACAGGTATCTAGTGCGCGCTTACACGCACCTTTACAATTCAACTGGTTGCAAAAAGAAGTGATTTACCGTGAGCCTCACAACTTGTGATCGTGAGGCCCCTTCGCGAATTTATCGCTCTATTTAGGCGTAGACATCAACTTGTCCAATTCGGCCTGCTCTTCGGCTGTCAGAGGTTTAACAGCGGATCCAGCCTTATTCTGAGAAGCGCCTTTTTTCTTGCGAGCCGTTCGCCACAAGAAAAAGCCACCCAAAACGAGAACCAGAGGACCGCCTGCCCACAAGAACAAAGTGTGAAACGCAAAACGAGGCTTCAGCAGAACGAACTCACCATATCTGGCTACAAGATAATCCAGAACTTCGCTGTCGCTATCCCCTTCGACCAACCGCTCACGAACCAACAACCGCAAGTCTTTTGCCAGTTTGGCGTTAGAATCGTCGATGGACTGGTTCTGACACACCACACAGCGAACCACTTTTGAGATTTCGCGAGCACGTCCTTCCAAAACCGGATCTTTCAGCACTTCATCCGGGTTCACAGCGAATGCAATACCAGAACCCATAAGAATGCATGAAAGCAGGGCCAGAACGAATTTGAGCTTCATGGTTCTTACTCCGCCGGACTAGCATTTGCACGCGCAAGTGCTGCAACTTTGCGTTTTCGTGCAGATACAGGAGCGCCTACACGCAAGCGACGATCAAACAACGCAATCGCACCACCTAGGGACATGATAAGTGTTCCAATCCAGATCAAGGTGATCAACGGCTTGAAGTAGATGCGCGTAACGATACCACCATTTTCATCAGTGTCACCTGTCGCGAAGTAGACCTGTGAGAACCCAAAGGTTGCGATGGACGTTTCGCTCATCGGCATACCACCGGCTGCATAAGCACGCTTGGTAGGCTCCATGATGTCTACAATCTGGCCGTCTTTACGAAGCGTATAGCGAGATACAATCTCTTCATAGTTCGCGCCTTTTTGTACCCAACTCTTCTCGTAGGTCACGTGATAGCCATTCTGCTCCAGAGTATCACCCGGTCGCATGACTTCCACACGTTCCATCTCAAAGGCTGAGGTGGCGACAATACCCAGAACAGTTATACCGATACCAGCATGTCCCAGAACAGAGGACCACACTGTTGGTGCAAAGCCTTTAACACGAGCAAAGGCACGCGCGACACCTACTTTGAAGATCTGAGAGCGATCTACAATCTCCCACAAGGAGCCGAAGATTGCCCAGAAGGCCAGACCAAAGCCGAGCGCTGTCAGGATGCTGGTGGAGCTTGCGCCCATGAACCAGATCAATCCAATCGTTGCCAGAATCGACACAATGAAAGCTGACGTCAGACGTTGGCTCACGCCCAATATATCGCCGCGCTTCCACGCCAACAACTGACCAAATGGCATCAAAATCAGCACGGGCACCATGATCGGGCCGAATGTCAGGTTGAAAAATGGTGCGCCTACAGAAATCTTACTGCCAGAGAAGGCTTCAAGGACCAGCGGATAGAGCGTTCCAACAAACACAGCTGCACAAGCCGTTGTAAGGAACAAGTTGTTGAGCACCAACGCGCCTTCACGGCTGATGGGAGAGAACAAACCACCCTGACGTAGCAGAGGCGCACGCCATGCGAACAAAGCCAGAGATCCACCTACGAAGATGAGGAGGATAGCCAGAATAAAGACACCACGAGCTGGATCAACTGCAAACGCGTGAACAGAGGTCAGGACACCAGAACGGACGAGGAAGGTACCAAGCAGCGACAACGAAAATGTCAGAAGTGCAAGGAAGACTGTCCAGACTTTGAGCGCATCACGGCGCTCCATAACAATTGCGGAGTGCAACAGGGCGGTACCGGTCAACCATGGCATAAAGGATGCGTTTTCAACCGGATCCCAGAACCACCAGCCACCCCAACCGAGCTCGTAATAAGCCCAATAAGAACCCATTGCGATGCCGAGGGTGAGGAAGGACCAACTGACGAGAATCCAAGGACGCACCCAACGCGCCCATGCGGCATCAAGCTTGCCAAGAATAAGGGCTGCGGCTGCGAACGCGAACACGATGGAGAAGCCAACATAACCGATGTAAAGGATTGGCGGGTGTATAGCCAAACCCACATCCTGCAGCATTGGGTTCAGGCCGGTGCCTTGTAACGGAGCCGGGCTAATGCGTATGAACGGATTTGATGCAACAATAACAAACAGAAGGAATGCGAAGGATACCCAACCCTGAGCGCCGAGTGTTGCGGCTCTCAATTGTTGAGGAATGTTGCGGGAGAACACAGCAACGAGCGCGCCAAACAACGTAAGAATGAGCACCCAGAGCAGAATGGAGCCCTCATGGTTCCCCCAGACGCCGGAGATTTTATAGATCAACGGCTTATCACTATACGAATTCTGATAGGTATTCAGCAGTGAGAAGTCAGAGGACAAATAGGCCCAGGTTAATGCGCCAAAGGAAACGCAAACCAGAAGGAACATAAGTATTGCAAGGCCAGGCGCCATTCCCATCAGACGGTGATCTGAATGAACGGCTCCCCACACTGGAAAGACTGATTGAATCGCTGCGACTACCAATGCAAGAATGAGCGCATAGTGGCCAATTTCAATTATCATTGCGTTTTCCTACAGTCCATTTCAGGTGCTGTACTTCCGGCCCGGTTGTGGGCTGACTTTGATTAATTTATTTTGGAACTCTGGTCGGTGACTGCGGCCTGCTCTTCTTCCATCCAATGTCCCTCGTCTTTGAGTGACTCATAGACTTCCTTAGGCATGTAGCTCTCATCGTGCTTGGCTAGAACCAAATCGGCATTGAAGACGCCTTTTTCATCCATAAAACCTTCGGCGATGATGCCCTGCCCTTCGCGGAACAGATCTGGCAAAATACCTTTAAAGAACACCGGAACAGTTTCAGCCTGATCGGTTACGCGAAACAGAATTATGGAGCCAGCACTTTTATCGACGGAATCATCTTCCACCAAACCACCAAGACGAATTCTCTGCCCAACAGCTATCTGCTGTTCAGCAATATCGCTTGGGCTTTGGAAATAGGTCACGCTGCTGGAAAGTCCATAAAGAACCAAGCCGACGGCTGACGTCAGCACCAATCCTGCAAGACCAATGAGGCCGAGTCTTTTCTGTTTACGTGTCATTTTTGCCAGTTCCAAAGATACGTTGCCAACTCTGAGCCACTAGGTTTTTCAAGCTGGTCGCAGCATTTATGCTATCTGCCTCATTTGGCAGGTGTTAACTTCAAACTCGCCGCCAGCTGGTTGATCTGTTTCAGACCAGCAGCATCGTCTTTCAGGTTTTCCTTGGCGCGGGCAACTGTTTTGATCGCCTTTACCTGTTCGCCAAGAATAATCCGAGACTGGATCAATCGTGCCCATTCGGCAGCTGAACCACCCTCTTCCGTTAAACGCTCATTCAGCTGAACAACCATTTGGTTGATCATGTCTTTGCGGTCATCTGCGCTCATTTGCGATGCTGCACTGACTTCCTCAGCTGTTGGGCTGGCTGGTTGTTGCGCTGCGGCAGAAAGCTCAGGAATTTTGCTTGATGCGACGGCACCTTGTGCGATCAGTTCATCGCGTTGAGCTTTGGCAGCATCTATCCAAGGCGCTGTTGGGTCTGCACTTCTCAGTAGGGCATTCCACGCGTCCAGAGCCTTATTAAGCTGACCTTTTTGGCCCATCGCCATGGCCAGATAATAGTAAGGTTGAAGCATTTCAGGCTGCGCGAGGTTGATCCTCCGCAATACCTTTTCAATTTCTTCGCTGACCTGCCCGTTGTTGGCAAAAATGCTGGCTTCTGCCCATCCAACCATCAGCTCAGTATTTTCAGAATACTGTTGCAACGCATTGGCGTAGGCGCGGCGCGCTTTCTCAAACTGCCCGGTGCGCATGTAGACTGGAGCGATGACTGCCCAGCCCTGACCATCCTTCGGATTTTCCTGCAAATGGTCTTCAGTGCGCGCAATGAGCACCCGCAAATCGGCTTGCCCTGATTGTGCGACCAAACGCTCTGCGCGTGGTTGGTCTGGCACCTCAGGAGAGCCAAATTGCAAATACATACCAAGGGCAGCCAATGGCATCAGTATAATCACCGTAAGCTGGACCAATCGCATGCGAAACTTAGAGGGAGCCGAGGTATGACCTCCCTGGTTTTGCTTATGCGCTGCCAACAAACGGCGCGACACTTCAATTTTGGCGGCTTCTGCCATATCCGGCGCGATAACACCGCGCTCAAGATCTTTTTGTATTTCATCAAGCTGAGCACGAAACACAGCTTCATCATTGCGCTCTTCAGGACTAACCTTGGGAGAGCGGGTCAATGGAACGAGTACGGTCAATGCGACCGCCGCCGTCAAAATTGCGAGAACTAACCAGAATGTCATAGTGGCCTAAATAGACAGGTTCTAAATGTGAAAGGCAACAGTTCCCCCCCTGCGGCGGGCCGTCGCAGGGGTTATATACCCACAAAATACCTAGGAAAATTCACTTACTTTCTAAAAGACGCAGGCGCAAGCAATGGGTTAAGCGGCGTTTTTTAAGTATGTCTTCTGCCTACGGATCAGGTTCGCGGTGTCTTCAGGCTCTAATGAGATCTCGCTCATAGAGATCAAACGGCTCAACTTTTGCGAAATTTCGCCATAATTGGGAACGTTTTTTGTCTCGTTTTGCGCTGATTTAGGCGACTTCAGCAGCATTTCAGAATTGCGGTCGATAAAACGTTCAACATGTTCGTGGGTAGAGTTTTGCAACTCATTGAGACCGAGGATGCCAGCGTATTGGGATGCAAGCTTGGCCAGTTTTAATCCCCTCAAACATTTGTGATAGGAGCGTTGAATCTGCTCGGTACGGGATCCACTCTGATTTTTCACTCTCTCTGATTGAATTTCTGAGGCTATCACCTCTTCGAGTAAAGACGGTAGGGTGCGGATTTCTTCCTTCAGCATGGCACAGAGGCGACCTTTAAGCTGGGTTGTTTGGTGATACCAGTGATCACATTCAACAAAGCCCTTGAGCTCGTCTAAATCCTCAAAATGAATCAGGCAGGCTTTTGCTGCTTCTGGTAAGCCGACAACAGAGCCCTCGTCCTTCTGCCACCCTTCGACAAGGATGATGCTTTGTTCAAAGGCAGACAACGCAAATTCCACAAAGACTGCATAAGGCGTCCCAACAATGCCATTGAGTTCTGCACTTACTGAGAGAGCCTGTGCGAGTTTTATGAGCTCCGCGGGCGCTTCATCCAGGCGCAGGTAAGACAGCGCGGCCAGATAACTCGCCTCCTTGGGATGCTTTTCGATATGAGATCGCAGCTCTGATAAACTCTCTCCCGACCTCATGGACAAAACGTCTTCTGCAAATGGTTTTGTGCGAACCATTACATCTTCCCAAGCGGGCGCGCGGTCCAGAATCTCCAGCGCGTCTCTAAAGAAGTCGAAATTAACGTGCCCACCAACTTTGCGGCGGAGTTTGGTCTTGGTTTGACTGTCACTCTCAGCCGCTATCAGTTCTTTTTTGGCCGCAGCAACCAAACGCAAGCGTAATCCTTCTGCAGCGATCGCCAACGCTTTTCGAACCGTATCATGTGTTGAGGGCAGATCTTGCTCTTCGCAAAGCTCTTCCAACGCAGTGACTGCTTCTGAAAACTCTTTTGAAAGAAGCTCACGCCGCATATAAGCCCAAAGCGTATCAATGACAGAGGCATCTATACGTCCAGCGCGTTGCTGCTTTAACGGGGCAGGAACCAAAAATGGCTGTAGCGGGCTCAAGATCGCGCGCTTTAACGGTGTTTCCAGAGAGAGCTTTATTTCAGGAATAGATGTGTTTTGACCAAGTAGCCGACGAATCGTCTGCAGCATGAGATCAGAGTTGGGGACAGACTTGCCACTTTGCAACGTGCCCTCTACGGACCGCTCCAACATACGCAATGCACTATGAGATAAGGCACCCAGTACCTTTTCCATCTGCAACGCTTTGTGGTTTATTTCGTGCATCCAAAACTCTCTGGTACTCAGCTTTATTCTGGCCCCGGCAAAATTATGCCGAAACCTGGATCACACACACCTTTATCAAAGGACAGAATTGCATTACCCCGCAGAAACTATCGGCTGAATTGCTTAATCAAGTCTTGATAGGCAATATTTTCCGTAGATAAACGGCTATAGCCGCCTAATTTTCTCGGGAAAGATTAAATTTGCTCAGGAAATTTGTTAGTTCAACGCAGCCCAGCGTTCGCCCTCTTCACAGGCTGCACCCTTGATAACCTGCGTTTTTTCATCGTAAGCAATGGTGTGTTTGAAGTCGCGGCAGCGGCGATCATTCACATAATACACCGGACCAGACTTTGCTGTGCCATTGGCCCCCGAGAATCGGTTCCGCCACACAACTTTGTTGCCAGCATCCGATGCGTTGAGTGCTTTGTTTTGCGCTTTGTAAACGGTATCCAGATCACCACTGCGGAGCATCTGCTTTAATTCACCGGCAGTTGCGCTGTCGATTGCAGCTTGAGCTGCACCATTCTGCTCGTTTTCTGAAGACCAGAACCCAAAGACAGATGAAGAGGATGAGGACTGCTCTGACTTTGAGAGATGGTCTGTCGTGCTACAGCCAGCCAAACCGCCAACCATGCAAGACAAAGCCAAAATTTGTTTCCAGTTCCGCACCAACATGCATCCTTTTTGTCGCTTTAGCGACTTATCAGTTTTCTGAAAAGGAACGATAGTTCCTTCCCGAGATTCTCGACAGTCTTTGAGCAAAAGCTGCGCCATTAGCCCGAAAACGATGTTGCCAAGCAACCCCCAAAACACAGTTAAATCTACTATCCGTACTGTTTAAAACAGATGCAACCCCTGCCCAAAACAGATTAGATTGACAGCGCAGGCAACGTGACTGTTGCCTTTAGCCCGCCCAGTTTGCTAGATCCCAGCTCAAACGCGCCACCATAAACGCCTGCAATATCAACTACAATTGACAAACCAAGCCCGGTACCCGGTACTGTTTCATCCAAACGCTGACCACGACGTACCGCCCGTTTTCGCTCTTCTGGTCCTAGTCCTGGACCATCATCTTCTACGATCAGACATATAAGTGACGCGGAGGAATTGTGGGTTTTGAGCGTCACTGACACTTTTTTATCACACCATTTGCAGGCATTATCCAACAAATTTCCAAGGATTTCTTCCAGATCCTGTTGCTCACCTCTGAACAACAGGCCTTCATCCATCTCAACCGATATCTCCGGCTCCTTGTCACGATGGATTTTCTCCATCGCCCGAGCCATGCGTGCAATGATCGGCCCTGCCTCACAAGACACGCCGATAACTCTGCGCTGAGCCGCCATGCGCGCCTTTTCCAGATAGTGCTGGACTTGCCCTCTCATCAGATCTGCCTGTTCTGAAACCTTCATTGCAAGCGGATCATCAGAACTGCGTGCCTCGTTGGTAATCACTGACAGAGGCGTTTTCAGGGCATGTGCTAAATTACCTACCTGTGTTCTGGAATGTTCCACCACTTCTCTATTGGAATGAATGAGAGCGTTGAGTTCCACTGCCAACGGTTTCAGCTCTTTTGGCAGGTCCTCCAGCACTTCTTCCTCTTTACCCTGCCGTACCCGGCCAAATGAATCCTGAAGTTCGTTTAAAGGTCGCAGACCAAAGCGGACCTGAAGGAAAATGGCGCCGATCAACCCCAAACCCAAAACGCCCAGTGTCGTCGCGGCCTGCCACGCAAAAGAAGTGGTGCTTTCGCCAAGTTCTCTCGTGCTGCCAGCAACAGCAATTGTGACAGGTGTTTCACTGCCGAATTGAATGCGTTTTTGCAGAAGGCGCAAATCTCGCCCTGCAGGACCAATGATATTGCGCGTTGCCTCTGATACCCCACCAAGATTTGGCATTTTGAGCGTATCACCGAACAAAGAATCGCTCTCATAAAGGACTTTGCCGTCCCGTTGAACTGTCCAATACCAACCAGACAACGGCATAGTGAAGCGTGGATCACCAATTTGCCGGGTCTCAAGCTTCTGTTGGTCTCCGACATTGGCAATGAGGCTGACAATAGCTGTCATATGCACGTCTAGACGATCATCCAGCGCTTTTTCACCAGCTTCACGAAACAGGGCGACGAGGATAGCGCCTGCAACGAACAGGGTGACAATAGCCCAGAGGCCAGCAACAAAAATCAGACGCCATGCCAATGACGTCTGTTGCTGTTTGCGGATATAACGGATCAGGTTCCAGCGATTAAGGCCTTTGGAGGCCATTTGCGGTTTGCTGTCTGTGTCAGGCATTTTCTTCCTGTAACCGATAACCCAATCCGCGCACTGTCTCGATCATTTTGCTGCCGAATTTCTTCCGCAAGCGACCTACAAAGACTTCAATGGTATTGGAGTCGCGGTCAAAGTCCTGATCGTAGAGATGTTCAACCAATTCGGTTCTGGAAATTACTCTGCCTTTATGGTGCATGAGATAGGACAGCAAGCGAAATTCGTGAGAGGTCAGTTTGACGGACATACCGTTTTTGGTGACTTTGCCCGCCTTGGTGTCCAAAACAATATCGCCAATGGAGATCTCATTGGATGCCAGACCAGCTGCACGGCGAACCAAAGCCCTCACCCGCGCCAGGACTTCTTCCATGTGGAACGGCTTGGCAACGTAATCGTCTGCGCCCGCATCAATACCGGCAACCTTATCACTCCACCGGTCGCGTGCGGTGAGAATGAGGACAGGTGTGGTATGACCATCGCGGCGCCAGCGCTCCAGCACGCTGAGGCCATCCATTTGCGGCAAACCCAGGTCCAGAATAATCGCGTCATACGGTTCGGTATCTCCGAGGAAATGCCCTTCTTCACCATCAAATGCTTTATCGACAACGTAGCCTGCATCTTCCAGCGCTTCGCACAGCTGCCTGTTTAAATCGCCGTCATCTTCGACAACCAACATCCGCATTACAAATACCCCACACCAGCTTCAAAGTTTATATCGCTTGAAAAATTCGTTCAAATTCAGGCAAGACTTCTTATATCCAAAGCTCTTGGCACTCTCGTTACTGCCTGCGTCCCGTTCGTGCGTTCAATCGCACTTGTGAAACATTTCCGTTGTTGAGCACCGACAGCACGTAAACCAACCCGCCGCCGCTTTCGCACAGTTTGGCTGAAAGGATCTGTCCGTTGACGCGCAAAGATCCTAAAGGCCTCGCCTGCCCACTGGCAACCGCCTGGCGTGTGGCGCTGGACGACAAACACGCAGCATGAGCTGGAGTGGACCAAGCGAAAACGGCAGTTACCAAAGCCAATGCCATCAAAGGGCGAAAAAGGAATTGTTGGATTCGATGTCTCATAATGGGTCTTCTAACCGGCAAGCGCTGAACGTCACATGAACGATGCGTTATTATTCCAAAACAATGACCTAGCAGATTCTTGGCCCCTTGTGCCAGCACTGGGCATTCTCCTTAAAGAAATTTGGATAACCCTGTTTAAACCGCCCTTAATGTCAGAGGTAAACTTTGAACGTACTCGTGATGGTTGTTCCCTTTCCATATTTGGCGGAGAGCTGCGCAATATCTATCTTAAGTTGATGGTTCCCCACACCTACATCCTGAAGCATCATTGACTGGGAGTAGATTGCCTCACTCTTCTCTACCGTGAGCTCACGCAAAAAAGTGACGGTACTTTGTCCGGCAACACTTTTGTATATTTTTACGCTGAATTGCAAAACATCCTCATGAAGCGGAACGTCCACCAGCGCCCAACTGTCCCCTTCCCACCGTGTTCTGCGCGTCCATGCGATGTGGAGATCACCGTTGATTTCTTGTGAGGTTTTCACATGAACCGGCGCATACGGTTTGAGCGCACTTTGGTCTCCTGTATCCGTGGTGGTTGTTGCCCATTTGTATCCAAGCGGTTTGCCTGCAGGAACGACACGGTACGAGAGTGTTATATCCGCTTTGTCCGAGGTCCATGGTAACTTCTGTATGGAGGCGTCCAGCACGAGGAAGTCAGCTCCTGTTGGCGTGCCTATCACCGCTAAATGCTCTGTGCCTAACTGGCCGCGTAAAAGCTTGGTGAGTTTGTAGGTCATGGGCGCGATTAATTCGGCATTACAATACTGTATCACCTCCCACTCATCCAAGGTTTTGACTGCACACGCATTTGCACCTGCCAGAACATCCAGTTCCTTGCGGCTTTGCAGTGTGCCCCCAAACAGTTTGACGGTTAGGTTTGATTTGAGATCCCAGCGCCAGACAGGGCCGGCGGAGAGGTTCTCAACCAGTTCTCCCATCACAGCAGGGTCAGTCACTTGCATGAGCGGTGTGAAATCCTCGCCCGAGCTGGACTGATAGACCTGATAGGCTCCGGGCCAGCTTTGGTTATAGACCGCGATGACCGGGCTGCCATCATCGGGCCCTTCTGAATGGAACCCTGGCAGATCAATGATTTTAACGAGAGGCGGGCCGGATGTGCCCTCATTATAGATGGGAGCAACATCACCGTGGTTGGAGATTGCAGTCGCTGCGGATGGTGATCCTGACAAGCGCGTAGCCTCAATCTCCATTGAAGAGCCCAGCGAAATCTGATCTATCCGGCATGTCATTGGTGTTGCTTGTTCACTTAGCAATTCCGCCGGCAGTGTTATCTGGTCTCCAACACGCAAATCTGCGGTTTTAAGCGATAGGTTGAACATCATCTTTTCACGGTCTAGCCAAAGTGATTGATGCAGCTTTCTCACCAGACGTTTAGCTGTATGGGACGAGACAACGATAGGGAGGTGAATTGTTGACGTTCTTCGGTCAACACCCTCCAGCCTGCGGGATGCAACCACGATACTTTCAAAATTACGTTGAGGGTCAGAACCGGACAAGCGCAACTCAGCTGGCAGATCTTTTCCATCATTTCGAGCGATGGAGATAAACCCCTCTCCCTCTTGCTGAGCCTCTAAAATATCCCCCAGTTGTAATGTGTTGTCGATGGGACTGGTCCCAGCAGGGTGTTTTGATACAATAGCAAGATGCGTGCCGCGATCGACTGCCATTGCGTCGAACAATTGCAGGACGGGAGAAAGAGCTGAGCGCAGCGATGTTGGACCCGCAACCACCAGCCCCTCAATGCTCTCCCCAAGGTCGGCAAGTTCACACAGGTCTGCAGTATGGCCGAAATCGTCTCGCATGGCGCGGATCAGGCCATTTGCAGAGAGGTTGCCTAGGCGTCCCGTCAGCCAATGCCCGAGCTGCCAGTTGGGGCCATCTGCCCACTCGCTGGTGTAGGTTGGGAACTCAGGATAGGGCCGTGCGTCCCACGTCCAGAGATAGACATTATCTGGATCAACCATTTCGCCCGAGTAGTGGCTGGACGTTGGATTGTCCCCTTGAGGCCAATTTGGATGATCCGTGCCCCAATAGCTTAGCTGAGCTTCTAGCCCACGGCGTTGTACCAGATCGTCCCGATGGCCTTTGGAAAAATGAGGTAAGTGGCTTTCTGAGGATTTGGGATCGACAAAAACGTTGGGCTGGTTTGTGCCTTTGTCAACGGCTGGAAAGCCAAGCTCTGTGAACCAGATGGGTTTGGATTGCGGCACCCATGGTGTGGGGCTGCTTACTTCCGTTCCACCAACCCGCTCCACATGCTGGTTTTGCCACCAGCTCTTCAGGTCTTTTTGCCTAAAAACCCATGGCTTATCATGGGCATCGTCAGTAATGGGGGTGCGGGCCTTCTGGTTCCGTGCCTCTTGGTTGGCATAATACCAGTCGTAGTACTCACCAGAGGTGATTCCCGCACGTAGTTGCTCCAGATCATAGGCACTTTGCGGATCATCTTCATCTCGTAGGTCTGTGAGTGGCAGGTAGTTATCTATGCCGATGAAGTCGACCTCAGGCCGTGCCCAGAGTGGATCGAGAGGAAATCGTAGGTCACCTGATTGCGGCGCGTAGCCTGCGTATTCGCTCCAGTCCGCAGCATAGGAGAGGTTTGTTGTGTTTCCAACAATCTGGCGCACGTCTCCCACCAGCGTTTTTAAGTGATCGACGAACGGAAACGAACCAGCGCCCGCCCAGCTTTGTGTGAGACCGCGCAGCTCTGAGCCGATCAGGAATGCACCGACACCGCCTGCCTCATTCACCAGATTTGCGTAGTGGAGAATGAACTTGCGGTAGCGCCATTGGGTGCTTTCCTCAAGGAACGCCTCTATCTGTGGGTTGATGGCAGAGGTTCCCTGCGAAGACCCTGTTACACCCTGCGCAATATCTGTGGTGATGCGGCCGCGCCATGGGTAGCTTGCCTGTTTTGCAGCGCCATATGGGTCCGGCAATTGGTTGTCTGCGGGAATATCCATCATCACAAACGGATAGAACATGACTTTCAAGCCGCGCCGTTTTAGCTCGATGATCGCTGCGATGATGGACGCATCCGAGGGAGTGCCGCCAAAGGCTGGTTTGCCATCAATCTGTGAGACTTGCTGTGCCTGCGACCTTGCAAGGCCAGCCACGCTCCAATTGGCGGGCAAGTGCTTGGCCGTGTTGTTGGAAACCTTGGGACGAATGGAACAGTGTGATGCACGCAGGTCATCGCCAAACCATGAGACCACCAGCGCGACACTTTGTAGATTGGGGCAAAGGGCTTGTAACTCGTCTAACGACCGGATGAGGTCTGTTTCCTCGCCGTTGCCATGGCGGTTGACGCTTCTGGTGTTGCCCGGAGAGAGTTCCTGTAACACCTCCTCTGGATGATAGATGAACTCCCCCGCACCGGGGATAAGGGTCACCGCTTTGATTTGTTGCTCCAAGGGTTCTACAGAGCGCAACACCTCAAATGCCAATTGGGGCAGGCGGTTGCCAAAATCTGCCAATGGTAAATGCTCGAACACCACATAGGCTGTGCCTTTGTAGGCCGGGGCTGCGCCTTGTTTGGCTTCAATAAGCGGGTCCGGTTGCTGGTCTTCGCTTCCAAGGTAGATACGCAGGTTGAGGGAGGAGGTCTCCAGCTCCTTGCCATTGGCCCAGATGCGGCGCACGGCGGATATCGGGCCTTCGCATAATCCCACCGCAAAATTGGCGTAGTAGCTGTGGCTGGTAACACTGGTTGATGGCCCGGCGGATTTACCACCTTGCTTTTCTTCCCTAACAACCTCCTCAAACCGGGTTGCCCAGATGATATTGCCTGTGACCCGCACGCGGCCATATACGAAGGGCAAGGATGCGCCTTCAGCAGCGGTTTGTAATTGCAGGTCTCCCAGTTTTCCGGTTGAGATTTCCCGTGTTTCACCAAATATTTGCTGGTCGATATAGGACCCAGCCAATGCGCCCAATGCCTGCCCTGCAATCGCGCCGATAGGCCCACCAATGGCACCACCAACCGCTGCACCCACACTGGAAAGTACCATGGTTGCCATAGGGAATTCCTTTCTGAAACGATTAATTTGGGAAAAAAGAAAACCGGGCTGCTATGCGGTTGCGCCACATGGGAACGAGCGGACTTTCAACCACACCCACAGGCTCATAGGCGTGGATGAAACGGTCACTGCCACTCATCACGCCAAGATGTTTGCAAGGGTATTGAGGTGCCCAGCGGAACAAAATGATTTCAGCGGGCATCGGGGTCTGCGCTTGTCCCTCAATTTCATGCAGATAGCGCTGGGCGGCATGGAGGAGCTGATCGTCTTTTCGCAGCTCAGCCCATTCGGGTGCATAAGCTGCGGGCATTGGCGGCTCTGAGCCATGCGTATATCGGTAGAGTCCACGAATGAGGCCGAGACAGTCGCAGCCGGCCCCTTTGGCGCAGGCTTGATGCTGGTAGGGGGTTCCTATCCAACTGCGGGCCTCGGCGATGATGTCATCACGGGTCAAGGTCATTTTCACCCCACCAGCTTTGCGCCGTTGTTACCAGCGGAGGTGCTTTCTGGTCCCGCCAGCATAAAATCATTGCCCGGCATATGAGGGAAGCCGCGAAAGTTTTGGTGGTTTTGAAACCGTGACTGGCATGTGCCCCAGCTCTTATCGCAGCCAACACTGATTTTCGCTGCGAGGGGAAAGGTCAATTCCAGCAAAATTGGCGACCAAAGGGATAATCTATGTTCGCCTTGCTCTGCTGTATGGCCTGCAATACGAAGAGCTTGATCCTTGTAAGGGCCTGCCAACAGAGTGAGTTTACCAAACGCCCACCAGCCTGCGGTGATATCGGCATTGGCCTCAATGATGAGGTGTTTGCTGGCATCTTGTCTCGCGATGGTGACTGAGCGGGTATTCTTTGTTGCGCTCAGGTCCACACCGCACTTTGCATCACCAAGGTCTGCATGGCATTGCTGGGAGAGCACCCTGCCCTTTGGTGCTGAAAGTCGCGCTGCCAGTGAGCGAAACTCTGCGCGAAATACGTTGGTATCTCTTGTGACTTCTCCCAGATCTCCCCGGCGAAGTAACTGGTGCTGATCCGGGGCTTGCCAGTTGACGAGGTAGACCTCAACTGCTGCATTGTCCCAAAGACCAGCATACAAGTCCTGCTCGCTCAGGCTATCTGAGGACAGAATGCCGAGGGCTTCTTCTTGTCCTGCCTGAAACTCAGCTTGCGCGTTGGCTTGCGTGCCATCAAACCCGAATCCCGGCTCGAAGGTCATTCCATCAAAGGTAATCGCGTGATCATGGTTGGTGAAGCCGAGGGTGTGCCCGTTATTGGCTTTTAATTGCCAGCAATAGGCCACAGTGAGCCCATCCCCTTGCAGGTGTTCTTTCAAAGCAGCGTTGAACATGAGTTTGCTCTTTCAATATGCAGGAGCGTTAAATGAGATCAGCCGATAATTTCCACGAGGGGAATGCTGGGCACCTGTCCGGCTTCAAAGTGCAGCAGGTTGATATCCAGATGATCAGCTTCAAAGCGGGTGGGCGTGTCATAGAAAAAGCCTGCGCTCACGACTTCCTCACTGAGGGGAATATGTCCCTCTTGAAATTCAAGGTGGCCGGTCATCGGATCCAGCAGAACATGGCTGCCGATGGTCTTTGTCATTCCCGCCACGGCCACACTCACCGTACCAACCACCGGTTTTGATATTTTGCGCTGCCATAAGCTGGCCCCCACGCCCACAGGTTTAACCAGTTGAAACGTTGTGGTGGTTACATCGCCAACGCCAATCACCGCGTCAGTGGCGCTGGGCACGCCATCAAACGCGCAGGATTTATGCTCCATTGGGTCGCGAAACCGAAACCCACAAAGGCGGCCTCCCACCTTCTCGAAAAACCCGAGGACACTGTGCAGGTCTGCTGAACTGCGCAGGCCTGTGCCCACATCATAATGACGGCGGGAGCCCTTCCAGATGGCATTCCGAATCTCCATGCCATTGAGCAGAGAGGAGACCTGCGCGCGTTTCTCAACCCTGACAGATGCCCCAAAGGAAATTCCAAGGGGGAATGGTTCATCAACAAAACATAAGGGCATATCCCTCTCCTGTTTGACTTGGCTCAAGGTTAGGACTGCACGAAGCATCTATGAGGTTTGACATGGGAAATTTGTTTGCGTGATTTGCGCAGGCCCAATGTTCAAGCTCCTCCCTCTTTGCTGAACAGCGGTATTTTCCACAAAGTTTGCTGCCACCGTCCGGTAGCAAAACTACGTCGGTCCTTGAGTCCCTCCTCTTCAATGCCGGCGTCATAGCCCGCGTCGCCCCCGTCCGGTGGCGCGGGCCATTATCATCGCAATCTGCCCCTGAGATTTTTCAAAACTGCGTACATCCTGTGCCATCACATTGACTGTGATGTTGGGGTGTGTCCCGCCTCCTGATGCTGCAACTCCAAGGCGGCCATCGCTGCCCCGTTGCAGGGGCAATATTGCCTCTGTGCCCGCTTCTCCCATCACACCAAGACCAGAGCCACCCATAGCGAACATGGTGGGTGAGGATACGACCCCGCCTTTGGCAAAGGGGGTTACGCCTGCTGATGGCCCGCTGATGAGCGATGTGATGCTGGAGGTGAGCAGATTTTCCAGCGGTTTAAGGGCACTGCTGAGGGCTGAGTTGGAAAGATTGAGGGCGACTTTGGAGAGGATTGATTGCAGATCCTTGCCTGAGACTACAGCGCTTTGCAGGCCTTTACTCAGCTCGGAGGAGAATTCTTTAGCCAGTGAACTCACCTCCTGCATGGTTGCTTCCAGCTCCCGTGCTTCGCTCACATCTATGGTTTCATTGTTGTTAGAGGCCATTGCCTAAACCCTCCTAAATATCTGGGAACTGAGTGAGGAGCTGTTCCAGCGTTTCCCGCTCCATAACGGCAGATCCGTTTGGCTTTTCAGGAAACAGCGCCATGGCCAACTCGGTTGGGGTTGCTTGCCAGAATGTGCGAGAGGACCACCCAAGTTCCCGGCTGGCTTTGTAAAAAAGATCACGCCATGGGAAAGACTGGGCAGCGGGCTGGTTTGAAGGTCTCTCGCGTATTACGGGCGCGGGTGGTGCTCGCCCTGATCTGCTGTTGGTTTGGTTTCCGGGGCAAAGGTTGCGACCAGCAGCTCTCCCGCCAGCCTTGCCAAGACTGGAATACCGCCTTCACACGGCATCCCGGCGACCTCCTCATTTTCAACGAGTAGACCACCTCCGCGTAGACCTGCGCCCAACACCTTGATGATGTCTGTTGCGCTCAGGGAGCCGGAGGTGAAACGCTCAGTCAGCGCCTGCAGGTTCTCGCAGGCAAAGGCGTCTTCCAGCTCGGCGAGTGCCCCCAGTGTGAGGACGAGGATTTGCGGTTTCCCGGCCAGTTCGGCAATGATCTCTCCGCGCCGTGCGTTGGCACCGCGTCTGTATGAGGGTCTTTCCATAATGCATTCCTCAGGGGGTTGGGGTGAATGTGAGAGGACCTGCCGATTCCAGCGCAATCTCGAAGGTGACTTCAGAGCGATAGTCGCCGGAATACTCCAGTGCCGAGAGGTGGAACGGGCCTTCCAACGTACCGAAACCGGGCAGGATGAGTTGCCAGTTTTTCAACTCTCCGGCAAAGAAAGCGCTGCGCACCTTTTCAGCGGAGGCTTTGTTACGGAACAGGCCACTGCCCGACAGGGAGGCGTGCCGTGTGGCAGCGCCTGCCAACAGCTCCCGCCAGCGGCCTACGCTTTGGGCATCAGTGATATCAACCGGGCTTGCGTTGAGCGCCAAGCGCCTGCTGCGCAGGCCTGCAACGCTTTCAAACGTGCCTGAGCCCGCATAATCCAGCTTCAACAGGAGATCTTTTCCCGCCTGTGCGACCATGTGTAGTCCCTCCTGTTTATGCCGCTTGGTTTTCTTCAAGCAGAACTGTGAACTTGATGCGCCCGTACCAAGTGCGGCCATCTGGCAAGCGGCGGCAGCTGGTTTCGCTCATGGTGAGCCCTGCGCTTTCATGAGGTGCGGCGGGCGATACGCCAGCTTCCAGAACCTCGCTGAGTATTTGCAGAACTTGGAGGATTTCGGAGCGATCTGGATGGCGGGAATAGATGCCAATGGAGCCGCTCATGCGTCCGCCCTCCTCCAGATGCCCGGTGAGCAACTGGGTTGAGACAGCCTCTAACGTGGCGTAGGGTAATTTTGCGCCGCGCGGGACACCATCAAACACCCGCAACGGATCCCCCAGATAAGCTGCCAGTCCTGTCTTGGCATGGATGGCTTGAAACAAGGCTTTTCTGTAGTCAAGCTCCCCCATCACGGCCTTCCTCCAACTCACAACTCAGCCGCATGAAGGCGGCAGACACCCCGGCTGGCTCAACTGCTTTGACCCGCAAGCTTTGATCGTCGCGCTCCACCCGCCAGCCTTCCTCCACATCCGTTCTGCGGCGAATGGTGATGGTTAGGGGATAACTTGATGAGAGCCGCCCAGCTGTGAGCGCCTCACTACCTGCCGTGGATTTCACCTCTCCCCACACCATGGCGACCTGTTGGTATGAACGTGTGATGGTGCCATCTGTTGCCTGGGTCTGTTCTGAACGCAGCAGCAGCAGTGGCTCATTCAACCTGCCTGCCGCCCTCATATTTTCAAAACCTTATAGGGGGACAGTGCTGCCTCAAAGCCGTGGGGCATTAGTCCAGTCAGGCGGTCTTCTTCCAGCATCGTGCGGCGCTCGTACCAGAAGCCCATCAACATCAGGATGGCGGTTTGCAGGCCAGCGGGGACGGCGGACGCCCCCGCGCCGTACCCTGCTTTGAAGTCAACCTCGATGCCATTGAGATCTCGCAGACATCCAATGGCTCCGGCCTTAAACCGCAGGCGTGCTGGGTTACCCGCCAGATCCGTCTGGTAATCTGAGGCCGATAACAGCCGTTGATTGCCTTCCCGGTCATACACGTAGACCCGGAGCACCTCTGCCACAGGGGCAACGGGCAGCCGTATAAGCCTGTCAGCTGGTGCGGTATCCAGCAGCACCCGCCATTCCTGATGAATGAGAGCCCGCCGTGTGATGGTCTCCACATGCTCCCGAGCCGACTTGATCAACCGTGTGACCAGGTCATCCTCATGGGTGTGCGAGACCCGCAATTGCGCGTGCGCCTGAGCAAGCGAAACCGGCTCCAGAGCCGGTGGCACTGTGAGTATAGCCGTCACGGCGGCCCCTCCTTCTTCAAAATTTCAGAGTGATAATGGTTAGGCGCTGAAGTTGATCAGCTTGTAGGCGTCATAATCCATGATGCCGCCGCCCACGCGTTTGGTGATGTAAAACAGCACGTTGGGCTTGCTGGTATACGGATCTCGCAGCACTGAGATGCCGACCCGGTCCACCACCATGTAACCACGATGGAAATCACCAAAAGCGATGGCGTAGGGGTTAGAGCCTGCCGTCATATCCGGCATGTGTTCTGCCTCTGTGACCGGAAAACCCATCAAGCTTGGGTCAGCGCCTGCGGTGACTGGTGGCTGCCACAGGTAATTGCCCTGTCCGTCTTTCAGCTTACGCAGAGCCGCTTGGGTTCTGCGGTTGAGGAGGAAACGCGCATTGCGGCGGGCTGCCGTTTTCACCCCGTAGATCAGTGAGATGAGAACATCCCCTCCGTTGGAGGAGGCAAACGCACCAGCTGCGCCGGTCTTTATGGAACCAATGGAAACGCCTGTATCATCCAGTGTTCCATGAACGGTGCCTTTGAGCAGTCCTAGAGGTTCGGATGTGCCATTGCCATTGAGGAAAGCGCTGGACTCCTTCTCTGCAAAGGCAGTCTCTACCTCCTCTGCCAAAATCTCGCCCATATTGACGGCGGCATCGTCCAGCAGGGTTTGGGTGACCGCAGGCATGGCGGCGAGCTCGAATATCTTCACCTCCCGCATTTCAAACTTCATGCCGGGTGTTTCCGCTCTGCTGTCTGTTTCGCCTTCCCAATCCGCCGTTGGGTTGGTTTTGACGACAGGGCGGCGATAAGACGGACCGGAAATCTTGCGGATTGCGGCAATGGATCGGATGGGAGACAAAGATGTGAGACGGCGCAGAATGTCTGTTTCCAGTTGCTCCGGCAGCAGATAACCGCCATCTGCGGACAAGCCAGCGGACATTGCCTTTTGTTCCAAGGCTTTGAGCTGCGTTTCTCGGCCTTCGCGCATATACGTGTCAAAGGCGGTTTTATGTTCGCCCTCAACCGTTTGGCTATGGCCAGTTTCCGGCGCAGAACGAGGCAAGCGCTGTGATTTGAGTTGAACCTCATTGATCCGGCGCAGTTGCCCATCAATAATCTCATCCAGCCGCGCCAGTTTTTCATCCAAAAGCGTATCTGCGCTGGATTTTTGCTCCAACTCCTCCAGCCGCGCATCATTGGTCTGCGTGTATTCTGTGTACGCATTGCCCAGCTGTTCAAAACTGGCGGCACTGGCTGGCACAGCGGAATAGGCGGTGAGTTGCCCTGTGACATGGCCGGTATTGGCAAGAGGAGCTGCTTTGTTGGCGGCCTCCCGTGCAAAGTCCTTGGTTTCCAAGGTCGGATTACATGCGGATTTCATAGGATTTTATTCCCTTCGCTAGCACATGAGTGCGCTCTGCGGCATCTGGATGACGCCACACGCAATTAACGTTCAGTTGTTTGAGATTCAGGCGACGACCGACAAACGCGCTGATGACAACAGCGGGAATGTGACCAGTGAGATCTCCCAGAGATCGACTGCCAGTACATCGCGGCGGCCCGTTCTATTATCTCGCCTAGCCTTGCGGGTTTTAAAGCCGATGGACAGGCCATCCAATATGCCAGCCCGCACCATGGCGATGGCTTGTTGCCCTTGCAAGATGCCCGGATACAGCACCCCTTTTACAAACAGGCCGACGCTGTCCTCCTGAATATGCAGCCATTTGCCGATTGGGACTGTTGGATCATGTTGCCAGAGCATTTTGACATCCGACAGATTGCGCCCGTGCAGCGAGTTTTGAAATGCACCACGCCGCATGACATCTCCCCCCTGATCGGAAAGTTCAAACCGGCTGGCATACCCTTCTATGGCAATGGGGTGTTCTGTGTTCAAATTGTCCGCCTCCCTTATTGCGATTCCCTGCTCCACATCCCGTTTTGTTTTTCTGGTGGTGGTTGGTGTGTGCGGCGCTGAGCCAGAAGCCCCGCAATGGCTTGTGTGAAGTTGGCAAAGGTTTGTGCAGGTGGTTGCGGTTCGGCCCTTTCCTTTGCCAGTGGCGCTCGGTTGTGTTCTGTTTTCATGGTAGTTCTCGCCCACGTTTTTGCGCGTTGGGAACGCCATAGACTCCCTAGTATTTGACGTAACCTCAACTGTTAAAAGAGCACGGCATCAGGTATCTGCAAGCAGCATTTGGTTGAGTTTTTCCAGCTCCGCCATGAATTCCTCAAAGCGGCGATTGAAGCGAATGACCTGTTTGAGCACCCACACCAACAGTGAGGTTGAGGTGCCCGCCCATGCACCCAGCACCATATGCGCCAGATCGCCTTGTTCACTGAGCAGGAGCAGTAGCTCACTCATCTGCACCTTCCACGCCGTAGCCAACAGCAAGCCGCTTTTCATCTCGCGAGAGGAAGTCCGCAGCGGTTACTCTGTCCCACAGCGCTTTACGCTCGTGCGCCAACGCTTCAATGGCATCCAGATCTGCTTCCAGCTTCAACGGCTCCCCATAGGCAGCAGACAGCCAGCCGGAGATTTCGGAAAGGACACGGGCGACCAATGGCAATACCGTTAGCCGCCAGAAGGCGCGGTTGGCTTCCTGATAGTTGGCGTAGGTGTTATCGCCCGGAATGCCGAGCAACATGGGCGGCACACCAAAGGCCAGAGCCACCTCGCGCGCGGCCATGTTCTTCAGTTCAATGAAGTCCATATCACGCGGCGACATGCCCATCTGTTTCCAATCCAGTCCCCCTTCCAGCAGCATGGGACGGCCTGCATTTTTTGCGCCTTGGTACGAGCTTTCCAGCTCCGCCTTGAGCCGGTCGAACTGGTCGTCCGTCATGTTCATGGCATCCCCGGCCCCATAGATAAGAGCACCGGTTGGGCAGGCTGCATTGTCCAGCAGTGACTTGTTCCATTCACCTGCCGCATTATGGATATCGAGCGCCACTTGTGCCGCCTCAAGGGGAGCAAAGCCGTAATGATCATTGAGCGGATTGAAGAGCTTGATGTGCAGCACCGGCTCAAGCTTATCGCCCTCCGCCTTTCGCAGCTCCACAGCGCGCCCTGCCACCTTGTATTGGTAGGCTTCAATCCAACCCGCCTCATCCACCAGTACCTTCATACGGTCGGGTCGCAGAGCGTGGAGTTCGTGCGGTTCTCCTTGCAGAGAGACAACCTCCAAATAAGCATTGCCAGCTACGAGCAAGTAACCGTAAACCTCCTCCAACAAGGACAGGCCAGTGCGCATAGGAGCTGGTCTTGCGATCAGGTCCAGCAGCGGATGAGTGTCCAACTCACGATCTCCGACTTTGAGGTTGAGGCGCACGTTGGCAGATGCTTCTGAGATAAGCCGTACGCACCGGTAAGCGATCGTATTTCGCAAATATCCTTGGTCTATAAGGGAGGCGTAGTTTCGAGGTGTCCAGATGGCCCCTTCACCAAATCGGATTGAAGCAACAGATTGAGTTCGTGATGCTTTTTGCTCTGAAGCGGGCGAAAGTATCGAGTCTAGAAGTCCGCGTAACCCCATGTAATTAGAGTCCTTTTCGCTTAAACTTAAAGTTTTGAATCATACCATTTCGAGTACAGAGCAACCCACCAAGGTGACTTAGCTTTATGCTCTGAAACTGGCATTTCAGAGAGTTCGCATGCGCGGTTTGCCCGCTTTGCGAGACGTCAGCTCTGCAATGGACCAGACCAATGCATCCAGCCGGTCCGGTGATTTACCGTTGCTCAAGCCATCCACTCCAAAGTCGGCGAGTTCGTCTTCCAGTTCGGGAAACACTCCGCAATGATGGACGCGGCCTTGCTCATATAACAAAGCAACCGGCTCTGCTCTGCGGCGTTTGCTATGGGTTGCATGGACGGATTTAACCGGCACACTGTCATCACATCCAGCGATGACTTCACGCACCATTTCGCCGCCTTGATTAACCTCAGCGAGAAGGCAATCTGCACTCAGTTCATGGTAAAGCGACAGTGCCCGCTGCGCCCAAACTGAGGGACGCAGACCTTGTGCTGTTCTATCGCGCAGCACGTAGAGGTCCCCTGTCTCCGTTATTCCCGTTGCAACAATCCCGCAGGCATCGGCCCGCTTACCGGATGTGGCTGGGGGGTCTATAGCAACCACAATGCGTTGCAGCTCCGGCAGGTGTTTTACGCGTCCGGCCTCAAACCATTTACGGGCAAACAAGGCATCCTCGCGGTCCTCAATCAGCTCGCCATCCAGCTCCTGTCGGCCGAGCCGTGTGCCGCCGTACCGGGTCGCCATCTGTTTTAAAAACCCCTCCGCCAGGAAAGCGGCATTGGCTTTGGTTGCGGCCTTAGTGATGACGGTGTTTTCTCCTGCTATCAGCGCCTTGATAAGCGGCGTTGGCTTGGGTGTTGTCGTGACCAGCTGTTGCGGTTGCGTGCCTAGCCGTAACCCGAATTGCAGCATATCGAAGGTTTCAGTTGCGTTGCTCCACTTGCCTGCTTCATCGCACCAGGCGGCGTCAAATTGGGGGCCGCGCAATGCCTCTGGATCCTCTGAGGAAAACGCCCTGGCAACCGCTCCGTTGGGCCACTCCAACCGGCGGCGTGAGGAGTTCCATTGAGGTTTCTGATTTGGCGGATGGACTGATAGCAAACCGGAGACACCCTCAATCATCACCTCTCGCACATCTGCATAGGTCTGGCCGATCAGCGCGACATTGCCAGCTTTGGGGCCTGCCCAATGCTCACCGGATACTTTGCCGCGCACCCACTCTGCACCTGCTCTGGTTTTGCCGCACCCACGTCCGCCCATCAGTACCCATGTGAGCCAGTTGCCTGCTGGCGGGAGCTGATGAGCATGGGAAAACAGGTGCCAATTATATTGCAAATATCTCAACTCATCGGAGGTAAGAGCAGCAACAAAATCAGGAAGTTTGCCCTGCGCCACACAAGCTTGCAATTTTGCGCGAAAGCTGTTGTCGCAGTTCATCATCGCTTCCCTCCTTCTGCTCGTTCACACCGTGTGCATCCTGTAGGTCAATGAGCATATCCAGCGTCTTGGCGAGGCTGGTGATTGCTTTGGCGGCGACATCCATCTCGTTTGCGGCACTCTCCCGGTTCCCTGTCAGGTCTTTCAAGCGGGTTTCTAATGCCGTGACTTGTTTCTCAAATGCTTTGTAGAGCCGAGCGATCAAACGCCTGCGTTCTTCCGGTTCCGCTCCTGCCAATTCTTGTGCCACCTGCCATTTTCGCAGCCACCCTTCCCGCCTCACTTTACTGGTGATTGTGGTTTCCGGCAGACCGGTTTTGCGGGCGATATCTGCAATGGAGATTGCGTCGTCTTCCACCATGCGGCGCACTGTTTGCCAAACCTCGGCAGAAACACGGTGACGTTGACCAAGCTGGGCTGGCTCATCTGATACCGGCTCGGTTGGGGTTTGATGTTTTGGTTCTGAGGGCATCTGCACCTCCATCCATCAGGCACAAAAAAAGCCGCCCTTTGAAACAGAGGCAGCTTGCGAATTCGCTAAATATATAAAGGCCAGAGATCGATCCAGCTACGCAACATTGCGATTGCGGTGTCACTTACACTTTCTCTAGCATGCCTAAAACCTACCTGATCAGCGGTGCGATGTCAAGATTATATTCCTAGTTATTTGGCCAAATTGAGAATGGACACTTATCCCCTTCTCGCGCTAAAATTGCAGGATAAGTTCAGTGCGATCTGTTTGGACGGCAAGGGATTGATGGATATGGGCATTTCAACGCAGATCCTGTGAGATCTGCGTTGCAGTAAGACATAGAGACTTTGGAGTTATCCCCGCCTCCCCTTGTGGAGAAGCCTATTGAAACGAAAAGTAATTTTGCAGGATCATTCAGTATCGCCCGGCTCTTCAGGCCATTCGATGAGGAATTTCTCATATTCTTCAGGCTCCATCCCATCTTCGCTGATGGTCTGGTTTTTGACTGAAATTCCCGCGTCATGAACGGACTGAGGATCTTGGGAGACAAGCGGATGCCACCAGTACAGGTCTTTGCCATCACGAACGAGACGATACGCGCATGTTGGAGGTAACCATTTCAAATTTCTCACAGTTTCCGGTGAAAGCTGCACACAATCTGGCACTGTATCGAAGCGATCTTCATAGTTTTTGCACCTACACGTGGTACCATCTAGCAAAGTACACGCGATGTTTGTCCAGTAGATTGCACCAGTGTCCCAATCTTCCAGTTTGTTCAAACAGCAGCGTCCACAACCATCACAGAGGCTCTCCCATTCGTCATGGGTCATGTCCTCAAGGGTTTTCGTTTGCCAGAAAGGGCGGTGACTCTCAGAGTTTACGGGTACCATTTTTGTCGCTCTCAATGCAAAATTCCAATTGGAAGTTCGCGAGGATGTCATTTTAACAGGTTTGTCAGTTTTGGTTCATAATCCCCCAAGTGCCTTCAGGGATGTGACCGGTAGTACGGGTAATCGGTTTGGAAGAAAACTCTGATAGCAGCGAAAAGCAGAATGTCACGGATAATTCTGCTGAAAAGATGAATAAAAAGCGTGAGGGACGCTCATCTACCCTTCACGATTTATCCCAGCGCATGCTTGCAACCGATGCATGGCTGGATTCTGCTATCTGGCGCGGGACGCAGTTTCTCGGCGTCTTCTTTCGCGGATACTCCGCCTTTATGCGCCGGTTTACCCTGCGCGGACCTTCTAAATGGATTGCAGGTCTTGCCTCTGAAGGGCTGACTTATTGTGCCTTTGGTTTTCTCATCATGCTTGCCTTTGCGCAGCCTGCCTTCAAAGCAACAGAACGCACAGACTGGAAAACCACATCAGATTTTTCTATCAGTTTCTTTGACCGGTTTGGAAACCCGCTTGGCAAGCGCGGCATCCTGCTCAATGACAAAGTTCCACTCGATGAGATTCCGGACCATATGATTCAAGCAACACTGGCAACAGAGGATCGTCGATTCTTTAATCATATGGGAATCGACTTTTTTGGTACCTTCCGTGCAATGGTTGCCAACGTTAAAGCCCGCTCCGTTGTGCAGGGTGGCTCCTCGATTACACAGCAGCTTGCAAAAAACCTGTTCCTTTCAAACGAACGCACACTACAACGCAAAATCAAAGAAGCTTACCTCGCTCTCTGGCTGGAAATGAACCTTTCCAAACGAGAAATCCTCAAACTGTACCTTGATCGCGCCTACATGGGTGCGGGAACATTTGGCGTTGCTGCAGCTTCCGAGTTTTATTTCGACAAAGATGTCCGCGAGATCACACTCGCAGAAGCTGCTATGTTATCAGGGCTTTACAAAGCCCCTTCCAAGTACGCTCCACATAAAAACCTACCCGCTGCCCGCGCACGTGCCAATGAGGTGCTGACGAATATCGTGCAGGCCGGCTTCATGTCAGAGGGGCAAGTTATTGCGGCACGGCGCAACCCAGCCGAAGCGATTGACCGCACCAAGAGTGAAGCTCCCGACCATTTTCTTGATTGGGCCTTTGAAGAGGTCAAAAAACTTGCTTCTCAATACCCTGAGTTGAAAAACGATCGTGTTATCTCAGTTCGCACAACCCTCGACCCCGGTTTCCAGCGGGAAGCCGTCAACAGTGTTGAGAGTATCCTGCGCCAGTACAGCGAGCGCTACGGTGTGGAAGAAGCGGCCATGGCAGTTGTTACCACTGAAGGCGCCGTGCGCAGCATGGTTGGCGGACGCGATTATGATGAGAGTCAGTTTAACCGCGCGACAGATGCTCTGCGTCAGCCGGGTTCGTCCTTCAAGCCCTTCGTGTATATGGCGGCATTCCTCAATGGATATGAGAGTGACAGCGTTGTCCCCGATCGCCCTATTAGCATTGGTGGCTGGAGCCCGCGTAACTATACCCGCGGTTACGCAGGTCCTGTTACGCTCAAAACGGCGCTTACCAAGTCCATTAACACCATTCCTGTGCGTTTGGCGCAGGCCATCGGGCGCGATAAAATCGCGACCACGGCTTACATGATGGGTATCAACAGCGAGCTAAAAATCACCCGTGCGATGCCGCTTGGCGTTTCTGAGGTGACCGTTCTGGATATGGCTAGTTCTTATGCAGCCTTTGGTTCCGGCGGGAAGAAAGTGGACCCTTACGGTGTATTGGAACTACGCAACTCCAAAGGGGAAGTGCTTTACAGTCATGAGCGAGACGTTGGCCCAGCTCTCCGAATTCTGCCATTTGATAAGGTCGCAATGATGAACGATGTGCTGGTGAACGTTATTGAACGGGGCACTGGCCGCCGAGCACAACTTGAGGGTATAACTGCTGCTGGCAAAACAGGGACAACACAAGCCTATCGTGATGCCTGGTTTGTTGGCTATACGGGCAATCTATCTGCTGCTGTGTGGTACGGCAATGATGACTATTCCCCCACGCGCCGGATGACTGGTGGCAGCCTGCCCGCTATGACCTGGGGCAAATTTATGACCTATGCTCATCAGGGCTTGGAATTAAAACCTATGCCCGGTGTTGAAGCCCCTGAAGGCAAGGCCGTCATAGCAAATAATTCCCTCAGTGACAGGGAAGTGACCGGCCCTCCAGAGTTGTTGAACAGAAGCTCTCAACAGGTGCTGGACGCACTTGGCAAACGGCTACAAACGCTTCCATTCAATACAAATACGAATTTCAATGTGCAGGCTCAGCTGGGCTCTGACGCAGCAGCGGGCGTGACTTATACCCAATGACACACACAGTGCATATGCCTCTTGTGGCGTTTCCAGAACCGAATGAACAGCAGGTTTTTGACCCGGAAACCTCCTGGCAAAAACCTTGGCCGCATATTTCACCGCTGCTTTACAAAGCGCCTTTCTTCTCATTCGGACCGTTTTTATTCTCTGTCTTGATAGCTTTGACAGTGGGGATAGGCAGTGCCTACCTTTCCCTCAACCGTGGCTCTCCTTTTAACGCGCTTGAAAGTGGGGTTTGGATTGCACACCCCTATGCAGGCACTGTTTCCAGTGACCCTTACAGTACAGCCATCTTTGCTCGAACAGGCCGCGTACCGTTGGGCAGTGGTGAGGGAATTGCCTTTTATGCAGCGTTTGACAGTAGTGGACGGGCGCTAAACCCTCAATGCGACTACAGAATTTATGGCAAGGCACTTGCGACCCGACTTTGGACCATCACAGCTTTGAACAACGCACTGGAGCTGTTGGCAACAGATGCGGGCCGCGCTTCCTTGCATAGTCAGGGGATCCTGATGGATGACACTGGAGGGTTTGCTATCCAGGTATCACCTGTAGCCCGTCCGGGGAACTGGCTGCCAACCGGCGGGTATAACGGGCTCGTCTTTGCCATGCGGCTTTATGATACTCCCTACACAACCGGCGCCGGCCTGAATGCTCCCATCATGCCATCTGTAGAACGGGTGGGTTGCCGGTGACCGATTTTCTAAAATCACTGCGGAACATCTACATTTCACCACGATGGATTCTTTGGGGCATCGGCGGGCTTTTCGTTGCGGGGATAATTCATGTTGCCATACTCCTGAATGTGCCGGGTTATGTGCCTCACTCCCCCTATGAACGGGTGGGAAGTTTTGGCATGGACCGGAGCTTTCAAGTTCTGCCGCCAATCCTGCCACGTAGTGAACCTTTGCCAGACCTTGATCCGTCTATGCGCCATGCAATCTGCCGTTATTCCCTTGAAAACGGTCCTTTGGTGGTGCGTGCTGTTGCTCCTTCTCCGTTCTGGTCTCTCGGCCTGTTTAACGAAAAGGGTCAGGTGACCTACAGCCTCAATGACCGCACCTCTGAGGGGGAAGTGGTGACCATGCTGGTGCTTACACCGCAGCAACTTTCGATTTTGCGTGAAAACCCGCCGGATAATCTGGAAGAGATCATTGTGGTGGAGACCAACGAGCTGAAGGGCTTTGCGCTCTTTCGGGCGTTTGTTCCCTCCAGTGCGTATTTGCCAAGGATAGCTGAGGCGCTGCGCAGTGCGACATGTTCTGGCCTACCAAACGCTTAGGCTCAGTTTACCGCGCCACAGAACCCACTTTTCAGAAGGAACCTCCCTTGCGGGCTACTTCTGCGGAGCGGGTCTTTCAAGCCCCCAACCCGTGAATATGCGAGAGGGCTTCATTTCAGGCTCTTTGCGTGGTTTCATTTCTGCATAACATTTTGACGGCAGCTCTTCGTATTCACGCCGAAGCAGTTCAAAGCCGTGGCTTGCATCCCAGATCTGTTTAGGTGAGGGCGTTTCAATTTCAAGAGCGTTGATAGCCATTTGATAGGCTTGCAGACGTCTTCCGGTTGCGCGCAACACCCAATCTACGAAGGTCTTATTCTCCTTCGTGCGTGCCCTTACACCCGTTGCAAACTGCGGGTTCACATCAGTCTGGCGCTTGAGCGCATCAAGACGTTCATGATCGCTCACCAGTACCTTCCGTGCGATCTTACAAAACGGAGGCAGCAACTTACGCTCAGCGTTCATGTCATCGATCAAACGGGAATAACGGGTTTCGCTGGAGCGGTATTTATCTGAACGCAGGTAGACGTAGTAACTGGAGGGATTCATCTCAGCATATGGATCCTTGAGAAAACCCTGTCGCTGCAATTGCGCTTTATTCGCCCCAATCCAATCTTCAGAGGACGGAGGTATCACCAGTGTCCAGCCTCTATCCCTCAGTTCAGTTTCCTGATCGGTCAGATTGAGATTGGAAACATCCTGCTTTTGGGAATAGCGATAGAGCATGCCCAGATCTTTGGCGACACGGTCATGCAAAACATTAGGCTTTGCGCGACCAAAATCGCCTTTGGGACGCGCACAAGCTGTCAGGAGAAGGCTGGCGGTGACAAGTAATATCAAGCCGGGCACACATGTGCGTTGTGCTTTCTGCTGCTCTGGAGCGGCGTTGAGTATACGGATTAGCAGGGTAGAGTTGTCCCCCTCACCGTCCAATCCCGTCCTACAGATATGCCCCATAACTTCGCGTCCCATTGTTCAGTACACCGGGAATACAGGCAAAGTTTGCAGAGCGCTAGTCCCGCTCGTATTCCGAGTGCTTTTCAACCACCCGAATAACACCAATCCTCTGTTTACAGGCAATCCCCGACGGCACTCTATAAACGCCTGGGAAAATATGGATTTGAGCTGAGGCCGTATTTCTATCGCCAGCTCGACCAACGAGTTTTGGTTGCCTACGAGACCGCTCAGTAACTAGATCATGAAGTTTACCCATTTCTGATCCTCCGGTATGTTTCCTAGTTTTACAAGCTACTGTTTCTTTTCACAGTTAAGCGGAGTTTCAGTTAATGAGCTGTAAAGTGTTTACTCCTAAATTTAGCTAGTAATTTTCTTCGGAGCTTAATAAGAGCCGTGTCATTTTATGTCAGCGCCGAAACACTGATAATTCTTTAGTTGAGTAAATAGGTTCGCGCCTCCATGGAAGACAGATCCCAACTCCTAATTGCAGCAACAGAAGCTTTTGTTGCCTCCGGTCACTCCTGTGCTGGTGCACATATGTATGAGGAACTGGCACTACAACATCTTGCGTCAGTCTCCGTTGATAGCCGGCTTAAGGTCGCGCATCTGCTATGCCCTCTTTCAAATGCTCCAGAGTCCGTCATGTCTGTCCTGGCGAACGACCACGATCTTATGATTGGTGAATATGTTGCGCAGAACCGTAGCTCGAAATTACACAGGCCAGCCAGCAGCGGCCTAACGACTAAAGGGATAAAACCCTCTGAGAAGCTGGAAGCGTTCTTGCAGGCAGCTCCGATTTCGACTTTTCAAGATCTTACGGATAGTCTGGAAAAAGATAACGCACCAGATGTGTCAATTTCCAAGCTCACCCTTGTTGAATGCGAAGAGCTCGCCCAAAAGGGACTACGAGACGGACAGGCAAGTGTATCAGCTCAGCTGGTCAAAGCGTCCAAAATGACAGTTGATCAGGTGCATAGCTGTTGTAGCCACCAGACACCTGACGGTTTTATCGTTCTGCTTGTCGGGCTTGGATTTGCCCCCAAATCCGTTGATCAGCTTCTGGTTCGGTTTTGGGGCACGATGATTGAAACAGATCGTATGCGGGATTTACAAAAGGCAGCTGCAGGACTTTGTAAACATACAGCACGCCTCATACTGGCAAGCTGGGCAGAGCACCCCTCTACTCCCCGTTATCAAAGCATCTTTGAAGCGACTAATACGGTGGTCAGAGAGCTTCGTTCCCACACTGGGCATATCGCCAGCCCACATAAACAAAAAGTAAGTGCGGTTGCCTCAAAAGCGTGAGAACAGATCATCAGGCCCTAGTTCTTTTGGGAGCGTCAGAAAACACCTGGCCTCCTTGTCCTCCACCTCGACAACCCAGAAATCGGGGTCCATACGCTCTTCGCGCTCCAGCTTGGTTTCAATTTCCTCACGAGATTTCTTTTCCATCAGGCACTCGAATTCACGGTCAAGCGGCTTTTCTTCAGCGAAAAATGATTGTGGTGCAGGACCGTAAAAATCGTAGGTCGAATCCAGACGATCAATGACAATAAAAATTGCACCCGCCCCGGCAGCGCCCTTCCGGCGAAGGCCTGCAAATGCGCCTTCAGCAAAACAGCGACGTGTATACGCTGCGACCCAGAACTCTGAGGTTACTCGCATTTTTATATCTTCCAGATTTGAGTGTAACTGCTATCGCTAAATACGAGTTCCACTGATACGTGTCAGGTTGGAAATCAGAGCTTCGCTCATCTTCCCATCCACCTTGAGCTTATTTTCCCTCTGGAAAGCTGCGATAGCGGATGAGGTTTGACCACCTGGTATGCCATCAACCGTCAACGGACCATATCCAAGACTTGCCAGCGTTTGTTGCAATTTTTTAATACGCACAGTCGTGGCTGCCTGCTGAACACCTTTTTGGGCAACCAACTGCTTGCCTTGCGTTAAAGCTGCAATTTCTCCAGGCGTTGCCCGCGGGATCGGAATATCTCCGTTTGGCGTTGCCTGTTCCGATTGTGAAGATGAAACTTCGACGGCATCAAAATCCATTGTCAGGCGAGCCAGTAGCCCATCCGTCACGAGACCCGTTTCTTTGATAGCACGCTGGCGTTGATATGCTCTGATGGCACGCTCAGTTGCAGGACCAAACTGTCCATCTAAGCTGCCCGGATATACACCCAGCCGCCTGAGCTCCCGTTGTATTTCTCCAACAAGCTCCTGACGTTGCACAAGCTGTGCTGTTCTGACGAGAGCAGAACTGTCTAACTGTGGCTGATCGGTCCGGGTGGTCATTATTGGAGATGGATGTTTACCATCTTGAAGAAATGCCGCATTTACAGCAATCAGCGAGCCCATTGTCCCAAACGCTATAAACATGAAAGTTGCGAACTTGTTCATCTTGCCACGTCTTTTGCTCGCTGCATTAGCAACAGCTGCATGGTCGACTTCGTCATCGCCGTAGAAGGCGACGTCGTCATCGTAGTGCATTTGAAGCTGGTGCTCACCATTTGGCTGAGCTTGTACAGGATTTGCTCTAGGCAGGTCCCTGCTCGCATTCTTGCCGTTTGGTTTCCGCCCCGCCATAAAGCACTACCTCTTACATTTTGTGTCTTCGAGTTCTCACTCGAGTTTAAACTTTTGCCACACGCATCAAGTTGCTGACGCGGAAGGGAAACAGATACCGTTGTCCCCTCTCCAAGTCCACTTTGAATAAGCAACTGCCCACCGTGAACGTCTATAAGGCCTTTAACGACCGGCCCCTCTAGTCCGGCTCCACTCTTACAGTTCACTCTACCCGATTTTGCCTGAAAAAATGGTTCACAAAGGTTCGGCAATTCGCATTTATCAATACCAACACCAGTGTAGCAAACCACGACGCGTAATGATTCCGCCTTATCTTTGATGATGTTGACACCAATATGTCCATTGGATGGCGTAAACTTGAGTGTATTGGAAATGCAGACTAATCATCACCTGCCGGATAGAACCTCAAAAAGATACTGAGATTCTTATTCCACTTAATTTAACTAGATACATTTTAGAGGGCGAACCATTTACAGAACGCTAAGTGAAGTAAATATCTTTCAAAATATCGATAATATTTACTCTTCTTTAAGCAAGATCATTTTCATACAAAATCAATTGCAACCAAAATGCCTCAACAAATCAACACGTTCGCCATTTGAATCAAATTTGAATCAAATTTAGCGAGAACAATAAAAGTTATATTTGAGCCTAAACCCTATGATTTCAATAGGTTGAGCGCTATCTACAATTTGATTGCGGCTCTGAACTATCAAACCAACGGGCGAAGCCAATGTTCTTTTTGCTTAGAACTACATTTTGGATTGGACTTGTTCTCCTTCTTCTTCCTATCGGAACAGGAAGTGATGAGGATGCGCCTTCCATTGGCATTGTGCAGGTTTATATGGCTGCCCAGTCTACATTCAAAGACTTAGGCGGGTTTTGTGATCGCAATGCTAACGCTTGTGAAATGGGTGGTTCAGTGTTCACGCTGGTTGGATTGAAGGCCAAAGAGGCTGCGCGCCTGACATACAACTATCTCAGCGACGATGGCTTATCTGGTCGTGATGCCACCCAGGTTGCTTCCATAACAACCGCGAAAGAAGCCATCGAGACAATTCCATTTGATGACGTTGCTGTCGGCCAGTTGCTGCCTGAGATGGGAAATGCAGTTGACGAGCCAATTTATTCTGGCACGCTCACGTCTGCAGATAAACAGATCCCTTGGCAACTGGATCAAGGTCAGCGAAATACTCAAATCACCGACAATCAAAACGATGGGCAAAACGAGAGGCAAAATCCGTTTGCCCGTGTCACTCCAACCTACAAAGCGCCAGCCTTTGCTGTGCCTCTTCCGCGACCAAATCCACTTTACTCTCGCGGATCATAAACCGAAGCTTGAAGAATCTTATTTGAGGCATTTACGCCCACGCCCCTTTTATGGAGTGTGGGCCGTTTTATATTATAGAGATAAGCTTATTGCCCCTGTGCTGAAGCCGCGGTAGAAACGCACTTAAATACTTGAGCGAGAGACCACTATAATGACCACTGCGATTGCCGATATCCTTGAAGGTTTTGAGTTCCTTGACGACTGGGAAGACCGCTATCGCTATGTCATTGAGCTGGGTAGAGAGCTTGCGCCACTGACCGAAGAAGAACGCAACGAAGAAAATCGCGTTCACGGATGTGTTTCGCAAGTGTGGCTGGCCAAAAAAATTCAGAGCGGCGCTGATAATGGCCCGATCCTGTTTTATAAAGGCGACAGCGATGCACACATCGTTCGCGGTCTTGTTGCCATTGTTCTTGCACAGTATTCCGGCATGTCTGCAAAGGGAATCCTTGAGACCAATCTTGAAGAAATCTTTGGCAAGATCGGTCTCAAAGAACATCTTACTCCGCAACGCTCAAATGGATTGAGTTCCATGGTTCAGCGCATCAAGGATGATGCGGCTGCTGCTCTGGTTCAATAACAAGAGCATGCCAACTGGTTAGTTGGCTTTTATCTGGCCCAACTGCGCAGTTGCGTGATGACCCGTAATGGTTTGCTAACCGGTCCAATCCCAAGCACAAAACAACTTTTGCGGTACGTTGGGGCCATTGCCTTTCGCTTTCGACATTCCTTAGGGACTTCAGGAAGCAACAGACATCCAGCAGAACTCCAGCCAGTTCAGGGCCGACTGAATTCATTGCTTTTTCAACGCGCCTTCGCGCGTCGTAAGCGCTCTCAGTGACATCATCAAGCTTTGCAGTTGATCTGGAAAGTTGCTCAGCCTTCCAATTTGATCTGACGTTACCCAGAAGCTGAGCATAGGTAAAATCTTCTCGTAACCGTTCCCCTGCATCAAACTGCCTGTCAGAAAGAAATGGGACGCCGCTCCTATCTTTCCTGCTTCTAAGCCATGCAAGAGGGCTTTCTGCGGTGTTGTATACGGGTGCACTGCTAGGGACTGCGCAAGACTTTTCCTCACTTAGCTCCAATCCTCCTGAACTCAGCATCTTCCTCAACCATTGCTTACCGGAGGACGTAAGCTGATAGTGGTTTTGCTGAGGTTCAATAAATCCAATGGCTAATGCAGGAGAAATCGTATGTTGCCATTGTTCAACCTTCAGGTTTTTGGAATTGCTCCCCGCGAGTAGCTTGCACAGCTTGATCATATCTAATTGTTCTTCATGCCCCAATTGCATCTACTATCGCCTCCTGCTTAAACGAAGAACACATGCGCGCGCTGGCAACAGATGCTGATAACTGTCCTTCAATCTCAGTCAGAATCGCATCAAATTCCGGGTCGTCCCTCAAGTCCTCTACTACTCTGCAAGCATGAGCTGCTGTGGTGCGATCTCTGTCAAAAACCGCGCCAGCTTGAGAGAGTGTCATACCCATTGAAACATGGAGGATGTACATGGAAACCTGACGCGCCCTCGCAACAGTGGCATACCCACGCGAGGAGGAATGCATCTCTTCTGGCTTCAGCCCAAATGCCAACGCGACCCGTCCCGTGGCCATCCAGTCAACTGCCGTTAAGGGCTTATGTCCTCTCGGTGGCAACTTCTGCTCTCCAGTTCGCGGACCTCTCGACATTGCGGACCCTTCTCCCTCAGATAATCTAGGCATAAAATCACTCCGATGAACTGATTGGTAATCATCTCAGAACAACTGATTGTTGCCTTGGCGGAAGTCAGGGGGGATAAGATTGAGAGGTATGTTGAGCAAAACACAATTTTTGCAAAATCAAAGAGGTGCCTGATCAAGCAAACAGACACAATTGTTGAAACAACAATTTCCAAATTGCTATATAATTGCTTATATTTTTGAGGTAATTCATATTATTCGGTACGCGTAAAAAGATCACATCAACCTAATTTGATGATGATTTCAAACTATGCTCTGAAAATTGCTGAGTAAAATTTACCCTTTATTATTTACATAATTGTTGCACACATCCAACATTCATAGAGATCAAGTCTTTGAATTAAATCCATCGAATGAGTGGGGAATAATATTGTCGGAACGGGAATAAAAAAAGCCAGCCTCAAATGAGGCTGGCTTTTTTGCGGACATTTGTCCAAACTTATTTAACGCGTTTACGTTGCTGGCCGAGGCCCATCTTTTTAGCAAGCTCAGAGCGAGCTGCTGCATAATGAGGAGCAACCATAGGGTAATCGGAAGGAAGACCCCACTTTTCGCGGTACTCTTCTGGCGTCATATCGTAATGCGTACGAAGGTGACGCTTCAAGGATTTGAACTTCTTACCATCTTCAAGACAGATGATGTAATCGTTCGTGACAGACTTCTTAATCGGCACAGCAGGCTTAAGTGGCTCTGGCTCTGGCTCGGAAAGGTCACCGCTGGTTTTCTGCAGAGCGACGTAAACGTCGTTGATCAGCACAGGCAAATCAGCGGAGGCCACAGTGTTATTACCAACATAGGCCGACACGATATCAGCAGTCAGTTCCATTAAATTATTTTCTGCAGGGATCTCGCTCATCTCTAACCTGTCATCTTGGGATCTAAATTCAGTCGTATTCTTGTTCATTAGCGGATCTATATTACAATCCTTAGATCGAAACTCAGATCCATACTTATGCTAGTAAAGCTTCGACTCTGAACAAGTAAAACCATAGATGGCTTTTATAGAGACAAGAAATAAGGATAACAAGTTAAAATCGACAAGAAAACGCAGCTTTACTATGCTTTTTTGTGCATTGTAATTTAGAAGGACCTTACAAACTTCCGGCAAACTTGAGAAATCATAGAAGTAAACTAGATAAACTGCATGTTTCAATGTACAGATAATTGAATGTGACTGTACTGCGCAACCAGCTGATGGCAAGGCGTTACCTGTAGAACCACAGTTCTAGTTGAACACATTACCACGGGGCATTGTCGATTATTTTTGACTTCTTTAATTGATTAAAGCCCATAAACCTTGATTAAGGCTGACATCTTATTTTGATGTAGGCTGATCTGGTATTTTCCTCGCCACTCTTAACTCATCCAATTTAGTTTCTTCACAAGGTTTGTATCCAACCACATATGCTGCTCTGGCAATCAGATGTGCAGATACAGGAGCGGTCAGCAGGAAGAAACATACAGTTGCAACTGCACGCATAAAATCATCCCACTGCTGAGAATAGATCCCCAGTGCCAGCACCATCAGGCCGGAGCCCAATGTACCCGCCTTAGACGCAGCATGCATGCGCGTATAGACGTCTGGTAGCCTGTTAATGCCCAATGCAGCACCGGCTGCAAAGGTTGCGCCGATGATGAGCATGATGCCTGTGATGATCGAGATGAAAGCTGTCATTTGTCCATTTCCTCCAGATCATTAGACCCTTCAATTTCATGCATCATAATAGCGTCTTTGGCTTGCCCTTTGTTGAGAAGGAACCTTGCGAATGCAACTGTTGCCAGAAAGCCAACCAAACCGAGTGCCAGCGAGATATCAATATAAAGCGTATATGAAGATCCAACGCCAACTGTTGCTATCAGGCCTATTGCGACAACAACAAGCAGATCCAAGCCCACAATACGGTCAGGCAAGGTCGGGCCTTTGATGATCCGATACACGATAAGCAAGAACGTCAGCCCCAGAATGAACAAAGCAATACTTACGCACGCATAGAGAAAATCTGCCGCAAAAACTTCAAAACTGGTCATCGAAACGCCTCCAGTATCTGGCGCTCAAAGCCATTTTTAATGTCATTGATGGTTTCTTCCGGATCTGGCACGTTCAGGCAGTGCACAAACAGGACCTTCCGATCCTCTGAGACGTCCACTGACAGCGTACCAGGGGTAAGTGTCACCATATTGGCAAGGAGAGTAATTTCGAAGTCCTCAGAAACGGAAAGCGGAACTGCGATAATACCTGGTTGTAGTTTGATTTTTGGCTGGATGACTATCATCAACACCCGCCAGGAAGATAATACCAGTTCCGTAAAGAAGCTCGCAGCAAGATGGAGAATTTTCCCTGCCCGTTGAACATACTCTTTATACGAGACCTGTTCGCGGATCAGGAACAACGCCAGCGTTGCCAGCAAAAATCCAAAAATCAGATTGAGCGGCGAGAATGAACCGGTAACAGCACCCCATGCTGCAGCCAGTAGCAGATTCATAAGAAATATCTGGTTGTTCATTGGGTACCTCCAAAGACAGAACCGATATAGGCAGCCGGATCGATCAGAGTTTTTGCGCCAACATCTGCTATCCTCATCACTCCCTCTGGAAGAAGTCCAATTGCGACAATCAAACCTGTCAAGACAACAAGTGGCAACCAAACAGAGGTTGAAACTTCTGAGGCCTCCGCACTACCAGCAATCGGAAGCGCTTGAATTCCATCCACGGTATGCTCATTGCCGCCTCTCCAGAAGGCAAAGATCCAAAGACGTCCCACAGCGATGGTCGTCAGCAAACCTGAAATCAGGATACCAGCTGCGACCCATCCGCGGTCCGCTTCCAACGCTCCTGCAACAAGCAACAGTTTCGCCCAAAACCCGGAGAACGGCGGCAAACCTGCGACAGCAAGCAACAGGATGAGAGCTATAGCTGCACCAAGTGGTGTCCTTGCATAGAGCCCACCGATTTCACGCAGTGAGAATGTGCCGCTCATCTGGAACATGAAGGCCACCAACAAGTACAGTGCCGTCATGATCAGGACTGAATGCATTGAGTAGAAGATTGCACCGGAGATGGAAGTTTCCGACCCCACGGCAATGCCTGCAAGCATGGCGCCGATCCCAGCGATAACAAGGTATCCCATCAAACGGCGGATATCAGTTTGGGCCAATGCGCCAAGAGAACCGGTTATCATCGTTGCAATGGCTACAATGCCGATCAGGGAGGACAACCATTCACGTCCTTCAGGCATCAAAAGGACCATCACTCTGAGAAGCGCGTAAATACCAACCTTACTTAGGAGACCTGCAAAGATCGCCGCAACCACCAGTCGCGGAGTATGGTAGGATGCAGGAAGCCAGAAGTTGACTGGAAACGCAGCAGCTTTCATAGCGAAGGCAAGGAAGTAAAGCGTTGCAAGGCCAAGCACAGGGCCGGAGCTATCCAGTGCCTTCACCTTAATAGCGATATCTGCCATGTTCAACGTGCCAACCAACCCGTAGAGCAAGCCGGTTGTTGCCAGGAACAGGGTTGTCGCAATGAGGTTCAGAACCGCGTATTTAATAGCGCCGTCAATCTGACCCTTTTCGTTTCCTAGGATCTGCATACCGAAGGACGAGATCAACAGGACTTCAAACCAGACGTAGAGGTTGAAGATATCACCTGTCAGGAAGGCACCTGTGACGCCACATAACAACATCAGCAAGAAGGGATAAAATCCGTAGCGCCGCTCATTGGCAGCAATGGAACTCATTGCGAAGATAGCCACACAAAGGGTTGCGACTGAAGAGGTCAATGCAAGCAAAGCACCTAAAGCATCTGCAGTAAATGCAATACCAAATGGCGGCAACCAGTTGCCCATGACCATCGTCACGACGCCATTTTGTAGAACATGGTTCAAGAGCGCGATGTTCGATAAAACCACAAGGGAAATGATTGCAATAGCGATCCATGGCTGAACCGCAGATTTTTTGCGGAGCATAATGGAGATTGCACCACCCACCATTGTGAGCAAGATCGGCGTTACCAATAACCAGTCTGCAAGAGGTACAGCCTCGGTAATCATCGCCGCCGCGATATCGTATGCAGGTTTCGTTCCAGCCATTTACTTAGTACCCCAGCGGCGGTTCTGTGTGTTCTTCCGGTTCTGCAACACGCATTTCCAGCAGATCATCGGTTCCCAGTTCCTGATAGGCGCGATATCCAAGCACAAAAAAGAACGCCAGAAACGAGAACGAGATTACGATTGCGGTCAGCACCAGCGCTTGTGGCAGCGGGTTTGCCGTTGCTTCAACTGGAAGATAACTGTTTAACGGAATGATTGGTGGGACATCACGTGTCAGCCGCCCAGCCGTAAAGATCAGAAGATTCACAGCGTTGCCAAGGATGGCAATGCCGAGCAAAATTCTAACAAGCTTGCGCGAAAGCATCAGGTAAATTGAGCCTGCAAACAAAATCCCGACAAGAACTGCAAAAAGCGTTTCCATTAGTCTGTCGCCCTTTCTTCCAGAGAAAGAACAATTGAGGAAATCGCCCCGACAACAACCAGATATACGCCAACGTCAAAGAACAACGGGGTAGACAAGTCAACGACAGTTCCCAAAACCGGGACTGCTAACCACTGGCTCGTCATTGCAGCTTTTCCAAGAAAAAGGCTTGGCAGTACGGAAAGTACAGCCAGAAGCAGGCCGGAAGCTGCAATCGACATCGGGTGGAACTTCATTGCCCTGCGAACAGCTGAAACACCGCAAGCGATACCGTAGATTGCAAAAGCGGACACAGCGATTAGTCCGCCAATAAACCCGCCACCCGGCTCATTATGTCCGCGCAACAAAACAAATATGGAGAACAGCATTGTCAACGCTGTCAAGTACGGGGCGACAGTTCTGAATATGAGCGTATTCATGAGCGATTGCCCTCAGTCTTTGTTTTCGTTTTGGATTTAGGGCGCACTCTGATGAGGGCTAAAACCGCCAGACCTGTGACCATGACAACGGAAATCTCACCAATCGTATCAAAGCCTCGGAAGTCCACGAGAATAACGTTTACGATGTTTCGCCCATGCGCGATGGTTCGACTGTATTGAGTGAAGAACTCCGACAGTGTCGGGTCAAACGGAATCTGTACAACTGTCATAAGCAGCATGCTGATGCCAGTACCGCAGATAACGGCAAGACTGATATCGAATATCTTTTCTCTAGATGACCTTGCATCTGTCGGTTTCAGGTTCAACCTGGTCATTACAAGAGCCAGAATAACCACTGATAATGTCTCAACCATGAACTGAGTGAAGGACAAGTCAGGTGCACCAAAGAGAAGGTAAATCAGTGCGACAGCAAAACCCTGAATGCCAAGGAGAACAATCGCGGTCACCCGGTATGTCGCTGTCACTACGGCATAAACACCGATCACAACCATGGCGATGATAAACCATTCGTAAGCATAGAGGCTGCCAATACCCTCTAGAGCAGGCCAGTTTCCACTTAAAGTCATTGGAATGATCAGTGCCAGAGCGATCACCGAGAACGTTACCCGCATATAGGTGACCATGTTCCCAGTCTGAACACCTTGAGTTACTGCAGTCGCAAAGCGAACAATAGCATCCACTGCCTGATCGAAGCCTTTGTCAGGTCCCCATCCAATTGCACGCAAAACCTCCGCCACAATAGGCCGAAGCTTATCCATGTACATGAGGATCAATAGACCTAAGCCAACTGTCGTGAGTGACAGATAAAGCGCTGGTGACAAACTTGTCGGCACCAAGTGCATCGACGCATCAAATGGCTCCCCCAAAATGGAAGAGGTCATAGGTGACAAGAATTCCTGTCCGACGGGGGAGACAAAAAGGCCTGCAACAGCGCCTATGACTGCAAGAGTAATTGACCCGGCTATTAGTAAGATCGGCCCCTCATGGGCGACTTTCGGTGTTTTAACTTTTGCACCGAAGAACGGTTTGATTGCCACTGTTGCTGCAAGCGCAAACATCATAGCGTTGCCGAGAACTGCAACACCAGTCAACAACCCGCCATTTACAGCATGCCATGTGCCATCATAAAGCACTTCCTTGGCAATGAACCCAATAAACGGCGGAAGGCCTGCCATGGACAAAACAGCAAGGATAGCGGCTATCGCTGTTACCGGCATGGCGGAAAACAGGCCCCCTACTCTGGTTAGGTCTCTTGTGCCAGCTTCATGATCGACAGTGCCGACCATCATAAACAGTGAGCCTTTGAAGAGTGAGTGAGCGAACAAGTATGCAGCGGCTCCCTGAATAGCGATCGGGTCGGATGTCCCTATCAGCATGACCAGAAGGCCAAGCGAGGCCACTGTCGTGTAAGCCAGAACAAGCTTCAAATCTGTCTGCCGGATCCCTAAAACGGTACCAACAATCAGAGTGATCCCACCAAACACCGGCAGCACCGTCATCCAAAGCTCTGTGTCTCCAAGAACCGGATGCATACGCATCAGCAGGTAAACACCTGCTTTCACCATGGTCGCGGAATGCAGGTAGGCTGAAACAGGGGTTGGAGCTTCCATGGCGTTGGGAAGCCAGAAATGGAATGGGAACTGAGCTGATTTGGTGAATGCGCCTAAAACCACCAATATGAAGATTGGTGTATAGTAAGCACTGTCGCGAAGGACGTCTCCTGAATTAAGCAACTCGCTCATTTCGAAGCTGCCGCCCACAAATCCAGCCAGAAGCAGCCCTGCCATCAACGCCAGCCCACCGCCACCCGTAATAATAAGTGCCTGAACTGCAGCCCGACGTGAGGCTTTTTTCAAATGGTCGAAACCGATCAACAAGAACGAAGTGATTGACGTCAGTTCCCAGTAAATAAACAGGGTAATGACGTTGTCAGAAACCACCACGCCAAGCATGGCGCCCATAAAGAGGAAAAGGTAGGACAGGAATGACCCGAGGTTTTGATGCCCCTTAAGGTAGCCACCTGCATACAGAGTGATGAATGTGCCAATTCCCGAGATCAGCAGAGCGAACACCACTGACAGTCCATCAAGGTAAATGGAAAAATTCACATTGAATGAAGGAACCCATTCAAGGCTTGCCTTGTATGTTTGCCCGTTTGCGACATCTGGAACAAATGACAGAAACTGAAGGAAAATCAACGCAGGGAATATAGCCAAAACCCATGAAGCGTTGTGTTTTAAACTTCTCGTCAAAAATGGGCTAAGCGCTGCAGCAACAAAAGGAGCTAGTAGCGCCCAAAACGTTGCCTCGACACCAAATAAAGGCATGTAGCACTCCGTAAATTATTTTCGTAGTTTACTCTATAAGACCGAGGCGCAATACCCAAAGACACAACTCCCCGACCTATAAATTACATAGTCCGCCATTAACTTTAGAGCAAGTTCAACACATTCTATATTTGCTAGGTTACGGTAAATTCTATCCTCACCTATTTGTAACTTGCCATTTAGGTATGTGCTGTTTGTTTATGTCTTGGTAATCTTAACATGGCCCTACCGTATGGTCCGATGAATAAGGAAATATATCATGTTTGATAAAAAACGACCCAACGACATGACCGAGGCAGACTGGAAGGAAACATTAACCCCGGAACAGTTTCATGTTCTGCGGCAAAAAGGAACTGAACGAGCATTTACCGGACCTAACTGGAATACCTTTGAGTTGGGCACATATAGCTGCGCGGCATGTAGCGCTAAGTTATTCAAATCTGACACGAAATTCGATGCTGGCTGCGGTTGGCCGAGCTTCTTCGAAGCGGTAGCCCCTGATGTGGTGACGGAGCACAAAGATGCAAGTCACGGCATGGCCAGAACTGAAATTTGTTGCACCTCTTGCGGTGGCCATTTGGGCCATGTGTTTCCCGATGGCCCTCCACCAACCGGTTTGCGTTACTGCATGAACGGAACATCAATGATATTCACACCTGACGAATAAGTTAATCAGAATGGTTTCTATGTGTTTCTGCGAAGATCAAAAGCCACGTTTAAAAACTGTGGAATAACAACAAGAGAACACATGATTCTATATTATTGTTACTACTCAGCTTCACACATTTTAGAAACACCACATTTTGGTAAATCTTAAAACCATAAAGATCATCTCCAAAGCGAGTAGAATAAATGTCGAAAAATGAAATCTATAGATTTTCAGTATTTGTTAGAGTGGGCTAAAAATATCCACTCCAGACTTTCGCGTTAAACCCTCAACTATGAAGTTGCCGAGCCAACCAAGTATGATGAACAAGATGAAACCTCCAAAAGTGCAAGCCCGCTCTCACGAAACAAGCCATCATGGCATAACACGCAATGAGCCGTACGCCTGGCTTCGAGCGGACAATTGGCAGGAGGTGATGCGCGATCCATCTGTTCTGGATCCAGCTATCCGGGACTATCTGGAAGCCGAGAACTCGTATACCGATGCCGAAATGCAGGATACCAAAGACCTGCAGGATACGCTTTTTGGAGAACTGAAGGGCCGCATCAAAGAGGATGACAGTTCGGTTCCTACTCCAGATGGCGAATACGCTTACTCAACAAAGTTTGTAGAAGGCGGGCAACACCCAAAGTTTATCCGTACGAAACGAGACGGAAGTGATCCTGTCACCTTGGTTGATGGCGATTTGGAAGCAAAGGACAAAGCCTTTTTTAGCTTTGGCGGCGCTTCTCATAGCGACGACCACAAATACCTTGCCTGGGCCTATGACGATAAAGGCTCTGAGTATTACACCTTGAGGGTTCGCGATACGGCGACGGGTAAAGATCTGGAGGACACTATTCCCGATACCGGGGCTGGTGGCGTCTGGTCTAAAGACGGGCAATACCTGTTTTATGTGCAGGTGGATGCAAACCATCGTCCTTCAAAGCTGTTCCGTCATAAAATGGGAACCGCCCCTTCTGAAGACACTCTGGTTTATGAAGAGCAAGACACGAGCTTCTTTGTTGGCTTGGGCAGAACCCAGTCAGGCCGGTTTATCTGTATCGGTTCTGGCGATCATGAGACCTCTGAAGTCTGGCTCATCCCCTCTGATGATCCGCTTGCCAAGCCGCGTCTGGTTGCTGAGCGAGAAACAAGCATTGAATACTCCGTTGAAGACAATGGAGATCGCCTCCTCATCCTGACCAATGCAGATGATGCAGAAGATTTCAAGATTGTAAGCGTCCCTCTTGTTGCGCAAATGGCCATGCCGGGTCGCAGCCACTGGGTTGACATGATTGTTCATCAACCGGGGCGTTTGATCCTGACGCATGCTGTCTACAAAGACCATCTGGTGTGGTTGGAGCGGGTTGACGGCTTGCCGCGTATTGTCATCCATCGTTTTGCTGACGGCATTTCTCATTCAATTGAGTTTGATGAAGAGGCTTACGGCCTTGGCCTCGCCAGCGGGTATGAATACGACACGACCGCTATCCGGTTTACGTATTCTTCCATGACAACTCCGAGTAAGGTTTATGATTACGACCTGCTCACGCGAGAAAGGGTCCTGCGCAAAACGCAGGAAGTTCCTTCTGGCCACGATGCTTCCGCATACATCACGCGCCGTTTGATGGCCCCCTCTCACGATGGCACGCTCGTTCCTGTGTCATTGCTTTATAAGCGTTCAACCGTGTTGGATGGCAGTGCGCCTTGCCTGCTGTACGGCTATGGCTCCTATGGCATCTCCGTACCAGCGAGCTTTTCGACCAACGCTCTGTCGCTAGTTGATCGTGGTTTTGTCTACGCCATTGCGCATATCCGCGGCGGCAAAGACAAAGGCTATGCATGGTATAAGAATGGCCGGCGTGAGTTTAAGAAGAACACATTCCACGACTTCATTGCCTGCGCCAACTACCTCGCGAAAGAAGGCTTTACCTCACATGAGCGCATCGTTGCCCATGGTGGCTCTGCTGGCGGCATGCTCATGGGTGCTTGTGCCAACATGGCTCCCGAGGCGTTTGCAGCTATGATTGCTGAGGTGCCGTTTGTGGATGTCTTGACGACTATGCTCGATGACAGCTTGCCTTTGACGCCGATTGAATGGCCAGAATGGGGTGATCCCATCCGCGATAAAAACGCTTATGGTTACATCGCGTCTTACAGCCCTATCGACAATGTGGAAGCTAAGGCCTATCCGGCGATCTTTGCTCTTGGCGGCCTTACAGATCCGCGCGTGACATACTGGGAGCCGGCCAAGTGGGTTGCAACCCTTCGCGAGAAAAAGACAGGCGACAATTTGGTGATGTTGCGCACCAATATGGATGCGGGACACGGCGGTGCATCAGGTCGTTTTGATCGGCTGAAAGAAGTTGCTCTGGTTTACGCCTTTGCATTGAAACAAACCGGCAAGGCGTAGACCTTTAAACCCTTCAAAGCTTTAGAAGGCGCTCCGATTGGGGCGCCTTTTCTATTTAATAAGAGCGCAGGTTTGCCTTAACCTTATTTGCAGCTTGTAAGGCTTTGTTAGCTTTGCCGGAACCTGTCAGCACTACACTGTCATGAGCTGTTCCAGAGTTTGTCTCTGATGAGCACTTAATTTAGAAGACATAAAAACAATAACAAAGTCTGGAAGATCCCTTGCGTGCCATTGTCCTATTGCTGCTGGCAATTGCGTTGATGTCTCTGCCTGCATCAGCTCAAATAAACAACAAGCTGTACCCCTTTAATTACCTTCTGCCGAATGACCTTCGGTCGGCTCCTCGCATTTATGGCTCACAATATGATTGCAAGATACGTGTGAAGGAAGACGGTCCCGAAAATGTCTATCAGGCCTTTGTGACTGGATACTTCAGTGATCCCAGCCGCAATATCTCAAGTGTTGCTTGTTTCAAGACGCAGCGAAAATGCGAGGCGTATCTGAACTTTATGCGGGGCTATCTGGAGCTTACGCGCAGTGCCAGCTGCCAGCATGGATACTACAAGGGACTATTTGGTTGGTTTTAAATTCTACCCTTAGACGAGAAGAGGCCACAAAGGCCCAAAGGTCGTGAAACTCTATGAAGACATTTAAGTCACTTGCCTGTATTGCCGCGACTGCATTTCTGGTCGCCAGCTGCACTCGTCCACCAAGCACCAACTATCTAGAGCGCCAGCTTATTCCACGTACAGGGCCTATCACGCCCCGAGTGAAAGGCACGCAATACGATTGCAAAATTTCCGCCGCGGAACATGGTGCCTCAAATGTCTGGCAAGCGAATGTGGGTGGCCGCGTACTGAGTGACAATCAACCTTACAACGTTTCAACAGAAGCCTGCTTCACAACCCAAAATGAGTGTGAAGGCTTCCTCTACCTGATGAATGGAGTGTTGGAGCAGATCATCACATCTCGTTGCCAGCTTGGCTATGAGAAGAGCTTCTTCGACAAGCTGTTTGGCTCCTAGCTATCTGAAGCTTACTGTGAGCTCTGAAGTTGTGGCATAGGATTGGCAGGTCAGAATAGCACCCTTGGCGATCTCTACATCCTCAAGAGCCATTCTGGCTTGCATCTGGACATTACCGCTCTTGAGCTGTGCGCGGCATGCTCCACAGATACCTGACTGACAGGAGTATGGCGGTTCTAACCCCGCCTCTCGAACAGCAGCTATTATGCTTTGCCCTTCTTCAACTTCCAGTTCTATAGCTTCACCATAATAATCCAGTTGCAACCGCGCTCGAACGCTTTTGATTATGGTTGGTTCGAACTCATTGCCACCAAAGCTCTCAGCATGAATCCGATCTGACGGCACATCGTTATTCTGGAGCGCGGCTCGTACGTCACTGTTCATGCTTCCCGGTCCACAGATGAAGTATTGGGCATCCTGCGCGGCGGGCTTACATTCGGCCAAATACTCCTGAATTACTTCAGAGGTAATTCGACCGCTCTTCCAAGGTGAGAACATGGACCACATAGAGGGCTTGGAAAGGATATGCTTCACTAACAATTGAGAAGGATATTCTTCGAGCATTTTCTCAATTTGGGCTCTGAAAATGATGTCATCCGCAGTTCTGTTTGCGTATAGCAGGTATAGCATTGACCGCTGCTCGTGTTCGAGAGCTGCTTCTATCATCGCCATAGCTGGTGTAATTCCACTGCCACCTGCAAAGAAGTAGAGGGTGCGCTGATGATCTGATTGAGGTTCCAAGGCAAACCCGCCAAACGGTGGCATCACATTCAGAACACCTCCCGGTTTAACATCGGAACACAGGTGCTTAGAGACAACACCGTCTGGATTGGGCTTCACAGTGATCTGGAGTGCGCTTTCAGCATTTGGAGCAGCTGAAATCGTGAAGGGCCGCCTCAGCCGCTCACCATTCTTCACCAGCTCAATTGTGATGTGTTGTCCGGGTTTCCAGATGAACTCGCGACGCAGCTCTTCGGGCATATCAAACCGGAGTGTTTTCACCTGCTTTGTCTCTGCAGTGACTTCGGATACACGTAACGGATAGACGATATTTCTCATGAGGGCTTCTCCAGCCACTCAGTCACCAATCGTTGGTGATCTCTCACAGGCTTCTCACCTCGTTTAGAGGATGGACCATGTTCAAAATATGGGCTTTCAGGGACTTTTGCTGCTGTTCGCAGGCGTATATGTCTTCAACCATGAAGTCGCCAGAGGACATGGGATCCACTTTAGGATCACCATCATATTTAGCGCCCAAATGTTTCCCCCAGAACGAGGCTGAAGCCATTGCTGCTTTGGTGAAGTTCCACATGGACTCGTTTGCTACTCTGGTTCTGATCTCCACACTAGAACGATCCGGTGCAATTGGAGTGATGTGAAATGTTGACCATGAGTTTTCGGATTCACCCAAACCAATACCGGGGAACAACATTGGAACCCATGCTCCCATCCGATCTTTCGGGATGCCCGCTATCAATGGCATTGGAGAAACTTTCTCGACCTCCTTTGCATAGAAATCAGCCAGGGGTTCCCAGAAGGCAAAGTGAGGGCCAACAAATTCACACTCAATTTTGGAGTGATCGTACATGTTCAATGTATGAGAATGGAGGTGAGACAGATGATAGCCATCAATGTAGTTCTCAACAATGATCTTCCAATTGGCTTTAATCTCGTGCTTTGAATAGCCCTCCTCCGTCTCAATGAGTTGAGCTGGATCATAGGGAGCAAGATACGGCTCAACCTTGCCGAACCAGTTGACGATAGAGGGCGCATTCTCGTCTGGATGGACCCAAAGCATTCCACGCCAGATATCGACAGACGCTTTTTTTAAACCGTTGCACGACAGATCTATGCCTGGAAATTCCTGCTCCTGATCAGGCACTGAAATCAAGTTACCTTCCAGATCATAAGTCCAGTCGTGATAAGGACAGGTGATCGCTTTTTGCGTTTTACCTTCAGCACGCAGCAGCTGGGTCCCACGGTGCCGGCAGATGTTGTGAAACGCGCGCAAGCGGTGATCTCGCCCCATGACGATGAAGATGTTATTTAACCCGGCTGGAACAGAGATGTACTGCCCCGGTTCAAAAACATCCTCTTGAAATCCAGCGAATGCCCAAGTTTTAGAGAAAATCAGTTCTTGTTCGCGATCAAACCATTCCTGCGACGTGTAAGCTTCTTTGGGGAGAACAGGCATACCAGTGCTGTGCTTAGACATAAGAGAAGCCTCCTAGCATCTAAATAAAATCGACAATGATGAGATAAAGTGCCAGTGAGGTCCAAAGGATGATCACAGTCCAGAACAGGACAGGATGCTCACTTCGTGGGAGAGTCTGAACCACATAAACTGAGTTGCTGCGCCAAGCCTTAACCGTCCAATGAAGGAAAAGTACGCCCCAGACCCATTGCCACTCATACCAAAGTGAAGCTGCAATCAGCACAAGGACGAAGACAGTTAGCCACTTGCTGTAGCCAACGATTTTCTGGAATATGTTTTTAAGTAGTTACATGACTTTCCAAGGACCTCAAAAGCAGCTGCGCCGCTTTTTTGGCATATCGCCGCCACTCCTGTGGAGGCTGAAGGGGAGCCAAGGAATCAATATTAAAGTAGATCGCTACTATGCCATGCGCGACAATCTCTGCAGATTCTTTGTCTACATCTAGAAAGTCGCGTTTGATTGCCTCGACGATAACCATTGTGAAATCACCTAGCCACAGCAAGAGTGCCTCGCGTTCCTTTGGAAAGCGATCTGATGCTGCAACGATGGATTGGAACACCATCATCTCAGCGGGATCAGAATGTGTCTGATCATCAAACAGGTACTCTACAGCTGTGAAGGACCTGTTCTTGGCCGGAAGTGCATTTGCAAACGTCTTGGTAAGCTCTGCAAACCCTGAAAGAACATGCGTTACAACAGCATTAATTATCTCCTCCCGGTTACCAGCATGGTGCCTGATAAGCGGGCGTTTCAGTCCGGTCTCTGCCGCTATCCTATCAAGTGTCACACCTTCCAAACCATAATGAGCAACGCATTTTACAGCCGCATCAATGATTTCTGAGAGTCTGGTCGATTGAACACTAGGTCTAGGCATAGTTATGCACTTTCACGTAACTGATGTGAGGAGATGTAAGGCAAATTTCATTTATTGTCAATAATGACAATTTATAAAATTTGGCTCATCGAGACAAAAAAAGGCAGCACAAAGCCGCCTTTTTATAAAACACTATGTAGATTAGACAGCTGCAGAATACAGCTCTTCCACGTGTTCCCAGTTGATCAGGTTATCAACGAAGGCTTCAAGGTACTTAGGACGCGCATTGCGGTAGTCGATGTAATAGGAATGCTCCCATACATCGCAACCCAGAATTGGAGTTGCGCCGTGTACGATTGGATTTTCACCGTTAGGTGTTTTCATCACAACCAGCTTGCCGCCTTTGACTGCAAGCCATGCCCAGCCTGAACCAAACTGGGTCAAGCCAGCATTGATGAAGTCTGCACGGAATTTATCGAAGCCACCAAGATCCTCTTCAATCTTCTTCGCCAAAACGCCTGGCAGGGAAGAACCGCCGCCATTTGGCTTCATCCATTTCCAAAAGTGAAGGTGATTGAGGTGCTGACCAGCATTGTTAAAGAGGCCGGCGTTGGTGCCGTAGCTTGCCTTAACGATCTCTTCGAGGCTCTTGCCTTCCAGACCTGAACCTTCGAGCAGCTTGTTGCCGTTGGTCACATAAGCCATATGGTGCTTGTCGTGGTGAAACTCGAGAGTTTCAGCAGACATGTATGGTGCCAGTGCGTCGTATGCGTATGGCAAGTCTTCGAGTGCAAAAGACATGGTAAACCTCCATGGGAAAGGGAACTTTAGGGAGCAGCGGCTTTTCGTTTTACAGCCGACCAGCGCTGCAACTCATGGTGCAAAATAGTGATATTTTCCCTTATGAGCAACGGGCCATGAGCATAATTTGCAAATATTCTTCTTGTTTTTTTATAGGTAGAACTTCTAAGTAATATAAGAGAGCCCTTCAGACCCGACACAAACGGCTGATTTCTGCGGGTTACAAGGAATCAATTTGTGGCAAAAATATCCGGAAAACTCATGGGAACATCCACCAGAGGACAAAAAGACAAGTTTGCACTGTTGTCTGCGGTAGGTGGCTGTTTTGCTATGGCTGCGATTATGGGAATTGGGCGTTTTGTTTATACCCCAGTCCTACCATTCATGTTGCAGGATGGATCGCTCAATGAGGTCAACGCCGGATTTGTCGCCTCTTCCAACTACCTTGGATACCTTCTCGGGGCTTTGTTGGCAGCTCGTGCGCCCCTGCCCGGAGGCCCTTATCGAATCTTTATCATTGCGCTGGCAATCAGCACACTTGTTACGTTTCTCATGGCCTTTTCACTGGGCGTTTACTGGTACATCATCATTCGCTTTATCGCTGGATTGGCGAGCGCCTATGCATTCGTTCTGGTGGCTAATATTGTTATGCAAAGGCTTGCAGAGCGACAAAGCCTCAATTTATTTCCCATTCACTTTACTGGCGTCGGGTTTGGTATTGCAGGCTCCTCCTTGATGATTGAGTGGCTGGGTTCAAATCTGGAAACGGCTTCCCAACTCTGGTTGGCAAGCGGGTTTTTGAGTTTAGCCCTTTCTGTGTGCGTTCCATTTCTCTTGCCGCCTGAACCTCAAAAGGCTCCGGTATCTGCTGCATCCCAAACGCCTGAAATAACGAAGGCCAGCGCCAACAAACTCACGTTGAGCGCGTGGCGGCTTATTATCGCTTACGGCTGTTTTGGGTTTGGTTACGTCATCACGGCCACCTTTTTGGGAGCCTTAGCAGGCTCTACTCCCGAGCTTGCCCCCATGAAATCAATGGGCTGGCTCTTGGTTGGCCTTGCAGTTATTCCCTCTGTGTTTATCTGGGAGAGACTGGCCGTCCGCATTGGTTATGGCCGGGCTATTGCAGCAGCCTGTACACTGGAAGCTGTTGGTGTTGCATTGAGCGTGCTTGTGCCCACGATTGCAGGGCTTTCGGGTGCAGCAATCTTGCTGGGAGGTACGTTCGTCGGCATCACATCCATAGGGCTGATAGAAGCGCGGCGCATCGCAGGCTCTGATCCAAGGCAAATCGTTGGGTTGATGACAGCCGCTTTTGGTGTGGGGCAGATGTTCGGGCCTAGCTTTGCCGGATACCTTTACGAGCTCAATGGCAACTTCACCGCTGCATCGCTTGCAGCAGCAGGCGCGCTCATTTTGGCTGCACTGCTTACTATCAAACGATTTGTCCCAGCCTAACTGAACAAAAAAGGGAGGCCAAAGCCTCCCTCAATGTTAGCTGTAACAGGAGCCTAGAGAGCTGGAACTTTTGCGTGCGCAAATTCCCAATAAAGTTCTCGTGCTTTTGCTGCCACTGGACCGTGGTCCAACTTACGCTCATCCAGCTTGTGAACTGGAACAACTTTACCGTAGTTGCCGGTTGAGAAGATCTCATCGGCTTCCTGGAAGTCCCTATAGGTCATTGTTGTTTCATGAACGCTGTATCCGGCATCACTCAGCAATTTGATGGTGCGCTGGCGAGTAATCCCATTGAGGAATGTACCGTTCCAGTAAGGTGTCAGAACTTCACCATCCTTCACCATGAACACGTTTGCAGATGTGAGTTCTGCAACATTTCCCAGGGCATCCAACATGATGGCATTGTCAAAGCCGCGCGCCTTGGCTTCTTTAGATGCCCGAGCATTGTTTGGATACAGGCACCCAGCCTTTGCGTTTAAGGGCATGGATTCCATAGTTGGACGACGGAACGGAGACAATGTCAGGCTGTTTGACGCGCCTTTGGGTGGCATTGGAGCTTCGAACAGACACATGCAGAAGCGTGTGGAGTCCGGATCACCGTCAATAATCCCCGGACCATCATGCTCTGCCCAATACATTGGACGAATATAAACGGCCTCGTCTGCATCAAATTTTGTCATGCCCTCTGTGGCGAGCTCAACCATTTCTTCAAATCGCATGGTTGGCTTCATGCCAAGATTAACAGCGGACCGGTTCAGGCGCTGACAGTGCAAATCCAGATCCGGCATAACGCCTTCAAATCCGCGAGCTCCATCAAATACATTTGAGCCCAGCCAAAATGAGTGCGTGCGAGGACCAATCAATGGTGGATTACCCTCGTACCATTTGCCTTCAACCCACGTCCGAGTTTTCGACATTTCGGCCATACTTGTTCTCTCCTCAATAGTCGGCATATGAGCGGCAAACGCCCCTGCCCAATTCTTAGTTATTAGTCCACCCGAGAAATTGCGCGAGGTCAACCATACTCTCGACAAAGAGTGAGAAACCGCTGTTCAGCAGTTAAACACCACGCTCTTGTGTGCCTGAGGTTATTTTCGAATGCTTAATTGAGAGTCAAACGCAACTTCGTGCCGCTGTGGCGGGGTTTGTGATGTCAATGCGCAAGAACATTGCCCTGTGATATTCTCGGTCTGCTTTTTGTATAGAGCAATTTCGCAGTTCTTTTGCACAGTTTTAACGTGAAGACATATGAGATTGCCGCAATTTAATTGCGTGGGAGCTAAAGAAACCCACAGGCTTTCACTGGACCTGCACCACATTTGACGGAATTTGTTGCAAACAGGGAACAAATGTTAATTTTGTTCATCCAAAGCATGGGGAACACGTATTTACCAAGCCTTGACGAACCGCCGACACAAGGTTTTCTTAGGAGTATTGGAATTCGCCAATCTTGATGCTTGGTGTGGAGCCGGAGACCAGAGATGAGCCACTCAGTTTATTTATTCGATGCCTATGGAACCCTTTTTGATGTGCATGCCGCAGCCAGAAAACACATTGGTGCAGTGGGCCCTGAAGGTAAAAAACTTTCGTCAATCTGGCGGGAAAAACAACTTGAGTATTCGTGGGTTCGGTCTCTCATGGGCCAATATGTCGACTTTTGGGAACTAACTGTGCAGGCTCTGGATACCGCCTTCGATCTTGTTCCCGAGGCCAACAGAGCCGCTCGCGATGAGCTGCTGGCTGCCTATTGGGAGCTGGATTGTTATCCAGAGGTTCCGCAAGTTCTCAAAGAGCTCCGTGAGCAAGGCTCAAAACTTGCGATCCTTTCCAATGCACCTATGAAGATGATGGATGGTGCTTTGAAAAATGCAGGAATTACGGATTACTTTGATGCCGTGTTTTCCGTTGACCCTGTAAAGACCTACAAACCACATCCTGAGGTTTATGATCTGGTCACAACTCACTTCCGCCTCTACCCGGACGCCATCTCATTCCAATCTTCAAACCGATGGGATGTAGCAGGTGCTTCAAAGTTTGGGATGCGAACTGTTTGGATCAACCGGGCTCAGATGCCAGATGAATATACAGATTTGTCCCCTTCTGCTGTCCTGAAAGACCTCAGCGGCTTGCCTTCGTTGGGATAAAACCAAGACAGTCCCGATTGTGTAGGTAAGGCTGTGATCATCAATTACAGCCTTACACCTTGGCCCCAATTTGGTTTTCTGTGGTGTTCCAATACCCAGCTTCTAAGCCAAGTGAAATCACCTTGCTCTCCAAGGGCAAAGCTTTCATAGTAATTAAGTGGCTCATAGATTTGGCAAAAGCACTCGGTACTATCTAAAATATATGTTTTCTGAATTTAACAGTGATGGTTCTGGGCATCGCATCGCCAGCTTAATTGCGCTTGGGTTGGGTGCAATTTGCTTCGGCAGCATTCCTTATTTCGCCAAGGTTGGTTTTGCTGCGGGCATTTCACCCGGTGCTGCTGTTTTACTCAGGTACGTTTTGCCTGCTGTGCTTCTCGCACCTTACTTGCCACAGGCTTTGAAATCCGGCCCAAGCAGTCGCCAATACCTGCTGTTTGGCATGATCATGAGTTTGGGCGCCTGGAGCTACTTTTATGCTTTGAGCGCATTGCCAATCTCTCTAGCTGCCAGTCTGTTTTTTTCCTACCCCGCCCTGCTTGTAATTTTGAGGCGTATCGGCGGCGTCAAATTGAGAAGCAGCGATAGACTAACCCTTGCATTGGTGGCGTCTGCACTGCTTCTTATTTTAGCGAGTACACCACTGGCCGATCTTGATCTAATCGCTGTTGCAATCGGCCTCATCGGACCTTTGTGTTATGGTGGATTACAGTTGGTCAGCCGCAGAGCTCCCAGTTATTTGCCATCTCTTGCTATGGCTGCCTGCATTTTTACCGGTGCGATTTTGGCAGCCCTACCGCTAATGCTCATTGACGGTCAGCTGTGGGAGAGTGAGGCCGCTGGATCGATTGCATTGCCCATCTTCGGCCTTGCACTTGTTGCAGGTCTCTTGCCGCAGCTTCTGCTTGCGTATGGTAGTTCCGACAAGTCCGGACGAAAAACAGCTTATACAACCGGTTTCATCGAATTTGGACTAGCGATCCTGACAGGATTCTGGGTGTTCTCTGAACCGCTTGGACTAGCTCAAGCGCTTGGTTTTATATGCTTATTGGGTGCGCTCTATTTGATGAACGAACCTTCGCGCCTCCCAAGATATTTGCAGGACTAGTTTAAATCTACCGGCCCTGCAAAATCGAAAATCAAGTTTCAGCGCGGGTGATCCATTTATGGCCGAGAGGTGCTTGGTAGTTCTCAATCTGGTCCAGAAGCGATCCCGGATTGTCATCCACCAACAGCATGTCTCTATGCTTTTTCTTCATAAACTCTTCTTCAGACATGAAATCCAAAAAGGCGAGCATACGGCCATAAAAGCCATTGGCGTTGTAGAGCGCGCAAGGCTTGTTGTGATAGCCAAGCTGGCCCCATGTCCAAACCTCAAACAGTTCTTCCATCGTGCCGATACCACCTGGCAAAGCAACAAATCCATCGGACAGATCTGCCATCATTGCCTTGCGCTCGTGCATTGAACCCACAATGTGGAGGTCTGTCAGAGAACGATGTGCCAATTCTTTCGCTGCCAAAGCCTCGGGCAGGACACCGACAACTTTACCGCCGGCTTCAAGCGCGGCATTGGCAACGATGCCCATCAAACCGACCTCAGCCCCGCCGTAAATCAGAGTGTTGCCGCGTTTGGCAATTTCTGTGCCTAAAAGACGTGCTGCAATTTCGTATTCGGGGCGTTTCCCGACAGATGATCCACAAAATACGCAGATGGACGCCATATATTCTCTCCAGTCGGTTTTGCCTGTGGCGTTATAAACTTAGGAGGCCTTTCTGGCTTTTGTTCCGACCAAAGACAAGCAGGTCATAAGCCAGAGAGGTTCCTATAGGTTTTATTTCGCCAATTCGGCGAGCACACGAGCCCAGGAGCGTATGCCTTTGTGAAAGCTCGTTAACTCATACTTTTCGTTTGGTGAGTGGATTTGATCCTCATCCAAACCAAAGCCGATCAGCAGGCTATCCATATTCAGTGTGCGCTTAAAGCAACCAACGATAGGAATTGAACCACCACATCCGATCAATGCTGCTGGTTTGCCCCACTCTGCTGTCAGAGCTTCACGACCTTTAGCCAGTGCAGGTGCATCAAAGTCCATGCGCAGAGCGCCGTCTCCACCATGCGGATGCAGTACCAATTCAAAGTCGTCTGGGGTTTTGGATTTCAGATACGTATGAAACGCGTCTCTGATTTTTTCAGGATCCTGATCGCCAACCAAACGGAAGGAAACTTTGGCATGTGCTTCTGCTGGAATGACAGTTTTGAAGCCCGCGCCAGTATACCCACCCCACATGCCATTTACTTCGCAGGTTGGGCGTGCCCAGATTTGCTCCAGACCAGAGCGATCGTTTTCGCCGCCCAGTTCCTTCAAGCCAATGCCACCGAGGAATTCCTCGGTCGAGAAGCCCATGTTCTCCCACATTTTCTTGACATCTTCTGGGAGTTCAAGAACGCCATCATAGAAATCTGGAAGGGTAATGCGCCCATTCTCATCCCGCAGACCTGCAATCATATCGGAGAGCACATGAAGCGGGTTACGAGCAGCACCGCCGTACATACCGGAATGCAGATCTTTATCCGGGCCTTTTAGAGTGATTTCTTCACCGACAAGACCACGCAGCATGACGGAAATTGCCGGGGTATCTTTATCCCACATCTGAGTATCACACACCAAAGCCAGATCTTTGGACAGCTCATCTTTATTCGCATCAAGGAATGGTTGCAGGGACGGAGATCCGCTTTCCTCTTCACCTTCCAGAAGCACGGAAATATTAATTGGAATATCGCCGGTTTCTTCGATCCATGCACGAACAGCCTCGACGAATGTCATCATCTGACCTTTGTCGTCGTTTGCACCGCGTGCCACGATCATCTTAGAACCGTCTTCGCGGGTGACCATGGTTGGTTCAAATGGGTCTGCGTTCCATAATTCCAAGGGATCCACTGGCTGAACATCATAGTGTCCATAGAACAGAATGTGGGGGCCGGGTTTTCCATCAGCAACGCGGTGGCCGACAACCATAGGGTGGCCGGTGGTGTCGCGCACTTCAGATGGAATACCAATTGATGTTAGTTCGCGCGCCATCCATTCGGCAGCTTCGCGGCAATCACCTTTGTATTCAGGATCGGTGGAGATGCTTTTGATGCGCAGAAGATTAAACAATCTATCCAGGCTCGCATCCAAGTTTTGATCAATGCGACCAAGGACTTTGTCCACATTCGACATCACAAATTCCTTTGTAGTTCAGGTAAATTTTTCACCTGCAATATGGGAAGCACGCAGGCTGCTGCGCAAATATGAGATTCATAAAAGCTCTATCATAAACTTTGCAAGCAAGGCTATGAGTTTGCCTCTGAAACCACCTGTAAACCTGAGATAAAGGAATGTGATAAGCAGTTAAACTCTTTTAATCTGCATAGAAGATACTCACATTAACAGCAGGACGCCCATAAATGTCCGATAGTTTGTGACGTTTTTGAATGAAGCAGGTTTAGACAAGTCCCTTATGACCAATGGAAAGCATTGCCACATAAAGTCATGTCTATGCTGTTGTTTTATCATAATAACCCGTTGATCGTTGCACTCGATCCAATAGGGGACTGGAGATCACTATGCACACACTTGTCGATCGTATTACTGAAAAGACCGGGCTGGAACCATCCAAGGTGGAACCTGCTGTCGGCGTCATCCTCAATTTCATTGCAAAAAACAGTACTAAAGAAGAACTAGAAGCACTTTTAGCAGCATTCCCTGCTGCAGAAGGGTTTCTCGCTATCGATGAAGCAACTGAGAACAAGGGACTATTTGGCGGCCTTGCAAGCAAAATGAATGCGAGTGTAGGTGTGCTAGCTGCATTGAATGAGATGACAAATTTGGGCTTAAGTGTTCAGGAAATTCAAGATGTCGCGAAAGAGACCGTAGGTTATACGCGCGAGAGAGTTGGGCCTGAGATGGCCGACGAAATTATCGCCCGTGTTCCCGGACTGGCGGAAATAACATAGCCTCTTTCCAAATCTCTCTGCCAAACAAAGCAGGCCTCCCGAAATGGAGACCTGCTTTAATGCCGGTAGTCAGAACTGAACAGGATCAAATTTTGATCTGACCGTAACGAAGTGCCTCAACCACTGTATGGGTCTTGTTGGAAGCATTCAGTTTTGCACTCGCGTTTTGTAGGTGTGCATGCACAGTTCTCTGTGAGATTTCGAGCAACTCTGCAATTTCATGGGCCGTTTTACCCAGTGAAGTCAGCTCAAGAACGCGGCGTTCACGGGCAGAAAGGTCACCCGGTCTTTGATCGGAGATGACTCCAAGCTCAAAAAGCCTTCTGAAAGCCGCTGAACACACGATCTCAAGCGATGCCAGATCGTAAGGCTCAGGTGTGATTTGATGACCAGCTCCAACAACCATAGCCTGGAATGGATGAAGCGCATCAACGGGAATAACCATGACCCGCGCGCCCTCTCCTATTGCTGCAAACAACTCGGAGCTTGAAGGATCGGAACTGGAAACGGGCCAAACCACCGGCCGATTACCGGAGAGCCCTAGCATCAATGCACTGTCGCCCGCGCTTAAAGTGGTCCGCTCAACACCACCATTGCGCTCATCTGGCCAACGGAACCGATGAACCAAGCTGTCGATGGTTCTGTTCGGCATAGGAAGCCCTGTAATCAGGATATGAGAAGCTCCCAACCGTCGTAAATAAGATTCCACAATATCAAGCACGGGTTTTGCAGCCCTTGCATCTGATATCGCTTTTACCTTTGCTTCGATATCTGAAGTATCGTTCATTTGCCCTGCCTTCCCGGTTCGACCCAGCGTTACGCTCGCTCTTGCGTTGCTGAATTGAAGACGCACTTGCCCACATGACATACCGAGGTATGCCAACGAATATTCGCAAACTCATTGTTTGCGCAGGTAAATTTGGAAAATCTCAGACGACGACAGAAAATCAGACTAGAACTCGTTACTAATTGCTGCTTGGCCGGTCCGGTCAATTTGCAATGAATGAGCTGTATCGCTCAGGCTCTTTTCCTGACGTATTTGTAGGAGCAGTTACGACTGAATTTCTGCCGATAGCCTACAAATTGTGTCAATCTTCTGGTATTGTCGCTATCTCAATGCAGACATCATCCTACTCTGATGGTCCACCTTGCAATCCCGACAGTCCTATTTCAGGGAGGGATACCACTTTACCTCCTAGTATTCAGAGAGTGCTCTGAATGTAATTCTCACTGTTGCCCCATAAAACTCACTACTCCAACAGATTTGACTGAGAGCTTTTCTGCGTTCTGTCCCATATTTTTCTCGAAATAATACGGGACTATTGTCCAGCTCTCAGCAATAGTAACAGCGTTACATGCCCTAGGGTCAATTGCGACAAGTTTAGGATAAATTGGACTAATGCGAAAACTATCTAGTCTTTGTAGCATTGATAGTTTTTCAACTTGTACGGTATTCTCTTTGGTTGTTTTCCAATCTTGTCCAAACGCATAGCTTGAAACTACTGCAAGTTCCTTCGTATAAAGTGACTGGAAGGACACGGGATGAATATGCAAAACATTGATTTTCCAAGTGATTTTCTAGACGCTTCGAAAAGCGACTGGGAAGCATCCGCACTCCGCGCTCTCAAAGGCGCGACGCTTGATGCACTAAATACATCAGTTGCTGGTGGTCTTGAGATTAAGCCAATCTACCAAGGTCACATGGACAGTGCTCCACTGCAATTGAGGGAGGCTTCTCGCCCATGGAAGATCATTCAACGTAGTGATCATCCCGATATTCCTGAGGCAAACACGCAAATACTCGAAGATCTTGAGGGTGGAGCCGACGGTATCGAGCTTGTTCTTCCCTCCTCTTCCCGGGCGTTTGGTGCTGGTCTTAGCGTGCAACGGTTGAACGACCTCCTCAAATTATTGGAGGGTGTTGAGCCTGACCTCATCAATTTCCGCCTTGAGTGCGGATATGAGGGCAGTGCAGCTCTTGCTCTTCTCGTTGAGGCCTGTAAGCAAAAAGGGGTTAGTCCAGAGAGGCTAACCGTTGATGGTGTTTCTGACCCGCTTAGCCTGTTTGCCCGTGCAGGCCGTGTGAATAATTGTTTTACGCGTCTTGAACTGAGAGCGCAGGACCTCTTTGGATATGCACACAAGAACCGTATTCAAGGCACGCTCCTTCGTGGAGATGGCCGCTGCTATCACGATGCTGGCGCAAACAGCGTGCAGGAGCTCGGTCTTGCTCTTTCAAGCTTACTTTACTACCTGCGTACATTTGAGAATGGTGCTGTTTCTCCCGACTATCTGACAGGCAGTGTGTCTGCATCCTTAAGTGCCAGTGCAGATCAATTTGGCACAATCATCAAGGCACGCGCTATGCGGCAGTTGTGGGCGCGTCTTCTTGATGTCTCGGACCTGCCTTTCCAGCCACTCAAAATCCATATGGAGACAAGCTGGCGGATGATGACCCAGCGTGATCCTTGGGTGAATATGCTGAGAACAACCGTAGCTGCATTCGCTGCAGGCATTGGTGGAGCTGACAGTGTCAATGTTCTTCCGTTCACGTTGCCGCTTGGCTTACCTAATGCATTTGCGCGGCGTATTGCCAGAAACACCCAACTCATCCTCATGGAAGAAAGCAATCTTGCTCAAGTGAGTGACCCTGCTGCTGGCAGCGGTCTGATTGAAGAACGCACAGAAGAGCTGGCAAAAGCGGCCTGGGATTACTTCCAGCAGATTGAGAAAGAAGGCGGCATCCTTCAAGCTCTCTGTTCTGGTGTCATCCATAAGGATGTCCATGCCGCTCGGCAGCACGAAGACCAACTCGTCGCCACTGGCCGCCATCCAATCACGGGAACAAGTGCCTTTCCGAACCTTGGTGAAGCTGATGTTGAGGTCTTGCACGTCGAGGTTGATGATATTGGTGAAAGTGCCTCTCGTCGGGATTTGCCAGATCCGACACCAGATGGTCAGTTGATCGAAACCATCGCCCAAGCCTTTGTGGATGGTGCGGGTCTCGTCGACATTCAGGCGAGTCGGCCTCAGGTCGGTGTTAATGATTGCCCTCCGTTAGAATTGGTTCGCCTTGCAACTCCATTTGAGTTGCTCAGAGATAAAGCTGATGATCACACTGAAACACAGGGCAATCCGCCAAAAGTCTTTTTGGCAACTCTCGGCCCTGTAACCCAGCATACTGCGCGTGCTACATTCGCGAGTAACTTTTATGCCACTGGCGGCTTTATCAACGCTGGCGACAAACACTTTGATAGCATTGACGCTATGATGGCGTGTTTCCGCATTAGTGAAGCTAAGATTGCCTGTATATGCTCCTCCGACAAAGTTTACGAAGAGCAAGCTCTTGATGTTCTGAAAGGCCTTAAGGCTGTTGGCGCCCTGCGGGTTACAATCGCCGGACGCCCGAAAGATCTTCTAGAGGAACTGACTGAGAATGGCCTTGATGCTGCTCTATGCCAAGGCTGCGATATTCTTGCTGAACTCAAAAATTGTTTTGAGGTTATCGGCGTCTCACTTGCTGATGAAGTGGAGGCAATTTGATGAGCTTGTTTCCTGATTATACCAAGATTGATTACAAGGACTGTGCTGCTTTTGCTGCAACTGACGCGCAACCGGTTTGGAAGACACCAGAGGATATTGCTGTAAAACCAGCGTATGGTCCTCAGGATATAGAAGGGCTGACCCATCTGAAAACATGGCCGGGAATGCCGCCGTATATGCGCGGTCCCTATCCAACCATGTATGTTCAACAGCCCTGGACTGTTCGGCAGTATGCTGGGTTCTCAACAGCTGAGGATTCCAACGCATTTTATCGGCGTAATCTAGCGGGCGGCCAGAAAGGTCTCTCCATTGCCTTCGATCTGGCGACACACCGCGGGTATGACAGTGACCATCCCCGTGTTGCTGGTGACGTTGGCATGGCTGGCGTGGCGATTGACTCCATCTACGATATGCGCACGCTGTTCTCCGGCATTCCACTGGATAAGATGAGCGTTTCCATGACTATGAACGGTGCGGTTCTGCCCGTTATGGCGCTTTATATTGTGGCTGCTGAAGAGCAAGGTGTTCCCTCCGAAAAGCTCTCGGGGACTATTCAGAACGACATTTTAAAAGAGTTCATGGTTCGCAACACCTATATTTATCCGCCAGCTCCTTCCATGCGCATCATCTCTGACATTTTTGCATATACCTCCCAGCATATGCCGAAATTCAACTCTATTTCCATCTCCGGCTATCATATGCAGGAAGCGGGTGCGACGGCAGACCTGGAACTGGCTTTCACCATTGCTGACGGCATCGAGTATGCCCGAGCTGGTGTTGCTGCTGGAATGGATATTGATTCATTTGCGCCTCGTCTGTCCTTCTTTTGGGCGATTGGCATGAACTTCTTTATGGAAGTTGCCAAGTTGCGCGCTGCCCGGTTGATCTGGGCAAAGTTGATGCAGGAAAACTTCCAACCGAAGAATGCAAAGAGCTTGTCCCTGCGGACACACTCACAGACCTCTGGTTGGTCTTTGACCGCACAGGATGTGTTCAACAACGTTGTTCGCACCACTGTTGAGGCTATGGCGGCCACACAGGGGCATACGCAGTCACTGCATACCAATGCGCTGGATGAGGCTCTTGCTCTCCCGACAGACTTCTCAGCTCGCATTGCAAGGAACACGCAGTTGTTCCTGCAACAGGAAACTGGAACCACACAGACCATCGATCCGTGGGGCGGGTCTTACTATGTGGAACGCTTGACGGCTGATCTCGCTCAAAAAGCTCTTGCTCATATTGAAGAAATCGAAAGCCTTGGCGGTATGGCGAAGGCGATTGAGAAGGGTATTCCCAAACTCCGCATTGAAGAGGCTGCTGCCAAAACGCAGGCTCGCATCGACAGCGGGACCCAAAGCGTTATTGGCGTGAACAAATTTCGCCCTGATCGCGAAGAAGAGCTTGAGGTTTTGAAAGTCAACAATGCTGACGTTCGAGCCAAACAAATTGAGAAGCTTGAGCGCTTGCGTGAGGAGCGCATTGAGGCAGATACTCAGGCAGCGTTGAAAGCATTGGAAGACGCGGCGCGCTCTGGTGACGGCAATTTGCTTGATCTTTGTGTCAAGGCAGCTCGTGCAAAAGCCTCTGTTGGCGAAATGTCTCTGGCGATGGAAAACGCTTTTGGTCGCCATAAAGCAGAGATAAAATCCATTGCTGGCGTTTACAAACGCGAGGTTGGTGCAATGTCTGAAAACATTTCCAGAATCGAGAACCTTGTCGAGGCCTTTGAAGAGGATGAGGGTCGCCGCCCACGCATTCTCGTTGCTAAGATGGGACAGGATGGACATGACCGCGGTCAGAAGGTGATTGCCTCTGCTTTTGCGGATTTGGGCTTTGACGTTGATATCGGGCCATTGTTTGCAACTCCAGAAGAGGCAGCTCGTCAGGCGGTTGAAAACGATGTTCATATCGTCGGTGTCTCCTCTCTTGCAGCCGGGCATCTCACTCTCGTCCCGGCGCTGAAGACGGCTCTGGCGGATGAGGGACGTGAAGACATTATGATTGTGGTTGGCGGAGTTGTGCCACCGCACGATTACGATGCACTTTATGCCTCCGGCGCCTCAGCGATCTTCCCTCCGGGAACGGTTATTTCAGAGGCAGCTGAAGGGCTGATCCACGAGCTCAACCAAAAGCTTGGATACGGACCACAAAAGGCTGCTGAGTGATCAATACTTAGGCCGATCCCCAGTTGCATCCTACTGGAGTAGCTGGGGAACATTCCTGCATTCTACGTATGATTGCAGTTTATATTGATGTATGTCCAGAACTGTATTCTTCAATTCTGGTGACTTTTCGATGATGAAAAAAACTAACAAAAGCAAAAGTCATCTGTTTGATGTTTTTGTGCTTATTTTGTCAGTTTATGTTCTAACAGCTCTTTTAATTCAAGAGAGCATGGCGCTGGATTCTGAAACAGTACTTTTATTAGTGTACGCCGACACCCTCGTATGCGGCATATTCCTGATCGACTTTTTCGTTCGTCTCATGAAATCAGAAAGCAAGGCTGAGTTCATGAAGTGGGGTTGGATAGACCTCATCTCCAGTATTCCGCTCATTGGTCCGTTTCGCTATGGACGCATCATCCGGCTCATTAGAATTTTCAGAGCTTTGCGGGCATCACGCACGATCGCAAGAAGCCTCTTTAATAGTCAGACAAACAGTATGCTCACGCTGGTTTTCATTAGCTCTATCCTTATGATCATCCTCGCAGCGATTGCGATACTGCAGGCCGAAAAAGGCGTAGGCGGAGCAAATATTCTCAATTTAAAAGACGCTATCTGGTGGTCATTTGTTACAATCACGACCGTCGGTTATGGAGATTTTTATCCGGTCTCTTTTGAAGGGCGTATTATAGCTTCTTTTGTGATGACGATAGGAGTTGGTCTTTTCGCCTCGCTTACAGGTGCCATTGTTGCAAATTTCTTTCTAAAGGGTGACGAAGCTCATGACCCTCGTGAATTTACACTCCTGCTTGAGAAAATCGACGGCCTGCACGCTGAAATCATAGAGCTAAAACACGAAATACAGCTTCAAAAAGATTCCATTGATAGTTAAACAACCCCCATAAGGCTTCCCACATGCTCTGGAATTTGCCAGATAACTCCTTACATCAATCTCAGCGTCTATGAGTTTCATAGGCTCGGGCTGTTCGATTAAAGCTTATTGCTTTTCGGGAAGATGCATTAGAGGATTACATATGCTTACGACGACAACGAACACCATTCAGGGCAAAGAGATTACCGATTACAAAGGTATTGTTCATGGTGAGGCAATTCTGGGCGCGAACATCTTTAAAGACCTGTTTGCCGGTATTCGCGATATTGTTGGTGGTCGCTCGGGTGCCTATGAGCAAGAGTTGCAGAAAGCCCGTAAAATTGCCCTTCATGAGATGACCGAGGAAGCTGAGCGTTTGGGAGCTAATGCTGTGGTTGGCATCGACATTGATTATGAAACCGTTGGCGGCAAGGGCTCCATGTTGATGGTGACGGCGACTGGTACGGCAGTTTCCTATCGCTAAGAGATTGAAGGGGCAGTCTCTGCCCCACAACTTCTCCAAGTCGCTGACTTGCAAAGGAGCGCTATCTGTTCAAGGTTGGCAGGAGAGATTCTTCTTAGTGGACTGACCTTAATGAGCGCACCCCTCGTTTCCCCTCGATACAACATTGACACTCTTGCTGAGCAATTGCTGAATGGGCACCGTGCTGCGCTTGCTCGCGGGATTACGCTTGTTGAATCCAAAAAGGGCGAGCACCGCGAATACGCTGAAGCGCTCCTGACCAAGGTGATGGATGCGACAGGCAAGGCCTATCGCATTGGCATTACCGGTGTTCCCGGTGTTGGAAAATCCACGACTATCGATACCTTTGGCTCCAACCTGACAGCTGCCGGACACAAGGTTGCTGTTCTGGCTGTTGATCCCTCTTCCACCCGTACTGGCGGCTCTATTCTGGGTGACAAGACCCGCATGGCACAGCTGGCTGTTGACCGGAATGCCTATATCCGCCCTTCCCCCACGGCTGGCACATTGGGCGGGGTTGCCGCTAAAACCCGAGAAAGTATGCTGCTGTGCGAAGCGGCCGGGTTTGATGTGATCCTTGTTGAGACTGTTGGCATTGGCCAATCGGAAACAACGGTTGCGCAGATGGTTGATTTTTTCCTCGCCCTGATGCTTCCCGGTGCGGGTGATGAATTGCAGGGTATCAAGAAAGGCGTTCTGGAAATTGCTGACCTCATCGCCGTCAATAAAGCTGAAGGGGATGGGCTTACTCGCGCGCGCCTTGCCGCGTCGCAATATAGGACCGCGCTGCACATTTTAACACCTCGTTCCAAACATTGGTCTCCGCCTGTTGTTACCATTTCCGGTTTGGCCAATGTAGGTCTTGATGATCTCTGGAGCCAACTCAACATCTTCAAGGAACGGATGCAGGCTAACGGAGACTGGGATAAAAAACGCGCTGAGCAGCAGCTTTCGTGGATGTGGGGCCTGCTCAATGAGAAGCTTCAGACAGCTTTGAAAGCAAACCCAGAGATTAAATCTGCACTGCCGGATGTTGAAGCCGCCGTTAAATCAGGCAGACTGCCCGCAACTGCAGCAGCCAGTAAGCTCGCCAGTCTCTTCGGTATATAAGGGGCTTAAAGATCGCTCGGGGATACTATGACATCAGAACATGAAACTCTTTCCAGACGGGCTGTATTGGGTGCAGGTGTTGTTGCCGGTGCGGGCTCTCTCATAGCCTCTAAGCAGGCACATGCGTCCCCTTCTCAGCGTCCGGTCGTGAGGGAGTTTCCTGCGCCTTTATCTCCGCGTGACATAACAGCTGAGCTTCAAGCTGCGATGAACAACGCTGCTGCGAGTGGGACTATTCTTCAGCTTGGCGCTGGCGAGTACTTTTGCTCTGGCCTCAAGTGCCCCAGCAATTTGACGGTTCAAGGCGTTCGCGGGCATACACGCCTTATTCTTTCAGGCAACAAGCAGCTGATCACTGCCCATAACGCTCATACAATACGCCTCCAAGATCTGACGCTTGATGGTGCCCAGTCCAAACTCTCAGAGGATACTTCCGGGTTAGTCCAGTTCTCACAATGTAAAGAGCTTGAGGTGATCTCCTGCGCAATTACCGGCAGCTCCAAGTCTGGTCTCGTGCTGGAACAGTGCTCGGGGTCCATCTCAGGAAATCAGATCAACACGATCAGTGAGGCCGCGATCCTCAGCTACAATGCTACAGGGCTCAGCATTGAGGGGAACAACATCCATGATTGCGGTGACGGGGGTATACTCGTCTACCGCTGGTCTGACGGGCACGATGGCACGATCATTTCCAATAACCGTATTGCAAACATAGCAGCCAAGAGCGGTGGTACTGGCCAAAACGGAAATGGCATCAATGTGTTTCGTGCGGGTGATATCACCATCTCCAACAACAAAGTCAGCGATTGCGCGTTTTCTGCCATACGGGCCAATGCAGCGTCTAATGTTCAGATATTGGGCAACTCCTGCCAGCGGTCCGGCGAAGTTGCGCTGTTTGTCGAGTTTGGCTTTCAAGGGGCCATTGTCAGCAATAATCTGATTGAGACCGCAGCCAATGGCATCTCCATTACCAATTTCCGCGAGGGTGGACGCCTCGCTGTGTGCTCAAACAATGTGCTTCGCGATATTACTGGCACCGGTCCTTATGCTGTAGATAATCCAACTTTTGGCGTGGCGATTGGTGTTGAAGCGGATACGAGCGTAACCGGTAATGTGATCGAAGATGCTCGCGTAACTGGCATCAACCTTGGATGGGGGCCGTATATGCGGAACCTGATTGCCTGCCAGAACACGATCCGAAATGCGCCGATTGGAATTGCCGTCAGCTTTGCAGCCAAAGAGCAATCAGCTCTGATCTCTCAAAATATGCTGGCAAACTGCAACGTGAATATCGCGGGTTATGCTTGGGATGAGCAAGTAAGTGGCGATTTGGCCCTTTTGGCGGATAGCTTGCCTGAAACGATTGTTGTCTCCAACAATCTGGTAAGCTCTCGTTAGAGGCAACAAGGCAGGAGAGGTTCCCCTGCCTTATCAGAGATTTTATAGCGCTTTCAGATGGCGTTTGATGTCTTCTACCGGACGGACTTCTCCAACGAGAATATCGCGAAGATTTTTGAGTTGCTGGTGCTCCCATGTATGCAGGCCTTTTTCTTCCTCATCGGAAAGAACCAGCAAGGATCTGATAACAGAGGCCATCATCACTTCAGCGCCGCGTACCGCCCCATCATCACACTTCAACGTCACGCCGAAGCCAAGCTCTGGCAGTGCTGCGCAGAACACGCCTTCTGCACCGGTCTTTACAAACACACGGCCTTTGAAAATGTCCATGATCTCCGTACAGAACCGGTTTTTACCGGCCACCATGTAGGGCTCGTTTACACATGCCTCATACAAGGTTTCGGCCGCATTAGCGCGCACTGGATCAAGGCCAACGCCTGTTGCAAAGCGAGCAAATGCCAGAGCGGTTTTCTGCTGCTCCATGGCATAGGTTGGAATGGAACACCCATCCGTTCCGCAGGTGTCGCGGCCAATGATGCCGCCGCTCATTTGCTCAAGAACATTGCGTACTTCCTGCTGCACCGGGTGGTCATAATCTGTGTAATTCTGAGTTGGAACACCAAGAACCTTGGCCATACCAAGGAAGCCAGCATGTTTACCGGAACAGTTGTTATGCAACGCACATGGGCTCTCGTCAGATTTAATGAGCTTTTCGCTGTCGTCCATGTGCTTTGGCCATTGGGTGCCGCACATCAGGTCGTCCTCCGTCAAACCTGCCTTGAAAAGCATGACGCGTGCAGAACTAGCATGGACATGCTCGCCATTATGGGAAGCACACGCAAGAGCCAGTTCCGCATCTTCAAACGCAAGCGCTTCTGCTGCGCCAGATTCCACCATTGGAATGGCCTGAAGGGCCTTAATCGCGGAGCGAGCAAAGATACCCTGCTCAACATCACCCGCGCTGTAGGCCAGCTTGCCATCGGCATCAACGATCGCGATTGACCCACGATGGCGGCTCTCGACAACATTGCCGCGTGTTACTTCAACGAGTACAGGATTATCCATCAGTTTTCACTTCCAAAGGCTGGATTAGCAATCAAAGGTTCTGGCTGTTCCCTCTTCAGGAAATTGCCATTTCGCCCATCCACTTTCGGAGGCGCCCCAGTGCTTCTTCCAATACACTGTTCTTTTTGCAAAAACAAAACCGAAGAAACGTGCGTGGACCCTCTGTCCCGTAAAATGCAGATATCGGCACGGCTGCAACACCGGCTTCTTCCACCAGTTTCTGGCAGAACTCCACATCATCACAATCAAAACCCAACGGAGAAAAATCGCAGGTGACGAAGTATGTTCCTTCACAGGGCAGCACATCGAAACCCATGTCTTGCAGTGGTTTTGAGATCAATTCGCGTTTTGCTTTCAACTCGCTTTCAAGGGAGGCGTAGTAGTTATCTTCTTTGTTCAAGCCATATGCGACTGCTTTTTGCAGGTTTGGCGGTGTTGTAAATGTGATGAATTGGTGGGCCTTCGCAATCGGTTCCAACAGGTTTGGTGCAGCTGTAATGTAGCCCACCTTCCAGCCCGTCAGCGAAAAGGTTTTGCCCGCAGATCCAATACGAATACACCGATCCCGCATGCCCGGGAAAGTCATCAATGGGGTGTGTTTTTCATCGGAAAAGACGATGTGTTCATACACCTCATCACAAATGGCGTAGCAGTCATGTTCAATGCAAAGGTCTGCGATGAGTTGCAGCTCTGCCTTGCTAAACACCTTTGCACTGGGGTTCATCGGGTTGTTGAGCAGGATCGCTTTGGTCTTGCTGGTGAATGCTTTGCGGAGCTCTTCCTCCGGCAGTTTCCATTCTGGTGGTCGCACCTGAACGAAGACCGGCGTTGCGCCTGCCCGCTTTACCAGTGACAGATAACAATCGTAGAGCGGTTCAATGAGGATCACCTCATCCCCCGGTTCCACCAGCGCAAATATGGAATCCGCCAAGGCTTCCGTGGCGCCCGAGGTGACCATCACCTCAGTCTGCCAATTAACATCCAGATCATAGAAGCGCTTGTTGTTGTCTGCCACGGCTTGGCGGAGCGTCGGCACACCGAGCATAGGCGGGTACTGGTTCGGGCCTTCCATCAGGGCATCAGCTGCGACCTGACGAATATCTTGCGGACCGTCAACATCTGGAAACCCTTGCCCCAGATTGATGGCCTTATGTTCCATCGCCAGACGTGACATTCGCTCAAACACCGTTGTTTCCAACCCGCTAAATATGGAATTTGTCGGTTTCATCTGGGCTCTCCCTCGCCTGCGGCGCTCTTTTGCGTCCCGACAAGCTAACGATTTGCTTTGCGCCTGCAAAGCCTGCATTGGGAGGATATTTCACGTATTTCCACATGGAATGACGGCGGTGCGGTCAATGCGTGCTTGTGTGGTTTTTGTTTGGGAGCTGCAAGCACTGAGACCACCGCAGGGCAAGCCGTGCAGTGTGGAGCGATGAACCCGATAAACGAGTGTGGCAAGGCGTGCAGGTGTTGCCTGCGCAATGTTTATTATGTGAGTCTTCGGCAGCAGCTGTCACGCCTTGCCCGGGCTTTTGGTATGAAGCACTCGACCTTATCCTGTAAGACGCGACCGACAAGTCCTCTTGCCGAGGCAAATCTCCTTGTCATGACAGCTAACCGCTAAGAGAGGTTAACTTTCACCACTAGACGCCAAACAGGTTGGTCCCCACCCCTCAGGCCATGCAGTCTCACCTAAGGTTTGCTTCACAGGACCAGCTGAAAAGATACGTTACCTCTTATCAGTAGCCCCACCCGGCCCACGACTCGCAACTGACGGCCCGCCACGGCCCGTGTTCGTGGGCACAGGATTTAGATTAGCGGAGGTTTTGGTAAGGGGGATAAGGTTTTGTTAGGATCGCTTAGATGGCGGCGGCTTGGGCTCTTTCGCGACCGAAGGGATTGCACTCTTGGCTCTAGGTCCCGGCTCGGGGGCCGGGATGACAGCGGAGGGTTGGTTGATGCGGTAGTTTGGTTGACACTGAGAGAATAACAAAACTATGTCATCCTCTTCAGCGTCTTCCCGCACTTGATGCGGGATCCAGAGGCAGGAGTTCAATCCTCCACGAATACATGGCGCACTCCCTCTCCTCAAACGCATAGCTATTATACGTTGATGGGATAGCCTTTTTGTCGATAGTCACGTATAAGCGCCGCAAAAGGGAGACTTAGACCGCTCATTTTTCAGCGGTGTCCTAGCTTAATCGCTCTTGTCCTTAACCAGAAAACGACTTGTTTTCACACGGGCTTCACAGTGCGTGCCTAGGATTTGCCCCGTATTCAAAAAAGTACCCATAACCCCATTGGAGGTGCTACTTGCATTCGTCCACGAAGGCGCCCGCGCCCGAAAACTCTGGCTTTACAGCCAATATTATTAAAGTTGAGATACTCTCTGGCCTCACAGTTGCTCTTGCGTTGGTTCCAGAAGCTGTCGCTTTTGCATTTGTTGCTCAGGTAGAACCGCTCGTTGGTTTGTACGCAGCCTTTATCGTCGGCATTATCACCGCGGTTTTCGGTGGTCGTCCGGGCATGATTTCTGGCGCGACCGGTGCGCTTGCCGTTGTTATGGTGTCTCTTGTTGTCACATACGGTGTGGAATATCTTTTTGCCACTGTTGTGCTGATGGGTATTCTTCAGCTCATCTTCGGGGTTTTACGCTGGGGTAAGTTCATCCGCATGGTTCCTCATCCAGTGATGCTTGGGTTTGTAAACGGTCTTGCGATCGTGATCTTCCTTGCGCAGATGGGTCAGTTCCAAAGCGTTGATGCTGCAACCGGCGTTACCAGCTGGCTGGCTGGCATGGACATGATGCTGATGCTGGGTCTTGTTGCGCTCACCATGGTTGTGATCTGGTACCTGCCAAAGCTGACCAACGCAATTCCTGCTCCGCTGGCAGCTATTGTTCTTGTTTCTGTGATCGTGATTGGCCTTGGTCTTAACGTTCAAACTGTTGGTGATCTGGCTCCTATCGCAGGCGGTTTGCCAGAGTTTCATATCCCGATGGTTCCGTTGACCTTTGAAACTTTCATGATCATCCTGCCGTACTCTGTCATTCTTGCAGCTATTGGCCTCATCGAGAGCCTTTTGACGCTCAACCTTGTTTCTGAAATGACAGATACACGCGGCGGCGCTTCTAAAGAGTGTCTTGCTCAGGGCGCTGCAAACGTTGTGACTGGCTTCTTTGGCGGCATGGGCGGTTGTGCAATGATTGGTCAGTCTATGATCAACGTGAAATCAGGTGGCCGAACACGCCTTGCAGCGATTGCTGCATCGTTGTTCTTGCTGAGCTTTATCCTGTTTGCGTCCTCATTGATTGAGCAGATCCCACTGGCAGCGCTGGTTGGTGTGATGTTCATGGTTGTTATTGGCACCTTTGCTTGGAACACCTTCAAGATCTTACACAAAATCCCACGTATCGATGCAATCGTGATTGCATTGGTGACTGGCGTGACTGTGTATTCTGACCTTGCTATCGCTGTTGTGGTTGGTGTGATTGTCTCCGCACTTGCCTACGCATGGAATGCGTCCAAGCGCATTGATGCGCACAAAACAGTCAACTCTGAGGGCCAGAAGATTTACAAGCTGGAAGGCCCGTTGTTCTTCGGTTCTGCCGCTGGTTTTCAGGAGATCTTTGATCCGCAGTCTGATCCAGATGACGTGATTGTTGATTTCATCAATTCGCGCGTGGTGGATCACTCCGGTCTGCAAGCCATTGATGCGCTTGCAACACGGTATGAGCAGGTTGGTAAAACCCTTCATCTGCGTCACCTGTCTCCAGATTGTAAAGACTTGCTGCACAAAGCTGGCGGCATGGTTGAAGTCGCTGTCATGGAAGATCCGCACTACGGTATTGCTGTTGACTATGATGCTGAGATGCATACCGAAGTTAAACCGCATAACGCGTGATACGAATTGAGATATGAATAGAGAAGGCGGAGCCAACCAGCTCCGCCTTTTTTTGTTAGGTTCTGCTTAAGCTTGATGCTTAGCCGCGCTGGCCTTGTCCCTGACCCTGACCCTGACGCTGGCCATCACGGCCACCTTTGCGGTCTTTCTGGCCTTTGTGCCACTGCTTCTTCATCTTGTTAAAATCAGCTGATGTAATCACACCATCATTGTTCCGATCCATGCGATCCAGCATTTTTGCAGTTGGAGCGAAGAATTCTTCCTGTGTCACAGTCAGGCTGCCATCTGTATCAAGACGCTGGAATGAACGAACAAACATCGGCTGTTTGAATTGTGTCGCGATTTTCTGGAATGCCGCAAGATCAACCGGGCCATTTGCAAAGAGTTTATCTGCAAGTTTGGTCATCTCATCTTTTGAGATCTTGCCGTCACGATCCAGATCAATCTGAGCCCTCATTGCGCCCATCATCTCACCGCGCATGCCTTTACCGCCGTGCATGCCCTTGCCGAACATACCCTGTTCGCGAGGACCATCACCGCGCATGCCGTGGTGACCGTAACCGCCCTTGCCTTGTTTCCCATCGCGGGAGCCCTGCCCCCAGCTGCCCTTGCCGTCTTTCATTTTGGCACCGCGATCAGCCATCCGCTGTTTCATCTGGCCCATGCGTGCTGTCATGCGGTCTGTCTGATTGACAAACTCATCGCGGGTGACCTGACCGTTGCCATCAACGTCAAAGCGCTGGAACATACGGATGGAGCGGTCATTTCCGCGCTCGGTGGAGCGTGTTGCTGCGAATGCTTTCCATTCTTCGAGGCCAATATTGCCATTGCCAGCAGCGTCTGCTCTTTTGAAATCTGCGGTGCGGGCTGCGTCAATTTCTGCCTGTGTGACTGTGCCGTTTTTATCGGTGTCGAAATTGGAAAAGAACTGAGTGCCCATCTTGTCGCCAGAGCGTCCGCCTGCGCCAGGGGCTGCCATTACAGAAGGAGCCAGAGCTGTACCTGCAATCAAAACGGCCATAGTCCCTACAAAAATAGATTTCATCTTCAACATGTCTTATTCTCCGTAAATTCAAAACCCTTGCCAAGGGAGGAATGTGTGAGTGAGTTTCGATAAAATGAACTTAGGTGCTATCTGTCGCAAAACTACACCAGAAAACCCCTTGTTTTGTCGCAGAGTCTGGCAGAGACCGCAGTGGTGACACTTTGATACATTTTCCATAGGCCTTCCTCTTTTCCGCTTAGCCAGAATGCGGCATAAGTTAGTCAGGAAATTTTAGGTGCCTCCCCTTTTGGCGTAAGCAGCCAAGTTAGCAGCGAGAACTAATGTCTTATAGTAGTGCGCATATTCTGATTGTTGATGACCATCGCGATATTCGCGAGAGCCTTGCTCGTTATCTAACGAAGAACAATATGCGTGCGACTGTGGCTGATAGCGCTGCTGCTGCGCGCAAGACCTTGAAGAACTCGTCCATAGATCTGGTTGTTTTGGATATCATGATGCCCGGTGAAGATGGACTGTCGCTTTGCAGGCATCTAGTGGAGACCAACCAAGCCCCTGTTATTCTTCTGACTGCGATGGCTGAGGATACGGACCGCGTCGTTGGCCTTGAGATGGGTGCTGATGATTATGTCACCAAGCCGTTCAATCCGCGAGAGTTGCTTGCCCGCATCCGCGCTGTTTTGCGTCGTTCCAGCAGTACGCCGCGCGAGCGTGACCCTATTGAATCAGAAAAGCTCGCCTTTAATGGATGGGTGCTTGATATCGCGCGCCGGGAACTCATTGATCCCGGTCAGGTCAGCGTGCCGTTATCATCTGGAGAGTTTCAGCTTCTTTCAGCGTTTTTGAAACGTCCTCGTGTTGTGCTTTCCCGCGAGCAGTTGCTTGATCTGACTTCAGGTCGCTCGCTTGGTGTTTTTGACCGTTCTATTGACAATCAGGTGTCACGCCTGCGCCGGAAGGTTGAAACAGATCCAAGAAATCCTGAGTTGATAAAGACCGTCTGGGGAGGTGGCTATACATTTACCGGGGAAGTCACGGAAAACACTCTATGAAAATCCTCGGCTATCTCCTGCCACGTCGTCTAGCTCCGCAGCTCATCCTCCTTCTGCTTGCAGCCCTCATATTTGCTCAGTTAGCCAGCTTTATGCTGTTGGGAAGAGAGCGGCAGCTGGCTCTGGCAAATGTTGCCCGTGACAACGTTCTTTGGAGAACTGCCGCAGTCGTCAGATTACTCGAATCCACACCGCCCAAATTACAGAGACAAGTGCTGCGCACGGTCTCTAACAACCGCACAGACTTCTCCATCGGCAAAACGCCAGTGGTCACCGAAAGTAGTGGCGACGAGCGGATGGAAAAAATGCTCTCCAACTTTCTGAAGCAGCGCTTTGATAACCAACGTCGGACCCGTGTTTCTGTCCTTTACAATCAACGCGACCAACCGGATCGCTGGATGAAGAGCCGTGACCGGAATGGCTCACCCAATGAGGACCATGCCAAAGCACCGCGCAGCCCCATGGAAGCCATGCATGACCGCAAAAATAGTTATTTTAAGAATTATCGCTGGCTCTCTTTAGAGGGCGTTCAGCTTTTTGCCTCTATCGAGCTGATGAATGGCAAATGGCTGAATATCGAGAGTAATTTCAAGCTCCCGCAACGGTCTCTCACCCCTGTTGTTGTGCCGATGATCATCATGGCATTGCTCATCATTTTTATCGTCTGGTTTACAATCAACCGCCTGACGAAACCTTTGCGGACTCTGGCAGCCGCTGCCAATGATCTGGGCCGGGGCGCTGAGGTTCAACCACTGCCCGAAGCGGGTCCTGCTGAAGTGAGGGCTGCGACGCGCTCCTTTAATGAGATGCAGGAGCGTTTAACCCGCTTCATTGCTGACAGAACGCGTATGCTTGCCGCGATCAGTCACGATCTGCGAACACCAATTACCTCACTCCGCATTCGTGCAGAATTTGTGGAGGATGAGGAAGATCGCGAACGCATGATCGCCACGCTGGACGAGATGCAGGCCATGGTGGAGGAGACCCTCTCCTTCACACGGGATGCCTCGACACAGGAAGAGGCGCGGTCTGTTGATCTGGGAGGACTTTTAGAGAGCATTGCCAACGACCATGAAGATATGGGCGACCATGTTGGCGTGGAAAGCGAAAGCCGCGTTGTCTTGAAATGCCGCCCGGGTTCCCTGAAACGTGCCTTCCGCAATTTGATTGGTAATGCAATCCGCTATGGCGGCGAGGTTGAAGTGTTCATTTGCCTTGATGATGACCATGCTGAAGTGCGCATCGCAGACAAAGGCCCCGGCATCCCCGAGAACCGCTTAGAAGATGTCTTTGAACCGTTTGTACGCCTTGAGGAATCGAGGAATGTGCAGACAGGTGGTATTGGCCTTGGACTTGCCATTACTCGAAGCATTATTCATGCACAGGGCGGCACCATTCGCCTTGAGAACGCACCGGAAAAAGGTTTGATCGCTATCGTCCGACTTCCGCTCTAACTACTCCAATCAGAGTGTGAGAGGCGTAATCCTTCCCTAACCATAGGGACGGCCCATCTCTCACGGTCTTTTCCTCTGTCACGTCATTGCTCTGCAGAAACAATAAAAAGCAGAGAAGCAATGACAGATAAAACAAACTCAAATTTTCTGGCTGGCCTAGATACTGCGAGTGACGTTGGAGATATGGCCACGACCCTTGCTCAGGATGGATATTCCGCCATTGGCCGGTATTACTCAAAGTCCACATGGAAACAGCTTACGTCAACTGAAGCTGAACAATTGATCGCGGCCGGGCTTTCCATTTTTGTGGTCTATCAGGACAGCAATGACAGTTCTGACGATTTTTCCGCCACTAGCGGTGAGCAGCAGGCCTTGCGGGCTTTGTACCAAGCTGATGCAGTCATATCTCAACCCAAAGGCTCCGGCATCTATTTTGCCGTTGACTACAACGCATCAATGTATGATTTCACCCATTACATTCGACCCTATTTTGCTGCAATCAACGAGGTCTTCTCTGACTTTGGTAACCCTTACAAAATCGGTATTTACGGTAATGGTTTGGTATGTGCCGCAGCCAAACTTGAAGGGTTGGCCAGTCTCACTTGGTTGAGCCAGTCAACAAGCTACTATGGGTATCAGCAATACAAAGACGCCGGATTTTGGAATATCCTTCAAGGTTCCCCTGTCACCCTTTCCGGCACTCAATTTGACAATGATACCCTGAATAGCAGCTTGGGCAGTTATGGCGGCTTTGACAGGCTTTCCTCTGGGAAATGTTGATATTGCTGTTGAGGTCAGCCTAACCGTTTAGGGCATTCGTGTGCAGTCAGATTAAAGCTGCGCACGGGTGTGAACTTCCCCATCCCACTTCAAATCAATATGTAGCGTTTTGCTAACTATAGCGGATCGCGATCTCTCACAGTCGTTTTCCCTCATGCGTCACCTCTGCAAACAACAAGAAAAAGCAGAGAAAAAATGACCGATGAACTTGGCATCAAGACCGAACCTGCCGTTGATACAGCTGCAAATGTGGAAGTGCTTGCCAGCGCGATCGCAAAAAAGGGCTATAAGGCCGTTGGGCGCTACTACTCCTTTTCCAAATGGAAACGGCTGCAACGGACCGAGGCACAGCAACTCATCTCTGCCGGATTGTCCGTGATTACGATTTATGAAGACAGCAATGACAAGCCCTCCGCCTTTACTGAAGCTGCTGGCAAGCAGCAAGCTCGCGAAGCTCTTCGTCAAGCACAGACAATCATCTCGCAGCCGGAGGGGTCAGGCATCTACTTTACTGTCGATTATGATGCGTCCTACTACGATTATGTCCACTCCATCGCCCCCTATTTGCAGGCAATTATGGCTGTCTTCAAAGCAGCAGGAAATCCTTACAAGATCGGCGTTTACGCCAATGGTTTGATCTGTGAAAACGCGTTGAAGGATGGACTGGTGGATTTCACGTGGTTGAGCCAGTCACAGGGCTTCCACAATTATCAGGAGTTCAGAGCTTCCAGAAAGTGGAACATTCTCCAAGGCTCACCGGTCAAAATTTCAGGGACTGAATTTGATAGCAATACAATCAATCTCAGTAATGGAGATTTTGGCGGCTTTACGCATCTTGTGCCGCAGGAGAACACTTCAACTTAATGCGAAAAGCAGAGACGTACTCGAGGGTCTTGCGCAGCTTTTGTGAGTTGCGCAAGACCCTAATTAATTATGCAGAAACCGCAAACTTAGCTTTTGCTTCCAAGCGGCGCTTGTGCAGAACAGGTTCTGTGTAGCCACTTGGCTGAACGCGTCCTTTGAACACAAGATCACAGGCTGCTTGGAAGGCGACCGAGTTTTCAAAGTCAGGAGCCATGTTGTGGTAGGCAGCGTCACCAGCATTTTGACTATCCACCACAGCTGCCATGCGCTTCATGGTTTCCATCGCTTGCTCTCGTGAGCAGACGTTGTGATGCAGCCAGTTGGCAATGTGCTGAGAGGAAATGCGGCAGGTCGCGCGATCTTCCATCAGTTCCACATTGTTGATGTCTGGAACCTTGGAACAACCGATGCCCTGCTCCACCCAACGAACAACGTAGCCGAGGATGCCCTGCGCGTTGTTGTCGATCTCAGCCTGAATATCTTCCGGTGTCCAGTTTGGATTGGTTGCAACCGGAATGGACAGAATATCATCCAGCTTGGCAGGTGTGCGGGTGGACAGTTCTTCCTGAACCGCAGGCACGCAGATCTGATGGTAATGCAGTGCATGCAGCGTTGCCGCTGTTGGAGAGGGAACCCAAGCGGTGTTAGCACCGGCTTTCGGGTGACCTATCTTTTGCTCCAACATAGCATGCATCAGATCTGGCATGGCCCACATGCCTTTGCCGATTTGCGCATGCTCACGCAGACCGCACGCAAGACCGGTATCTACGTTGTGGTTCTCATAGGCGGTGATCCATGCGGACTGCTTCATGTCCGCTTTGCGGATCATTGGGCCCGCTTCCATGGATGTATGCATCTCATCGCCGGTTCTGTCGAGGAAGCCGGTGTTGATGAAGCAAACACGAGACTTTGCAGCGCGGATACACTCTTTGAGGTTGATTGTGGTGCGGCGCTCTTCATCCATAATACCCATTTTGAGGGTATTGCGCGGAAGCTCCAGCACATCTTCAACACGCTCAAACAGTGTGTTTGCGAAGGCAACTTCCTCTGGTCCGTGCATCTTCGGTTTTACGATGTAAACGGACCCTGAAACGGAGTTCATGTTACGAACCGTAGCACCTTCCCGCAGGCCAATGTCGTGGATCGCGCACAGGGACGTCACCATGGCATCCATCAGGCCCTCAAAGACCTCATTGCCGTCTTCATCTAATATGGCCGGGTTGGTCATGAGATGACCAACGTTGCGCACCAGCATGAGAGAACGGCCTTTAAGTGCCAGTTGGTCTCCTTGCGCATCGGTATAGATGCGATCAGCATTAAGTTGCCGCGTAATTGTGCGCTCGCCCTTTTTAACGGTCTCTTTGAGGTTGCCGCTCATAAGGCCGAGCCAGTTGTGGTAGGCGAGTGCTTTGTCTTCACCGTCTACGGCTGCAACAGAATCCTCACAGTCCACAATGGTGGAGACTGCGGATTCAAGAATGATGTCGCTGATGCCTGCTTTATCTACTGATCCAATGGGGCTGGATCGGTCAAACAACACATCAAAGTGCAGACCGTTTTTCTGAAGCAGAATGGATTTAGGTTCGTCTTTACTTCCGGTGTATCCCACAAAGCCAAGTGGATCCTGAAGGCCAGCCATATCTTCATTCACCAGCGTCAAAGCCAATGATCCGCCTAAAATGGCGAATTCGGTGACATCAACCCAACTGCCTTCATCCAGCGGCAAAGCTTCGTCGAGCTTTTTACGCGCAAAGGCGATAACTTCTGCGCCACGCTGCGCATTGTATCCGCCAGCCTGTGGGGAGCTGCCCATGGCATCCGTGCCGTAGAGCGCATCATAAAGTGAGCCCCAGCGTGCGTTTGCGGCGTTGAGTGCGTAACGGGCGTTCATGACTGGAACGACAAGCTGTGGTCCGGCAAGTTCTGCGATTTCCGGATCTACATTGTCGGAATCTACATCAAAGCTTTCGCCTTCTTCCTGGAGGTATCCGATTTCCTTCAGGAACGCCTTATAGGCTTCCAGATCGATAGCACCCGGATTGGCTTTGTGCCATTCGTCAATCTGCGTCTGCAGGGTTTCACGGGTTTCCAGAAGTTCGCGGTTTTTTGGCGTCAGATCTTTAATGATCTTGGAAAAGCCGTCCCAAAACTGATCAGAGCTCACACCTGTTCCAGGCAGAGCTTCCTTTTCAATGAACTTAAACAGTTCAGGTGCAACTTGAAGCGATGCAACGCTAACTCTCTGCGACATGGGTCCCCTCATATTATCTTTTTGTGCAGGATTAGCCGTCACATCCTGCAATTCAATTCATTCAGCACAGACCCTCGCAAATTCAATCTCAAGTTTCAATGCATCAATTCGGTTCTCACCAGTGCGAAACGCTATGAAAATTCAAAGCCTCCCGAGTTTTTGCCAGCAGAGCCTATGTTTTGGTCAATTTGATGGAATTTCAGCAGGTTTTAGGCAAAATTTTGAGCTTTATTGATGAAACCTCTACAGCGCTTGCGGAAATTAACCTTGCAAAATATCGTGAACGGAGCGAACTGTGTACGCATCATTCTGGCATCGCCTCTTCCTCTGCCGGATCATTAACGGACAAACTTCATGCCATTTTTCACAGGCCTCTACAGCAGACCTATGCTGCTTTTGGTGTTGACCACGCTTATGTGGAGCGGAAACGCCGTGGCGAGCCAGCTTGCTGTCGGGCACGTGTCGCCGATGGTTATTGTCTTTTTGAGATGGACGATTGTTGCTGTTTTGATGGGCTTCATCGCGTGGCGAGACCTGATTGAACATTGGGCCAACATCAGGCCTCACCTGATCAGCATCGCACTCATGGCAGCTTTTGGCTTTTCCGGTTTCAACGGATTGTTTTATCTGGCAGCTCACAACACCACGGCTCTGAACATGGGCATTTTGCAGGGCTCCATCCCAATGATCGTGGTGATCGGGGCATTTTTCCTATTTGGTTCACGGGTCACGTTGGTTCAGTTGTTTGGAATTGTTCTTACACTGGTCGGCGTTCTTGTGGTCGCTTGCCAAGGAAGCCTCGCAATTCTGCTCAATATGCAGATCAATCCCGGTGATGGTCTCATGTTGATCGCGGCAGTCCTTTATGCCGGGTATACTCTGGCCCTGCGAAACCGCCCTAAGGTTCCAGCCCTCGCCTTCTTTGCGGTTATGGCGTTCGTTGCTGCTCTGGTATCCATTCCAATGCTCGGCGTTGAATACAGTCAGGAAACCCTTTCCTGGCCAACCTCGCAGGGGTGGCTGGTTATTTTGTATATTGCCCTGTGCCCCTCTTTCCTTGCGCAGTTGTCTTTCATGCGTGGCGTCGAGCTGATTGGTCCAAGCAGAGCCGGGGTTTTTGTCAACCTCGTTCCTGTCTTTGCATCAGCCATGGCAATCCTATTACTGGGCGAAGTGTTCGCGCTTTACCACGGTGTTGCCCTCACGCTCGTGCTTGGTGGTATCTGGATTGCTGAGAAATTTGCTTGGGAAAAGCGGTTCAAAAAAACCTGATGCGAACGAAGCAATGAAACTAATAGGTGCATTACTCACAGCGCGCAAAGTCTACCATTCCAGTAGACTTTGTTTTTGTGCTAAGAAGCGCACAAGTGTTGTTGTGTAATGTTCAGCCAGCTCATTAGCCAGACGTGCACGCCTCGTTACCGATACTCCTGCATCTGAGGTTTTGCATTGGCAGGTTCGTCGAGCCAACCGCTTCCAAATATTCCAACCTCTGAAAACGCCGGGATTCCCGCACGGTTTTCAGGTCTGCTTACCTCTGCTCATCCAGATGGAGGAAAGCTGGTTTCTGCACGAGCAATTACGCACCCCACTCACAATGTGGTGGTTGCCGAGCTTCGTGATTTTTCAGGTTTTGATGGCAATTTTTCTCTTGTTGCAGAGCATCTTATTCACTTTTTCAAAGAGGATAAGGGCGCGCAAACAACCAAGATTGCAGCAAGTCTGGCGATGAAGTCCATCAGCCAAGCTATTTTAAACAGGCTTTCCATCACCTATCTGCTTTCAGGCCGTGCACCACGATCCAGTGAGCTGCGCTTTATCCTGCATAGCAAGTCGCCATGGGTAGAGCTCTATTACGACCCCCGGCTGATGCTGGAGGATGTTGAACTGGATCCAGCACAGGGACCTTCGGAACTGTTCGCGCTATCCATCTGTTTTGAAGAGATCATCGAGGTGTTTAACCGTGAGCTGGGCAAGAGAAAAGTGCCGCCCTCCGTGTTCTATTCCACGGTTGCCGTTTCCATCATTTCGCCAATGCTGGTGTTACGTCGCCATGGTGCAAAACCAGCAGCCGTTGCGGGTTTGATGCGAGCTTATCTGGCGAGTTTGGGAAAGAAGATCAGTGGCGGCATTATTTGGCGGCAACGTAACCATGAAGGCCGACTTGAGTATGCGCCCCGGCGCAAGGCTTGCTGTCTGAAGTATGCATTGCCTCACAAGCCGCACCTTTGCTCAACCTGCTCACGCAGCACAGAAACGACGTTCTTTGATGAGATCAAAGGACCTGTGGGCGGCCATTCCTTACCAGATGGCCGCTAGAGGCGTCTCTACTTGGTGGCGGTCTGCTTGCCGATATCTGGCAAGGTCACAATGCGATTTCCGCGCAAGTCACTGGCACAGATAATGAAACCACGCTCTTCCATATGGGTGAGCAACCAACGAGCCCTGCCCGGTGAGCGCGTACCATACGCTTTTGCGATATCCAGATCCGCCGGACACGCTTCCCCTGCCATTGCAGCTTTTGCGAGCAGGAGATAGACACCACGCATCTCTTCAGGAAGTTGGGCGGCAACGACTTCAGCCTGCTGCCAGTCAACGTCTTCGACTTCCTTTTTGCCGACACCAGCCCGGGCGACAGAGAGGAGTTTGCGGAACTTGGCAAGGTCCTGCGATTTCAGACGGTCAATACGGCAACGAACCTGAAAATCCTGATAGAGCTGTGAGACAGGCGCGAAGGAGGCTTCTGGGTCCTCCAGAATTTTACCAATGATTTCTTTATATTGCTGGTTTTTCTCTTCCAGATTGAAAAGATCTTCCGGCTCAGCTTCCACGACTTCCTTGTGCTGCGCCTGCATGTTGCTTGCGGCTGTATGAGACAGTTGCATCATCACATCTTTTGCAGAAGGTGCAGCGATCCGGTTGTTGTTCAGTACAGGATCGTTTTCAGTCGCTGTGAAGATCAGCTCTGCTGCAGTTTCTACCGGCTGACTTGGCATCGGCATCAACTTGGGAGATCCACCGCGACTGCCGGTCACAACGTCTCCGATGATCACTTTTTGCGGGCGGCGTGTCATTGCAGGGCCGAGCGAGATGAATTGGCCCCGTTCCAGGTTACGGAACTGCTCTGCCTGACGGCGATCCATACCAAGCAAGTCAGAGGCGCGGGCCATATCAATATCAAGGAACGTACGTCCCATGAGGAAGTTGGAGGCTTCGGCGGCCACGTTCTTTGCCAGCTTTGCAAGGCGCTGCGTCGCGATGATGCCAGCAAGACCACGCTTACGGCCACGGCACATCAAGTTGGTCATTGCCATCAGGGACAAGCGTCGGGCTTCTTCGCCAAAATCACCCGAGGCGGCAGGTGCAAACAGCTGGGCTTCATCAACCACAACCAAAACTGGATACCAGTACTGGCGCTCTGAATCGAACAGGCCATTCATGAACGCAGCGGCAGCTTTAAGCTGTTTGTCCGGCTCAAGTTGTTCCAGATTCAGGATAACGGAAATGCGGTGTTGGCGCACACGTGCAGCAATCATGGTGAGTTCGCGATCATTCATCGTCGCCTCGATCACCACATGCCCAAATTCATCTGCCAGCGATACAAAATCGCCTTCCGGGTCAATCACCACCTGCTGTACCCAGGGTGCGCTCTGCTCCATGAGCCTGCGCAAAAGGTGGGATTTACCCGACCCTGAGTTTCCCTGCACAAGAAGGCGTGTTGCAAGCAATTCTTCAAGATCGACAACAGAGGAGGTGCCATTAGGTTTGACACCCATTTCGATGCTGACCGTCATTCAAAATCTCTTGTTGTGCCTCCTGAGAGGCAGGGGATTGACCGAGGTTCCGGCACTACTAACTCTAACAACTGCGCTACGCGGACGTTTCATCCTTCAGATCCATTATGTTGGCACAAGCCAATCACGCCAAACCTGATGAATGTCTCCGTCTGCTCCTTGGGAAGAAAGCGCAAAATCTCCGATTCTTGCGAAAATAGCAAAGGCACACATCACCCGACTGCTCTTTCCCACAAGCCCCAGCAGGTATTTCAAACCAGAGCAGCTCCTTATGAGGAACTATAAGAGGCAATGCCACATCTGAATGAAACTGGCAATTGGATATGCCCGATTTCCAAGGGGCAAGGCCTATCGTTTTTAAATTTGCCCAGTAAATGTCCAAATTTCAACTTAGTTATAGTTGAGTTCAAAGGCCGCGCCCTGCATTATGTGGTCGAACACAGTTTGGGAAAGTTGGGGGGATTGTGCGCGGATGAGGCAAGAAACTTACGCAGAGAGAGTGGCTGACGGCGTCATCCACATTTTGGGGATTGCATTTGGAGCAGCTGCAACAACAGCCTTTATTATGGTTTTGTGGGCGGCCAATGATTTTGCACGGCAACTCAGTATCTACATTTATGTAGGTACACTTCTGGCTATGCTGATCTGCTCTGCAACCTACAACATTTTGGAAAAAGACAATAAGATTGGTCTTTTGCGCCGTCTTGATCATTCTGCGATCTATTTCCTGATTGCAGGTACCTATACGCCTTTATGTCTGATGGTTCTTGGCGGATGGCTTGGAACCTTGATGCTGGTCGGCATCTGGATCTGTGCGATCGCTGGTGCTGCAATTAAGATTTTGCATATCAACAAGATGGACAAATTAGCCGTCCCGATTTACCTGGCTATGGGTTGGGTGAGCTTTTTTGCGATTGTTCCGATCTACAATGAACTTTCCATATCAGGCTTTACGCTTCTGGCAACAGGTGGTGGCCTTTATACTGTTGGCACCCTGTTTTACATCTGGAAGAGCCTGCCCTTTCAAAATGCGATCTGGCATGGTTTTGTGCTTTCAGCGGCGGCCTGTCACTTTGCGATGATCATGGTGGATGTTGCCCTGCCCGGTCTGGTTTAGCCAGCCCCTAACTCTCGCAATGAAAAGCGCGGAAACTGATCTGCGCTTTTTTATTGACCGTTCGTCAACGTGATTGTTGAGAAATCTTTATCCCTCAGCGAATTGCAAAGCACCCGAACCCTCACTAGGTATTATAATCTCGTATTTTTTTGGGCGCGATATGTGTTTCCAGCGCTCCCTATCCCATTTCGGAGTACATCATGACCGAGACCACGCCCAACCTTGTTCCTGTTTTTGATGGACACAACGATACGCTGCTTTCACTAGAGCGACGCTCCAACACTCCCAAAGAACGCAGTTTCTTTGAGGAAGCTGGTTACGATCACATCGATTTGCCCCGCGCCCGTAAAGGTGGTTTTGCAGGCGGATTGTTTGCCATGTTCACTCCCTCTCAGCAGAAAAAGCCGGCGGAAGGCAAGGAAGTTGATTTCAAAAGCCCTGAACACTTTGTGGAAGTAACCCAGCCTATCGCATTGGATTACACACTGAAGCTGACCGATATCGCTTATGAGATAGAAGCCACCTCAGAGGGTGAAGTTCGGATTTGCCGAAGCACCTCAGACATCAAATCAGCGATGGCTGCCGACAAGCTGGCAATGATGCTCCATGTTGAGGGCGCAGAGTGTATCGACAAAGACTTTGAAGCGCTGGAGTTGCTTTACAATCGCGGCCTGCGGTCTTTAGGGCCCGTATGGAGCCGTGAGACGATCTTTGGGTATGGTGTTCCCATGGAATACCAGCAAACGCCTGATATCGGCCCCGGCCTCACGGACCTTGGCAAGGAACTTGTGCGTCAGTGTAATCAGCGCGGCATTCAACTTGACGTGTCTCACCTCAACGAAAAAGGGTTTTGGGATCTGGCCAAAATCACCGAGAAGCCGATTGTTGCCAGCCACTCCAATGTTTACAATATCTGCCCAATGTCTCGGAACTTAACCGAGAAGCAGCTTGATGCGATTGCCGAAACGAAGGGGCTTGTGGGTATCAACTTTGCTGTCTTCTTCCTGCGCCCGGATGGCAAGATGGACCCGGATATGCCGTTGGATGTCATCCTGCGTCATGCGGACCACCTGATCAACAAACTGGGTGAAGACGGAGTTGCGATCGGGTCAGATTTCGATGGGTGTCTGGTTGCCAATGACATCAAGGATGTTGCGGGCCTTCCGAATTTAATTGAAGTCTTCCGCAAAGCAGATTTTGGAGAGGAATTGATTTCCAAGATAGCTCACAAAAACTGGATCAATGTTCTGGAGCGTGCTGGTATTTAGAGCCTGTTCCAAATTTAAAAAACAAAACCCCGAAGCGCTTGCTCCGGGGTTTTTTCTATTTCTCACCATTTGGTGGATCTTATTCAGGCTTCAAAGCAGCCGCTGAAATAAGTTCCTTGGTGTAAGCTTCTTTCGGATTGTTGAAGATCTCATCTGCAAGACCCTTCTCAACAACAACACCTTTTTGCATCACGATCACAGTATCGGACATTGCGCGTACAACAGCCAAATCGTGTGAGATGAACAAATACGTCAGCCCATGATCTTTTTGCAGATTGCGCAGAAGCTCAATCACCTGCTTTTGAACCGTACGGTCCAATGCTGAGGTTGGCTCGTCTAGCACCACCAGCTTAGGATTTAAGATCATGGTCCGAGCAATTGCGATACGCTGACGCTGACCACCAGAGAACTCGTGCGGGTAGCGATTGCGCATCGCAGAGTCCATGGACACTTCTTCAAGCGCCTGACATGCACGTTGGTCGCGTTCCTTCGCAGAAAGTTGCGGTTCGTGAACCAACAGACCTTCTGTGATGATCTGACCAACTGTCATACGCGGCGACAAAGACCCAAATGGATCCTGGAAGATCAACTGCATCTCTTTACGAAGAGGACGCATCTTCTTTGCGCTTGCACCCGTGATATCGTTGCCCTGATAGACGACGCGACCACTGGCGTTTGGCAAAAGCTGCAGAACAGCACGACCTAGAGTGGATTTCCCAGAACCGGATTCACCCACGATGCCAAGTGTCTGACCTTCGCGTACTTCCAAAGAAATGTCGTCGACAGCACGCAGAACATGGTTTGGCTTCCAGAAGCCGCCCTCGGTCTCAAACTCAACCCGCACCTTGTCTGCATCCAGAACAATCGGATTACTGAGCGGAACCATGCTCTTTGAACCGGTTGGTTCAGCATCCAGAAGCATCTTGGTGTAGTCGTTTTTCGGGTTACCAAAGATCTCTTTGGTCGGGCCTTCTTCAACAACTTCACCAGACTTCATCACGTACACGCGGTCGGAATTGCGCTCAACGATACCCAGATCATGGGTAATGAATACAATAGCCATACCGAGGCGCTTTTGAAGATCAGCCATCAGCTCAAGGATCTGCGCCTGTGTGGTCACATCCAGAGCGGTGGTTGGTTCATCTGCAATCAAAATGTCAGGATCGTTGGCAAGAGCCATCGCGATCATCACACGCTGACGTTGGCCGCCGGACATCTCATAGGGGTGTGCTTTTACCTTACGAGCAGGCTCAGGAATACCAACAAGCTCCAGCAGTTCAACTGCGCGTTTCTTCGCCGCTGCCCATGTGTACTCACCGTGCTCAACCATTGGCTCACAGAGCTGACGCTCTACAGTGTACAGCGGATCCAGTGAGGTCATCGGCTCCTGGAAGATCATGGTCACTTTCGCGCCACGGACCTTGTTGAGCTGACTGATGGACGAGCCGAGGATGTTTTGACCACGGTAGCGAACTTCACCAGTGGTGATGCCGTTACCCGCCAAAAGCCCCATGGCTGCCATCATGGTCTGGGATTTACCAGAACCAGATTCACCAACGATTGCGACGGTTTCGCCAGAATCCACATGGATATTCACGCCTTTAACAGCATGAACCATTCCAGAGTTGGTTTGGAAATCAACTTTGAGGCCGTCAATTTCAAGAACAGTATTTTTGTTAATCTTGCTCATTCTGTCCTCTTATCGATCCTTAGGGTCAAGCGCATCGCGCAGACCGTCGCCGATGAAGTTCAACGCAAACAGCGTTGAGGTGAGGAAGATCGCCGGGAATATCAGCATCCAAGCCGAACCTTGCAGGTTACGCGCGCCTTCAGAGATCAACACACCCCAAGAGGTCATTGGTTCTTGAACACCCAGCCCCAGGAAGGAAAGGAAGCTCTCCAGCAGGATAACTTTTGGAACCAGCAGGGTCATGTAAATCACAACCGGGCCAAGAGTGTTTGGAATGATATGGCGTTTAACAATGCCAAGCCCCTCAACACCCATAGCTTCCGCAGCCTGCACGTATTCCTGACGTTTGATGGAAAGGGTCTGGCCGCGAACAATACGCGCCATATCAAGCCACTCAACAGCACCAACGGCAATAAACATCAAAACGAAGTTACGGCCAAAGAACACAACAAGCATGATCACGAAGAAGATGAATGGCAGTGAATACAAGATATCCACGATACGCATCATCAGAAGGTCAACCTTGCCACCGAAGTAACCTGAAGCCGCGCCCCAGAACACACCGATGCTGATCGCCACAAACGTTGCCAGCAGACCAATGGTCAAGGACACGCGGCCAGCAATCAAAGTACGGCTCAGCATGTCGCGTCCGTTTGCATCAGTACCGAAGAAGAAATGCATGTACTGCACGTCTGCGGTTATTGTTGCGCTCTTCTTGTCTGCAGAAATGGCGCTGATTGCAGCATTTTCAAACAGGTCTGAACGATCAAAATAACGTGCGTAACGCTCATCCACTTTGCGGCGGGACGTTATTGTTGCAACGACCTGATCGTCTTTTAGCTCATAGCTCGCAACCTTCATCCGCGCACGTTTTGCAATGGTCGCAAAAACAGGCTCGATCTGATCCTGCTTTGGGTATGCTTCCAGGCTTGCTGGTACTTTAACGTAGTCGCGGAAAACCTGATCGTACGGATGCGGAGTAAGCATTGGCCCCACTACGGATAGCAGCGTAATCACTGCCAGCACGATGAGCGAGGTTACCGCTGCTTTGTTTGCAAGAAGACGATCACGGGCGTCATCCCACAGCGAGCGGCCCATTTTTGGGGCTTCTGTCAGCTGGTCGGAGGAAACACTCATTACACGAGTCCTCAATCAAAACGCACACGCGGATCGAGCAATGCGTAAAGCAGATCCACTATGAGGTTGAAAATAATTACGAAGCACGCAACCACGACGACGGTACCCATTACCAGAGTGTAGTCGCGGTTCAGAGCACCTTGTACGAAGTAGCGACCAATGCCCGGAATACCGAAGATAGTCTCGATAACAACGGAACCAGTCAGCAACGCTGCAGCGGCAGGGCCGAGGTAGGATACAACCGGCAGCACGGCCCCACGCAATGCGTGAACGACAACAACGGTGTAACCGGACAGGCCATAAGCGCGAGCGGTGCGAACATGGTTGGAGCGCAAAGCTTCAATCATAGAACCACGGGTCAAACGGGCAACAACTGCGATCTGAGGCAAAGCCAAGGTCACAACAGGCAGAACCATGTTGACGAAGGCACCACCATTCCAGCCACCAACTGGCAACCACCCAAAGTAAACCCCAAAAATGAGGGTCAAGATTGGAGCGACCACAAAGTTAGGAATCGTAACGCCCAAGGTCGCCGCTGCCATAACGGAGTAGTCGACGCTTTTGTTTTGGCGCAACGCTGCGATGACCCCCAAAAACCCACCAACAGCCAACGCAAGAGCAAGAGCAGACATGCCGAGCTGAATGGAAATTGGAAGACTTTGAGCGAACAGTTCATTTATCGAGAAATCTCGGAAGAAGAAACTCGGGCCAAAATCACCGGACAACACGCTCTTTAGGTAGATAAAGTACTGTTCCCAAAGAGATTTATCCAAATTGTATATCTTGTTCAGGTTTTCCATAACCTTTGCTTCCAACGGACGTTCCAAATCGAACGGACCACCCGGCGCAACGCGCATCAGGAAGAAGGAAATGGTAATAATCAAGAACAAGGTCGGTATCGCGCTGAGCAATCTGCTCAGGACATAGCGTAACATGGGCCTTGCTTCTCCAGCTGTTTATCGTTTTTATTTGCCGATAGTTCACAAAAATGCCAGTCACACCACAGTTTGCATGACTGGCATTTTAAGTAGAGTTAAAGACTATTTGCTAATCTTGACGAAGCGACTTGGATGTATATCCAAAAGGTTGGTCTCAAAACCAGAAATCTTGTCGGAAACAAGATTTTTGGATCCGTAGTACATCAAAGGCACAAATGGCAGATCCCGCATGAAGATTGTTTCAGCTTTCTTCAAGGTGACCGCGCGCGCTTCCAGATCAACTGTTACCGCTGCTTCATCCATGAGTGCATCGTACTCAGGATTATTGTAGCGAGCGTAGTTGAAACCGTCATTGTCACTTTCTGCCATAAACAGGAAGTTCTGCGGGTCAGAGTAGTCACCGATCCAGCCAGCACGTGCCACGTCAAAGTCACCACGGTCACGCAGGTTTGCGTAATGTGTTTTTGTATCTGTGTTCAACATGGAAACTTCAACACCGAGAGGCTTCCACATGTCAGCAATCGCAACTGCTGTGTTCTTGTGGTTTTCTGAGGTGTTGTAGCGGATTTCAACTTTAAGCGGATTGCTCTCGTTGTACCCTTTGGACTCAAGAATTTTTTTGGCCGCATCTTCGCGATCCAAGAGATCCATGTCTGCCCATTCGGAGTACGCTGGCTCACCGTAGTTACCGATTCCAGGAGGAACCAGTGAGTAAGCAGCAACCATGGTGCCGCCCCAGATGTCTTCTGCGAGGAAATCACGGTCGATTGCCATTGAGAGAGCCTGACGTATTTCAGGGTCTTTCATGGATTCAGATTCGTGGTTCAACGCGTAGTAGTAAGTACCCAGGTACGGAGCAACTTTGAACTGGGAACCGAGTTCTTTGCGAATGAATTCAATCTGTTCCAGCGGTGCATCGTTGTTGGTGTCGAGTTCGCCAGCTTGGAAGCGGCGAAGAGCAGCACCACGATCTTCAGTTGGGTAGAACTTAACTTTGTCGAGCGCTACATTAGCGGCATCGTGGAAGTATGGGTTCTTAACTACAGTTACAGCATCATTTGGAATGAAGCTGGACAGCACGAATGCACCGTTGGTTACGATGTTTTCTGGCTTCACGAAGTCAGAGCCGTATTTCTCAACAGATGCTGGATGTACTGGCAGAGCTGACTGGTGGCCCAGCAGCTGGATGAAGTAAGGGGTTGGAGCCTTGAGTTTAATTTCAAGGGTGCGATCATCAAGCGCTTTAACAGCAAGCTTGTCGCCTTCCATATCACCTTTGTTCACGGCTTCTGCATTGAGGATTGGGTAAAGAACGTTTGCGTACTTCGCACCAGTCATCGGATCCATGATACGACGCAGGGAATAAACAAAATCTCCTGCAAGTACTGGATCACCGTTGGACCACTGAGCGTTATCGCGGAATTTGAAGATGTAGGTCAAACCATCGTCAGAAACAGTCCAGCTTTCAGCTACACCTGGAATGATCTCACCTTTTGCGTTGTATGTTACCAGACCTTCGTAAAGGTCGCGCAGAATATGAGCTTCATAGGTTGTAGATGTCTTGTGCTGGTCAAGAGTTTCTGGGTCAGCAGAGTTACCACGGTTGTATACAGTTTCAGCCATTGCAGAAAGTGATGTTGCAGTAATAAGAGCAGCAGCTAAGGCCGACATACGAATTGACTTAATCATTCAGATTTCCCCTCTCCTCAAGTTACGTTCCGCCAGATTTGGAAGCTGGCAGTTGGCAGCAACATTTCATTGTTGTGTTTATATGGCAAGTAGCGCTCGACCAAATTTTCCCCACAATCGAACAATATCGTATCAAGCTGTTTGCTGAATAGACGATTGGAGACGTAAAATTTCTATTTTCATCAAAAATAAGAACAATTATTTCAAAATAGAGCACTAAATCTTTTCAAATCGCGTCACAATGACGCTTGTCGTATTTGAAGGGCGTTTTTTCACAGGGTTTGCAAAAAACTTTAACGCAAGCTCATTTGTGGTAGAGCACTAGCGACAAATTTAATCTGAGCGTTGAAAAACGTTATTTTGGGATTCTGGAAAGACGGACTTACATGGCACCACCGCTTCTTCATGTGCGAGACATACATCTTAACTTTGGGACGACACCACTCCTTAATGGCGCAGAGCTACAGGTCGGAGAAGGTGAGCGAATCTGCTTAGTTGGTCGAAACGGGTCTGGCAAGTCGACACTGTTGAAAATTGCAGCGGGATTAGCGGAGCCGGACAAGGGTGACTATTTTTTACAACCAGGACGTACAATCCGCTACCTACCGCAAGAGCCCGATCTTGCAGGTTATCCCACAGTGCTTGCGTATGTTGAAGCTGGACTAGCGCCGGGCGATGATCAATACCGGGCAAAATACCTATTGGAAATCCTTGGGTTAACTGGTGAGGAAGACCCGGAAACCCTTTCTGGCGGCGAAGGTAAGCGCGCAGCTATTGCCCGTGCTCTTGCTCCGGAGCCTGACATTCTCTTGCTGGATGAGCCGACCAACCATTTGGACCTTCCTGTGATCGAATGGCTCGAATCTGAGCTCAAACAAATGAGATCGGCCATTGTTCTGATTTCGCATGATCGTCGTTTTCTGGAGAACCTCTCTCGCGTAACCTATTGGATTGATAGGGGAACATCACGCCGGATGGACCAAGGCTTTGCCAAGTTTGAAGAGTGGCGTGATAAGGTTTTTGAGGAAGAGGAAAAAGAGCAATCGCGGCTGAACGAGAAAATTCGTCAGGAAGAGCATTGGATGGTTTATGGCGTGACTGCGCGCCGTAAGCGGAACATGCGCCGTGTGCGGGAACTTGGTGATCTTCGTCAGCAACGCCGCGATCATAAAGGTCCGCAAGGCACCGTGAAGATGGCCGCCACTGAGGGGGATGTCTCTGGCAAGATGGTCTCTGAAGCCAAAGGCATCAGCAAGTCTTATGAAGAGCGGCCGATCGTCAAGGATTTCTCCACCCGTATTTTGCGCGGAGACCGGATTGGCTTTGTTGGCCCGAACGGTGCCGGCAAAACCACGCTTTTGAAGATGTTGACCGGCGAGCTTGCGGCAGATTCAGGTACGATACGCCTTGGCGCCAACATCCAGATGATCACACTGGATCAGAAGCGCGAGAAGCTGAACCCGAATGACAATCTCGTCAACGCCATGACAGGCGGCAGCGGTGACACGGTCATTCTTGGCGACACTTCCAAGCATGTTATGAGTTATCTCAGGGACTTCCTGTTTACACCGGAACAAGCGCGCACTCCTGTGCGTGTGCTTTCTGGCGGTGAACGAGGCCGCCTTTTACTGGCCCGCGCCCTCGCCTCGCCTTCCAATTTGATGGTACTCGATGAGCCGACCAACGATCTGGACCTTGAAACGCTGGATCTGTTGCAAGAGCTGATTTCCGATTACCCCGGCACTGTCTTGCTGGTGAGCCATGATCGTGACTTCCTTGACCGGATCTGCACCAGCATCATCACCAACGAAGATGACATTGGTAAATGGGGCGAATATGCGGGTGGTTACACCGACATGGTGCGCCAGCGCGGTGAAGGTGTGCAGGCGCGTAAGTCAGCCAAAGCAGAGAAAGCTTCCACTGCTGCTAAGGGGGATAAGCCTGCGAAGGCTGCTCCCAAGCAGGAGGATAAGAAGTCTGGCCTGAACTTTACCCAAAAGCACCGCCTGAAAGCCATTCCCGGTGAAATGGAGAAGGTTGAAGCCAAAATCGTTAAGCATCAGAAGGAGATGGAAGATCCGAGACTTTTCATCTCCAATCCGGATCGGTTCCACAAAATTTCCAATGCCATTGGGGATTTCCAAAAGGACCTGGAGACACTGGAAGAAGAGTGGATGGAGCTGGCAATTCTGGCCGATGAGAGCTAACGCACTCTATATGCTTTAGAATTTCAAAGGGTTCTCCTTCCCGAAGGAGAGCCCTTTTTGCGTTTTTGCATTTGCGTTGATGTTTGCGTTGTTTTGCAAGGATTACGGAAATGTTGCGTTCCTATGAGGACCCACGCTTCCCGCTATTCATCACCATCAAGCAGATGTGTGCCGTGGGTGATTGCGCTGCTGGCGCGAATTGCGGCCGCGATGAAGACCACCTCTGACAGCTCTGCATCTGTTGCTCCGCAGACCTTGGCATTCTCGCGATGAATTTCGATGGTATAGGGGCATTGTGTGGTGAGCGCTGCGGCCAGTGAAATAAGCTGCTTGTTCTTTTTGGAAATCGCACCTTCTGCCATTGCCTCTGTATTAAAGGCAATAAACGTTTTCCAGGTTTTGCCGGTTGCCAACGAGCTAAACTTCTTCAGCTTCCGCATATTATCCATGGAGAACATTGGCATGGGCGACCTTCCAGTTGGCGCGGCAGCAGATAATTTGGGTGCATGTTAAAGCCGTTCACCTTTCACAAAGACCAATTAAACTATTCCAATTTTGTATTTTCAATCTTTGCGATGCGGCTCTCTGAATTTCAAAAACTTACCAACGATAATGGCAGTGAGCACGACCATATAGAACTGCCCTGCCAGCCCGACGATGATGGCTGCTTTGCGGGCGATGGGCGTCAGCGGCACGATATCTCCATAGCCAATAGTCATTAGTGTGATGAAGGCCGCATACATCAACGCTTCCTCCTGAGAATGTGAATTCACGTCCTCAACAGGCAGCCCTTTGAAGGAACCCGGAGACATGTGCTCTATAAGTATAAAGAGGAAGAACGAGACCATACCAATTGAAATGTAGCCACTCAGCACGCCCAGTACGACGCGGTAGTTCTCATCTTTGGTTAAGAGCATTTGCTCAATCAACACCACCGCGACGATGCTGTGAAATACAAAGTATATGACGATCTGCGGAACAAGCCGGTCAACAGCAGGAAAAACCGGAGCATCCAGCAGGAGCAGCGTAAGAGAGCACGCCAGCAACACCGTTATTATGCGGCGGAACATCTTCTTTTTGAGCGTGATAAGCAGGCCGGTGGCAATGTTGAAGCTGTAAAACAAGCTGAAGATATGCTGCTCCAGCGTTTGGCCGGGCAACACCAAAGACCCGAACAACAAGATGAACTGACTGAAGAGAAACACCTCAACCTTCAGCTTATAAAGAGACTCCAGTTTTTGAGAAAACACCACGGTTTGCAGCCACCTATCCTGACAGAGCTTTGAGCGAAACTCTCGCACAGGAAGGCTAAGGAATGGGAAATGGCGGTTTAACAGACGAACGGGGAGCGCGTGGGTTGAGTTGCTACAAACATCTTTGCCGCGTTATTGCTCGGTTAAAACACGCCTTTTAGGATAGATCCGCAGACATCGGCTCAACACCTCCTAAGGCAATTTCATGGTTTTTCGTTGGTTATTCAGAAGGCTGTTTTTCTTTCGCATCCTGACGCTTTTCAATTTATGGGGCGTCTATCTGGCATTGATCCAATGGGCGCGCAAAGGCTTGTTTCGCGGGCTTGGCGCAGGGCTTTTGATGACATCCCTCACACTTCTATATGGCCTAGCAATCTTCTGGTTTGTGGAGTGGGTCCGCATTCAATCCGATGGATACGTTTATGTTGAGGTGTTGTGCTGGCTACTGTGGATGCCGATCCTGTGGTTTGCAGCACTGGACACAGAGCTTTACATCGTCTGCGTTCGAACCCCCAACCAAATCCTCCTCGGCAACCTCCTCTCCACTCAACGTTATGAAGAGAAGTTCGCGGTCCGCATTGAATGGATTAAGGAGCAGATGAAGTGAGGCTGGGGTGAGTTCTTAGAGCACATAATATGAAGAATTAGAAAACATGACGGAATAAGAAATCGATTTCACGACGGCTGCGTTAGTTTTGTCTGATCCCATTCTATTAGGCCTTTGTAAATAAAGGCATTAATTGGATCTACTGTATCATTCAACTGAAAACCAGTGTCTTTGTTATAATGAGCTAAGTTGAGCTTTACAAAAACAGTTGAAGCAACCCGCCCAATCCAAAGCCTGTAATTGCCCGAAAACTTAGCGCTCAGCACCTTTGGAATTTCAAAACGAGGTATCTGATCAATTTCACCGATAGTTTGAAATGGTTTATGTCGAAGCTCTTTCGCATCATCAATCTGGTATTGATATTTCATATAATATATTGCTGCTATCAGCTCATCTCGAGGTACGATGGTTTCATCATAAGTAACTGTTAATGGATTCCATGGGCGCCATGCTGTTACAAAAGTATGCGACATGTGTGAAGACTTCATCATACCTAGTTTTAGTAGTATGTGGCAAATTTCCCCTGTCCAATTATCTTCTCCATGATTGCAAACAGCACGATCATCAAAAATATATTTTTTCCGGTATCCAGTCATATCTTCACATTGTTGGAATACCCATAATCCCAACACATAGATTAGCAATTCAGGACAAACTTGATCATTATTCACAATCTCATAAACATCCTTAACAGTCATGATTTGGAGAGTAGACACAAAAAATTCCTAAATAAACATCCCACACAGGGCTAGCTACCAAAGATAACAGTTTGTATAATTTCAGCTAAATATACCTTATCCAATTTGAAATATTAGAAACTCAAGCTTGTATTAAGTTGCTAGCGTTATATTTCTAGTAAACTTATTGATTGCCTTTGCTCGCTTCACTCTGAAAGAAAAGCTGGTGATCCGCATTCCCCCCAAATACACTTCAAACACACCCGGTGAATTTAATGTCCCCTCTTAGTCAGCAGCAGAAGATTTATATTCAGCGGATTAATCGGGCTATTGATTTCATTGAGGGGAATATTCAGCTGGATCTTTCGCTGGCGCAGATTGCAGATGCGGCCAGTTTCTCCAGTTTCCATTTCCATCGTATTTTTAAAGCTATGACGGGTGAAACCGTCAACCAGTTTACCAATCGGGTTCGGCTGGAGAAGGCGGCGCGGCGATTAAGGCAAAATCAGGGTATTTCCATTACCGAGGTGGCGCTGGATTTGGGCTTTGCGTCCTCCTCCTCGTTTGCACGGGCGTTTCAAGCTAACTTTGGCATGAGCGCCAGTGCGTGGCGCAAGGACGCCCTGCTCAATAGCAAGATTAGTCAAATACAAAGCAGGATCGGTAAAGCCGGAACTGCGGTGGATCTTTATCTTGATCAACACACACAAGAGTTGGTTGAGGAGAGAGTACAGACCATGAAAGCTTTGGATATAACTGTCAAAACTTTGGAACCGCGAAACGTTGCCTATGTGCGCAGTACGGGGGATTTTCAAAAGACCCCCGAGATCTTTGGCGAGACATGGGGCAAGCTGATGAGCTGGGCGGGGCCGCGTGGATTGATTGCCGGTGCGGAGACGCTTTGCATGTTCCACGATGACCCAGACGTGACAGACAGCGACTTGATGCGGTTCAGTTCCTGCATCACGTTGGATCGGGATGTGGACGTTTCCGGTGAAGTGGGCAAGATGAGCGTTGCTGGTGGCAAATACGCTTACGGGCATTTTAAGATTGCCCACCATGAATCTCAGGCAGCATGGGAAGTTATGTTTGGTGAGTGGCTGCCAACCAGTGGCTATGAGCCTGAAAACAAGCCTTGCTTCCAGCTTTACCCGAATATGTCCTCAGGCATGGAAAAGCAGGATGTTTACATCTGCATTCCAGTTCTGCCTTTGTGAGATAACTCACGGCATTGCAAGGAAAAAAGATGTGGCGCACTTTCCGCAGTGCGCCCATCTTGAGCAACCGGCCCTGCTTTTGAACCGGTTTTTAGCGGGCGTTAGATTAGCTATCCTTACCAAAGATCGTGTCGATATCGGCTGTGCCCAGCAGTTTCCATTGGCCTTCTTCTACGCCGTCTAGCGTGAGGTTGCCGAGTTGGGCGCGGTGGAGTTTGTTCACGTGGTTGCCGGTGGCAGCAAACATGCGGCGGACCTGATGGTAACGGCCTTCGTGTAGCGTGAGGCGTGCTGTGGTCTCTGTCAGGGTTTCCAGTTCCGCAGGTTTGAGCGGGTGCGTATCATTTTCCAGTACCAATTCCCCGGAGGAAAACTGATCGGCTTCCCCGCCTGTCATTGGGCGGTCGAGTTCCACCTCATAGACCTTGGCAACATCGGCTTTGGGGGAGATGACCTCATGCAGGAACTTGCCGTTATCGGTGAACAGCAGCAGGCCTGTGGTGTCCTTGTCCAGTCTGCCCACGAAGGATAGAGCCGGTTTGCGGACGCGGTAGCGCTCTGGCAGCAGGTCAAACACCAGCCGCCCACGGTCCTTCATAGAGCACGTGTAGCCTAAAGGTTTGTTGAGCAGGATGATGCAGCCTTCTGGCGGGTCCAGCGGCTCATCGTCAAACAGGATCTCCTCATGTGGCAGTTTGCTCTCTGCCTTGAGGCGGTTGCCCTCTTTATCCGTGACCCAGCCGTTGCGGATGGCAATCTGCATTTCTTTGCGGCTGCCGTATCCCAAATTCGCCAGAAGTTTCACCAGTCTCATGTTTAAACCTTAGGTTCCTTGAAGTCGTGTTGCGTGTTGCCAAAGGCTACTTGTTCGCTTTAATCGCACGGATGACTTTGTAGCCGTTCTGGGAGGCCATGATCTCAAAGGAAGCAAACACTTTACTCAGCGTTTCTTCATAGGGCAGATGGCGGTTGGCAACCAGCCAAAGATGACCGGATGGACGCAAGCTGCGCGCGGCGGATTTGATGAACTCCTGCCCGATATCAACTCTGTCCTGCTTTCCACCAGCGTGGAACGGCGGGTTGGTGAAGACAAAATCATAGGTACGGGCGAGTTTCGTGGTCGCATCCTGCCAGAAAAAGTCGAGCTCGACGTCTCCGGTTTTGCCCTTCAGGTTCTGCTCAGCCAGATCCAGCGCGCGCTTTTCAGCGTCATACAGATCAATGCCTTTGACCTTCTCGCGCTTGGCAACTTCTCGGCTCAGGTAGCCAAAGCCACAGCCCAGATCAGCGCCGCGCCCTGCCAGTTTTTCTGGCAAAACGGAGACGAGCAGCTGAGAGGCTCTGTCCAGATGATCCCATGCGAATACGCCCGGACGGCTGATGAATTCACCCTCCATAATTTCGCGAGGGGCATCCAGTTTGGACCATTCTTCCACCAGCTCGTGATCTACGGTTTCCGGTGTGATTTCCGACCAGAACACACGGCATTTGTTTTTGGAGATTTTGCCTGCATTGCCCGCCAGTTTGGTGAGATCGCTCTGCGCTGTCTTTGCGCCTTCGGTATTCGATACACTGGCAACAACAATGCCGCCGTTGAGCGCGGACTTAACAGCCTTTGCCATCTGGGCGCGGGCTTCATCACGCTGGCGCGGAGGCAGCAGCAACACAAGCGGGTACTGGCCTTCAACCTGCGGTGCCACGTTGAACCCAGCGCGTTCCAGATTGTCTCTGTCTGGCGCAAAGGTCTGCTCGCAAACCAAACGGTCTTTGTCGATGCCGTTCATGGCAAAGCCCATGCGCGCGCGCAGGAAGAGTGCTTTATCTTCTGGTTTGGCGTCCTTGAAGAAATCAAGGTTCCCTTCTTCAAAAGGCAGCAGTAGTGTATCGAGAGCTGAATCAATCATCGTATAGTCCTTGCCGCCTTAAGAGGTATGCACGATTTCACGCGTTTCGCGGAAACCGATGTCTGGGTTCTTTTCGCCCACGTAGGTTACTTCCCAAGCGTTTTTGAAGAGGTAAACTGGCTTGTCATCCCGGTCCAGTGCCACATGTGCGCGGTTGGCCTCAAGGAACTTATCAAGCTTGGCCCTGTCTTCACATTCGATCCAACGCGCCGTGTTGTACATGGCGATCTCAAACCCGATTTCTGTCTGGTATTCGGTTTTCAAGCGATCCAGTACAACATCTAGCTGAAGCACGCCAACCACACCCACAATCCAGTTGGTGCCAATGGCGGGTTTGAAGATCTGCACAAGACCTTCTTCCGCCAGATCTTCCAAACCGCGGCGCATCTGTTTGACGCGCATCGTATCTGTCAGACGCACACGGCGCAGAATTTCCGGTGCGAACGCTGGCAGGCCGGTGACGTGGATTTCCTCGCCCTCAGACAAAGTATCGCCGACACGCAACTGGCCATGGTTTGGCACGCCGATCACATCACCCGGATAGGCTTTTTCCGCGATCTCACGTTCTTCCGCAAAGAAGAAGATAGGCGCGGATACGGTGATTAGCTTCCCAGCACGCACGTGCTTGAGCTTCATACCGCGTTTGAATGTACCAGAACACAGACGCACGAAGGCAATGCGGTCACGGTGTTTGGGGTCCATGTTGGCCTGAACCTTGAACACGAAGCCCGTTACCTTTTTCTCGACCGGCGTGATGGTGCGGCCACCTGTTGCTGGCTGAGAATGAGGCGATGGTGCGTAGGCTGCGATAAAGTCCAGAAGTTGATCAATACCGTAATCGCGCAGAGCTGAGCCGAAGAAGACCGGGGTCAGGTGGCCTTCAAGGAAGCTTTTGCGGTCAAACTCAGGGTAGCCTACGCCGCCCAGTTCCACGTTTTCTTCCAGCTCTTCGCGGATGTTGTCAAACAACTCACCAACAAGCTCAGGGTCTTCCAGACCTTCAACCTTTTTGATGGTGTCCAACGCGCCGCCACGGCCTTCTGTGGAGGTGAAGTAGCGGTTGCCGATATGATCGTAAACGCCGAAGAAGTCAGAGCCCATGCCAACAGGCCAGCTCATCGGCGTTACATCAAGAGCCAATGCCTCTTGAATTTCGTCAATGACTTCCATCGGGTGGCGACCTTCACGGTCGATCTTGTTGATGAACGTGATGATTGGAATATCGCGCAGGCGGCAAACTTCAAACAGTTTGCGGGTTTGGGTTTCAATCCCCTTTGCAGCGTCAATCACCATGATAGCCGCATCAACTGCGGTCAGTGTGCGGTAGGTGTCCTCGGAGAAATCTTCGTGGCCCGGCGTATCCAGCAGGTTGAAGATAATGCCATCACGCTCAAACGTCATCACGGAACTTGAAACGGAGATGCCGCGTTCCTGCTCGATCTTCATCCAATCAGAGCGCGCACGGCGACGTTCGCCACGAGCACGCACCTGACCCGCAGCACGGATCGCACCACCGCCGAGCAGCAGTTTTTCTGTCAGCGTGGTTTTACCAGCATCCGGGTGCGAGATGATCGCAAATGTACGGCGTGCCAGATATGGCTCATTGCCCGCTCCGCTCATAGAGCCTCCTTTTGCAGGCAAAGTCCTGCATAATCGTTGAACCGCAGATTTGAAGCCATTCTGTCCGGCGCGCGTGTTTCAAGCGTATTTTCCCGAAAATCCGTCGGATCGTTTCGGGAATACACTAGAGCGCAAAATCTACTGAAACTGTTATTGGATTGGGTCTTACAGAATGTCATGGGGCAACGCCAGCCCTCGCCTCACTTTTTTGACAGGAGTACGAGAGATTTTGCAGGTCATTGCTTTGTGCTGGTCTGCGCGTTCGCACCAAATATGAGAGGCTGGATAAGGCAGTTTAGTTCGATCAGGATCGAACCATTGGCTGAGCGATCTGCGATAGACCTAGCAAATACGTATTGTCGAGCATTTGCTGCGGGGTTCTTTCATGTTGCTCAATTACCTTTATTCCAACTTCTATGAGGAACAAGCGTTTCTTGATGTGCTTGGTCTTTCAACAAATGACTGGCAGACATTGCTGGACCAACGAGTTGTGCCGTCTGCCTCTTATCTCTTCACCAACAGCTCTCTTTGTGTCTCTTTTATCAAAGAGTTTCAGGAGCGAGAGCTTTACCGGTTTCACCTTAAAACGCATCAGAGGTGGGTTGAGGATGTTCATCGGTTTGATCTGACAAATGAGCAGCGTGCGAAGGACTACTTCTGCGGTCGTTTCGAGACTGCCAAATCCATATTTTTTTCAGGTCGTTTGGGTGCAGAGCTTAATGCGCTTTATCCTGAGATCGCCCAACAAATGGACACCGCCCAGCTCGATGCTGCATGGGGTCATTTCCTAAATGGCACCTACGGTATTTGCACGCGGGATGGTCAGCCGGAAACTATTTTTCTCAAACAAGCTGGTGTTCGGTTCATTGAACGAATGACCCAATGCTCCCCTGAGCATATGTCAGCAGAGCAGCGGTCCTTGCTTGCGCGCGTTGTCGACCTGCTGGATACGGTTGAATCTGAGTTTGCTCCGCACGAAGTGGCAAGCTCCTCCCGCCAACGCTGCATTATTGATGTGCGGGAGAGGTATTTAAATGTCGCAATGAGTTAGGTGCCAAGACTGCCATTTAGGGAGAGGGTTTTGGGCAGGTGGTTTTGTCAAGCAGGTGAGACCAGACGTTCTTTGGAACTGCGATTGAGAACTTGTTTTGGGCCGAAGCGACCATGATAGCTGCAAGCTTTAGTGCCCCCTCCTCTTTCACCAAAACCGGACCTCCTGAACCACCATAATTGGTATCGCAGTTGGTGAGCCAGAGATTGCCGCGATCTTGCAAGAGTTTACAGTTTTTATCTGCCGCAAGCAGGTAAGGCCTGTCTCTTGCATATCCCGCACTCGTCAGCTTTAGACTTTGTTTTGTTTTCGTGGTTGGTAGCTGCTTGAGAACCGGAAAAGGGTTTAGGTCGAGTGGTTTTGACAGCACGATCACGCCGACATCCTGCGTGGCTTGCTTGAGTGTTGGGCGGCTTGTGAACTTATAGCCATCCAAAGTGTAAACACAGGCAGCATTGGCGTGGGCCACGTATTGATCGCGCCTGACACCAGCAACAAAGTTGATTGTAGAGGGTACGTGCGATTTGCCGGTGCGGGCATTGTACAGGCAATGGGCTGCGGTGATCACCATTCGGCTGGAGACAAGCGTTCCTGAACACATGGACCGCGACCGAAACCCGGCGACGTTCACGCGGCCAATGACATTCCAGGGAGGGTCCCAGGTGTCGATGATTTCGCGATTGTCCTCTCCAATAATACCGGGAAAGAACTTTTCGTTCTGCTTGGCTTTATCCTGCGCCAGAGCTGGCCCAGCGCACATGGTAATGAGGAGAAGGACCGTTGCGCATCCTTTCGGTCCGAGCATAGAAATCCACGGCTTAATTATAATTCCGTTGGCCAGTGAGCGCACCTCATTTACCCGTGTTTGTAAGCACTTTGCGAGAACACGCCAGTGCTCACTCTTCAGATTTTTCGTCTGCCCGTGTTTGTGCCAGGACCGGCAGTTCCAGATTTCCATCCTGAAACTTGAAATTGAACTTGATTTTGTTGATTTTCCACGTCCCCGCCTCATGCACGACGCCAATATCGTAGGTCCCGTAAACGACCCAGATGTCACCGCCTTCAGCGCCATCGATAAAATGCGTGGCCGTCACATGAACTCGTGCCGTCGCCTTTTGTTCTTTGGACTCAATCAGTGCATTGCCGATCTGATGATGCGTTTGGTCAAACCCCGGCAACAGCGCTTTCCATGCTGTTGTGATTTCTGCTGGAGTAAGGTCAACAGGCTCGCCTGCCCCGAAAGAGGAATAATCCAGATGGACGCGACCTGTCAGCGCCGCCTCAACTGAGGACCAGTTTCTGGCATCCACATCAATGAAGAAACGGCTTATGCGATTATTAATAGGCCCAATCGTATCCATCTACGTACTCCCAGCTTTGTTTCAGGAATTTATGGAGTGCTATGTCACTGACAGAGTAACTATTTTGTCTGCGTCAGATACCCTTGAATATAACTGTTACGCTTGGGGAAAGAAATGGGTTCCGGTTCTATGGTTGTTTTAGTTCTAATAGTGGGCAGAGTTAGAATGGCATTTCGCTTCAAAAAATGTTCAAAACAAAATGATAATTCGGATCACACTTTAACAGAGTTGTCGCGGCTACGATGGATCAGAGAGGTCATGATCGTTTTGCCGGATGGCGTTTCGCCCTCTAAGGTCTCTTTCATCGCTTGAAGGGCAGCTGTTGCCCATTCTGCTTCGTTCTGTTTGAGCGACCAGATTTCATTGGGCAGAAAATCCAGCATTTGGTTTTCATCAAATGTAGCCAACCGCATGTCAGCTGGAATATGGCCCAGTTTTCCACGCAGGACAGCAAGAGCGCCTTCCAGAACGGGTAGAGAGGACACCATTAGATTTTGGGGTGCTTTGCCCAGTTTATCCCATAGGGCCAGCATCATCTGTTCACCGTCAGACGTCCTGTTCCGCTCAGAATTGATTATCCAACCTGCTTTCTGGCCCTCCGGCATAACCTGCGCATACCCGCGCGCACGTTCCATGATGGTGGGTTGCTGGCACCCGCCGATGAGGAAATACACTGGTTCACCCTCAGCATAGGCCGAGATAGCGGTGCTAAGGTCTTTACCGCCTTCAAAGTTGCTAGAGGTGATGACCGGCGCTTTTGTTTGCCCGTATCCCCTATCCAAGAACACAAGGGGTTTGGAAATGGTTTTGCCAAGATACTGCTGGCTCTGCACCGTTGAGGAGACCACAAACAGGCCATCTACATTGCGTTGAACCAGACCGTTTACCAGTGTTTTCTCCGTCTCTTCATCAGAGTTGGAACAGCTTATGATGAGCTGATAACCCTGTTTGCGGCAGCGGTGTTCCAGCTCCTCCGAGAGTTTGGCAAAGAACGGGTTGGACAGGCGCGGGATGATCAGACCAAAAGTGTTGGTGCGTTTGAGCTTAAGGCTGCGGGCAGTCAAGTCAAACTTGACACCATGCTCCGCCACATACTCATTGATGCGGGCCTGTGTTGCCTTGCTGATGCGGTACTTTTCCGCTTTGCCGCCCAGAACGAGACGAACAGTCGTGATGGAAACGCCAAGCGCTTTTGCAATTTCATCCGGCTTTTTCGCCATAGCTCCGTTTTCCGCTCTGAACACAGACAATTTCACGATTGGTAGTCAGCAACTCCGAGATTGCCAAGTGGAATGTGTGGGATGCAGGGCTTCCATGGTGGATATCCTGCATCCCACATGCCGTTACAGCAAGTTCTTTGCTTCACCTGCAATTTGCACAGAAATACCCTGCGTGAGTGCCTGCGCAACAAACGCCCGCAAAACATCCTGCAGTTTATTGTCCGGCACATACGCAACTGTAATGTGGTTGGATTGATGACCAGCCATAAGCTCATCCCGGTTGATACCGTCCAGCGTGCAGTTCATCAGCGGCCACTCATAAGTGGTTGCCTTTCTGCGGCGCTCGAACTCATCTTCCGGCAATTCAACCGCATGCCCAGTCCCGATATGCATGATGACATCCGTGCCCTCATAATGTGCGCGGGCCCAGACGAACGCGCCAGCTTTACACTGTCCTGCAATGCTGGAACCACCTTTGGGGAAGTACATGGCTGGCTGGCGGTAGCCAGTTGCACCGGCAATACCGCCTTTGAGGTGTTCAAACGGAACTGAACCGGAGATCTCAAAGTCCCAGTAGAACGTGCCTTCAAACTCACTGCCCCAGCGCACATCGTGCAGTGTGGTTTCAGCAGGCAAGCCCATCGCATCCAGAAGACGCCACAGCATTGTCTGCGGAATGGCGGTGCCCATATCCACCTCATTGACACAAGGGATCGGTTTGCCTTCCCAGATGATGGAGCCGTCTTCATCGGGGATCGGGAAGCGTTCGGTTGACCCAATTGCGCCCTCTGCAAAGTCAGAGGCGGCACAGCTGTCCTTGAGGCCCTGCTGATACTGAACGCCAACTGCGGAGAGGCCAAAGCGGGTGGTGAAGCGGGCCATGGCGATCATCATGGCGCACTGTTCCAGCACCTGCTCACGCGTCAACTCGGTTGCATCATCCTTGCCGAACTTGAAGGTCATGCCGCGGTCCTCATAGAACTTGAGGCACTCTTCGCGCATGGACTGAGGCACTTTTTCCATTTCCACCAGCAATGCGGATTGGGAGAGGCTTTCTAAAGGCATGCCAATATCTGTGAGGGCTTTGACCGGGAAGAAGCCATTCATCATGCCCATGCAGAAACTATCAAACAGACCAAGGATTGCTTTGTGTTTGAGGATGTACTCCCCAACCTGCTGACCTGCTTTACCGGCTTCTGTTTCCAGAACCTGATGGTCCTTGGTGACCGACTGCAGGTAGGTGGTGTCGTGGGTGAGCTTGCCATCCTTCAACCATGTGGCAAGGCCTTGTTTGAACAGGTCATCTTCAAAGCTCTGCGACCATAGCCGAGAGTAGTCCACCCCTAAACTGGTGAGAGACCCAGCCATGCAGAGCATACCCACCAAGCCCGGCCATGTACCATCAAAGTTGGCCAGCAGAAGGACAGGCCCTTTGTGTTTGGCAAGAGAGGGCGCGATGTGGTGCGAGTATTGCCATGCGGTGAGCAGGACGATCAGCGGGGCTTCAGGATCAATCCTCGCAAACAGGGCGGAGCCTTCTTTTTGCGAGGAGATAAAGCCATGGCCTTTCGTTTCATCAAAATCATGAGCACGTTTGAGCTTATAGCCCTGCGCATCCAGCTCCTTTTCCAGCCGGTTTGCGTAATCGGCACACACCGGCCAGCACGGAACATTGGCAGATTCGCGCAGGTCCGCGTTAGTGACCATCAAGATTTCTTTGGGACCTGCTGTGATCGGTGCAGGACTGATAGGTAGGTTCAGCACGATATGTCCTCCCGAACACTTGTTCTTATGAGATTGCTTGTTCCATGAGCGCTTTGTGATGCGCCTGATTATCAATGAGGTTGAGGTAGACCTGATATTTAGCCGCGTGGAATGGTTGAGTATTTTTAACCGTTTTCACCATGCCTCCAACACGCACCAGTTTTGCGCTTGCTTGGGGAATATCTGCAAAGTCACCACAAGCCACAGCGCCCAGTATTGCTGCACCCAAAGTGACAGCATCTTCCTCTTCCGCCAGCTGGATATCTCTCCCTGTGATGTTGGCGTACTCTCGCAACCAGATCGGGTTTTTTGTTGCCCCGCCGCACATGAAGATTTTGGTTATGCTGTGCCCTGCCTTCGTCATTTCCTCAATGATATGACGGGTGCCATAAGCAATGGCCTGCAAGGTCGCCAGATAGAGACGTGCCATACCATCCCGGCCTGTTTCTAGCGTCAGACCAGAGACAACACCGCGGGCATGCGGGTTGGCACAAGGTGAGCGGTTGCCGTGATGATCTGACAGGACATGCAAGCCAGCGGTCGGATTAGGTTCGCGGCTTTCCAGATCCAGCACCCAGTTGTTGAGGAGTGCGATCTCGTGGAGGCCTTGTTCTACAGCGGTGCTCTTCAGCTCATCGTAAGCCTCGCATTGCTGAAGGGTCCAATCCACCAAGGAGCCAGCAGCGCTTTGTCCGCCCTCACCCAGCCAATAGCCCGGCAACATCGCGCCCCAATAAGGTCCCCAGACACCCGGCACCATGACTGGCTGCTTGTTCACAATCATATGGCAATTGGAGGTGCCGCTTATGATGGCGAGGCCGCCATCCGGTTCTGCGCCGATGAGTGCCAGACCGCCTGCATGTGCGTCAATGATGCCGCTGGCGACGGGTATACCTTCTGGAAGGCCCAGATCGGCAGCAGCTTTTGCGGTGAGCGTGCCTGCGGCGTCTCCCAGTTCAAGCACCTTTGCCGGGACCTTTTGCGGCAGATCTTCCAGTCCGACCTGCGCTAACATATCTTCCGGGAAGCGGCCTTCATGGGCCAGATAGTTCCATTTGCAAGTGAGTGTACAGGTGCTGGCTGCATCTTCACCTGTTGCCCGCCAGACCAAATAATCAGCCAGATCAAAGAAACGGGTCACCTTGGCATAGCGATCTGGATAATGGGTTTTGAGCCAGAGGATTTTGGGAAGCTCCATCTCGATGGAGACTTCACCGCCAACATACTTGAGAGCATCATCTCCTGTGGCATTGATCGCGGCGGTTTCACTGTCCGCGCGATGATCCATCCACATGATGATATCTTGCTCAGTATCGCCGTTTTCTGCTGTGGAGATGGATGTTTCATTCTCGCCAACGGCTACCAGTGAGCACGTGGCATCAACGCCAATGGAGCGGATATCCTGCGCAGATACGCCCGCAAGACTGACAGCTTCCTGCATCGCTTCACAAATGCGCGCCCAGATATCCTTCGAGGACTGCTCTACAAAGTTCGCGCGGCTATGAAACTGTTTGATTGGCTTGACGGCAAACGCCAGCCGCTCTCCATTTTCATTAAAGATACCCACACGTGCGCTGGCAGAGCCCACATCAATACCGGCGTAGCACTTCTGGCCCATTTTCAGCCCCCGAATTGGCTTATGGATCTATGATCTGTCCTCATTAAACACCTGCTAAGTCGTGTTAGCAAGCAAAAATCAGGAGCGTTCTCTGTAGAACACAGAATGTGGGCACGCTGGAACAGACCACAGAATCACCTCTGAGGCCTTATGATCGCGAGGGTAATTCGGGATTTTTGCGGGGGTTAAGTGGTGTCTCGAGTCTTCTGCATAGCGTCAAAAATAAATCTTGCACAAAAGCCATAACCAAGCCCGAAAGCAAGCGCACGAATGACGAGATCAATGATGAAGAGGAGACCCATTGCATTGTATTGCATGGCTTGAAAAGGTCCTGCCAGATCTCCAGCTACGCTTCCCGTTAGCACTATATTTTTCGCCACCATGCTAATTGGGATACTGCATGTGAGAGACCCAACAAAAAGCGCCCAATACTGCGATCCAGCAGGGGCTTTTTTCTCTTTATGCACGTAAAGACCGGCAACAATTAAAACAGGTACACCTAGCTCCGCCAATACGCTCAAAGCCGATTTAATTCCGTAGTGAAACACCAGAATATTGGTAGCGGTTTGCATCAGGGCATACGCAACAATGAAGGTGCTAAGATAGAACCAGAGGGAGCGTTGAACTTTTTTCATGAAACTCTGTTTGTTGCGGGGTCTGTGCTGTCGCCTGTTCAAGGCGTATCAGGCAAACAGTGATTTGGGCAAGCCACTTGCACTGCATAATTAGGGCCACTTACCTCGCCAACTGATTGACTTGCCTGCCCACCAGCAAGTTAGTGACGCGCTGCACCGGAAAGAACACGCAATTCGCGTTCTCTGGAGTCTGCTATTGGATCTGGTGTGTTGGAGGAGGACTGTGCAACGCCTGGGTGACACATGCACACGCTGTCATCTGTTGCGGTTTCCCGCCAAGTTTGCAGCAGGTTTGTGAAGTCACTTTCTAGCGAGAAGTCGTAGATGCCTGCAAAGTCCTGATTGTAGCTTATTCCATTGCGATCTGCTGCTCTCTTGAAAGACCAACTGAGGTAATTCAGGAACAAGGACTTAACACGGAAAGGCCGCTTCAAAACGCCCTTTAACGGACCACCACACTGGCGCACCCATCCCGTAAAACAAGCTGCATGCAGTGCCGATACACACGCCTTGCGGATTTGCGGGAACAGATGGACGTGTTCGTGACCGTCAACAAAATCCGGGAGTTGCCCAAAATCTGCAACAAACAATCGGATCTGAGAGGATATTTCTTCCTCAATCTTCGATGTGCTTAACATCCCCAGATGGGACTTCAGCAGCAACTGCAACATCGTTGGGAAGACGGGCCAATCCAGAGCGTTTCCGCATGGTTTAAGCCAATCACCCGTCATGGTAATATGCAGCCCGATCTGGAGTTCCGGCTTGCGCTCCTTTAAGGCCTTGAGCGCTCCAACATCTTTCTTCCAAGCCTGTGTGACAACCATACAGGAGGTGCCCTGTATCCTCTCATTTTCCAGCAGATACAAAATGCTCTTGCTGATTTCGGAGGTGTAGGCGTAATCGTCAGCTACCAAGCGCATCAGCAACCTCTGGGGTCTTGGCTGGTTGGCTGCTTTCATCTGCAACGATGTAAATTGGGCGATCTTTGAGCTCTCGCAACATGTGGCCGACATACTCCCCCACCACGCCGAGAAGGATCAACTGCAATCCTCCAAGGAAGACTGTTGCGGTGAACAGAGAAGAGTAACCTGGCACATCATTGCCGAGTAAAAGTGCTGAAAGCACAATCCAGACCCCATAGAGAGAGGCTGGAATTGCGATTGCAACCCCTACGAACATGGTGGCTCTGAGCGGGACGGTTGAGAAGGAAATTATGCCTTCTGACGACAAGCTCAGGAGCTTGAGAAAGTTCCATTTGGTCGTACCGGAAATACGAGCTTCCGGCTCATATTCGATCGCACTTTGCTTAAAGCCGATCCATGTAGAGAGACCCTTGAAAAAGCGAACACGCTCCTGACAGGATTTCAGAGCTTCCAATGCGCGCGGCGACAACAATTTGTAATCCGCAGCATTGGCAGGGATTTCAAAGCGGCTGCCCGCGTTGATCAGACGATAGAAAATGCCAACCATCTTTTGTTTGATGGGATGGTCTTGACGCTTGTTGTGAACGGCGTAAACGACATCATTGCCGTCTACCTTCCAACGACGCACGAACTCAGGAAGCATCTCTGGTGGGTGCTGGCCATCGCTATCAAGGAAGACGATCGCACCTTTTTTGCAGCCTTCGATTGCAGCAACAAGTGTAGCTTCCTTGCCAAAATTCCGGCTGAAACAGATCGTCTTTACGCTGAAAGACCCGCTTGGCAGACGGTTTATAATGTCTACGCTGCCATCACTGCTGCCGTCATCCACATAGAGGATTTCAACTTTAAGTCCAAAATCGCGGATGAGTTTCTCTGCAGCGGCCCCAAGACGCTGGTGAAAAACTTCCAAGGATTCAGACTCGTTAAAAACAGGAACCGCGAGCGTTAACGTGTTCTCACTCATTTCTTTATTCCTGCACATTCAACAGCATTAGGTCCAACTGACGGCTTCAAAACTGCGATCCAAACTTCAGGGTGTTTTTTGTAAATTCGGCCACCGGGAGCTGGCCAGAGTATTTTCTGGGCATCAACGACGCACATTCCAGAGATGGCATCAGTGGGGTTTTTGTAGTCCACATACACAGCGCCTTTTGACTGCATGTCTTCCACATCAATCCAAGGAGAGTAGGAGAGGTTTGCGCGTTCAAAGAACGAAGGCCGTGAAGGTGTGTACCAAGCGACTGACCCACCTGGCCAATGATCTCCTACAAGATATTCAAATGGTTTGGTTTCGTGCTTTGCCCAAAGGTCCTCGACTATACGAGCCAGAGCTGGCCCATCATGCAACATCCGTTTCGGGTACTTCTTCACAAACGGAGCGATGACCATGATCGCAACAAAGACAATGAGCAGGGTTCCATAAATCACGCCCCACGAAATTAGAAAACGTTGTTTGACCGTACTCTTACTTGCTTCCAAATGTGCTGCGGCGACACCTATACACCCGGCAAAAACAACGCCCAGCGGCATGGACCAGACTGTTTTAATATTTGCGCCAAGACCTAAGGAGAGCGCAGAAATTACCAGTACTGGTCCAACGGCAGCAAACAGGAAAGGATCCGACCAGACAAGACGTGCGGCGGCAATGGCATCTTCAGAACCTAGCGACTTTATGCGGCTCCATCCTGCTGCTATGGCAAGAGCGACAAGCATTGGCGCAACGGAATAGATAAACTCACCAACATACCTAAGTGGCATGGTGATATGCTGGTACCACGCAACGTCTCCGCTGCCCGTACGGTTCAGGGCGTACTCAATCAGGACGAAATCCGATTTGACCAACCAGACGAGATGGGGAGAGAGCGCGATCAAAAACACGAACGCGGCAATGTAAGGACCCGGCCTTACAAGCAGATCCCTCCGCTTAAGCAATACCCATAGGGTTGCACTCATAAGGAAAATCGCAGCAGTGTATTTTCCAAGCATACCACCTGCGCTGATCAGACCAAATAATGTCCACCACAACAGGGTATCCTTTTCCTCGGCCTTCAAAAATGTATAGATCATCCAACCCCAGAACGGCAGGAAACCCATATTTACGTTATATTCGACAGCGGACAGAGTCGTAAAATGGCTAAGGAAAGCAGCGAGAGCTGTATAGCCACCGACTTTTGCGCCAAAGCGTTCACGGACGATGAGAACAACAGGCAGGATTGCGAGTATGGTGCAAACTTCAGCTGCACCAAAGATAAGCCAGTCTGAACGCCCGAAAATCTGTACAACAGCATCAATCATCCAAGCAGACATTGGAGGATGCTTGAAGTAACCTAGCTGCCACTCTTTCCCCCAATAGAGAGATTCCACAGCATCTAATGGTAAATTATAAGCAACTAATGACGACGCAATTGTATAAACAACTGCATGAAAACCAAGTACTGCAAAAACAAACCAAATTGAGGCTATATTTATTTTACCAAATATATTCTTATGAGAAGAATATTCTGGATTTACATGTTGTGCGTCCATAACCACCGAGCAGGCCTAATATTAATTCTAAAAACCGGGAGAAAACCGTAATTCAACAATAACTAGCATTTTCTGGGGGTACAATTAGCAGAGGCAATGGCAAGTCTCCACTTTCTTTTTGACTGTTTTGGTGGATTAATGAGCAAGCTGCACAGTTCTGTGACATTTTCGCCGCTTTTTTGCCACTTCAATTACAATTTTTCAGGTGATGAGCCGTTAACATCGTAACTAATTGAATTAATTTCATTAATTTAAATTCGAATTGCTTTTGGTAGTCATTCTGCGAATAAATCACATGTCTTTTTGGTAAAAATTTCGGATGAATAAATATATGCATTGCGCATTTTCATTTACACAACTCTTCCGGTCTACTCCCCCGCACTCTGTTGCATGTAATCCCCTGTTTGGCTGAAAGGTGTTCTCAACCAACGCGATGCGCTGAATGATGATCGCGTTTCACGAGGCTCTGTGCTTTTATCTGCGACTGTGAGTCCATTTCCAGCCACGTTTTTCTTTTTCCTGAGTAGTCGCCATGCGTCAGTTTTTGCTTCCTATCGCCTCTTTGCTTCTTGGTTCCGCCTTCTTGTTTTTCGCTGGCGGTGTAACCGGCATGCTTTTGCCGCTTCGTGGTACGTTTGAGGGTTTCTCCTCGTTTACTCTGGGTCTGCTTGGTACAGGTTGGGCCATCGGTTATGTGAGCGGGTGCCTAACTGTTCCTAAGGTCGTGCAACGTGCCGGGCATATTCGGGCCTTTGGTGTAATGGCGACACTGGCCTGTCTTTCTGTGCTTGCATCTTCGTTGTTTGTGACGCCAATCGCCTGGGTTGTTTTCAGGTCTGTTGCCGGGTTTGCGTTTGCAGGTGCGGCCATGATTGTGGAGAGCTGGCTGACTGAACGCTCTGACCCAAGTAACCGCGGTGTGATTTTTGGCACCTACACAATGGTCAATCTTGCTGCGACCACGTGTGGGCAGGTTGTTCTTTCTCTTGGTCCAATCAGCGGTTTTGAGTTCTTTGTCATTGCGGCAATGTTCTATGTTGTGGCCATGATCCCAACAGCGGTCACCAAAACGCCCGCTCCTGCACCGCTTGCTCAGGTGAAACTGGATCTGAAGCGTCTTTGGCGGAACTCTCCTGTCGCGGTGGTTGCTGTTACTTTGACCGGTGTTTCCAATGGCAGCTTTGGAACGCTTGCTGCGGTGTACGGCGATAAAATAGGACTGCCAATTGCCAGCATTACGCTCTTTGTGAGTTCGTCCATCTTGGCCGGTGCCTTTGCGCAGGTGCCGATTGGCATGATCTCGGACAGGACAGATCGTCGTTTTGTCGTGGTTGCACTTGCCCTTGTGGCCCTTGCTGCCGATAGCGTCTTCCTGTTTGCAGACACCAGCAACGCAAGCATAGCCATTACATCCGCCGTTATATTCGGCGCAGCCATTTACACCTTCCACCCTGTGCTTGTTGCCCATGCGAACGACCATGCGGATGCGGGGGATGCCATGCAGACCAGTGGTGGTTTGTTGTTGATGTTGGGTATCGGCTCCATGGCTGGGCCGCTTATCGGCGGTGTGTTGATGGGTATATTCGGGCCTACTGGGTTGTTCATGACCACCTTGGGGGCACATGCTCTTATTCTGGCCTTTACACTCTGGCGTCTCACACAACGTTCTGCAGTGGCTGACAGCGAAAAGAGTGTGTTTGTGCCTTCTGCTCCGACCCGAACAGCGACCCCGCAAACGATTATTCTGTCGGATGAAGAAGTGGCTAAAGAAATGGAAGTGGATGACTTGCAAGAACAGGGAGCCACTTGATTTTTGTGCGAGCCGAGCCTCGAAGTCGAGGTTTCAGCTCGCGCCTCTTTTAAATATGAGTAAATAACTCCAATTTAAACTTGACTAAATTTCTCAAGTATACAATAGCTCGCGATTACAACCTTTGTTTTTGCTGTTCTGAATCAGGTTACCTGTCACCAAGCCCAGGCAACCTGTTTTAGTCCTTTGTTTTCGCACGTATTCTTAGCCGCTTGCCGGATCTATTTTTTGTAGAATACGCATTACTTGAGAAGGCCGATCTATGAAAAACAACATGATAACTGCTGTGGTTGCGGGTGCGATTTCTGCAATGCTGTCTTTCAACGCCTCAGCACGGGACGTGAAACATGAGCTCGGAACCACCACGGTTCCAGATCAGCCGCAGCGTATTGTTGTTTTGGAATTTAGCTTTGTTGACGCCTTGGCGGCGGTTGGTGTTGTTCCGGTTGGTATAGCCGATGACAAGAAGCGTGAGCGTATCAGCAGCGCTTATACTGATAAGATCGGGGAGGACTGGGTTTCCGTTGGCACGCGCAAGACACCAAGCCTTGAGGTGATTGCCTCTCTCAACCCTGATCTGATCATCGCGGATAAAACCCGTCATACTGCTGCTTACGATACCCTCTCCGAGATCGCACCAACTGTTGTATTTGACAGCCTTGGCGGTGATTACCCTTCTGCGATTGCTCAGCTGGAAACGATTGGCGCTGCCGTTGGCAAACCGGATGAGATGAAAGCTCGCGTTGATGCCCATAAGGCGAAAATCGCTGAGATTGGTGCGCAGTTTAAGGATGCAGGCAACTACAAGATTCAGTTTGGTGTGGCAAATGCCAAAGGCCTGTGGTTGCACTCACCGGTTTCTTATAATGGTTCACTGCTGAAGAGCTTTGGCTTTACCAGCGGCATGGCACCAACGGAAGGGGCGGTTTACGAATCCAACTACGTGAAGACCTCTCTGGAGCAGCTCTCCACTGTGAACCCTGACATTCTCATTTTGGGCCGCTATGCAAATCCATCCTTCGCTGATGGCTGGAAGGGTGAAGCCCTTTATGAAGGTATCACCGCAGTTAAAAACAACAGGGTCTTCTATGTTGAGGCGCATGTCTGGTCTCGTCTGCGGGGCATGGTAGCAGCTGAAACGACAGCGCGCGACCTGCTGAACATCATGAAACAAGTTCAGAACTGAGCAGAAGCCAAACACATGCCTTTCCTTGCCATGTACTGGAGCCTAATGGGGGTAGCGTTGCTTTGTGGAGCGGCGCTCTCCCTTGCCACAGGTGGCCGACAAGATATTGGCTTTTATCAAGTTTTGGGCGCGATCTTTTCCCAACTTGATGAGCAGAGCCTTACTGTCCTGCGCGATATCCGCGTCCCGCGTACTCTCATCGCCGCCTTGATTGGCGCGAACCTGAGCCTTGCCGGACTGTTGTTGCAGGCGACAACCCGCAATCCGCTTTCCTCTCCTTCCATTTTGGGGATCAATCAGGGCGCGGCTCTTGGCATTGCCATTGGGTTGGTGTTCCCGTCCTTGATGATTTTCAACGTGGACACGATGGCCGTGCTTGGCGCTGCCCTTGCCGGAGGGGTAACGCTTACCCTTGCTGGCGGCTTTAAAGGAACATTGAGCGCTCTGCGGCTTATCCTTTCCGGCGTGGCCGTAAGTGCCTTTGCGTTTGCACTGGTGCGCTTTACGTTTACGCTGGATGACGAGCTTGCCCGGTCCATCATTCTATGGACCACGGGCGATATCTCCGATGTGCGTTGGAAGCAGGCGAGCCCGCTGTTGCTTTGGTGTGTTGGTGGAAGCGTGATCACGTTTTTCATGTCCCACAAACTCAACCTGATGGCGCTTGGAGAGGCTGCCTCCAAAGGGCTTGGATCAGACCCACGCTTTACATTGTTTCTTGGTATTTTACTGGCTGCAATTTTGACCGGTGTTTCTGTTGCAACTGCCGGACCAGTCATGTTTGTTGGTCTTATCATTCCGCATTTGTGCCGCGCTGCGTTTGGAACAGACCACCGCGTTCTTGTTCCGGCCGTTATTGTTGGCGGGGCTTCGCTTATGCTGATGGCCGATGGTGTTTCCAAACTCATCAACTTTCCCGAGGAGACCGCTGTTGGCGTTGTCTCTGCCTTGATTGGTGCGCCCTACTTCCTTTACCTCACGATCACCGCCAAGGAGATTGATTGATGAGCATGATTGCGGGCACATCTGCTCCACAATGGCGGGTTGATTTACGCGCCCACCGCAGCACCAAGACATTTCGCATACAGCTGCTGCTGTTGTTTATGTGCATTTGTGCTGGCCTGTTGAGCCTTGGTCTGGGTGCAGTTCACATTTCGTTGGATGTCATCCTCAACACCCTGTTCGGGCTTGAGGGCGACAAACAGACTTACATCATCTGGAAGTCGCGATTGCCGCGCACTTTGATTGCATTTCTTGCTGGGGCCAGCCTTGCGGTTTCCGGTGTTATTGTGCAGGCGATCATACGCAATCCGTTGGCGAGCCCAAAGATTATGGGCATCAATTCCGGCGCAGCCTTAGCCGCGCTTGGGTCAGTTATGTTTTTGCCAGAAATGCCAGTTACCTACCTGCCAGTGGCGGCGGCATTGGGCGGTATTGTTGCTGCTGTTATCGTCTTGTTTAGTGCGCATGTACGGCAAGTCTCCCCTGCCCGATTAGCGCTTGTTGGTATTGCGGTTGGCATGGTGTGCGATGCGGGTGTGGATTATCTTCTCGTCACCGCTGCTACGCTGGAAATCTCCAACCCTCTTGTCTGGCTCACAGGTTCACTCTGGGCGCGGACCTGGGTGCATGTACAATCCATGTGGATACCGCTGCTGACGTTGATGGGCATCACCATGACGCTTTCCTATCAGCTGGATTTGCAACAACTGGGAGATCAGACCGCGCAGGGCCTTGGTCAAAACACAGGGAAGATGCGCGTTTTGCTGCTGGGTGTTGCCACGTTGCTCGCCAGTATTTCAGTCGGTGTGGTTGGTGTTATCGGATTTATCGGCTTGATATCACCTCATATCAGCCGGTCTCTTGTGGGCGGTCAGCATCGTATTCTCTTACCAACGGCAGCTCTTGTTGGGGCTTTGCTGGTTGTTGTTGCGGATGCAGTCGGGCGTGCTGTCGCTCCCCCCATTGAGGTTTCCGCAGGTATCTTAAGCGCGATGCTTGGCGCGCCTTACTTCATTTGGATCATGAGCAGATCAGAAAAAGGACAGTCCGTATGAGCATCGTTCTTTCTAACGTGTCTTCCGGATATGAAGGCTTTTCGCTTAAGAGCATTGGCTTGACGATCCAAACGGGCAGTTATGCTGCATTGATCGGCCCAAATGGTTGCGGAAAATCAACACTGCTGAAGACCATCGGGCAGATCAATAAATTGAAGAGCGGATGCATCACTGTTGATGGTGAAGATGTTCATCGCTTGCCTGCAAAAACCGTTGCACGCAAGATTGCCTTTTTACCGCAGAGCCCTGTGGTTCCAACTGGCATTAGCGTGGAGCAACTGGTTGGATATGGCCGCGCACCGCACCAATCCCTTCTTGGCATTCGTAGCAGACAGGATGTGGAGATTGTGCAGGACGCTTTGCACACCTCTGGCCTTGATGCTTTCAAAGACAGAGCCCTGAAGGACCTGTCCGGCGGTCAACGTCAGCGGGCGTTTATTGCAATGTGTCTGGCACAGGATACGCCTTACATTATGCTCGATGAGCCTACCAGTTATCTGGATATTCGCTACCAATACGAAACGCTGGATCTGCTGCAAAAGCTGAATGAAGAAGGCAGGACGGTTGTTGTTGTGCTGCATGATATTGCGCAGGCCTCCCGTTATGCAGATCATCTTGTGGTAATGCGCGATGGCGGGATTTACGCAGAGGGCGGGCCCAATGAAATTGTCAGCCCCTCCCTCGTCCATGCAGTCTATGACATAAAGACGAGCGTATATGCGGACCCGGTTTCCAGCACACCCGTGGTAACGCCGCTCCGGGCCGGGTAACGGCTGTACACCTTTATGATTCGAAGAGGCTCTCATTCCATAGTCATTGGGCGAGTATGCGCCATACGAACCACCGCCGACAAAGGCGCGCTCATCTATTGGAAGCAGGGATTTGGCAGCTTACCTGTGTAGAACAAGGCGCTCAGAAACGGGCGCCTTTTCTTTTGGAAGGTCCACGGAAAATTGGTTGGTAATTCGGGCTTTAAAAGCTGGCTTGGACTTTTGACGGGGACGTCTGGTTGTTCTGTTGTTGGCATTGCGCCAGTTTCAGCAGCTAAATCCGCTTAACTCCATAGTTCTAATTCCCCGAGCAAACTCTACACACACACGCGCATCGGAATGCCGGGTGAAGAAGCGGATTTGCAGCCAAAAATGCGTTCACGAGCGAGAACTCGCCGGGCCCAGTTGCTGTGAGTAGCAGGTTCACACATTGCACCACCAATTTGAAAAACGGCTAAGGCGTCCTTTTCGATAATTGCCTTTGCTTGCTGCAACTCCTGCTCAGATACTTTCATGCCTTCAACTATTATGGGAACCTGACATGGATGGATAACCGTTTTTGACACGAAACCCGCAGCTACATCGCGCTGAACTTCACGTCTTAAGGTGTCCGGATCGTCGATAATATCGAACACGGGAGCAGCAACGGGATACCCGGCAGAAATCAGCATAGACGAGCACATTGAAAGCACCCATCCAAGTGGCCCCTCCCAAGATGTCATCCCACGTTCCCGGCGTAGACCCAGCGCTCCCAGGAAGTCATTGCCGCCAAGGCGGACTGCAGAAACAAGCCTGTGATCATAATCGCTTAGGACATCTCTAAAGGCTACAATGCAGCCTGGATCAAAATAGTCGGCAGACTCCAGTGTAGGCATGATGGCCAATCCCGCAGAGGAGACCAACTGCATCCAATCAGCTGTTGTATCCGGACGCACCTTTGGCGCAACGAACCCTTCAATTCGGTCTATGTTTTTGAAGGATGCCAAACGATGTCCCATGCTCAGCGATCTCGGACGAACAAAAACTCGAAGGTCTGAACTCTGGTTAATTTGAGGAAGAAGCTCACGCAGTGTCCCTACTGCACGTTCAACATCACTTTCTGCAAGCGCATCTTCGAGACAAAGAACAACAGAAGAGGCTGGACTATTTGTCCTGCCAGTAAGGATATCTGGTACTTTGTGATGGATGATCGGCACATAAAGTGTAGCGCCGAGACCGTATGCTGAGAACATGTGGTGGAAATCAACCATTACGACATCTTCTCAATTAATGTAATCGCCCGAAAAGGACCAGTCAGTGTGGGGGATACCTCAAGGGGAACCTGGCCTGTTTGGCACAGATGTATCAAGGCACTCAAATCTTCGTCTTCCTGCGAACGAATATAGACTTTCTTGGGTTTACGCCGCAAAATTGCGCGGGTTGCTTCAGAAATCCCAGGTTTTATCCGGTTGAGATTGTCCACCTGATTTAGTTTTGCAACCAGATGCACACAATGCATCGTATTCTGGCGTAACTGCTTGAGTGTCGTCGGACCATTGATGATTGCGCCGCAACTCTCACGCTCTGTCTCGCAAAGGCTGGAAATCCGGTCCACGAAGGCTCGGCTCACATCGATGTCTGCCAGATGGTTCACCGGAATGTATCCATGAAAATCACCGGGTGCGATGAGATCCTTTGATAGAATAGACCGACTAATCAGCCCTGAGATGTTGGCACCTAGAATGCCTGAGGGAATGAGCCAATCCTCATGTGAACCTGACATGGTTGCAAACCCAGACGGGTCCGCCAGCACAACAAGTTCAGGATTGGTACCCGCAAATGCCTGCCAACTGGTTTCCAGCTCGCGAGATATGGCACCCTTGCCGGTCCAGCCATCCACAAAGAGGATGCCATCTATATTACGACGGCTTGTAATATAGCGCATTGCATTGGTATCAAGGCCTTTATCGCGGATGATAGAAACCCCGTAATGCTGGCAATCAACGCCCGTGGCTTTAAGTTCGCGATGCAGCAGCACACCATAGGGAACACCTGCGCGCACCAAGGAACACAAAGTTATCTGCGCATCCAGTTCGCCCTTGGCAATCCGCATTTTGATGGCCTTTGCAAGCCCAACAATTTCCCGTGCTATGCGGACGTCACCACGACTGCGTGCCTGCTCAAAAAGCTCCAGATAATGTTCATCAGGCCGGCGCTCCTGCGAAATCATTTCAGAGTAATGAGCAGCACCCGTCTGAATCAGTCGTTCTTTTTCGTCCACCGGCGTAGGCTCGATAGCGACCTGCTTGAGCAGGAACAAAACGTCAGATGGATGGTAGGTTCCGGAGCTTAAAATGGCGTTATCTAGCACTGTCAGACGCCCCTCTTTGGGAGCGTTTCCAGTGCATTGTGGGTTTGGCTACCGGATGGAACAACCATCATCTGGCAAGCTTCCATAAACGGCAAATCGGTCAGGCTATCACCCATACCCCAAATTGGGCGGCGATCACTCCCCGCTATTTCCTTGATCAGATACTCCACGGCTGAGTGTTTCGAAATCTCATGTGGCATGTAGGCCAGATTGTTGCCGTTTCGGTGGCAAAAAAGCTGATCGCCGACAACTTCATCCAGGACCGATTGCTGCTCGTCTAGCCAAGCTTCGTCGCCGTTCGACTTTACGCAGAAGTAGATAGGAAGCTGTTGTTCATAAACGATCCAGTGACGCAGCTGTGACGCTTGAGCGCGCTCAGTGACGACGTTTTGTATGAACTCCAAAAACTCCGATTTAGCGGCAGAAATGTTCCGGGTACGATCAAACCACTCTGGGTCAAGTGTCCCATCCTCCCTCAGAATTACAGCGCCGTTAGAGGCTATCTTATAATCAGAAAAAGGCAGTACACAGCGTTCCAGCGCATCTGTAGAGCGAGCAGTCACTGGGATAAGGCGTGTGGTCACATTGAGCCAATTGAACATGGCTGATTGAGCCTCGTTCATGTAAGAATGTTTGCCGTTTGTAGCGTGTGAAGCTATCAGGTGCGGGCTGGGATCAACACTCATTTTTCCAGCGGTTTGGAAAAGGGTATCATCCAGATCTGTGAACACAATGGGGGACATCGTCATACTAAAAGTTCATCATTTCAAACACTTGACCATCTTTATCTACGATATGCCCTTTGCCTAGAGCACGGCGCAATATGGGGTGGACCCCCTCAATGGTCGTTTCGGTGAATAGCACTATTCGGTCCCAATCATCTGGCTCTACATTGTGCAAGTACATGTCCAGCCCTATCCCAAAATGATCCGGAAAGGTTATTTTATGCTCGATCGCTGGCCCAGATAAGATAGGTGATCGGGTGGTTGCAATGAAGCCAACCTGACGTGTATCAGGGGAGACCTGCTCGACTGCCTCGGCGTACAGAAACGGTTGCCAAACATGCTCGCCCGTTCCGATCACCAAAATCCGTTTATCACGATCACCCATCGGTGGGACTGGCAAAGTAGAGAGAAGATGGTCACCACCGGACATCTCGTCTCCTTTTAGTCCATTCCGGGGTGAGCTAAAACTGGAGCAAGAATCCGACTCCCAAGGAGGGCACTTTGCCGCCGCAACTGCGGGCAGTTTGGGAAGTTTGGCGCTATCGTCTTGTTTCCAGACCCAGCTGCCAGACATGAGTGACACCGCAACAGTTTCTGTGCCGCCGGTAACAGCCTCAACACAAGCCCGTGCACGATCATCTGACCAGTCTGTCAATGTCACCAGAATTATACGGCCAAATTTTGCACCTTGCGCATACAAACCTTCAGCCAATTGAGCAAAGGTGTTTCCGGTCGTCGTTTCATCATCAACCAACACAAGAGTGCTTTGCGGTCCAAATTCACAATAGGATTCGTCCGGGCGCATAATATTGTGATCTTGCGCATGGCTGTGACCTTCAATGATTGTGAACCAAGGTAATGCATTTCTCATTACGTGGCGCGTCGTGTGGAGATAGCCAATCTTTCGATCAGGAAGCTTCTGGTGTAAACAATCGAAAATACCCGCGCCAATTCCTACCGCAGTTTCAGCATACCCCATAACAAAGATCGGGCCATCCAGCAGGAGCGGTTGTGTTTTCTCAGTCAGAGCCCAAAGTGCATCACGATGTTTGGAGGGAGTGACCGGGATATGGCGCCCTAAAACTGTAGAAACAAAAAGAAAGGCGCGTTTAGGGTTTTGTCGTTCGGCTAGAACAAACAAATTTTCCACATCAACGCGATCAATCCTCAGTTCCAGCTTACCCGTTCGAAAAGCGTACTCTGCGGTTCCGGTTGGAGACGGTGCACAATAATCTAAGCTTTCCACACGCAATAATCCCTTTTTAAAAATAGCCACGTAACTTCCTACAGGAGGGTATTGATGAATACTATACGCGTATTACAGATCCGAATCTGAATGCTCCCTGAGCGGTGTTAGACGTCTATTTAGTCACCTTTGCGGCTTTGCAGATCAAAGCTGGAACGTCGCACTTCAATAATTTTATCACTGGTTAAATTGAATTTGACATTGGGTGCAGCCTATTTGATTGATATTCTATATTTCGTAGCCATATATTTGTTTGTATTAAATTGGTAGAGCGGGAAATAATGATGTCGTTACCTATGGGGGCAAATACCTCGATTGGCAATCCGAACACAAATGTTCATGTTGAATTTCCTGCTGGCTCAAATATTGATATAACCGCGCTCCAGATTTACTCTGGGGGCAAAGTACGCGGCGACGGCGACATGTGCTTTTATAACCAGCCCAGCATCTCAGATGGTGCCGTGAAATTTGAGCAGACCAGCACCGGGGCAACGTTTTTTCTAAACCTGAGCCAGATCCCCCAGGATGCTGAAAAAATTGTTTTCACTGCAACGACAGACGATACAAATCCATTTTCTGCGCTAAACGGGCGTTTGGCGCTTTCGCTTGACAGTACCCACATCGAAATTTCTTGTGAAGGCCGAGAAGAGCGTGCCTTGATCCTTGCAGAGATTTATAAGCGCAACGGCGCTTGGAAAATCCGGCACGTCGGACAGGGATTCAATGGTGGTCTGAAGGCGATTGCTGAACATTTCGGCATCGAAGTTGCAGCTCCCTCCGATGCGCCAGTCACCAGACCCAGCCCGGCACCCAAAACAGTAGCGCCGCCCAAAGTTAATCTCTCCAAGGTTTCACTAACAAAAAACGAAAGCCGTATTTCCCTCAAAAAGGAAGACGGAAGATTTGGAAAGATCCGCGTAAATCTGAATTGGAACCAGAAAAAGAAGTCCAGTGGCCTGTTCGGGATGGGTAAAAGCGGGATTGACCTCGACGTTGGCGCCTTCGTGGAAGGTATCGATGGTACAGTGACGGCTGTTCAGGCACTGGGAAATACTTTCGGGAACTACTCTAGCTTTCCCTACGCTTTTCTTAATGGAGATGACCGCACCGGCGCGACTACGGACGGCGAGTGGCTCGAGATTAACGGCGAACAATGGAGCAAATTACGGCGCGTGCTCGTTTACGCTTTCATTTATGAAGGCAGCCCAGATTGGCGTGAGACTGATGGCGCGATACGTATCCTCGTCCCCGACCAGCCGGAAATTGAAGTGCGCATGAATGAACATGGTTCTCGTGATGGGATGTGTGCAGTTGCTCTTCTTGAAAATGAAGGCGGTCAAATTCGTGTAAATCGCGAAAATCGCTTCTTCAAGGGACATCGCCAAATGGACGAAGCTTACGGTTGGGGTATGAAATGGGTGGCAGGCCGCAAATAAGCCTGCGACATTAATCCACAGGAACGCGTCGCAAAAGGCATCGATTTTGATGTTTTTCGCCACAAAGATTGTGCAAGTTAAACTTTGTGAAAAGTCGAAACTTCGATTGAACCTTAAGGGTTATTAATGTCGGAAAGCCTTTCTCCCGCAGCTCAACCTCCAGAGAATTTCTGGCAAAAGTTACTGCGCTATATCGAGCTTTTTTTGAGCGATGTAGGGAACATACTCCCCCGGTTTGGCCAAGGGGAAGACAGTGTAGCCTTTTCAATCGCCTTAATCGCATTATGTGCAAAGCTAGCCAAAGCAGATGGTTTGGTGACGAACTCAGAAGTGATTGTTTTCCGCGCAATCGTTGAAATTCCGCCTGAGGAAGAAGGAAACGCCATTCGCGTTTTTAACCTATGCAGGCAAGATGTGTCTGGATACCAAAGCTATGCGGGGCAAATACACAAACTTTTGGGCGAAGGTGAACACGCAGATAACCGACGCTGCGATGTGATGGATGCACTGTTTCACATTGCAATGGCTGATGGCGTTTATCACGCAGATGAAGAAAACTTTTTGGAAGAGGTTGCCGAGATCTTTGGCATTTCTCAATCCCGCTTCGAGTGGCTGAAGGCACGCCATATTCCCGATGCCTGGAATGCCAGCATTGTACTCGAAGTTCATCCGGATGCAGCTGCGGATGAAGTTCGCAATGCTTGGCTTGCAAAAGTTAAAGAAAACCACCCGGATCGTCTAATTGCTACGGGAGCGCCTCAAGAGATGGTCGCCCTGGCTACATCACGCATCAAAGATATCAACAAAGCTTACGAGGAGCTCAAGGATGCCAGTGTGCATTACGCTCCTCAATTTTAAAGGAATGAACAATGGCGATTAGCCTTACAAAAGGGAAGCCGCTTTCTTTAACCAAAGAAAGCCCCGGACTTACCAAAATCTTCATGGGCCTTGGATGGGATCCAGTTGAACAAAAGGGTGGTTTCCTTAAGAAAATGTTCGGTGGCGGCGCCAGCGAAATCGATCTGGATGCGTCCGCAGTTCTGTTTGATAAGAACAAAGCCGCTATTGATCTTGTCTTTTTCCAACAGCTAAATTCGCGTGATGGATCAATCAAGCACGGCGGAGACAATCTCACAGGCGAAGGTGACGGCGATGATGAAGTCATCTACGTAGACCTTGCCAAATTGCCGGCTAACGTGGAACACCTCGTCTTTACTGTGAACTCATTTCGTGGACAATCGTTTGACGAAGTTGAGAACGCATTTGCACGGTTGGTTGACCACACTAAAAACCAAGAAATCTGCCGCTATGACCTTAAAGAAAAAGGGCGTCATACCGGTGTTGTTATGGCTTCAATGTCAAAAGAAAATGGCGGCTGGACTATGACGGCTCATGGTACGCCTTGCCAGGGTAGAACCGCAAAAGACATCATCGATGATGCAGTTAGGGTAATTTAATGTCAGAAACATTCTTTGAACGGCTGCGTGCCAAAGGGGCTAGCGCCCGCGCTGCTCTCTCCGCAGAGGTCTCCAAATTTCGCAACCAAACGTTCCTCGATGCGGTTATTGCCGCCTGCGCAATGATTGCAGCAGCAGATGGAAACGTGTCTTCTGATGAAAAACAGAAGATGGTTGCTTTCCTTCAACGGTCAGATGAACTCAAGCATTTCGAGACACCTAAAGTCATCGCAAGCTTTAACAAGTTCATTGAAGGCTTTGAGTTCGATCAGATCATCGGTCGTGGTGAAGCTCTGAAGGCAATTGCACAGCTCAAGGGTAAAGATGATCAAGCTCGTCTCCTTGTTCGCGTTGCATGCGCCATCGGTGCATCAGACGGAGATTTCGATGATGATGAAAAAGCCACTGTGCGGGACATCTGCAAAGAACTCAATTTAGATGCGCAAGAGTTCGGCATTTAACCAAAAAATTGGGCAGCTTACTGCCCAATTTCCTTCACTAGAAAGATCGTAATTACATGCATTCTCTCGCGAGTTATGAACTCGGGGTTCTCGCAATCGGGGCTATTGGATTTGGGCTTTTTCTCCTGATTAAGGGAGGCGACTGGACCATTGAAGCAGCAGCCTGGATCGCTGAGAAATCTGGCCTATCAAAGCTTTTCATTGCGGCTACCATCGTAGCATTTGGAACTTCAGCTCCGGAATTATTCACATCCATCAATGCAAACCTGTCCGGGTTCGCGGGCATTTCCCTTGGGAATGTGGTGGGGTCAAACATTGCAAACGTCTTCATGGTGATCGGGATTTCCGCCATGATCATGCCAATTGCAATTGATCGATCACGTGTGCGCATTGACACCATTGTTATGATCATCGCGACTGTTGTTCTGGTCGGCGGTGTTATAACGGGAACCTTCACCCGGCTCATGGGCCTCCTGATGTTCGCTGGTATTATTGGCTACGTTATCTACCAGTACATGAATGACAGCCTTGGGGACGACGACGAGGATGCTGATGAAGAAGCTGACTTCAGTGGCATGGGCAAAGCGATTCTAACGCTTGCTCTCGGCTTTGGCGCAATGGTTGTTGGCTCCGAGGTTCTTGTTCGAGGCGCAGTCGCTGGTGGTGTAGCGCTCGGCGTAAGGGAAGCTGTCATCGGGATGACCGTTGTTGCTTTCGGCACGTCTTTACCGGAGCTTTCAACTTGCCTGGCAGCCGCGCGCAAGGGCCACTCGGATATGATCATTGGTGGAATTGTTGGCTCAAATATCTTCAACATCCTTTCCATCGTCGCGCTGACTGCAATTGTAAAACCACTTGTAGCAGCACCGGACTTCTTAACGTTCGACATCCCTGCGGTCGTGGTGGTCACTGCCATCTTTGCGGGTTTCTTGTTCTTCATGAAAAGCTTTGGCCGATTAACTGGTGGGCTCTTCACTGCTGGCTATGTTGCTTTCATTTCGTTCCAATACAGCACACTCTTTGTCGGCTAATTAAATCAAGGGGAATTACAAATGGCTTTGTCATTGTCGAAAGGTCAAAACCTTTCACTCACCAAAGAAGCACCCGGTCTGACGAAAACCATTATCGGCCTTGGATGGGATCCACGCTCTACAGACGGTAAGGAGTTTGATCTGGATGCCTCAGCATTCTTGCTGGAAGAAAGCGGAAAAGTACGCTCAGAAGCGGACTTCATTTTCTATAACCAGATGAACTCCACCTGCAGCTCCGTCAGTCACACCGGTGACAACCGTACCGGTGAAGGCGATGGGGATGATGAGAAAATCAAGGTCGATTTGTCGAAGATTCCGCAGGACGTTCAAAAAGTAGCCATCAGCGTGACAATTCACGAAGGTGCAGAACGCAAGCAAAGCTTCGGTCAGGTTGAGAACGCCTTTATTCGTGTTGTCAACGAGCAAACCTCCGCCGAGGTTGTACGCTACGACCTGTCCGAGGACTACTCGACAGAAACCGCCATGGTCTTCGGTGAACTTTATCGCCATAACGGCGAATGGAAATTCCGGGCTGTGGGTCAGGGATACGCCGGCGGCTTGCAAGCTATGTGTTCCCAATTTGGCGTCAATATTTGATTAGAGGAAATTGAAATGGCTGTATCACTACAAAAGGGTGGGAATGTTTCTCTCACTAAAGAGGCTCCGGGCCTCAGCGCTGTAACCATTGGGCTTGGCTGGGATTCACGGGCCACCGATGGTGTTGATTTTGATCTGGACGCCTCTGTTTTCATCTGTGGCGACAATGGCAAAGTCCGCTCCGACAGTGACTTTGTGTTTTACAACAACAAAGAAGGCGCTGACGGCTCTGTCTTGCACATGGGCGACAATCGTACTGGCGAAGGCGACGGAGACGATGAGCAGGTTAAAGTTAACCTGACCAAAGTTCCAGCTGATGTCAAAAAGATCGTTTTCTCGGTCACTATTCATGAAGCCGAAGCGCGTAAGCAGAACTTTGGACAGGTTGAGAACGCTTTTATCCGCGTGATAAACCAAGCCGGAGAAGCTGAGATTGTTCGCTACGACCTCAGCGAAGATTACTCCGTTGAAACCGCGTTGATTTTCGGCGAACTCTACCGTCACAATGAAGACTGGAAGTTTAAAGCGGTTGGCGCAGGCTTTGCTGGTGGGCTTGGACCACTTGCCTCAAGCCACGGTGTGAACATTTAATCTACCAACGACAACCAGTCCGGGCGTAATGCCCGGGCTTTTCATATCAAGCCTCTGAGGAACATCGGATAAGCGCGGACTTACTCTACGCAGCTCTAATCCAAGTTCCTATGCCCTACAGACTGCATATCTTCCTGTCATTACATTCGATACCGAAGCCAGCCAGTTAGCGCCACTCACGGAGCTCGCCGAGTTTCAGCTGCCACACCTGAAGATCAACAGTGTCGCCTCCTTCGCGAAAGCGCTGTCCTTTTCAGCTGACTGTATTGAGCGCGAAGTTCAAATGCCTACTGCGAACACCTAAGGAGACTGCAAGCCTCTGTGTTCGTTATGACTGACGGCTGCTCCAGCCGACGGCTAACAAATATGCCTAGGCCGTATCAGGCAGTTGAACTTAGGAGGAACAAAAGCATCAAACTCAGAGGATTAACTTGTCGAACCACGAAGGAAGGCCAGATAACCAACATCGAGAGCATCAATTTATTGGGGAGATAAATGGTGCCCGAAGGCGGATTTGAACCACCGACACGCGAATTTTCAATCCGCTGCTCTACCAACTGAGCTATTCGGGCACTATCGCTGAGGCCAAGATGTTTTCTGTCCCGCGAATGTGAGCGTGTTATAGGGTGGGAACTTTCTCCTGTCCAGCGCTCTTGAAAAGTTTTCCCAAAACCTTTTAGGGGCTTACATACTTTTCTTTGCTAGGTAGGAGATGAAGATGCACGCACACCCGTGCATCTTCCATTTCAGTCACTTCAGGCAGTTACCAGCGCTGAGTTTACATCCACCCATCCAGATTGCTCATGAGATTTTGCCATTGCGTGCACGAGGCCTTCAATGGCGATCCCTTTTTCAAAATCAATCAGATGGCTGTCTTGACCCTGCAAGCTCTTCAGGATCTCGTTGACCTCGATGATCTTGAGATCATTAAAGCCGAGGCCATGCCCTGCAGCTGGGATGAAGCGGTCATAAGGTGCATGTACCGGACCTGCCAGAACAGTTGTGAAGCCCTGCCCCGCCACATCGCCTTCTGCTTTGTAGACCTGCATTTCGTTCATGCGTTCCTGATCATACAGGATTGAGCCTTTGGACCCGAAGATCTGCACGGCAATGCGGCCCTTCCGGCCCCATGCGGAGCGGTTGAGCTGGAGCGTACCGTTGCCGCCATTTGCAAGCTCAAACAGCACAGTGGCCGCGTCATAGGTCTCAACGGCTTTGTCGTTGCCTGCTGCATCCTTACGGGTCGCGTATGGCTTGGTCATGTGGCACATGACTTTCTCAATACCGAGATCCAGAGCGCTGAGCAGAGACAGTGTATGTACGCCGAAATCATCCAGCGCACCGTAACCGGAGGTCGCACCGCTTTTGATGCCCCACTCATCGGCCGGGTTGGCCATGAAGTCTTCGTCCATTTCCAGACGGACTTGCAAGACTTCCCCAGTTTCACCGGCCTTCAACAGATCGCGGATGCGGCGCATCATTGGGTTTTGAATGTAGTTGTACCCAAGGAAGGTTTTTTTGCCGGATTTGCGAGCAGCTTCCAGCATTTTTCGCGCATCAGCAAACGATGGTGCCATAGGCTTTTCGCAGTAGACGTGCTTGCCAGCTTCCAGCGCCTCAATGGCCATTTCCGGATGGAACTGGTTGGGCGTCGTGATGGAAATAATCTGTATATCAGGGTCCGACAGCATATCGCGCCAGTTGCCCGTTGACTTGGCAAAGCCAAAGTCTTTTGCCCGCGCTGCCGCGAGCTCTTCGTTCACTTCAGCAAGAGTTACCAGTTCTGGCTTTAACTCACCGCCAAACACACCGGAAACAGCATTCCATGCCAAAGCATGGCATTTGCCCATGTACCCGGTTCCAATCAGACCTACGCCGATTTTTTCCATCTCAGTTGTCCTGAAAGCGCCCATTTATTGCGGGCATTGATATAATGGAGAAGCGGCACGATTGGGTAATGCCGCTCCTCAGTCTTCCGTGGGTTCGTGTCCGCTTTAAACGGTACCGCCCAACGATGCTTCCAAGCTGGCGAGCTCCTGCCCACCGGCCATCAAGTCTTGCAGTTCCTCAGCATTGATCTCGCCTTTTTTGGCGGTGCCAAGAGTTTTGCCTCGGTTTAGAACCGTGAAGCGATCTCCCACCGCCATCGCATGGCGCACATTGTGAGAGATAAACACGACACCCACGCCTTTTTTGCGAACCTTATCCATGGTTGCCAGCACATTAGAGGTCTGGCGCACACCAAGAGCAGAGGTAGGCTCATCAAGGATCAGCACTTTTGCGCCAAAGTAAACGGCGCGTGCGATGGCAACTGTTTGCCGCTCACCACCAGACAATGTGCCCACGGCCTGATCTGGCTCACGCAGGCGAATGCCCATTTTTGCCATTTCTTCCATGGTGACAGCATTGGCTTTTTTCAGATCGTAATACTTGAGCGGCCCGAAGCTTTTGGTTGGTTCATGACCCAGCCAGAAATTACGGGTGATGGACATGAGCGGGATCATAGCAAGGTCCTGATGAACCGTTGCAATGCCTGCGTTCATGGCATCACGCGGGCTTTCAAAGACTTGCTTTTTTCCATCCACGAAGATCTCACCTTTGCTTGGCTTATGAACGCCAGACATGGTTTTGATGAACGTGGATTTACCAGCGCCGTTATCACCCAGCAAACAATGGACTTCGCCGGGCATGACAGTGAAGGAAACGCCAGCCAAAGCAATCACAGAACCGAAGTGCTTCTGGATGTCTTTCATCTCAACAATAGGTTGGGACATGATCAACGCTCCCCTGTTACGCGCTTGCGGATCATGTTGTTAAACAACACCGCGATAAGCAACATAGACCCGAGGAAAACCAGGTACCAGTCCTGATCGATGTTGGTGTAGCTGAGACCGATGAGCACCATACCGAAGATGATGGAGCCGAAGAACGCACCGATTGCAGACCCATACCCACCGGTGAGCAAACAGCCCCCGATGACAGCTGCGATGATAGCTTCAAACTCTTTTTGGAAACCACGGCGGGCATCTGTAGAGCCTGCATCCATCACAGTCAGAATTGCGACCAATGCTGCACAACATGCGGTGAACATGAAGAGGTACATCTTCACTTTGCGCACTGGCACACCAGAGTTGCTGGCTGCATTGCTGTCGCCGCCTGTCGCAAAAATCCAGCTGCCGAACCGGGAGCGGAGCAAGATCCAGGTTGCAACGCCTGCAAGTAACATGAACCAGAGGATCTCAACCGGAATGCCATCTACTTTCGGCTTGCCGGATTTGAAGGTATCGATCCAACCAGCTTCTGCGAGCTGATGGAACAAAGGCGTAAAGGCTTCACCGCTGAAGAAATCAGCAAGCCAGCTGCCTTGAACTTTTTCGCGGACACCTCGCAGCTGAGTGGAGCCACCAGTTGCGGCTTTAAGGCCGACCAGAGACAGGCCGCGCAGGATGAACAAAAACGCCAGAGTTACGATGAAGGATGGCAAGCCTGTGCGAATAACGATCTGGCCGTTAATCGCCCCCATTGCCGCCGCAACCATAAATGTGACGATAATCGCAGCATAAAGAGGCAACTCAAATGTCACCATGGCTGCGCCGAAGATGAGGCCAGTAAAGGCAACCATCGAGCCAACGGAGAGATCAAACTCGCCGCCAATCATGAGCAGAGCGGCCCCGATTGCCAGAATACCCAGCTGAGACGCTGGTGTCATAAAGTTCATGATCCCCGCAAGGGTGAACATTTTAGGGTCTGCAGTGAAAATGAAAAAGAGCGTTACGAGAGCTAACCCTGCAAGAGCACCAAGTTCTGGGCGCTTCATAAGCCGGGAGATGAACGAGATTTTTTTTACTCTTTCGTCCGCGCTCTCAACAGCAAGATCGGACATATTATTTACCTCAGTTTGCATAGGTGAGAGGGATGGAGCCCATCCCTCTCATAGCAAAGCTCCTTAACGGATGCCTTTAGCGGACAGCTCAACAACCTGGGCTGCTTTGTCTGCAGTGATGAGGTTTGGACCAGATGGAACGTCGCCACCCGGGATGAGGCCGTACTCAGCATTCAAAGCAAGGAAGATAACAGGCAGGTAGCCCTGCAGGAACTGCTGCTGGTCGATCGCAAACGCTGCGTTACCTTCAGCCACTGCAGTCAGGAAGCCTGGGGACATGTCGAATGTCGCGATGTTTACAGAACCGTTTTTGCCAACAGCTTCAACAGCGGCAACAGCAGGTTCACCTACGAGGGATGCACCGAGTGCCATGATGGTGTCGATGTCATCGTTGGATTCCAGAGCCGCTTTGATTTTTGCTTCAACTTCTGCCGGATCGTTGCCAGTTGGAACAACAGTCACAGCACCACCGAAACCAGCAGCAAAACCATCACAACGCAGGTCAAGAGAAACGTTGCCAACTTCCTGGTTCACACAGATGCCGGTTTTACCGCCCATCTCAGCCAGTTTTGCACCAGCAGCTTTACCAGCGTCATATTCGTCCTGACCTACATGTAAAAGTGCACCGAGCTTGCCAGCAACATCACTACCGGAGTTCATGGAGATAACTGGAATGCCAGCTTCAACAGCTTTGGTGATTGACGGTCCGAGCGCATCACCATCTGGAATGGAAACAACAATCCCATCCGGCTCCTGCACAACCGCTGCATCAATCAGCTGGCTCATAGCAACCATGTCAAATGTTTCAGGAGCACGGTAGGAGACATTTGCGCCGCTGTCTTTGGCTGCTTTGTCTACGCCGTTTTTAACAACAGACCAGAATGGATCGTTTGCCTGACCGTGGCTAACAACGATGATGTCGGTTGCCATTGCCGCAGGAGCAGCCATGATCGCAGCTGCCGCTACGAACGCACGTAAAGTCTTTTTCATTTAAACCTCCCAAGATTGGCGGATGCCAATTTTAAAACAGGGTTTCCCCTTAAGAATCTGATGTTTATCTCGTCCACAAACACCAAACTTCAGATTGCGTTGCCGCATATATAATTGTGCTCAGCCGTCCCACGGGCAAAAGCAGCATCCCACACCCTACCAAGAAGAACCTGGTATCGGCAAATCTGACAAGATCAGATTGCCTTATGATGTGAGACCAAGTGGAGCGCGTGTGACCGGCTCCATGATCGCAGAACTTATCCAAATTATTCTAATTCAGAAAATTCATTCTAAATTTATAGAACATACATTGCTGTTTTTCAAGTTTTGGAATAGCCTTTTTTTATGACACAGAATTTAGAAGCCCTAAGCCCTGACGTTCCTTCAGATTATGAGAGTCTCAAGACGCGTATAAGTATTCTTTCGGACAGCATGCCGAAGCGTCTTCTGCAGTGCGCGCGATACGCTTTGGCGAATCCAGACAGAATCGCCCTCGGCACAACGGCTGAAATTGCGAGTGCTGCTGGTGTGCAGCCCTCCACACTTGTCCGGTTTGCGCAAACACTGGGATTTGACGGCTTTTCTCAGATGCAGCAGATCTTCCAGGGCCAGCTGGTTGGACGCAGCTCCGAATATACTGAGCGCCTGACCAAAATCCGGGAGAGCGGCACGAATACTCCGGGCAGCATCCTTGGAAACTTTGTGGAACGCTCCAAACAGTCCTTAGATGAATTGCTGCGACAAGTGGATACGACGGCCCTTCAAAAGGCCATTGATGCGCTGGCAGCCGCAGAAAACATACATTTACTTGGGTTGCGCCGTGCTTTTCCAGTTGTCAGTTACTTGCATTATACGCTTGGCAAAATGGGTGTGCGGACGAACCTTCTGGAAGGAACTGGCGGCATTCTTGAGGAGCGCATTCAGTTCATCGATGAAACGGATGCCCTGTTTGTTGCCACCTTCAGCCCCTATTCTCCAGAGGTTGTTGAGTTCGCGAGTAAAGCATACGGTAGAGGCGTCTCTGTCATCTCTCTGACAGACAGTGTTTTGTCTCCTGTTGCCCGTGTTTCTTCCACTGTATTGGAAGTGAATGAGGCGGAACACGGGGCGTTTCGCTCGCTCTCCACAACCATGTGTCTGGCATCCTCCATTGCTGTGGCCGTTGGAGATGCGAGAAAGTGGACGTCCCTCTCTTAGAATACCGCTTGGGAATCAAATGGAACGCGCTCACGCCATAACGGAATGAATGCATCATGATTTTTGGAATGCCACGCATTCCATTTTTGAACAGATATTCCACTTGTGAATACTTTTGGAATATGTAATCTTTCAATTATAGCTAATAGTTGTTTGGGAGATACCCTTGAAATCGCTAGATGTCATCACAATCGGCCGGTCTTCGGTTGACCTGTACGGGACACAGGTAGGCAGCCGGCTTGAAGACATGTCTTCTTTTAAAAAGTATGTCGGCGGCTCACCTACGAACATGTCGGTGGGCACAGCCCGCCTCGGATTGAAGTCTGCTCTTATTTCCCGCGTGGGCGATGAGCATATGGGACGCTTCATCCGGGAGCAGCTTGTTAAGGAAGGCGTTTGCGTCGACGGTCTTGTCACTGACAAAGAGCGTTTGACTGCTCTTGTTATTCTTGGCATTCGCGACAAAGAGCAGTTTCCGCTGATCTTTTACCGCGAAAACTGTGCTGACATGGCATTGTGCGAAGACGACATTGATCCTGAGTTTATTGCGCAAGCGGGCTGTATCACAGTAACAGGCACACACCTTTCCAACCCCAAGACTGAAGCTGCTGTTTTAAAAGCGCTGCGTCTTGCCAAGGAGAATGGTGCTCGCACTGCATTGGACATTGATTACCGTCCAAACCTTTGGGGTTTAGCTGGTCATGGTGACGGCGAAGAGCGGTTTATCGCCTCTGCTGACGTGACTGCAAAGCTTTTAAGCCACTTACACCTGTTCGACTTGATTGTAGGGACGGAAGAAGAGTTCCACATCGCTGGCGGGTCAACGAACACACTTGAAGCCCTCAATGCTGTGCGCGGCGTGAGCAAGGCTGCACTCGTGTGCAAACGCGGCCCGATGGGCGCTGTTGTGTTTGAAGATGCGATTGGCAAAAACCTTGATGATGGCCGTTCTGGTCCGGGCTTCCCAATTGAAGTGTTCAACGTGCTTGGCGCGGGCGATGGCTTTATGTCTGGGTTGCTGCGTGGCTGGTTGAAAGATGAGGTCTGGGAAACCACCCTCACCTACGCCAATGCCTGTGGTGCTTTTGCGGTATCTCGTCATGGCTGCGCGCCTGCTTACCCAAGCTGGGAAGAGTTGCAGTGGTTCCTTAAGAACGGTGCGTCTGAGCGGGCCCTGCGCAAAGACAAGATGCTTGAGCAGATCCACTGGTCCACAAACCGCAAGGGCGATTGGTCCAGCATGAAGGTGTTTGCCTTCGATCATCGCTTACAGCTGGAAGACATGGCTGCCAAGGTTGGCGCCTCTGCCGATAAGATCCCTGAGTTTAAAGAGCTCTGCCTCAAAGCTGCTCAGCAGGTTCGTGCTGGCGGCAGTGGTTACGGCATTTTATGCGATGGCCGTCTTGGTGAGGAAGCTCTGTTTAGGGCAACAGGTTCTGGCCTTTGGATTGGCCGCCCGGTTGAATTGCCGGGGTCTCGTCCGCTTGAGCTGGAAATTGGCCCCGATCTGGGCACTCAGCTGGCTGAATGGCCAGCCGAACATGTGGTCAAGGTGCTGTGCTTCTACCATCCTGATGACAGCGATGCGATGAAAGCCAACCACGAAGAGACCATTGTCCGTCTGGCGCACGCCTGCCGTGAAAATAGTCTTGAGTTCTTGCTAGAAGTCATTCCGTCCAAAGTTGGTCCGGTTGATGAAGAGACAACAGCGACCATCATCCAGCGTTTCTATGATCTGGGAGTTTACCCGGACTGGTGGAAACTGGAGCCGCTTAAAACGGATGCTGGCTGGGAAAAAACTTGTGCTGCTGTGAAAAAGAACGACCCTTGGTGCCGCGGCATTGTTGTTCTTGGTCTGGACGCCCCTGCTGAAGAGCTGGCGGCAAGCTTTGAAGTTGCCGCACGCTATGACCTTGTTAAAGGCTTTGCGGTTGGCCGAACAATTTTTGCCGAGGCTGCTGAAAAGTGGCTTGGCGGGCAAATCACCGATGCGCAAGCCGTTGCAAATATGGCTGCTAAGTTTGAAGGCCTCGGAACTGTCTGGGAGCAGGCCCGAGCAAATAAGAAAGAAGTTGCATGAGCACGATCAGACTAACAGCCGCACAGGCTCTGGTTCGCTATCTAGCAGCCCAGAAAACGCCTGAGGGAGACAGCTTCATTGCTGGTGTTTGGGCGATTTTCGGACATGGGAACGTGGCTGGTCTTGGTGAAGCGCTTTATCACGTTCAAGACAAGCTGAAGACCTATCGCGGTCACAATGAGCAAGGCATGGCACACGCTGCCATCGCCTATGCAAAAGCCTCCAATCGCCGCCGTGCGATGGCTGTGACCACCTCCATTGGACCGGGCGCCACCAACATGGTGACGGCTGCGGCTCTGGCGCATGTGAACCGTTTGCCGGTTTTGATGTTGCCAGGTGATGTGTTTGCAAACCGTGCGCCGGACCCTGTTCTGCAGCAGGTTGAGGATTTTCAGGACGGCACCGTGAGTGCTAGTGACTGTTTCCGCCCTGTGAGCCGTTACTTCGACCGTATTCAGCGTCCTGAACAGCTTTTGACAGCTCTGCCGCGCGCTATGGCCGTTTTGACTGACCCTGTTGAGTGTGGTCCGGTTACACTGTCTATGTGTCAGGATGTTCAGGCACAGGCTTACGACTGGCCGCTCAGCTTCTTTGAAGAGCGCACGCTCTCGTTCCGCCGCCCTGCCCCTGATGCAGATGAGTTGGCAAATGCTGTTGCAGCTCTTCGCACCGCTAAAAACCCGATGATCATTGCTGGCGGCGGCGTGCACTACTCGCTGGCAACCGAAGAGCTGAAGCGCTTTGCTGAGACGCACACTGTGCCAGTTGCAGAAACTCAGGCGGGCAAATCTGCTCTGCCTTGGGATCATGCGCTAAACCTTGGCAGTGTTGGTGTAACGGGTTCTTCTGCGGCAAATGCTGTTGCTGAAGAGGCCGACCTCATCCTTGCTGTTGGCACCCGCCTGCAGGACTTTACCACCGGCTCCTGGTCTTTGTTCAAGAACCCTGACCGGCGTATCTTACAGCTGAACGCGGCTTCCTATGACACTGGCAAGCACAATGCCCTTCCTTTGGTGTGTGATGCCCGTGTTGGCCTGCGCTCCTTGAGTGAACAGCTGGGAAACTGGAAAGCCACGACTGAGACCGAAGCACATCTGACTGAGTGGATGTCTTGTGTTGAAGCTGCGACGGCGGCTCCTACCGGCAACGACTTGCCAACTGATGCGCAGGTGATTGGTGTTGTTCAGCGCTCAACCACTGAGAACACAACTGTTGTGTGTGCTGCTGGTGGCCTGCCGGGGGAACTGCATAAGCTTTGGAAGACAGCCAAACCAGGTGGTTACCATGTGGAATACGGCTTCTCCTGCATGGGTTATGAAATTGCCGGCGGTCTTGGCGTGAAGATGGCAAAGCCGGATCACGAAGTTATCGTGATGGTTGGTGATGGCAGCTACATGATGATGAACTCCGAGCTGGCGACTTCCGTCATGCTGGGTCAGAAGATCACCGTGGTTCTGCTTGATAACCGTGGGTACGCCTGTATCAACCGTTTGCAAATGGCAACCGGTGGTGAGAACTTCAACAATCTGCTTGATGATGCTTTCCACGTTGAGCCATCCAACATCGACTTTGCAGCTCATGCCGGCGCTATGGGAGCGACCTCCGAGCATGTCTCAAACCTCGATGAACTTGCTGAGGCTATGGAACGCGCCAAAGCAAGCCCTAAATCCTATTGCATCGTGATTGACACGGACCCGCTGCCAACCACCCAAGCCGGTGGCAATTGGTGGGATGTGGCTGTGCCAGAAGTGTCTGCACGCAAAGAAGTCAATGAAGCCCGTAAGGGTTATGAGTTAGCGCTGGCTGATCAGCGTTTGGGAGACTAAAGCCAATGATCCGTTATGGAACAAACCCAATTGCATGGAGCAACGACGATGATCTTACGCTCGGTGCCCACATTTCGCTGGAGCAGTGTCTGCGTGAAGCTGGCGAGATTGGTTTTGACGGCATCGAAAAAGGCCACAAAATGCCAACCGAGCCAGCTGCTTTAAAAGCTGCGCTCGACCCGCATGGCCTTGCTTTCGTGTCCGGCTGGCACTCTCTCAACCTGCTGGCTCATAGTGTTGAAGACGAGAAGAAGGCCATCCAGCCTCACCTCGATCTTCTCAAAGCCATGGGCTGTAAGGTGTGCATCACCTGTGAGACTTCCAACGCCATCCACGGTGCTGACGATACTGCGCTTTCTGACAAGCCTATGCTTGCCGATGACAGCTGGGAGAAATTTGGCGCGGATGTGGAAGCTGTTGCAACTTACTGCGCTGAGCAAGGCATCTCACTCGTTTATCATCACCACATGGGCACTGTTGTGCAAACGGGTGATGAGATCGACCGCTTTATGGACGTGACTGGTCCGAACACCTACCTGCTGCTGGATACCGGCCATGCCTGGTTTGGCGGCGCTGACCCCGTTGAAGTTGCCAAAAAGCATATGGCACGCGTGCGCCACCTGCATGCAAAGAACGTTCGTCCGGCTATCCGTGATCAGGTTGAAGGCGAAGGCCTCAGCTTCCTTGAAGGTGTTCGCCGCGGCGTGTTCACCGTACCCGGTGATGTCGAAGGCGGTGTTGATTTTGAACCTGTCCTTAAAATCGCGGCAGAGCACGGCTATGAAGGCTGGCTTGTGATTGAAGCAGAGCAGGATCCTGATCAACGCAATCCGTTTACCTACCAGAGCATGGGCCTGAAGGCACTTCGCGAGATGGCTGTGAGCGCTGGTCTTGATCAAGAGGTTACAGCATGAGCAAGCTTCTCGTAAAACCATCAGGCAAAGATGGCAAGGTGCACGACATTACGCCAGAATCTGCCAATTGGGGTTACGTTGGCTTTGGCCTTTACCATTTGGAAGCAGGCGCAAGCGCCAGCGAACTGATGGTGGGTAAGGAAGCGATCCTCGTGATCGTGGAAGGCAAAGCCAACATCATATCCGACGGCAATAATTTCGGTACTCTTGGTGAGCGCATGAATGTGTTTGACCGTGTGAAGCCGTGGTGTGTGTATGTCCCTGCTGGTGCTGAGTGGAGTGCAACAGCTGTCACCAAACTGACGCTGGCTGTGTGCACCGCCCCTGCCAAAGACGGCAGCTACCCTGCCCGCGTGATTGGCCCGGATGACATTCCAAGCGTGGAACGCGGAATTGGCGGAAACACCCGCCACATCCACCCGATTGCGATGGAAGATCAAGATTTTGCAGAGAGCCTGCTGGTGACCGAGGTTTACACCCCTCAGGGCAACTGGTCGTCCTACCCTCCGCATCGTCATGATGAAGACAACTTCCCGAACATGACTTATCTGGAAGAGACGTATTACCACCGTCTCAACCCGGATCAGGGTTTCGGCTTCCAGCGCGTCTTTACCGAAGATGGTGAACTGGATGAGACCATGGCGGTTTCCAGCGGGGATGTTGTTCTTGTGCCAAAAGGCCACCATCCATGTGGATCGCCTTACGGCTACGAGATGTACTACCTGAATGTTATGGCTGGTCCGATGCGCAAATGGCGCTTCCAGAACCACCCAGACCATGACTGGATTGCGCAACGCGACGCAAAACCAGCAAACGCATAACATCGTTTTTTTTTGAAAGATACACTATGACTATTTCAATTGGCCTTTTGGGAGCTGGCCGTATAGGCAAGACCCATGCAAAAGCTGTTAGCCAGCTGGGCAACGCCAAACTGGTTGCCGTTTTTGACCCGTTTGAAGCTGCGGGCAATGAAATTGCAGCGCTGACCGGTGCTCGTGTGGATAGTCTGGATGCGATCATGAATGATCCAGAGATCGACGCTGTGATCATCGCGACGCCAACGGATCTGCATGCAGAACAAATTGAACAAGCTGCCCGTGCTGGCAAAGCGATCTTCTGTGAAAAGCCTATCCATCTGGATGGTGATCGCGTTCGTGAATGCCTGAAGGTTGTTAGCGATACCGGTACAAAGCTCATGGTTGGTTTCAACCGTCGTTTTGACCCGAACTTTGCCGAGGTTAAGCGTCAGATTGAAGCTGGTGTGATTGGGGACGTTGAGTTGGTTCAGATCACCTCCCGTGATCCTTCCCCGCCACCGGTTGACTATGTGAAGCGCTCTGGCGGTCTGTTCAAAGACATGATGATCCATGACTTTGACATGGCTCGCTTCCTGCTTGGCGAAGAAGTTATTGAAGTGAACGCAATGGGTAGTGCGCTTGTCTCCAAAGAGATTGGTGAGGCTGGCGATGTGGACACAGCAACTGCGACGCTGAAAACCGCAAGCGGCAAGATCTGCACCATCACCAACTCTCGCCGGGCAACTTACGGCTACGACCAGCGCGTTGAAGTGCATGGCTCCAAAGGCATGGTATCAGCTGAAAATATGCGCACCACCTCTGTGACTGTCGCCAATGGCGAAGGTTACACGAGCGAACCCCTCATGGACTTCTTCATGGAGCGTTATGAAGCGGCTTACCGCATCGAGCTTGCAGCCTTTGTTGATGCGCTCATCAACGACACTGCAATGTCTCCCAATGGGTTCGACGGCCTGAAAGCCCTCGAACTTGCAGAAGCGGCAACCGATGAAGTCGCAAAAGCCCGCGAGCTGGCAAACGTTTAGAGCAAGCTATTGTGTAACTTGCTCTAATTACTTTAAGCTCACGGCTATTCCTTGCTTTGCAAGGGCCTGCGCACACGCGCCGGACAGCCGGCGGGCCGCTCTTCGCGGCCTGAGCGTTTTGCATTGCATGCCAAACGCTCTCAGTCGCAGTAACTTTTCAAAACCACAAAAGGGCCGATGCATTGTGCACCGGCCCTTTTCTTATTCGCATATTGGATAGGCGGCAGTGTTACGCCATTGATGCCTGGCGGCGGACTGTTGCGATGCGGAAGCGGTTTGCTACATAGGCCCCGTCTGTCAGGCTTGCGTTGCCTGATGGGTTTGCGCCTGTGACGTGGAAGTCAGAGTATGCTGCTGACTGGTTGACGTAGATGTTGCCGGTCAGGTTTATGGAAAGTGGCGCTCCGCCCCATGCATAAGCTTCCGTTGCAGCATCAATCACGTCTTCATTGGTGGAATAAAGCGCTGCTGTGATTGCACCGTGGCTTTTGGCTGAGCCTGCTGCACGTGCAATGGCATCCTCAATATCATCACACGCGATGAGGAAGGAGATCGGGCCAAAGCGCTCCTGCATGTAGGCTTCTTCATTCTTGGCATCGACAGCCACAACAGTAGGCGTTGCAGAGCGTGCACCGTCCATGCCGTCAACGGCTTGTGATCCACGAACAACTTTGCCCAGTTTGCCAGCAGCTTCAACACGTTCCAGCGTTGCCGGGTTTTGGACTGCACCCAGAATAGCTGCGGCCCGGGCTGGATCACCCAGAAGTTTATCGAGGGAGATCTTGATAGCGTCTGCCACGTCGTCAAAGCTCTTCTTGCCGTCGTTGGTTTGGATACCATCGCGCGGAATGAAGATGTTCTGTGGTGTGGTGCACATCTGACCGGAGTAAAGCGACAGGGAGAACGCGATATTGCTTGCCATGCCGCGCAGGTTATCGGTGGAGTGGATGGTGATGGCGTTCACGCCAGCTTCTTCGGTGTAAACCTGCGCGTTGCCTGCATTGTCGCGAACCCACTGACCAAAGGCATTGGACCCGGTGAAGTCGATGATGTTCACATCATCAGAGATGACGAAGTCCTTGGTTTTGGGATCATCTACGGTGTCGGCGGCCAGCATCAGAACGTTAGGATCAAAGCCAGCTTCTTTGAGCACATCACGGCCAATTTTGATGCTAATTGCCATCGGCAGGATCGCCATCGGGTGTGGTTTGATGATGACGGCGTTGCCAGTCACCATGCTTGCGAACATGCCCGGATAAGAGTTCCAAGTTGGGAAGGTTGCACAGCCAATCACCAGCGCGACACCGCGTGGGACGACGCGGAATTTTTTGTCCAGCACGATTGGATCGTGTTTGCCTTGCGGCTTTGTCCAAGTCACTTCATTTGGTGTCTGGGTCATCGCGTCATAGGCGTAGGCCACGGCTTCCAGACCACGGTCTTGTGCGTGCGGGCCACCTGCCTGAAACGCCATCATGAAGGCCTGACCAGAGGTGTGCATGACGGCATTGGCAATGAGGAACGACTTTTTGTTGATGCGCTCCAGCATCTCCAACGCAACGCCGACACGCTCTTCAACAGAGGCACTGCCCCAGCTTTTGCCGGCTGCTTTAGAGGCAGCAATGATGTCCTCAGCAGAGGCATCCTCGTAAGTGACGCCCAGCTTTTTGCCATAGGGCGACGTTTCTGCACCGGTCCAGTTGCCATTGGTTGGCTGATCCAGCTTGAACGGGTTGCCTAGCAGCGCTTCAAATTCTGCCGCCTGATCATCCTTGGCCGTCTCGCCATAGATTTTGCCCGAAGCGATCTCAGGATAAGCCGACCAGTAGTCGCGAGATTTACTTGTCTTTACCGCTTGGAAAAGAGTGGCTTTGTGTGCCTCAAAAAATTTACTCATCATTCCTCCTCGAATGACCTAGGACTACCGCAGCGTTTCTTCGACCAAGGTGTTAGTTGAATGCCGATTGACAGCGGTTTCACTTCCAGTCAATAATTAACCGACCGGTCAGTCATTTCAAGTAAAATTTGCTAGGACCATCGACCAGCCTACGAAGTGATTAGGTTTTCCAGAGGGCTCTCCTCATGAATTTAGAAGTTCATCGGGAGCGTTTTGGTGGTTCACTTAGGCTTTGCTGACTGACCTAACTGGAGGGAGAGACAATGAGCGAATTGAGCGTCGTTTCTGAGCAGAGCATTCTGGTGGAGGTGAATGACACCTACCACGTGATCACGCTGAACCGCCCGGATAAGCTGAACTCATTTAACGAGGAGATGCATCGCGCACTCTTTGCGGCACTTGAAGCAGCGGACGGGGATGAGACGTGCCGTGCTATCTTGCTGACCGCCAGTGGCAAAGGATTTTGCGCCGGTCAGGATCTGGGGGATCGCGTCAAGCCCAGCGCTGATGCTCCGCCGCCTGATCTCACCCAAACGATTGGGGATTTTTACAACCCACTCATTCGCAGGCTGAAGTCTCTAAGTATTCCTGTTGTGTGTGCTGTAAACGGTGTAGCAGCTGGCGCGGGCGCTAACATTGCGATGGCGTGTGACATTGTTATCGCCTCTGAAAAAGCCAAATTTATTCAGGCGTTTGCCAAGATTGGTCTGGTGCCGGATTCTGGTGGCACTTACTTCCTGCCGCGCCTTGTTGGCTCTGCCCGTGCTCGTGGCCTTGCCCTATTGGGAATGCCAATTGGTGCTCAACAGGCGGAAGACTGGGGCATGATCTGGAAGGCTGCCAGCGCTGAAACCTTCCTTGAGGAGGCAACCACTTTAACGCAGCAACTTTCTGTTGGGCCAACCATTGGTCTTGGTTTGATCAAGCAAGCGCTGATTGCTTCTGAAGATAACACGCTGGACGAACAGCTTGATCTGGAACGGGATTATCAGGGTGAAGCTGGCCGGACACCGGATTATCTGGAGGGTGTAACTGCCTTTATGGACAAGCGTGTTCCTAACTATTCAGGCAAGCGATGATGGACAAACAGAACCTGGCGGAGGCCGTTGCGGCCTCCATGTGGACGGAAGACGAAGCCACCCGCGCTTTGGGTATGGAACTGAAGGAGATTGCGCCGGGACGGGCGTCTCTCTCCATGACCGTGCTGCCCAGTATGACCAATGGCCACAAAACATGTCACGGCGGCTATATTTTTACGCTTGCAGACAGCGCTTTTGCTTTTGCCTGTAACAGCCACAACCAACGTGTTGTCGCGTTTCAGTGCTCCATCACCTATCTGGCACCCGCTTTTGAGGGGGATGTTTTGACAGCCGCTGCCGTTGAAGTGACCGTTCAGGGTCGCTCCGGCATCTACGATATTCACGTGTGCAATCAGGACGGCGCACGGATTGCAGAATTTCGCGGAAACTCACGCACCATCAAGGGTGTCCATATCGAGTTAACGCCTTGATTTTTTAATTCCTACCAGCATTTGAGGAGGAGAAAATGTTGGATGTTATTGAACGTAGGTCTGATCTAGACCCTATTGAGACAGCCAGCCGCGAGGAGCTTGCAGCTTTACAGCTGGAGCGCATGCGCTGGTCGCTTAAACATGCCTATGAGAACGTGGAGCTGTACAAAACGAGATTTGATGCAGCAGGTGTGCACCCGGATGACCTGAAAGAGTTATCCGATCTTGCCAAGTTCCCGTTTACGACAAAACAGGATCTGCGCGACAATTACCCGTTTGGTATGTTTGCTGTGCCGCAGGAGGAAATTTCCCGCATCCACGCGTCTTCTGGCACCACCGGAAAACCGACCGTTGTTGGCTACACCAAGAAGGATATTGAGACCTGGGCCGGTGTCGTTGCCCGCTCTATTCGTGCCGCTGGCGGTAAGGCAGGCGATAAAGTGCATATCGCCTATGGCTACGGCCTGTTTACGGGCGGCCTTGGTGCTCATTACGGCGCTGAAGCGGCGGGCTGTACAGTCATTCCCATATCTGGCGGTATGACAGAGCGTCAGGTGCGGTTGATCGAGGATTTCAAACCCGAGATCATCATGGTAACCCCCTCTTACATGCTCTCCATTTTGGATGAGTACCGCAAAGAAGGGCTGGACCCGCGTAAGAGCTCCATCAAGATCGGCATCTTTGGGGCTGAGCCATGGACCAACGCCATGCGTGAGGAGATCGAACAAGCGTTTGATATGCACGCGGTGGACATTTACGGATTGTCCGAGGTTATGGGTCCCGGCGTTGCGCAGGAGTGTGTGGAGACCAAGGACGGCCTGCACATCTGGGAGGATCACTTCTATCCGGAGATCATTGATCCGGTAACGGGTGAAGTCTTGCCAGACGGGTCTGAGGGCGAGTTGGTATTCACCACGCTCACCAAGGAAGGCTTGCCTGTTATCCGTTATCGCACCCGTGATCTGACGCGTTTGCTGCCGGGAACGGCCCGCAAGATGCGCCGTATGGAAAAGATCACCGGTCGTTCAGATGATATGATGATTGTGCGCGGCGTGAATGTATTCCCAACGCAGATCGAAGAACAGATGTTGCGCTGTGAGGGGCTCTCCCCGCATTACCAGATTGAACTGCACCGCGTAGGCCGCATGGACAAGCTGTTGGTTAAACTGGAAGCCACAGAGGCGGCCCGCTCTGATGCAGATAGGGCAGCAAGTGCTAAGGAACTGGCGGTTCATGTGAAAAACAACATTGGAATCTCGGTTGGGGTAGACGTAGGCCTGCCAAACTCCATAGAACGAAGCCAAGGTAAGGCGAAGCGGGTTGTAGACCTGCGGCCCAAGGAAGAATAACGGACTATACAATGGCGCGCACCAGAGCAGCGGATTACGACGACAAACGCAAATCCATCTTAAAGCTATCGGCGCGCGCCTTTGCGCAGCATGGCTACGACAAAACATCGATGGCGCAGATCGCGAAGATCTGCGGCTTCTCCAAGGCGCTTCTTTACCACTACTATGAGAACAAGGAGACGTTGCTGGTGGACATCATCGGCACGCACCTTGACGAGCTTGTGGAAGCTGTGGAGGCCGCAGCAGCCCGAGAACAAACACCGCTGGACCGGTTGCGGGCGCTCAGTCGTACCCTGCTGCTGGCCTATGAGGATGCAGATAGTGAACATAAGCTGCAGATCAACGAGCTTTCCTTTTTGCCTGTCGAGAAAAAACAGCGGATTATTGAGCTGGAGCGCAAGCTGGTTGCCATATTCGCCAGTGCAGTTGCGGAGACCAATCCGCAGCTCAGTGATGGGGATGCGCTGGTGAAACCTGTAACCATGAGCCTGTTTGGTATGCTCAACTGGTCGTATCTGTGGTTCAAGCCCAATCGTGATTTGAGCCGTGAGGGCTATGCAGATCTGGTGGTGAATATCCTGCTTAACGGCTCTCAGTCTATTCCACCCCAGCCCGCCAGCTGACCTTCGGGCGAAAGGCCCTTGTTTGACGCTGCCCGGGCCACTTTCCGGGGATACCTCTTATTAGTCTTGCAGACTCAGGCCAAGCTCCTCAAACTTATAGCCAACACGCATGCATCGCGCCTATGAATGCTGCTGCTATAAGAAACTGGAGCCCTGCCCCCATCATGACAACTGAACGCGAGAAAATGGAAGCGGGTGAATGGTATACCTGCATCGATGATGAGCTTGAGCTCATTCGCCAGGCCGCACACCGAGCCGTGCATGAACATACGACATTGCATCCAGATAAACGCGGCTGGGTCAGCCCTGCCCTTCGCGATGTTTTGGGAACTTGCCCAGAGACCACATTGATTGAGGCGCCGTTTCACTGCGCTTATGGCATCAACATTCACTTTGGTGAGCGGGTGTTTTTGAATGCGGGATGTACTATTTTGGATACCGCAGCCGTGCACATTGGCGCACAAACAATGCTGGGGCCAAACGTGCAGATTTACTGCGCTCAGCACCACAAAGACCCGGTAAAACGCATTGCTGGATTGGAGATCGCCAAGCCGGTCACAATCGGCGAGCGCGTCTGGATTGGTGGGAGCGCCATCTTAATGCCCGGTGTGACCATTGGTGATGAAGCCATTGTGGGTGCAGGCAGTGTGGTGACAAGGGATGTACCTGCTGGTGCAACTGTGGTTGGCAACCCGGCGAAGATATTGAAATCTCACTAGGATTGCGTTGACAATGGCAATTGCGGCACTCAAACTCTACGTGTAATCTATTAGCCCGTACCATTTCCCCTCCAACGATATGTGATCCATGCAACTCTATTACGCTCCAGGCACTATCTCTATTGCCGTCGCCATTGCGCTTGAAGAAGCGAAGCTTTCTTACACCACGCATAAGATTGATTTTAAAAATCCAGATGTGAGCCGACCAGAGCTCTTGAAGGTCAACCCAAAAGGCAGAGTGCCTGTGCTGGTGACGGATCAAGGCATCCTGACGGAAGCCGGTGCGCTGCTTGACTATGTTGCAGCGATGGCCCCGGATGCTGGTTTGGTGCCAACTGATCCTTACAAGGCTGCTAAAATGCGCGAAGTGATGTACTATCTCGCGTCCACCATGCATGTGGCCCACGCCCATAAGCTGCGCGGTGCACGTTGGGCGGACAAGCAGGAAAGCTGGGATGATATGCGCTCCAAGGTGCAAGAAACCATGACAGCCTGTTGTGCCTATGTGGAAGAGAACCTGATTGCCGGTCCTTATGTGCTTGGAGACACGTTCAGCATTGCTGATGCCTACCTTTACGTGGTCAGTTCGTGGCTCAAGAGCGATGGCGTTGATATCACTCCGTTACCTAAGTTCCATGCGTTCCAGACGCTGATGGACCAACGCGATAGTGTGAAGGCCGTTAAAGCTGCGGGCATGATGTAGGCCCGTTTGTTGATGCCAACAGATTTCCGCGCCTGCCAATCAAGCTGAGAGTTCCAGTTTGGATTGGCAGGCGTTTGGCAACGGCATTCCAAGCGTGTTGAGGAACGAGAACACCTTCTTTGAAATTTCCGCAGAATCCTCGTCGGAAACACAGCTGTAATCATGTTCTGAATCAACGAAGTGCAAACTGGTGCCTTGTGAGAACCGATAGAGCTGAGCGACTTCCTCACCGCCATATATATCCTGCCGCCCTTGAATTATGAGTGTGGGGGTTTTTATTGTTTTCAGGTGCCGGACTCTGCTTAGACCAAATCCATCCTCCGGGTTCAAAAACGGGTAGCCAAAACAGATATGACCTTTGATTATGGGAAGGTTGTCTGTGTATGTGCCAATGCGGCCTCCTCGCGAATGAGAAAGGATGATGAAGGTTTTCCCTTTCTCGCATTGCCCAAGTGTTTTCTTGAGTTCGGTGGCCCACATCATCGTATCTGATCTGCTTGGTGACAGGTAATCCAGCCAGCCGGGATACGACGAGTACTTGGCGTAAATTGCCTGCTCTATTTTTTGCTTACAGGTAGCTTTTAAGTTTTGAAATGAGCTCTTAGTCCGGTCTTCATTCCCACCTCTGCTTGCATATCTCCAGACTGAAAATCCAAGGTCATGAAGTTGTCCGATCAGCTTTTCAATTTGTTTTGACCGACGAGAGGATTTTTGCCTGCCAATGAGCAGGATATTGGCAGAATTACTAGAGCTTCCCATAAGAAGAACCAAGCAAAACTGGCGGGATTTAGAATAATACTCCATCCGTCTGACGCCTCCAAGGACACCTCATTTCCCATGAGTTCCCCCAGAGGATGCTGACTCCCTCAAAAATTCAATCCAGCTATTTGAGGCAAGGAAATAGGCCGTGTTGGAACATGCAGATTGGTTGGATTGCGAGGTCAAATTGGAAAACGAAATTTCGAGGGAGTTGCTTAGTAGATATCGAGTACACACTTTAATTCCCCCCTAAACCCCCAACTTGGTAACGACGGTTAGCAGGGTGTCGCGGAGGGTGTGAACCTTCTTTGGCGGCTTCCAACGTATTGTTTCAAAGGGTTTAAGACTTCAGCACAGTTACCGAATATGTGAGTATTGGCTTGCTTAGCCATTTTAATATTCAATTCATGCACGGCGGCCTCTGAGACGTTAGTTTTTCCAGCAGGAAACTGATTTGATTCGCAAACTGTGTAAGCAATATTTGGAGAAATCGGGAAATAGTAATCAACATGATCGATTGCCACTCTTGCATCACTCAAATCAGAGTGCACATTGATGACAGGCTGATCAGAGGTTACGAAAGGTGTATCTGTATTGTTAACCAGTAAAGAGTGCGTATCCCTGTGGCGGTTACGACACAGATCCAGGCCAGTATTCGTCCCATACATGTAACTTATAAACCACCATGCCTGCTCCGTCATTTTTCGCATGTAGCTCTGTTGTGGAGATACAGTAAGAGCAGAAATTACCTTATCTTTTTGGGCTTTTGTTCGCCAAATTTGCTGCCCGAGAAAACTCAGGAAATAATTCATCTTCTGGTCGTCAGCTAAAATTGAAAGTTCCCCCTTTATAAGTGCTTCTAATAGGGGGAGCGCTTCATTTTCATGAGCAGTATGAAGATTTTCCAGAGAATTACACTTCATTACCCAAAGTGCCTGTTGGGTTTCGTCACTGTTGATGCCCAACTGCTTGATAAGTTCCTCACCAACTTGAATCTTCAGAAAATCATCTAGATAGGACAGGTGTCGTTTTTGTAGTTCTTCAGGACATGTTGCCGAAATAGCTTTAATTAAGTCAATATGTTCCTGAGCTAAGGGAGTTATCTGGTAGAAATCCATCTGCATGGCCAACCCGAGAACGCTATTAAATGCAAATTTCCGTTTTATGGTTGTATGGTGCACTTCCACCCCGTTTGGAGACCAACGGCGAAGGTGCTTTGCCCATACATGGTGGTGCTTCCTCTTTGCTTGCAAAGCCTTATCAGTCACGATGTCCTCCCAATATTTTCCAACCTCATTTCCTTTGATTTCCTTCTACACCCCCAATTTGGTAACAACTGTCAGCAGGGTGTCGCGGAGGGTTTGGACTTCTTCTGGGGATAGGTTTTGGTAGATGACGCGGCGATCGCCGGCCATGACTTTTTGCATGGCGCGTTCTGCCAGATCCTTGCCCTTTTCGGTGAGCTGCACCATGGAGCTGCGTTTGTCCGTTTTGTGGGCGACGCGGTTTATCAGGCCGTCTGTTTCCAGCTGTTTGAGGATTTTGGTCATGCCGCCGGACGTCATGAGCAACGAGCGATAAAGCTCGCTGGGAGACATTTGCCTCGGTTCAGGTCTGCCCCGCAGTGCAACCAGCGCTTCAAATGCGCCGTTGGTGAGATCGAACTCCTCCAGCACCTGCGTACAATTCTGATCTAGCACCTCGCTAAAGCGGCTCATGCTCAAGAACAGTTCCGTTTCCAGGGAAACACCCTCTGGCCAGTTCTTTTGCATCTGCACCAACATTTCAGAGAGTGGATAGCTTTTGGTCATGGAGATCCTCGCAGCGGGTTTACCATGCTTCTAAAATAAACCTTGCCAGAAAGATAGTTTCAATATACCTATCCAGAAAGCTACTAGGATAGATAGGTGAGACATGAGAAGTATTTGGGATCGTATTCGCCACACAGTGTTGTTTGAGGTGATCGCCCTTTCGATCGTCGCGATTTTTGGAAGCTGGATTACAGGTCACTCCATGCGAGCGCTCGGAACACTTGGTCTGATGATGTCCTTACTCGCGATGAGCTGGAACCTCGTTTACAACTGGTTCTTCGATAAATGGTATGTGACCAACCGTGGGACCAAGCCAAGAACTATCCCCCTGCGCATGATGCATGCAGTGTTGTTTGAAGCTGGCCTGCTCGGTTTTGGTGTGGTTGCCATTATGTGGTGGCTGCAGTTGAGTTTTGTTCAGGCGTTATTGCTGGACATCAGTTTTGCTTTGTTCTTTCTGGTTTACGCCTTCGTTTACAACTGGACGTACGATCAGATTTTCCCAGTCCCTGTTGCCAAAGCCGCATAAGTCACAAGACCTGACATAAGAACGCAAAAAAAGCCGGAACAACGCAAATTCCGGCTTTTCCTTTCAAACCAACGCAAACACGTGCGACTTGGCTATATATCGTCGTAATCGACTATAACACTTGCGCTTTTCGGCCTGGACTGACAGGTGAGCACATACCCCTGCTCAATCTCCCAGGGTTCCAGAGAATAGTTGACGGCCATATCAACTTCACCCGAAACAACCTTTGCGCGGCATGTACAGCACATTCCACCTTTGCAGGAGAATGGCGCTTCCACACCGACCCGCAACGCACCATCAATGATGGTTTCGCCCGGCTGTAAGGTTAGTTCATGACGGGCGCCATCAACGATCATGGAGACCTTGGCGTTGTGATCTACAGCCTTGTAATCCTTGGCAATATGCGCCGCATGTGGATCACCACCTTCAGCCGGTGCAAACAGCTCGTTGTGGATATGTTCCAGCGGAATGCCGAGTTTAAGGCAGGTTTCCTTGGCCGCGTCGATCATGTTGCCGGGCCCACACAGGAAGACATGATCAATGCTGGCCTCGCCAACGGTCTTGGTCAGCAATTCCTCAGTCTTTTCAGCAGTTAAGCGACCGTTGAATAGGCTTAGTTCCTGCTCTTCGCGGGACAGAATATGGAATACTGAAAAACGGCCCATGAACCGATCTTTCAGATCATCCAGTTGATCTTTGAAGATGACAGACTGCGAAGTCTTGTTACCGTAGTACAAAAAGAACTGACTTTGCGGCTCGTCTTCCAACACAGCTTTGATCATAGACATGATTGGCGTAATGCCGGACCCCGCTGCAAAAGCGGCGTAAACCCTTGGTTCCTCAGTGGTTCCTCTGGGCAGATTGAAACGGCCCATAGGCGTCATCACATCAATTTCCTGCCCTTTTGAGGCATGACCCAATGCGAAGCTGGAGAACCGTCCACCTTCAACTTTTTTGATGGCGACCTTCAGGTCTTCCCCCTGCGGTGCAGAGCAAATGGAGTAAGACCGGCGGGTATCCTCCCCTGCGATAATCTCGCGAAGGGTCAGGTACTGGCCTGGAATAAAAGCATAATCTTCTTTCAGGTCCTCAGGCACATCGAAGGCTATTGAGACAGCGTCCTGCGTCTCCTGATGAACTGACTTGATCTTCAATCTGTGAAACCGTGGTGACATGGTTCCCTCTCCCTTACATCTAAACCGTTGCGTTTACTCGGTTAAATGCACTTGAAATAATCAAAAGGCTCCAGGCATTCATCGCAGCGGTAAAGCGCTTTGCAAGCTGTTGAGCCAAATTCGGAAATGCGAGTGGTATTGATGGAATTGCATTGCGGGCAATGAACCTGCTCCTCGCCAAACAAAGCGCGACGTGATGCTTTGCCGTTTGGTGGAGCGATGCCGTAAGCCCTTAATTTCTCGCGAGCTTCTGGCGTAAGCCAATCCGTTGTCCATGCGGGATGCAACACGGTTTTAACGCTTACATGTTCAAAGCCAGCAGACAGCAGAGCAGCCTCAATATCCAGCGTGAAAATGCCCATAGCCGGGCAACCGGTGTAGGTCGGTGTAATAGTCACCTCTACATCACCATTGCCGCCAACGCGCACGCCTCTGAGAACTCCCAGATCCTCAATGGTGAGCACGGGCACTTCTGGATCTGGCACGGTGCGTACAGCATCCCATGCCATTTGCTCAAGATCACTGCCAAGCTGTTGGTGTTCCATCATAATTACCTACTCCACGCCTACCAGATAGCGTTCGGAAACGAGCGCTGTAAGTACTGCATTGGCGCTAAGATGTGCCCCAAATGCTCGGAGTGTTCGCCCTTGCGGCCACCTGTCTGCATCCAGCTTTGGTCTGGCCGTTCCAGATTGGCTCTCGCCAGCACTGTGTTTACGGTTTCATCCCAAATATGCTTGATGGAGAGCGGATCAATGGCAACGCCTTGTGCAACCAATGATGATACTACAGTGTCGCATTCGAACAGTTCGCCGGTGTACATCCAAAGAGTTTCAAGCGCATCACAAGCACGGTTATGGCTTTCTTCCGTGCCATCGCCCAGACGGATCACCCACTCAGCTGAATGGCGCAGATGGTAAGCCACTTCCTTCTCAGCCTTTGCTGCAAGTGCCGAGAGTTGCTCATCTTTTGAGGCTATCATGGCTTCCCAGAAAGGATGCATGAAGGCTGAAAACAAGAACTGGCGCAGGATTGCATAGGCAAAATCGTCGTTTGGCTGCTCCACCAGAAGGAGATTGGTGTACTCCCGCTCAACGCGGTAAAAGCACATAGCATCCTCATCCCGGCCTTTGCCTTCTTGCTCACCTGCGTAGGAATACAGGGCTCTAGCATGGCCAATCAGATCAAGCGCAACGTTGGTGAGCGCGATGTCTTCTTCCAGATGGGATGCATGACCGCACCACTCACTCAGGCGCTGACACAGGATGGCGGAATCGTCCGCAAGCCGCATGGTGTATGTGAAAAGAGGTGTATTGCTCATTTCCAGCTCCCTCACATGTTGCCGACTTCGTCGGGCAGTTTGTAAAAAGTAGGATGGCGATAGATCTTTGAAGCTGTTGGCTCAAACATCATACCTTTATCATCTGGATCATTGGCCGTGATGGCATTGGATGGAACCACCCAGATAGACAGGCCTTCGCCGCGGCGCGTGTAAACATCTCGCGCTGCTTGCAATGCCATTTCTGCATCGGCTGCATGGATTGACCCAGCATGACGGTGAGACATGCCGTTGCGTGCTCTGATGAATACTTCCCAAATCGGTGTTGCTTGTTCGCTCATCTTAATCCCTCCCATAAGCAGTTTGCATTTGCTCCACATGTACCAAACTGCTTCTGTCTGTTTCAGTCGCGTCGTCTTATCCGCTCGTGCCTATGCACTTCTCGGGAATACGCTTAAGCAGCTGATTTCTTTGCAGATTGCTTTGCGGCATACGCCCGCGCAGCCTCACGCACCCATGCACCGTCTTCATGTGCTTTGATACGATCTTTCATCCGCTGCTTGTTGCAGACGCCATTGCCTTTGATGGTGTTGTGGAACTCATCCCAGTTCGGTTCGCCGTGCTCCCACTGACCTGCTGCCTCATTAAATTTGAGGTCAGGATCTGGAAGGCTGATGCCGAGAACTTTTGCTTGCGGGACTGTCGCATCGACAAACTTCTGACGTAGCTCGTCGTTGGTGAACCGCTTGATCTTCCACTTCATGCTGGAGGCAGAATGTGCAGATTCTGCATCTGATGGACCAAACATCATCAGCGCTGGCCACCACAGGCGATTGACCGCATCCTGAACCATTTCCTTCTGTTCAGGCGTGCCTTTCATCATAGTCAGGAGCAGCTCGTAACCCTGACGCTGGTGAAAGCTCTCTTCCTTACAAATGCGGATCATGGCACGAGAATATGGGCCGTAAGAACATCGGCATAGCGGGATCTGGTTCATAATGGCAGCGCCATCAACCAGCCAGCCAACAGCACCCACATCAGCCCAGTTCAATGTTGGATAGTTGAAGATGGAAGAGTATTTCGCTTTGCCGGAATGAAGCTGATCAACCAACTCCTCACGGGAAACACCCAGTGTTTCTGTTGCCGAATACAAGTAGAGGCCATGTCCGCCTTCATCCTGAATTTTGGCGAGCAACGCCGCTTTGCGCATCAACGACGGCGCACGGGTTACCCAGTTGCCTTCCGGTAGCATACCAACAACTTCGGAATGCGCATGCTGGGACATCTGACGGATGAGCGTCTTGCGATAAGCCGCTGGCATCCAGTCATTCGGCTCAATCTTCTCTTCACGATCAATTTTTGCCTGAAACGCCGCCAGCTTTGTCTCGTCTTCGTTCTCGACCTCAGCAACAGCTGTATTCAATGCCTGCGTGTACATAGGTTCCGTCCCTCCCAAGAGCACACCAATGTTCAATTCCGCTTCAATATGTCACAGAATATCACGTCGACAAGTATTTTCCGTAACATTTACTGATGTATTTTAGGGTAATTCTAAATTCGCTAGTGATTACAAAGGTTGGAACCGTTCGAAAAATACTGGTGATGGAGAAGGTAAAGTGCCTGCTGCATTCTTGCCGTTAGAATCGAGCCAGATTTCGCCGAGGTCTTTGAGTGCATTGTAGATTTCAGCTGCCATCTCGCGCGCAACGTTTCCGCTCCACTGACGTGGCAGGGCCTCAGTCGGTAAATCCGGGTCTCTTAGAACCAATCTTCGGAGGTCGTGAATCAGCATTATTCGGATGAGGAGAGCCGTTTCCGGTGCTATCAGGTTTGACGAGGCCTTGTCATGCTGAAGAAGGTTGTACAGCGCTTGATAGGTCTTGATGAAGCTCTCATATCCTGCCTGCAATGCATCCAGTGTCCACGCCTGCCCTGCAAGTTGGGTATCCATACCGGCTGCTGATCTGGAGCGCATATACATAATGAGCGGGGTTGAGGTCGGGAGCTCCTCGCCTCTGTCTGGTTTTACCAAAACATTGGGGGCCAATGCGCCAAACCCTTGAGAAAGCAAGGTCTCTCTGCTGCTGGCTCGGTCTTCTCCCTCGCTCAAAAGGGCCATGACCCAGTCTCCGCTCCACTCGACAGCTCCACGCGCATAAATGCGTGGAGAGGCGAGATCAAAAGCTTCGCGGCCCATGGATGTCAGTCTGTAAAATGAGTTGCGGCCAATACGGGTGCGTTCCAACCATCCATCTGCAGCCAGACGCGACATGGCAGTCCGGACCACGCCCGAACTCACGCCGATCTTTTGCATCAAGTCAACGAGATTTCCCATCCAGAGCTCGCCACCTCGTGGCGCGACACAATCTCCAAATATGGAAATGAGCATGGACCATGATCGAATGGGTTTTTGGCTATGAAATTGCGCAATGAGCTTTGACAGTTCATTGTTTGCGCTGCACTCGTCCACCAGTCTCACCCCATCTGCCTACCGATACTTGTTGTAGTGTGGGATCGCTTGCTACTGCAAGCCTGAGTTAAGCATCAGAGGTAACATCTTGTTTAAAGGTGGATGAACGAAAAAACCGGAGGCGAGGCCCCCGGTTTAATTTATGCGCTGAGTAACAACTGTTAATTATTTAGCTGTTGCATCAGTGATACGGCCATCAAGCTTAGGCTGGTATGCACCATCCTGTGCTTTCAGGTAGTTAGCAAGAACGAACTCAAGGCCTGGACCGAAGTCGTATGCGTTTTTGCCTTCAGCAGCGAAGATCTTGTAGCCATCACCGCCGTTACGAACGTAGTTGTTGGTTGCCATTTTGTAGACTTTATCTGCATCGATTGCAGAGCCATCAGCAAGTGTCACAGCAACGATACGCTCGCCAGCAGGCTTAGATGCGTCGAAGGTGTATTTCAGACCAGCAACCTGTGGGAAGCGCCCAGCGCCATCTTCGTACTTGGACAGGCCGTTTTCCAAAGCAACCTTGATGAACTTACCCTGAAGCTCGAAAGTTGCCAGAGTGTTCTGGAATGGAAGCACTGCAAGAGCTTCACCCATGGACACTTCGCCAGCGTCGATAGATGCACGCAAACCGCCACCGTTGGTGATTGCGATTTCTACGCCCTTGTCTTTGGTTGCTGCCAGCATAGCATCCGCTACGAGAACACCCATTTCACACTCGCGTGCGCGGCAAGACTTGCGGTCTCCATCAACTGGAGCTGTAGTTGCGCCGATGATTTCAGTGCGGATCTCGTCAAGTGGACCAGCCAACTCAGCGATACGTGCTTTGATCTGCTCGTTTTCAGCAATCTTTGCATCCAGGATGATTGGCTCACCAGAAGCTTCGATCACGTCGCCTTCGTCGTTGAACTTAACATTCAGCTCACCGAGAAATTTGCCGTAAGCGTATGCAGAAACGATCGCGGTTTTCTTTCCGTCTGGACCATCAACCCAAGTCGGGTAAGGACCTTCAGCGCGGTCATTGGTATTGGACAACAAGGTGTTGGTGTGACCGCCGACGATAACGTCGATGCCAGCAACAGCTGCTGCAACTTTTTGGTCGACGCCATAACCAGAGTGAGACAGCACAATGATTTTGTTGACGCCTTCAGCCTTCAGGTTTGCAACCTGAGTTGTTGCCGCTTTGATTGGATCAAAGAACTCAACGTTTTTGCCCGGGCTTGCAAGGTCAGCTGTGTCATCTGGTGTCAGACCGATAAAGCCGATTTTCTCGCCGCCGCGCTCAACAATTGTTGTTGGCATAAGAACGTCTGCAAGTTTAGCTTCTTTGGAAACGTCAGCATTTGCAAGAAGAACTGGGAACTTAACAGCATCCATGAAGCCGCGAAGAACTTCTGGGCCATCGTCAAATTCATGGTTGCCAACGGTCATAGCGTCGTAACCCAGAGCGTTCATGAATTCAGCAGCAACTTTACCCTTGTAGTAGGTGTAAAACAACGAGCCCTGGAACTGATCGCCACCATCCACGAGGATGGAGTTGCCAGCTGCAGCGCGGCGCTCTTTGATTGCTGTTTCCAAACGTGCAGTGCCACCCAGACACTTGCCTTTAGCATCGTCCTTTGCAGAACAAGTAGAATCGTACTTGTTGATAGGCTCAATGCGGGAATGGAAATCATTCGTATGCAAAATGGTCAGATTGAAATCTGCCATAGCCGGCGCGGAAACGCCAAAAGACAAAAGAAGCGCTGTTGCGCCTAAGAGATGCTTTTTCATAGATCTTGCCTTTATCCAATTGCCCCAAGCAATTTAACGAGACGGCTATACGAGAATCTCAAAATTCGCGCAAACCTCCCAAGAACACGCTCGGTACAATTGCCCATAACTGTGACAGGCACAAGACCAAACGCGATATATTTCGCCACCTAATTGAAAAATATTTCAGGCACTGACTTTTTTAACGTTAAGCCTTTTGGCGGCTAGTCAAAAAGACGGCACTATTTATGTTTTCATTTATATATCAATTAGTTAATCTTATAGAAACCGTCGAATTCATTCCCAAACTTAAGGTGATATCCCGGAAACCATCCAACTTTTGGAATTATTTATCCCCAAAACCTCAGTGCAACATACGTGAATTTTCTAACTCAGAAATATCGTCTTCGCTGAACTCTTCCTCAACAGCAGGCACAGAATAACTGCCATTCAACCACTTGTTGAGATCAACCTGCCTGCACCGTTCGGAGCAAAACGGTTTTGCGCTCTCCTGTGCAGGTTTATTGCAGATTGGGCATGCTGCCAATTTCGTCGAAGGTTTCGTCATGACTTTACCCTATCAGCTTTCCAATAGATCCAACTACACGTTCATTCTCGGCAGTTTCACGAAAGTTTTTCTGAAGAGAGCATCTAATGGGATTTCCGCAAGGCATCAAGTGGCAAGTTCACCAAGGCAACACGTATTCCTAATCCGGGTCACAGTAAAAACGTCATGCGAGAACTTCACATCAGAAAATACTCACCTTAGTATCAGCTATTAATCAGCTTGGAGGCAAACAACTTTGCAGCAGTTGAAGAAAAGCATAAGATCATCTCCAGATACCTACTTTGAGTTCCTGACGATTTTCAAAGTATCTGGCGATTGTAGGGGAAACGTAGAATGAATAGCGAAGTCTCATGGATCCTCACAGCACGTCTCGCAACAACTGACCCCAAGACCTTTGAGGGTCTTATGGTTGAGATGGTCAAGGCTGTGCAACACCTGCAAGGCAATACAAGCGCTTATGTCTGGTACCTCAGCGAGGATGGACAGTTCTGCGAGATCTTTTCCAGCTTCAAAGACAGCAATGCAGCATTGCTGCATCTCAACTGGCTTTCCAACAGCTATGCGCACGAGTTTATGGATGCTCTGCACCCTTCGTCCATGACTGTCTACGGAAAACCTAGCTATGAGCTTAGGAACGCTCTGGCGAGCCTCTCACCGAAATTCGTGCAGACAGTTGGTGGATTTGCCCGTTAGCGTGTGACAGCCTTCTCAGGCCGCTGGAACGGCATCATCATCCCACATATTCTGAATTGGATAGCCAACGCTCTGTAAGAGGCTTGCGGTCTCCAGCAGCGGCAGACCAACAACGCTTGGGTATGAGCCGACCACACGTGCAATAAACGAGCCTGCGAGCCCCTGAATAGCATAGCCGCCTGCTTTGCCGCGCCACTCACCAGAAGCAAGATAGTTTTCAGTATCCTGCGTGGAAAGACGGCGGAACCGCACCCGCGTTTCAACGAGTTTGGAGCGCACCACACCGTCCGGCATGTTAACACACACACCGGTATAGACCTTGTGCATACGCCCAGAGAGCAATTGGAGACAAACGCTTGCCTGTTCCTTGCTCTCAGCTTTCGGGAGTATGCGGCGTCCAACAGCAACAACGGTGTCTGATCCCAACACGATGGAATGGGCTTTCGCCTCATCGCGATCAACCATAACACGCGCCGCAGCAGCTTTGCCACGAGCAAGGCGTTGCGCCAACGCGCGCGGGCTTTCCCCACGCACCGGCGTCTCATCAATATCTGCTGGCAACAGGAAGTCTGGTTCAATACCAATCTGCTGAAGCAACGCCAGACGACGTGGAGACCCTGAGGCCAATACTAACGGCAGTTCTTTGGTCATATGTTCCAGTTCCCCGAAATTGAATCGGCCAGAGCTAAAAAAGCAGGTTCACATTACCGAACCTACAATCTGAGTGTCGCTTATTTGTAGCGGTAAGTGATACGACCCTTGGTCAGATCATATGGTGTCATTTCAACTAGCACCTTATCACCAGCCAAAACACGAATACGGTTCTTACGCATACGACCAGCTGTGTGTGCGATAATTTCGTGTTCGTTTTCAAGCTTTACACGAAAGGTCGCATTAGGAAGGAGTTCGACGACGACGCCTGGAAACTCCAGCATTTCTTCTTTAGCCATTAGGATTCCTGATTTGTTGAATGGAATTTTCGCGGAACGTACCGGATAACTCGTCAAAAGTGAACAGTCTTCCTCCATTTCTTGGAGGGCAGTTTGACGAGTTTTACCGCTTATTCCCTGTTTTGGGTGGAAAACACATAGAGAAGCAACGAATTTTGCATTTTCAGTGGCTTATTGCATCCGCTTCTCAATTTTTCGCTTCAGCGTATCTCGGACCGATCTGTAGGCATCCATGATCTGCGCACGGCTACCAGTCGCCACTGTCGGGTCAATTGTCGGCCAGTACTCAATATCAACTGATTGGGTTCTTGTCAGCTCTAAAGCCATGTGATGTGCTTCTGGTGCCAACGACACGATAAGGTCAAATCCATCTTCAGCCAGATCCTCAAAGGTTTTGGGATGATGATCACTCAGGTCCATACCAAGTTCATCCATCACCGAATCCACAAAGGGATCACGCTCACCTGAAAAAACACCACAAGACCGTACATAAATCTGTTTTGGAAACAGAAGTTTTGTCAGCCCTTCTGCCATAGGCGAACGAACGGCGTTCATCCTACAGATGAATAGGACCGAACTTGGCTGGGAAATGGCTGGGACCATATTTACCCCCGGTGCTGCAAAGCGCAGATGAGCGTAAACAGACGCCGTGCCGTTTTATGATCGATGGTGATCTTCCCTTTCAACCGTTCTTCCAGGATAACGGCGCCGTCGTCATGCAAACCACGACGTCCCATATCAATTGCTTCAATCTGTCTGGGAGAGGCGCTACGAATGGCATCGTAGTAGCTCTCACAAATCATGAAGTAGTCTTTTATAATTTTCCGGAAAGGTGTGAGCGATAAAATATGGGTTGAAATCTCGCTTCCAATTTCATCCCGAATACTCAGCACCAGTTTCTTTTTGATCATCGCCAGATCTAGGCGATAAGGCCCCAGATCCGGCCCTTCCGGTGAAAACTGATTCTCCTCCACCAGATCAAAAATTGCAATTTTCCGTTCTCTCTCAACATCTTTATCGGCACGGACAATAGAATAGGCGTCAAGGACCACTTCAAAAAGGCGCTCCCCACCTTTTTGTCTCTGTTCTTCGTTTACAGGGACTTCCTTGTTCATCGAGCAATCTTTTCTACAAGTGATACCTAATGTTGCAATCTAGCGATTTAAGCGGATTGAAATAGAACGCCCATGGGCTTGCAGGCCTTCAACTTCAGCCAGTGTCACCGCTGCAGGTCCAATCTGCGCCAGATTATCAGGATTACATCTAAGCAATGATGTTCGCTTAACAAATTCCAAAGTAGATAAGCCGGAGGAGAACTTAGCAGAGCGCGCTGTAGGCAAAACGTGGTTTGACCCGCCCACATAGTCACCGATAGCTTCTGGTGTGTAGCGGCCTACGAAAACCGCTCCTGCGTTGCGCATTTTCGGAAGCAAGGCATCAGGGTCCTCGACGCAGAGCTCAAGATGTTCCGGTGCAAAGCGGTTGGACAGCACCATTGCATCATCGAGCGTATCAACGGTGATGATCGCTCCATAATCAGTCCAGCTCTGACGTGCAACATCCGCGCGTGGCAGCGTTACCAACTGCCGTTCAACAGCTTCTTCCACTGCGATGGCAAGCTCTTCACTGTCGGTAATCAAAATGGACTGTGCCACTGGATCATGCTCGGCTTGTGACAGGAGATCAATAGCAACCCAGTCCGGGTTGTTATCTTTATCGGCGACCACGAGGATTTCAGAAGGTCCGGCAATCATATCAATGCCAACTGTTCCGAATACGCGGCGCTTTGCAGCGGACACGAAGGCGTTGCCCGGGCCAACAATTTTGGAGACCGGTGTAATTGTTTCAGTCCCGTAGGCCAGAGCGCCAACAGCCTGAGCACCGCCAATGCGGTAAATCTCAGAGACACCTGCCATCTTTGCCGCGGCAAGGACCAGTGGGTTGAGCACATTATCCGGGCTTGGCACAACCATCACGATGCGCTCGACACCGGCAACCTTTGCCGGCACGACGTTCATAAGAACGGAGGATGGATAGCTTGCGATACCACCTGGAACGTATACCCCAACAGCCTCAACTGCGGTCCAGATTGCGCCCAGCTCTACGCCAATCGCATCTGTATAGGTGTAGCTTTCCGGGAGCTGTTTTTGATGGTGGGACCGGATACGATCATGGGCAAGCTGCAAAGCTGCCAGCGTTGTTGCGGGAATCTGCGCAACGGCAGCTTCTATCTCCGCTTCAGTTACTATGAGCTCGTCCATAGATTTGACCGTCATGCGATCAAACTTATTGGTGTAATCGAGCACGGCAGCATCACCGCGCGTTTCAACATCCTTCAGGATATCCCGCACGATATGATCCACGTCCTCTGAAGTTTCCCGCTTGCTTCCAAGCAGGGTACGAATTTCATCGTTGAAACCTTCAGATTTTGAGGAGAGCTTTATAGCCACAGTATCGTCCCAATTTATGTAATGCCTTGGGATGCATCTTCATCCGCAAGGGTGTGTTCCAATTTCTATTAGGCAGAATAAGCTAATAGACTATCTAAGTGTCCACCAAAAGAGCCTTGTTGTTTCCAACTAGCTTTCCAGATGATGTTCAGGTCTGTTTTCCGTTTCCCAAACTTCACCAAGATCTGCAAGTTGTGCTTCAATACACTCAATCGATGCTGCAATAACAGCCCCGCCAGAAAACTCAAGCTTCAACTGGCCAGCCGGTGCATTTGTCTCTTCAAACAAAACACAGAGCAAAGACAAAACCATGTCCTTGTTGGTTTGATTGATTTTTTGTGCTCTTACAGCATCTACCCGAGAAATAGACAGAACCGAACGGGCCCGCATTTTCTGGCGTTTGTTGTTTTCATCGGTTTCCCAAAGATACCGATTCATGGTCAAAACCAGACGACGCTCGGCAGGCAGGTATTGGATATCTGCTAGTTTCAGAACACTATCCTGCACCATGGAAGAAATGATCTGTAAATCTTCCTGATCCAGCGCCATCAACTTCATTGGTTTCACTTGTTTCATGTCAGATCCTTGCAGCATTTCTTTGCGGCATCTCTCAGGAGAGAGCGAGACAGCCTTACTATTACAACAATTTATAGAAAAACATCTATGAGCGAATGGAGTGGATTTCAAGCAGCAGACGCCTTTCCACGCACTTTAAGAATCGAAAGACCAAGAAAAAACCCGGCCTGAGCTTCAGACCGGGTTCCAAATTAAAAAAGCTGTGATTGCCTTAGGCCGAGATTCGCTCGATTACCGCACCACAGCGGGAGAGTTTTTCTTCCAACTGTTCAAATCCACGATCCAAATGATAAACACGGCTGACTGTTGTTTCACCTTCAGCGGCAAGCCCTGCAATAACAAGGGAAACAGAAGCGCGTAGATCCGTCGCCATCACCTGCGCACCGTGCAAAGTCTCTACGCCTTCAACAGAAGCGACTTGCCCGTCCATCGTGATTTTTGCGCCCAGACGTGCAAGCTCCTGCACATGCATGAAGCGGTTTTCGAAGATGTTCTCTGTGATTTTGCTGACACCCTTTGAGCGGGTCATCAACGCCATAAATTGCGCCTGCAAATCTGTTGGGAAGCCTGGGAAAGGCGCCGTTGAAATATCAACAGGGTTAATGCCGCCACCGTTGCGGCGCACTTTGAGACCCACGTTTGTCTCGGTGATCTCAGTTCCGGTCTGGCGCAGGATATCCAAAGCACCTTCCAGAAGATCGCCGCGTGCACCTTCCAGTGTCACTTCACCGCCGGTCATAGCAACAGCCATTGCGTAGGTGCCCGTCTCGATCCGATCCGGGATCACAGGATGGCGGTGTGCACCCAGACTATCAACGCCTTGAATGTGAATTGTATCAGTGCCAGCCCCTTCAATCTTTGCGCCCATACCAATGAGACAGTTCGCAAGATCAGTAACTTCTGGCTCTTGAGCGGCGTTTTCAATAACGCTTTCACCCTTTGCCAGCGTCGCGGCCATCATCACCGTGTGTGTTGCGCCAACAGATGTTTTCGGGAAAACAACGCGGCCACCTTTAAGGCCACCTTTTGCGTCTGCCTGAACATAGCCGCGGTCCATCTCAATCTCAGCGCCCAATGCTTTGAGGCCATCAATGAAGAAATCAACCGGGCGCGTCCCAATTGCACAACCGCCTGGAAGAGAGACTCGAGCAGTGTGCATACGTGCCAGCAATGGACCGATAACCCAGAAACTCGCCCGCATTTTGGAGACAAGCTCATAAGGAGCTGTTGTATCAACAATATTACTTGCGTTGAGGTGCACGGTCTGACCGGTCATAACATCCTGACCAACGCGCTTGCCATCAACAGAATAATCAACACCGTGATTTGAAAGAATCTGAGTCAGAAGTGCGACATCGCGCAGCCGGGGCACATTTTCCAGTGTTAATGTATCTTCGCACAACAGCGACGCGATCATCAAAGGCAGCGCAGCATTTTTCGCGCCTGAGATCGGAATAACACCGTTGAGCTGATTGCCGCCAACAATACGAATTTTGTCCATACTTCTAATACCCCAATAAATACCCGCTGATGGAAACACAATTTTGAAGAGGAATTGATTGTGTCCACTAACATTAGGGCTGTGGCATAAGCAAGGCATGCTCTTAGCCTTGTTTATTCCCCACTGGTTTTCCCCAATAGATCTTACTAATATTTCTCAAACTGGTCACTTTCACCAAGTTCGCGACGTAATATTACGCCCAAAAACATCAGTATCTAGCTGTTTTCACAGATTACGTCCAATTTAAGAGAAATTGCTGCATTAATGCTTAACGTAAGCACATCGCCTTTAGATGAGGGTTCTCGCAGCCCTTAACCCTCGTCCTTGCTGCGTTTAGCTGCTTGCTTTCTACGACGCAAATTGGCGCGCAAAGCTTCTGCCAAGCGCTCAGCTTTGGGGTCTTTCTTAGGCTTAGCCGCAGCTTCCTCAGCCTTCCCGGCATGCTCAGTTTTCTTTGAATCTGTCATGCCCAACAGGTACACGAGGAACTGGTTGATGCCAAGAGCTTCAGAGCACCACAAATATATGGCAATACTTTCAAATCCCTATGATATTCAGTTTCCACAGACCTACCAACAAAACCCCTTGCAGGTTTAAAAAGGTTATGACATAAGCCTCCTCGTTCCGAGGGTATTACTCACGGGACAGTAACCTCGTTGCAAAATCCGCAATCTTGGAAGAAAATGAGAAGCATACCCTATGCTTTTCATATCAGCGATGCTGCCGTAGCTCAGGGGTAGAGCACTCCCTTGGTAAGGGAGAGGTCGAGAGTTCGAATCTCTCCGGCAGCACCAGTTTCCAATGAATTCATGACTTCAATTCGTCTCTGACGGCGTAATTGGCGTGCTTACACGCTTCTATTCTCCATTAATGCAAGAAATTTGCGCTCCAAAATCCTTCGTAAAATGGAACGATTTACAACTCTGCCTAGAATGAGTTTCTTGCAGAGTGCGGAAACGTTAACGTGCACTGCTAACTATGAACTAGTCACGGTTGAAAAATCGCTGCTACATGAAAATTTTCTGTCTGTATTTTATATTTAAATATCTCAATGTTGAAATATAATTACCATCGCATCCTTGATATACCAATGCCTTTACGGCAGTGTGACTAAGAAACAACGCGCCACAAAACTACCATATTTCACCTTGGGGTTGGTTTACTTATGTTTTGAGTCCTGCGAGTTTTCTTAGGTCTTGGGGGCATATTGGGGCTGTTTTCCACATAGCTGAATTTAGCTAATCTTGGGAGAGAGGGTATGCCTGCCAAGCGCACTTGTACGACGATATATGTCTAGGCGAACTGGTTTGCATGTTGCCGAAGACAAGGGGGTGAGAATGATTCAAGCAGTAATAGACGCAGATATTCCAATAAGCGCGACGAGCAAATTTTCCGAAGCAGAATTGCAGATGCTACGCTATCAGCTGGAAGAAGCTGAGTTTGCTCAGCTCATTCGCCTCGTGACAAGCCTGCCCCCTGAAAAGTGGGAAAGCGCTGTTCAGAGGTTGATAGCGCTCTAAATAACACCCAAACTTACCTTGGAGGTTAAATGATACCTCCGAGGGAATTTTTCATATTTTTCGGAAAATTCAAATGGCTACGTCAAATCATTGTTGCCGGCGCTTGGCTAACTGCTGACTTAGTATCATTCCAGCTTTTCTTAGGCCCACGAATTTCGCGTGGGGCTGGCCCAAAGTAACCAGCTGTTTTCACAAAATCTCTTGGTTGAAGAATAATAGATGCGATCCGTTGATACAGTGCTTTGGCCGAGATTGGCTTACACAGCAGCTCATGAATACCAAGCTTTCTAGCCTCAATGATCCGGCTGCGTTCTGTATGAGCCGTCACCATGATTATAGGAATGTATGCATAAGGATTATTTGGGTTGCGGATCATTCGCACCATATCCGCGCCATCTAGAATTGGCATAACCCAGTCAATAATCAAGATATCCGGATTTGAGCGATCCATCGCTTCAAGGCCGGACGCCCCGTCTTCTGCTTCTACAATTTTGCGAGCGCCAAACCCTTGCAACATCGTCCGCAGAATAGTGCGCATATAAGCACTATCTTCAACCACCAGAAAAGAGAGGGATGACAGGTCAATACTCACGCAAATAAGCTCCGGCCACTTTCACGTAACCCAATCCAATTAGAACAAAAATTCAGTTATTAATTACAAGGTGTGGCAGAGAACAAAACAAATTGCAAGACTGCAGGGTTATAGTTCTATGTCAAAGACCGTCACTGCTATATATAGGCTTATGTGCGTATCTGAAAATATCCTTTGATAAATCCGTAAAACTTGGGGCCGCGTCAATGTGTCCTTCGACAGGACCAAGGATAGCCGCTAAGTTTAGGTTAAATCTAAAGTATCGCCGAATAAAATACCGCCGCAGTATAAGGGGCAAAAAATGGACTACCAAGAAATCTTCGATGAGGCGATTGCTTCTTTGAAGGACGAAAAAAGGTACCGCGTATTTGCTAATCTGGAACGCATTGCAGGCCGTCACCCTCATGCTCTTTGGCGCAAAGAAAACCAGAACCTTCGTGAAATCGTCATTTGGTGTTCGAACGACTACCTGGGGATGGGGCAACATCCAGCCGTAATCGAAGCGATGACTGAAACTGTAAAGCGCATGGGTGCTGGTGCAGGTGGTACTCGCAACATCTCCGGCACTAACTACCCTCTGGTACAGCTTGAGGAAGAACTTGCTGACCTCCACGGCAAAGAAGGCGCTCTGGTTTTCTCCAGTGGCTTTGTTTCAAATGAAGCATCAATTTCCACCATCGCGAAACTGCTTCCTGATTGTTTGATCCTGTCTGATCAGCTGAACCACGCATCAATGATTGCGGGTGTTCGCGGCGCAGGGACTTCCAAGAAAGTTTGGCGCCATAACGATCTGGAACATCTTGAGGATTTGCTGAAAGCTGCTGGTAATGACCGCGCTAAGCTGATCGTCTTTGAATCTGTTTACTCCATGGATGGTGACATTGCTCCGATTGAGCGTATTGCTGACCTTGCAGACAAATACAACGCTATGACCTACATTGACGAAGTGCACGCTGTTGGCATGTACGGACCACGCGGCGGCGGTATCAGTGAGCGTGATGGTGTTATGGATCGCATGGACATCATCGAGGGAACTTTAGCAAAAGCATTTGGTGTGATGGGTGGTTACATTACTGCTTCCCAGACCATTATTGATGCGGTTCGCTCCTATGCGCCGGGCTTTATCTTCACCACAGCTATCCCTCCGGGACTTGCAGCAGCGGCGACTGCTTCCATCAAGCACCTCAAAGTTTCTGGCATTGAACGTGAAGGACAACAGCGTCAGGCACAGCGTACGAAAGATGTGCTTTCCGCAGCTGGTTTGCCAGTGATGGCCTCTGACACCCACATCATTCCAGTACTGGTTGCTGATCCTGATCTTTGTAAGCAAGCAACGGATATGCTGCTTGATAAGCATGGCATCTACATTCAGCCAATCAATTATCCAACGGTTCCACGTGGTACTGAGCGCCTGCGCATTACTCCAGGCCCTGTTCACAATGACGCGCTGATCGCTCATCTTCGTGATGCACTTGTGGATGTTTGGCAAACCCTCGGTCTTCCGCTCACTGATGCTCCAGCTGAAGAAGATTTGGATGCAGGAACTGGACAAGCTGTTTATCAATTCGCTGGCGGTTAATTACCAACGCTTTGACACATAAAAAGGCCGGCTTTCAAAGCCGGCCTTTTTATGTGAATAAACTGTTAGGTTTTTAGAGGCTATTTTCAGGAGACCTTGCGCTGCTCAGCTTTCACCGGAGCGCTGTTCTCCTGTAAATCTCCATCATCAAGAATACGCCACTTAGGGCCTTCCATATCGTCGTATTGCCCGGACTTTAAAGACCATAAAAACGCTATCAATCCTGCACCGCCGAGAACCAACGCAATTGGAATGAGGTAGATTAAGACTTCCATTGTTCTTTTCAAGCCTCCCGCTTGGGCTTCGATGATGTGCCTGCCACCATTCTCAGGCGAACTGCATTAAGTGTTACGATAATGGAAGAACCCGACATAGCCAAGGCCGCAACGAGGGGTGTGACAAAACCAAGCACCGCAAAAGGCACTGCGAACAGGTTATAAATAATAGATATAGCCAGATTCTGGTTCATAACGAACCGAGCCTTACGAGAGATCCGTAGCGCACTCATGACGGGTGCAAGACTATCCCCCAGGAACACAGCATCGGCGGCCGCTTGGCTGACGTGCACTGCCGAGACCGGGGACATGGAGACATTTGCAGCAGCAAGCGACGGTGCATCATTTAAACCATCCCCCACCATCAAAACCTTGCACCCCTGCCCCTTCAGCTCTTCGATCCGGTCAATCTTGTCCTGCGGCTTCATACCCGCTTTCCAATCAGCGATACCCAAAAGATCCGCAGCGTACTTGACTGCACCTGCATGGTCTCCGCTCAGGATTTCGATTGTATATCCAGCGCTCTTCAGTTTCTGAACCGTCTCTACAGCGCCGTCTCTCATGAACTGACCGACAGGGAGAAGGTTCGGCTTATTCTCGCCTTGCTGGAACGCCACAAAGGATGCATCAGGTCGTTGTGCCTGCGCTTGTGAGAGCTGCTCATCAGACACACCACAAAACGTAGGTGAGCCCAATTTCAAATACTCGCCGTCATACAGGGCTTCGACACCCTTGCCGGCGGTTTCTTTGGCATCCGACAAGATTTGAAGCACGCCTGTAGCTCTTGCGACCGCTAGAGAAAGCGGATGAGAGGACGATAGAGCCAAACGTCCAGCTAATTGCAACTCACGCTCTGAAAGGCCGTGATCCTTTGCAAGCGCTACATCTGGAAGCGTTAGAGTACCCGTCTTATCGAAGACGATCGTATCTGCACCAGCAAGTCTTTCAATAGCGTCCCCCGCATTTAAGAGTACGCGTTCTTTAAAGAACAGGCCACTGGCAACAACTTGCACAGCTGGAATAGCGAGACCTAAGGCACAAGGGCACGTGATGATAAGCACCGAAATGGCAATGACCAAAGCTGGTTGCCAGTCCATTCCCCATAGGATCCAACCGACCAGCGTCAGCAATGCTGCCACATGTACGACTGGTGCGTAAAGTTGTGAGGCGCGGTCCGCGACCTTCACGTAGGTGGATCGACCTTCCATGGCCGTTTCCAGAAGTTTATTCACTTCATCCAGCAAAGTGCCTTTTGCAGCGGCAGTAACTTCCACCTCCAAAACACCATAGGTATTCATGGTACCTGCGTAGACAAAATCCCCCTGCCCGACTGGCTGCAGAAGAGTTTCGCCGGTTACGAGGCTTTGATCTACCTCTGACGTTCCTTTTGAAAGTCTGCCATCAACAGAGATCCGCTCTCCGGCGCGTACCAAAACCTTATCACCGACACCCAATTTGGACAGCGGCATGTCTTTAACGCTGCCATCCTCCATGATTTTGGCAGCGCTCTCCGCTTTAAGTGTTGCGAGGTTTTCGGCAAATGAACGAGTTTTCCGGCGCATCAGATGATCGAAATAGCGACCAACCAAGAGGAAGAACAGAAGCATTACAGCGCTGTCGTAATACGCATGTTGAGCTTCCTGAATCGTTTGCACGACTGATAGGCCTGTTGCCAGCAACACTCCAATTGTGATGGGAACATCCATATTCACACGGCGCGTTCTGACTGCCATGTAGGCGCTGCGGTAAAAGATCCGCCCGGAATAAATAACGGTTGGGAGCGCTATGAACGCAGAAATCCAGTGAAAAAACGAGCGGGTTTCTGGATCAATGTCTGTGGCGTTGCCGGACCAGATGGAGATTGACAGCAACATGATATTCATGGCGGCAAAGCCAGCAACAGCCAAGGCACGGAGTATCTCTTTACCCGCTGTATCGCCGCGCGACTTCACCTGAGCCGGGTCAAAAGGATACGCCTTGTAACCAAGCTTTTGCAGGAGATCGACGATCGGAGATGGATTGGTTTTATCTCCATCCCAATCAACAGACAACCGATGAGATGACAGGTTTACGCGTGCTTTTTCGACGCCATCAATTTTTTGAAGGCCGCGTTCAATTTCATACATACAAGCAGCACACGTAATACCGTCTACAGCAAGATCCATGTGAGCCTTGCCGTCATCGGAGTTGGTTACGAATGCAGCCCAATCTCTCTCAGGCGCAGTCATGGCTATACTGCCCTACTTAGCGAAATAAATCTTGTTCTTGGACCGGAAGATTGGCAGTTCGCCGCCATCAGGATCTGCGATTTCAACCACCACATTCCAGTTACCAGCTTGAATGTCCATTGCATTTGCCATGTATTCACCAGCAGAGCGTTCAGCAAGGCGTAAATCCTGATCCGCAGCAGTGATGGCCGGCCGGTGCAACATGACTGTAACCAGTTCACCAGTAATCGGAACACCAAGCTTATCTTTTGCAATAACGCGAATAAGGGCAGAACCATCGTTATTGCGTTCAATAGCAGCATTCACTTTCCAGTTCAGCTTAGCCTGTGCTCTGACTTTAGCCAGTTCTCTATTATAGCGTTGACCCGCCTTGTAAGAACTTTCGACCTCCAGGCCCGGAAACGTGCCGATAGCAAGGTACATCATAATGCCGTTCGATACAAAGATAAGGCCGAAGAAACCAACGATGCAAAACAGAAACATGCGGCCAGTAAATTTCCGCGGTTCGCGTTGAGACTTATCATCTACAGCCATTGTCATTTCCTAGCTCCTTTTGAATTGCTCATGGGATTTCGGGGGGCGAGCAACTCTATTTTGGCCTTTAAGGATTGTGGTAAGGGCTGGTCCCCTTACCACAAGAGTTATTTAGGTGTTTTCACAATAAACTGAAGAGCCTACGTACCTGGTGCACGGAAGAAGTCTTCAATCAATGTGGTTTCACCAGTCTCCATGTCTATCAACTTGAAGCCCATTGGTCGCGATGCAGGCAATGCCTCACCAGATGGTGAAAAGACCAACGCCCTTACAGAACGTGTTGTATCTGCATCGACGCCTAACTGTAACTTAGTCGCATTTGCGGCAGCTACACCGTCTTTACTAACCCCAACAACTTCCAGTTTAGTTCCAACTGGCATCCCCTCAACACTCAACGTGAAATATTGCTCCTTGTTATGTTTATTCAACAATCTCAAAGAATAACCATTTCGGAACGAACCGTCATTTTGTTGGACATAAAGCGGGTTGCGATCATGAACGACTGACAGACCTGTCATACTGCGGTTCAGCTGCGCATAGAGCATTGCACCCATAATCAGCAGGATAATGGCAGCATAGATAACCGTACGTGGTCTAATAAGGCGGTAGACAGGCTCTTCGCCTTTTTCACGGCGTTCGATGTTATCATCTGTGTCATAGGCGATCAGACCAGTTGGTTTCCCAACCTTTGTCATGATTGAATCACAAGCATCAATACACAGACCACACTGAATACAATCCAGCTGTGCACCCTTACGGATGTCGACACCGGTCGGACATGCAAAGTAGCACTGGTTACAATCAATACAATCACCTGCAGGAAGACCCTCAGCAGTACGCTTCTTGCTTTCTTTCAGGTGACCGCGCGGCTCACCACGATCATACCGGTATGTGACGTTCAACGCGTGCTCATCGGTGAGAGCGGCCTGAATACGTGGCCATGGACACATGTAAACGCAAACCTGCTCGCGCATATGCCCGGCGAGGGAATATGTGGTGAAGGTCAGAATGCCAATCCAAAGATAAACAGAGAACGCTGCCGCTCCGGTTGCCAGATCGTAAACTAACGTCGGGGCGTCAGAAAAATAGAGAACCCACGCCCCACCTGTCCACCAGGCAACCATTATCCATAAAAAATGCTTAGTGCCTTTCTTCAGGATCTTGCTTGCAGACCAAGGCTCTTTATCCAGAGCAATACGCTTGCGGCGATCACCCTCAATGAGGCTTTCAATTTTAAAGAATAGGTCTGTCCAGACCGTTTGCGGGCATAAATAACCACACCACAAACGACCAGCAATCGCGTTCATCAAGAAAAGGCCGACAGCTGCAAGAATCAGAAGACCTGTAAGATAGTAAACTTCCTGTGGCCAGATTTCTAAAAAGAAAAAGTAACCACGCTTTCTTTCAAAATCGACAAGAACAGCTTGATCAGGAAGAAGAGGCCCCCTATCCCAACGGATAAACGGCGTAAAATAGTATATTCCAAGAGTAATAAAAAGGATGGCCCATTTTATTTTACGAAAACGACCGTTTACATCCATGGGGTAAACTTTAGCCGCTGACGCAAACCAGGCTTCATCTTCTTCATTATCGATGGGTTCAACTTGGCTAGACATAACGTCTTCCTCAGTTGGCGATGTGCACTGTGCAAGCGAAACGAGGACACTTACGCGTCCTCGTCTATTTCGAAATTGTACCTTGGGAGCCTTACTGGCCGCCGCCAAGAGAGTGAACGTACACAGCCAGTGATTTCACTGTGGTCTCACCCAGACGATCGATCCAGTTTGGCATTACGCCGTGACGTGGCGCAGTAACCTGCGCTTTGATTGCCTCTACAGACTTGCCATAAAGGTAAGTCGGAGCAAGCAGGTTCGGAGAACCCATTTCGAGGTCACCTTTAGCGTTGTCCTGGTGACAAGCAGCACAGTTGTCTTCGTAAACAACTTTACCAGCTTCCAGATCAACTCCACTTTCGGATGGAAGACCAGACAAGGAACCAACGTAATTGGCCACCTGCGTGATTTCTTCTTCAGAAAGCAGCTCATCACGCCCAAATGCTGGCATTTCAGCATAACGGGTTTCATCATGCTCTGCGCGAACGCCGTAGGAAATGGTTGTTGCGATGGCGTCTAGATCGCCACCCCAGATCCAGTTATCGTCCTGAAGGTTTGGATAACCATCAAAACCAGTCGCGCCAGCACCATGACAAGGAGCACAATTATCACCAAATGCCACGTTACCCTGAGCCATAGCAAACTCCAGCAACGCCGGAGTATCACGTATTTCTTCCAGGGAAGCTGCCATAAGCTTCTCACCCGTCAGCGCTCGTTCAGCGTTTGCAACTTCAAACTCCTGAAGAACAGCAGCACGTTGGTTGGTTCCCAAAAGACCTTCAGTATAGCCATTAAGGAGGGGCCAGCTCGGCATTAGAATCCAGTAGCCCACTGACCAGACAATCGACGCGTAAAACATATAGAGCCACCACTTTGGAAGTGGGTTGTTAAGCTCTTTCAGTCCATCCCATTCATGGCCTGTGGTCTCGACCCCAGTAACTTGGTCGATTTCCTTTTTGTAATCAGCCATTAGTCGTCCTCCCGCAGCGGGACATGCGAAGCGTCGTCAAAACGCTCCTTATTGCTAGGCCACAGGGCGTAAACCAATACACCTGCAAAAATCACCACGAAATAGAGCAAGCCACCTGTCTGCGCAAAGTTAGCAAGAAATGTGTAAGTGGAATCCATCATTTTCTCCTTTAGCGTAGGTCAGCTTTTTCATCGTAGAGATTAAAATCTACGAGAGTGCCCAGCATTTGCAGATAAGCAACAAGAGCATCCATTTCTGTTACCTCTGATGGATTACCATCGAAGTCACGGATCTGGGCCGTGGGATAACGCTCCTCAAAACCTTCAGCTGCATCACTATCAGGCTTCGCCTGTGCCAGAAGATCCTGTTTAGCAGCCGCTATCTGTTCCTCAGTGTATGGAACGCCGTAGATTGCATTCACCTTCAGGTGGTTTTGCATCTCACGGACATTAACCTTGGCTTCCAAGAGGAATGGATAACCAGGCATTACCGAGGTTGGAGATACCGAGCGCGGGTCGACAAGATGATCGCGCTGCCATTCGTCGGAGTACTTACCACCAACACGTGCCAGATCAGGACCAGTACGCTTTGAACCCCACTGGAACGGACGATCGTACATAGATTCCGCTGCCAAAGAGTAGTTGCCATAGCGCTCCAGTTCATCGCGCAGTGGACGGATCTGTTGCGAGTGACAAGCATAACAGCCTTCACGCACAAAGATGTTGCGCCCTGTGAGCTCAAGCGGGGTGTAAGGGCGCATGCCCTCTACTTTTTCAATTGTGCTCTTTAGGTAAAAAAGCGGCACAATCTCCACAAGACCACCGATTGAGATCATTATGACGATACCAATAAGCAGGAACAACGAGTTCGTCTCGAAGATTTGGTGTTTTTTCCAAGCAGACATTCGTGATCTCCCGATTATTCCGCTGGAGCCATAGCAGGCTGGCCTGCGGCTGCACTCTCGACAACTTCACCAACACGAACTGTCATCACGAGGTTATAGGCCATAATGACAGCACCTGCGAGGAACAGAAGGCCACCGAATGCACGCATGACATAGAACGGGTACATTGCGTCAACAGTATCGATGAAGGAGTACTCAAGGAAGCCAAGGCTATCGTATGCACGCCACATCAGACCTTGCATGATACCGGAGACCCACATCGAACAGATGTAGAACACGATACCGAGCGTCGAGATCCAGAAGTGCCAGTTTACGAGGCGCAGAGAGTACAATGATTTATGGTAAAGCCACGGAACCAAGCAGTACAGAGCACCGAAGGAAATGTAACCAACCCAACCAAGCGCTCCTGCATGTACGTGACCAATGGTCCAATCTGTGTAGTGAGACAAAGAGTTCACTGCACGAATAGACATCAACGGGCCTTCGAATGTTGCCATTCCGTAGAACGCAACAGATACAACCATCATACGCAGGACCGGATCAGTCCGCAGCTTATCCCAAGCGCCGGACAAAGTCATAAGACCGTTGATCATACCGCCCCAAGACGGCATCCAGAGGATGATGGAGAAGGTCATGCCAAGAGTACCTGCCCACTGAGGCAGAGACGTGTAGTGCAAGTGGTGTGGACCAGCCCAGATGTATAGGAAGATCAGCGCCCAGAAGTGCACGATTGACAAACGGTAAGAGTAAACCGGACGCTCTGCACGCTTCGGAATGAAGTAGTACATGATCGCAAGGAAGCCAGCTGTCAGGAAGAAGCCCACAGCGTTATGGCCGTACCACCATTGCACCATCGCATCTTGCACACCACCCCAAACAATATAGGATTTGGTGGAGTAGATACTGACTGGAATGGATGCGTTATTGAACAAGTGCAAAACAGCAATTGTTACGATGAACGCAAGATAAAACCAGTTCGCTACATAGATATGAGGCTCTTTGCGGCGCCATATGGAACCCAGGAACACCAGAAGGTATGCGACCCAAACAACTGTCAGCAACCAGTCAGCGTACCATTCCGGTTCAGCGTATTCTTTACCCTGCGTAACACCGAGAAGGTAACCTGTACCCGCAACGACGATAAACAGATTGTAACCAAGAACAACAAACCATGGGGCGATTGTACCAGGCAAACGGGCCTGACAAGTGCGTTGCACAACGTAGAACGACGTAGCAATGAGCACGTTGCCGCCGAATGCGAAAATCACAGCCGAGGTATGTAATGGACGAAGACGTCCAAAAGTAGTCCACGGCAGATCAAAATTCAGCGCTGGAAATGCCAGCTGCGATGCAATGATCACACCAACCGAAAAGCCAGCGATACCCCAGAAAACAGAGGCCCACGTGGAAAATTTCACGGGCCCCATATTGTAGTTCGGCTTACCATTGATTTCTCGTGGTGCCGGACTGTTGTTTCCGTCGAAATACCGGCGGAAAATAAAGAAAATACCAGCGATTGATGCAAGTGCAATCAAACTAGCATGAAATGCCAAGACCTGATCCCAGGTTTTCCCTGCGACGATCAGACAGAAAATCGCTGCAGCCAAAAGAAGTACGGAGAAACCGCCTTCCTCAAGCGACAGAACTTTGACTTTCCGCTCACCCATGATGTTGCCCCATTAAAAGTAACAAAGTTCGTCCAGATAGGACAACCTGAGGGTAGTTCTATGGGTGGCAAATTGCCCCGCCCTTGATACATATCAAAAAGAACTCGAACAAAAAAAATAAAATTACTCTAATTCTTAACTGCGAGTACAATTTTGGACAATAATTCATATGTTACAATGAATTACAGCTGATTGTGACGAATTGTCGTAGGCTGCGTTGTGTTGCGTGAATTCTTCCTAAAACGAGCCCAAATGTATAGGCGAATTTGCCTATACATGCATACGTAGAATCAACAGGAAATCGTTTTACAATCCAAGCAATGTAACAGCGCACAAAATGCACTCCCACGCCCCTTTCTCATCTCCTGAAAAACCGCAGTTTTGGCGTGTTTTCTACCCAACGCCATCGGATTTGCGTAGTTTGGGCGGCACTGGCCCAAGCACCCAGCCCGTTATTAAGGGCAAGAACGCGAGCAGCCCCATCAACCGGGCAAGCTGTTACAAAGCAGGATCAATGTCCAACAGGACGGAAATCAACAAAATTGCTTCCATTCCGCCCGGAGCAAACGCCAAAAGAACTTTGCCGAATGAAATTGATAGTACCCAGGATACCAGCAGCGCCCCTATCAGCGCGACCGAGAGACTGATCACAAATATGACAAGCAAGATCTCGATCATTGGCTTTAACTCTCTGGGCCCCAGCTTTCCGATATGGTGGCCAACTGAGGTACCACGAGTAAGCAATAATTGAGGCGTGCCTTTTGCTTCAGCTCTTGCGCGAGAATAGGTTGATGAGATTTGCTCCGGCCCAGCCGCACAAACTAAACAAACATGATCCGCTCCATCGCTGCACTACGTTCTTGTGCAAGGGCTGTTGTCATGGCCAAGGCACTAGGAAAGCCCCATGGCAGCGCCTCAAAAACCAAGACACCAACCGTACCTAACCCGAGGAAAATTAGGAGTGTTTCCAGCTGCTATCTAATGTGCATGGCTGGCCTCTCTGCTGTGCAATTGTGGCAATGCAGAGATACAAGTTGCCATATATACGGTCAGTCTTGATTCAAAAAACCAATACATCTGGCAAACAATCTGCGTTTGAATTATTTACAAATACACCTGAATTCATTGAATGCACTGGAGTTTTCTAAAAATCCCTGGATGTTGACAGGGATCAAAGTACGAATAGTCAATATGCGTATCTTGGCGACATGACCGATCTTGAGCAAAAATATGCGTCGCTGAACGTACCACGTTACACCTCCTACCCTACAGCTCCTCACTTCAGTGAAGCTGTTACGCCTTCTCTTTATGGAGATTGGCTGGAGAGTATCCCAAGTGATACGCCGTTGTCTTTATACCTGCACGTGCCATTTTGTCAGGAAATGTGCCATTATTGCGGATGTAATACGAAGGCGACAAAGAAGATCCAGCCGGTTCTGGCTTATGTCGAGCTTATGCTCCAAGAGATTGACCTTGTGCTGACTAAGTTGGGAACCGGTCGTGAAGTTCACCACATCCATTGGGGTGGCGGTACGCCAAGTCTGGTCCCTCGGGAAGCGTTCCTCAAGATTGTCGAGAAGCTGAAAGCCAATTTCGTCTTCACTGATGACATTGAACATGCCATCGAACTCGACCCAAGAACCGTTGGCGATTATCTGGCCGAAACACTCAGGATGGCTGGCATTACACGCACAAGCCTCGGTGTTCAGGATTTCGATGAAAATGTTCAAAAACAGATTGGTCGAATCCAACCTCTCAAAACAGTAGAGCGAGCAGTTACCGCACTTCGCAATGTTGGCCTGACTGATATCAACTTCGACTTGATGTACGGGCTACCCGGCCAGTCAGAAGAGACTATCCGCCAGACTGTCGAATACACAAAGACATTGGCTCCAGGCCGCGTCGCGCTCTTTGGGTACGCGCACGTTCCGTGGTTCAAAAAGCATCAGCAGCTGATCAAAGAAGAAAACTTGCCGGGTGCGAGAGAGCGTATCTCGCTTTCAGACGTTTCTCGTGATGCCCTTGTTGATGCTGGTTACGAAGTCATCGGTCTGGATCATTTTGCACTTCCAACTGATGAGATGGCGATCGCCCTTAAGGAAGGCCGGCTCCGTCGTAACTTCCAAGGTTACACCACAGATAGCGCAGATTGCCTGATCGGTTTTGGTTGCAGCTCCATTGGTTTCCTGCCTCAGGGATATGTGCAGACCACACCGTCCGCCCGTGAATGGGAACGCATGGTTGTTGCTGGCGAGCTACCGATCAAAAAAGGTATTGTCGTTGACAAGGTGGATTTGTGCCGTGCCGAAATCATCATGCAGTTGATGACCTACTACAGCGTCGATTTTGGTGAAGCAGCTGAAAAGCATAGCCTGCCAGCTGCTGAGTTTGCAGGTATCCCAGATGCATTGAAAGACATGATTGCCGACGGGATTGCTACGCTTGATGGCAATGAAGTCACTGTAACAGCAGCTGGACGTCGTTATGTCCGTGTTGTTGCGTCTGCATTTGACACCTATCTTGCAACACAGCAAGCACGTCACTCGGTTGCTGTGTAAGTCCGAAAACGACAAAAGCAGCCTGAGAAGGCTGCTTTTTAGTACTCAAATATCTAAAAAGGCGGTGCTCATTCAGCGCCTTATATTTGAGAGAGGTAACCAAGTTTAGTGCATGCCGGTCAGCTGGCATATTCCGCAAATATTTGCGATGTGAATGCTGTCTTGCTTTTCAACTTTGATGAGACCACGACGCTTCAACTGAGAAATCACACGACTTACAGTTTCGATGGTGAGGCCAAGATAATCAGCAATTTCCTGACGTGTCATGGATAATGCAACAGTCTTGGTATCTGGCTTACCTTCTTCTTTAGGGCCCTGACATCCGTGACCACCACGGTTTGGTACAAGGCTCATAAGGAAAGTAGAAACACGTTCCAAGGCAGATTTACGACCTAACAGAACTGTATGTTCATGCAGAACTTCCATCTGCGACAGCAGGCAACGATTTACATAATGCTGCATCATCGGAGATGTTGAAATCTCTCGGCTTTCAAAAACCTGAAGTTCAACATCTGTCAGCGCTTCAGCTGTACAGTCAGAGAATTCACGATTGGAGAAACCAAGCATATCGCCTTCGCGCAGTACGTATACAACCTGCCTACGCCCGTCCGGCAGAAGTTTGTACAGCATCATCACACCACGAACGACTTCGTAGATACGTTCTGCTTTATCGCCTTCGTAAAACAATACGTCGTGGGAGGAAAGTCGCTGCTTCCGGCCTATGTTCTTACCATTTCCGTCCAGTTGCTTAAAATTTTCCTGACAAACGCCGAGTGGTGCTTGGCCATCAAGATTGCTAAGTTTTGTCAATGTGGCCGATACCATAATCCCTCCTATCGGAATACTCCGCAAACATCGTACCTGGCAAGTAACGAGAGTTATTCGCATAATCTCTAAATGCCTATTGGCCGAGACAAACATCCGTCATTGTTTGTCAAAGCCGTTGAAGCAGACTTACTAGTAAGAACGCAACGCCTAAATACGTATTAAACCTTAAGCAGCTTGTTTAGATTTTTTTCGTTTGATCTGCCGCAAACGATTTTTTGCGATAGATCAAGTTTGGATAAATATCAATAAGTCCTGTTCTTTCAAAGGCTTACGAACAACAGGCGTTGAAGTGATTTTTGGTAGTTCTCTGCTGATTTTCCAAAGAGGCTGGCCGCTGATTGCGACAATTTGTGGCGCCTCATCCAAAGCAGCAACCTTCTTAATCAGGTCAGCTCCAGCAACACCGGGAAGATGGAGGTCTACAAAAACAGTATCATCTACGTTCGGAGATGCACCGCGCAGGAATGATTCTCCATCAGCAAAGGCTGCACAACAGAGCTCTAGACTCTCGAACATTTCAGCTATCGCATCACGTACGGAGGCATCATCTTCCACTAAATAGATCACAACAAACCCCAGAGTTGTTCTCATGTCTCGTGAGACAAAGTGCCAAGGTGCAGCACTTTGTCTCACCAGTCACCATAAACAAGCACTGGGGCCTTGTAATGCGTAGTAACACGCTCGGGTGGCAAGTTTGGCCAAAAGTATAGCGTGCTTCAAATTTTAGGTAATGCAGCTTTATGCAGCTGGCGCTTCACCTGTCAGCACGATACGAACAAGATCTGCTGCATTGCGAGCACCGAGTTTTTCCATGATACGTGCACGGTGAACTTCAACGGTACGCGGGGAAATTTTCAGGTTACGGCCAGCTTCTTTGTTGGAAGAACCAGCCGTAATTTCTGTCAGAACCTGACGTTCACGTGGCGTCAAAGTTTCTGCGCCCGGGAACGTAAAGCTGGAAGAACCAGCAGATTGGGTGCTTCTGGAAACTGCTTCACGAACGCGTGAGATGATGGATTCAACATCGAATGGCTTTTCAATAAAGTCGTAAGCGCCGAATTTGATCGCTTCAACAGCCATTGGGATATCGCCCTGGCCGGAAATGATAAAGATTGGAGCTGGGAATTTTTCACCATTCAACGTCTTCAGAATATCAATACCGGACCGGCCAGGCATATGAACATCGAGAAGCACACAGTTTGGCGTTTCTTCTTCGACACCACCAAGGAACTCTTCAGCATTCGCAAAGGATCTGACGCGGAAGCCTTCTGTTTCAAAAAGCAGAGAAAGCGCGTCGCGAACCGAAGGGTCGTCGTCAACAATATGGATCACAGACGGCATAGTCATGATTGCTCAGGTCCTTATTCTTGTTGTTCTAAGCAACAGCTTCTTTTCAGCTTGCTGCTTTTGAGTTTACAGGGAGCCGTAAAGTGAAGGTTGCACCTTTACCTTCCTTGTAGGGTTCTACAAGTAAATCGCCCCCATGGTTTTGAGCTATACTTCTGGAAATCGCAAGTCCAATACCTAAACCGCGCCGCTTTGTCCCAGTAAATGCCTTGAAAAGGTGCGACAATGCTTCCTCTTCAATTCCGGAACCAGTGTCCGTGACCTTAACAAGGACGCATCTATCGTCCCGTTCGACTGAAACAACTACTTGCTTTACAGGCTGGCCCTTTACAGCCTCGCCTGCATTTCGGATTAAATTAACCAGAATTTGTTGTATCTGAACTGAATCCAACTCTAGCTGGTATTCGTAGTCAACAAATGTAGAGAAGAACTCGACGTCATCAGCTTCATGCCCGATTTTCACCAGCTCAAGACAGTCGTCAATCAGCGATGCCAACCCAGTTCCGATGGACTGGGGAGCCTGCCGCTCAACAAATGTACGCATGCGCTGGATGATATGACCTGCCCGTTCAGCCTCTCTAACAGCTTTGTCCATCAAGCTTAAGAGAGCTTCGTCTGAGTTTTCAGAAGCCCGCGCCCGGCGTGCTGCAGTCTGTAGATAGAGCATGAGTGCTGTGAGCGGTTGATTGACCTCATGCGCAATTGCAGCCCCCATTTCATCAAGGGCATTCACACGTGTCATAGTAACTAGATTTGATTGGAGGACGCGTAGGCGCTCCTCATACTCTTTAGTGGCACGGAGGTCTCTCAGGACACCAATAAACTGTCGTCCGGTTTCAGTAACCGCTTCGCCGACAGACAGTTCCAGCGGAAACTCAGTCCCGTCTTTCTGGCGACCAATAACGTCCCGGCCAATACCAATGACCTTCGCTTCACGCGTATCAATGTATTTTTTGAGATAATCATCATGCTCTGCAGCTATTCTGCTCGGCATCAACAATTTGACGTTTTGTCCTACAGCTTCATCGCTCTTGTATCCAAAAAGGGCTTCACAGGCACGATTATAGATAAGGATCGTTCCCTTATCATTTATAACGATAATGCCATTAACGGCCGTATCCAATACGCTGTGCAAGCACGAAGAGGAGACCATTTGAGTATCCTAGCTTTGTTATAGGCGTACCCGAACGCTTAACTAATCGAGTAACTAGATGGGTATTTTGACTAACCTGCTATCTCATGGTTGAAGCTAGGTCAATCACCTAGTTCCCTTTGGTTTATCGATTAACTACCCCTTCAATATTGATATATTAGGAAAGGCAAACTCAGAGTTAAAACTTAAAATTGTACAAGTTCTATTGTGTAATTCAGAATTTCAACGTGTTATTCATTAGTCGCATTAGATTGGTCGGCCAAAACACCACCAATCCCTTGGGTTAGTTTATCTAAGCAGAATTTTAAACTCTCCTCAGCACTAACCTAATCTTCCAAATCCCAAGCTCAATCACCCGCCATTATTAAACCTAAAGTAGTAAGCGAGTTTCCTTATGCGGCGCGTATATGTCGCAGGGTTTGCGTACGGTTCTGCGTGGTTTTCCACCGCAGCATCATTCAGGAACACATCCTATTGAATTCAGCAATCAGAAATGAACGAGTCGCAAAACCCGCAAATTTCGATCAACGCCCGGCCGCCAAGCATATTCTTACAGATCAGGATCAGGAGAGCGACTTTGACTGGCTAGAGCGGCCTTAGCCAAAGCCTTGTAGTTCGCCTTAATCGTAAACTCATGTTGCAACTGCAGGAGGTTCAAATGCAGTCCATTGAGTAATAGCAACTCATCATATCCGGGTATCCGTTTATGTACAGGAAGGCTCGCGAAGATCTTGGGAACATGTGCTGTTGCGATATCGGAAACCAACTTAGGCGGCACAAGTGCGCCTGTACGCATTTTCTGCAGGATACTATTGGTTGAATTGATCCACTCAACTGACAGACCAGATGATAACCTGGAGTGCTCCTCCAAAATCTGTTTGAGAATGACACCTAATGTGCCAGCCAGATCCTGCGGGTCGGTCTGTGTTTTCTGACGCAGGACGATCAGCACCATTTCGCCAACCAACTCAGCAGAAATGGCAAAAGTAATCCACTGTGACTTTTCCAAAGCTATTTGAAATTCACCGTCATCCAACAGCATATTCCAATGAACGCCAGCCCGTGAACGTGAATACTCCTGTACATTCTTGTAGGTGAGATAAGCAGCACTCCGCTCAAGGTAAGTCTTGAGCTTTTCCAAGGTATCCAGATCGGATTTTTTAAAGAAAACCCCGTAGATCCGCCTGATCCAGCTCGGATTATCCAACAACACCTTATCGATATTCTCAAAGGCACCCTTCTCACTCTTTACAGCCGGATTAGGTTGCTGTCCCAACTCATACCCTTTCGTAGAGGTCAGAAAAATTACGCACTTACCACGGACGCAATTCATCACACAGGACTCTTGCCTTTCACGAAAGATCAGTCAACTGTGCAATATTGAGAGACCAAAAACATTTAATGGAAGTAACGGGCACTTTTGTCCGACGGGGGAAACATGCTTCAAGGTTGGATCGTAGTCCTTGTCGCTTTGGCATATATTCTACTGTTGTTTGTAATTGCGAGTTATGGGGATAAAATTGCGAAATCCCGCCCCAAGAAAAGCAACGGTAGACCGCTGATCTATGCGCTCTCGCTGTCCGTCTACTGTACTTCATGGACATTTTTCGGTTCTGTCGGCTCAGCCTCTCGTAACGGCTTTGAATTTATCGCGATCTATCTCGGTCCGATCATCGTATTTGCTTTCGGATACCGTTTGGTGCTGCGAGTCATCAAACTGGCGAAAGCTGAAAAGATCACGTCAATTGCTGATTTCATTGCCGCTCGATACGGTAAGAATCCATTGGTCGGCGCAATCGTAACGCTTATCGCGTTTGTTGGCATGATCCCTTACATTGCGCTCCAGCTAAAAGCGCTTGATCTTTCCGTTGGCACTATTGTTTTGCATCCGCTTTTGTCTCTTGAAGATACTAGCATCTCAATCTTCGGTGACGAAACGCTCCTGATCGCCATTTTCATGGCTGTGTTCACATGGCTTTTTGGAACTCGGCATATTGATGCCACTGAGCATCAGGAAGGCTTGATGCTTTCCATTGCCACAGAAGCAGTCGTTAAGCTGATCGCGTTTCTGGCAATTGGAGTTTGGGTTACGTTTGTGCTGTTTGATGGGCCTTGGGATTTGCTCCACGCATCCTTTGCAAACACAAGCAGCTCACAGGATCTGTTCACGAATGTGAATATCAGCAAGTGGGCTACCATTATCCTTCTGTCGATGTTCTCTATTGTGTTACTTCCCCGCCAATTTCATGTGACCGTAACAGAGTACAACAGCGAAGCAGAGTTGAAGCGGGCTGCATGGTTGTTCCCAACTTACCTTATTGCCATCAACCTGTTTGTGGTTCCAATTGCGCTAGCCGGGCTTACCATTCTTGGCAACACCGTCAACCCAGACATGTTTGTATTGGCTCTGCCTCGCGCTTATGACGCCGATTGGTTGGCTCTCCTTGTATTCATTGGAGGGCTCTCAGCCGCGACCGCTATGGTCATTGTGACCACGGTTGCTTTGGCTATCATGGTCTCCAATGATTTGGTGATGCCAATTATTCTGCGCCGCCGCAGCGAGGACGAAATTATCTCCACGTCTGGAGAGGATATGAGCCAGATGCTGCTTGGCGTCCGGCGTATGTCCATCTTCCTCGTCATATTGGGAAGTTACGTCTATTATCGTGTTGCAGGCGACAGCGCGGCGCTCTCTTCCATTGGGCTGCTCTCTTTCGCAGCAATCGCCCAGTTTGCACCGGCCTTTATCGGCGGCCTCATCTGGCGCAGAGCCAATGCTCGCGGTGCTATTGCAAGCATGACAACAGGCTTTGCGGTTTGGTTTTACACTCTGCTGCTACCGGTTTTTGCGCGCGAAAACATTTTTGGCAGCAACATTTTAGAATATGGCCCATGGGGAATAGGAGCTTTAAAACCTGAAGCGCTGTTTTATCTCGATCTCGACCCGTTTGTGCATGGTGTATTTTGGAGCCTTCTGGTTGGTCTGACCTGTTTTATTGTATTTTCTCTTTCCCGCCAACCAACTGCTATTGAACGAATACAGGCGAACACATTCGTGCCAACAGGCATGATGCCACCCCCTACTCTGCGTAAATTGCGGACCGCTGTGACGATTGGTGATCTGCAAGCAACGATCTCCCGTTATGTGGGCGAGGAGCGCACCCAGCGGTCTTTTGACACCTATGCCGCCGAACACCGTATTCAGATTGACAGTCATGAGGAAGCGGATGTTGTCATCCTTCGGTTCTGCGAGCAACTCTTGGCCAGTGCCATCGGATCCGCCTCTGCGCGGCTTGTACTCTCTCTTTTGCTCAAACGCCGGGATCCGGGGACGCAAGAAGCAATCAAGCTGCTTGATGATGCGACAGAGGCAATTCAGTATAACCGTGACCTGCTGCAAATTGCGTTGGATCAGGTGCGTCAGGGAATATCGGTTTACGACAAAGACCTCCGCCTCATCTGTTGGAACCGCCAGTACCGCGAGATGCTCATGCTCCCCGCCAAGTTTGGTCAGGTTGGCATATCGCTTGAGGAGATCATTCGGTACATCGCAGAGGCTGGTGAGTTTGGAGATGGTGATGTTGATGAGATCGTTGGTTTGCGCATGCACAACTTTATCAATCGTCAGGAAACCTATCAGGAACACCTAGTCACCAATGGCACCGTTCTTGAAGTGAGAACAAGCCCTATGCCTTTTGGCGGGTTGGTGACGAGTTATACCGACATTACAGAGCGTGTGTTTGCCGAAGAGGCGCTGGCACGCGCAAACGAAAATCTGGAACAGCGCGTTCGTGACCGGACAGAAGAACTCACCAAGGTCAACGAGCAGCTGGAAACTGCCAAGAAGACGGCAGAACTGGCCTATCAAGACAAGACACGCTTTCTCGCCGCTGCCAGCCACGATATATTGCAACCACTCAATGCAGCGCGTTTGTATTCTTCAACGTTGACAGATCGCTTTACCGATGGAGATCCAGAGGATCGTAAGCTTGTCAGCAACATTGAGGCCTCACTGGAGTCCGTTGAAGAAATCATCGGTGCTGTTTTAGACATTTCCCGTCTGGATACCCGCACGTTTAAACCTGAGATCTCGGCCTTCCGACTGGATGACATTCTCAACCCGCTACGCGTCGAATTTACGCCAATTGCCAAGGAGAAAGGGCTCAAGCTCAAGATCCGGGCCACTGATGTATGCGTTCGCTCTGATCGGCGGTTGTTGCGCCGGCTGTTACAGAACCTCATCTCCAACGGCTTAAAGTACACGACGCATGGCGGGGTGGTTGTTGGGGTACGGAAGGCCAAGAACAACATGGTCAACCTGAGTGTCTATGATAGCGGCATTGGTATTCCAGAGCGCCAGCAAGAGCTGATCTTCAAAGAGTTTCGCCGCTTGGATGATGGCGCACGGATTGCCTCTGGACTTGGTCTGGGACTATCTATTGTGGACCGTATCAGCACGGTTCTTAATCTCAAAGTCTCTCTCAAGTCTCAGGATGACAAAGGGTCTTGTTTCTCTGTTGCAATGAAGGAAACCATGAGCGTGCCTGTGGTTGAAAAGCAAGCTCAACCGCGTGCGATTGTCAGTCAGCTGGCGGGTCTTAATGTACTTGCCATCGATAACGAACCACAGATCCTTGAGGGCATGGAGGCATTACTGCGGACGTGGAAGTGTAACGTCATTACAGCTGCAAACACACAGGAAGCAGCAAAAGTAATCTACGCCAGCAAAGCTCAACCGGATATCATTCTGGCAGATTACCATCTGGATCAGGGAACTGGCATTGAAGCTGTGGTGCACCTGCGCTGGAAGTTTGGCGTCCACTTCCCCGCAATGCTCATTACTGCAGACCGGACAGCCGAGGTTCGTGCCGAGGCGACCGACAAAGACATGGACATGATCCACAAGCCCTTGAAACCTGCTGTACTCAGAGCTCACCTGATGCGCTGCAAAGCAGCTTTGGGAGAGTGATCCTTACAGGTCCGTTTCTAAATACAAAAAAGGCGCTCAATTGAGCGCCTTTTGATTTCATAGTAGCTGATTAGGCTATTAACCCGCGATGCTTTGCCACTGGCCAGCTTCAATCTTGGCCGCTGCAATAACTGCCTGCGTACGACTTTCTACGCCAAGCTTTTGCAAGATCGCAGAAACGTGCGCTTTCACAGTCGCTTCTGATACAGACAGTTCATAGGCGATCTGTTTGTTCAGCAAGCCTTGTGACAGCATCATTAACACTCGCACCTGTTGTGGTGTGAGAGATGCCAAGCGCTGTGCCATCTTAGTCGCTTCATCTACCGTGTTCAGGTCGATATCCGGAGGGATCCATACGCCCCCTTCCAGAACAACTGAAACACCGTCTTGAATGACTTCAATACCAAGTGATTTTGGAATGTACCCTGACGCGCCAAACTCAATAGCGCTACGGATTGTGGTCGGATCTTCTGTACCAGAAACGACAACAATCGGCACGCCCACATATTGAGCACGCAAGTACATCAAACCAGAAAACCCTCGCATTCCGGGCATGGACAGATCCAAAAGGATCAAGTCTACGTCTTCTTCTCGATCGAGTGCTGCGGTTACTTCATCAAGGCTCCCAGCCTCAATGATTTTAACTGATGCAAACTTTTTCTCGATTGTTTGACGCATTGCCCCACGGAATAGCGGGTGGTCATCAGCGATAATAAAGCGGTGGACCGCGTTTTGCACGCTGTGCTCCTCCATTTCTTGTCGTGGACTGTTTCTTGTGGCCAACGATCCGTCTCATCGACACACGCCACTAGATGAACAGTTTTCGACGCCTTAAGAGATTGAGCATTTTTCAGTCTCTCCCTTAACGCGTTACGATAGATCTTTTGCGACCCGTGAATCTTAAAAGCTTCAACTGGTCGCAACCCCCTATACAAAAGCATTATGCGAATGCAGGAGGTGCTGGCAAGCATGAAGTTGATTGTTTTCACCCATCTCACGCTTTTTATCACAAAACCATCAGTAATCATTAAGATATTGCTGCCCCGTATGCATAGAACTCAGAAGTTGCGCCCAAAGTATGGGTATGGGGTTGCGTGAAATGCACCGGTATTGCCCTGAGGGTTGGGGATTAATATTGGGGTGCGTAATTTTAGTCTAGCGGTTCGGCCTGCGACGGGTAGAGTATGTATACGTTAAATTTCCATTGCTGGAGGGACGGGTGCGTACACCAAACAGAGTTGCTTATTGGACGAAAACACGTGCCCTCATGGCTGCTACGCTAACACTTTGGTCCCTCTTTATTGTTCTGGTGCTCTACTTCGGTTCACCCAGCCAAAGCCAAGCGGAAATGATTGAGGGGCTTAGTGACATTCTCAACTCGATCTCCAGCAGTTACCTATGGGCTTGTTTTTTCTTCTTTATAGCGAGCATCCTGACCTCCTGGTTCTGTGGTGCTCAAGATCGTCTGGATGAAGATAACGCCAGCGTTGCACGGCGCCGAGGGACCAAGCCATGACACTTTCCAACCTAGGCCCGCAGACCTCTCAATATCGCCGCGCAACTCTCGCACTTGCCTTGTTTGCTCTCGCCCTGTTTCTGCTGACCGGATTGTTGGCCGTTATGGAGAAAGCAGGCGTTGTTGCTGTCCTCATAGAAGCTCTGATGGCATTACTTCCATTGATCGTGTTTGCATTGGTGGGCGTATTGGCCCGAACCATGAGGCTGACTGAATTTCATTGGGCCGGAAAAAATGTACCAGCTGGCATGACTGGAATGACGCTTGCCGCCTGTTTTGTGGGTGGTAGTTTTTTCCCGTTGTTTTTTGCTCTGACGCATCTGCCTAACTATGTGAGCTTCCCAATCGTTTTGGGCTGGGCGAGTAGTTTCGTTTTGTGCGCTGTCTTGCTTGCTTCTCCCTTGCGTAAGTTTGGTTCGGCTACGATCCCCGAGTTTCTTGGCGTGCGTTTCCAGAGCAATACATTGCGATTGGCGACAGCTGGCGTGCTTGTTCTCATTATTTTGCCCTTGTTAAGCACTGAATTGCTGATCGGGGGGCAGGTTCTCGCGACCTCTCTCAATGCTCCCGCCTCGACAGGCGTCTTGTTGTTAGCTCTAACGCTTCTGGCTTCGGTCGTTTTGGGTGGTATGAGCGGCGCTGTCTGGACGCAGGCTTTACAGGCCGTGCTGATGGTGTTTGCCTGTCTTTCTCCAGCAATCCTTCTTGGGCTTGATCAGCTCACCTCTCCAGCTTTGATCGAAACCACAGGCTTCACAACCACAATTGAAGGTTCGTTGCTTGATCAGCTGATCGCTCTTATTGATCTGGAAAACACCAGTGTCGGCTGGTTCTTATTGTCTGGTCCCTATGCAGGCGGGTTATGGCCTCTTATCGCCACAGCTCTCTTTTTTGCGGTAGGCGTGGCAAGCCTCCCTCACCTGCTCAGCAAATATATGCATACGGAGACGTCTTCGGACTCGCGCCGAGCGGCAGGTTATTCCCTTTCTTTCCTCCTGCTGCTTGTCGTCATCGGATCGGCCTATCCCTTGCTTCTCGCCGATGAACGGCTTCAAAGCTTGCTCGGGCCAAATGCGTTGGTGCAAGGCAGCCAGAGCGGACTCATTGCAGCTCTTGTGAGGTCGGGAATTGTTGCGGCATCACTGGCGAGTTGTTCTGCGCTGCTCATGGTGCTCTCAACAACTCTTTCCCGTGATGTGGTTGAAGTTCTGGTTTTGCCGCGTGCGTCGCTGAACCAGAAAATAGTTCTTGCCCGTGTGGTCGTGCTGGCTGCCTGTACGCTTGTTACGTACCTAGCGTTGACAGACAGTTTCCGCATTCTGGACGGGCTTGCATTTTCAATGTCTCTTGCAGCCTCCGCATTCTTTCCCGTTCTCGTTCTTTCTTGCTGGTGGAATAGGTTCCAAGCTGTTGCTGCCTATGGCGCTATCTTTTCTGGTGTCGGAGTAACTCTGCTCTATGCACTGGCGGTCATGACAGACTCGACCGGTTTCTGGTTTGGTCTACCTGCAGAGATGGGTGGACTGCTGGGTGTTATCGTCAGTTTCACCACAGGTATTGCGCTTTCTTATGGCACTTTATCAAAAGATGAGCGAAGTGCTCACGCTGTAAAAGTACTACATCAACCAAATGGAAGAGACCTGACATCTGATGGCCCTAGTATTAGTGACAATGGCAATGATGAAGAACTAATGGTTCTTGAGATGTGATTTTCTGAAATATCTAATTAAACTGTTATTGGTCATGCAGGTCGTTTGCAATCTGTTTACGTCAATTCCAATTTACTTCCTGCGATAAGCTGAACTCAATACTACTGTGTCTATAGTTTGTCTCCAACAGAAGCCTAGGAGAAACCTATGGACGCTTTACAACGCGCTGCCCACGCCAGCGTTGCTCGCATTTGCGGATTTTATTGTCTTGGAGTGCTCCTGGTGATGGCTGCCCTAAGCTTTGACCCAACCAGCTCTTTTCGAAGTGGGGCTATGCTTGCAATCGCCCTGAGCGGAGTGCTCATCTATAAAGCCTGGCATATGCCTACCGGGAAAAATGATGGAGATGAAGCCTGGGTATTTGTCAAAGGACAAGAGGATCCGGGCGGACTACAAGACCCTGACCAATTGCAAAGCGATGCACTGCGCATTGCCTATCATGAGTTTTCCAAGAAAGCGATGGCAGTCGCCGTTGGCCTATGGTTTGTGAGTGTCATCGCCGCAATGCTGGATTGATTAATCCTGCCTGAGTATTACGTTCCCAGATAATGCAGGGTCATGGAGCGCCGGTGTGGCGCTCTGCGATGCTCAGCCAGATAAATGCCCTGCCACGTTCCCAAATCCAATTCGCCTTCCACGACAGGTATTTGGAGAGATACTCCAGTCAACATGGTCTTAATGTGTGCTGGCATGTCATCTGGCCCCTCATCATCATGAAGCCAACCGCCCTCTTCAGGCGCAAGCATCCGCAAGGCTTTCAACAGATCTTGCAGGACTGTTGGGTCAGCATTTTCTTGGATGGTGATAGATGCGGAGGTATGGCGTACAAACAAGGTAAGCAAACCATCTTTTAAGTCCAGAGACTTCACCCACTCTCGGATTTCATTGGTCATCTCATAAAAGCCGAAGCCCTCCGTCATAAAGACCAGCCGCCCCATAGATTGGGACAGTTGCACATTATTGGTGTCTATCGTCCAGACTTCGCAGCCTTTCTTCGTCTTTGACCAGCCTGACATGCCTGTATCCTGTCCCTTTAAATTACATCGTTGTCTTATGCGGCGGTTTGGGCGACAACTCCTCTACACATTTTTAGCATTTTATACTTTTTTTGGAGACACTACATGGTCGAGAATTTTGCTCCTCAGTCCATAAGCCAAGAAATTGCTTCGGAGGCAAAGGCCTTTAACAAAGAACTGACAGAGCAGCTGAGAGCTCTTCCAGATCCTTGGAGTTTCCCTCCTTCTGTTACCCGCGAACGGCGACTACAAGGAATAGGCGCCATTCCTATCCCTACTTATTCTGAAAACGCAATAGAATTGGAAGCTCAAGGCCCACACGGCAGCATTCCTATGCGTTTGTTTAGAGCCAAAAATAACAGTAATGGAGGCGTTTTCATCCACTTTCATGGTGGGGGATTCGTCTTTGGCGCAGCTTCATTTCAGGACCCGTTACTTGAAGCCTATGCTAATAGCAGTGGTCTTGATATACTTTCAGTAGATTACCGGCTCGCTCCAGAGCATCCTTATCCGCAAGGGCCTGATGATTGCGAGGCAGCTTGCCATTGGGCGCTAAATCAAGGCGCAAGCACCTACGGCTGGAACAGTTTTGCACTTGGTGGAGAAAGCGCAGGCGCAACTCTGGCTCTTAGCTCAGCATTGCGGCTACGTGATAAACATGGAATGGTGCCCTTCAAAGCACTGGTTCTGACCGCAGGTTGGTATGACATTGCGCTGACGCCGTCAGCAAGGCTTTGGGGTGAGGAAATGCTCTTTCCAACAACACGTGATTTGAAGATGTTTGCGCGTCATTTTCTACTTGGAGAAGAAGATCCAAGAGACCCGCAGATATCCCCGCTGTATGCCCGCTTGGAAGGAATGCCACCAACGCTCCTAAGTGTTGGTACAGAAGATCCGCTGTTGGATGATACAATTTTTCTCGCGTCTAGGTTGAAATATGCCGGTGTTGAGACATCACTCGAGGTTTATCCCCATGGATGTCATGTGTTTCAAAGTTTTGATCTTGCTCTTGCCAAGCTGAGCAACCAAAGGATAGATAACTTTCTTAGGACGAAATTCGGTTCGACCTGATCTGATTACAGATTATAGTGATATCATAGTCGCGCAAGAGAACCGAGGCTGCACAAAGGGTTGAATATGGCAAGCTTAGAAACACTTCTCTCGTTTGTGAATACATGGGAATGCGACGAGAACGACCATTTGAACGTGCAGTTTTACTTCTCCAAATTTGAAGAAGCTGACCGCCAGTTCAGAATGTTGACCGGTTTTAGTGAAACATTGGTTGGAGCACGACGGGTTCGTCATGTGCGTTACCACGCTGAACTGGTCGCCGCATCTTTGATCAAAGTTAAGTCTTACGTCGCTTTTGACGGCCCTCACATGCTCTCTGTTGTGCATGAGATGATCGAAGGTTCCACCGGGGAAATCTGCGCGACTGCGATTGATGGGTACACGCCAAACCCTACTTCTGCCAAGCAATTACGCGCCCGGTTTAAGGACGTTGAGGAGAATATCTCGAAGAACGCTGTTCCTCGTGGCATAACCCCAAGTCCATTTTCCGGCAAGCCGACTGCTGACGATCTGTTCAAGAGCGGCGCGGTGCTTACTGGTCGTGCAACCGTTCTTCCGCGCAACCTTAACGCTGAGAATAAAGCAGAGGATGCATTTGCACTTGCCTGCTTCTCAGATGCTGCGGCCCATATTTGGGAGCGGACTCCGATGAACACTGCTTGGTTGGATGAGAACGAATATGGCCGTGTTGCGCTGGAACAGAAGCTTTCCTGGATCAGCCCGCTGAAGCAGGGTGATATGGGTGAAGTGATCACAACGCTTACTGGCGTTCAGGAAAACACCTTCACAATTCGCCATCACCTTTTTGAAGCGCGGACCAAGCGTCTGGCAGCTGTGTGTGATCAGGTGTCTATCAGCATGGATCTCAACAGCCGCAAAACAGTGCCGCTTACAGAAGATATCCGCACTGCACTGGCAGCTTTACAGAGCCAGTAAGTCACTAAAAACAATATTTTAAGAACCGCCTTCGTTTGAAGGCGGTTTTTTTATGCCCACACTCAGTTCGCTGGCTTATCTGTATCTTCGTTCTGGAAATCGTCTTTCATTTCTTCAACAACGCTGAAAAAACGGCGCATGGCGTTTTCGGTGAATTCAAGCGCATCGTTTAGTTTTTTTTCTTCTTCTTTTCCGAGCCAACCTTCTTCATTGGAAGAGGTAGCAGAGAGTTTGAGGCCGTTACTGGTTTCTTTCGCGGCGTTGTTTGCATTTACGGTCAAGACAGCTAGCACCTCAGAAATTCGCGTAAGCTCTTGTCTTAAATGGCTATTATCGACCTCTAATCGTGTAATTTCATCTTCGTAAGTTTTGATTCCATCGACTGAGGGTTGGCAGATCAGGTGTGCGCCCTTTTTCTCGCACAGGGACACTATCCCCGTTTGAGTATCAAGGCGGATGAGGCCTTTATCCGTTTCCTGCATTTCAAATCTGATGGGAACATCTGGTTCACTTTGTGCGTATACAGCAGACACACCAAGCAGCGCGTTCACCACAAATATCCCACCTACAAGAATTGATCGTTTCACGGTTCTTCCCCATATCCATTTCACATCAATAGCTTACTGCTCAACACCAGTCATTTGGCGTGACTGCAACACAGATTACCAGATCACTGTAGCAGCAATCTGGTAGTGTTGAACCTTATGCTAGAGATGGGAGTATCTAGAGAGTTTGGAAGGGGGCACGTCCACTTATCAACGCATCTTCCAGCAGTTCCAGACGATCTTGTCCCCAAAACGGTTCTGAATTTAGAAGATAAGTTGGAGAGCCAACAACGCCCGCATTTTCTGCCAGATGCGCATTTTCAGCGTAAGCCTCTTGAATCTCTGGGGTTTTCGACGTGGCTACTATTTTTGCAGCATCTAAATCAAGTGATGTCAAAATGTCAGAGATCACTTTTTCCTCTGCTATATCCTGTTCTTTTTTCCAAACAGCCTCGAAGGTTTTTTGGGAATAAGTGCCAGTCGGGCCGCCCTGTTGTTGCAGTGTCACACCGACAGTATCTGCAAGAAGGGTATTTGTCGGGAAATAAGCAGGCTTGTAATTGACTGAAACGCCACGCTTTTCTGACCAGCGTTGCATCTCGATAAAGCGGTAGTGCTGGCGTGCCGGATGGCGCTTGCCCAATGGCAGACCGCCTGTGAGCGGGAATAAGATCCCTAAATTGACCGGGCGATACACCACGGACACATTGTGTTTATCCGCGATCCGCATAAATTCCTGATGCCCGAAAAAGGCCCAAGGCGACAGGTGTGTATAGAAATAATCGATCTGCACAGACATCAGCTTTCCCCACTGCGTTCAATTGCGGCTATCCTCAGGGAAATACTCATTTAATTCAATGGTCAGGTTTTGCAGATCCGTTCACAAAAACGCGCTGTTCGTCTGAACTGCGGGCATAAGGCAAAGTCGGACTTACTTTTTGACTGGAATTTGGCTTGAAAGGTTTTGTGCGTTGGCTTGCGTTGAACGCGTTTTTCCTGAAAGGAAATAGAAAAACTCCCGAACCATCACAGCCGGGAGCTTCAAAACTTCAAAATCTCAGAGGCATTACCAGATCAGGCAGGCTCGTTTATGATGCTTGCGATCTTCCAAAGCCCATCAATGTTGATGAGGAGATAGTGGCAAGTGAAGTCGAATACCGCTTCGCCATCTTCATCTTCCTGTTGCCAGTCGAGACTAACGCTCGCTGTTGAACCGGAGATGTGAGAGGAGACGACCTCGTAGATGGTGGAGGTGACATCATGCTCGCGGAGCACTTCGAGGAGCGCTTCAATATTTTCGCTCAGTTCAACCTTATCATTGAAGACGTGGCCACCATCTTGCTGCCAGACGATACACGGAAACGCAAAGCACTCTGCAATCGCGCTGGTGTCGTAATCCTCATACCCGTCTGCATAGCTATCAAACAACTCGGAGAGCATTAGTTCTGTTTCGTCTTGAACACTCATTTTGACCGCCCCTTTTCCCAGCTTATTGATGTGCCTGCTTTTTTCACGAAGGCAACCTAATTGATCCTATATCGCATATATGCCGTGGATGGGTCTCAGTTTGCCAGTCCTTTTTTCAGAAGGAAACAGATTTCACCGGTATTTTCCGGTTTTTAGGAGGGTTTGTTTATCCCATCACAGAATAAATCTCCTGCATTGGCCCATAATGGCGGAGCAATGCCCGTTTATCCTCCTTCGCGGTAACCTGCTTTATAATGTTCTTGGTTTGCCCCGTTTCTGATTGGCACATGCAATCATTGATGGCACAGTGCGCCAGCTTATTTCTCGTGTTCAGGATTTCCTTGTGGCTTCTATGGCCGACATTCCTCAGCTTCCATCCGTTTTTGAGGATTGGTTTTGTGATCGTGGCTGGGCGCCGCGCGCGCATCAGCTGGAGCTTTTTGAGAAGGTCTCCTCCGGAGCTTCTGCACTTCTGATTGCTCCAACCGGCGGCGGTAAAACTCTGGCTGGCTTTCTGCCAAGTCTGGTTGATCTGCATTTGCGCAAGGAGGGAGACAAGCGAAAGCGCGGTAGCGCGCAAGCCTCTGGCTTTGGTAGTCTTCACACGCTTTACATATCTCCTTTGAAAGCATTGGCGACGGATATTCATCGCAATCTGGAAGTGCCCATTGAGGAGATGGGGCTTTCGATAAAGCTGGAAACGCGAAGCGGCGATACGCCGAGCCACAAAAAACAACGGCAAAAACGCATTCCGCCGGATATCCTAATGACCACGCCTGAGCAGATTTCTCTGCTTTTGTCCGATCAGAACGCAAAGCGCCTCTTCGCTGACTTGCAGTTTGTTATTCTGGATGAGCTGCATGAACTGGTGACCTCCAAGCGGGGGGACATGCTGGCATTGGCGCTGACACGTTTGCGTAAGCTGGCTCCTCATCTGCGCTGTATCGGTCTTTCTGCAACAATTGCGCATCCAAAAGATTTACGGGCCTATCTGGTGGAGCAACCGCTTTCGCAAGACACGCATCTTGCCGAGATTGTGCAAGCCAAAGGCGGTGCGAAACCTCACATCAGTATTTTGGAGACACAAGCGCGGCTGCCGTGGTCTGGTCATTCCTGCCTATATGCCTTGCCGGAGATTTATGAGGAGATCAAAGCGCACACCACCACACTGGTGTTTGTGAATACGCGATCCCAAGCTGAACGGCTGTTTCAAGAACTGTGGCGCATCAATGAGGACACGCTCGCGATCGCGCTTCATCACGGGTCGCTGGATGTAGGGCAGCGGCGTAAAGTTGAAGCCCATATGGCGGCGGGTCAGTTGAAGGCCGTTGTCTGCACGTCTTCACTGGATCTGGGCATTGACTGGGGCGACATTGATCTGGTGATCAACGTGGGCGCGCCTAAAGGGGCGAGCCGTCTGGCGCAGCGCATTGGCCGCGCGAACCACCGTATGAATGAAGCCTCCAAGGCAATTCTTGTTCCCTCCAACCTTTTTGAGGTGTTGGAATGTCAAGCTGCGCTCGAAGCCTCTGAAGCAGGGGAGCAAGATACTCCTCCCCTTCGGGATGGCGGGCTTGATGTTTTGGCGCAGCACATCATGTGTGTGGCCTGCGCTGCTCCGTTTGATCCTGACCGGCTTTATGAAGAAGTCATCAGTTGCCAGACCTATCGCTATTTAGAGTTTGATCTCTTCAGACAAGTTGTCGAATTTGTAGCAACGGGCGGATATGCGCTCAAGGTCTATGACAGATACGCCAAACTTAGGCAGACAAAAGACGGCCTCTATCGGGTCTCCAATCCACAGTTTGCTCAGCAATACCGGTTAAACTCCGGAACCATACTGGATGCAGCTACACTGAAAGTCAGGCAGGTGAAACCGCGCGGGCCAAACACCAAACGCCCATTGGGTTTTGGTGGAAAAATTCTGGGCGAGATTGAAGAATGGTTTATTGAACAGTTGGCCGTCGGCGATACTTTCGTTTTCGCAGGTCAGGTGTTGAAATTTGAGGGCCTGAAAGAGAGCGAGGCCTATGTTTCGCGCAGCTCCTCGAGTGATCCCAAAATTCCCTCCTACCAAGGTGGCAAGTTTCCCCTCAGCACCTATCTGGCAGATGGCGTCCGCACTCTGCTATCTGATAGGCACACATGGCCTTCTTTGCCCGGTCAGGTTCACGATTGGTTAACCATGCAAAGAAAAAAATCACAACTGCCAGAGTACGACCGTCTGTTAGTAGAGACCTTTCCGCGCAACGATAAGCACTATCTGGTGTGTTACCCGTTTGAGGGCAGATTGGCCCACCAAACACTGGGAATGCTTTTGACACGCAGGTTGGAGCGCGCCGGATTACACCCGCTTGGATTTGTGGCCACTGAGTACTCTCTGGCGCTCTGGGGTCTTCGGGATCTGGGGCTTGCCATACAGGCGGGCACACTGCTGCTGGATGATTTATTTGAAGAAGATATGCTGGGTGATGACCTAGACGCATGGCTTGCGGAAAGTAATTTGATGAAGCGCACCTTTAGAAATTGCGCGATGATCTCTGGTCTCGTGGAAAAACGTCACCCCGGCAAAGAAAAAACCGGACGGCAAATAACTATAAATACGGACCTTATTTATAACGTACTACATGACCACGAGCCCGAACACGTGCTTTTACAGGCAACCTGGACCGATGCCTCTACAGGACTCTTGGATATCTCTCGTTTAGGACGCTTTCTTTCTCGTATAGACAAAAGAATCACGCATAGTGCTTTGGAGCGCGTCTCACCATTGGCTGTTCCTGTTCTTCTGGAAATTGGAAAAGAGTCTATATTTGGTAGCGCGACCGACGCGCTGCTGGCAGATGCAGCAGAAGATCTGGTTTTGGAGGCCCAATTTTGAGACCCAACAGTCAGTTGCAGCAACGAGTAGAACCGAGTATTCGCCAACCTATTCCTGTTTGCCACGACTTGTCGCTCGCAAGAGAACTTGTAGGCCTGCATGACAGCGGCGCTATGTGGTGGCCAGAAGAACGGACATTGGTTGTTTCTGATCTCCACCTTGAAAAGGCAGCCAGCATCGCCAAGAGCAAAGGCTTGATGTTGCCGCCTTACGACACTGCCGCAACACTTGAAAAACTCGCCACGCTTGTGGACCTGTTTGATCCACGCCGCGTTATTTGCCTTGGTGACAGCTTCCACGATTGCGACAGCTCAGAACGGATGCCAGCAGCTTACCTTGCCATGCTGACCACCATGCAGCTGGGGCGCGAGTGGATCTGGATTACCGGCAACCATGATCCGAAGATTGCCTGCCATATTCAGGGCGAGCGGTATAACGAGCTTAGCCTCAATTCACTGAACTTTCGCCATGAGCCAAAACAAGGCGTTGAACGCGGAGAGATCTGCGGGCATTTGCATCCTGCCGCCAAAGTGCGCCGGATGGGCCGCACCATTCGCCGGTTCTGTTTTGCAACCAATGGCAATCGGCTCATTCTGCCAGCCTTTGGCGCGTTGACCGGTGGTTTGAATGTGATGGATAAGGCGTTTTCTGACATCTTCGAGGCGCGCCGGTTCTCGGTCTTCATGCTCGGGAACGGGCGTTTGTTCCCCTTCACAGCGTCAAAGCTGCTGGCGGATAAATGAAGTAAGGCGCTCAAACGAGCGCCTTTTGTTTACCGGAATTATATGGATCGCTCGCCGCGACCTCGTGCGCTTCATATGAGAAGCGACAGTCTCTAATCTTTCTTGAAGATCACACCTGCGAGCCAGCCAGTGAACAATGCGAGCATGATGGCGATCAGGCCGTAAATCGCTGGGTGTTGCCGTGACAGGCTGAAAGTGACTTGCTCAAAACCCTTTTTGGCAACTGTGAGCGATTGCTCCTGCTTATCCAGCAGAACATCCCCGCTGAACAGGAAAGTGGTGACCTTGTACTTCCCTGTCGGGATGATAGCAGGCAAGTCAATCTTGGTGGAAAAGAGGGTTGGGCTCAAAAAATCGATAGTCTTGGACATTTGCGAGTAAAGCCCGGCCTTCACGCGAGAGCGCAAAAACGCTTCCTTAAAGGCTTTCCGTTCTGCTGCAGGTGCGCGTGAGCCAAGAGCTGCCAGAGGAAGATTTTCCAAGCCAATGCGGTACTGTTTCAACCAATCCTCTGAGGCGACGTTTCTCAAATCATCCGTTGTGTGAACTGCGTAGAAGCTGGGCACTGCGATGTAGGTTTGTGAGGTCGCGTTGATCCAGAGGCCAACGATACGATCCTTACGCCATGTGGTGACACGCTCTAACGGGCCTTCCACGACCACGACAATATCTTGACCGCCGGAGCGGGAGACAGTCTCTGCGTCTCTAGCAATCTCACCATAGACCAGAATCTGGGTGCCGGTGAAGTTGGAGGTGATCGCCACATTGTTGGAGGATACTGCAGAGACCAACTTTTCAGCGTAGGAAGGTGTTGCTGCAAACAGATAGAGAGAGGAGAGAGCCAGAACGTAGCTCAGGACCTGGATTGGAGACCTCATTTAACCGGCTCCTCAATCACACTGACTGAGTAGAGGTCTGTGGGTTCCACGATGAGATTGTAGGCGAAGCGCAAGCCAACAAGCAGTACCAGCAGACCAAGGCCGAGGCGCAGGTGTTCGCCGCGCATGCCCTGCCCGATCTGAGCGCCAAACTGAGCACCGATCACACCGCCAATCATCAGGGTCAGCGCCAGCACAATATCAACGGATTGCGTGTTAATGGCGTGCAGGAATGTGGCAACAGCCATGGTTCCGAGGATTTGGAACAAGGATGTGCCGATTACGATGTTGGCTGGTACGCGCAGAAGGTAGATGAGTGCCGGCACCATCATGAAACCGCCACCGATGCCCAGAACGGAGCCGAGGAAACCGATGGAACTGCCAATGACGAAGATCGGGATGACACTCACATAGAGCTTGGACCGGCGGAAACGAACTTTAAACGGCAGGCCATGCACCCAGTTGTGCTGTCCGGGTTTGCGCCCGACTGGTTTCTTACCGCTTTTGCGGCGCATGATGGCTTTGACAGACTCGCCAAGCATCAACACACCGATTGTCCCAAGGAAGGTGACGTAGGACAGCGAGATCACCAGATCCAGCTGACCCAGACTTCGCAGGATGCCGAAGAGCCATACGCCTAAGGCCGAGCCGACAATACCGGAGCATAGCAACACTGAGCCGAGTTTGAAATCGATGGCAGATTTGCGCCAGTACGACAAAACACCAGAGCCTGAGGAGGCCACGATCTGTGTTGTGACTGTCGCTACAGACACAGCAGGCGGAATACCGGAGAAGATGAGCAGCGGCGTGAGCAAGAAGCCTCCGCCAATACCGAACAAGCCAGAGAGGAACCCCACGGTTCCGCCCATAGCGAAAATCATGAAGACATTAATCGGTAATTCTGCGATGGGTAAATAGATTTGCAAGATGGCACCGCGGGTAAACACAGATGACCTGACTTGTGCGCCCCGTGTCACCTTTTATCCAACAATATTGTAGAGTGTTAAGCGCCATTCCAGACGCTCTGTCAATCGATGCGGAGCAACAAGTGCAAATCTAACCAGAAATCCCCTAGTAACGTCAAATTAGATGGTCTGGGAGGCCAGTGCCATCAAGAAACGTTTATCAGGTTCACCTGTTGCTGCCATTCCAAGGCGTGCTTGTAAGCTTTTGATCGCACGACGGGTGTTCGGTCCCATCACGCCATCTGGATTACCAGGATCGTACCCCATTGTTAGCAGTGCTTGCTGTAATTTTTTCACCGCTGGCACGTTTGCCTGTGACACTGTGGTTTTTGGGGTACCAGACCACTTGCTGTTGAGCTCAACCTTGTTGCTGATCGGGTCTACAGCCTTAATCTTGAAGTTGGCCACGGACTCTAATGCTTTGGTCAACTCGCGTTTGGTCAGACTGGCCGCCACTTCATTGCGTTTCGTGGCTGCATCTTCATCACCTAGCTCCGCAGCGAGGGCAAACCATTTATAGCTTTCCACTAGGTTCTGCTTCATGCCAAGGCCGCGTGCTGCAAGGATCGCGAGGTTGAACTTGCTGTCTGCAACGCCATAGTCGGCAGCAATGCGGAACCACTTTACGGCTTCATCAAAGTTTGGCGGGCCGTCAATGCCTTCTACATAAAGCACTGCAAGGTTGTGCATGGCTTTGATATTGCCCTGCCCTGCGGCCAGAGAATACCAGTCACGGGCTTTGCCAAGGTCTATTTCCAGACCTCTGCCTTTTTCATAGAAACTGCCAAGACGGTATTGCGCCGGAGCCAGACCCTGAGCCGCTGATTTTCTGTACCATTGCGCAGCCGCATTGAGGTTGGAGGGAACAAGGTTGCCTTCTGTGTAACGACGAGCCACCTCAAACTGAGCTGCAGCATCACCAGAGATTGCTGCCTGACGCAGGTCTGCAGGGCCAATCGCATATGGCAGATCATGAACCGTTGGCGCAACCTGTTGCACTGGAGGCTGCATGACAACCGGCTCAGCCATACTCTGGAAATCTACAGAAGCCATCTGTTGCGGCGGGGTACCTGCTGTGCTGGTCGCTGATCCAGTTGCGATCTGGTTCGTTTCAATCGCGGTGTTGATCGAAGCAGTTCTGTCGGCAGGCTTAATCTGAGTTGCCTTGCCAAATACAATATCTTTGGTTGGTTCAGATGGCGCGGATGTGGTTCCGGTCTGCCAAATGCTCGTGGAACTCACCGGACTCGGCAGTTCCGTTTCAGGCCGGGCTAAGGATGCACGGCTCACAACATCAGGTGCGACCACTGCATCCACACCGCCGCTGAGCAAGGAGGAATTGTCCTTACCCGGCATAACGGAATTTGGCGCCATGATGCTTGGTTTTACATCAGCGCCTGCAGTGTCAACGCTGTCTGAGCTGGAGAAGATACCAGAGTTGAAAGCCTGCAACGTGCCAATGGTCAGTAAGAGAGCAGCAGCTGCCAGCATAATCGCACGGCGGCGATTGGTTGCGCTTTCTTTCGTCCTGCTCGTTTTATCAATTCCCTCATCACCCACTTCAACTGAACCGGCGGAAAGGTTGATTGGCTCTTTCACAAGTGTGTCGGTAGCGACAACCATATCTTCAGCGCTGAGAACGACAGGTTCTTCGACAATCTGTAACTGGCTCAGAACCTTTTCTGTAGCCGCTGCTTTTTTGGAGCGTAGTTTTTCAGGAACTTCAACATTTTCAGTGCGAGTTGGGCTGATATAATCGCGAAGACGACGCGCGCGCTCTGGCGCTTTGCTGTTGCCGTTTGCAGGCGCGGTGCCTTCTTTCTTTGCCTCTTTTGCTTCCTTAGCCGCAGCTTTTGCTGCGCGGCGAGCAGCGGCAATGAAATCGGCTTTCCGATTGCGCGGCTCGTTCGCTTCACTCAAGTTTACAAGGCCAGCAGCGGCATTTGCTTTTTTGCCTTTGGTAAAGGCACCCAAAATGCTACCGATCTGGTTATCGCCAACAAGCTTTTGGTGTTCCTGAGAAATTTCAGTATCACCAATTGCGTTGCGGATGCTTTCCAGATTTTCCAGGCGATTGGAGATCGTGCCCAGAACATCGCGCACATCCTGCAATGCATGATGATCGGTGTCTTTTTTCTGGCCAGATGCTTCCAGAAGAGACTGTAAATCAAGACGCAGAGCAGAGATCGCAGCTTCAACAGCTTCGCCTTGATGGTCGGTATTGCCCAGAGCAAGTTTATCGGTTGCTGCTTTGACAGCATCCTGTGCGATCTGTTGCGCTTTGCCCACCATGTCCGTGTGCAGGCCTTTGATTTCCTGCTCAATGGAGCCAACGCTGTTTTCCAGATTGCCCAATGACCCGAAGTGAGACTGCGAGGCATCCAGCTGTTGTGAGAGAGCGACGATCTGTTGTTCCAGGCGGTCGATTTCGACATCCGAGGTCAGACCAGACGGTTTGGAGATGGTTGAGGCAAGTTCGTGCAGCTGTGCTTCGATATCTCCAGACGTTGCAAGAGCCCCAATGTGGCCGCGCAACTCAGAAATTTCGGCTCGGACTATGGACAGAGCTTTGTCTGAAGATCCACTTGATGAACCGTTCTCCACCATTTGAGTGAGAGACATCACGCGCTGTTCCAAACGAGCCAGCGCTGCGCTTTCATTCTCGTTCAAAGCGACTTCAAATGGGGCATCTGCCAAGCGGCCTTCGATGCCATCCACTTTGACGCAAAGGTGGTCGAGGCGCCCTTCTATGGAATTGAATGCCTGATCAAACCCAGCTGTAGGCTCTGGTGTCTTCTCCATCCGGTCAAGCTGAACGCCAATGGTGGACAAGCGCTCTTCCAGCCGGTTCAGCTGATCATTACCACCGGTGTTTTCGTGGCCCTCAGCCAAAATGTTGGAGATAGAGTCCAGACGGCCATGAAGGCGGTCCATGGTCTCGCCATCCGGCATGCGGGTTTCAACATTGCTCAAACGGGATTGGATGTCGCGCTGGATTGCAGAAAAATGGTCCAGTTCATCCATACGGGCGGTCAGGAAGCGGATGCGCTGATCCACATCATGGATCATGCGGCCCGAATCCAGCCGATCGATCACTTTTCTAAGCTGCGAAATTTCATCACGCACCACTTCAAGACCAGCGGCGCCGGAGCGATGCAGAACATCTTCCAGGCGATCTCCCATGGAGGACAAGCGGTTTTCCAGTGACGTTAACTGATCGACACGCGGTAACTGGCGGATCTGCGCTTCCACATCAGCCATGCGGTCGGTCAGGCTTTCAAAGATGCCCGGATCAACATTCTTGTCCGCAAGGTCCTGCAGACGGGTTTGAATGGATTCATGCGCCAGACCCAGCGCTTTGAGGCCGTCTTCAATATCAGTGCTGGACAGGGATGAGCGCATCAATTCCAGTTCATGACGCAATTCCTTCAAAAGACGGCCATTGCCCTCTTCATCGCGCAGACGACCGATAATTTCTGAGAGCTGCGTGCGATTATCGGAGGTTCGCTCCATCATATCATCACGCAGGCTGTTCATCTGCGTTTCCATGCCATCTTGCAGCTGCTCAAAGCGCTCTTCGTCTGGCTCGCGCAATGTATCAATTTGCCCGGCCAGCTGCTTGAAGTGGCCGTTAATCATGGTGTTCAGCTCAGCAATTGGAGCTGCGGTATCTTGCTGCATTGGCGCAGCTGGTTCCTGAGGCGACCGTTGGTTAACACCATGTGGTGCAGGGACGCGGTTAAACTGCGGATCGGCCTGTGTCACCGGCGGATAAGGATATGCCTGATGCTGCGTTTGTTGCGGTGCAGAAGCAGCTTCAAACCCATACTGAGGCATCTTCGGTTGAGAAACGTTTTTCTCAACAATTTCAGCAGGTGCATGAGCAGAACTGGTCGGAACACCTTTCCCTTTTTCATTCTCATTATGAGCAAGGGAATTGAGGCGATCATCCAGTGCATTGAGCGCATCCAGAACAGAACTGATGCGCTTCACACGTGTGTTCTCACCGGTTTTTGCAGCTACATCCGCTTTCAACGCAGGTTCTGGCGCAAAATGGCGAACAGCCTCCTGCGGCGCTGGCTCTGACGTAAACACAGCTTGGCGCGACATTGGCTCCGCATATGGCCGCGTTGACGGCTCCGCATATGGCGGTGTTGGCTGTGGCTGTGCATAAGCGTTGTAGTGTGGTTCACGAGAAACCGGCTGTTGTGCTTGACCTCGCGCAAACGGTGGGCGCGGATGTGATAATGGATCTCGAGAAACACCAGCTCGCGCATAGAGGCCCTGATCCATTGCAGGATCATAACGATCTTCATAAGTGTTCGGGCTTGCAGAATGATCCAGACCAGAGCGCAAGTCGGATCGGTGCCAAGGATCTCGTTGAGTATCGCGTGACGGAAAATTCGGGCCCTGAGGTGCGTGCTGCTGCGGCGCATGGTGGTGGCCAGCAGGCGCTGCATAAGTTCGAGGGTGTCTGTTCTGGTCTGCATTCATCAAACGGCCCAGAGCCTGCGCAACCTCGTTCATGGCCTCTTCAGGGGTATTTGGGCGTTGCATCCCATATTGACCGTGATCCGGCGCGGCAGGCCTCTCAGCGTATTGCTCACCTGAATACGGTTGATCAGAATAGGAAGCGTGGGTCGCATGCCGTGCTCTTGCAGGATTTTGTTGCGCCATTCCACATTCCTCCAACCACTTAGCGTGGTCTGCATCCAGCCCTTCTTCAAAGGACGTGTCTGTAGCGGATTTTCCAAATTCTGGTTTATTCCAAGACATGCCTGTAGGGCCCCATAAACTGCCCGGTCCATCTCAAAGGTCTCAGCTCACTTGATCCGCCGCAGCTTTAAAAAGCATGGCGATAACTTTACGCCGTTCAGGAATTGATCAAGAAGCGAATCACTTTGCGGTTTGGACCGCTCTCATAACTCGTGGGACCATTTTTTTACTCGTTAGGGTAAATAGCGGGTTAATAACTCAAATTCTGCGTGTAGAGCTCTTAACGATTGTGAGTTCATGTTGAAAATTACGGCGTATCCATCAAATTTTAGGGGTTCTGGAACAAACTCATGAAAATTATTCGTGTTCAGATCCAAGAGAACTCAAGTTTGGTGCTCCGCTTTCGCTAGACCTGGGCGATCTTGCCACTGTATAAACTTCGTAGAAATTGCGCAGTGCATTATTTAGCGCGCACTTATATACAACAGCCGCATTTTGCAGGCAGTGTTGCACAAACAAAGAAGAACAGGTCGAGCAGATGAGCGAAGCCCTTCATATCAACGAGATGATTGTTGATGTTGTTGCCAATGAACTGGGTACAGGCAAAAAAACCCAGTTCTCCATTGGTGACCTGGCAAAAGAATTTGACATTACCCTCCGCACTCTTCGGTTTTACGAAGACAAGGGCCTCCTGAACCCTAAGCGTGACGGGTTAAACCGTATTTACAACCGCCGCGACCGTGCCCGCTTGAAGCTGGTTTTGATGGGCAAGCGTGTTGGATTTTCACTCTCCGAAATTCGTGACATGCTTGATCTTTATGATCTACGTGATGGGCAAGTCACTCAGTTGCAGGTTGCGCTGGATCGCTTCAAGGAACAGATCAATATTTTGGAAGGTCAACGTTCCAATATTGAGGAAGCGATTGAAGACTTGCAGCGAACTGTCGACATTGTTGACGGCATGCTGAAGCAGAAAAAAGGCTGATACTCTGCCTGATGCGAGGTGGGGTCTTTATCCCCACCCCTGCCAAAATTTCGTTCTGCAGAGCGCACTCATCTAGTCATTCAGCATAGATTTAATTTTATTCATCTATGCGCGGGAATATTGCTCGAACATCAGCTATCTGCGGTATTGTCCAATCCATAATCTCTTAGGACACTGGTGACACGGATGCGGTATTTCCGAAAATACTTAGTCTTTCCGATATATTGCGCGTCCTGATGATTTTCCTGAGCTTTCCAGCGTTTTACCGCATCCTCATCCTCAAAAAATGACAGTGATAAAATTTTTTCAGGGTTCGTGAGGCTCTGAAATCGCTCCACAGAGATAAATCCCTGTATTTTTTCGAGATCAGGTTTAATTGTGGCTGCCACCTCCAAATAACTGGCTTTGTGGTCGGCGTAGGGTTCAACTTCAAAAATAACTGCTATCATTTTTCGGTATCTCGTCTTCTGCTGGGCGGCTAAAGAATATTGTTCTTGGTGTCTTCCTATCCGAAAACTGGGCTCATTTTTCCAGAATACGGCTTATTTGATTGCGTGCGGGCTGGAAGCCAATGCCAGGAAAGTCCTGTCTTCTTTCAGGATGAACTTTTCCCGCATGGCAAATTCGTAGTTTTCTTGTCCCAACGGGTCTTGTGCGAGTTTGGCCCTGTAGTCCTCGTAGTGCGCAAGATTTTGCACATTGTAGATGCCATAGGCCAACGTTGTTGAGCCTTCATGAGGCGCATAATATCCGGTCAGGTCCGCGCCACACCGTGGAATTGCCTCCCCCCAGTTGCGGGAATACTGCATGAACTCAGCCTTTTTGGTAGGGTCTATCTGGTAGCGAATAATACAGGTCAGCATCGATGTGGTCCTTTTCGTTTGATCCGTTCGCGATAAATATCATCTTGTGCTGCGCAATTGCTTCGATCATGATCGAACTACAATTGACGGAGGGTTGAGATGAAAGAAGGACCAAACATCGCTGCGATAGCTGCGCTTATTGGTGATCCAGCGCGGGCCAATATGCTTCAGGCCCTGATGACCGGAGTTGCCCTGACGGCCAGTGAGCTGGCGCAGGAAGCGGGCGTGACGCCGCAAACGTCCAGCTTTCATCTTTCCCGAATGGCGGATGCCGGGTTGGTAAGTTTGCGCAAACAAGGTCGCCACAAATACTACAGCTTAGCAGATGCAGATGTGGCTGCCCTGTTGGAAGCCATGAGCGGGATCGCTATGCGCAGCGGTATGACGAGAGTTCGGACTGGGCCGAGGGAGCCTGAGCTTCGCAAGGCGCGGGTTTGTTACAATCACCTTGCTGGTGAATATGGCGTACAGGCATATGACAGTCTTATTGCCCGCGAGTTTTTGGTTGAGGAAGATGAAAAACTAGTCCTCAGCTCATCGGGCCGGTCTTTCTTCACCGATCTAGGTCTCGTGTTGCCTTCGAACGAAACCAAGCGCCGCCCTTTGTGTAAGTCTTGTCTGGACTGGAGTGCGCGTCGCTCGCATCTGGCTGGAATTACCGGAACTGCCCTGCTCTCCTTCTTTTTCGATCAAGGCTGGGCGAAGCGTGTTGAGGGCAGTCGTGTCATTCAATTCTCCAAGGCGGGCGATTCTCGTTTTCATGAGGCATTTTCCCTTCAAAATTGAGGGGCAGACAGAGCTAACTCATCACTTTCATAGTGCCAAAGGCAGGGTCAACAAGATTTCACAGGGAAGTTAACGTGCACGGAATGGCAGAATTCCGCACTTACGTAACTCCCCCTACGAAATTACACTTGGGTATAACTTGCCGTGAACGCGAGGTCGTTCTATATTCGGTCTCAAGTTGACGTTTACGCAAACGTTAAGCTGTACCTCTAGGGTTGGCCTGAAGGAAAAATTGCTATGCCAAGTTATAGTGCACCCGTCGAAGACACTCTCTTTTTGCTCAAAGACGTTTTGGGTTATGAAAAACACTCAAACTTACCTGGGTTCTCCGAGGCAACACCAGATTTGGTTGAAGCCATTTTGAAGGAAGGCGCAAAGTTCTCCGAGGAGATCGTGCAGCCGCTGAACCGTTCTGGCGATAAAAACGGTTGTACCCGGCATGAAGATGGCTCGGTCTCAACGCCTCCAGGGTTTAAAGAAGCCTACAAAGCCTACGTGGAAGCTGGTTGGGGCAGCCTCTCCGTTCCTGAGCAGTATGGCGGACAGGCCCTTCCCGCAATTTTCACGGGTATCGTCAATGAGTATATCTGTTCGGCAAACATGGCGTTTGCCATGTATCCGGGCCTGACAGCTGGAGCTATGGCTGCTCTCCATACTCATGCAAATGACGAGATCAAAGACACCTACCTGCCAAAGATGGCAACTGGTGAATGGACCGGCACCATGAACCTGACCGAACCACATTGTGGGACGGATCTGGGTCTACTGCGCACCAAAGCTGTTCCGCAGGCAGATGGATCTTACAAGCTATCCGGCACAAAGATCTTCATTTCAGCTGGTGATAATGATCTGGCCGAGAATATCATTCATCTGGTCATTGCCCGTATTGAGGGCGCCCCAGAAGGCACCAAGGGTATTTCCCTGTTTGTTGTGCCGAAGAAAAAGCTGGATGCTGATGGTAATCCGGGTGAAATGAACGGCGTTTCCTGTGGGTCCATCGAAGAGAAGATGGGTATCCATGGCAACGCAACTTGTCTCATGAACTACGACGACGCGACCGGTTATCTCGTTGGTGAGAAAAACAAGGGTCTGCGCGCGATGTTCGTGATGATGAACGAAGCGCGTCTCGGCGTTGGTATTCAGGGTCTGTCCCAGTCAGAAGTGGCTTACCAGAACGCTGTGACCTATGCGAAGGACCGGTTGCAGGGGCGCTCCCTCACTGGCCCGAAGGCACCAGACAAACCGGCTGATCCAATCATCGTGCACCCAGATGTACGCCGCGTGTTGATGACCATCCGCTCCTTTAACGAAGCGGCTCGTGCTCTTTACATGTGGACCGCCCTGCACGGGGATGTCTCTCACCTTTCTGAAGATGATGCTGAAAAGCAGGCATCTGACGACATGATGGGTCTACTCACCCCTGTTATCAAAGGCGTTATCACCGACAAGGGTTTTGATAATGCAGTGATGGCGCAGCAGATTTACGGTGGTCACGGCTATATCCAAGAATGGGGTATGGAGCAGTTCGTTCGCGACGCTCGTATTGCCATGATTTATGAAGGTGCCAACGGCATTCAATCCCTTGACCTTGTTGGCCGTAAGTTGCCAGCAAACGGTGGCCGCGCTGTGCAGGCATGGTTCAAGGAAGTCGGCGGCTTTATCAAAGAGCACGAAGGTAACGAAGAGCTTTCCGTTTACATCAGCGCATTGAAGCAAGCTTTGAAAGATCAGCAGGCCGCGACCATGTGGTTTATGCAAAACGCCATGAAGAACCCTGATAATGCAGGGGCTGGCTCCAACGATTACATGCACCTGTTCGGTCTGGTTGCGCTTGGCTACATGTGGTGCAAAATCGCGGTTGCTGCGAACGCAAAAATCGCGGCCGGGGCGGATGGCAAGGAAGATTGGCTGAAGACCAAACTGACTCTGGGTACGTTCTTCATGGAACGTATTATGCCGGAATCATCAGCACATCTGGCACGCATTTCCACCGGTTCTGACACCATGATGAGCCTGGACGCGGACGCGTTCTGATCACTTTATCGCAATCAGAGGTCTGGGTCCTTTCTCAGACCTCTGCAGTGCCTTATTCTCCATCTGATATATTTTAGTAACGACTATTTGGAGTGCGATATGGCGGAATATGACCTTCAGTGTTTTGCGCAAAGTGGCAATGCCTACAAGGTTGCGCTGATGCTGGAACTTTCTAAAGCATCATGGACCCCGATATGGGTGGACTTTTTTAATGGTGCTACGCGCGCACAAGATTTTCGTAATGATCAGAATGAGATGGGTGAGATTCCCGTGCTTAAACACGGGGAAACACAGCTGACGCAGTCTGCTGTGATACTGGAATACCTTGCCCAGCAGCTTGGCACATTTGGCTGGGACACTGAGGAAGAGCGCCGGGAAATTCTGCGTTGGCTGTTTTGGGACAACCACAAGCTGACAAACTATGTGGCGACCCTTCGCTTTTTGCGCGCTATGGCAAAGACCGGTGAAACGGACGTGACCCGCTTTTTTGAAGGGCGCGCCAATGCCGCTTTGAAAGTGCTGGACCAGCGCCTTGAAAACAAAAGTTTCCTTGTTGGAAATCGCCCAACAATCGCGGACCTTTCGGTTTGCGGATACCTGTTTTGGCCAGAAGAGATTGGTGTGGACTTTGGCCCTTATTCAAACGTGAATGCATGGCTTTTGCGCATTAAGGCACTGCCCGGTTGGGTTGCCCCTTATGAGCTGATGCCCGGCCACCCCTTGCCTACACCAACTGACCACTAATTTTTGCGGAGGACATTATGGCAGACGCCCTTATATTCGACCATGTTCGTACCCCACGCGGGCGCGGCAAACAAAACGGTTCCTTGCACGAAGTCTCAACAGCGCGCCTTGCAGCGAACGCTTTAGAAGCTATCCGGGACCGCAATGACCTTGATACCAAGCTTGTAGATGATGTTGTGCTGGGCTGTGTTGACCCTGTTGGGGACGCTGGCTCTGACATTGCACGTGCTGCTGTATTTGCGGCTAAATATGACACCAGTGTACCGGGTATTCAGGTCAGTCGTTTTTGTGCCTCGGGTCTTGATGCGGTCAATCTGGGTGCTGCCCAAATCATGTCCGGTCAGAACAATCTGGTCATTGCTGGCGGCGTGGAAGCGATGAGCCGCGTTGGCCTTGGTGCTTCTGGCGGGCCATGGCCTACAGATCCACAAGTTGCGCTGCCGGCCTACTTTATGCCGCAGGGCGTTTCTGCAGATCTGATCTCCACCAAATACGGGTTTAGCCGTGATGACGTGGATGCTTATTCGGTAGAAAGCCAGAAGCGGGCGAAAATGGCCTGGGACGAAGGTCGCTTTGCGAACTCTGTCGTTGCTGTGCGTGACATCAACGGTCTGACTATTCTGGATCACGACGAACACATGCGCCCTGAAACAAACATGCAGTCTCTTGCAGGTTTGAATCCATCCTTTGAAATGATGGGGAGCATGGGCGGCTTTAACGCAGTTGGTATTCAGGCGCACCCTGAGATTGAGAAAATCAACCACATGCACCATGCTGGTAACTCCTCCGGTATTGTGGATGGGGCCTCTGCCATATTGCTCGGCACCAAGGAAATTGGGGACGCTTACGGCCTTAAGCCGCGCGCGCGGCTTAAGGCTTTTGCAAACATTGGCTCCGATCCGGCATTGATGCTGACCGGTCCTGTTGATGTGACCAAGAAGCTTTTGAAAAACGCAGGCATGGAAATTGGCGATATCGATCTGTTTGAGCTGAACGAGGCTTTCGCGGCTGTTGTTCTGCGTTACATGCAGGCCTTTGACGTTGACCACGCCAACATGAACGTAAACGGCGGTGCAATTGCGATGGGTCACCCACTTGGTGCAACCGGTGCAATGATCCTTGGGACTGTGCTGGATGAGTTGGAGCGTCAAGACAAGAACATTGCTCTTGTGACGCTGTGTATTGGTGCTGGTATGGGCACTGCAACAATCATTGAGCGGGTTTAAGGGGAGAGACGAACATGACTTACACACACTTTACCCTTGAAACGGATGCAGACGGTTTTGCGGTTCTGACATGGGATTCACCTTCAAAGCCCATGAACGTGTTTGACGAAAGCGTCATTCTTGAGTTGGACAAAATCATCGACGACGTTTCCGCTGATGATGCGATCAAGGGCGTTGTTGTTGCTTCTGGCAAAAAAGCATTCTCTGCTGGCGCTGATCTGAGCATGATTGGCAAACTGCTTTCGACCTTTAAAAAACGTCAGGCAGTTGATGCAGAAGGGGCTGCGAAGGAACTGTTTGACGGCTCTCGCAAGCTGTCTCAGGTGTTCCGCAAGCTGGAGACCTCTGGCAAGCCGTATGTCGCTGCCATAAACGGCGTTTGTATGGGCGGCGGGACCGAGCTGGCTCTGGCCTGTCATAAGCGCATTGGCTCTGAAGAGCCCCTGAAAATGGCCCTGCCTGAAGTTAAGGTTGGCCTGTTTCCCGGTGCTGGTGGTACGCAGCGTGTTATGCGTATGGTTGGCGATTTGCAGGGTGGCCTACAGTTCTTGTTGATGGGTCAGACCCTTGATGCCAAGAAGGCCATGCGCCTGAAACTGATTGAAGCTGTTGCCCCGGAAGCTGAGCTGGTTGCTGCTGCCAAGAAGATGTTGGCGGACGGCGTTGATGCGGCGCAGCCTTGGGACAAGAAGGGCTTCAAAATTCCAACCGGTAAGGTTTACTCCCCTTCCGGTATGCAATTCTGGCCTGCTGCAAATGCGATCTACCGCCAGAACACCTACGACAACTACCCGGGCGCACGCTACATGTTGCACGCCGTAGTTGAAGGCCTGATGGTGCCGATGGACGCTGGCCTGACCATTGAGAGCCGTTACTTTGCGCATGTCATGCAGAGCAAAGAAGCAGCTGCGATGGTTCGCTCCCTGTTCGTTTCCATGCAGGAATTGAACAAAGGTGCACGTCGTCCTGCCGGTGTTGCGGAGACTTCCATCAAAAAAGTTGGCGTGCTTGGCGCTGGCATGATGGGTGCTGGCATTGCTTATGTGAGCGCGAAAGCTGGTCTTGAAGTTGTGCTGATCGATCAGGCTCAGGAAGCTGCCGATAAGGGTAAAGCTTACTCTGAAGGCCTGATGGACAAAGCTATCAAGCGCAGCAAATCCACTGCTGAGAAAAAAGAGAAACTTCTCAGCCTCATCACTGCAACAACCGACTACAGCGCCCTTGCCGATGTTGATTTGGTGATTGAAGCTGTGTTTGAGGACCGTGAAGTCAAGCGGGCTGTGACTGAGAAAGCAGAAGCGGCCATGCCTGCTAATGCGATCTATGCGTCCAACACCTCTACGCTTCCGATCACCTCTCTGGCAGAAGCCTCTTCTCGTCCTGCTAACTTCATCGGCATTCACTTCTTCTCCCCAGTGGACAAGATGATGCTGGTTGAGATCATTCTTGGTGAGAAGACCGAGGACAAAGCGACTGCGGTTGCTCTGGACTACGTGAAGGCGATCAAGAAAACCCCGATTGTTGTCAATGACAGCCGTGGTTTCTACACCTCCCGTGTTGTTGGCACCTACGTTCGTGAAGGCATTATGATGCTTTCTGACGGTGTTCCAGCTGCCATGATCGAGAATGCTGGCAAGATGGCAGGTATGCCTGTTGGTCCGCTTTCCCTTGGTGATGAAGTTGCATTGGACCTTGCCTGGAAGATTAAGGAAGCCACCAAGAAAGACCTTGGCGATGCTTATCCTTCCAGTGGATTTGACACCATTCTTGATGAGATGGTTGCCAAGCAAGAACGCTTTGGCCGTAAGAATCTCAAGGGCTTTTACGATTACAAAGGCAAGGACAAGGCTCTGTGGCCCGGTATTACCGACATCACCGGTCCATCCAAGCCTGCGGATGAATTCGACATTGAGGAACTGAAGAACCGTCTGCTCGGTATTCAGGCTCTTGAAACTGCACGCGTGTTTGAAGAGAACTGCCTGACAGACGTTCGTGAAGCCGATGTTGGCTCTATTCTCGGCTTCGGCTTTGCACCGTTCTCTGGTGGCACACTGTCTTACATCGACGGTATTGGCACCAAAGAATTTGTTGAGCGCTGTGACAAGCTGGCCGCCAAGTGGGGCGATCGCTTTGAACCAAACGCTCAACTGCGGGCCATGGCAGGAAAAGGCGAGACCTTCTACGGCAAGTTCGCCCCAGCAGCAGCGCTTAAAGAAGCTGCTGAGTGATACTAGTTTGGCCGGGTGGAAACATCCGGCCTGCAATTTAGATTGAGAAGCGCCGGTGGGATTAGTCTTGCCGGCGTTTTTTTTGGGGGGGCTCTGCATACAGGGACTAATGTTTTTGCCGCTCAACCTTTCACGGACTATGATTGAATAAAGTATCAATGATGAGTTTTATGGGAATCATCTAATTGAAGACGCTGGTATTTTTCTTTGGGGTAGTGGTCGGCTTTCTGATCTTAGGCTTTACGTTAAGTCAGACCGAGCCACAAATTATCGACTTCAAAAATTATGAAATCATATTATCACCGCTTGCAACAATAATTGCAGGCGCATTAGCCCTATACGGTGCGAAACTTACTATTAATAAGATTCAATTTCAAATCAAGCAACAAGATAAGACATTTGAAGATAACATTAAAAAACAGAGAATTGGAGATAACGAGAAAATAGTATTCAATAAAGAGCGAATACTCATTTCTCTAACACTTGATAATCGCCAAGATATAGACATATAACTTATTGACTTACGTCTACAAAATACTAATAAATTTGCTCGTGAAGACATTAAAGGAACAAAACATGAAAAGGTATTTGCTGAAAAACGCGTTAAATTACACTTATCCAACAGTAAGACGTTCTCAATTAGCTTTGGAAGCCCCATTCTTCAACTAAGAACTGTATTAAAGCTCTTAGGTGTTAAAAAAACGAGACAACGCTTCATTGATGATAACGATGATTTTTTTGGACTTAGGCCAGATATCCAAACTTTTGCAGGTACTTACTCAATTATCATTTATTTGCTAAGAGATATGGTTTCCGACGGATATAGCCATGACGCAGCAGCTTGTATTCTGAGTGCGTTTGATGATCAAGCTGACCTCCTGAAACAGTTAGGTGCCATTGAACACAATACTTACTTATTCGGAAAATTGCTGAACTCACTTGGGGGAGCTGGCTTTTCTCATAGTGAGTTTGACTGGGAGAGAGTGCTCGAAGCCGAACTCACTGAACTAAAAATTCTCCCCCTCGGCGCCACGTTGCTAGATAGTCAAAAAACTCTCAACCCTAGAACTAATCAATTCGAATTTTCAGCTCAGCTCTCGGGAGATGCAGAGAAGAAGTATATTCGTATTGATAAGCAGTGGGAAGTCATGCCAAATTAAATTTTAGCTCCTTTAGCTCTGGATACCGGATCTACGCTTCGCTTGTCCGGCATGACAGTTGTGTTGCTGGCTCAGGAAGGATCTCACTCACAAAGATCATCCTTACTTCACGTGTCGCATAATTACACGGCGGTCTCCTCGAACACCCCCACTCATAGGTATTCTCAGTACTGTTGGTCTCTGTTAGCCTAAACGCATGACGCAAGTAGAAGTCGTTTGCTCGGCTTTTTGGGAGGACCTCCAGTTTGATTAGTTTGCCCTGCTGTTTTGCCTGTTGTTTTAGGGTGTTTAAAGCACCAGCCCCTATGCCACGGCCTTGGGCTTTTGGTAAGAAATAGAGACGCTCTAGATAGAGGTAATCCTCTTTATCCCAGAGGACGTAAAAACCTAGGACCTCACTGTCTTCAACGATTTTCCAGGTTGAGGCCGGATTGAAGGACTCTTCGAAATATCGCCGGTAAAGTGCATGGTCGAACAGGCCGTTAGCTTCCATGTTCTCCTTCATGGCTTTTTGACGGATATCTGCGAGCAAGTCAAAATCGGCTTTTTCGGCTGGCACCAAACAATATACAAACTCGTTCATATCCCTGTCTCACCGTATTTTGGAGGTTAGTTTTCTTCAACCAACCTCCTTTTAGTCTGCGGGCAGATTAGAGCGCGTGGGCTTACATTTTCAAGACAATCTTGCCGACAGTGCGTTGGTTGCGTATGGTTTTTAGCGCGTCCCCAGCCTCTTCAAGGCTCACTTGCTGAAGTCTAGGCACTGTTATTTCTCCCGCTTCCAACAGTTTGGAGAAGGCTGCTCCTGCTTTTACCAGATCCGCTTTGGCTTTCGTGCCTCCTCGGTAGGCAGAGCCCAAGCTGAGTTGATGGAAGCTGAGGCCCTTCAGAAATGCGCCGTTGTAGATTGGAGGACGCACTACGCCTACCAGTTCAACCATGTGTCCTTCAAAACCAAGGCAGTTTGCTGCGAGGATATCATTGTCACCGCCCACTGTATCGAACGCGACTTCGACGCCTTGTCTTGCGGTGTTCTCATAGACGGTGCTCAGTACGTCTTCCCAGTTGTAATCAATCGTACGGGTTGCGCCCAGCGAGGTGACATAGTCCGCGTTTTGTTCTGAACATGTGGCAAGGATCGTCTCAACACCAAAATATCTCGCGATCTGAATGGCAAAACCGCCAGTCCCACCAGAGCCGCCCAGAACAAGCAGGGATTTGCGGTTTTCGATCTGAAGCTTATGGGTGAGCGCGCGCCACGCCGTCCAACCAGCGCATGGGGTTGCAGCTGCAATTACCGGATCCACATCGGGGTGCGGTATCAGCGCATCAGCGTCAGCAAGCGCATATTGCGCAAAGCCGCCGCAGGGTTTGAACATGTTGCCGTGATACAGGACAGCATCCCCCATGGACCAGCCTTCAACATTTGCACCGACTGCTTCGATGATGCCGGACACGTCTAGTCCCGGAACCCATGTATCATCCATATCTCGTGCACCGCCGCACCATTTATGGATTTTGGCATCGACCGGGTTCAAGCCAGCGGCAACAACTTTAACCAGCACCTCATCAGCAGAGGGCGCAGGTTTATCCAATTGGGCCAGAACAAACTGATCGTTGCTTTTGTGATAGGTTAAAGCCCGCATGAGTACCTCGTTTTTATTTTTAAAACTTTGGCCCCCAATTTACGGGTCATGCGCACAAAGAAAAGTCTTGGCCATGCTATTATGTGCGGAGAAGCTAAATATGCCGCAGGGCATATGAATTTGCCGAGAGCCTCCCTATATAAGGGAAAGTTATTTGTAGCGGAGAAATTGATGTCTAACGACAGGTTCAACCGATTTTTAGGTGACAGCCCGAGCCGGGTTCTCATTCGATTGATTTTTCTATCTTTGATTGTCGGTATTATTCTGGCTTCTCTGGACTTTTCGCCTCTTGGGCTCGTCTATGCCGTGCAGGATTTCTTTGTGCGGATCTGGAATATGGGTTTTGCCGCAATTGAGCGCTTTGGTTCTTACTTCTTCCTCGGCGCAATTGTGGTGGTGCCGTTGTGGGTCTTGTCCCGCTTGATGAACTGGCGTGGACGGTAAGTCACTTAGCCCCGCAAAGGCAGTTACTGCATGCAGATGTGATGGATGTTTAAGGACAGATTGGCGAAGATCTCAGGATTTTCGCTGGTATGGCCCATCAGGACTGCAACTTCCATTGCAGCCAGCACAAAGTCTGATTTGACCAATGCTTCTTCAGAGGTCCAATTGCCGCTGTATTCCAACAGATCTGCCAGCCAAACGCGATTGCGTCTTGCAAAGGTTGCCGCCAGCTCCTGAAGGGCGACAGGTAGGTCTTCGTTCTTATCCCCCAGCACTGCTGAGATGAAGAGTTCACCACCATCTGTCATACCGGCCTGAAAAGCGGCTATGTACGTATCCAATGCTCTGCGGAAATGGAAGATCTGTCTAGTAGGGTCACCGAGGATCTGCAGGAACCGATCTATATAGCGCTGTAATACAGCCAGTTCGATCTCATGATTTGCCGGGAACATAACAGCAATATCCTGTTCATTAGTCCCACTCATGCTTGCAAGCTGTTTGAGGTTTAAGCCCGACAAATTGCTTTCCCGGATCATGCATTCAGCAGAATCCAGCACAACGTTTCTGTTGGTAACCACACCAGCCATCCGTCTCTCCAATTGACTATGCAAGTCGCTTGCACATCAAGATGGGATACTGCGTATTTTTTTAGAGATAGCAAGACACAATTATCCATTTCAATTGACTATTTGAAATATACAGTTTCGGGAAAACTTTAAACAAAACAAGCTTGTGTTGAAATCACAAGTACTTTGCCGCCACACGATGCAGGATACAGTGTCGTTTAGCCAATAGTCTAAGATTATTCGAATAACCACCTCCGAGTACTCCAGCCAACGGCAAACCTTCATTGCGCACAAAATCGAATACTAATTCTTCTCTTGCCTGTAAGCCGTCATCAGTTAAAGCCAAGCGGCCCAATCGGTCCTCCTTGTGCGGGTCCACGCCAGCATTGAAGAATACGATATCCGCCTTGAACGTTTTCAATACCGTCTTCAGCGTTGCTTTCAGAATACTCAGATACTCCTCATCCTCCATCTCATCTTTGAGAGGTACATCCAACGTGGACGCTTTTTTGCGGACTGGGTAGTTTTTCTCTGAATGCAGGGACAGGGTGAAGACACTGGCGTCATGAGCGAAAATATCTGCTGTGCCATCTCCTTGATGCACGTCCAGGTCAATGATCAATACGTTCCGCACCATTCGCATAGCTTGCAACGCACGTGCAGCGACAGCGACATCATTGAAAACGCAGAACCCAGCTCCCTGCGCGATGCGAGCATGGTGAGAACCTCCGGCTGTGTTGCAGGCCACGCCGTATTCCATCGCCAGAATTGCTGTGAGCAAAGAGCCACCGGTCGCGCATTGCGCACGGAAAGACACGCTTTGGGACATCGGGAAGCCAATTTCGCGCGCGACTAGGGCCGGAACGGTGCAACTCAGCACTTGCTCCACATACTCACGGGCATGAACACGCAGCAGGTCTTCTGGGCGGATCGGATCGGGCACATGCTGCTCAAACATCTCTCCATTTGCATCCAGAGCACGGAGTTCCTGCGCAACGGCTTCATACTTGCCCATGGGAAAGCGATGGTTTGATGGAATGTCTGCGGTGTAGGCTGGATGGCGGACAACTGGCAGCTTCACAGGAGCAACACTCTCTCATTTTCACGCAATTCTATTCGCCAGTCACCAATTACGTTCTGGACAAAAATAGAACAAATAAATAAGAACAATCCTCTGGTTGTTTTTCTCTAGTCTGTATAGAGCCACTTACAGTCAGATGCTCTCGTACTTTTGAAGGTTTTCAGCGTGAACACAAGTCTCAAGGTGACGAACCGCTCCTTTCTAGCGCTCGCCATCCCAATGACCCTTGCTTACATCTCCACGCCTTTGCTGGGTCTGGTTGATACAGCTGTTATTGGACAATTGCATGATGCAGCGCTGCTGGGCGGGCTTGCCGTTGGCAGTGTGCTGTTTGATGTGATTGGCTCGTTCTTCTATTTTCTACGTGCAGGTACCACCGGCCTTGCTGCGCAAGCGTTGGGTGCCAGCAATGGTAACGAGCTGCGCGCCGTCCTTGGCCGCGCACTCCTGCTGGGATTGATTGGCGGCATTGTCGTGATTTTTCTGCAGTGGCCTCTTCTCACCTTTGGGCTTCCCCTTATTGGTGGCACGCAAGCCGTTCAGAATGCGGCGGCAACATACTTTTCCATTCGCGCCTTTTCCGCGCCGTTTGTGCTGGCAAACTATTCCATTCTTGGCTGGTATCTTGGGTTGGGTAAGGCAGGGATTGGTTTGCTTATTCAGACCTTCCTCAATGTCATCAATATGGTGCTTTCCATCGTACTTGTGCTTGTTTTTGAGTGGGGAATTCCCGGTGTTGCCGTTGCAACATTTATTGCAGAAATGGCCACGTTTGGGCTTGGGATTTTCCTGATTAAACGAGAGCTCGCTGGAACTCCGTTTCCAACATTTTCTCAGATCATCATCTGGGAAAAACTGCGGCCCATGCTGGTTCTCAACCGGGACATCATGATCCGCTCGCTGGTGATGCTGTTTGCGTTTGGTTTCTTCACCTCACGCAGCGCGGCGCAAGGCGATGTTGTGCTTGCTGCGAACGCAGTGCTGCAGAAATTTATTCTGGTGGCGGCGTTTTTCCTTGATGGAACCGCATCGGCTGCTGAACAGGTGATTGGGCAAGCCGTTGGCGCAAAACAACGTGGTGCGTTCCGCAAGGCGCTTCGCCTCTCTGTTGGATGGGGGTTTGGCCTTTCCTTCGCCGCTGCCTTTGTGTTGTGGTTTGCGGGCGGTGCGGTGATTGATCTGCTGACGGTGAATGTGGAGGTGCGCGAGACTGCACGGACCTATATGTTCTGGGCAGCGATTACACCACTGGTCGGCACCCTCGCCTTTCAGATGGATGGTGTGTTTATTGGAGCCACATGGTCCAGCGACATGCGGAACTCCGTTGTTGTTTCAACACTGCTGTTCCTTGCCGCTTATTATGTGCTCTTCCCGATCTATGGAAACCACGGCCTGTGGTTCGCCCTGCTGGTGTTCTTCGGAGTACGCGGTTTGAGCCTGAGTTATCTATGTTATTTCAGAGAACGGCAGTACTTCGGTAAGCTGCAAGAGATCTAAAACGCAAAAGGCTGGCCCCTTCACTGAAGGACCAGCCTTTTTAAATTTTGGTGAAGCTTGTTTAGTCCAGAGACTTCGACGCCCAAATATCAGTATCGATGCCAACCAGTTCCTGCAGGTTGGCGACACCGCGCGCGGCAACAAGTCTGGACAGGTGATGATTGATTTTCTTGACCAGCGTCTGCCCCTCATAAACCATGCCTGAATACAGTTGGATCTGATTGGCGCCTGCGAAGATCTTCGCCGCTGCCTTTTCCGGCGTATCCACCCCACCCACACCGAAGAGTGGCAGGTCAGGGCCGACGGCCATTCTGGTTTTTGCCAATGCGATCGTGGCCCGGTCAAACAGCGGAGCTCCAGACAGCCCACCCGCTTCTTTTGCCTGCGCCGTATCCTTCAAGGTGGAGGGGCGAGAGATCGTTGTGTTGGAAACGATCATGCCATCCACATTGTTGGTCAGGACGACCTCAGCGATCTCCTTGATCGCTTCTTCAGTTACATCAGGTGCTATCTTGAGCAACACAGGTACTTTGCGGCCTAGACGATCCTGCTGACTATCCCGTGCGGCCATAATGGTTGCGAGAAGATGGGAGAGTGCGTCCCTCTCCTGCAAATCACGCAGACCCGGTGTGTTGGGTGAGGAAATGTTGGCAGTCAGATAGTCAGCCAGTTCTGCAAAGCGCTCAATACCCTTCACATAATCAGCAACACGGTCCTCAGAGAGCTTGTTGGCGCCAATGTTGATGCCAAGCACGCCTTGCTTGCGTCCTGTCTTGCTGATGCGGTCATAAACAACATCATGGCCTTCATTGTTGAAGCCATAGCGGTTGATGACGGCTCGGTCAGCACTGAGGCGGAAATTCCGAGGGCGCGGATTACCTTCCTGCGGCAGCGGCGTTACAGTTCCCACTTCAACATGACCAAAACCGAGCTTCATGAGCGGGACGATGGCCTCTGCGTTTTTGTCAAAGCCTGCTGCCATGCCAACCGGATTTTTGAAGGTCAGGTCGCCCCATTTGTACTCAAGAGCTTTGTCTTCAACCTGACCGAAGGTTGGAGCCAACCCAGTTGCCAACATTTTGATCGTGGCGTTGTGCGAGGTTTCAGGATCAAGGCAATGGAGCGCTTTAATGCCGACTTTGGTGATCAGATCTTCGATAGACATTTACAGCTCCGGGAACTCGTGATTGCCTTCTGCATTCAGGGGCAAAGGCTTAACCCATTTTGCTTTCGCAACCGGAAACTCTCCGTATAGATGCGGGAACAAGTCCCCACCTCTGGAGACTTCCCACTTCATTTGTCCATGTGAAAAATCATCGGCTTCAACCGCAATTAGAAGCAAATCATCCTGCCCTGCAAAATGGCGTGCTGCGGTCTCTTTTACAGTTTTTAAGCTGGAGAAATGAATGAAGCCATCAGTCAGATCGATGGGCGCACCAAGGAATACTCCCGCCTCTTCAGCTGCTTGCCAAAGAGCCGTGGGCGCGATCTTGAATATAAGGGACATATGGGATTGCCTTTCAGGAGAGACGCATACTCAACTGAAGTCATGCTCTTACAGGCAGATTTCGGTGACTGGCAACCCCTCTCTTACGCCTAAAGCTTGCAATAGGATTTTATTCACCACATATAGAATTCTTTTTCGAGCTCCGGTGCCGCTGTGCCGCTGCGTTGTAAGCGATGGCACCTACAGCAGGATAAACTGCTTTTGGAGGTAAGATGTTAAGTCACGAGACTTTGTGGGAGGCTCTGGATAATCTGGCGCAACGGCATCAGCTCAGCCCCTCCGGTTTGGCGCGTCGGGCCGGTCTTGATCCGACTTCCTTCAATCCTTCCAAGAGGTTCGCCGGTGATGGCAGACCGCGTTGGCCTTCTACAGAATCCCTTTCTAAGGTTCTGGAAGTCACCCAGATGTCCTTCGTTGATTTTGCTAATCTGGTGCAAGACAATACGGATACCTCTGGTATTCTTTACAGGGCATTTCCAGCGTATTTGTGTACCACCAACGATTTGATGGAGATTGACCCAGCCAAGATCTCTAAATTCCAGCTGGATAATTTCTGCGAGAGTTTTATTTTCCCCAGTCCGCAAGGCGAGAAATTCTTCGCATTAGAGGTTTCGAGTAATAGTTTTGAACCATACTACGAGGAAGGAAACTTTCTCATCGTCTCTCCCGAGAGTTCCTTGCGGCGGAATGATCACGTATTAATGCAAACCAAAGACAGAGAAATTCACTGCGGCGTGCTGCAGAGGCAAACCAACGAGCGCTATGAATTTCGAAGGGTAACTCCGGAAGATAGTCCGCGGGTGATCCAAAGTTCTGATTTGGTTTGGGCGGCAAGGGTTTTATGGGTGAGCCAGTAAGCATACAGGGCGCTTATGCGGATTACCAAGACAACCCTTTTCATATCAGGAGTTTTGCTCCTTAGCGCAGCTGGTTTTTATGCGCTGATAGATTTTTATTCTGATCCGGCCTTACGCGGCAATGCCCGCACGCTTTATCGCCCTTCCAGCTTTCCAGTCGCTGTTCAAAAAGCAGAAACAGATTTGCAGCAGGCTCAACTGGGCGCCGCTCAGCTGGCAGCACACAAGGAAGCGGAAGCCAAGATCCCGACAACTCCGGTTAAACACCCTAGCGCGCTTCGCAATGTTGGCGGTACATTCACGCCTGCTCCGGAGGTGAGTGGCCCCCTTCAGCGGATTGCCCACGTCAAGGCTCCTCGAAAACCAGCCGGTCCTCCGCCAAAAGAGCTGGTGCTCTTTCATCCGGTAGCATTGGACGGAGCTACGCTGAGCGACAAAAAACGCCGCATTCAACTGCATCATATTCAAGCTGTCCCATTAAGCACTACATGCCCAAGCAAAGCAGGCGATAAGTGGCCTTGTGGTATTCGCGCACGCACCGCCCTACGTGCTTTCATAGGGCAAAAGCGTGTGACATGTGCTGACATGAAAACTGAACAGCAGGACGAACTCATCGCGACATGCAGCGTTGGCAAACATGATCTCGCCACTTGGCTGGTGAAAAATGGGTGGGCGAAGGCCGGTGCTGATGCGCCAAGAGCTTTGAAAATAATTGCCGAAAAAGCCCGCAGGTCAGAGCAAGGCATTTGGCGCTCGAAGCTGGTTCAATTGAGCGAGGATGAGACAGCTACGCTGGTCAATTCGCTGAAGGAACTGGAAGACCACAGCACATCTTCCACGCCGCTGGTGATGGCAGGTGAACCCAACATAATTTGGCGACCTCGCGAAACGACTGAGGCAAGTACGCAAATACCGCAGTAACACCTTATTAGAACCCTTGGAGAAAAATTAAATAATGTCAGGGTTTTGGAGCATATTAAAGCGAGAGGCCTGCTTTTCGGCAGGCGCCGCAACAACAATCATTTTCTTTCTAGCTGGGAACGATTTATTACAGGCTTCGTCTGGTCTCGTAATGCAAATGTTTTATTTTTTCTGGCTCTTTGGCGTGATGCTGTGGTGCGCTTTTGGCGTGGTGCGCCATGCTGATTGTCTTGCTGTTAAACTTGGCGAGCCTTACGGGACGCTCATTCTGACGCTGTCAGTCATTGGCATTGAGGTGTCGCTGATTGTCTCCATCATGCTGACAGGTGACAGCAATGAGCCACTGGCGCGTGATACCATGTTGGCTGTGCTCAACATTGTGCTCAACGGTATGGTCGGGGTCAGCCTACTCCTCGGTGGTTTGAAGTACGGGGAACAGCCCTTTAACACCCAAGGTGCGCGCTCCTTCCTTTCTGTTCTCATTCCACTTGCAACATTCTCTCTGATCCTTCCGCGATATACGACGTCCACCGCTGACCCTTCCCTTTCAACCGGTCAACAAATCTCGTTCGCCTTGATGATCAGCGCACTTTATGTAGTGTTTCTTGCGACCCAGAGCATTCGGCACAAATCCTTCTTTATTCAACCGAAGCCACATTCAGGGGTCGCTCTGTCGTTTCTAATGGCAAAGGACGAGGACGAGGATGAGAAACACGCAAAGGATGAGGATGATCACGACCACGACCTTGAGATCTACTCCACGGGATACCATGCAGCCTTTCTGATCATGACCATGCTGCCGATCGTGTTGCTTTCCAAGAAGTTCGCGGTTCTGGTTGATTTTGGGATCGCCGGCTTTGGCATGCCAGCTGCCTTTGGCGGCGTTCTGGTCGCCTTGCTGGTTTTGACACCGGAAGGCTTAGGGAGTTTCCGCGCGGCGCTGGCAAACCGTTTACAACGCTCTGTGAACATCTGTCTGGGCTCGGCTCTGGCAACCATTGGGTTGACGGTGCCAGCCGTACTCATCGCGGCTGGCATCTTTGATATTCACATCGTATTGGGCGTGAAAGACACGGATATGATCCTGCTCCTTCTCACCCTGATACTAAGTATGATCACCTTTACAGGATCGAGGACGAACGCCTTACAAGGCGCTGTCCATCTGGTGTTGTTTATTTTCTACTTCATCCTGATCTTCCAGCCCTAGCAGATTACGATCAAGGATCTCCTTGACCACATGATCTGCCCATTGCTGGTTGCCGATTGGCGCTGCATGGACCCCATCCGGGCAAAACCCTTCCGCGGTGATGCCCGGTGTAACCGATATGGCAGTGGCCCCCCGCTCATGGCATAGCTGAGTCCCCACACTGTTGATCATCCGGCGGCGTGGCTCTAAAACCGCCCCGAGTGCCCATGATAAAGCTGGCACGCTCAACGGGGACATGAGGTTGGACCAGTACAGCCGCGCATGGGGATATTTGGTCCGCAAGGCATAGATCAGCTCGCCGAAGCCCTTCTTCCACGCTGTGCCGGAGCGGAAATTCTTCAGATCATTAAAGCCGATGCTGATGTAGATATGGGTGTAATCCGTATATGGCAGGTTGGGTACAACCACATCACGCAATTGGCCCGAAGTTGCTGAGTTATTGCCTGCAGCACGCCATTTAACAGGTCGGCCTGTGGTTTGAGCCAGTTTATGAGCCATCTGGCAAGTGAGGCCATTGGATGTATGATCCAGCCCGATGCCTGCAACGGACGAATCTCCGACGACAAGTAAATTGATTTCTTGGCCCATACCGGCAATCTCGCCAATTTGCGGACCCGGTGCTGGTGATAGTCTTAAAGAATTGGCCCGAGCACGTAAGCCTTCCACAATATAGATCGGAAGAAGTGCCCAAGTGAGCCAGCTTGGAAAAGCCATAAAAAAAGCCCCCTCTGTTGAGGGGGCTAATTCATCACGCAGACAGCTCGCCTGCAAGTGCTTTTGTAATCAAACTACGTGTTTCTGGAATACCGTAGAGGGCGATAAAAGACCCAAAGCGAGGGCCTTTTTCTTGTCCCAGAAGTACTTGATAAATCGCAGAAAAGAACGATTGCGCAACGCCTGGACGACCATCTGGTCCTAGTTTTACTGTGTTCTGATAACGCTCAATATTACGACCAATGTCGTAGATAGCGGTCTGGATATCTGCACCATCGGTATCAACAGGCAGATCGGCAAGAACAGCATCCAGTTTCTGCAGCATTTCAATTTCGACTTCATCTGCCGGCTTGAAGACCTTCGTTGGTTTTACGAAATCGTCGAAGTAACGGATTGCGTAGCCAACCAGCTCATCCAGCATTTTGTGTGTCGCTGGTGTGGTGCCTGGTGCGTAGCGGGAAATAAACGCCCACAGCACATCGCTGTTGACTGCATTTGAAGCAGAAACAAGATTGAGCAGCATCGCGAAGGAGATTGGCATCTCTTCTTTCGGCGGTGTGCCGTAGTGGATGTGCCAGACAGGGTTCATCAGCTTCTGTGCTGCATCCATATTGTCGAACTTAGACAGGAAGGTGCAGTACTCATCAACCGCTTTCGGAATGACGTCAAAGTAGAGCTTTTTCGCTGTTTTCGGTTTCTGAAAGTTGAACAGAGACAGGCTCTCCTGAGAGGCATACTGCAACCATTCTTCCATTGTCAGGCCATTGCCTTTGGACTTGGAAATCTTCTGGCCTTTGTCATCCAGGAACAGTTCGTAGTTGAAGCCTTCCGGAGCAGGACCGCCCAGAACCTTACAGATTTTGCCGGACAAGCTCACACTGTCAATCAAGTCTTTACCGGCCATCTCGTAGTCAACACCCAGCGCATACCAACGCATCGCCCAGTCGGCTTTCCACTGACATTTGACGTGACCACCGGTAACGAGTGTTTCAACATGTTCACCCGTTTCAGGGTCAATGTAGGTCACAGTGCCCTTTTCGACATTGCGCTCGACCATGGGCACCTGAAGAACAATGCCTGTACGCGGGCAAATCGGCAGGAACGGAGAATACGTTGCCTGACGCTCTTCGCCCAGTGTTGGCAGGATGATCGCCATGACCTTGTCGTAGACTGCCAACATGCGTAGAAGCGCAGCATCAAACCGACCACTCTCGTAGTATTCGGTTGAAGAGGCAAATTCGTATTCAAACCCAAATTTATCAAGGAACGCCATCAGCTTTGCGTTGTTCGCGGCTGCAAAGCTTGTGTATTCATTTGAGAATGGGTCTGGCACTTTGGTCAGTGGTTTGCCGATAAACGCCGCCAGCATTTCCTGATTAGGAACGTTGGTCGGCACTTTACGGAAGCCGTCCATATCATCAGAAAAGCAAAGCAATTTTGTTGGAACCTTGTCTTCGGTCAGTAGACGGAAGGCGGTGCGCACCATTGTTGTGCGGGCAACTTCGCCAAAGGTTCCCATGTGTGGCAAACCAGAAGGGCCATAGCCGGTCTCAAACAGAACCGGTATGTCCTTGGGTTTCTTCTCCAACCGTTTGAGCAGTTTGCGCGCTTCTTCAAACGGCCAGGCTTTAGATACCTTGGCCGCCTCGATGAGTTCAAGGTTGAGATCGAGATGAGGCAAACTGTTCATAGACATGGATTTTGAGATCCGTTTTTGGAGAATAAGTTGTAAATGAGTTTCTCTTTCCGCTGCATAAAATTCAGCTCGGAAAGCAGCGCGAACTTATGTAAAACTGGAGCCCGCGTCAATGATAGTTCTTTGATATTCGGCTCCAACCTCTTGTATGAGGCGCGATCCTATCCTACCTCTTGCAAGCGTCGAGCGCTGCTGAGAGATTTGGCGCGATGCTTAACAGGATAAACCAAAACGCAAAGCAACTTGCTTTGGGGGGATGTAGGGACGATGGATAGATTTCTAAGCGTAGAAGAAGCCCTGATTCATGTCATGGTGATGGTATCAGCTGCTGATAGCGCTATGAGCGATGCTGAACTGCGTCAGCTTGGTGATATTGTTGGCATTCTCCCGGTTTTCAAAGACTTTGATGACAACACGCTGGTAGGCATTACAATGCAGTGTGCTGAGCGCCTTTCCGGCGAAAACGGCATGACTGACACACTGGCGCTTGTTGCTGATTCACTGCCATCAAAGCTGCATGACACGGCCTATGCACTGGGTGTTGAAATTGCGGCTGCTGATTTGCGGGTTAGCCTGGAAGAAGTGCGTATGCTGCAATTGCTGCGCGATCATCTAAAGCTGGACAAGTTGACTATTGCAGCGATTGAGCGAGGCGCACAAGCGCGTTTCCGCACGCAATAATGCGGTTTGCTATCCATCTGGATAGCCCGAGCGGCCTATTTGTTATCACGCGTGTTCCGGTCCGAAGTTCGGCTCCACGTTTCGGGAACGCGCTTGAATACATGATGACTTTCGCGGGCAGATATTCTGCCCGCTTAATGCACTGTCTTAATCATATCCGGCAGGTCTAGAGAAAAGGCTGGTATCTTTGCGGCAAAGAACTCGCCTTCTTGCGTTTGCATGCGGTAGTTGCCCGTCATAATGCCAGAGGATGTGTTGAGCGGGCAGCCAGATGTATACTGGAACGAGTTTCCCGGCTCTATAACCGGCTCCTCACCAACAACCCCTGCCCCATTGACCTCTTGAGAATGCCCATTCGCATCAATGATGTGCCAATGGCGAGAACGCAGCTGAACTGCTTTTTCCCCCTGGTTCTCAATTGATACTGTATAGGCCCAAAAGAACTGATCATCTTCCGGGGTAGATTCATCGGCAAGATAATACGGTTCCACAGTGATTTGTATATCTCGGGTAACGGCACGATACATAGCACAACCCATTTTTGAGGACTAATCAGCTGCGATTGCTCGCAGCGGTACGCATCCCATTTCTCAAAAGTCTAACCTTTTCTGCCACTTCTTCGCAAGACCAGCTATCTCATGAAGACGTATTAGAACGGTTCAAGACCATATGCCGAACCATGAAAACCCGAGAAATTGCCGAAAGTGTGCAGATCACAGCAAAAATCCACGCAACCCATGAAAAATAAGAGGGAAATAGACAAAATGCGACGAATACACCAATGGTTTCAAATCCTTCAGCCAGCCCACCAAGGTAGTAAAACGACTTTTTACCTCGCAAAGAGGTTTTGATACTTAGCTTTTGTGCCAATGTCGCAAATGCGAGGAAGGTGGAACCGTTAATGTAAAAACTGAAAAGAAGTGCGGCCGCTGCTAAAGCGTTCTGCTCTGGTGCAACAAATCCGAATGCTAGTGGAATTGCCCCATAAAATATGAAGTCGAAGGTGATGTCGTAAAACCCGCCGAGGTCCGTTGATCCTGCTGCCCGTGCGATTGCTCCGTCCAGACCATCTGCGAACCGGTTGAGCAAGATGAACAGCAAGGCCGTGTTGTAATGGCCAATAGCGACGGCAGCTGCTGCTGCCAACCCAAAACCCAACCCGACAAAGGTAACAGCATTAGCTGTAATCCCGAGCTCTGCGAGCCCCTTGCCCATTTTGTTGAGCGGGGGATCAATATAGCGGCGAAGTTTTGCGTCAAACATATCGTATCCTATTAGATATGTTGCTGTCTTAGGGCTTTTTTTGCGGAGTGCCTACACAGTGGCACTCGCAATCCACACGCACCTGATCAACAAAACTTCAGCAAACTTGATAATGTGCAGCACCCTTACCATTTTCCGGCTTAAAACCATGAGAAACTTGATCCACTTTTCGTGGTGTCTTCCAAGCTTTCCCTTCAACATTGGCAGATTGCTAACGGTCTTTTTTAAGCTGTGCGAGCCCTTCTTTCAGCTCATCTTTTAGTTCTTTCAGTTCGAACAGCACCTGCCGTGTTTCTTCATGGACGTTAATGCGATCTTCCTCCAGGTCCTTTTCATGCTCCTGCTGCATGGCCGCTACAATGATACCAATAAATAGATTCAACACAGTGAAGGCCGTACACAGGATGAAAGGAATAAAGAACATCCAGGCATTTGGGTAAACTTCCATGACCGGACGTACGATGCCCATACTCCAGCTTTCCAGAGTCATAATCTGAAACAGAGAATAGGCTGATGCGCCGATTGACCCGAACCATTCCGGGAAGACAATTCCATAGAGCCGCGTCGCCATGACGGAGAACACGTAAAATACCAGTGCCATTAACAGGACAATAGAGCCCATTCCCGGCAGTGCAGCAATCAAACCACCAATAACACTTCTCAAAGATGGAACGACCGAGATCAACCGCAGGATACGAAGAATTCTCAGCGACCGAAGAATGGTGGCAGGGCCGGTAGCAGGAATAGCTGCAATACTGATAATGAAGAAATCAAAGAGATTCCAAGGGCCTTTGAAGAACTTAGGTCCGAACGCTATGATGCGAAGCGTTAATTCGACAACAAAGATCCCGAGAATAACTTCATCAAGTAAATGTAGTGCCTCGCCATAATGCGCAATAAGCATTTGGCTTGTATCAAGACCCAAGACGACCGCATTCAAAACAATAATACTTATGATTGTGTATTCCCAATTACGGCTTTCAATTATGGATCGCAACTTAGCCCGCATTTTGACACCTACACCTCACTTAAGCATTTCGCCCACCCTAAGAATATATCGGGCAGTTTCAAGTTGAAAAAGGCCAATTCAAAATAGGTATGTAGGAATGAAGAAACCAACAAGAACTAGGAGTAGTAACCTACAAAATATACTACCTAACTTACTTCTTAGTTTTCAGAGGCTTGACGATATCCACAAGACCTATCATAAATTTGCACAATATTATGAAGTTTGCATGCGGGTGTAGCTCAATGGTAGAGCAGAAGCTTCCCAAGCTTAAGACGAGGGTTCAATTCCCTTCACCCGCTCCATACTCTGTTTCATCGATTTTTTTACTGGTGAATTCTCACGGAGTGCTAGGTTTTCCATCGTCCCAGGGAACCAGAATATTCTGGCTGCTGCTCTTAATACCCTGAATGGCGATTGTTTCTAAGTCTGCAAAACCTCGCATAGTGCAAATGCAAGAGTTATCCGGTTCAGAGGTATGGATATGGTTAGAGCAATGAGGGACGACCTCACGCGTTTTGTGATTGCACAAGATCCGGTTTATGGCGAAGTTGTTCGCGAACTATCTAACGGCAAAAAGACAAGCCACTGGATCTGGTTCATCTTTCCACAACTCCGGCGACTTGGTCGATCCTCCACAGCGCACTTTTATGGCATTGAGGATCTTTCCGAAGCACAAACATACTTGTCAAACCCAATGCTGACGACCCGCCTGCGGGGCTGTTGTGAGCTGCTCCTCAATCAGAGAGCACTGACCTCTCGTCAAATTCTTGGTGAGATCGACAGCATGAAGGTCCGTAGCTCCATGACCTTGTTTGCGCTTGCAGCTGATGATCCCACTATATTTTTGAGGGCTTTAACCCAGTTTTATGATGGGATGCCTTGCTCTCAAACGATGAATGCACTCGATATGGGATGGCCGTTTAAGGCCTTCCATTGAACGGAACAATTAGCCTTCGTGTTGTTTGCCTCTTTGCTGAGCAACACCGTGTTCGGTTTTACGCCAATAATGCGGTTTAACGAAAAACTCGATAAGCGCTTTGTAAGAGGCAATACATCCCAACACCCAATAGAGCGGTATACTCAGGATCTCGAGTAATGTTGGTCGGAATTTCCTTTTCGCACTGCCTTGAAGGACGGTTGCGACGGTGCCTCCCAAGCCGAATAAAAAGCAGAACAGAGCATAGATGCTAAAGCCATTCAGCGCTTCAGCGCCTATCTGATGATAGTTCCAGAGAATGCGAGTGAATGCGACTACTGTTAGTGGGGCCGCCCAAAGGCACAACATTCCGCCCATAAACATCAACAATAACATGGCGAAGTTCTTGAAACCCAATTGCTGGTAGGTCAAAACTGGATTGCGCAGGTGGACAGCGAGTGTTTGTATCCACCCTTTGTGCCACCTGGTTCTCTGGTGTAACCATGCAGTCAACGTGAGCGGCGCTTCCTCATAAGTCGTGCTCTTCAACGTTTTGGTATTAAAACCATGTCGGGCAAAACGGACTGCCAGATCAGCATCTTCTGTCACGTTGAAAGGGTCCCATCCACCAACTTTGCGCAAAGCGCTCACTCTGAAGTGGTTGGATGTTCCGCCAAGTGGCAGCAAAAGATTGCGCCGTGATAGGAATGGCAGGAACACATCAAACAGCGCGGAATACTCAAACGCGAACTGGCGTACCAGCCATTTATCTTCAGCATGATCGATGGACAGAGAGGCCTGCAAGCAGGAAACATCATGTCCCTCCAACGCGAACTGGCAAATAGCTTTTTTGAGTTGTTGCGGCTCTGGCCGGTCTTCTGCATCAAAAACGGTCACAAACTCACTTTTGGTTGCGGCTAATCCGACTGAAAGCGCTCTGGGTTTGGTTTGTGGTTTTCCGGACGGAAGAACGATCATTCGCATGCTCATTTTGAGCAGCTTCCGCAAGTGTTTCTGGGTGAGATCATCCTCTTGCTCGACAAGAAAAATGATATCCAAAGCTTCTTTGGGATAGTCCAATGCCTCCAGAGCATCGACCAACTGTCGGCAGATGGCAGCTTCTTTGTAGAGAGGAACCAGCACAGTATACTGTGGCCAGTTCGTGATATTGGGAACTTTGATCTCGTCTTTGTCTGAATATGAAAATGCCGAAGCCAAGCGAAGGATGCCAATTGCACCGAGCGAAATCGTCAACAAGGCCATGCCTAACCAATAGAGATGCTCAGAGGCAAAGCCGAGCGCACCAAGAAAAATGACCGGTGAGATTGTAAGAAGCTTGCGTTGCGATGGCATAAACCGGTTCAACGCTGACATGGACAGGTCATCATTGGCCAATGCGTTGGAGCTGGCGGTGGTGACCGTAAGCACTTCTTGATATTGCGGAATGACAAGTACAATTTTGTGAGTTGCCTCGTCAAAGTGACTAAGTGCTTTTTCAAAGGCCCCCAGCTGATGCCCTAAGGGAGCCGCTGCAAAGACCACCTTTTGATTCAAATCCAATGCCGGAACGAAGAGAATGCCTTCCGTCTCAAATGGCTTTAACTTGTCATCAATTGGTGCGATGGAAGACAAGCTACCGGCCTGCGCAAAGCGAATATTCATCCGCCCAGATACGCCCCAATAAAAAACTGCCACGTCCAGAAAACCCTGCTCAATCAGATAGTGGCTGACACTGGTGCAGCTTTTCTCCATGCGCGTTTGTGCAAATGAAATCAAAGCTTCTGAGCAATTGCATTGCAGAAGGACATCCCGTTCCAACGCATTATCATATTTGAGAAATTCAGGGACATAACGGGTTTGAGTTTTTTTACGGATGTTTTTGTACTCTGGTCGATGCCCCTCTCCCAAATATCCATGGGAATATCCCGCATTTTCAATATGTTCTTCCAGCGGGTTAATCGAGACCATTCTCTTTTTAAGAGCTTGGCTTGCTTGCAATGAGGTTTGGTTTTCAACGCACCCAATAGACAAGGAGAGAGAACGCAGCGTGTTTGCTTGGCGTACGGAAAGTGGTGCGTTCATACCAACTCTGTTTTCCTGCCCATCAATCTCCTCTCCTGTTAATTGGGGAGGTTGATATGCGGTTGCAGGTCTTTTCCTCTCGCAGACATTCACTTAGTATCTCCTTGAGAATTTCCCGTTAGGCTAGCGCCATATTTTAAACAGGATTGGACAGCTTTTGCGTTTCCTTGCATTCTTCATATTGCTTGTTGGCGGTATCGCCCAGCCACTCTTTATTGCAGCTTCAGATGCTGTGGCACAGAATGCGAATGGCACAATTGAACGGGAGGATTCCCGGAGCTCTCCTTTATTAGCCCCTGGAAAAGAAGGGATGTCGGCAGCCAACTTAGAGCGAAGAAAAAACTCCACGATCACCATTCCGATTTTTTCTGGAGGCCAGTCCGGGATTAGCTCGACAGGTAAGGCACCCGAGAAAATCAGGTTTGTTGCGGCTGATGATTTCCCGCCTTTTGTGTTTCGCGACAGTGAACAACGCCTGATGGGGTACAACATTGATCTGGCACGGGAAATTTGCCAAAACCTCAAAATTGCCTGTAGCCTCGAGATCAGACCCTTTGGACACCTTGCCAACACGGTTGTGAACGGAGAAGCAGACGCGATTATTGCAGGTCTAACGATTACTCCAGACATCTTGAACCAACTGCAGTTTTCACGAGTTTACATGCGGTTTCCGGGTCGGTTCGTGATCACAAAAAATAGTAGCTTGAACCCGCTCCCAGATACGATGGAAAGCAAGAAAATTGCTGTTGTTATTGGCTCTCGGCATGAGGCCTTTTTGGAAAGGTTTTTCCAGGACGCCATTCCAGTTCCCTTTGATAGTGAAGAGCTTGCACGCAAAGCGATCATCAGCTCCGAAGTTGATGCCTTGTTTGGTGATGGAATGCGTTTGTCGTTTTGGCTGGATACAAAAGCGGCAGAGAGTTGTTGTAAGTTCGCCGGAGGCCCCTGGTTAGATCCGGGCTACTTTGGCGGTGGGCTTGCTATTGCAACAAAAGCGGGAAACACCAAGACGTTGAACGCGATCAATCTTGGTCTCTCCCGCCTTCAAACCAATGGAAGATTGGGTGAGCTTTACTTGCGTTATTTCCCTCGCGGGTTCTTTTAGAGCCTAGCCTGCTTTTGGGGTTCCATCCTTGTTGACCTTGCTGGTGAGCCAGCCCTGCACATGTGTCAAGGCTTTGAAAGGTAACAACAAAGACCATCCAAGTTGACGTGGTTCCTTGCCTTGAAACTCCTTAAGGCCGAAGACAATATTCTCCTGCCCACCTTTGGGATCCTGTGTGTAGGTCGAGAACACTCTGTCCCACCACGGGAAGTTGAAACCGTAGTTGCTATCGGTCTCAATTGGGCGCGTTGAATGGTGAATACGGTGCATATCCGGCGTTACAATCACCCATCTCAGAACACGATCAGCCCGGTCCGGGAGTTTGATGTTGGCATGGTTGAACATGGCTGCTGCATTGAGAACCACCTCAAAAATAACCACTGAAAGAACGGGAGCACCGAGCAGTGCGACAACGCCAACCTTCCACAGCATGGATAGGGCAATTTCCATTGGGTGGAACCGAAGGGCCGTTGTCACATCAAAGCGCGGATCTGTGTGGTGAACTTTGTGCATGTGCCAAAGGAACGGGATTTTGTGGCTGGCGACGTGCATCGCCCAGACTGCGAAGTCCAGTGCAAAAAATGCAATTGTGCCAGCAACAAAGGCGTTTAGGTCGAACCAATTTGCAAGACCGAAGTCGTTGGTTTGTGCCCAATACGCTGTTGAGACCGCTGCAATCGGCAGGGCAAAGCGCAGCATCAAAGTATTGATCACAGAGAGAATAAGGTTGGTTGACCAGCGCCGTGGCCGCTCTTGAGACTCTGAACGCCGGGGGATAAATATTTCCAGAAGGGCGAACACAAGGAACGCACCTGCAAATATCCCTAAGCGAATTGTGCCTTCTTCCATGATGTATTCCAATTCCATTCCCGTGCGATATCGGCGCAATTATATTAGATATTCTTAATATGGGCAGTATCGAAGGCGGGGACAAGTAAATTTCCTGTCACTTTTAGTATGAAAGAAGCGCTAAAATGCCAGCATGACAGAGATTTTATGGACACGTCCTGAAGGGGACTGCTTAGGCACCCTTATTCTGGCTCATGGTGCCGGTGCGCCGATGGATGCCAATTTTATGAACCGCTTTGCGGACGCAGCTGCACAGAACGGCATTGCCGTTGCTAGGTTCGAGTTTGGCTATATGGCTAAACGACGTGAGACTGGCAAGAAGGCGCCTCCTCCACGTGCTGACAAGCTCATTAGTGAATACCAGAATGTGGTTCAAGCCATCGCTGAAGAAACAGAAGGCCCTGTTTTAATTGGTGGAAAATCCATGGGTGGGCGCGTTGCGGCTATGCTGGCTGGTTCTGAGAGTTTGCCGGCGCGAGTTGTGGGTATCGTGTGCCTTGGGTACCCGTTCCACACCTCTGCCAAGAAAGAACTTGCTGATTGGCGCTTTGAGCCACTGCAAAAGTCTCAACGGCCTATTTTGATCGCGCAAGGGGATCGTGACCAGATGGGCTGCCAGCTTGATGTGGAAGCGGTTGAATTGCCGGAGTTTGTTCGTCTCCATTGGCTTGAAGATGGCAATCACGACCTTGCTCCACGTGGTGCTTCTCCTGCCACATGGAAGGGGAACATTGAGCAGGCTGCCAAGGAAACCGCCGCTTTTTTTGGAAATCTTCTTAAAGACTAAATACCGGTGAAATTTCATGCCCTGCCAAATTGGTGGGGCATTTTGCTATCAATAGCTTGATAAAGCTTTGGGGGAATTACAGTGGGGATTGATTGGAGTGAACGGCAGGAGAAATCCAGCTCCTCAACAAATGATGGGCGTAGCACGGCGGAGATAGATTTTGGCCGGATCGTTCATTCACATGCGTTTCGTCGGTTGCAGGGCAAAACCCAGATCCTCAATTTGGGGGATAGTGATTTTTATCGCACGCGTTTGACCCATACTCTGGAAGTTGCACAAATTGCATCTGGGCTTATTCGCAGTTTGGAGCACAATCATAAAAGCCATGCGGGTGCTAAGTACTTGCCAAGTCAGACACAAGTGCAGGTGATCTCTTACTGTCATGACCTTGGGCATCCTCCATTTGAGCATGGTGGTGAGGTGGCGTTGAACTACTGCATGAGGGATTTTGGTGGGTTTGAGGGCAATGGACAGACTTTGCGGCTGATCTCTAAACTGGAGAAAATGTCGAAAGATCATGGGCTTAACTTCACACGGAGTACGTTGCTCGGCACGTTGAAATATCCTGCTCCCTTCTCTGCTACCAATACCGGAAGTACACCGGTGCTAAATCCGGTTCCGACCTCGTTGCGGTTGATTGATCGTAAGAGTGCAAGACCGCCCAAGTGTTATCTTGATAGCGAGGCGGAGGTTGTTGACTGGATCTTAGATCCGCTAAGTGCTTCTGATCGCAGCGAGTTTACGCGCGTGATGGCTAAGAAAGGTGAGCACGGCAAGACCTCCTACAAATCCTTTGATTGCTCCATTATGGATCTGGCGGATGATATTGCTTATGGCGTTCATGACTTTGAGGATGCCATTGCACTGAACATGGTGAGCGAGCAGCAGTTTCGCGCGTTCGTAAAGCCTGAGCAATTTCAATCGTTTATCAATGAGTTAAACAAGCAACATCCCGGAAAGCAGAATTCCAATGGGTTTGACGGGATTGTGGAACACCTCTTCCGAAGTGAAGTGAACATGCGCAAGATGCGGATTAGCCAGCTTGTCGGACATCTCATTTCCAACGTTTACATTGCTGAGAATGAGGTATTCAACGAGCCGCACCTGAGGTTTAAAGCTGCCCTTCCTGATCATATCGAGACTCTTTTGGAATGCCTGAAAAGCTTTGTATATGAGAAGGTTATCAAATCTGCGAGTGTTCAGCAGTTGGAGTTTAAGGGGCAAAAAATGGTAGTTGCGGTCTTCGAGGTTCTGCAAAGTGAGCCAAAGAATTTTCTGCCGGAAGCGACCTACAAAAAGTACGAGGATGCTGGTGAGGATATGCGTGTGATCTGCGATCATATTGCCGGGATGACCGATAACTACCTGATGAAAACCTATGATCGCTTGTTTAGTCCGCGGATGGGTTCCATTTTTGACCGCATTTAGGGTAAAATTCCTTTATCAAGCAATGGCTTACTAAAAAACGCTGTCAGAGAATGTTCTGACAGCGTTTTTTAGTAAGCCATTGCTTTGAAAGGATCAGCTGTTTCTTGCGTTGATCAGTCCTTGAACACCTTGTTGGCATCCAGCTCATAGTCCATGGAGCAGAAGTCACATTTGATGTGAACCATTCCTTCTGCCTTCATCTCGGTTTTGTCTTCCTCAGAAAAGCTCTGTATCATTGCTGTGATTTTTTCTGCTGAGCAGGAGCATTTGTCGGAGACATTCTGCGGCGTATACACAGACGCGCCATGCTCGTGGAACAAGCGGTACAGCAACCCTTCAACGGTCAGGTTTGGATCGGTGAGTTCATCGTCCTTGACAGTCTCGGCCAGAGACCGTGCTTCAATCCAGGCATCATCTTCATCCATTGCGTGATGTTCATGGCCTTCTGGCGCGTCACCTGGGTGAATGTCTGCCTGCTTCATGCGGTCTGGAGATTGCGGCAGGAACTGAACCATAATGCCGCCAGCAGTCCAGGAATGATCTGCGCCACCTTCTTCGGATTTGGTCAGCATTTCTGCAACACCCAGACGAAGGAGAGTTGGGATCTGTTCGGACTTTTGGAAGTACTCGTGAGCTGCTTCTTCAAGGGTTGTTCCATCCAGAACAACAATGCCCTGATAGCGACTGGTGTGCGCGCCTTGATCAATGGTGAAAGCAAGATGGCCTTTGCCTAACAGATGATCTGGTTTGAAACCGTCTTGGCTTGCAACATCAGCAACCTTGGCAGCATCAAACTGCGCCATAGCCCGCAAGCCGTCCGGTGCGTTGAAATCAACAACCAGCATGGAAACGGCACCATCAGATTGAGCCTGAAGGGTCAAACGCCCTTCAAACTTCAACGTGCTGCCGAGCATGGCTGTCAGAACAATTGCCTTTGACAGCAGCTTGTTGACAGGGCCCGGGTACTGATGGCGTGCCAGTATACTGTTCAGAACCGGCCCCATATTGATGACCCGGCCACGTATATCCAGCGCTTCAACGGTAAAGGGAACAACGGCATCAACGCCAGCAGGGGTTGGCTGAGCAGGTGTACTTGTCATATATTTTTTTATCCTTCAGGCAAAGCACCCATGCACCACGCCATAATGCCTTTTTGCGCGTGGAGACGGTTTTCTGCCTCGTCGAATACCACAGATTGCGGGCCGTCCATCACCTCATTCGTCACTTCTTCCCCACGATGTGCAGGGAGGCAGTGCATGAACAAAGCACTGTCATTGGCTTGGCTCATCAGGCGTTCATTCACCTGATAGGCGGCCAACATGTTGTGACGGGATTCTTCGTCCGCATCACCCATGGAAACCCAGCAATCGGTGATAACACAATCACTGTTTTTTACAGCAGCAAACGGATCGTCTGATACTGAGAGTTCAGCACCGGCTTTATAGGCCTTTTCGATCCAGTCAAGCGGTACTGTCAGTTCATTTGGTGCGGCCACGTTAATTTTAAAGTCAAATTTTGCAGCCGCTTCGATCCAAGAGTAAAGAACGTTGTTACTATCGCCCACCCAGGAAACGGTTTTACCCTTAATCCTGCCGCGGTGTTCTTCAAATGTCAGGATGTCTGCCATGATCTGACAGGGATGCGAGACCTTCGTCAAACCATTGATAACCGGCACAGTTGCGTATTCTGCCAATTCTTTAACGGCATCATGATCCAACATGCGGATCATGATCATGTCTACAAAGCGAGAGAGCACGCGGGCGGTATCGGGAATAGACTCGCCGCGACCGAGCTGCATTTCTGCGCCAGTCAGCATCAAGGTCTCGCCGCCCAGCTCGCGCATGCCAACATCAAACGAGATGCGAGTTCTTGTGGAGGGTTGCTCAAAGACCATGGCAAGGACTTTACCTGCAAGAGGCCCCTGCCCGCGGTTTACGCCGTTTCTGGTGGACTTGATCTGCTTGGAAGCCTCCATAATTTTGCGGAGGTCGGCAGTGGAATATTCGCTGATATCAAGAAAGTGCTGTGGTTTGGTCAAAGTGTTCATTTTGCAATCTCTTCAATTTTCAGCTCGTTTTCCATGTCCGCAGCAGCGGCTTCAATCTTTTCTACGAGCACATCAATTTCTTCAGCGGTAATAGTCATGGGCGGCATAATACGCAAAACGTTATCGCCAGCGCCAACAGGCAGCAGGCCGTTGTTGCGCATGTGAACCAAAAGCTCGGTGTTTGCCACTTTGCATTTAAGGCCAAGCATCAGGCCTTCGCCGCGTACCAGCTCAAACACCCGGCTGTATTCATCCACAACACAGGCCAGTTTTTGCTTCAGCAGCAGACCTTTTTCCTGAACCGCTTCCATAAAGCCGGGTTCCAGAACGACACCCAGAACGGCATTGCCAACAGCCATAGCAAGTGGGTTGCCGCCAAATGTGGTGCCGTGCGCGCCCGGAGCCATGCCGCTTGCAGCCTCGCTGGTTGAAAGGAACGCGCCCACCGGGAAACCGCCGCCGATGCCTTTTGCAATCGCCATGATATCGGGTTCAACACCGGCCCATTCATGCGCAAAGAGTTTGCCTGTTCTGCCAACACCGGTCTGGATTTCGTCATAGATCAGCAACAGACCATTCTCGTCACAGATCTCGCGCAGACCTTTTAAGAAAGCTGGATCCATGGTGCGCACACCGCCTTCGCCCTGAACAGGTTCAAGCATGATCGCGGCTGTTTCCGGGCCAACCAGTTTCTTAACGGCATCAAGGTCGCCAACAGGCACCTGATCGAACCCTTCCGGGGCAGGACCAAAACCTTCGAGGTATTTTTGCTGACCACCAGCGGCCAGTGCTGCCATGGTTCTGCCGTGGAACGCATTTTCAAAGGTGATGATACGCGTCCGCTCGGGATTACCCTTGGCAAAATGGTAGCGGCGGGCTGTCTTCATCGCCCCTTCGATTGCTTCTGTTCCTGAATTGCAAAAGAAAACCACATCAGCGAAGGTGTTGTCTGTGAGAAGCTTTGCCAGCGTCTCGCCTTCTGGAATGGTATAAAGGTTGGTGACATGCCAAAGCTTTTCAGCCTGCGCTTTGAGCGCTTCAACCAATTTGGGATGGGCATGACCAAGACCGGAAACCGCAATACCAGATGCACAATCCATGTATCGTCGACCATCAGCCGCAATCAGCCAGACACCTTCCCCACGCTCGAACGAAAGTTCAGAACGGGCATAAGTCTGCATTAGCGACGAAGTCGTCATTTTTAACTCCTCATGGATTGAGCTGTTATTTACTCAAAAAATTCCAGTTATCTGGTCAAGAAACAAAAAAACGCCATATGGCGTTTGGGCTGTAAACGAAGCAACATATAAACCGTGTTCCGTATGGGCTGTCAATAACACCTATTAGGCAGCAATAGGTTATTATAGTTCAGGAATTACCGTGTGCCCCTTGGGCTACCAACGACATCAACCAGTCTTGGCCGCACCACTTGGAAGGCGCCATTGTGGCATCTTTGTAGGGCCGAGTGGTGGGTTAATACGGTTCCCTATGACCAGATTTTTTCCAGTACACTTAAGGTTTATTCAACACACCTCATACGTGTAGTATGAGGTGGCGCTGCTGGTATAAATCTACAAAGGCCTCATGAATTACCTGTTTAACTAGTAATTATTACCAGTTGTTTTTTCCTGATTAATATATGTAATAAATATCAATGGAGTAAGGTCGTCAGCTCTTACTTTATGTTGGAAAGATTGCTATAGGATCTGACTTAAGAGACACCTCCCAATCCATGGATTGGTAATCTTCTCCCACTGCAAGAGGGCTGTAATAGGTAAGTAGTAGCGCGGCAATTCTGGGGAAAACCAGAGTCATCCCCACCTCAATTCTTTAAGGTTATTGCTCGCCTCGACGCCCATATAGTAGTGTGCGATAAGAGTTACACACCATCTCGTAGTTACTAAACGCTGCAAGCACACACGCTCAGGTAAGCGGCAAGGTCGGATTTATCCGGGCTGAGCGAATGCTGTTTTGCACGCCACTGAAGGAAGACGGGGCCCTTTAATGAGCTGGACAGCAGAACGTGTAGAGTTACTAAGCAAGCTTTGGGCAGACGGACTGAGCGCAAGCCAGATCGCTGGCGAACTGGGTAGCGTCACCCGGAACGCCGTCATCGGCAAGGTTCACCGCCTTGGATTATCAGGCCGCGCCAAATCTGGTGGCGCCGCAACTAAAGCGAGAAAAGCCGCAGCACCTGCTGCCCGGCCAGTTTCTCCTGCAAAACCGAGCGTAACAGAAACAATCGCCGTTGCTGCGATAAGTACTCCTTCACCTCGTCCTATTCAGCCAACTGTTGCTGGGGCTACAGCCCTTAAAATTGAACCAATTGAAATGATCCGGGCCGAACTTGCGCAAATGCCCGCACCAGATATTTTCATTCCTCCGTCAGAACGGGCGTCCATTCTGACTTTGAATGAGCGGACTTGTAAGTGGCCAATTGGTGACCCGAGTTCTGATGACTTTTACTTCTGTGGTCGTCAGTCTGATGCAGGCACACCTTACTGCGCCCATCACCGCAGCATCGCGTATCAACCAGTGAGCGATCGTCGTAGCCGCCGCGCCAGCTGATCAAACAGATATATAAGATTGAGAAGCCGGGTCATTTGCCCGGCTTTTTGTTGTCCGTTGCGGCATGAGGCGACTGGGCCACAAAAACCGCCCTTAGGCGGCTTTATAACCTGTCAGTAATTACTCAGCATTACCCGATAGCAAACTGATCGTTGAACGCGTAACCTGCGCCACGCACTGTCCTGATTGGATCCTTCATGCGGCCTTTGTTGATGGCTTTGCGAAGGCGGCCCACATGGACGTCAACTGTGCGTTCATCCACGTACACATCATGGCCCCAAACACGGTCCAAAAGCTGCTCGCGTGAGTAAACACGGCCCGGCGCGCTCATCAGGAATTCCAGCAAGCGGAACTCTGTTGGCCCTAAGTGGATCTCACTGCCCATTCTGCGAACACGGTGCGTTTCGCGGTCCAGCTCGATATCTCCAGATTTAAGAAGCGTGGAGACCACCTCGGGATTTGCACGGCGGAAAATGGCGCGGACACGAGCCATCAGCTCAGGAACAGAAAACGGTTTAACCACGTAGTCATCCGCGCCTGTCGCCAAGCCGCGAATACGCTCGGATTCCTCACCGCGCGCTGTCAGCATGATGATTGGCATGCGTTCCGTTTCAGACCGTGCCCGTAACCGGCGGCAGAGTTCAATTCCGGAGAGGCCGGGAAGCATCCAGTCCAGCAGAAGAAGGTCCGGCTGGCTTTCCTGAAGCAGGATTTCAGCCTCGTCCCCTCTTGCGCATACGCCCACAGTGTAGCCTTCTGCTTCCAGGTTGTAGCGTAGCAGCAAGCTCAACGGTTCTTCGTCTTCTACAATCAATATTTTAGGCATACTAAAGTGCTCTCTGCACCTTCTGTTTCAAAGCAGCATGCCTGAAATGGCTTGGGCAGGCTGCGATACTCTTTTCGTCATGCGTATTCTAACCAAACACGGTGCTTCTTTTTTGGGAATACGCATTTTCAGCGCATTCTTATCCAAAAACCGGCACCCGCTTGTGCAAATACACCCTAAACAGCGGCGCTCTGTGTAAGTTCGTCCGTTTTGGGACGCTCTGTTGGCAGATGATTACCAGAAACCATGTAATAGATGTTTTCCGCAATGTTTGTTGCGTGGTCCCCAATACGCTCAATGTTCTTCGCACAAAACAGCAAATGTGCACACATGGTAATTGAGCGAGGATCTTCCATCATGTAGGTCAGCAGCTGACGGAACAGGGATGTGTACAGCGCATCAACCTCGTCGTCACGTTGATGCACGCGCTGAACAACCTCAAGATCACCCGAGGTGTAGGCATCCAAAACGGCCTTGAGCTGCTCAAGAGCGAGATCAGACATATGTTCCACACCAACAGCGAGCTGTTTGTTGGAGAAATCTGTCTCAATCGCGAGGGTTCGCTTGCCAATGTTCTTTGCCATGTCACCAACGCGCTCAAGATCGTTCGAGATCCGCATGGCCGCAATGATCACACGCAGATCACTTGCCATTGGCTGGCGGCGTGCGATTACGGAGATACACAGCTCTTCAAGCTCTGCCTGCATGTTGTCGAGGCGTTGATCAGCTGCGATGGTGCGCGCTGCCAGTTCACGATCCTGCCTGAGTAGGCCGGTCACAGCATCATGCACCAGTGTTTCGGCAAGGCCGCCCATCTCAACAACGCGTCCGGCTAACTCTTTGAGTTCCTCGCCAAAAGCAGAGACGATATGATCTTTCATTGGATGATTTCCTTAGAGCAGTTTCTATTCTTAACCGAAACGGCCAGTGATGTAATCCTGTGTGCGCTGGTCTTTGGGGTTTGTGAAGATTTCAGTCGTCAGACCTTCCTCAACCAAAGTCCCCATATGGAAGAAAGCTGTCCGCTGTGACACACGCGCTGCCTGCTGCATGGAGTGGGTTACGATTACGATTGTGTAATTGAGGCGTAACTCATCAATCAGTTCCTCCACTTTGGCAGTGGCGATCGGGTCCAGCGAAGAACACGGCTCATCCATCAGGATCACTTCGGGAGACACCGCAATGGCGCGTGCAATACACAAGCGCTGCTGCTGACCGCCGGAAAGACTTGTGCCCGGCTCGTCCAATCTGTCTTTGACTTCCGCAAACAAACCAGCTCGCTGCAATGAGTTCGCGACGATTTCTTCCAGCTCGCTCTTGCTCTGGGCGAGGCCATGAATGCGGGGCCCGTAGGCAACATTTTCAAAGATGGATTTCGGGAACGGATTGGGCTTTTGAAAGACCATGCCAACGCGGGCACGCAGTTCAACCACATCGATACGCGGATCATAGACATCATCATTATCGAGAAGAATGTCACCTTCGACGCGGCAGATAGCAATGGTGTCGTTCATCCGGTTCATACAGCGCAGGAAGGTGGATTTACCACAACCAGACGGGCCGATGAGGGCTGTTACCTGGTTCTTGCGCACGTCCAGATCCACTCCGAAGAGTGCCTGTTTCTCACCGTAAAACACGTTTACATTACGGCCACGCATTTTGAGTGTTTCGCCTTCAGCAGAGACGGCTGGCGCGGCATACAGGTCGGTTTTCATTGCACTCTCTGTGTTCGTGGTCATTTCCATTGTCATGATGTTGCCTTTCAAATCACCAGCGGCGCTCAAAGCGTTTGCGCAGAACAATTGCCATTGCATTCATTGAGATCAGGAAGCCTAAAAGCACCATGATCGCGGCAGATGTTTTCTGCTGGAAGGCGGGTTCCGGGAAATCCGCCCACATGAAGATTTGCACTGGCAGCACTGTTGATGGATCAACCGGGCTTACCGGAATGTCCACGATAAAGGCCACCATGCCGATCATCAGAAGCGGTGCGGTTTCACCCAAGGCCTGTGCCATGCCGATGATGGTCCCTGTCAGAATGCCCGGCATTGCCAGTGGCAAAACGTGGTGGAACACAGCCTGCAAGCGGGAGGCTCCTACACCCAAGGCAGCTTCGCGGATGGAGGGCGGGACTGCCTGAAGAGCTGCACGTGATGCGATGATGATCGTTGGCAGGGTCATCAGCGCCAGCACCATACCGCCCACAACCGGAGCCGATCTTGGCAACCCGAAGACGTTGAGGAACACCGCCAAACCGAGCAGGCCAAACACGATGGATGGCACGGCAGCAAGGTTGTTGATGTTGACCTCAATCAGCTGGGTCCAGCGGTTTTTGGGAGCAAACTCCTCAAGGTAGATTGCAGCTGATACACCGATCGGGAAGGATAGAGACAACGTAACCAACATGGTCCAGAAGGAGCCAACGGCTGCGCCCCAAATACCCGCCATCTCCGGCTCACGGCTTGCGCCCGACGTGAAGAAGATGGAGTTCCATTCATTTTCAACCGCGCCTTTGGAGACAAGGTAATCCGTATAAGCTATTTCTTTATCGGAGAATTTGCGGAAGGATTCAGGTGTCTCGATCTCTTCAATACCCCACTGCCCGGCCTTTGCAGCAGCTGCGGATTGAAGAGGAATAAAGGCTTGTCCTGTGATGCTGTTCGGGCTGACTTTTTCAACCTTAACCGTGCCGCCATTCATAGTTACAAAGTAGCTTGGCATATTTGCATTCAGAGTTTCACCCTGATTGATGTTGGCACTGCGGGTTTTCAAAGTGGCCAAGCCAGCTCTTTGCGACGCCAAAGACCTGATGATTGTCTCTAAGGAGGCTTTGTTGCCTTTAATTTCGGCTTTAAGACGCCTTGCAACAAGCGGGTCACTTTCGGATTGCAGGCGAGCCGTGAGATTATCAATCTTGGCTTTGACGCTATATTCAGAGCGGCCACGGGCTTCAATCTTACCTGCGAGGAGTTCGATTTCCTGTTTCAAATAGTTCTGAAGAGATCCAAGGATTTTTTCAAACTCAGGCTTCTCAGAGGTGATTGTCACCTGACCTTCTGTTCCGCTTACCGTTGCTGCGCCCGTTGTCTCAATCTCGGATTTTTGAGTGATCAGGCCTTTGACATAAAGGTCGGCAAAATCGGAGAGCGGAATTGCAACAGGGCCCGTGTCTCCGAGCAGAGAGGTATCAGCGACCACCTGCTTTTGCAGAGTGATGTTTGCACCCGACGACACAAGGGAATACAGCGTGCGGCGGTTTTTGCGGTTTGATGCAAATGGCAGCTCAGCTTTTAGCCCCTCGCGAATGATTTTGTTATAGCTGGCCCCTGCCGGATTCGCAGGGTCAACTTTATCCGGGCTCAGGTTCAACGGCACATTCACGTAATTGTAGGTGAAGGCTGGCAGACCAGATCCAACAATCGTGAACATCAGCAGAAACAAGAAGGTTGCGGCAAGAGCGATTGCACCCATGCCATAGGCCTTGAAGCGCGCTTCTAGGCTGTACCGCTTTTTAAGGCGCAGACGTGCTTCATCCGTTGTATGAACGCCGGTTGGAACGCCGCCATGAACATCAGGAATGGCTGCTCCGGCAATTTCCTGAGCGATATTAGTCATACTGTTCCCTATATTTCTTCACAACGCGCAGAGCGAAGATGTTGAGAGCTAGTGTGATACAGAAAAGCAGCAAGCCAAGAGCAAAGGCTGCCAGTGTTTTTGCGCTGTCGAACTCCTGGTCACCGACCAGCAATGTTACGATCTGCACGGTGACTGTGGTTACAGCCTGAAGCGGATTGACTGTCATGTTTGCAGCAAGACCCGCGGCCATCACCACAATCATAGTCTCGCCAATCGCGCGGGAGATCGCCAGAATAAGCGCTGATACGATGCCCGGAAGCGCTGCAGGCAACACCACGCGGCGGATGGTTTCTGACTTGGTCGCGCCCAGACCGGCTGATCCGTCCCGAAGAGACTGAGGCACTGCGTTGATCACATCATCTGAAAGGGAGGAGACGAACGGGATAATCATGATGCCCATAACAAGACCAGCTGCGAGCGCAGATTCTGAACTCACCGAGAGCCCGATACTTTCGCCCCACCCACGAATGAAGGGAGCAACCGTTAGCGCGGCGAAGAAGCCATAAACAACGGTTGGTATACCTGCCAGAATTTCCAGCATCGGTTTTGCGACTGCCCGAACCGGACCGCTTGCGTAATCTGAAAGGTAGATGGCGGAGAGCAATCCAACAGGGGCCGCCACAGAAATAGCGATTGCGGTGATGAGCATGGTGCCCATCAACAGTGGGATCGCTCCGAAAATCTCGGTGTTTACTTCAGCTGTTTCAGAGCCAGCGCCCTCAAAGGCGCTTTGTGGGCTCCAGTGCATGCCAAACACAAAATCCAGAATAGGAATTTGACGGAAGAACATCAGGCTTTCGAAAATCAGGGACAGCACGATGCCGATTGTGGTGAAGATCGCAACAGCAGAACACAGGATCAGCAACCCCATGATGGTGCGTTCAACAAAATGGCGAGCCCGCATTGTTGGTCTGATGGACTTAGTACCGTACCAGAGACCAGCACTGATCAGCACAATAATGAGAGCCGTTTTAAGGAAGAGCGAGGTTGCGGCAAGGGATTTAAACACCTCGGCAGCTTGCTCTTTTCCGGCATCTGTAAACCCGACGATCCCGCCAAATGCGATTGCGCGGGCATCGCGCAGATAGGCTTGAAGTTCAGGTTTTGACAGCTGTTCAACAACATCAGCACTGGCGTTGATCACCATTGTATCCAGCAGGCGCGGTTCGATGATTGCCCATACAAGCAGCACAGCAAGTGCAGGTAATGTTGAAAGGATCGCCAGATAACCACCGTGGTAGCTTGGCCGAGAATGGAGAACTGAAAGCTGATTGCCCGCAACTTGAGCCGCCCGAAGACGCCCGTAAAAGTTTGAAGCAACAAACACCAGAAGGAGGAGCGCAGCGTAAGTCCAGAACATTTCTTTGTGCCGCCTTATCTAGGACGCCTGATGCGCCATATTTGGGCTTTGGTGTAAGCGCGAATTCATTTTCCGAAAATCGTGTCCACTTTTCGGGAATACGCGATGGAACTTTAACGAAGAAGGTAAGGCGACCAGCACTCGGCTGATCGCCTCATGTCACAAGCAATTAGAATGCGAGTGCAGTCAGAGCAGAAGCAGATTTGGAAATTGCTTCACGGTCTGATGTTGGCAGTGGGATAAGTCCCTTGTCTGCCAGGTAACCTTCGTCACCCCAAGTGTCTTCATTGGTGAATTCAGCCAGGTATTCTGCGATACCCGGGATCACGCCAACATGCTCTTTTTTGATGTAAAAGTACAAAGAGCGAGATACTGGGTAGTCACCTGCAGCAATTGCATCAAATGTTGGCGCAATACCGGCAATGTTGGTGCCCTGGATCTTGTCAGCGTTCTGATCGAGGAAGGAGAAACCGAAGATGCCAAGTGCATTCGGGTTTGCATCCAGTTTCTGAACGATCAGGTTGTCGTTTTCACCAGCTTCGATGTAGGCGCCATCTTCACGGATTACGTGACACGCTTTTTTCTTCAGGCCGAGTTCTTTCGCACCTGGGAGCATTTTACAGCCGCCAGCCATTGCCAGCTCAGCGAATGCATCACGTGTACCGGATGTTGGTGGTGGGCCGAGAACTTCGATTTTGCTATTTGGAAGAGCAGGATCAATGTCGGACCAGTTGTTGTAAGGGTTTGCAACCAGCTTGCCGTCTACTGGAACTTCCTTAGCAAGAGCAAGGAAGATCTGAGAGAGTGTCAGGTCCAGCTGAGTGCCGGCCTTAGAATTTGCAAGAACGATGCCGTCGAAACCAACGGTCACTTCAACTGGAGTTACGCCAGCTTCATTACACTTAACCAGCTCCTTGGCCTTCATACGGCGGGAAGCATTGGTGATGTCAGGGGTGTTTTCGCCAACACCTTCACAGAAGAGCTTGATGCCACCACCTGAGCCAGTGGATTCAACAACTGGTGTTTTGAAAGTGGTTTTTTGACCAAATTGCTCAGCAACTGCTGTCGCAAATGGGAACACTGTGGAAGACCCAACAATCTGGATCTGGTCACGAGCCTGTGCGGAACCTGCAACAATGGTACCTGCGAGAGCCAGAGCTGCTACGCTTGCGAATGCCTTGATATTCACCTGAAGTCTCCTTGGGAGTTCTGGTTTTAGAAACTGTTAAACTACATTCATCTCACAGCGCCCCGGCTGCGAGTCAGCGGTAAATTACCCTTCGGCTGTGATGGTTATATGAACGTTGAGTATCAGTTTTATGACATCGTAAGCATTTGATTTTATTATGTATTTTTAATCTAATTCATTTTCGTCATAAATTACGGCACCGGGTATGAACACACGGAAGCATGCACCCTGCTCTGGTTTGCTCTCAATTTCGAGGCGTGCGCGGTGGCGTGTCAAAATGTGTTTAACAATGGCAAGGCCTAAGCCCGTTCCCTTCATCTGGCGGGAAGTGACCACGTCAACACGATAGAAACGCTCGGTCAATCGTGGCAGATGCTCTGGATCGATACCGGGGCCAAAGTCACGAACTTCAGCAATCCAGTGCGGTGTTTCGGTGGAATCAGGATCCAAACGGCACGTCACATCGACTCGCTTGCCGCTGGAACCATATTTCAAAGCGTTTTCGACCAGATTGTTGAAGACCTGCACCAGTTCATCATTCTCGCCGCGAATTTCAGCAGGCTCATCTGGCATTGTCACATTCAGTTCCACACCCAGTTCTGTGGCGACAGGTAACAAAGATTCGACGGAATGGCGCATGATTTGCCCGAGATCCACGAGGGTTTCTGGCTGAACGTGAACTTTCATCTCAATGCGGGACAAGGACAGCAGGTCATCAATCAAGCGGCGCATACGCTCGGCCTGATTGAGCATGATGCCGAGGAACTGCTCCTGCGCTTTTGGATCATCTTTGGCCGGGCCTTGCAACGTTTCAATGAAACCTGTGAGGGATGCCAACGGCGTCCGCAACTCGTGAGAGGCGTTGGCGACAAAATCTGCCCGCATACGCTCGAGACGGCGCGCCTCTGTCAGATCGCGAATGACAACAAGAATGAGACCGGGACGGCCACGCGGGACGGCGAGATTTCCGCTGGAGACGGACCACAGCGGTGCGATGTGCGCTTCCAACCAAAGCTCCATCGGAACTTTCTCTGCCCAGTCAATAACCTCAGTGGACCCACCATTGGAAACGCGGTCCAAAGCTTCCAGAAGGGATGGTGCGCGAATGCGGAAGGAGAGCGGGTCACCGACCGCAATCGTTCCAAACCGACGCTGAGCTGCAAGGTTTACATATTGCGTGGTGCCACGGTAATCGACGACAAAACAAGGATCAGGCAATGCGTTTACGGCAGACTTCATGCCGCGATCCACAATCTCGCTGACCTCTTTACGGCTGACACCGCTTGGGGCTTTGAGTTTGGTACGGCTTTTCATACCGCCGCCGATGACAAGGACAAAAATCAGCGCAAAAGCGAAGAAGGACGCCCAGACAGGCACCTGAAAGGCGATGGAAAAAAGTGCGAAGATTGAAGCAGCCGCAAGAAGAACCCAGCGCACATCAACGGGCTTGCGATAAACCGCCTGCCTGTTGAGGCCCATACGTAAGGGCTCCTGATTTACCTGCTGCTCATCCTTATTCCTATCCGGGGACATAACTGCCACTTTCTCAACGCCGCTTTGCGTTTACACCTGTTTTTATATTCAAACTGGCCGAGACCTTACCAGAGCCAGCATGACAATCACGCGACGCAGGCTGTTCATTCCTGTCGTTTTCCCAAGGGGACGACTGGAAAATGAAGAGCAACTTACTTTCTGGCCTATCAAATATCTAAATGACGCCCAGTCTGAAATGCTTTGCGGATTGATGGGGTTATATCTTTAGCAGGTTCAACAAATCAAGCCGAACAGGTGCTGAGCGGAGATAATTGATTTGGGAGAATAAGGCCTGACTGGGTTGTTCTTGTTACACGCCCCTCATCCATAGTGCGTATGGACCAGCTCATTAATGAGATCGTGACCTATTCTGCTTAGTCATTACCTTTCAATTATCAGCGTCCTTAAATGAGATAGTAAAGTCGTTTTGCGAGGTTTTGAAATGGAAGATGTGCTGCTCGGTTTAGAAACCGCTTTCCAACAAGAAGATTGGGGTCTTGCGGAAAAACTCATTCATGACCTGCTCGAAGATGACGGCATGAATCCGAGCCTCTGGTACAATCTTGGTTTGGTGCGTAGAAAAGCGGGCAATAACAGTTTGGCCATTGAGACCTTTACCAAGACACTGGAAATGTCCCCCAATCACAAAGGAGCGATGTTTGAGCGGGCGGCAGCTTATCTGGATCTGGAACACTTTCATGACGCCCTGAATGGGTTTGCCGAGTATACGGTTGCGTTCCCGGAGGATGCAGATGGCCTATTGAACCTTGCTCGCATTGCGTTGCATCTGGAAGTGCCTGACCTTGCTCTGTCCGCGTTTCAAAAACGCGCTGACTATGACAATGATGCAGAGAATATCATTGGAGCTGCAGAAGCTATGCAGATGCAGGGGAATGAGGACGGCATAGGAATGCTGCGCCGGCTTTTTGCCAACAATCCGGGCATACGGCCTGAGCTACTCAAACTCATGAGTCAGGGGTCATCTGGCCGTGTGCCGCTCAATTCCAAGCAGTTTTTGGGTTAGGCAGGTGTTGAGCGCGACGCCCTTACAGATTTTCTGTAGTGACCCGGTTCAGCCTGCAGTTCGTTTTGCATGTTTTGATGGGCCTCAAACTCACTCACATCCATCCCGCCGCAGTCCAGTTCCAGACTTTCGCGTTTGAACGGGAAGGCTTGTGCGATTGGTGTTCCAGCTTCCAGTGTGCCTTCAAATTCCGGTTGTCTCCAGAGGGCCGGGAAGTGAACAAAGCCACCTTTGAACCGGTCACAATCCACGATACCAGCCAATGTGCGGAAGGGCAGCTCTTCGCGGTTGAGTGGATGTGTGAACAGTAAGGACACACCATCGGGCGCTTCTACGCTCCAGAAGTTGTTGAGTTTGATGATGAAATCATCCGGGCGTGTGCCCAATGGTGCGCCTGTGGCTTGCTCTGGTACATGCAGGCCGATTGGGGAGCGGGTTTGCTGTGCGTTGGGTGAGACTGGTTTTGGCCAGTGCCAGGAGAATTCGCCGTCTTTGACCACAACATCACACGGCAGCTTGAAGAGGATGCCGGTTGAGAAGCCGTCAATAATGGGCGGGCAATGTTTGAGCGTACGCACCTGTTCATTTCCCAAAAGCTCACTTGGCACTGTTGAGGGAATATCCTTCAACCAATCTGGGAGTGCTGATTTGGCCAGAACAGGCTCTGGAATATGTCCATGAAGCTCTGGCAGACACCGAAATTTGAGCCTCATAAAACCTCCTAGGTATGGGAAATAGCCGTTTTCAATTTATTCAGGCAATACGCCCAGCCCACGCTAGAATTCATGGCGCGTAAATAGTCGCGCCATCCTTCGCCGTAACGCTCAAAATGACTATGCACCAGTTTCACTTCGGTGCCACCTTCAACATCATGGAAGTGAATTGTGACCACTCCGGCTTTTTCGGGTGTGTCAATCAGCAGGCGGTTGGGAGAGATCTGCCAGGAGAGAACGATCTTCGCCCCCTCCTCCAAGTCTTGAATGGTCCCCCAAATCAACCGGCGACCATCTTCCACATCCTCAAAACAAGCGCCCCCAACGAGGGGTTCAATTCCCAGAACACCGTCGGGAGAGAACCTGTATTCAGCAGGCCACCAGGCGTCGATTTGCTCCAGAACATATGCATATGCGCTTTGAGCAGAAGCAGGCAGGAGCACTTCTGCTTTACACAATGAAAATGGCTCCAGCACGCCCATTTCGCCTGATGTCATCATTCCCCCGGATGCATTTTGTCAGCCGCGGTTCTTCCTGCGGCTCGCCAACACGTAGACTGTAGCAGCAATAATCGTAATTGCTACAAAGAGAACGCCGATGACATTGATGACAGGGGATATACCAAATCGCATACGCGCTCCGATTTCCGTCACCAGTGTCCAGCTTGGCCCGATCGCAAAGAAGGTGGTGTTGTAGTTTTCAATGCTCTGCAAGAAGGCAAGGGCTGCGGCAGTCAGAACCGTTGGCATGAGGAAAGGCAATGTGATCCGACGGAACACCAGGAATGAGGATGCGCCTAAATCCAGTGCCGCTTCTTCCAGTGCCAGATCCTGCCGTTGCAAGCGCGCCATGAACATCAGCATGCAATAGGAGGCGATGAAGCTGGACTGAGCGATTGTTGCCGTGAGCAAGCCCGCATCCACGCCAAATGCATCGCGCCAGAAGATCATGGTTGTCGCACCAAGCACGATGCCCGGTGTGAGGATGGGTGAGACCAGCACAGTATAGAGCAGTGTTATGCCCCTGGTTTGCAGCCGTGTCAGCAACAGTGCCCCAGCCAGCCCCAACGGAATGGAGATGACAATCACACCAAATGCGATGACCAAGGAGTGCCCAAGCCCTGTGATGAAACGCTGTTCATTGGCCAGCTGTGCAAACCACTTGAGCGTAAAGCCCTGCCAGTCTGTTACCGATGGTGTTGGAGCTGCGTTAAAGGCCGCAACCACCATGAAGATCATGGGAAGGAACATATAGGCAAAGAAGATCAGCAGGTAGCCGTTCAAAACCGCGCCAGACCAGTCGATTGGATCTCGCTTAGAGCTTGAACCTGCACTGCTATTTTTGACAAGAGGTAGTGTGGTCATTTTGCGATATCCCGAATTCCAACGCGGAAGACCGCCATAGTGATGAGAACAAAAACAATACAAGCAACTAGGAGCGTCATGGAGTAAGCGGCACCCTGATTCCAGCTGTCTGCTTCAAAGAAACGGCGGTAGATCACCTGCGAGAACCAATCGGGGTGCAGACCCCGGCCCACAATTTCCGGCACAGCAATAGAGCCTGCTGACAGCATGAAGGTCATGATTGCACCAACTGCAATGCCCGGTTTTGCGTGCGGTAGAACCACCCGCCAATGGATGCGGAAGGTGGAGGCACCAAGATCTCGCGCCGCTTCAATCTGGTTTTTATCCAGCGTATCAATGGTGTTGTAGATCGGGAAGACCATAAACAGCACATAAGCGTAGACCATGACCGTGAATACGGCCCCATTAGACGCTACAAATCGGAAGCCCTCTCCCATTTGAATGTCAATGATGCCCAGCATGTCGAGCACAGCGTTCAGGACGCCCTGCTTCTCAAGGATCATGACCCATGCAAATATGCGCAACAGCTCATTGATCGCGTAAGGGATCAACAGGCCAAGCATAAGAATAGCGACTTTGTTTTTACTGGTGGTGGTGGCAACGGCATAAGCCACTGGATAACACAGAGCAAACGCAATCAGGGTCACACATAGCGCATAGACGATGGTGGACAGGAAGATCTCAAAATGAGTTCCACTCATTTGCGTGAAGTTTCGCAAGGAGTAAGACGTGTCCTTACCCACGGTTTGCGTGGTGGACTTTTCTTCGACTTCCAGCGTGTCGATGCGAGTTTGCAGTTCGCTCTTCTTCGCCAGTAGGGGAGCTTCCTCGGCCTCAATCTCCACAACCGTCCGCGTTGGTCCATTTGTGCCAGCAACGGGCGGAGCACCAAACGGGTTTAACAATGACGTTTCATTGGAAGGAGCAGGGGTTGGAGCTGGTGTGCCAAATGGATTGAGCGCGGATACACTCTCTTGCGTTTTGGACGTCTCCTCGCCTGCCGCCAAGTTGGCTCTTTCGGCCTGAAGTACATCCAAACTGGTGTTGATCTGGAACACCTCTGAATAGGCGCGATCGATTTTCAGTGACAGTGTTGCAGCAGCTCCGCCTCTATCTTCATAGGTGAACGCGCGGTCTATCATGGAAATTTGCGGAAGGATGATCAGCGTCACAATCCAAAGGCCTGTTATGCCGATGAAGAGTGCAGTCAGCCCCTTACCATAGCTTTTGATTAGACTATTCACTTGCCAGTTCTCCGGGACGCATCACCACTGCATCTTGCGCTGCAAACCAAAGCTTCTGGTTTGACCCGAGGGCCTGCTGGGACTGATTAACGTTGGTGAGATGGATTGCCAATGGCTGGTCCCCTGCCCGCATATGCAGGTTAACAAAAGGCCCTTCCAGATCGCGGCGCTCCAATATTGCGGAGAGACCATTCTGCTGGCCGTCTTTTTCTTGCAGCGACAGGCGCTCTGGACGCACAAACAGGATTGCCTCTTCGCCTGCGCTCACACCATGGGTGTTTTGGCCAAGGAGATTGCCAAGTGGTGTTTCCATCACGGCATACCCGTTTTGCTGGCCAATCACTTTGCCCTTGATGATGTTTTGCTCGCCGACAAAGCTGGCGACAAAAGGCGTTGCCGGGTGGGCATAGATTTCATCGGAGCTGGCGACTTGCTCCACAACGCCTTTGTTCATGACAGCAACACGGTCTGACATGGTTAGCGCTTCGCCTTGATCGTGGGTGATGTAGATGAACGTCACACCGGTTTTGCGCTGCAGCTCTTTCAGCTCTGCGCGCATGTGCTGGCGGAGTTTCAAATCCAATGCAGAAAGCGGCTCATCCAGCAGCAGAACGGAAGGCTCAACGGCCAAGGCACGGGCGATGGCGACACGCTGGCGCTGACCGCCGGAAAGTTGGGTTGGCAGTTTATCGCCTTGTTCTTCCAATGCGACGAGGGACAGCAGCTCCTGAGCCTTTTCCTGACGAAGTTTTTTCGCCATGCCGCGTGCTTCCAGCCCAAACGCAACATTGTCTCGAACGCTCATGAGCGGAAACAAAGCAAGGTTCTGGAAGATCAAGGCCGTTGGGCGGGCGTTAGGGCGGATACCGGACATATCAGCCTCGCCAATAACAACGCGACCTTGGGAAGGAGTGAGAAAGCCTGAAATCATACGAAGAATGGTTGTTTTTCCGCAACCTGAAGGGCCGAGAATAGAGAAAAACTCACCAGCATTAATTTTGAGGTCGGTGGGCTCTACGGCGGTAAAGTCGCCAAATCTCATAGAAAGCTTATCGAGAATTACATCGTTGCCGCGCATCATGTGTCTATTACTTCTTGATTTATACAGGAGTGGGCTTGATCGCCTGAACTTTCAGCAAAGTCCCTCTCGCCTTTTATCAAAGCGCACTGCAGGATCTGTCAGCATCAACGACATGTGGCCATCAAAAAAACTGCTGAAACGGGGACCGAGCTGATATGCAAAGCGCGACGGAGGCCGCGCTTTGCTTTTAACGGTGTTAGGCGTTGGTGATTTTATCTACATATTCCTGACGCAGAGGTGTGAACCAAGGAGTTTCAGCCTGCCACCACCAAAGGTTACCAAGGTTGTCGGAGTTGTAGGTGGCCATAAACTGTTTCTTGTAATTATCACCTGCAAATTCTGCGGCGCCGGCAACAGAAGAGTTGTAACCAGTATTGGCACAGAGTAACCCGGCCATTTGAGGTGTAAGCATTGCATTGATCAAGGCATATGCCTGCTCAACATTTTCAGCCCCACTTGGAACACCCATGGAATCCATCCAAGTCATGCCACCTTCTTTAGGCATGCGGTACTTCCACTTAGCATCTTCACGGTTCAGCAACAGGCCTGTTGTATCCCATGTCTGACCAATAGATGCGCCAGCCTGCTTGAAGGCGTTTGTGGCCTCTGTTGCATTGTTCCAGAACGCAGCAACGTTTGCTTTGTTGTCAATGATAAACTGTGCAACTTCATCCCATACGCGGCGAGCATCATCCTCAGTCTTGTAGACATCCAGCATACGGTTAGATTTAATTTTGCCGATGGCATCAAGGTAAAGGCCGGTGCCGATCAGTGCAGAATTCTGACGGAATGTTGCTTTGCCCTTTGCTTCTGGTGCCCAAAGGGAGCCGAAGGAAACTTCATCATCAGCCAGCGGGAAAACAGAGCTGTCAAACAGTACCGCTTCTGTGCCCCAGTCGAATGGCAGCAGCATACGCTTGCCACGGTATGTACCGCCAAGGTCTACACTGTCGCGCAGCATGGATGGCACGAGAGCGTCAAGCTTCAGCTTATTCTCGTCAAGTGGAGCGAGCAGACCATCCGCATAGTAATTTGGGCCGTTGGTGATGGATGGGAAGATAACATCAAAGCCTTTGCCACCAGCTGCTTTCAGCTTCTGCTCAGCTTCATCGTTGGATCCGTAAGTGGACAGGTTGATCTTAATACCTGTCTCACCTTCAAATTTCTTAATCATGTTTTCCTGAATGTAATCGCCCCATGCGAACACATTCACCTGACCAGAAGAGGCAAGAGCATCGGAGGCTTTCAAGATTGCAGGAGCAGCAACAACTGCAGACGCAACAGCCGTGCCTTTAAGTACTGAACGACGAGAGATAGTCATAAAAAAAACCTCAAAGAAAAAGAGACAAATAGCGAGCGTAACGTCGAAAATAAATTCGACGCCTTCAAGTCCTATCACCCGGTCAGCTAAATCCAACCGGTGACAGGCCAATGACAAAATATTAGATTAACTTACGGAGAATAGCCTATTATTAGTCATCTCCGCAATGTTGTATTTGTACTTCTGTAATTTAACCGAGAAATTACAAAGGAATTACAGAGGAATTCAAAGCATTATCTATTTGATAAACAAAAAAAAGGAGACACCATTACCGATGCCTCCCGTCGTTAAATCAGTGATCATTATTAGGTCAGAGGTTGATGTGCGCTCTTTGTTTACGACGTCGAACAACAACTCCGTAATGAGGGGCAAACAACATAGCGAGCACTTGCTGCAAACCTGCAACAACCGCGATCATTCCAGCAGCAGAAACTGAAATCTCATAACCGAGCATCGATGGACCGAACGCGGCCAACAAGTAGCCAAATAGCCCAGCGGATAGAGAGGCAATGCCGGAGATGAATAGCTGCACCTTCAGGTTATCGGTTAACATACGTGCTGTGGCTGCCGGGCAGATGAACATGGCAATCACCAGAATTGAGCCAACTGCACTGAAGGCTGCTACTGCCGCAATCGCGACCATGACGATCAAGGACAAGCCAAGCCATTTTGGTGAGAAGCCAAGGCTTGCGGAAAGCAATGGATCAAAGCTGGTGATCTTCAGCTCTTTGAAGAACAGAACAACAAACGCGATGACCAATAAGTTGACCACGAACAATTGCTTGATGCTGTCTGGTAAGGTGGCCAGAGCCTCTAAGTTCCAAAGGTCCGAGAGCGTGTACGCATCCAGCCAGATTGCACTTTCCAGATTGCCGTAGAGGGCGTGCTCCACATCCAGATGAACGCCTGCAGTTCCAGTTTGCTCCAGAACCACAACACCCGCTGCAAACATGGTGGTAAAAACCACGCCCATGGCCGCGCCGGGTTCTACATTGCCAATGCGCCGGATCAACTCAATGAGCAACACAGCGAAGATAGCCGCCGCCCCTGCCCCGATCATCATGGCCCAAGAGCCAGTCTCGTGTGAGACCAGAAAGCCAAGAACAATGCCGGGCAGAACAACGTGAGAGATCGCGTCTCCCATCAGCGCTTGTTTGCGCAACACAAGGAAGTTGCCGAGCAGACCGCAAGCCAGCGCTGCCAGAGAGCCGAGCAAGATACTTGGAAGGTCGAACTGAAGGAAAATATCCATTAGTGTTGTCCTCCCCTTGGTGTTTGTGATGTGCAAACGATGTGCGGGCTCAATTCGTCTTCAAGGGCTTTGACCGTATCTGCCGGGAGCACTTTGCCGATTGGCTTTAGAGACCAATCTGCCAGAGCATGAGATTCCTCAGGATGCATTTCGCGGTAGAGGTTCCAAAGTTTCTGGTCCCGTTCAATCACGCGCGCTTCGGACTGGCCTTTGATGGTTGACTGTCCGTCACCGCTCATGAAACCGCCACGACGCAGAATGGAGCGGGTGAGAGGTTCCAGAACCGGTTCATTATGGGCGATGGCAAGCAAGCCCTGACGCAGATGCACGATGCGCTGAAAGCGGTAGTGCTTGATCGCTGCTGCAAGAATGCCTCGAACGGGTGAGATCAGCAGAGAGACCACGAAGAAGCTGAAAAGCACCAGCACAATCAAACCACCGGTTGGCATGTTGGGCGCGCTTGCAGAAAGCGCTGCACCGATAAAGCTTCCAGATGCGCCTATACCAGCTGAGATAGCGACCAGAACCGGGACACGATCTGTCCAGAAACGAGCCGCAACAGGTGGGATAATCGCAAGGGCGATGATGAGCACCAGACCAACGGTTTTGAGACCGATGACGACAATACCGAGCAGGAGCAAAAGAAGCGTGCGATCCAACCAGCGGACGTTGTAACCGGTGGCGGCGGCAAAGCCTTCGTCAAAGCAGAGTAGTGAGAACTCTTTCATGCGCAACACAACGGCCAGGCCAACCAGCCCAGCGGCAACGGCGATGGTCATTGCTTCGGACTTCAACATGCCGGAGGTCGCGCCAAGGAGGAACCCTTCCAGACCAGCCTGCCCAGCGATGGACATGGATTGAATGACCGTCAGCAGAACCATACCCACGGCAAAAAACGTGGAGAGCACGGTGCCAATGGCGGCGTCTTCCGTCAGGCGTGTGTGCGTTTTGATCCAGTCAACGGCCAGAACACCGATGCCTGCTGATAAAGCCGCTCCAAACAGGAGGACCGGCAGGGAGCGACCACTGTCGAAGTAGGTTTGTGCGATAATGAACGCCAGAGCAACGCCGGGAAGTGTGGCATGGCTGATCGCGTCTGAGACCAGCGTTCGTTTTCTCAGGAGAACGAAGACGCCAATGGCACCGCTGGCTGCGCCAAGGAGCGCGGCTCCAACGCACACAAGGGCGGTATTATAACCTGCGGACAAAGTGAGGGCGGCAAAGAACTGTTCCATGACTTTGCCCTATGCGCCTGACGCTTGGGACAAGCCAGCCAGCTGTGTGCTTGCCAGTCGTCCGCCATAAGCCTTCTGCAGGTTTTCAGAGGTAAAGGTGGTTTCAACTGGACCATCTGCGATGTGTTGACCGTTCAGCAACAGAATGTGGGAGAAATAATCCCGCACTGTTTCCAGATCATGATGCACAACCAGCACGGTTTTGCCATCCTCAACGAGTTTACGGAGAACCATGACGATGGCTTTTTCGGTGGCAGCATCGACACCTGCGAATGGCTCATCCATGAGGTACATTTCCGCATCCTGCGCCAACGCGCGGGCAAGGAAAACGCGTTGCTGCTGGCCGCCGGATAGCTGGCCAATCTGACGCTTGGCAAAATCCTCCATACCAACGGACTTCAAGCACTCCAGAGCCTTCTCGCGGTGTTTGCGAGATGGCCAACGGAACCAACCGATTTGTCCGTATAGGCCCATCAAAACCACATCAATCGCGGTGGCGGGGAAGTCCCAATCCACTGCGGAGCGCTGAGGCACATAGGCGATCCTTTTCAGCGCTTTCTTGATTGGCGTGCCAAAAACAGTGGTATCGCCGGACAGCTTAGGGATCAGGCCAAGGGCCGCCTTAAGGAAGGTTGACTTACCTGCTCCGTTTGGACCGATAATTGCTGTGAGGCATCCCTTTGGTGCGGAGTAAGACACGCCCCAAAGCACTGGTTTATGGTGATAGGCAACTGTGAGACCCTGAACTGCAAAGGGTTGGTCCTCGGGCTTTATTTTCTGCGGTGCGTTGGCGTCGTGCAACTGCAAGCCGGGCGTTTTTACGTTATGCATTTTAGTGTCCAGCTCCCAGTTTGCCTTGCATGCCCTGAAGTGGCGCTTCACCACCCAGCGCACGAGTGACAGTCGTCATGTTGTGATCGATCATTCCTATATACGTGCCTTCATAGGTATTGGACTGGCCCATTGCGTCCGAGAACAGCTCTCCGCCAACCTCCACAGTGTGCCCTCTGGCAGCAGCGCCTTCCACCAAAGCCCGCACGTTGCGTTCTGATACGGAAGATTCAACAAAAACGGCAGTAACTTTGCGATCAACAAGAAGTTTAACCAGCATTTCGATCCGTTGCAGGCCTGCCTCTGAGTTTGTGGAGATGCCCTGAATGCCAACCACTTCCAGATCAAAATCCCGACCAAGATACGTGAAGGCATCATGTGCGGTTACCAGAACACGGCGATTTTTTGGGACGGTCTTCAGAATTTTGGCGCCGTATTCAGACAGCTCCTGAATTTCCGCGAGATAGGCAACCGCATTGTTTTGGTAATCCTCTTCGTTTTCTGGATCCATAGAGATGAAGGCCTGTGTGACAGAGGCAACTGCGCCCTGCCACAGGGTTGGGCTCATCCAGACATGGGGGTCAAACCGATCTGAATAGGCCGTTGAGCCTTCCAGCTTAACAGGCTCTATGGCTTCCCCAATGAAGAAAACGGGTTTGCGTTCCTGTAGCTTCAGCAGCAGATCTTCCATCTGCGCTTCCAGATAAAGGCCATTGGCGAAGATTACATCGGACCGGCCCATTTTGACGACATCTGAACGGGTCTGACGGTAGGAGTGCGGGTCTATGCCCGTTCCCATGAGAGCATCAACTTTCACATGCTCCCCCCCAATAGCGCGCACGGCATCCGCGACCATGCCAACTGTTGCGACAGCATTGATTGGAGTTTTTGCAGCAGAGCTCGACACACTTATAAGGGCGGCGCTTCCCATCAGGATCAGAGCAGAAAATACTGCAGTCAAATAACGCATAAAGTCCAACTTTCCAAAAATACTTGAGCTCACTTTCGAGCCCGTCATCCCTTGCAGTTTTCCAATCGTGACCACTTTTGCTTAGGCCACCTATCTTCGTCCTGAGCTGTTTAAAAAAGGATACCACTTGATTTTTACAGATCATCCTATTTCTTCAATCAGTCTATTTGCAAATCATTCTTAATTGCAATAAAAAAATGAAAGACACCCTTTTCCTTGAAGAGCCCACCTAACCTGCGGAAGCAGGACCTGAGCAGAAAGTCGTGCATCAATCTCACTTTGTTGCCATTGCCTCTTATTTGCCAAAGGCTTATTTATGTAGGTAACGGGAGGGACCTGAGATGAGTAAGATGAATTTTAATCGTGACTTTGATGCCCGACATGGCGAGCTTGTGCCAATAACCGATGAGCTTGCGCGGGTCACATGTAACAATGCAGGTCCCCTAACGTTTGCAGGTACTAACAGTTTTCTTGTGGGCCGCAATGAGGTGATTGTCGTTGATCCGGGCCCAATAGATATGGATCACCTTGATGCTCTGATGAGAGCTATCGGGACCCGACCTGTTAAAGCCATTCTGGTGAGCCATACCCACGTGGACCACTCCCCCTTGGCTGGCCCCTTGAAGGAAAAGACGGGCGCTCCGGTTATGGGTTGCGGTCCTCACAGACGAGCCGTTTCCTTCGCAGATATGGCAGAAACGCCTATGGATGCCAGCTCTCAAAAGGACTTCATACCTGATGAGGAGTTACAAGACGGGGCCAAAATCTCTGTTGATGGTGTGGTGATTGAGGTGGTTGCAACACCTGGACATACGGAGAATCACCTGTCATTTGCGCTTCCAGAGCATGGCGTGATGCTTCCCGGTGACCATGTTATGGCGTGGTCGACCACTATTGTGGCGCCCCCTGATGGTTCTATGAACGCCTATATGGCCTCACTGGATAAGCTGATTGCCCGACGCGAGACACGCTATTTCCCTTCGCATGGGGGTGAGGTCAACAACCCACCTGTCTTCCTGAAACAGCTTAAGCAGCACCGCCAGATGCGCTCCGACGCCATTCTTGCCCGCCTGAAAGAAGGCGATGACGATGTTATGTGCATGGTGAAAGCGATCTACACAGATGTGGATTCCAAGCTGCATGGGGCAGCTGCTTTAAACGTTCTTGCACAACTCGATGACTTAATTGACCGTGGGGTTGTCATGTGCGACGGCAAGGTTACACTCGCCGCAAAATTCAAACTGACCTAGGGGGCATAAGGCTCGCTTGGAAACAGCAGTAGGTTTAACCCATCGAGAGGTCTCGACCTCTCCAACACCATCGAGATGTAATGACTAGTATTTTTGACCAGAAGATTGATCGCAGAAACACTCATTCTCTGAAATGGGATGAAATGGAAAGCCGTTATGGCATCAGCTGTGATGACGGCTTGCCAATGTGGGTTGCTGATATGGACTTTCGTCCGCCACAAGCCGTGAATGACATGGTTGCGCGTGCGGCAGAACTCGGCATTAACGGTTATTACGGAAACGATGCACCTTATAAAGATGCCATTATCTCCTGGATGGACCGTCGCCATCAGTTTGCTGTCAACCCAGACTGGATTTCCACCACACCGGGCGTTGTGGCTGGTTACTCCATGGCCATTCAGGCTTTTTCTGAGGAAGGTGATGGCGTTCTGGTCTTCTCTCCGGTGTACCATGCGTTTGGCCGTGCTGTGCGTGACAACAATCGCCGTTTGGTCGAAAGCCAACTGATTGAGCGCGACGGTGCTTATTACATGGACTTTGACAGCCTGGCTGACCAGGTTGATGAGCGCACTAAGATCCTCCTGCTTTGTAGCCCGCACAATCCGGGCGGTCGTGTCTGGACTTCTGAGGAGCTCACGCAGATCTGTGAGTTCTGTCTTGAGCGCAACATTCTCATCATCTCTGACGAGATCCACCACGATCTCATTCTGGATGGCTCCAAGCACGTTGTGACAGCAACCCTTTCTGAAGCAATTGCGGAGCGGACGATTACGTTTACATCTGCCTCCAAGACCTTCAATCTTGCTGGATTCGCAACAGCAGCTTGCATCATCAGCAACAAAGAGCTGCGGGACCAGTACCGCGCAGTTGCAACGGCTTGCGGTGTGCATTCCACTCCTCTTGGCTCACAGGCAACCACTGAAGCCTATAACCATGGCGACGAATGGCTGACCGAGCTGTGCGGCTATATCGCTGCAAATCAGGAGCTGCTGATTGAAGGGCTGGAAGCGGCTATTCCGGGCGCGAAGGTTATGCGTATGGCAAGCACGTACCTGCAGTGGGTCGACTTTGCTGGTGTGGATTTGCCGTTTGACGAGATTGTATCGCGCATTCAGAAACAAGCGAAGATCGCCGTCAACATCGGTCGCACGTTTGGTAAAGGCGGCGAAACGTTCCTGAGATTCAATCTGGCCTGTCCAAAATCGACGGTTCAGGACGCAGTTACACGTTTGGAAGATGTATTCGCGGACTTACGTGTGCAGACAACTGCCTGAATTTGAAGAGATATTACCAGTTATCAAGAGTACGCCCGTAAATGGGCGTATTTTTTTGTTTGTACGTGACAATTATCACACACGCATGCTATAAATTATTGCATATTGAAATTACAGAATTCGAGAACATCCCCCTTGTTCAAAGAATTCGAAGAGAGTTTCGCGATAGCTTTAGAGCGCTACTCAATGTTCACACAAGCTTCTATAACCAGCGCTTCCCCGGCGCTGGTTATGTTGTTTTTAGGGTATGCTTTGTGATTTTTTGATTGCATCATGCCAAACGGAATGCGTTTTAGAACGACGGCTTTTGCGCTGGCATAGGCGCACCACCTCTTTCTTTAAACAAACGAGCGAAAGACGGTGGTAATTCAAACGGCACTTCTAATGCTACGGACCCATTGTTGAACCGTGGCGCTCCCCCCTCTTCCAGAACAAGCCCTGTCTCTTCAACACTTGCAGTAATGCCGTAGCTTTGCAGCAGAACCTTATCTAGATTTGAAAGGAACGTTCTGATCCGGCGCGCATTGGTCCCGAAATCATGGCTGCCAAAGCGAGAGGCTGAGCGAATATCTAAAAGCGTCCCTACTCTGTCCGGCTGAATACGGATCGCAACATCATCTCTTAGGGAGAAGTATGGCATCCGTGCTTCCATGAGCAGATACGTTGGCTCATCTGGAAAACCTGCCGGAAGCTCATAGATAACCTCCCACCCCATACTGGAGGCAACGCTTGAAGCCGCGTTGTGCAGTTCCGGTGGTGGCAGACGAAAGCGGCGTGGGACGATGTCAGGATAGCTGGCTTTTTGCATAATCTGCATATTGGATTCAATCGTACCCCCAATACGCTCACCTGCAACAAGGGCTGGCGGCTCACTCAAGTCTGTAGAGATGTCATTCAAGGGTGGGAACAGATAGAGCCCTACTGTTGCGACAAACAACGGGAGTAAAACGATTGAGCCGTAGAAGGTGCCAAGCAAGCTGTTGAAGAAGCCTTTGCCGCCATCCTTCCACAGATCCACCACAGCTATGACTGCCAAAACAATTGCAGTGGCACCCATAAAAAAACCGAGAAGGAGCAAAACCAGTAGCACTTCCGTATCAAATAACTCGAAGTAGTGACCTGCCACAGAGAGAATAAGAAACGGGATTGCAATAGCACCTATGCGCCGACTGCGCTGCGCAGTACGTGAATGTCGTAAAGGCAATCGCAGAGTCATTCTCTCTCACTCTTTCTCTATCCCAAATAGTAGCAAAAGCAGACTACCTGTTCCTACGTGAGGTTACAGCTCTTTATTTTGCGATACTTGATTATACCAGTTCAGAATTACCGAGGGTTGAATGACTCCAATAATAACGCGCAGTTGCTTCTTAATGTCGGCTCCAAGTGCATCCGTAGCAAAAACCCGGATCCACCTTTTGAAAATACGCGTCACTGTTTACGGTTTATGCTTTACAGGACGCGAGCACCGCCGTACCGCTCATGCAGGTAGAACAGCTGCCGTGCGGTTGAGGCCGATCAGATCTACAAGTTCCGTCAGGCTATCCAGCAGATGGTCACAATGGCCTTTCAGCTCTTCTGCTGTCAGAGCGCCTGTGGTTACGGCAACGCGCAGCATGCCTGCTTTCTGTGCCGCATGCATGTCGTGGAGACTATCCCCAACCATAGCAATTTGCTGAGGCTCAATACCTGTGTGCTCTGCAAATCCGAGTAACTGACCCGGCTCAGGTTTTTCACCATGGCCGCTGTCGTAGCCAACAACAAACGTGAAGAGGTTCAATATGCCAAGCTTTTTTAGCTGAGCAATCGCGCTCGCTTCAGTGCCATTTGTTGCCAAACCGATCGGCAAACCGGCTGCAGCCATCGTTTCAATGGATGAAACAGTATCGTCAAACGCAGAAACACATTCAGCTGCGTGATCCAGAATAAGGTCTTCGATCCGATCCAGAAACACTTTGTTGAATTCAACCCCGAGATGCTCTGCCCACGACTCGCTGTAGCCACTTGGCGGGTTCGTCAGAATTGGGCTACCGGGTAAGCAAGTGAGTGTCTTCATATCGAACCCGGAAAGGTCCCCCAGCTCATGAGCCACCTGCTCATTTCCCTCAGCTAAATCCATAAGAACATAGCGCAAAACTGTGCCCCAGGTTTTATCGAAATCGATCAGGGTCCCGTCACGATCAAACAACACGGCGCGCACGTTCATTTTCATTTTCCTTCAGCGCCTGTAGCGGCTCAATTATGGGGTGCAGCAAATAGCAGATCACAGGCCATGTGACACACGAAACGGATTAGGCTTTGCCTTGATATCCGCCTTAATACAGGGATCACCATGCGGCAAGGGTTATTGAGTATCTCTAAGCTATAACTTTGTTCAGAACAGCCCAATAAATGCACAGGTTTTTGTCAGGTTTATTGCCGTCAAAATTGCGGCCAAATGTCACCCAAAACTGCACATCAGATTAATAAGCTGCCTTGAAAAATTGGCGAAAAATTCGACGGCTATTCCTCATCCTTTTGTATAATATAATGAATTTTGCAAGCACTGCTTATCAAAAAGGTTAACGGCATGTCCGATGCATCCAACCTGCTGACTTTCTTATGGAATTAGCCCCTTTAAATTAGATTGGATTTTTTGGAATTTTTGGTTCTAACATATTCCCACCCAACTTGAGTATCACTCTTACATACGAACTGACGCTCACATTGGGTCACAGGGCTTTTATTAGACCGAGTGAACTCCACATATTTTGCAACACAATTTGTCCCAAGGGGACGCACGCACATGGCCTTCGGAACGACTGAGAACCAAAAGAAAACCGCAAAACCTGATCTGGACAGACACTACCGTCCGGTGGGCATTCAAGCTGTGAACGCTGCAAACTGCTGCTGCGGTAAGCAAAAAGAGGATCAACAGCCAAAGGTCCAGGAGCAATACCCTCTTCCGACAGACTGATGTGGTGGGTGTTGTTTGAATTTATGAGCTCTCAGCCTCATCGCAGGAGAGCACTGCTGCAAGCGTAGATTCATGCGTACCAACTGCACATCAAATCGCGAATGAGGGCCTGTTCTGATTTAGGTCGGGCAGATACCTCCAGAACGAACTGCCTTCAAAAAAGCAGTCGTATTCATAAAAAAAGGCGTCCCGCATTACTGCGAGCCGCCTTATTTTTTGCCGCGTTGCCTACCCTTATGGGTAGAGGCGGACTTTGCCCCAATCGTCAGTCGGGCTTTCTCTTTTAAACACAAACCTATCGTGAAGACGAAACGCGCGATCGTGCCAGAATTCGATTTCCGTTGGTTGCAAAACGCAACCGCTCCAATAATCCGGGCGCGGAATATCACCAATTGCGTATTTAGCTGCATACCTTGCAACTTCTTTTTCAAGCGCAAATCGGCTTTCCAATGGGCGTGATTGTTTGGAGGCCCAAGCACCAATGCGGCTTTTTCGTGGCCGTGATGTGTAGTATTCGTCTGCCTGATCTTCAGTTACGCGAATAATATTGCCGCGAACCCGCACTTGTCTGCGAAGACTTTTCCAATGAAAACAAAGCGCAACCTTAGGGTGGTTAAGAATTTCCTGACCCTTTGTGCTTTCAAAATTCGTATAAAACACAAAACCTTGTGGACTGTAACCTTTAAGGAGTAACATCCGTACATTTGGCATGCCATCATCATCTACAGTCGCAACTGACATGGCATTTGGATCATTAGGCTCGTTCTTTTCTGCAAGGGCAAGCCATTCACCAAACAGTTGAAAAGGAACCTCGATGTTTTCCGAGTAACTATTTGTAAACTTTTCTTCCAGATCTTGGATGTCACTATTCATAGTTAATAGTCCTTTAGGATCCACCAATCCTGTGTGATCCATAATTCGTTGGAGCAACGGATATAACCAGAGGCTCTTTTAGTAATATGGCAGGTTCATATAGCAAATTTATAAGTGTGCGTCAGTCGCGTTATACGCTGGTCGCTATCTTGCTTGCTCTTCCTGCCTGCACTCAAATGTCAATATCCGTGAATAATGATCAGTATCAAGATCCCCTCAATCTAACCGAGGCAGTTGATACCAAGCAAAAGGTCGCGGAGAGCGAAATCCACCGTACCGACAGAACGATCATTACAAATACCATTGAAGCTGCACTCACTGATAACGCAACAACACCTAGTGGTTTTGCACCAATGGCGTGGATAAACCCGATCAGTGGCAACAGCGGCACAATCACATCGCTCCTTTCTGTTGACAAAACAGGCAGCATTGCAGGCTGCACTGATTTTGTAACAAGTGCCAATACGGTTGGCGGTGTTCGGGCCTACCAAGGCAGAAGTTGCCCAGATGTTCATCAAAAGATGAAAATCATCCAACTGGCCCCTTTTCAGGCAGAGCAAATAGCAGCTCAATAACGCCTCCTGTCACAGTGCACACAACTGAAATCACTCAGTCATGATCAAAAGTACTGAAATACTCACCTCTGATTAGCTAAGTTCCGCTCGCGCAGCTTGCACGTATCCGTTTGCGTGTTTATGTATTGGGTGAATTGTAAACTGCCCCTTTTTCTATTTGATGGACGATGATGAGAGATCCTTATTCTATTCTTGGTATAAGCAAAAATGCCAGCGAAGCGGAGATCAAGAGCGCTTTTCGGACGCTAGCCAAGAAGTATCATCCAGACCAGAATACGGATGACCCCAAGGCGAAGGAGCGCTTTTCAGAAGCGAACCAAGCCTATGAGATCATTGGCGACAAGGAAAAACGAGCACAGTTCGATCGCGGTGAAATCGACGGCGAAGGTAAGCCAAAGTTTTACGGCGGACCTGGCGGTGATGGCGGCTTTTCCGGTTTCCGCAATGCGGGACATCGCGGCGGCCCTGGCGGCTTCAAGTTCGAGCAGGGTTCTCACGGTGGGCAACAGGATGCTGGCGGGTTTGACGATATTCTAAACGATATTCTAGGTGGCTTTGGTGGCGGCAAGCGTCGCAGCACCGGGGAATCCAATTTCCATGCCGGGCCGACAAAAGGCGCCGATGCAAATATTATGGCTCGCGTTACACTTGAGGACCTGACCCACCACGGTAAAGTGCAAGTCAAGCTTCCAAGCGGTAAGACTGTGAATGTGAAGATTCCTGCTGGAACTCAGGATGGCGACAAAATTCGCCTGAAGGGTCAAGGTTTTGGATCAGCAAAAAGCGGTCAGGCTGGTGATGCCTTGGTTGAAATGCGGATTTCTACCCACAAGCTGTTCAAGGTGAATGGTTCTGATATCCGTGTGGATGTACCGCTTACCCTTTATGAAGCAGTGCTTGGCGGCAAAGTGCGCATTCCGACCCTTAGTGGTGCTGTTAACCTGACAATTCCAGAGAACACCAGCAGCGGCAAAACCATGCGTCTCAAAGGCAAAGGCCTTCCTAAAAAAGAAGGCGGCCATGGTGACCTTCTTGTGGGCCTTGAGATTGTGTTGCCAGAGCAAACTGATCAAGAACTGGCGAACCTTATGAGAGCGTGGAAAGAAGTAAAGCCTTACACAGCTCGCGGGTCAGAGTTTGATTAAGGCAATCAGCTCTTAAAACTCCATCCAGATAAAGCAAAGGCGGGTTGGTTACCCCGCCTTTTTTGTTGCCTATGCCTCAACAGCTTTCAAGCTTACTGGTGGCACACTGTCCTCAGGGACAAAGAAATCCGGAGCAAGATCCACTGTTGGGTCCACGCGGTACTTGCCGAAGTCACTCACGCCGTTTTCTGCCAAAAGCGTGTCGTCGATAAAGAAGTTACCGGTTGTCTCTCCAGACGGCTTTGTGAAGATCAGGTGCGCTGCGTCTGCCAGAATATCCGGTGTGCGGCTTGCTTGGATCATCATATCACCGCCCAGCAGGTTCTTCACTGCAGCAGTAGCAATTGTGGTTCGCGGCCAGAGTGCATTCACTGCAATTTTCTTAGACCGCAATTCTCCTGCCAAGCCAAGGACCACGAGACTCATACCGTATTTTGCAATTGAGTACGGTGTATGGTTCTTGAACCACTTCTCCTGCATATCCAATGGCGGGGAGAGCATCAGAACGTGCGGATTCTCGGCTTCCTTAAGATACGGGATAGCGAGCTTGGAGCATAAAAGGGTGCCACGAGTGTTGATCTGATGCATGAGATCAAACCGCTTCATATCAATCTTCTGAACTGGGCTAAGGTTGATCGCACTGGCGTTGTTGACCACGATATCTATGCCGCCAAACTTCTCAGCGGCGGCTTTCATGGCGTTTGCTACGCTTTCTTCATCGCGCACGTCAACCACCAAAGGCAGGGCCTGCCCACCAGCCTCTTCTATCTCTTTGGCTGCGGTGTAGATGGTACCTTCCAGTTTTGGGTGGGGCTCTGCCGTTTTTGCGGCAATAACAATATTGGCACCGTCGCGAGCAGCGCGTTTGCCAATTGCCAGACCAATCCCACGAGAGGCCCCCGTGATGAACAGTGTTTTACCCTTCAAACTTTCCATGCTTCCCCCAATGATCCCAAAATGATGTGCGGAGAGGTCCTCCGCACAGTTGCCGCTTAGGCTTTACTCATGAACTTCATGAAGGCTTCCCGCGCTTCATCAGATTTGAGAAGTTCTGCAAACATTGCGATTTCTTCAAAGATACGCTCATTAAGCGGCTCGCGCTTTCCGCGCAAAAGTTCGCGAGAGATGCGTAAAGCATTTTGTGGTTTGGAGGCCACTTTTTGAGCGATCGCCATCACACGCTCTTCCAGCTCTTCCGGCTTAACCACGTGATTGACGAAGCCAGCTTCCCGGGCCATTTCAGCAGTGAAGCTCTCACCAAGTGCAAGCATTTCGAAGGCCTTGTGATACCCCATGATCTGCGGACCGATCAGTGTAGAACCAGCCTCCGGGATGATGCCCAGATCAGTGAAAGGCGTCTTGAACAAAGCATTTTCCGTAGCAAACACCATATCAAAATGAAGCAACATGGTTGTTCCAACACCGATTGCCGGGCCATCTACACCTGCAATGACTGGCTTGGATGGCTGATGCAGTGCGCCAAGGAACTTGCCTACGCCGCCAGCTTCCAAGCCTTCGCCCGACATAGCTGCCTTCAGAAAATCTGCAATGTCATTGCCTGCCGTAAACACACCGGGACGCCCAAGCATCACATGACAGCGAATGCTTTCATCCTCCGACTTCAGGGCTTCGGCCATGTCCATGTACATGGCTTGGGTGAGTGCATTCTTCTTTTCTACGCGATCCATACGGATGATCTGGACTGCGCCATCGCGCTCAATGCTGATCATATATTTCTCCAAAACTAAATGGGTGAAGCACGTTTTGCCTCACCCCACTTCGTCTCATTTGTTTCAAGCAAGTTCAGCAGCATCGAACGCCAGAATAGCTTCTGCTGCGCGGGTAACATCATCTTTGAGCGGTGCGCTTTCGCCAAGCACGGTCTCAGCAAAGCTGCGGGCCATCAGATAACGCGGCTTCTTCAGTGCTTCCGTCTCGCTTTTGGACGCCAATGCGCCTTTCGCGAGCAGACCTGCACCAAGAGTGATGCCAGCCAGACGCAGATATGGTGTTGCACCGGCGAGCGCCTCGGAGACCTTGCCGTCGGCCTGCGCTGCCAGCATCCATTCAGTTGCTGTTTCCAGATCCACAATGGCAGCATCTAGCTTTGGACCCAAGTCCCCTAGTTTTCCGGTGTTATCAGCGTTCACCTCCACGGCGATTGCTCTGATCTCCGCAATCAGGCTGCGGATCTGATCTCCACCGGACATTGGCAGCTTACGCATAACAAGATCGATGGACTGGATGGCGTTGGTGCCCTCATAAATTGGCGCAATGCGCGCATCACGCAGATGCTGAGCGGCACCAGTTTCCTCGATGAAGCCCATACCGCCGTGGACCTGCACCCCAAGCGACGCAACGTCGACGCCGATATCTGTAGACAGTGCTTTGGCGATTGGTGTGAGGAGACCAGCGCGTTCCGTCCAGAACTTCTTCTGCTCTGCATCCTCAACCATTTTGGACATATCAAGCGCATGGGCACAGGCATAACAAATCGCACGGGCGACTTGTGTCTGTGACTTCATGGAGAGCAATGTGCGCTTGATATCCGGGTGAACCGCGATTGGGTCCATACCATCGGTTTTCGACCCAACGCCGCGGCCTTGCTTGCGATCCAATGCATACGCCAGTGCTTCCTGAAAAGCGCGTTCTGCAATTCCAAGGCCCTGCACACCCACAGCGAGACGGGCGTTGTTCATCATGGTGAACATACAGGCCAAGCCCTTGTTCTCTTCACCAATCACCCAGCCGATAGCGCCGCCATTGTCACCATATGACATGGTACAGGTTGGAGAAGCGTGGATGCCGAGTTTGTGCTCTACACCTGCGACTGTCACGTCATTCAGATCACCAAGGCTTCCATCCTCATTGACAAAATACTTCGGCACCGCGAACAAAGAGATACCTCGTGTTCCAGCTGGCGCATCCGGCAAACGCGCCAGCACCAAATGGATCACGTTCTCCGTCATGTCATGATCGCCATAGGTGATGAAGATCTTCTGACCGGAAATTTTATAGGAGCCATCAGCTTGTGGCACGGCTTTGGCGCGCAGTGCATTCAGGTCAGAACCAGCCTGTGGCTCTGTCAGATTCATGGTGCCAGTCCACTCACCGCTGGTGAGTTTTTCAAGGTACTTGGCTTTGAGCTCCGGCGCGCCGTGTTTATCGATGGCCTCTACGGCCCCAATGGTGAGTGTTGGGCACAATGTGAAAGCCATAGAACCGGAGTTCCACATTTCAAATACGGCCACATGCAGCATATTTGGCAGGCCCTGCCCGCCATATTCCGGGTTGCCTGTCAGTGCATTCCAGCCACCTAAACGCCAGCTTGTGTATGCTTCTTTCCAGCCCGGCGAGGTTTTTACACTGCCATTGATCAACTGAGCAGGGTTTTCATCCCCAACACGGTTGAGTGGCGCGATTTCCTCTTGGGCGAAACGCGCAGCTTCTCCAAGGATAGCTTCAACCAGATCATCTGAGAGCTCCTCCTGTCCGGGCTGCGCCTGCAGCTGTCCCAAACCAGCCACTTCTTTCAGTGTAAATGCAATTTCGCTTAGCGGTGCACGATACATTTTGTCTTCCTCCCCTCTAGCAGCTTGACGAAATGGCTTTTGGCCATCAAAACGCCGCTACAGATATTTGCCTGTTGGGGACAGTAGTGCGATTAACCTATACGTCAAGCATCCCTTAAAGGCAGGTAGGTCCCTACATTCGTCTTATAAAGAAAGAAAAGGTATGAAACGCTGGAGGCTGGACCCATCAGAGACGCAGTTAGAAGACATGCAAATTTTTCAAGAGATTTGCAATGCACTGCGTGATGGCAAGCTCGTCGCCATACCGACCGAGACAGTTTATGGGCTTGCAGCGAATGCAACCAGCGGCACAGCCTGTGCCAGCATATATGAGGCCAAGGGACGTCCAAGCTTCAACCCGCTAATCTCGCATGTGGATTGCTTAGAAGCCGCACAAATCCACGCTTTATTTGATGACAGAGCTTTGAAGCTTGCAAACGCCTTCTGGCCCGGGCCACTCACTCTTGTGTTGCCTAAGCGCGTAACCAGCCCAGTCTCTGATCTGGCTACCGCAGGTCTTGAGAGCATCGCTTTGCGCGTACCACGTTCCCAAGTTATGCAGGCGCTTTGCAGGGCAACAGGACTGCCTCTTGCCGCGCCCTCTGCCAATTTGTCTGGTCGTATCAGCGGTACAACGGCAGATGATGTTATCAACGATCTTAAAGTTCACTTGTCATATATCATCGACTCGGGTGCGACACCGGTTGGCGTTGAATCAACCATTATTTCTCTTTTGGGTGAGCGCCCTACGCTGCTTCGACCCGGCGGACTTTCCCGCGAAGCAATTGAAGCGGTTCTCGGTGAACCTTTGGCTCGCGCTGGAACTGATGACAGCGCCCCACCAGCTCCGGGTATGCTGACCTCTCACTATGCACCAAACTCTCATATTCGCCTGAATGCACAAAGTGTGGATGCAGGGGAATCCCTCATTACCTTTGGCAGCACCCTGCCTGAAGGGTCAGATCAAGCTTCCCGATTGGTGCATTTGAGCGAATCAGGAGACTTGACAGAGGCTGCAGCACGCCTGTTTACGGCATTACGTGAAGCAGATTTGGGCGTAGACGGTAAAATTGCAGTCATGCCAATTCCTTTTCATGGACTTGGTGAAGCCATCAATGATCGGCTTGAAAGAGCAGCAGCACCGCGAGGCTAAACAGCTATTTCTTGAAGTTTAGCCGCCTAACTTCAAAGAATAATCATAAGTCATCTCGAATATCTTGAAACAACCATTTCAGAACACAGGATAACTCCCCCTGAATACTTTGGGTTTATTCAAGTATTTATTGTATTTATGCAACACCTTGAAGTTAGAGCAGCATAGCGCCGCGTTTTACCCAATACTAATCTAAGGGTTCGGCGAAAAATATGCGTGCAAACTTAACGCATTAGCTCAGTATAACACTCATGTATTTCATAGAGATGCAGCGGACCTCCCCCCGAGCAACATAGTTTGCTCGCACCTTTATCCGGGGTAGCGCGCTAGTCGCGCACTCCGGATTTTTCTTGTCCGGACACATGGTGATTTTTCTCAGTTCTTAAAGGCCTGGTTTCGTATTCCAGATCCCTGCCTAATCCCAATTGCCAAGGCAAACTCACCGGTTGAACGATTGACAGACCGCTCTCCATTGTGGAGTCCTATGGTTAGTTTCGCCCTGTTTCTCATTGGGTTGAAGTTTGACGCATATTTCCGCCTATTTGGCGGCCTGTCATGTGCCAGCTTCATCATTTACGGGTATAATATTTTGAGTACATTGCTGCTGCACCATCAGGCTTTTTTAAATCATTTGACCCCTCTAGGCCATCCAGAACGGCCTGACCGTTTGCGGGCGATTGATCGCATGTTGGAGAACGAGCGTTTCTTTATGCTTGATCGTGACATTGCACCATTTGGTACGTTTCTGGATATTGCTCGTGTGCACAGCTCTGATTACATCAATTCCATCCACAACATGAATCCTGAGGAAGGTCTGGTCGAGTTTGCGCTGGACACGAACCTTTCGCCGGGCAGTTGGGAAGCTGCCATGCGCGCGGTTGGCGGGGCCACGCGCTGCGTTGATGAGGTGATGGGCAAACGGGTTTCCAACGCCTTTGCAGCATGTCGCCCCCCCGGACACCATGCTGAGACAGCTGTAACCTCGGGCTTTTGTCTCTTCAACAACGCTGCAATCGCTGCCCGCTATGCGCAGGATGTTTATGGTGTTGAGCGCGTCGCGATTATGGATTTCGACGTCCACCACGGCAATGGTACACAGGAAATATTCTGGAACGATCCAACTGTGATGTACACATCCACGCACCAGATGCCCCTTTTTCCCGGTACTGGCGCGATGAATGAGACCGGTGAACATAACACTATTGTCAACGCGCCGCTGAGTGCAGGCGATGATGGTACCCAATTCAGAGAGGCTCTGGATTATGTTATTTTGCCGCGTATTCGCGCTTTCTCGCCCGATCTGATCATTATTTCAGCCGGGTTTGATGCTCATGAACGCGATCCGTTGGGCGGTCTTCGTTTGACGGAACTGGATTTTGCCTGGGCGACCAGTAAGCTCATTGAGATTGCTGATGGTTGCTGTGAAGGCCGTGTTGTTTCCCTATTAGAAGGTGGGTATGATCTGGAAGGTCTTGCGCGATCAGCGGCGGCTCATGTAATGACATTGATGGATTACTAATCGGGGAGTGTTGTTGCTCCCAATCGAATGAGGACGTTTTGGTGACAGAAGAAGCAACCGGTTCCATTGAAACCTTATCCTTTGAGCAGGCCCTCGCTGAGCTGGAAACCATTGTTCGAAATCTGGAGCAAGGTAACGTTCCGTTAGAGAAGAGCATTGAACTCTACTCTCGCGGTGAAGCATTGCGTGAAAAATGTGATGGCTTGCTCAAAGCAGCCGAAGAAAAAGTAGAAAAAATCCAAATGAATTCCGCTGGTGCTGCGGTTGCGACCGAACCATTAGGCGACTAACGCTGTTCAGCATTCGATATTTTTCAACAGACCCCGCACTTTGCGGGGTTTTGGGCTCGGCTTTGCGAACAGCACTGTTCTACTTCCAAAATAAACAATTCGTGATCTCTAATTTCTTAGCCTGCTAAGTTATGCCAGTAGCAATCTCTTGGATAGAACAACCAGTGTTTCCTGTCGCCGAAAATAAGTTCTCCGACACATAATACTTAAGCTGAGATATTTCACTGAATATACTTTGGTGACAGAGACTACAAACGCGCTGGTTAATCGTATTACTGGTTACGTGGTCTAGTTTAAATCAGAAAATATTCTTCACTCATCCAATGATATTGGATTAGACAAAAAAAAGGGGACTACGAAAACCGTAGTCCCAAGTCGATCACTGTGCACGTGGCCCCATCGACCACACACTCGACATAGGACGTTTCGTCGCAGATTGCATCACCCCATGGGGTGACAAAACAGTAATTAATGCACGTAAATGAAAAAAAATACGCCCTCTTCCCCTAATGACAAAAGATTTGCGCTCTACATTAGGCAAATGGCCTTAGCATAAACAATTAATTATTGGTGGCAGGTAATTGCGCCTAGAGCAACGTTGCTATAATCGTGACCAACTACGGAAGAACGTCGCATTGGTCCGAATTTGGTTCACTTGCCATACTCGGATGGATCCGTATAAAGCTGCCACATAGTCAATAGACTTAAGAAGACCCAGATGTCCCTGCTTGATCAAATTCGTAATCCGTCTGATCTCAAAAAGGTCCCTGAAGACCGCCTTCAGCAAGTTGCTGCAGAATTGCGAGAGGAGATGGTGGAAGCTGTTTCTGTCACGGGAGGGCATTTAGGAGCCGGTCTCGGCGTCGTCGAACTGACTGTCGCGCTTCACCACGTTTTTAACACTCCTGAAGATCGTCTGATCTGGGATGTTGGTCACCAATGTTATCCGCACAAGATTCTCACTGGCCGTGCTGATCGAATCCGCAGCTTGCGTCAAGGCGGTGGCTTGAGCGGCTTCACCAAACGGACCGAGAGCGAATACGACCCATTTGGTGCCGGACATTCCTCCACATCAATTTCCGCAGGCCTTGGCATGGCTGTAGCCCGCGATCTCGCTGGCGGTGACAACAACGTAATTGCCGTTATCGGCGATGGCGCGATGTCTGCTGGTATGGCTTATGAAGCTATGAACAACGCCGGTGCGTTGAATTCTCGGCTTATTGTCATTCTCAACGATAACGATATGTCCATTGCACCACCTGTAGGTGCGCTTTCAGCAAGTCTGGCTCGCCTTGTTTCCGGCAAGACCTACAAAGGCTTTAGAGAAGCAGCAAAGCAAGTTGCCAGTGCGCTTCCTAAACCATTGCAGGAAAAAGCAGCGCAGGCAGAAGAATTTGCCCGCAGTTTCTTTACTGGTGGCACACTGTTTGAAGAGCTAGGCTTTTACTATGTTGGCCCGGTAGATGGACACAATCTGGACCACCTGCTTCCTGTGTTGAAAAACGTTCGGGATGCAAAAGAGGGGCCGATCCTTGTTCATGTGGTGACACAGAAGGGCAAAGGCTACCTGCCAGCAGAAAACGCCAGCAACAAGTATCATGCAGTTGCCAAGTTTGATGTTGTCACAGGCGAACAGTCCAAGCCAAAGCCGAATGCACCCGCATTCACGCGCGTCTTTGCCAATGCACTGATTGCGGAAGCGAATAAGGATGAGAAGATCGTCGGCATTACTGCGGCTATGCCGGATGGTACAGGCCTTGATGTCTTCGAGAAAGTTCATCCTACACGCATGTTTGACGTTGGCATTGCAGAGCAGCACGCTGTGACTTTTTCTGCCGGACTTGCCTCTGAAGGCTTCAAGCCATTTTGCGCGATCTATTCCACGTTCCTTCAGCGCGGATACGATCAGGTTGTGCATGATGTGGCGATCCAAAAGCTGCCAGTCCGTTTCCCGATTGACCGTGCTGGCCTTGTTGGTGCTGATGGCGCAACACATGCAGGCTCGTTCGATACCGCATTCCTCTCCTGCCTTCCGGGCATGGTGGTTATGTCTCCGGGTGATGAGGCTGAGCTGGTGCATATGGTTTCAACCGCCGCGGCTTATGATGAAGGCCCGATTGCGTTCCGTTACCCACGCGGCGAAGGCATCGGCATCGACCTACCGGAAGAAGGCGTTCCGCTCGAAATCGGCAAGGGCCGCATTGTTAAAGAAGGCTCTCGTATCGCCCTGCTCTCCTTCGGTGGACGCTTGCAGGAAGCTTTGAAAGCAGCTGATATTCTTGATGCCGCTGGCCTTTCGACCACGGTTGCAGATGCCCGCTTTGCGAAGCCTTTGGATACTGACATGATTGGCCGTCTGGCTAAGGAACATGATGTCCTTATTACCGTTGAGGAAGGCTCTATCGGCGGGTTTGGCAGTCAGGTTCTGCAATTCCTTTCTGACAACGGATTGCTGGATGGCTCTCTTAAGATCCGCAGCATGATCTTACCCGACGTTTTCCAAGATCATGCAAAACCGGAGTTGATGTACAAAAATGCTATGCTAGATGCAGATGGCATAGTTCATCGAGTTTTTGAGGCCATTGGTAAAGCTACGGATTTGCCGTTAAGGCTTATTTAGCGTTCCGCAGTTGTATTCATAACTCCGCAAAAAACTACCGGAAGGGCAGCTTTCGCTGCTTCTCCTGTTTTATTTTTGCAAATGATATGTAGTGTGAGGCCAGTTTTACTTCGTTGGCTGGTACGCGCATGATCCTGCTGCTTGCAACCTTTGCGTCCTTGATGCTGTCCACAGTCCTGCTATTGGCCGGGCACGGACTTTCTTCGACGATCATCCCCCTCAGAGCGGGTTTGGCTGGGTTTGGTGACCTCCAGATCGGTCTCATTTCGTCGAGTTTTTATGTCGGTTTCGTAATTGGCTGCTTCTTCGGGCCCTATCTCATTTTACGAGCTGGGCACATTCGGGCGTTTGCCGCCTTGGTTTCGCTCATGTCGGGCGCTGCATTGTTGCACCCGATTATGATCGACCCTATCGCATGGGCCCTTTTCCGTGCGATTACAGGGGTTTGTTTTGCCGGCATCAACCTCACAGTAGAAAGCTGGCTGAACGATCGCGCCACCAACGACAACCGCGGCACTGTGATGTCACTCTACATTATTTGCTATCTTGCTGCGACGATGAGCGGCCAGCTGATGGTTGTCGGCTTCGAGATCACCACATTCGTTCCCTTCGCGATTGCCTCTATCTTTGTGAGTGTGGCGGTTGTGCCTGTTGTCCTAACCCATGCAGCGCAACCCGCTCCAATTACGCTGGTGCGTTTCAGGCCAGTCCGGCTCTACCAAACATCTGCAGTGGCGTTGATTGGCTGTTTGCTGATTGGTCTTGCCAACAGTTCCCTTTGGGCACTGGCTCCCCTATATGCCACGCAAGTTGGCTACAGCATTAATGAGGCCGCCTATTTTGCGGCGGCCATTGTTTTGGGCGGCGCGGTTACGCAGTGGCCTATTGGCCGCCTGTCAGACCGCGTTGACCGGCGTTTCATCATTCTCCTTTTGGGTATTTGCGCGGCCCTTGCTGCCATCCTGATGTTCTTGCTGGAAACCGGAAATTTCTGGACCACGTTCAGTATCTTCATCGTGTTGGGAATGGCCAGTCAGCCAACCTATGCAATTGTCGCGGCACACGCCTTCGATTATGTGGAACCTGAAGATTACGTTGAAACATCTTCCGGTGTTTTGATGTCGAATGGAATCGGCTCAATGATCGGCCCGACCCTTGCTGCTGGGTTGATGTTCAGCATTGGACCAAACGGACTATTTGCCTGGGTCGCCATTGTGGAGGTGGCGCTGGCGCTCTTCGTTGTCAGCCGTCTGTTTATCCGTCCTGCTGATGAAGATCTGGAAAAAACAGATTTCGAATACGGTGCGACGTCCAACATGGGCGCAGTCTTAACGCCGGATCCACTAGATATGGAAGATCCGTACGTTATTCCGCCTGAAGAGTTCCCGGCCTACGAGCCCGTAGAAGGAATGGCCTCAGAAGAGGTGGGTGATTTGCCAAATCGCAATGATGAGGAAGAGAGTCCGCTTATAATTAGTGAGAAGCAGGATAAGACTGAGTAACAATCCTGTAAGCAGTAGACACATTGGACCTTTGCAACTAAGAAGAACCTTATGGTCAAGCGTACGAATACACTTGGGATTTTACGGGCGGAACGGTATCCACTCGTCTATCTCGCCAGCATTGCGATGCTGGCGCGTGTGTTTCTGCTCGCCCTGAGCCTTTCCGCTGCATCAGCTGATCCTACAGCTGCAAGCCTCATGCAACTCTGCGCCCCTTCGGGCGGCTCGCAGATTGCAAAGATCGAAGGCTCTACTCACACTCAAAATCCGTTGGGAATAGGCTGCGATTGCACGTACATGTGCCCGCATACGTCCAAACAGGCTACGTATTTATCGTTCGAACCTGAGAACTGGCAAAATCCCACCCTTGTGGTCGCTGGTTCTCTCTCCCTTGAAAGTGTTCGTGGAAATATACAAAGCCTCCGTGGTCGAAATTTCCTCATCCGAGCCCCACCAGTCGTCTAGTTTTACCCCAATCCTACTTAAAACCTGATTTGACTGATCTCCCCTGCCCGCATACTTGAGGTAGGGTGTAATTTCTTGGATGAAAACTATGAAAATACCTGCTCTTTTCGTTGCTGCTGCTCTCGTTGCATTCTCCGGTTCAGCATCCTTTGCCCATAGCATTCAGCATGGTGATCTGACCATCAAAGACGCATGGACACGTGCAACACCACCTAAAGCAAAAGGCGGCGGCGCATTTGTGACCATCACCAACAATGGTGCAGAGGATGCTCACTTGACTGGTGCTGTTTCTGGCTATGCTAAGCGCACCGAAATTCATGAAATGTCCATGAATGACGGCGTTATGAAGATGCGCAAGTTGGAAGACGGCGTTGTTATTCCTGCTGGCGAAACCCTTGAGCTGAAGCCAGGCAGCTACCATGTGATGTTCCTAGGCCTGAATCAGGCTTTCAAAATGGGCGAAGACCTCAAGGTGACTCTTGAGTTTGAAAAAGCCGGTCCTGTTGAAGTTACCTTCCCGGTTATGAAACTGGGTGCCAAGTCCGGTAAAATGAAACACTAATTCAAGCTATCTGTGCACGGGTAAATTAAAATGAACGTCGCAAAAACAATTCGATACGGAGCCTGGGCTGCGGTTGCTCTTTTGGTAGCTGCTGTCTCCGCTGTGACAGTAACAAAATGGACACAGGACGACATCCCTCAAGGGAATCTTGTCCAGATTGGTGGTCCATTTGAATTGGTAGATGGCAAGGGGCAGATCTTTACGGACAAGAACCTAAACGGAAAACCGACTTTGATGTTTTTCGGCTTCACCTACTGTCCTGACGTATGCCCGACAACTCTTTCCGATATGTCGGGGTGGATTGAGAAATTGGGTCCTAAGGCAGACGATCTGAATTTTGTTTTTGTAAGTGTTGACCCAGAACGCGATACTCCAGATGTCATTGCGGACTACGTGGCAGCATTCGGCGATCACTTTATTCCACTGACTGGCTCTGTCGACCAAGTGAAAAAAGTCGTTAAAGACTACCGCGTATATGCGAGAAAAGTTCCACTTGAAGACGGTGATTACACCATGGACCACACTGCAGCAGTTTACATGCTGAATGGTGATTTGGATTTTGTGGGAACCATCAGCTATCAGGAACCTGAGGAAACAGCGCTTCCTAAAATCAGAAAGTTGCTTGATAGCTAAGTTAAGTTTAGGGTGTCTGGGATTTCAGGCACCCTTTTTTGGATAGACCTTATGAAAGATCATGCAGTTTTATATGCTGGTACGGCTGTTCTTGGTGGTCTACTGATCACTGCCTCCGCATTCCTTTGGATGCGCTATGGTAATTTGCTTTTCTCCGACAAGCTGTTAAATGCATTAGCTGGTTGCTTCGGGCTTTGATGCCCGCAACCTGACCACACTTCCTAATGCTTAGGTGATCTATGCGGCTTGATCAGTTCCTTGTTCAACACAGTTACTTTGAAACACGTGCCCGTGCGCGCGATGCAGTTTTGCGAAATACTGTTTTTATCGACGGCACCCCTGCCAAGAAGCCTTCACAGAAGGTTCTGGAGGGGCACAAAGTCTCAATCGATGATCCCGCTGTGCATTACGTCTCCCGCGCGGCTCTCAAACTTCTCAAGGCACTGGAAGAGTTCAGCCTCTCACCAGATGATAAGATCTGTCTGGATATTGGAGCATCGACTGGCGGTTTTACGCAGGTATTGCTGGAGAAGCATGCAAAAGTTGTGCATGCGATTGATGTGGGGCATGATCAGCTTGCACCCAGGATCGCCAAAAACCGCCGTGTTATCCGCAAGGATGGATTGAATGCACGGGCGTTGACACTGGATGATCTGGAAGGTCAGGTTCCTCAATTCCTTGTATCTGATGTGAGTTTCATCTCCCTCAAACTCGCGCTTCCACCCGCGCTGGAGCTTGCAGAGGATGGAGCCCTGGGCGTTTTTCTGGTGAAGCCACAGTTCGAGGCTGGCCGGGATCGCCTCGGCAGGGGCGGTCTTGTTGCTCCAGGTATTGCCGAGCAGATTGCGCAGGAGCTTCAAGACTGGATGAATGAACAACCGAACTGGTCCGTTATTGGTGTGACATCCTCCCCTATCAAAGGGGGTGACGGCAATTCGGAATATCTTATGGCTTGCCGCAAGCAACTGAGCTAACTCTCTATCAAATCCACGAGTGTCTGCTGCCAATTGGATAAACGGATTGCATGTCTTGGCGGAGGGCTGTAAACGCTGTGCCATGTCTAAGAAGCCCGAAGCCACTATAGAAACCCTCCGCATTTCACGCCTTGCCCATAAAGGGGATGGCGTTGCTGATACCGAGTCCGGTCAGATCTTTGTTCCCTATACACTTGAAGGCGAGCTTGTTAGCGCCAAAGTGTTGGGCCAACGAGGCGAATTGCAGGAAGTCCTTGAGCCGAGCGAGCAGCGCATCGCCCCAATTTGTAAGCACTATGGCACCTGCGGGGGCTGCTCCTTGCAACATATGGGTGAAGCGTCTTACAAGGCCTTCAAACGTCAGCAAGTGATTGATGCACTCGCCGCACGCGCGATCGAAGCACCCGTTGATGATGTTGTATTGTGCCAGAACCGCAGCCGCCGCCGGGCTGTTTTTGCCGCAGTTAAAGCTGGCCACAAGATTTTGTTTGGCTACCACACTGCCAAATCCAACATGCTTGTCGATATTGAAGAATGCCCTGTGATTGCGCCTGAGATTATGAAAGCTGTTCCGAGCCTTCGTAAGCTGGCGGGTCAAATTCTCAATCATAAAGATGAGCTGAAGTTTACAGTTACAACCACCTTGAACGGGCTGGACCTTGCAATCGATGGTATGGGCAAGAACAAAGAGAAGCATTACTTCGATTTGTCCCAGCAAGCTGTTGCGATTGATCTGGCACGCCTGAGCGTTGATGGTGAGACGATTATTGAAATTCGCCAGCCCTTGCTGGATATGAGCGGCATTTCCGTTCCAATTCCAGCTGGCGGGTTTATTCAGGCCGTTCTTAGCGCTGAACAGACTATGGGCGAGTTGATCGAAGAGGGCCTTTCTGGCTGTAAACGCGTTGCAGATCTGTTCTGCGGTGCGGGCACTTTGAGCTTCAAGATTGCGCAAAAAACCAATGTGCATGCTGTTGAAGGCGAGGCCTCCTCAGTTAAAGCTTTTGATCAGGCTGTGCGCGGCGCTAAAGGCCTCAAGAAAGTCACCTCAGAACGCCGGGATTTGTTCCGCCGTCCGATCGTTGCCAAGGAGTTGGACAACTTTGGCAAGGGCTATGATGGCGTTGTGTTTGATCCGCCACGAGCCGGCGCTATGGCTCAGGCACAAGAACTTGCAAAATCACCAGTGAAGAAGATTGTCGCGGTTTCGTGCAGCCCGGCCAGTTTTGCTCGCGATTTGCGTACCCTGCTGGATGGTGGTTTCAAGATCAAGCGGGTGGTCCCGATTGACCAGTTCCTCTACTCTCCGCATGTAGAGGTCGTTGCCCTTTTGGAACGCACTTCTTAGCGTTAATTTCTTTCTGGCCTTCAAGCGTCTCGCGAAAAACACGAGACGCTTGAACCGACGCTCTTGATATGGCGGCGAAGCAACCAAAATTCGCCGTCTTTGTCTCTTCTTTGATATTTGCCCTGAGTTTGCATCTGCCTGTTACTAAAGATTCACGACCCGCACATATACTCAACAATGACTAAAACGTTTGCAGATGGTCGTCTCAGTGATCAAGGGCCTTACGGTATTCGCCGGACACGTCCACGCTATTTCGAAAAGCAGCAGGGCAAAGGCCCTATTCCCCCTAGAAATACACGGCCTAAATCGGCTCATTGATTTGCTGTTTTCTTCAAGTCTGGTAGTTTACCTCCTCATTTTAGGAGATAAATATGGTTGCTTATATTGTTGTCGACACCAAGATTGAAGACCCTGCCACCTATGAGGACTATAAAGCTCTGGCGCGTCCTATTGCAGAAAGCTACGGCGGTGTTTATCGCGCCCGTGGTGGTGATATGGAGATTATCGAAGATGATCTCTGGGCCCCTAATCGTTTGGTCATCATCGAGTTTCCGAGCATGGAAAAAGCGAAGTCGTTCCTCGCATGCCCAGAATACGCACCGGTGGCGAAAATCCGGCACGGCGCAGCTAAATGCAGCCTGACCATAATTGATGGCATGTAAATTTGGTTGATGCGTTTCAGAGTTGGGCGCCCTGCGTCTTCAGCTCTGGAACAGCAGTCGTTTGCCTTTAATTGGGCTCTTGGGAACTGGATTCACTTTTCTGAAGCACGCTCTAGTTGTTTAGGCCGCCACTGACGATAATGTAGGGCGCTGCATCATTCAGATCGGTCGCTGACCAGTCACCATAAGATGCTGTAGCTCTTAATCCGACGGCTTCCAGAAGATCACGAATATGATCGCGATGCACAAAGCGACGGATTTTGCTCATTGAGCAATATTTTCCATCACTGCTGTAGTGGGTTTTCATAGATACGAGACCATTTTTATCCGGCCCGTTCGTGTCCTGCCAGAGCGAGACACGCTTGCCATCTACTGAACGAACTGTCAGCGGACTATTTTTCTGGCCCCATTTTTCCCACGGTCGCGCCTTCGGGTTTTCCATTCCAAATGCGAATTTTCCATTTGATTTGAGATGTGCTGAAATGGTTTGGAGAACAAGGATCTGGTCTGTATTGGTGGGAAAGGCTTGAAACGCATTGCCGGTAATAATGATGGCATCAAAGCGTTGATTGAGACGGACTGTGCGAGCATCAGATTCTAACCAGTTCACAGCATCTGAACGCTTATTGGCTTGAGCGATCTTTTGCGGATTTCTGTCCAATCCAACCACATCAACACCTTCCTTGTGCAAGGCGTAGGAAAGTTCACCGGTTCCACAGGCAATTTGCAAAACGTTTGTGCCAGGCATGCACGCAAAACTGAATAGATAATCATCATCAGCCCCCCAATCCTTATCAAGGCTTGTGAAGCTATAGGTGTTGTTCTCCAACTCAGATCTGTTCAGCTGCATGGTAACTTGCCTTCCGGGTCCTGTCCTTCCCAATAAAAGTTAGATTAAGAATGTTAAGGTCTTGTAACAGAATAGGCGAGTTTCAGGCAAAACGAAGATTTAGAAGGCGTTTATCTTCAATCAAAATTGGTTATTGTCGCATGTTGCAAATAAATATCATCATTTCCGACAGAATTGCTTAGTTCTTTCCAAAAGTTTCTCAGGATCACACGCAAGATGATGCAGGTCCACTTCAAGGACAGGTGCGCTGACCTGTTCCTTTTTTAGTCGCCAGTTCTTTCTCATAAATGCGCGCATCATTGAACGCTGTGCTGGTTTTGCGATGCACTCTTTCAACGGGGCATTCAGTTGAATTCGCAGTTGGCGAAACTCCATGGACCGGATCGCACTGGTATAAATGGAGAGCTCGGAGATCGCAGACCAGCGAATAAAGCCGATGCGCTCAATATAAAGGCCCTCTTCCTTCGCACCCAACTGCGGGCGCTTGTCGATGTAGGGGTAATGCCAGTAGACACTCAGGAAGACCGGAAGGGATGCTAGTGCCGGGATAGGAGAGCCGGTTACGATGCCCGTCCCCAGCAGCGCGGCTCCTAAAAGGAAGCTGCCGTAGATGACGGGCTCACCTGTGCCTTTTTTGTATCCAACAGCAAATGGCTCTGCTGTTGTCAGCTCTTCCTGCCACGGATCAAGATCAAACTTAGACATGCCCCCGCCCACTTTCAAATTCGTGCCGGGGGCTAATCCTTTTAGTCCGCCGGTATTTCAGTAGCTTCCACCTTGAGGCCGAAACCTTCAAGACCAACATAGTGGCGCTCGCGGGATGCAATGACGCGGATTGAGTTTGCTCCCAGATCCTTCAGGATCTGCGCTCCAAGCCCAACTTCGCGCCAATCCTCCGACCGGCCTTGCGCAGAAACGTGCTGTTCGTGCTCAGCGGCATCCAAACCTTCCCGCTGGCGGGCAGATTTGCTTGCTACGCCAACAGCGCCTTCACGCAGGTACACAATAATGCCCCGGCCGCGTTTAGCAAAGTCTTCCATGATCGCTTCAAGAGGTTTGGTCCCTCCAAAAACATCATCAAGCACGTTTTCCAGATGCAGCCTGACTGGAATATCCTGACCATCGCGGATATCTCCGTAAACCAGCGCCAAGTGGCCAACATGGTCGAATGGAGTAGAATACACGATCGCGCGCGCCTTACCGGCTGGCGTTTGAACGTCGTATTCATCAACCCGCTGAACAAGGTTTTCGTGACGCTGACGCCAAGCGATGAGATCAGCAACAGAGACCATCTTCAGATTATGCTCACGGGCGAAGGAATCAACCTGTTCCCCACGCTTAACCGTGCCGTCATCGTTGACCAGCTCACTGATCACACCCACTTCCGGGAGGCCTGCCAGTTTGCACAGGTCAACAGCCGCCTCTGTATGACCGGAGCGCATGAGTACACCGCCCTCTTTTGCCACGAGTGGGAAAACGTGACCGGGGCGAACGAAATCAGCTGCCCCCGCATTCGGGTTCGCAAGGCCTCGCACAGTCGCACAGCGCTGTTCTGCAGAGATGCCTGTGGTCAGGCCCGGTGCATAATCCACTGAGACAGTAAAAGCCGTTGCCAGAGGTGCATCATTGTTGGCAACCATTGGTGCAAGGTGCAAACGCTTTGCCTCTGCCAAGGTCATAGGCGCACATACGATGCCTGAGGTATGACGAATGATGAATGCCATCTGCTCAGGCTTGATCATGCTGGCAGCGACAATCAGATCGCCTTCGTTTTCACGATCATCATCATCGGTGACGACAACCATTTCGCCATTTTCAAAAGCACGGAGGGCTTCGGCCACTCTTGTTTGAGACACGACGTACTCCTTATTTTCTTTTAGTCCGAGAAAATCGTTGGGTGTGACTTGCTGGCTCGTCGCTTCAGCGATTTTTTGAGCCATCTCCCGAGAAATCCAAGCGCTTGGATCGTTACACAGTGCTGTTACAGAGGCAGGAGACAGACCGGCGCGTCGTGCAAAGGCACTTCTGCTTTCTCCGGTCTCTTCCAGCCATTTCGTCAAGCGCATATTCCTCGCCCCTCGGCTTTAAATTTTATTTGCTACTTTCAGTGATACTGAAATTGCTCTTTTACCCGTGAAAATCAAGAGGCAACCTCAAAAAAAGAGACCGCCTCCTACCTAGGTCGTATTCACAGGCAGAGTTGAGGTGAACAAACACTTAGAGAACTACTGCGATCTGCACATGAATTAACATCGGGGTAACAAAAAAGGCGCGGGAGTGCCCTGCGCCTTTTGATGGGAATGAGAGTGTTTGTCGTCGCTTAAAGGGCTTAGCGTTCTCCGCATTGGCCTCTGTCGCGTAATACATGATCTGCTAGGACACAGGCCATCATAGCCTCGCCAACAGGGACGGCGCGAATGCCAACGCAGGGGTCATGGCGGCCTTTGGTCATTACATCCACCTCATCACCGCTGCGGGTGATGGATTTGCGCGGTGTGAGGATGGAGGAGGTTGGCTTCACTGCAAAGCGGACGGAGACAGGTGCGCCTGAGGAGATACCACCCAATACGCCACCCGCGTGGTTGGTGAGGAAGTCTGGCTTACCATCCGGTCCCATTCGCATCTCATCGGCGTTTTGCTCGCCCGTCAGACAAGCTGCTTCAAAGCCGTTGCCAATCTCAACACCTTTTACGGCGTTGATGGACATCATCGCGGAGGCCAGATCCTGATCCAGCTTGCCATAAAGCGGCGCACCCAGACCGACCGGCACGTTCTCAGCAACCACTTCAATGACGGCGCCAATGGAGGAACCAGCTTTGCGGATGCCATCCAAATACTCTTCAAAGAAGACTGCAGCTTCTTTGTCCGGGCAGAAGAACGGGTTGTTGTGGATCTCATTCCAATCCCAGTTGTCGCGATTGATCTTGTGCGGTCCCATTTGCACAAGCGCGCCACGGATTAGAATGTTTGGAATAACCTTTCGAGCCAGACCACCAGCAGCAACGCGTGATGCGGTTTCACGGGCTGAGGAGCGTCCTCCGCCCCGATAATCACGGATACCGTACTTGGCGTCGTAGGAATAATCTGCATGGCCCGGACGGTAGCGCTCTTTGATCTCGGAGTAATCTTTGGAACGCTGGTCTGTGTTCTCGATCATCAGGGAGACGGGTGTTCCGGTCGTCCGTTGCACACCATCTTCATCCAGCATCACACCAGAGAGAATTTTCACCTGATCCGGTTCACGGCGCTGGGTCGTGAATTTGTTCTGACCCGGCTTGCGTTGGTCCAGATACACCTGAATCTCTTCGGCAGTGATCGGAAGAAGCGGCGGACAACCATCAACGACACAGCCAATGGCCGGTCCATGGCTCTCGCCCCAAGTGGTGACGCGAAACAGATGACCAAAGGTGTTATGGGACATGCTTTACCAGCTCAATTCATAAAGAGATTTATAGTGGTTTTAAGAGGGTTCCAAAGTGAGGTCAATTGAGAGCCTCGCAGTACTTGCTCCATTTTTTCCGAACTGACTGCATAGACTTGCAACAATCGACTAAATCCAAGCCTCAGAGCCATCTCGCCACAGGAGAAACTGGTCCTGCGGGGTATCAAGGTCTGGAATTTCTGCTGGTGCATACCCACAGAGCAATCCGCGCAGCACGCGCATCACCACACCATGGGCGACAACAATCATTGGGTCTTGCTGTTCCGACATCCATTCATAGATGCGTTCAGAGACCATTTTATAGCTCTCTCCGCCCGGATGAACGTAGCCCCATTTGTCTTGGCGGCGATTTTGAATAACTTCAGGGCGTTTGATTTTCATTTCAGGGACAGTCATCCCCTCTACCTCGCCAAAGGTAATTTCCCGAAGGCGCTTATCGATTTTGTAATCCTGAGGATCGAGCCCCATCTCTGTGCGCAGGAGTTCCATGGTTTCCCGAGCACGGATCATAGGCGAGCAAACGAACACAAAATCATCAGAACTCATACTCAAATCCGGCAGGAAGTCTTTCATGACCATGCCATTGCGACGCGCCTGATTGCGCCCTGTATCGTTAAGGGGGATATCCTGACCGCCCTGCATCCGACCTTCCAAATTCCAATCCGTCTGACCATGGCGTACATACAGCAGCGGTGTCGGAGTGATTTTGGCAAGGGGCATCGTTGGGACTGTCATTTAGGTATTACTTCCAGCGGTTGTCACAGGTTCACGAAGTTCTAGCGGCTTCTTTCATAGCGTATGGGGCGAGATCTACCAGAAGACAGGGGGTTATGCACATATTCTTGATTGGCGCTGCCGACCCGTGTCTCCACCTAGCCAATAAAAAAGGCGCCCCGAAGAGCGCCTTTCTTTCAATTTATAGTCATCGAGAAGGCTATCAGACGACGGAGATGTCCGGTGCGTCTACGGCCTTCATTCCAACCACATGGTAGCCGCTGTCGACATGGTGGGTTTCACCAGTGACGGAACGGGACAGGTGGGATGTGAGGTACAAAGCGGAGTTTCCAACATCATCAATGGTTACGGTTTCACGCAGCGGTGCGTTGTACTCGTTCCATTTCAAGATGTAGCGGAAATCGCCGATACCAGCTGCTGCCAGTGTTTTGATTGGGCCAGCGGAAATCGCGTTAACGCGGATTTTCTTAGGGCCAAGGTCTACTGCGAGGTATTTTACGCTTGCTTCCAGAGCAGCCTTTGCAACACCCATGACGTTGTAGTTCGGCATAACCTTCTCTGCACCGTAGTAGGTGAGAGTTACAATGGAACCACCTTCGGTCATCAGCTTTTCTGCGCGGCGGGCAACGGATGCCAGCGAGTAACAGGAAATCTGCATTGTCTTTGCAAAGTTGTCTGCACTGGTGTCCAAATAACGACCAGTCAGCTCATCCTTGTCAGAGAAAGCAATCGCGTGAACTAGGAAGTCGATCTTCCCCCATTTTTCCTCCAAAACCTCAAATGCGGCATCAATGCTTGCTTCGTCTGTGACGTCACAATCACCAACAACGATTGCATTGAGTTTTTGAGCCAATGGTTCAACGCGCTTCTTGAGTGCTTCACCCTGATAGGTGAGCGCAATTTCAGCTCCGGCATCGTGTAGTGCTTTCGCAATACCCCAAGCGATGGACCGATTGTTGGCCAGTCCCATGATGAGACCACGTTTGCCGGCCATCAATCCTTGCGCTTCTGCCATGTTTTTCTCCTGAGTGAATATCACTTGATCTAGCGAACAGATTAAAAATGCTATGGCATACTGTTCATTTGGCTACAAGCCACCGAAAAAAGTCCAATTCAGTCATGGACGTGTTCTTGTGCTCCCATTATCTGATAGTTAGAGACAGATCAACTTCCAACACTGCGAAGCAACAATGACAAATCCAAATTTGGTGACCGCGTTTCAAGCTCTTATTGGAGACGCGAATGTGCTCGTCAGCGAGCAAGATAAAGCCCCTTTTCTCACCGAATGGCGAGACAAGTTCCGGGGTGCGACGCCTATGGTCCTGCGGCCGGGCTCTACATCAGAAGTTGCACACTGCATTACGCTTGCGGCACAGCATGATTTAAAGGTGGTCCCTCAGGGTGGAAATACCGGTCTTGTTGGCGGGCAAATTCCCAATCCGGATGGAAGCGAAATTGTCCTATCCCTTTCTAGATTAACGAAAATTCGTGATATTGATCCTGAAGGATATACGATGACCGTGGATGCAGGCGTCACGCTGCAAGCCATTCATGACGCCGCGGAAAAACATGGGTGTTTGTTTCCACTCACGCTCGCATCGCAAGGCTCCTGTCAAATTGGCGGCAACATTGCAACCAACGCAGGAGGCACTGCAGTAGTCTCTTACGGCAATACACGGGACCAGGTTTTGGGGCTGGAAGTTGTGCTTGCAAACGGAGAGGTTTGGAACGGACTTCGGACGCTGCGAAAAGACAATACTGGTTACGATTTGAAACAAATATTTATCGGATCAGAGGGCACTCTGGGGATCATTACGGGTGCCAGCCTCAAATTACAGCCAGCTCCAGCCTCGATTGAGGTTGCTCTGGTCGCCTTAGAATCGCCCGCAAAGGCACTTTCGCTGTTTTCATTGGCAAAAAGTCACGCAGGTAGCATGCTTACCGGCTTTGAATTGATGCCTCAGTCCGGCATGCAGTTTGTGTGTGACCACATGGAACAATCCCGCTTTCCGTTTGAACAGCAACACCCATGGTATGTGCTCATCGAAATTTCTGCGGGAACCAAAGACATCGACATTGCCAGCCTGACAGAAACCATCTTCACCGAAGCTTTTGAAGCTGACATGTTGCGTGATGGTCTACTGGCTCAGAGCAAAGCACAGGCGGCTGACTTCTGGCGGCTGCGTCATGGTCTATCTGAGGCGCAAAAGTTTGAGGGCGGATCCATCAAGCACGATGTGTCTGTGCCTGTTGCCAAGGTTCCCGAGTTTCTTGAGGAAGCGCTCGAGGCGGTTCTGAAGGCTGTACCGGGATGCCGCCCAGTCCCCTTTGGACATATGGGCGATGGCAACATACACTTTAACATCACCCAACCCAAAGGCGCTGATAAGGCAGAATACCTTGCCAAGTGGGATGATGTGAACCGTGTCGTACATGGGATTGTTGCCAGCTACAACGGTTCCATCTCAGCCGAACATGGGATCGGCATTTTGAAGCGGGATCTGCTGGCTGAAGTGAAGAGCACGGTCGAGATGAACATGATGCGCTCCATCAAAGCAGCGCTGGACCCGAAGACGATGTTCAGTCCGGGCCGTATTCTCTGAGATTACCTAATCTGGTGCTTCCAGTCCTTCCGGGAGCACCTGTCCACCATCAACCACAATTTGCTGACCAGTGATGTAAGAGGCTGCGTCACTGGCTAAGAACAGGGCTGCGCCTGCAATATCTTCTGGTGCACCAAGCCGACCCAATGGGATCGTGTTGCCCATCTTTTGGAGATAGTCCTCGCCCAGATCATTCAGAGCCTCTGTTCTGATGTTTCCCGGCAAGATCGAATTGATAGTGATGTTGTGAGGCGCCAGCTCTAAAGCTGCAGTGCGCATAAACCCAAGTTGTCCGGCTTTTGAGGCTGCGTAGTGGGACCAACCCACATCTCCCGTGATAGGGCCGGTGATGGAAGAGGTGAGCACGATGCGCCCCTTCCCTTGCTTTTTCATGTGAGGAAGCGCTGCCTTCACGCAGTAGAAACTGGACTTGAGGTTGGAGTCCAACACTAGATCCCACTCATCGGGATGCATTTTCTCTATTGTTTGCTTTGGGAAGATGCCCGCGTTTGCACAGACTATATCCAGTCCATAGTCCTTGGCGACCTCGTTAAATACACTCTCTACGGATGCCCAATCACTTACATCACATTGGAGGAATTGGACTGTGCCCCCTGCCAGTGCAACGGCCTCAACCGCATTTGCTCCAGCTTCTTCACCGCGTGCGGCGATGGTGACAAAAGCCCCTGCCTTTGCAAATGCAATCGATACGCCCAGCCCAATACCTTTGGAACCACCCGTAACGATGACAGATTTCCCCTTCAGCGATTCCAACATTGATTTTCCTTTGATGAAAACGAATTGAATTGCCAAAGAGTATCTTCGGAAGACCTAAAACAAATCTAACTGCCCATTGTCAGGCCCAGATCCACCCATAGCCTTTTTCCGTGAAGGCTTGGGCTCTGCTTTGACTGGTTTTTGTGGGGCTTCTACCACTTCCCGATCCCACAAATACGGACCATCATTTATGACGCTGTTGACGCGAGTTGAAACCGGCGTCGCCGCGAGCAGGTCCTCAGCAGCTGGTTTGAGCAGCTTGACAGCGTCTCTTGCCATGAAACTACCGTTACTCAGCCATGCCTCGAAATCCTCTGGTGCGATGATGGCCGGCATACGATGATGAATTGGTTTCATCATCGTATTTGCATCCACTGTGATCAGCGCTGCAGTGTCTATATCTCCCCCATCTGGATGGGAGTAAGTTTCCCACAGGCCGGCAAAGGCAAGGAGGCGACCATCGGGTGGTGCAATCCAATAGGGTTGCTTGACACTTCCACTGCGCTGCCACTCAAAAAACCCGTTTGCAGGCATCAAGCATCGCCGATGGCGGACTGCTGCGCGAAATGACGGTTTTTCTTCCAGTGTTTCAGCTCTGGCATTGAGCAATAGTGTAAAGCTGGCGGGGTCTTTTACCCAGGATGGAACGAGCCCCCATCGCGCTAACCCGAAGTGGCGCCCACCATTTTCTTGTTTTACAAGTGCAATTGGTTGAGTCGGTGCTATGTTGTATCTTGGTGGAAAATTCGGCTGCTCAATGTATTTAAATAGCGTTTGGACTTCTTCCGGAGACGCTGAAAGGCTATATCTACCACACATGCAGAATACTCTGTTCGTATTTTAGTAAAATTGCAACCAATCGAGAGATAGGTTCCGCGCGACAGATTATGAAGCTGGGAGGCTGCAATGGATATGTACTGCGATAAAATTGGCATAGGAGAACTTTCTCCTGAGCTCTTAACGCATGCAAACATCAATCCATCCACCGGCCTAGCAACTGACTATCTTAACCATTTCAATGAAGTGATCATGCTTCTTGAAATGCTTCCTGATATTCCCGATTGCGCCGAAGATGTTTTGGCATGGGAACCGGCGGACTATACCACACATTTTCGCGCCTCTAAGTTTTCCGAGAAAGAGCTGGCTATCCGCGCTTACGGCGCTGTTGAAGAGCGGCTTCGGATGGCTCTGGAAACGTGTATTGCCGAGATTGACCAGGAGGTCATCGCGCTCCAGAAGATGCTGGGCGGCGGAGAAATTGCTGGTGAACTGCTTCATCTGGTTCAGGACAAGGCTGTTTCAATCATAAGACCTCTGCTGTCTCAAGCAGGTTCCATCATTCATGGTCATATTCCAGAAGAGACCGCTGGCCTTGAAGACAATACTCAAGCTGATGTTGACGCCCTTTTCTCATGAGCAATCAGAATACCCCGGAATACGTTGAGGCAATTAGCGTTGCCTGCGTTCAAAATGATAAAGTCCTGCTTATTAAGCGCGCTCATGCACCCTCTGAGGGGCTGTGGTGTTTTCCCGGTGGGAAGGTGAAACCTGGTGAAAGCCTTGAAACGGCTGCCGCACGAGAGCTACAGGAAGAGACTGCGCTTATTGCAACGAACCTGACCGAGTGGACCATCGCCTACCCTGTTGCAACCAGCAATTATCCGAATTTCCGCATTCATGTTTTCAAATGCATTTGTGCGCAAGGAAAGGCTTCTGCTGGCTCTGATGCTGAAGAGCTTTCCTGGTTCTCTTGGGAAGATTCCATGCACTTACCGCTTGTTCCCGGTATGCAACAACACATTCAGAAACTTCTGTTACCTATGTAAGCGCGAGTAGGCGCGGCGTTTGCTCAACATTGGAAAACCGGAGATCCCCAAGGTTCCCTAGTGGACAGGAGGGAGGTAGACGGCCATCCTTGAAGAATATTTTGTGACGCGCACTGTTGTTGGGATGAAGCTTGGCTAAACACACCAAAACCGTTGGTCCATTACAGGCACCTGTGAAGCAAGGCCGCAATTTGCGCCGGGCTTCTGTCATGGGTGCAATGTTTTTGGGGGCATGTCTTAGCCTTACACCTGCTGCATTTGCGCAGGATGCGAGCCAAACTTCAGCAAAACCCGCTCAACCAGAACTCAAAGAGCCACCTTATGAGCCGCAGCTCATCCGGCTCTCCGAAATACTCGGCGCCCTGCACTACCTTCGCCCGCTTTGCGGATACGCTGAAGGAGAAGAATGGCGTGAAAGAATGTATTCGCTGCTGGGTGCTGAAGTGCAAAACGAGCTGAGACGCCGCCGCCTTGTTGAGCGATTTAACCAAAGCTATCGGGGATTTGCATCCGTCTACAGAACTTGCACTCCGGCGGCCGTGGAATCCTCTCGCAGATTCGCAGGCGAAGGAGCAATTATCACACAAGAGGTCACGGGTAAGTACAGCCGCGATTGACAAAGAATCAGGTTGCAACCGTTATCCACAGACAACTTTTGCACGAGTTTTGGATAACTCGGCTTTGCCACAAATATTAACCATAACCTACAGAAGCTCTGGACGAGTTTACCAAAACAACAGTGAGTCGGTTGTTCCTGCCGTTTTGCGTGTTAACTTCCGCTTAACAGATAAGGCATGCGACGCTTCATTTGGATTGATTTGCCAGTTAAGTGTAATGGCAAAATAAAAGAAGCAGCACATAGAGGGACTGAGAGCCAGCATGATCAAGGACGACGTTATCGCCGGCGAATTTACAGAAGAGATCGATGCATCTGATGCTGATATTCGCCGACTGGCTCTAAGCTTCATTCAAGAAGCTTGGGAAGATGGACTCTCTCACGGTATCGACAGCACTGCCCTTGCGCATGCTGCTCTGTTTTCCGCGATGATGGATCTGGTATCCTTGTATGGCGAAGAAGCCGTTTCCAAATTTGCAGAGGAAATCCCCCAGCGCGTAGAACGCGGCGATTACTCTTTGGAGCGCCGCCTGCACTAATCCAGATCATAATCTGTCAGACCATGAAGCCTCGGATCCTCCGGGGCTTTTATTTTGTCCGGTTTTAAAGCGCTGGTTTTCAGAGGAATGCAATCCTGGCCACATTAGCGAGGATAACCGCAGCAAACACCAGTAGGATTACACCAGCGACGTGATTGATTACGGAAAGCCAATTGTCGTTCATGCGGCTTCGTAATTTTGAAACGAATGCCGACAGGCACGCCCACCAGCATAGCGCGCCAATTAGCACGCCAAAAACCAACTCCAGAGCCCCGATATAGTCCCCTCGCAGGGGCGCGCGATCTCCCAAAGAACCGAAGATGGCGATAAAACCGAGAATTGCGCCGGGATTGGTGATGGTCATGGCAAAGGACACAAACATACCACGCCATATGGTTGGTCCGCCGTCGCTGCCACCTTTTAAGTGTGGATGCGATCGATACACACTGATGCCAAAAACAATAAGCAGCAGGCCGCCTACCGATTGAATATAAAATTCATGGTGCGTTACAAACTCTGCAATGGTTGTCACACCAAAGGCGGCGGCGAAGGCAAATACGCCATCGGCCAGAACAGCCCCAAATCCGGCAATCATGCCGGGTAAGAACCCATAATGCACCGCTCTTCTAATCGCCAAAACGTTCACAGGGCCAATTGGAGCTGACGTGATCAGCCCAATGATTAGTCCTGTAACAAAGAATTCAATGTCCAACGTCCGTATCCATACTTCCAAATCTCACCAGTTACCTGTCAGATCTTCTTATATATTCCCTAAGGACGCACTAGCTTGTGCATAGGCAATTGCCCGTTTCTTCCTTGATTCCAAACAAACACTTAAACTAGGTCTCGACACACAGGCCCTTAATCCGTTTCGGAGCACTTCATGTATTTTCGCCTACTCTTCATAGGGTTATTTTGCGCCTCCGCTCCTGCTTTGGCGGCAACACAGGCAATAAAGACCGAAACGATTCGCATTCAACGCCCCAAAGTTGAGCAGTTCCCACTTCTTGGCGAGGATTTCAACAAGGAAGACAGTTCTGACGAAGAGTTGAATGAGATTTTTTCAGAGGAACCACCTCTGCCTAAGTTGGACATCTTTTATGGCGATGCAGACCTGCCTGAGGCTGTGAAAGCGGCCCGCGCTGCGCTCATTGCCATTGCTCGGAGCGGCGACGTTGCACAGCTTGCGCCTTTGTTTGCCAAACAAGAGCGGCCGCCTGAGCTTTCTTTCACGCCAGTTCGAGATCCCGTCACTTTTTTGAAAGAGAGTTCCGGCGATGGTGAAGGCTATGAGATTCTTGCAATTTTGCTGGATGTTATCGAAGCAGGCTACCTGCGGCTGAATGAAGGAACAGAGGAAGAAGCTTATATCTGGCCCTATTTTGCTCGATATCCCCTGCACGATTTAAGTGCTTCCCAAAAAGTAGAGATGTACCAGATCGTCACCGCAGCAGATTATTTCGAGATGCTTGATTATGGTGCCTGGACCTTCTACCGCCTTGAAGTTTCAAAGAATGGGGATGTGCTCAGCTTTATTGCCGGAGACTAATAGGCCTAGGCTTATCCCGCCTTGCGAATTTCTTTCATACTCTCATTTTCGCCACTCAACCTATCAAGCTGCGTGGGTTGCTCCATGAAGCAGGTGTAAAAACTGCTGTCCAGCTCAGCGTAGTAGGCATAACCGCGATAGAGTTTGCTGAAACGCAGCTTTGCGTTGCTCTTGGTCGCCAATGCATACATCGCGTCTTGCAGGTTCGCCCGTGGTGAAACATGAAACCTGCTCAGCCATTTTTCCAGAAGTGACTTGAACACGCGAGGCAGGCGGTCCTGCTGACCGAAATCCACGACAGACAGCTGCCCTCCTTTTGCCAGAAGCTTCACACCGTTTTGCAAAGCAGCTTCCCATGGTGGCATCATGGAGACGCAATAAGACAGAAACACCCGGTCAAACGTATCGATGCCAAACTTCACAAAGGGATCAAAGCTGGTTGCATCAGCCTGCGCCAGATGAATGCGGTGACTAAGGTCTGCCTTGTGAATATTGGAATGAGCTGTCTTCAACATCTCCTCGGAAATATCGACACCGAAGAACTGACAGCTTGGATAGGCTTTGGCTGCCTCAATGAGGTTACGACCTGTGCCACAGCCCAACTCCAGCACTGTACTGCCGCGTGGTGCAGTCAGATGTGTAATCAGGTGATCACGACCCAGAAGGGAGTGTTTTCTGGTCAGGTCGTAAAAATGCCGCTGGTTCTTGTAAGCTTTATCCATCAGTGATGGCTGAGGACTTTACATTCGCCATTTCAATTCCCTCACATACTTATTCTTGTTTATTTATAGATGTAGAGGTGGAACCCACCGTAAATGGAAGAGCGGTCCAGTTTTCCGAGGCATCTGCTTTTTGCCTCATCATAGGCCCACTGCCCCAGTATTCTCTTGTGTACCCGCCCCGGCAAAATGGTTGGCTCGCCTGTCATCCAGTCTTACGCATCCAACAGCACCTAGGCATCCAAGCTATTTGCAGTTTGATTATCCAGATGCTCCGTGAAAGACCGATTAACAACGCGCACTCGGGCGGCTCTTTCTCCAATTTGCGCGAATTGCTCAGGCCGTAAATAGGGGAAATTCGGACCGGATGCGGCGTGTTGGTGGACCTGCTTGCCGCCTGGCATATCCGCGAGTGAAGGCTTGTCCTATAATTCTGAGAATGCATCTTTCTTCTCAGATGTGTATTTTCGCAGATGGGACTGTTTCACCCACAGGCATTCTGCTTTTTCCGTGGTGTGAGAATGGCTGATGGGTTATGAAACACTCTTGTTGTTTTATTCATTGGAGGGACAGATCTATGGGATCTATGCGCGCGACTCTCGCCTCACGAAAACTCGTGAAGGTTTGGGGAGAGGATGCCAAGGAATTCCTCCAAAATCTCATTAGCTGTGATGTGAGTGATCTTGGCCCGGCTACGAGTGCATTTGGCGCTTTGTTGACACCTCAAGGTAAGATCCTCTGGGATTTCTTCGTGTTCCCTGACACACAGACTGAGGGGTTTTTTATTGATGTAAGCGACGATCAAGCCGATGCGTTTGCCAAGCGGCTGGCGTTTTATAAGCTGCGTGCCAAGGTGACTGTTGAATCCGCGGATGAAGCGGTTCGCGTTGTTGCCGAATGGGGCGATGATCTATCTGCCGACCAAATGCGCGATCCTCGCCATGCTGATTTGGGCCTGCGCTTTATCTCCTCTGTCCCAGTTATCGAGACGGCCACTGAGGCGGATTATGATGCGCATCGCATCGCTTTGGGTATTCCGCAAAGTGGGTTGGACTTTCAGCTGGCAGATGTGTTCCCGCATGATACGGATATGGACAGCCTCAACGGCGTGGCGTTCTCCAAAGGCTGCTTTATTGGGCAGGAAGTTGTTTCCCGCATGAAGCACAGAGGCACAGCGCGCAAGCGGATCATTCAGGTTTCGGCTGATGCAGCTCTGCCGGCGGCTGGCAGCGATATTCTGGCAGGCGAAAAAAGTGTTGGTACGCTCGGGTCGTCCTCCGGTTCTAATGGACTGGCCATGGTGCGGTTGGACAGAGCCAAGACAGCGATGGATGCAGGTGTTTCACTCACCTGTGAGGGTATCAGCCTTTCACCCTCTATTCCGGATTGGGCGACCTTCGCATGGCCTTCATCAGAATAAGAGATACCGTGAAACTTCCCTAAACCCCTGATAACCGGTTTGATTGACATATGTGTGCTGAGCTTTCCTCTTCTTCCCCCCGTGCATGGCAACGAATGCTTTCTGGAAGACGGCTGAATTTGTTGGACCCTTCCCCACTTGATGTGGAACTTTCTGACATCGCGCATGGTCTGGCTCGTGTTGCGCGGTGGAACGGGCAGACGATTGGCGACCATGCCTTCTCCGTTGCCCAGCACAGTGTGGTGGTGGAAGACATCGCATTGATGTTGAAGCCAGATCTGGAAATTCAATGGCGCATGGCGGTGTTGCTGCATGATGCACCCGAATATGTGGTTGGCGATATGATCTCCCCTTTCAAGAATGTGATGGGCGGAACCTATAAGGCGGTTGAAGAACGCCTGCACCATGCCATCCACCAGGCTTTCGAGCTGCCGCCAGAGTTACCAAAGAGCATCGCGAAGCTGGCCAAGAAAGCTGATATTATCAGCGCTTATCTGGAAGCAATTCATCTTGCTGGCTTTAGCAAAGATGAAGCCGACAAGATTTTTGGACGCCCTGCAAAAGTGACGAATGCGCAACTGGACGCTCTGGCGCACCTCATAGTGCCTCTGCCAACCAAAGCCGCGCAGGAAGCGTTTCTGGCTCGGTTCGAGGAGCTGGATCAAGCTCGCAAATCTGAATTACAGGCCAGATGATGTTGCATGTTTGCCCGCTTTCCAAACTCGAAGGTACTCTAATTAGAGCACAGCCAAGTCATGTCCTGTCTCTGGTGTCTCCGGGCACAGACGTTCAGCTTCCCGGTGGTTTTGAGGCAGCGCATCACCTTGTGTTGGAGTTCAATGATATTGCCGAGGAACGGGACGATCTTATTGCCCCTTGCCTTGAGCATGTCACCCAGATTTTGGGATTCTCCCAAGATGTTGCGCTTGGGGGGGCTCTGCTTGTGCATTGCTGGGCCGGAGTGAGCCGGTCTACGGCTGCGGCCTATATCATTGCCTGTGCTGGTGCGCCTGTCGCTAATGAGCAGGACCTTGCCCTGCATTTACGGGCAGTTTCTCCGGTTGCAACACCGAACCCCCGCTTGATTGCACTGGCAGACACCCACTTGCAGCGTGCGGGGCGCATGATACAAGCTATAAGAGAAATAGGCCGCGGCGCTGAGACCTTTGAGGGTAATCCGTTTTCATTGGATATTGGTCGTTTGGCGCAACCTGCCTGACATACGGAGCATGGCACAGATGAACAGAGCACTTGAGACAGGAGATGCAGCCCGCAGCGGAGCTGACATGGCCCCTGTTCAGCTCGGCATTGGGCTTAATGCTGTCATTGTTTCTGTAAAGGACAAGGTTCCCTTTGTTCTGACCGTGCCGCAAAAAAATCCCGATGAGCTTTTGGGTTTGCCCTCTGGTCCGTTTGATCCTCGCCACCACCGAACGTTTGAACTTGGGCTCCGCGCTTTTGTGAAAGAACAGACCGCCCTCCATCTTGGACATGTGGAACAGCTCTATACGTTTGGAGATAGAGATCGCTACTCACTGGCCAAAGCGGGTGAGCCGCACATGGTCTCTGTTGGATATCTGGCGCTTACCCGTCAAACCCCAGAGTCAGAACGCTTGCTGGCGCAGCAAGGCGCACGCTGGCGGCCTTGGTATGACTTCTTTCCATGGGAAGATTGGCGAGGTGGGCAGCCTGCTCTTCTTGATAGCATCATCCAACCCAACATGAACGGGTTCTGCAAAGTGCCAGAACCTGATAGCGGGGTTTTTCAGGAACTCAGCCGCAAAGATCGCTATCAACTGGCTTTCGGCATCGGAACGCTGGAATGGGATGAGGAGCGTGTACTGGACCGCTATGAGCTGTTGTATGGAGCCGGCCTTATGTATGAGGCTTTGCGGGATGGACAGCCTAAAGCTGCTGAACGGGGTGACTTGCCAGACCTTGGCGAAGGCCTTGCACACGACCACCGCCGCATTCTGGCGACCGCCCTTTCCCGCTTACGGGCAAAGCTGAAGTATCGTCCGGTGGTGTTTGAGCTGATGCCGCCTGAATTCACTCTGACGGACCTTCAGCAAACAGTGGAAGCCATCTCTGGTCGCCATCTTCATAAGCAAAATTTCCGCCGTCTTGTTGAAACCGGACAGTTGGTTGAACAGACAGGTCGCACCTCAACCGCAACTGGCGGACGCCCTGCTGCGCTCTATCGGTTCCGACGGGATATTTTGAAGGAGCGCCCTGCTCCCGGATTGCGAGTCAGCTTGCTCTGATTCCTATTTTCTTTAACTTCCGTTGCGTTATCTACAGTTTTTTGAGAATTTTTATCGGCATTTTTTCTCCCAAAGAACAGAGTTGTGGATTTATTATGTGGCTCTATCCCTGCCCGCGTTAAGATTTTGATAGTGTTGAACTCCTCGTGATCATCCGTTATTTCATATGTGTAATTTACTGCATTGCGCCTTTTGAATCCTATGGTTTTTGCCCAACTGAAAACTCCACCCAGACATGAAATAGCCCTAGTTTTTTGGTGAGTACTGCCTCGGCGCATTAACCATATGCTGGCTGTCAGCGGCATGAAGTGTGGCAGAATTACTGGGGTTTTTACGAATTTAACTTTATATCAAGGTTAAAAGTGAAAAATGCATCCATCCGAAAGACTGACGGGTGGGAGAGATTTTTTCGGGCTTCCTCACCCTGTCGACTTCGGAAGGTGGGCTCCATGTTTGGGGCTTTGATGCGCTGCGTTTTGGGCGTTGAGTGGAGTAGATTGCGTATGTCGGGCCGTGGGATCAAAAAGAATGAGGGACGCCGTTCTGTCCTCATGTACTTTAAGTACCCTTTTCTAGCTGCAAGCCTTGCAGCTGGGGCGGTTGTGTCGTCTCCAGTTGCCTATCAGGATATTCCAGCACTCACAGGCACCCTTGATGAGGATACTCCTCGATGGATGCAGTTCGTCTCTGACCGGGAGAGCGGACAGTTTGCCAAATACTTCATTCCAGTTACAAAAGTAGACACTCAGCAGTTTGCGGTAAACCGCACTGGCAAAAGCGATATGCAGAGCAGCACTTTGCCGAGCCGTGTTGTGGCTTTCATCCAGAATGCAGGGAAGCCGAAAAGCTCTGACCGTTTCGTTTCTCAGTTACCCCAGATGGCGTTTAACGGCTATTATGGCGGAGATGCGCTTGCTGGTCTTTCCACCACCGGGCAATCAGATAATTCGCCACTTGGCAAAGCAGCCAAGCGTGCCGCCGTCGCTGCCCGTACACAAATGGCACAGAAGGCAAAACAGGTTGAGCCGATTTCGATTGCAAAGCAAAACGGAATTGCGCTGGCAACAGCTTATGCTCCCGCTACGCCGCAAACTGACAAGGCTCCGTTTGATGCCTTGTTGAACAAACCAAAAGTTTCAATCACCCCTTCGGGAAAGCCTCAGCTTTCTGACCGCGAACTTGCTTCCTATGCGAAAACAAATCCGCACTGGTGGTACATGCGGTCTCTGCCAAAGGCGACACGTTCCAAACAAGAACTGCGGTGTCTTGCGGAGGCTATCTACTTTGAAGCCCGCAGTGAGCCACGGGATGGGCAGATTGCCGTAGCGCAGGTTGTTCTCAACCGGCTGAAAAACCCGACCTACCCGAATAGCGTATGTGGTGTGGTTTACCAGAACAAAGGCAAGAAGAATGCCTGTCAGTTCTCGTTTGCCTGTGATGGCATTCCAGAGCGCGTGACAGAAGCTGGCCCTTGGGCAAAAGCCAAGAAGATTGCACAACAGATCGTCAATGGTGAAGTGAGCATTCCAGAGGTTGATGCATCCACGCACTACCACGCGACTTACGTTCGCCCGAACTGGGCTCCGACTATGCAGCGCAAAAAACGTATCGGAAAACACATCTTTTACAAAACCTATAGAGGTGGGTGGAGCTAAGCTCTCCAACTCGTTGGCAAATTAATTTGGCGCCCTGACCGCACCAATAAGAAACCCCACATCAGCATCAGCTGGTGCGGGGTTTTCGCTTTTCATGGTTGCGGTATTGGTTATTGAACTTCTACGATGGTCCGTCCGCGGACTTGCCCTTTGAGCAGCTTGGCCGCGCGCGCTTCTACATCTGCCAGTTTGATTGTTTCAGACAGAGCATCCAGCTTAGCAAGGTCGAGATCACGCACCAGACGGCGGTAGGCTTCTTCGCGCTTGTCCATTGGTGCCATGACGGAATCTACGCCCAGCAGCGCAACACCGCGCAGGATGAACGGCATGACAGAGGCTGGTATGTCCATACCTTGCGCAAGACCGCAAGCCGCGACAGCACCGCCATATTTGGTTTGTGCCAGCAAATTTACCAGTGTGTGGCTGCCTGCCACATCAACAGCTGCGGCCCAGCGTTCCTTGCCCATTGGCCTGCCCTGCTCAACCAGCTCAGCGCGATCCAGAACTTCACTTGCGCCGAGGCTTTTCAGGAAGTCAGCTTCTTCAGTTCGGCCTGTGAAGGCGATGACTTCAAAACCGAGTTTGGAAAGAAGGCTAATAGCAACGGTGCCAACACCACCGGATGCGCCGGACACTGCAACAGGACCGTCAGAGGGTGTGATACCGTATTTTTCCAGCGCCATAACGCAAAGCATTGCCGTGTAACCAGCGGTGCCAATGGCAGCCGTCCGTGCAGCAGATAGCTCGACCGGGCGCTTCAGCAGGCATTCGGATTTGAGGCGAGCGACTTGCGCGTAGGCCCCGGTGTGAACTTCTCCGACACCATAGCCGTTGAGCAGCACCTGATCGCCTGCTTTGAAGCGTGAGCTCTCGCTGGTCAGCACTTCGCCAACCACATCAATGCCCGGAACCATTGGGAATTTGCGGATGATACCCGGAGATCCAGCCAAAGCCAGACCATCTTTGTAGTTGATCGTGGTGTGCGTGACCTTCACCGTTACATCGCCCTGAGAGAGCTGATCTACGGTGACTTTGTTCCACTTGGCTGGTAGCGGCTTACGTCCGCTTTCATCTGCTTCAATCCAGAGGGCGTCAAACTCGCTCACAGGCTTTTCCTTTTCAAGAAATCACAATAAGCCGAAGCTCGCAGAAGGTGATGCCCAAAGCAAGAAAATAACGTTAGGTAATAAACCCAGCTATCTCACTGAGATTATTACCTAATTACACTTATAGGGACGTTACGCGGGTTGAACTTCCAGTCGACCCTTCATTGCGGACTGTTCGCGGATCGGCCAATGCACGATTGCGGCAAAGATTCCCAGCGCGATTCCCAACCACCAGATAGCATCGTAATTGCCGCTTTGCTCGTAGAACACACCGCCCAGCCAGACACCGAGAAAGGACCCGATCTGGTGGGAGAAAAACACGATACCAAACAGCGTTGCCATAAAGCGGGGTCCGAACATCACCGCAACCAGTCCACTTGTCGGCGGCACTGTTGAAAGCCACAACACACCCATGGTCGCAGCGAAGACGAGCGTTGAGGTTTCGGTCACTGGCAGTGTGATGTAGAGCGCTATGGCAATAGAGCGAGCGATATAGATGAACGACAGCAAATATTGCTTCGGCATGCGGGTGCCCAAAATCCCCGAGGACATGGAGCCGACAATATTGAACAGGCCGATCATCGCCAATGCCCAAGCCCCCAACGAGATGTCAAAGCCCTGATCTACAATGAAGGTGGGCATATGAACCGTGATGAAGGCCACATGGAACCCACAGACAAAGAAGCCGAAGGTCAGCAGGATGTAGTCGCGGGTTTTAAAAGCCAGCGCCAACGTTTGGGAAAGGGTCATCGCCGCTTGTGCGTCTGATGTGTTTTCTGGCACCGAGGCGGAACGCCCACGCAAGATGTAGGCGAACAGCGGCACAACGAGGACAAGACCCGCCATGTAAACAAGTGCATTTGACCAGCCGAAGCCTTCAATCAAACCAAGGCCGAGCGGGGCGAACAGGAACTGTCCAAAGGAGCTTGCAGCTGTTCCTACTCCAAATGCGATGCCGTGGTATTTGGGCTGAACGGAGCGCGCGAATGCGGCCAGCACCAGAGAGAAGGATGTGAAGGCAATTCCCAGACCGATCAGGATACCAGCCGAGACCTGAAGCATCAGCCCTGTGTCGGACATGCTCATGAGGAACAGGCCAGCTGCATAAATCACAGCGCCTACAACCAGCGTTCTGCCGGTTCCATATTTATCAGCCATCATGCCAGCAAACGGCTGGGCAACACCCCAGACGAGGTTTTGCAGTGCGAGCGCGAAAGCAAAGACATCCCTGCCCCAACCAAACTCGCTGGACATAGGAGTTAGAAACAAGCCCAGCGTGGAACGGGGTCCAAATGAGAGAATGCCAATGATACATCCACTGATGATGATGAGCGGGACACTTGGTCCAAACCGAACGGGTGCGCGTTCGGCAACTTGGGTCGCTTGGGACATAGGCAATTTCCTCCCCAACGCACAGATTAGTTCCGTCCGAACCTGTACGTGGGTCTTCCAATAATTTTATCGCAATGCAGCGCGTACCAGAGCGTGCTTAGTCCATATTACTGATCAACAATAATTCAAATAACTGAGGGGACCTATTAGCTTTTGGAATACTTAGTAATTCGTAGAGTACTTTCGCGGCTCAGCAACCTGAGGTTTAAACCACTCATATGTGAGAATACTAATAGATTTCAATTTATTAGAGTATCACGCAGGTGAGCTTGACTTTGTTTTCGATAGTGACCTACTTCCCTCATTTACAGTTAGGGGCCAAAGATGACTCACACATTTTCACTCGGTAAAACCTTTGCAGCGGGCATGCTCGCTTTTGCTGTCAGCGCACCACTTGCTGCATCTGCACAAGATGACATTCAAAGCCAGGCAGAACTGACTGCCCGCGTTGAAAAGAACGCGCCAACACTTGAGCTTTACATCAAGGACCGTCCAATCCTTGGTTGGAAGATCACCGGCGATAAGCTCGCAGACTTGCCAGAAGCTATCAGTGGCCCATTGGGTTCCGTTGATTCCACCAGTTACGATGATGCCTACATTGCAAAAAATGTTGGTTCTGTTGTTGCGTTGCAGATGAGCAAAACCGGCCCTGATTTTTACGTGATTGGCAAAGAGACCTTCGACACCAAATATGAACTCGTTGGTCTTGATGAAGTTGCTGCCAAAAACACCCGTCTTGTGAAGCGTTTGGGCATGGCTCCAGAAGTGCTGGCGATGTTTGATGCGAAAGATGCTGGCCTGACCGGTGCGTTGAAGACTGTTCCTGTTGAGATGGTTCGTATGTCTGCAATCGGTTACGCACCTGCTGGTGAAGTTGTTATCCAGTCTCCATGGGGCACACAGACAAAGCCTGCCGATCAGGATGGTTTCCTTGTGTTTGATACCTCTGAGAACCAGTATTACATGGTCAATCAAGGTGCTGATGGTAACCCGTCCAGCTACGTTCCAGCGAAATTAGAACTGAAACATCTATTGAATTTCAGATGAGGGCTCGGGACTCCAATCTCCTTGAGGTTGGACGTGTTTGAGCCCTTATCTACATTTGCACATGACAAATTTAATGAATTAAGCGCTTCTTTTGAAACCGAAAATTCAATAGAGCAGCATCTTCCATATGCATCAGGCAAAAGAATAGGTTGTCCGGTAGTCCAAAGCGTATTATAAAAACTCAAAATGAGCATAAGGGTTTAATCCGGCTTTGCGGCCGTATTTTTTTATAACCCCCTTATACTCAAAATGAGTACATTCTGGTTTAAAACTGGAAAGCCTGAGGAAAAGCATATGTCTTTCACGACACTTAGCGCCAACATTGATGGCATTGCTTCCAATATTGATGGCATCACTGCCAGCACCGGCTTAACAGCACAGCAACGTTATGCCCCCGTTGCGCGCCCTGATCTGGCTTATACGCCTGAAGTGATTGCTGCGACGGCGGACGCTTATGAGAAGGTGAAGGATTTCATTCCCGCCATCGAGTGGGCTGCGCTTGCTCCCCTCATCCATGCGATTAACAAACTGAAGAAAGAGCGCAACGCCGTCATTCTGGCGCACAATTACATGACACCGGATATTTTCCACGGTGTTGCTGATATTGTTGGCGACAGCTTGCAGCTTGCCAAGGAAGCGGGAAAAACAGAGGCAGACGTGATTGTGCAGTGTGGTGTGCACTTCATGGCCGAGACTTCCAAGATCCTTTCTCCAGACAAGATCGTTCTTATTCCGGATATGGATGCTGGCTGCTCGCTGGCGGAATCCATCACTGGTGCTGATGTCCGTAGGTTGCGTGCAGAAAATCCGGGCGTTCCTATCGTTACTTACGTCAATACCTCTGCGGAGGTGAAAGCCGAGTGTGACATCTGCTGCACCTCTTCCAACGCTGTGCAGGTGGTGGAGGCAATGGGTGCGGATACGGTTTTTCTGATTCCTGACCAATATCTTGCTGCCAATGTGAACAATCAGACCGATGTAAACGTTTTGACTTACGCGGGTTCTTGCGAAGTACATGAGCGATTTACTGCGGACGAACTGCGTGATTACCGCGCGGTTGATCCTGATGTAAAAATTATCGCGCACCCTGAATGCACTCCAGAGGTTGTTGCGGAAGCCGATTTTGCTGGCTCCACCGCGCATATGATTGACTGGGTGAAGGACAACAAGCCAGAAAAGGTGATGATGATCACCGAGTGTTCTATGGCTGATAACGTTGCGTCTTCCACGCCGGATGTTCATTACATTCGCCCCTGCAACCTGTGCCCGCACATGAAGCGCATCACCCTTGCAAAGATTTTGGATTGTCTTGTCGACATGTCCGGTGAAGTGATTGTTGAAGAAAGTGTCGCCGCGCGCGCGCGTGCATCCGTAGAACGCATGATCAACTTGAAGAACTAGAGGCTTTCGTGTAGCTGGCTAACAGCAAATTAGTCAGCACACCCTGCTGCCTGTAAAAGGGGCCGTTGGCATTTTCGGTCAGATCCCCCTAAGTCTGGAATAATATCTGTAATGTCTCAGTTCGGTTCCTCTCTCGCCCCTGCGATCGCCCTTAACGGCGTCGATGATGTCGTAATCTTAGGCGGGGGCCTTGCTGGCCTGTTCTGTGCGCTCAAGCTTGCGCCGCGACCAGTTACGATTGTTACCAATGCTCCCATTGGTACTGGAACCTCCTCTGCCTGGGCTCAAGGCGGAATTGCAGCGGCTGTGGCCGAAGGCGATTCCCACATCTCCCACACGCAAGACACGCTCATCGCTGGTGACGGCATTTGTGCGGCCTCCATCGTGGAAGGCATGACCCGCGAGGCGTCCGAGCGTATTCATGATCTGCTCGATTACGGCGTTCCTTTTGACAAGGATCTTGCTGGCAAGTTGGCGCTGTCCCGCGAGGCAGCCCACTCCAGCAGCCGTGTGGTTCGTGTCCGCGGTGATATGGCTGGTGAAGCCATTATGCAGGCGCTTGTTGAAGCAGCTTATAAAACGCCCAGCATTCGTATCCTTGAAGGCTATATCGGGTCTCAGCTGATTACCGAGGGGCGCTATGTCACCGGCATCATGGCCCGCCGTCGTGGTGGTACGCAGCGCATTACCATTCCAGCCAAAGCGGTTGTGTTGGCCTCTGGTGGTATTGGCCATCTTTATGGCACCACAACAAATCCGGGCGAAGCGAATGGTCATGGCCTTGCTATGGCCGCACGCGCTGGTGCTTTGATCTCCGATGCCGAGTTTGTGCAGTTCCACCCTACAGCGCTGAATGTTGATTTGGACCCAGCTCCACTTGCAAGTGAAGCTATTCGCGGTGATGGCGCTATTCTGGTCAACAACGAAGGCCGCCGCTTTATGGAAGGTGTTCACCCTGATCTTGAGCTGGCACCACGTGATGTTGTTGCCCGTGCGATCCATACTGAAATTACTGAGGGCCGCAGTACCTTCCTTGATTGCCGCGAGGCGATTGGGGCAAGTTTTCCTGAGCATTACAGCCGCGTTTATGCCGCTTGTCAGAAAGCTGGTATTGATCCGGTCAAGGGTCTTATCCCTGTTGCTCCTGCTGCGCACTACCACATGGGCGGTGTTATGACGGATGCCTCTGGCCGGACCTCCGTTGATAATCTTTGGGCTGCCGGTGAAGTTGCTGCAACTGGCGCGCATGGGGCAAACCGCCTTGCCTCCAACTCCTTGCTGGAAGCTGTTGTCTTTGCCTCCCGTATTGCTGAAGACATTCAGGCACTGATGCCGCACCACCGGGTGCATCATTGGGCCGAAATTGATAACCGCGAGGATCTGGCGTCCAAGCGCAATCCGCAGGAACGGGCTGTGGTTTCTCTGGTTCGCTCTCTCATGTCTCGCCATGTTGGGGTTGTGCGTGACGCAGAAGGTTTGCAAAGCACGTTAGCACGCTTGCACAAAGCGGAAGAGTTGTGTCGCCGCGATTCCATCCGCAACATGGTCATCGCAGCTAAGCTGATTACCGGCTCTGCTCTGCTTCGCGAAGAAAGCCGTGGTGGGCATTTCCGCTCCGACTTCCCGCAGAAGAGCGATGTGGCAAGCCGCTCTTACACCAAGCTTTCAAAAATTGAGGCACTGGCTAATGAAGCCGTTGCCAGCGATATTGGACAGATGGCCCTTGCCAAGGAAGACATGCTATGAGCCGCCCCGCTTTGCCTGAACTCTCTTTGTTGATGGTGGATGATGCCGTTAAGGCTGCGCTGCTGGAAGATTTTGGCCGTGCGGGTGACATCACCTCGCAAGCTACAATTCCAACAGATGCAAAAGCGACTGGTGTTATTGCTGCTCGGCAGGCCGGTGTTTTAGCTGGCATCGATCTGGCCCTTTCCGCGTTTCGTCAGGTTGATCCGAGCCTTGATGTTAGCGTCCTGGCGCAGGACGGGGATAAGTTGGAGCCGGGCACAATTGTTGCTCGCATTTATGGCCCTGCCCGCTCGCTTTTGACAGCGGAACGTGTGGCGCTGAATTTCCTCAGCCACCTTTCTGGTGTTGCGAGCGCGACCAACGCATTTCAACGCAAAATAACGCATACCAACGCAACAGTGGTGTGCACCCGCAAAACCACTCCGGGCCTGCGTAGTTTCGAGAAATATGCGGTGCGGTGTGGCGGCGGCATGAACCACCGTTTTGGGTTGGATGATGCCATCTTGATCAAGGACAACCACATCGCTGTTGCCGGAGGTGTTATTCCCGCCATCAAAAGCGCTCGTGCCTTTGCAGGTCATCTCGTGCGCATTGAGGTGGAAGTGGATACACTGGAACAGCTGAAGGACGCCCTGACAGCCAAGCCAGATGTGGTGATGCTGGACAATATGGGGCCAGAGCTTTTGAAGCAGGCTGTTAAGATCAACAAGGGTCAGGCTGTGCTGGAAGCCTCTGGAAACGTAACGCTTTCCACCATTCAGGCGATTGCCGAAGCTGGCGTTGATATCATCTCAACCGGCTGGATCACCCACTCAGCACCGGTGCTTGATCTTGGGCTGGACATAGAGATCGGGTAAGGCGCACTAGCTTAGTTTCAAGTAAATTCATAATTACTTGTTTTTACTTGAAGCTTTCTTAGAGGACGAAGGCCTGATTTTCTCACTCTGAGAAATAACGCCTTTGGGTGGAACTACTTTAGGCATCGGAGTGCCACTAGAGGCGGATTTAAGCCACCTTGTACCTCCATTTTGCACCTTAGCAACATTCTTTCCTAATCTGTTCATTAGAGCCTCCGAAGTCATCCAAATATCTCGAAATATTCTACTGCTTTGGCAACTGCCTCGTCCATCATTTTTTTATTGTGAGGTAGAGTTAGGCCAGACATATGCTTTTGCATTATCTGTCTTTTCTTCTCTTTGAAGCCCATTGTCACTTTGTGAATTTCCTGATTGTTCATATTACCTTGAGAAACTTCAAACCAACGATCTTCCATAACAATAAAAAGTGCTTCTAGTTCACCGCTAGCACTTTGTAATGCCTTTAAACGTTTCGAATAAGGAAGAAACGGTTTTACTGCATTTAGAACTTGAGATGTGGCAATAATTAAACCCCAAACAAAAGAAAACTGCTGCCAAATTGCCCAACCAGCAATACTACTGCTGCTGGCAACAGCAAGTATAATTTTGGTCCATAAATCCCAGTAGTAAGTCTTTTCAAAATACAGCGCTAAATAGATATTATGTACTTTCAGTTGATCAAGTTCTCTCCAATATCTTTCTTGCTGAGACATAATAAAACCTAAAAAAATAACAATGAAACACATTCTATTAGAAGAGAAATTTAGTTAAAAATCCAGAACGAAATTTCTTCAGGGTAATACCAACAAAAAAGACCCGATCAGATGACCGTGCCTTTTTTGTAATCTCTAACTTATCCCACAACTTACATGTTCGGATAGTTTGGTCCGCCGGTGCCTTCTGGAACGGTCCAGGTGATGTTGCTGTTCGGGTCTTTGATGTCACAGGTTTTGCAGTGAACACAGTTCTGTGCATTGATCTGGAAGCGGGGTGGCTCGCCGTTTTCTTCCACCCACTCGTAAACGCCCGCCGGGCAGTAACGGTTTGATGGACCATCATAAACATCGTGTTCTGAAAGCTTTTGCAAGGTTTCGTCACGCAGCTTGAGATGGATCGGCTGGTCTTCCTCGTGGTTGGTGTTGGAGAGGAAAACAGAGGACAGCTTGTCGAAAGAGATCTTCCCGTCTGGTTTCGGGTAATCAATCTTTTTGCAGTCCTTCGCAGGCTTCATGCTCGCCGCATCGGTTTTACCATGCTTCATGGTGCCAAAGAACGAGAAGCCAAGCAGCTCATTGGTCCACATATCAAAGCCGCCAAACGCCATACCGAGAAGGCTGCCAAACTTGGTTTGCAAAGGCTTTACATTGCGTACCTTCCACAGATCCCTGCCGATTGCGGACCCGCGCCATGCGCTGTCGAACTGGTCCAGCTCCTCATGTGCCTCGCCGCGGCCCAGCGACTCCACAATCATATCTGCGGCTATAATGCCGGAGAGGATTGCGTTATGTGAGCCTTTAATGCGCGGCACGTTGACGAAGCCAGCGGAACACCCAATGAGTAAGCCGCCGGGGAAAGACAGCTTGGGTACGGACTGATATCCCCCTTCGGAGATCGCACGTGCGCCGTATGAGATGCGTTTTCCACCTTCAAATACGTCTTTCACGCCGGCATGTGTTTTGAAGCGTTGGAATTCATCAAACGGAGAGATGTGCGGGTTCTGGTAGTTGAGGTTTACAACAAACCCAACCGCAACCTGATTGTCTTCCAGATGGTAGAGGAATGAGCCACCCTGCGTTTTGCCGTCCAGCGGCCAGCCCATGGAGTGCTGCACCAGTCCCGGCCTGTGCTTGGACGGTTCAACTTCCCATAGTTCCTTGATACCAATGCCGAACTTTGGGTGATCACTATCACGGTCAAGGTCAAATTTGTCGATCAGGACTTTGGCAAGAGAGCCGCGCACGCCTTCTGCAATCAGCGTATATTTGCCAAGCAGAGCCATGCCGCGCATGTAACCGTCTTTGTGAGACCCGTCACGTGCAACGCCCATATCGCCAGTAGCAACACCAATTACTTTGCCGGATTCGTCGTAAAGCATTTCAGCTGCTGCAAAGCCTGGATAAATTTCCACACCGAGCGCTTCTGCTTTTTCCGCGAGCCAGCGACAAACATTGCCAAGAGACACAATGTAATTGCCGTGGTTATTCATCAACTTAGGCATGAGGAAATTTGGGAGACGAATGCCACCAGCAGGGCCGAGCAGGTTAAATTGATCCGCGGTTACTGGCGTTTTGATAGGTGCAGTTTCATCTTTACGCCAATCTGGAATGAGCTTGTCGATCCCGATTGGATCAATCACAGCACCCGACAGAATATGAGCGCCGATCTCAGATCCCTTTTCCAGCACAACAACGGAGATGTCTTCGCCCTTCTCCTGCGCCTGCTGCTTGATGCGGATTGCTGCTGAGAGACCAGCCGGACCACCGCCCACGACAACCACATCAAATTCCATGGATTCACGCTCTGGCAGAGTTTCCCCTTCAGACATAATATTCTCCCTTCACACTTTAGCCACGCCATTTCGCGTCAAATGATGTGGCAGCGCCCTCTATTACGCGCATCAAGCGTCAAAACTTTATTTAATATCTGTGTAATTGACCGGATACTATTGTGCAATGCGTTTTAAGGTGCATAACGTGGGGTTCACCCACTGCATAATCGCCTGCTTTCGCAAGGGAAAATACTGATTTCCCCAGTTCTGCGTGCGTGAATAAGGTTAGATCCCAACAGAGTCCGCACAAACTTGTTTTTCCATTGGACACTTGGCCCTCCATATTGAATATAGAGTGGGATGGCGTGTTGCCTTCCGATGGTGCATTGCAAAAGAGTTATACCCTTTCGCATGTGCCGTGCTGTGTGCCACAATGAGTGAATGGCTATGTCTGAAGTTCCTGTCGCAAATGCCGCCGAAATAGAGACCTATCTGGAGTTCCTAAGCGCTGTCGGTGTTGACTGTGCGCTGGAAGAGGCTCCGGTGGACCGCTTTGCGCAAACGCAGGAACAGGCACGACCTGTTCAACAACAGCCACTTGCTCAAGCAAGCTCGCAACCGATCCCAATTCAACGCCAACCAAAGAACCTCAGCGTTTCGCCAGCCGAAATGGCGCGGAATATGCGCGAGAACGGTGTCCCTCCCGGAGCGAAACAAGCTGCGCGGGAAATTCTGGAACGGCAAAAGGCTGCTAGAGAGGCCTCAGTCACCTCCTCCCTGCCCACATCTGTGGGTGACGGAAGCGCCGTTATCCCCGATGCGGAGACGGTTGAAGCTGCCCGCAATGCAGCAAGCTCTGCAAAGACGATGGATGATTTGCGCCGTATCCTCACTGGATTTGATGGCTGTAACTTGCGTTTGACCGCGAAAAACCTCGTGTTTGGTGATGGTAATCCCAATGCGAAGATCATGTTCATTGGCGAAGCACCGGGTCGGGACGAAGACCTTCAAGGTGTGCCGTTTGTGGGCCGCTCCGGTCATTTACTCGACCGGATGCTGAAAGCCATTCATTATGATCGGTCAAACGTTTATCTCACCAATGTGATGCCATGGCGTCCGCCGGGAAACCGCACCCCAACCCCGCAGGAAACTGAGATTTGTCGTCCGTTCATTCAACAACAGATTGAGTTGGTTGATCCTGAGCTGGTTGTTTTTCTGGGAGCTGCATCTGCCAAAACCTTGAGCGGTGTCCGTGATGGCATTCGCAAACTTCGTGGGCGCTGGCTGTCCTTTGACGGCGAGCACAAGCAACGCCGTGCTATCGCGACTTATCACCCTGCCGATCTTCTTCGCAGCCCTGCGGAAAAACGATTTGCATGGCGTGATATGCTGCAGATCCGCGCTGAACTGGACACCACGGATTAATCCCTGCTTTTCCTCAAAGCTGAATGATGATCTAGCGCAATTTTGTTGCCTAGATCACATCACAGGGGTTTTATTTCTATTTTTTCCATTTCTTTTGCCCCTCGGTCTTCTCAGTTGCAAATAGCTGCCTATATTGAGTGAGAGCAGAGTGATCCAGTTGCAATCAGACTACCGATACAAAGGAGATTTCAGAGTTGTTGAACAAGCTGCGCGCCTACCTTCCGGGCAAATTGGGTGAAGTGAAACCTGTTGTTCCTGTTGTTCGTTTGAGTGGCGCGATTGGTATGTCCTCTCCACTGAAGGCAGGCTTGAGCCTGAGCAGTGTTGAAGAGGCGCTGGTAACTGCTTTTAGCATTAAAGAAGCTCCGGCTGTTGCCCTCACTATCAACTCTCCCGGTGGGTCTCCTGTTCAATCTCACCTGATCTTCAAACGTATTCGCCAACTGGCAGAAGAAAACGAGAAACAAGTTCTTGTTTTTGTTGAAGATGTAGCAGCTTCTGGCGGTTACATGATTGCGCTGGCCGGAGACGACATCCTTGTCGATCCGTCCTCAATCATCGGTTCTATCGGTGTTGTGTCTGCTGGTTTTGGGTTTACCCAGTTATTGGACAAAGCTGGCGTTGAGCGCCGCGTTTATACCAGCGGCGAAAAGAAAGTAACGCTCGATCCATTCGCTCCGGAAGTGAAAGAAGATATCGAGCATCTGAAGTCATTGCAGCACGAAATCCATGAGATGTTCATCGACATGGTGAAGAGCCGCCGCGGTGACGTGTTAAGTGACGACAAAGATCTGTTCTCCGGTTTGTTCTGGACAGGTGTTAAGGCGCGGGATCTTGGCCTTGTAGATGGCATTGGTGATCTCCACTCCACCATCCGCGAACGCTTTGGCAAAGACACTAAGACAAAGATGATTGGCGGCAAAAAACGCTTTTTGGGCCGCTTTCTACCCGGTGCAAATTTGCAGGGCAGCTTGACTGAAGCCGCTGGCACAATACCCGCCGCCGCATTATCGACACTGGAAGAAAGAAGCCTTTGGGCAAAGTTCGGTCTTTGAGCGATCTCCATAAGATTGACAAAATTGGCCTACAAAAATAGGGCTTCACATAAGTGATGGAAGGAAATGTAGATGACTGAAGTTTTGGGAACTGTTGCTTTGATTGCAGGCGGTTATGCTCTTTACAAAACCATCAAAAGAGAGCTTTCCAATATGGCATTTAACAAGCAGCCAGCCTATGCGACAGCTCGCAAACGGACGGTTGATCCAGCATATACACGTCTGGTTCAAGACCCGGTAACTGGCAAGTACCGCCCTACCAGCAACTACTAGGTTGCGCGAGATTACTTGCCATTTTGCTGCGCCCGCATGACACTTTTTGTGCGGGTTAATCATCGTTGATTAAGGCGAATAATCTCAAAGCTTGGTAGAATTCACCCAAGCGAACTGCACTCCAAGCCTGTTAAATACGCGGTAAACAGCGAAACATTCGGCTGGAATGCTTGACCTTCCTTGTTTGACGTGGCACCTGTGCCCAACTTGGATTTAGCGCTATTTCTGCGCAGCACATTTTGGATTTTCAGGAAGCACTCCCATGTCTAGTGAAGCCGTTCCGGCACATATGCAGCCAACCAAGTCCTTTCAGGGTCTTCTTATGACCCTCCAGAGATTCTGGGCAGATCAGGGCTGTGTTATTTTGCAGCCTTACGACATGGAAGTTGGCGCGGGCACCTCTCACCCAGCGACGACACTGCGCTCACTTGGTCCACGCCCTTGGAAAGCTGCTTATGTGCAGCCGTCCCGTCGTCCGACCGATGGTCGTTATGGTGAAAACCCGAACCGTTTACAGCACTACTACCAGTTTCAGGTTCTCCTGAAGCCGTCTCCAGCAAACTTGCAGGACCTTTACCTTGCAAGTCTTCGCGCCATCGGTATCGACACCGAAATTCATGATGTGCGCTTTGTGGAAGATGATTGGGAAAACCCAACTCTTGGCGCATGGGGCCTTGGTTGGGAATGCTGGTGTGATGGCATGGAAGTCTCTCAGTTCACTTACTTCCAGCAGGTTGCCGGTTTTGAATGTAAGCCGGTTTCTGGCGAGCTGACCTATGGTCTTGAGCGCATTGCCATGTATGTACAGGGCGTTGACAACGTGTACGATCTGAACTTCAACGGCCTTGAGGGCGATGAAAAAGTAACTTACGGCGACGTATTCTTGCAGGCTGAGCAGGAATATTCCCGTCATAACTTTGAGCATTCCGATACTGAAATGCTGTTCCGCCACTTCAAGGATCATGAAGAAGAATGTAAGCGCCTGTTGGCTGCAAGTGCACAAGCAATGGACAAGGCAGGTGACGGCCTGCAGAAAGTTGTTTTACCAGCTTACGACCAAGCCCTTAAATGTTCCCATGTATTCAACCTGCTTGATGCACGCGGTGTTATTTCTGTGACTGAGCGTCAGAGTTATCTTCTGCGTGTTCGCGAGCTTTCCAAAGCGTGTGGTGCCGCCTTCTTGCAGACCGAAGCGGGCGGTGTTGGCTATACCGGTTAGTGATTGAGCATGCTCAGTTCTTTTTTGAATGCCGGGGCAGAAATGTCTCGGCATTTTTTGTGTTCTCCAAGCTTTGCCTCCTGACTCCTTGAAACATCCCTGCTGAGAATCCGCAGGTTTCCTTTCTGCTGCACCTATTGGATAACGATTACTCCAATCCCTTGTTGGGTTATGTCGTTTAAATCCCCGTTGCCAGCTGCCTGCGTATCCTTCCGCTGATCCAAATGGGGTGTATTCGCGGAGTTTTCCTTTCCATGACTGCTGATAGTGTCGAGGCTCTTGAAAATGACAGCGCTGTTGTCTCTCCCAATCCGAAGCCAAGTGAAGTTTCTGCGGTTTCGGCGCGTCCAAAGTTGAGCGATGAGCAAATTGCGCAGGCCATCGTTTCCCGCCTCAACCGTGCAGACAAACTAGCGATGCGTGATGGAGATATTTCATTCTGGCCCGGTTTGAGCGACATGATGAGCAGTGGCTACAATAGCTTTCCATGGTCAGCTGGCGCATTGCCAGAACATCACCTGCCCGGCATTCATTTCACAGATGGGTCTCGCGGGATCGTCCTGAAGGGCGCAACAACTTTTCCAACCACGATTGCGCGGGCGGCGACTTTCGATCCAGAGCTGGAAGAACGGATCGGCTCTGTTATGGGATATGAGATGCGCGCGTTAGGCGGGACGCTGTTTGGTGGCGTTGCCCTCAACCTAATGCGTCATCCAGCTTGGGGGCGCGCGCAGGAATCTTACGGTGAAGACAGCTATTTAATCGGCGAAATGGGAACAGCTCTTATTCGCGGTGTGCAGCAGCATGCGATGGCGTGCGCGAAGAATTTTGCCCTTGCGTCCATGGAGCATTCCAAACTGTCCCTGAATGTGACCGTGGGCAAGCGGGCTCTTCACGAGATCTACCTCCCACATTTTAGAAAGGCCGTCGACGCTGGTGTTGCGGCTGTCATGACATCCTACAGTTCCATAAATGGCGAGTTATGCGGACATAACAAAGAGCTACTCAGCGGACTATTAAAAGAAGACTGGGGCTTTGAGGGGTTCGTCCTTAGCGACTTTATTTTCGGGATTCGCGATGGCAAGGCCGCAGCTCTAGCCGGACTTGATCTTGAGATGCCGTTTCAGTTGCACTTCCACCAGAAACTTGAAGACGCTCTCAATACGGGCGAGTTGGATGAGACCTCATTGGAGGACGCTTGTTATCGACTTATCCTGCAACAACTGAGGCATCTGCACAAAGGCGACTACCAGAAGAAACTGGTTGGGTGCTCTGAATTTCGTAAAGTGGCGCAAGAGGCTGCGGAAAAATCTATTGTCCTTTTGAAAAATGACGCTGGCCTCCTTCCCTTCAAGGACATCAAATCGCTTGGGGTTATTGGTCGCTTGGCAAGCGTTGCAAACACGGGCGACAAAGGCACCAGTGATACACAGCCGACACATGTCATTACGCCTTTGGCTGGCCTTAGAACCTATTACAAGCACAAGCTGGATATCTGGCAGGACAGAGGCCAGAACATCAACAAAGCCGTTCAGATCGCAAAACGTGCGGACGCTGTTGTCCTAGTTGTTGGCTATGACCATTTATGGGAGGGCGAGCATGTCCCTTCTGATTTAGCGGCTCAATTCCATCAGGTTCTGCCTCAACCGCGCAATCGCGAAGAAGCGCAGGTGGCCTCTCAGTTTCTGCGCGCCTTTGGAGGCGGTGGATCTGCCGGACTACCCAAAGCCTCTCAAAGAACAGAGGACGGATACGGAGCTGGGGATCGAGAAAACCTGCGATTGCCACCACATGACGTGGAGTTGATTGAAAAGGTATGTGCGGTGAATTCCAACTGCGTTGTTGTGGTGATGGGTGGCGGTACGATCATCATGAACGAGTGGCAGGACAAACCGGCTGCGATTGTATTGCTGTGGTATCCAGGTATGGAAGGTGGAACGGCGCTTGCCCGTGTTCTTTCCGGCGAAATCTCACCAAGTGGGAAGCTGCCCTTTGTCATTCCTCGGCGTGAAGCTGATCTGCCGGACTTTGATCGCAATGCCCGCAAGGTGATCTACGATATGTGGCACGGTTACCGGAAGCTGGATTGGGATGGTGTAACACCGGCCTATCCGTTTGGGTATGGCCTGTCCTACACCCAATTTACCTACGCTGACTTGTTGGTTACTCCACCAGAGACACTGCAAAACGGCAATATCCGTGTGCAATTCATCGTGACGAATACGGGCGATAGGACAGCCGATGAAGTGGCGCAGGTTTACATTGCGCCGATAGGATCTTCTGTGGAGCGAGCACCACGAGAACTAAAAGGCTTTAAGCGGCTCACGATCCAGGCTGGAGAAAGCATTATCACCGACCTGTCCATACCACTGGAAGAACTTGCGATCTTTGATACTCAAAGCAACCAGATGGTTGTTGAGCGCATTGCTTATGATGTGATTGTGGGCGGTTCAAGTCATGATCACAATGAGATCCAGGCGCAATTAAACCTGAGTGGGAGTGCGGCGAAAGTCTCCGTTGTGTCAGTCTGATCGAGTGTCTGCTCGATACGTTGATGCATAGCGAAACAGCTTGCACTGTACACACCCCTGTTGATGGCAGGTGTTGATGCCGCGTTTTTTGCTCAATAACAGTGTTCGCATGCCTGATGGGGGTGACAATGTCCTTTACTATTGCTAGGCACTAAGCAATCCAGAATTCGCGATTGATTGACCAGTTAAAGGCGTCGTTCTCCAATGCCCGATCTTCTCCTCGAACTCTTTAGCGAGGAAATTCCCGCTCGTATGCAACGTCGTGCGGCGGAGGATTTAAAATCCCTCCTCACCAATGCTCTTGTTGATGCAGGTGTGACGTATGAAGGCGCTAAAGCCTATGCCACACCGCGTCGTCTGGCATTGCACATTGCTGGCCTTCCTGCAGCATCCAAAGCAACACGTGAAGAACGCAAAGGGCCGCGCGTTGGCGCGCCCGAAAAAGCGTTGGCGGGTTTCCTTCGCGGTGCAGGTTTTTCTTCAATTGATGAAGCAGACGTCCACAATGACCCGAAAAAAGGTGATTTCTACGTCGCTGTGATTGAGAAAGCTGGCCGCAAAACTGAGGACATTGTTGCTGATGTGATGCCTGGCATCATTCGCAACTTCCCATGGCCAAAATCCCAGCGCTGGGGCTCTGGTAGCCTGCGTTGGGTACGCCCGCTGCATTCAGTTGTTTGTACCTTCGGTCCTGAGACGGAAGAGCCTGAAGTTGTGCCGTTTGAAGTTGACGGCATTGTATCTGGCAAGACCACATATGGTCACCGTTTCATGGCGCCGGATGCAATCGAAGTGCGCCGCCTTGCAGACTACATGTCCAAGCTGGAAGCCGCTAAGGTTGTTCTGGATGCAGACCGCCGTAAAGACATCATCGACACCGATGCCAAGAATGCTGCAATGGCTCTTGGCCTTGAGCTGGTTGAAGATGCAGGCCTTTTGGAAGAAGTGGCTGGCCTTAACGAATGGCCTACTGTTCTCATTGGTTCTTACGACGAAAGCTTCCTAAAGCTGCCGGACGAAGTCATTCAGCTCACGATTAAAGTGAACCAGAAAAACTTTGTGTTGCGTGATCCTGCCAACTCCAGCCTTTCCAACAAGTTTGCGCTGACAGCAAACATCGTTGCCAAAGACGGCGGTAGCACGATCATAGCCGGTAACGAGAAGGTTGTTTCCGCACGCCTTTCCGATGCGAAATTCTTCTGGGAAACTGATCTCAAAACCCAGCTGGAAAGCAACGTTTCCAAGCTTCAGAACATCGTGTTCCATGAGAAGCTGGGTACTGTTGCCGCTCGCGTTGAACGTCTGGAACGCTTGGCTGCCGAAATCGCGCCACTTGTTGGTGCTGATGTTGAGCAGACCAAACGTGCCGCTCATCTGGCAAAAGCTGATCTCGTCTCAGCAATGGTCTTTGAGTTCACTGAACTTCAGGGGCTAATGGGTCGTTACTATGCTGAAGCGCAGGGTGAAGAACCTGCTGTTGCTCAGGCGATTGAAGACCACTACAAGCCAGCAGGCGCATCCGATGATGTTCCAAGTGCACCTGTTTCCATCGCTGTTGCTCTTGCTGACAAGCTGGACATTCTTGCTGGGTTCTGGGCGATTGACGAGAAGCCAACCGGCTCTAAAGATCCATTTGCACTGCGCCGTGCTGCCCTTGGTGTGATCCGGCTCATTTTAGACAACAATTTACGCTTGCCATTGCGTGATGTACTTGTTCAAAGCCTGCGCCGTAACCTTGCTGACATTGCAGCTGCCCGTGGTGAGAGCGCCCTGTCTGACTTGCCATTCATTGGCAAGGGTGAAGCTGGCGAAAGTGTTGTTAAAGACATATTTGCCATGGTCTCCAAGGCTGCTGATGTTGTTCTGGCCAATGTTTCAGACAAGATTCCTGAGACCTCATTGGAAGTCGGTCTTATCGATGATCTGATGAGCTTCTTTGCGGAGCGTCTGAAGGTCGTCTTGAAAGACAAAGGCGTGCGTCATGATATGATTGATGCCGTACTGGCTGTTGGCGGTCAGGATGATCTACTGTTGATCGTGAAACAGGCTGAAGCTTTGACTGCTCTGCTTGGCTCTGAAGATGGAGCAAACCTTCTGGCTGGTTACAAGCGTGCTGCAAACATTTTGCGTGCGGAAGAGAAGAAAGACGGCAAAGCCTTTGAAGGCAAACCTGACGCTGCTCTGCTGGAAGAACAGGCCGAAAAAGACCTTGTCAGCGCTCTGAATGATGTTTTAATTGAGATCAAGCCACTTGTTGAAGCTGCGGATTACGGTAGTGCAATGGGTGCTTTGGCGAAACTACGCGGCCCAGTGGATGGCTTCTTTGAGAACATTCATGTGAATGCGGAAAAGGCTGAAGTTCGTGAGAACCGCCTGAAGATCCTCTCTGAAATCCGCGCAGCGGTTCATCAGGTTGCTGATTTCTCCAAAATCTCAGGTTAATCCAGCCTTATAGAAATTTTAAAGCCCGGTGCTCTTTAGAGTGGCCGGGCTTTTTGAATTCACGACGTCAGAGATTTTCATACTCAACGGCTGTTTGAGCGATTTCTTCTTTCAGCCAATCTCTAAGTTTTCTAACGCTTTGATTGCGCAGCGCACCTTCCCGACAGATGAACCAATAGAAGCGGCCAGTTGAGCAACGATGCTTGAACGGAATGACCAGTTGGCCTTGTTTCACTGCATTTGCGACCAATGTATCCCACCCCAAAAAGACACCGTGCCCGGCAATGGCCGCATCCATGCAAAGCGATGCATTTGAGAACCCGTGGCCTTTAGGCAGTTGGCTTTCCTTAAGCCCGAATGGGGCCAACCAATCGCTCCATTTATAATAGGAGTTATAATCGCGAATGACGCCTTCACTCAGTAGATCCTGCGGGTCTTTAAGGCGACTTGCGACCTCTGGAGAGCACACCGGGTAAATAAAATGCTCACAGAGACGTTCAGAATAAACATCTTCAGGCGCTCTTTTATGAACCCGCACGCAAGCATCCGCGTCAGAATGGTTGAGGTTTATCAGTTGGTCGTTGGCATCCAGCCTCAGATTGATATCCGGGTTCGCCTCCATGAAGCTTTTTAACCGCCAGACCAACCATTTTTCTGCCAGAAGCGGCGCAACTGAGAGGAACAGGCTTTCTTCTCTATCCCGATCGGCCAGCGCAACAGCTTGTGATATCTGTTTGAGGCCAAGCGATAATCCCCTGCAGATTTCCTCTCCAAGGTTTGTCAACTTTAAACCACCGGGCTCCCTCAAAAAGAGCGGACGACCCAACTGATCCTCTGTTTTGTGCAATTGCTGGCTAATGGCACCACTCGTGATACCTAGCTCTTCTGATGCGTTTTTGAGTGAGCCCAAACGGCCCACAGCTTCAACAACACGTAGGCCTGCCAGACTTACCTGACTGAGATTTTTCATCGAGTACGGTTCCGAGAAGTAATTCTAAACTGGGGTTTAGTTATTCCAGATAGCACTCTTAAAGCAAATGGCGCATTGTCGCCTCATCAAAACCAAAGGAAATGACAATGAAATCTCTTCTGATGGGCCTGCTGAATGGCAAGTCATCTCACAAACCAAAATCTACAGGTAATTCAAAACCTTATTGCGCAGACCCACTCTCTCATCCAGACTTGCGCCGCATGGACCTTCGTGAAATTGGTGATGTTTACATCAACCCAGAAAAAACACAGCCTTGACGACTGCGTTTTAATTTTTAATATGGAATGCCAATTTTTTTGTAAATAAAATGTATTAGCCAAGCAGGTCCAACCAAAAGGAACTGCACATCCTTGAAAAAGGATGGTTTTTTCCCTTCAATATGATGGCCGATAAATTGGCCAACCCATGCCATAACAAAGATTACCAGTGCAGTTTGCCAGAGCGGTATCCCAAACCCTAACTGCTGATAGGTCACATTAACCCAGACCATAACAGCAGAAAACACTGCCATACCAATCGCAAGTGTGAATGATAAAGATAGGTAATAAAGCACGCTCAGGCCCAATGCCAGCGTACACCAGTTGAGCCATGGCGAAATCTCTGCCATGCCAACAGGTGTCGGGATAGACCAAAACAGAGCCGTTACAGTCCAGAATATAACCGGCACACACACCCAATGGATTGCTTTGTTTTGATGATTTTGATGGCTTTCGCCATACTCGCCCAGCAGCCGATCAATACGACGTCCCGTCGCCTCAGAAAAGCTCATATCACCCTCCCCGTAATATAAACACCTAATCGATGCGGACAGAATGCCTTGTAGGGAATGCTATTTCAAGCTGACAAAACCTCGGCGGCCAAATTGACCCATAGCCGCCGAAGGGTTTGTTCTATCAGTGTGACGCTTAGCAAGTGCCAGCGTTTTCCTTACGGCATTGCGCATCCACTGCGGACAGAGCCGTCATATTCACGATACCGCGAGATGTTACGGATGGCGTGATAATATGTGCGGTTTTCTTTGCACCCAGCAGAATTGGGCCGACATGAAGCGCATCCGTCATCGCTTTGATAAGGTTCAACGCAATGTTAGAGGCATCCAAGGTTGGGAAAACCAACAGGTTTGCAGGGCCTGAGATATGCGCATCTGGCATATAGCGCTTCAAAATTTCTGGCTTCAACGCAGCATCACCATGCATCTCACCTTCTACTTCAAGATCAGGGATCTGCTTCCAGATCAGCTGCAAAGCATCCTGCATCTTTTTTGCCGTAGCAGACGTTCTGGAGCCAAAGTTGGAATGTGATAGCAGAGCAGCGCGCGGTGTAATACCAAAGCGTTTGATCTGTTCAGATGCCAGATGAGTGATTTCTGCAACTTCCTCGGCAGATGGACACTCCGTAACGTAGGTATCTGCGAGGAAATACGTGCCGCTGGCATTAATCAGCAAAGACAATGTTGAGAAATCTTCTACGCCATCAGCAACACCAATGATATTGGAAATATCACGCAAATGCTTGTCAAAACGCCCTTCCAAACCAGTGATAAGCGCATCTGCTTCTCCACGATGCAGAGCCAAAGCGCCAATCACAGTTGAGTTGGTACGCACCATTGTTCTGGCTGATTCCGGCGTAACACCTTTGCGCCCCACGAGCTCCACTAATGTATCAACATAAGAGCGGTAACGTGGATCATCTTCCGGATTTACGAACTCAAAGTCTTTGCCTGGACGAATGCGGAGACCGAAGCGCTCACAACGGTTTTCCAGTACTTGCGGACGACCTATGAGGATAGGAGTTGCCAGCCCCTCTTCGATCACCACCTGCGCTGCACGCAAAACGCGTTCGTCTTCGCCATCGGCATAGATAACACGCTGCTTATCGGATTTTGCCTGCGTGATGATAGGCTTCATCACCATGCCGGATCGGAACACGAAGCGGTTCAGCTTATCCATGTAGGTGTCGAAGTTTTCTATCGGCCGGGTCGCAACGCCTGTTTCCATTGCCACTTTTGCAACAGCGGGTGCAATGCGAAGGATCAGGCGATTATCAAATGGAGACGGGATCAGGTAGTTTGGACCAAACGTGTGAACCACACCGCCGTAGGCTTTGGCAACTACGTCCGTCGGCTCTTCGCGTGCGAGACCAGCGATTGCTTCAACAGCCGCCAACTTCATTTCTTCGTTGATTGTGGTCGCTCCGCAGTCCAACGCACCACGGAAAATATGGGGGAAACACAGAACGTTATTGACCTGGTTCGGGTAGTCCGAGCGACCAGTACACATTACGACATCATCACGAACAGCTAACGCATCTTCCGGCATAATTTCCGGATTCGGGTTGGCAAGAGCCATCACCAATGGGCGTTTTGCCATTTTGGCGACCATTTCCGCCTTCAGTACGCCAGCTGCGGAAAGACCAAGGAAAACGTCAGCGCCATCAATGACATCGTTCAACGTACGTTTGTCGGTCTTCTGGGCAAAAACAGATTTCCACTCATCCATGAGGCTTTCGCGGCCTTCATAAACGACGCCTTCAATATCTGTCACCCAAATATTTTCACGCTTAACACCCAAAGCAACAAGAAGGTTGAGACAAGCCAGAGCGGCGGCACCAGCACCGGAAGCAACTACCTTGATATCGCCTAGTTTTTTTCCAGCCAACTCCATGCCATTGCGCACAGCAGCTGCCACAATAATTGCAGTTCCGTGCTGGTCATCATGGAAAACTGGGATATTCATTCTTTCGCGCAGGCGCTTCTCGATCTGAAAGCACTCAGGTGCTTTAATATCTTCCAGATTGATCCCGCCGAAAGTCGGTTCAAGAACAGAAATCGCATCGACGAACTTGTCAACGTTGGTTTCATCCACCTCGATGTCGAAAACATCGATGCCTGCGAATTTTTTGAAGAGAACAGCTTTCCCTTCCATGACAGGCTTGGATGCCAGCGGACCAATCGCACCGAGACCAAGAACGGCGGTCCCGTTGGAAATCACACCAACAAGGTTTTGCCTTGCAGTGTAATCAGCTGCCTTTGACGGGTCTTTTGCAATTGCGAGACATGGCGCTGCAACACCCGGGGAGTATGCCAAAGCCAAATCTCGTTGGTTTCCGAGTGGCTTAGTAGCTTGGATCTCTAGTTTACCCGGGCGCGGATACTCGTGGTAAAAAAGGGCTTGTTCGTCGAGTTCGCCAGAGGTAGGGCGTTTTTTTTCCGTCATTTTCTATTCTTGCCTGACCTGTTTGATGAGCGGCTCGCCACCGAGAATCACCAGGATTACCGGTTCAGATGTCGCGTTTTGCAAAAACCTAGACCATCGCTTAGGAAGCTGCACCATATAAGTAAGTCTTAAAGCGTATAAATGCGCGAATTAGAATAAACAAAACCGTAGCATTTAAAATATGCCACAGAGAATGTGTACCAACTGGTAGAATTGAACAGATTGGTTCGTCTAAAATCCGAAACCCCATTGACAAAGTGAAGATAATACTTGCGCACCAAAGTGCTTTTGATGTGGTGTGATTTGTTGATCTGACCAGTATTGCGAATAGGAAAATAGCCAGAAGCGCTGGGGCGTATCCTGCCGTAGAACCAAGCAAGCCAGAGAATAACTTTGGACCAAATGCCATCGCACCCAAGAATAGAAGCGTGGAACCCCAAGCAAGCCAATAACTTGCGCGCATATACCAGCGTGTTGCGAGGAAGAAATAGGCAAGCATAAATATCGCGATGGGAATAATATCCGCGAGCATGGCCCATTGCGTCGCAAAGGTATGGAAGAGGAACGATCCAACGCCAATGACTACCAGCAAACCTATTAGAAACAAGGAAGAATAATCGTTTGCGTTGGTTTGCGTGGAACTGGTGTTTTTTGCGTTCTTCTGCGCGGTAAACCAGATTTTAAGCACAATCAACGCCGCTATGATAAACGCGGCATTGCTGAGCGCATTCAGCGGCTCAGACCAAAATACCTCCGAGGTTCTTTCGCAGTATTGGTTCAAATGCTGATTCCAATCCATAACCTCTCCAAGGTACCGGCATATGCAACGCTCTAACTTTCGTTGCGTTGAAACACCACTGTACTGTTCAACCAATGTACTCGACTAGCCCTCAGAATTTTCTGGAGCTGCGCGTTAACACTCAGCATTGGCGCGCGCGCTAAACAGGATTGCAGATATTTTTTCTGCACAAGAAATGGCAAGTCATAACATGTCGTCTTCCACATCGCATGCTTTAACCCAATCAGTGTCTGCTTGACTCGAGCCAAGACTCCAAACTCCTCTGAACGATAGGAATACACTCCCACAATCGTCCCTTGCTGCCTGGTGCGGCTCGCTCGTTCGATGAAGCCCACAGCTTCGTTTTGCCAATCTGTTTGCAGTATTGCACCCGGTTTGATGACCAGCACCCAATCTCCTCGTTTACACGCCTCCACTCCGGCGCATAATGCTGAGCCAGCATCATTGCCGCTTTCAATCCAATCCGCTCCGCTGGCATCGGCAACGATGGCGCTGTTATCTGTTGAGCCGCCATCGGCGACAACAACTTCTTTCAAGATGCCTTCTGCCGAGGCAGAGACCAGGGAAGACAATGTGTGAACCAGTAGGCGTTCACTGTCCTTTGTTGGAATAAGTGCACTAATCATTGCTAGTGTTTACACCGATTTGTAAATTTCCAAAAAGTCATGGCTTGCATATCCTCCGAAACTAAGTGATGTTCCACTTATGTTCTCAATTTAAATGGAAGTGCGTCGTTCATGTCAACTGCACTTAATCACCCATCAGATACCGTGATACCAGAAACTGATGGTATCGCTTTACCGATCAACATGACGGGCAAAGGTCGTGCTGCGCGTTCCAATAAGTCTGGGCGGTTTGAGAGCGAAACGCGCGAATTGGCGGATGATGGTTGGGGAACAATTGATGAACTTCCACCCATAAAAACTGAAGTGCAGATCGAAACCGCTCGCACTATCATAACCCGCAATACCTCCCCTGATTTGCCGTTTGATCGCTCAATTAATCCGTACCGGGGATGCGAACATGGCTGTATCTACTGCTTTGCGCGTCCAAGCCATGCGTTTATTGGGTTGTCACCGGGGTTGGACTTTGAGAGCCGCTTGTTTGCCAAGCCCAATGCAGCTGAGGTTCTGGAGCGCGAATTGGGAGCTCCCTCCTATCAAGTAAAGCCCATTGCAATTGGAACCAACACCGATCCGTATCAGCCAATTGAGCGGCAACATCAGATCATGCGGGGAATATTGGAAGTTCTGAATAAAACAGGACATCCCGTCACCATCGTCACCAAATCCGCGTTGGTGATGCGAGACATTGATATTCTGAGTGATATGGCAAAACGCAAATTGGTAAAGGTGGCAATTTCTGTAACAACGCTTGACCGGAAGATTGCGCGCAGCCTTGAACCACGGGCTTCTACACCGGCACGACGCTTGCAAACGATTAAGGCCCTATCCGATGCTGGCATTCCAACTGCGGTCCTTGCTGCGCCGATCATTCCCGGCCTAACTGACCATGAGCTGGAAGGCATTTTGGGGATCTGCAAGGAACATGGCGCCATCGAGGCGAGTTATATCCTTCTGCGATTACCCAGAGAGGTCTCAGAGCTGTTTAAGGAATGGTTGCTACGCGAAGTTCCCGGGAGTTATCGCCGCGTGTTGAGCCTTCTGAGATCTATGCGGGATGGCAAAGATTATGATGCCCAGTGGAACCAGCGGTTCAAAGGCAAAGGCCCTTATGCAGATCACCTGGCAAAGCGGTTCCAGCTTACCTGCAAGAATAAAGGATTATCACCCAGGTCATTCAGACTCTCTACCGAGCATTTCATCAAGCCAACCTGCGGCGGTGTGCAACTCTCATTACTGTAGAGGACAGCTAGAGCATAGCTTGAAACACTCGCTCCTGCGTGGCAAAGAGGGCTATGTCTCACTCAACAAATTCCCTCTTCAATATCGCTTTTCCTGATGCTCCAAACCTTGCGTTTGAACGCACTGTTGAGCAGAATCTGACTGGCAAGTTCGCTGGCATTGATGAAGCAGGCCGCGGCCCATGGGCTGGTCCTGTTGTGATCGCTGCTGCTATTCTCGACTATGACAATCTTCCTGTGGGTCTCAACGATTCCAAAAAACTAACGGAACATAAGCGGGAAGAATTGTTTGAGCAGATTTTAGACTCTGCTGAGGTGAGCATTTGCGTACAAAGTGCCAAAACCATTGACCGCATCAATATTCGCGAAGCTACATTGCAAGGCATGCGCGCTTGTGCGCGGGGTTTAACCAGCCCTGTGAAGCGGTTCTTCATTGATGGACGAGATGTGCCGCCTCACCTGCCCTATGAAGGTCAGGCCCTGATTAAAGGCGATGGGCGCTGCCTTGCCATTTCCGCCGCCTCCATCGTCGCCAAGGTCACACGGGACCGGCTGATGGTGAAAATGGATCAGCACTTCCCAGAATACGGGTTCGCCAAGCACAAGGGTTATGGCACCAAAGTACATCAAGAAGCTCTCGCGACACACGGCGTTACGCCCCTGCACCGCTGCTCTTTCCGGCCTATTCGAGAAAGGATTGAGGCTGGATAAATGTTGAGCTTAATTGAGATGCAGGCCGGATAGAGAATTTACATGCCCATTGGTACTTCAAAGATTGTAACTAAAACAGCGTTGTCCACTGCACAAGAGTTCTATGATCACTTGATTAGGAGACAAACATCCAATGCCGATGAAAACGGTCGCCTATTATACCGACGCCATGCAAGTGCTTCTTATAAGATGGTCCCGTCAGCAATCCGAGAGGGCGCTGCCATAAAACGCCAATCAAGCTCTTAGATTTTATTGGGCATGATCTGTGAAATAAATTAGACCAAGAAGACGGAATTAACTCTCACCCGCAACTCTTTTGGGCACCACAAAAGAAAAAGGCTCCCGATAGTCGGAAGCCTTTTTATGTTCTTAATGGAAGTGGCTAAGATCTGATACCTAGCGCTTTCTGCGTGTTTGACTGTTGCCAATCAAACGGAATGCGCTTTAGTTCAAGCTGGATGAAACCTGCTTGATGCTTGCGGCCATAATCTTGTCTCCGACTTCTTTATTAGCTGTGCTTGAAGTCACGATGGTTTCAGCTGCTAGAACTGCAACATCTGCAGCACGAGCACGAACCTCTGCAACCGCGTTTGTTTCAGCTTGAGCGATTTTCGCTTCAGCTGCTTTGGTGCGGCGTACAATCATTTCTTCAACAGCCGCTTTGGCTTCATCAGCCAGACGAACAGCTTCGACTTTCGCGTCAGCAATGATCTGGGTGGCTTCAGCTTCAGCTTCTTTGCGCTTGCGTTGGTACTCGGCCATAAGAGCCTGCGCTTCTTCACGCAGCTTGCGGGCGCCTTCAAGCTCTTGCTTGATATTATCCGCTTGCTGGTCAAGCATTGCACCAATCTTGCCAGGTACTTTCAGGTACCACAGCAGGACAAAGAAAAGGATGAGACCAACGAGTGCCCATAAGGTTGCATCGAACATTCTGTCACCCCTTACTTAAGTGCGGCTTCAACGGCTTTCGCCACTTCAGCTTTTGCTGGAGCGCGGCCACCGATCAGTGTCTTCACAAGCTCACCTGTTATCTCGGTAGCAATTTCGCCAACGTGAGACAGGCTTTCAGCTTTAATCCTGGAGATGCTCTGTTCAGATTCAGAAAGCTTAGCTGCCAACTGCTCTTCAGCAACTGCGCGGGCACTCTCTGATTCTGCTTTTACTTTATCACGTGCAACCAGAGCCAGAGACCCAGCCTTTTTGCGCGCTTCAGCAAGAGCACTTTCGTAGGTAGCAATGGCTTCATCTGTCTCTTGCTTGAGACGGGATGCTTCAGCCATATCACCTGCGATACGATCGCGGCGATCTTCAAGGATTCCGCCGATGCGTGGCAGAACCACCTTCGACATAACCCAGTAGAATACGCCGAACGAAATAACCAACCACAACAGCTGAGACGGGTAAGTCGTGCTGTCGAACGGAGGAAAGTTTCCGCTTTCCTCTACAATGCCGACTTCGGCAGTTGTATTCAGTTGGTTGCCTTGAGTATTCGACATCGGCTTCTCCGTGAACGCTCTTCGTAACGCTTTCTAGTCTTTAAAGACGGCCCCTATGAATAGAGACCGTCCCTAAGAAAACGCTCTAATCTCTCTGTCGATTAAACTGCGAACAGCAGAAGAAGTGCAACGAGAAGAGAGAAGATGCCGAGAGCTTCGGTCACAGCAAAGCCGAGGATAAGGCGGCCAAACTGTCCATCTGCTGCAGATGGGTTACGCAACGCGCCGGCAAGGAAGCTGCCGAAGATGTTTCCAAGACCGAGAGCTGCACCACCCATACCAAGGCAGGCGATACCGGCACCGATGTATTTTGCTGCTTCTGCTTCCATGACATGTGCTCCTAAATTAGCAATATCGTCTATGACTTTGTTTTGGGTACGAAACCCGGATTCTACGCGTTACTTAGTGGCTCGGATGGAGCGCATCTGCAAGATACATGCACGTAAGAACGGTAAAGACGTAAGCCTGAAGGAAGGCCACAAGGAACTCAAGAGCCGTGATGGCAACTGTGAGCGCCAGAGGTAAGATCGCGGATGCAATGCCGATAGCACCTGCACCTGTGAGCATTACAACGAAGCCTGCAAAAACCTTCAGTGTGATGTGACCAGCAAGCATGTTTGCGAACAAACGAACGGACAAGCTAACCGGACGGGAAAGGAAAGAGATAACTTCAATCGTGCTGACAAGCGGGATAACCAAAGCTGGAACGCCGCTAGGGACGAACAACTTAAGAAAGCCTGTACCGTGTTTGAAGAAACCGTAGATCGTTACAGTTCCGATCACCAACATCGCCAGTGCGAATGTCACGATGATCTGACTTGTAATGGTATAGAAGTATGGGAACATCCCGAGCATGTTTGCGACGAACACGAACATGAACAGGGAGAAGACGAGCGGGAAAAACCGCATACCTTCATTTCCAGCTGATCCGCGCAGTGTAGCAGCAACAAACTCATAGGACATTTCCGCCATGAGCTGCATCCGGCTAGGGATCAAGCCCCGTCTGTTGGTAGACAGAACGAGGAACAAGGTCGCCACAGCGACAGTCACAACCATGAACAAGGAAGCGTTGGTAAAGGAGAAATCAACACCGCCAATCTCCACAGGAAAGATCTTGGAGATTTGAAACTGGTGGATCGGATCGATCGCGTTGCCTGAATTTCCAGCCACAGGTAGTACCCCTGAAGTGCCAATTTACGAGCGCAAGAGCGCGATGAATTAGTTAATCCTGCTTGTCGCGTGAGTTTAAACGACGTTCAGGCTGAGCAACTTTGCCCGCTTCCCGAAGCACATTCAAAACTCCTGCTGCAAAGCCAAGCATCAGAAGAATGATCATCCCCCAAGGCTTGGTTCCGAGCCAACTATCCGCCATCCAGCCGAGTGCCCCCCCGACAAAGATAGCAGCGACAAACTCAGAAGAGATCTTCCAAGCCTGCGATAGGCCAGACAGTGCACTGGTACTCGTCTTGTTCGTTGCCTCTTTTTCAGAGGAGCGGTCCAAGTGAGTGTCCAGAGTTTTGCCTAGTTTTTCTAGTCGCTCAGACAGGTGACCTTCAGTTTCTTTCGTGTCTTTTTTACTCTGCTTATTCTCTTCGGGAGACATCTACATTCTTCCTTCATAGCAGCAGGTAGCTCAAAGACTTGAGAAGCCCCTGAAAGTCGGGGGCACCATAATGCCGGTGGTGAGGACTGTCAAGGTTAGAGCTACTTAAGCTAAACAACTGATATTTATAGGATATTTAGAGTTTCTAGCTGAGAATACGTATAAAGGATGCTTAGGAGGCCGTATTGTACCTTATTTTAGGCAGGTTCGGTGAATCGTTCTGCCCTATCTAGATCTACTGATACGAGCTGTGAGACCCCTCTTTCGGCCATGGTGACACCGAACAATCTGGACATGCGAGCCATGGTTATGGGATTATGCGTAATCACTGTAAATCTGGTTTCTGTGTTCTGCACCATGTTCTCCAGCAGGGCACAATAGCGCTCTACATTGGCATCATCGAGCGGTGCGTCAACCTCATCTAAAACACAAATTGGCGCAGGGTTTGTGAGGAAAACTGCGAAAATCAGCGCCATTGCGGTCAACGCCTGTTCGCCGCCGGACAGCAATGTCATAGTCTGCGGTTTCTTGCCGGGAGGACGTGCAAAAATCTCAAGTCCGGCATCCAGAGGGTCTTCCGCATCCACCAATTTCAGCTCTGCGGTTCCTCCTCCAAACAGGTGCGTAAAGAGGCGCTTGAAGTGATCATTTACCTGGTCAAAGGAGCTTATGAGACGCGCGCGCGCATCCTTATTCAGATTCATGATTCCTGTGCGCAACCTCTTGATAGCTTCAATTAGGTCATCTCTTTCAGCGATTAACGTGTCTCGCTGGTCGGTAATTTCTTGCATTTCTTCATCAGCACGCAGGTTTACACCACCCAAACGTTCACGCTCCGCTTTGAGCCGATCCAGTTTACGTTCAGATGCCTCAGCATCAGGCAATGGCGCGTCTGGGGATAATCCTGCCATCTCATGAAGACGGGAGACACTGACTTCCAGCGTTTCATCCACACGGCGCTCTGTGTCGGTCCGGCGCTGTTTTGCTGCCTCTAACCGCTCTTCTGCACGAATCTTTCGTTCACGGGCTCCGGACAAGCCTTCCATCGCCTCTTTGGCTTTCTGGTCTGCGAGAAGCTGCCTGCGTTCTCCTTCAACCAGCTTATCATCTGCTGCTTTGCGTGCATCTTCTGCAATTGACAGGCTGCTGAGGAGATCTTGCCGTTTCAACTCATTCTCTTCCGGCGCTTCCAGTAGAATCATGCGCTCTTGTGCTGCGTCATCACGGCGCTGGCGAAGGACCGCGATCTGCTTGTCCGCATTTTGAGCTCGTTGGGCCCAGTTCTGCCGGTCTTTCTCAATGGTCTCCAGACGGAGAGCTCTAAGCTCCCCTTCCCGCTTCAAGGCATCGGTCGCGCCCTTCGCCTCGGCGAGTTTGTTTCTCGTGTTGGCAACTTCTTTTGCTGCGTTTTCCAGATCAGCCGTCATACCGGCACTATCCGGCAGCTCCTCTACAGCACTTTCCGCTTCTTCCAATGACGCCGAAGTCTCTTCGAAGTCCTCATTAGCTCTGCGAAGTTGCTCTTCCAGTGTTGTCTTGCGAACAGACAGTTCTGTAATCGCTCGCTCGGCTGTTGCCAGCTCTTCGCGCAACGTCACAAGACGGGATTGTTCTCGGCGGAGTTTTTGCCGAGTGTCCTGCTCTCTAACTTCTGCCTGTCGCCGTTGCTCCGTCGCGGTTTCGAGAGCTTCTTTCTTCTCTTCCACGAGTTCGCGGGTTTGCTCCAGGAGATCGTCGAGCTCAACGAGACGGTTGCGCTGTGCCAACCGTTGAGCAGCCGGTGTTGGCGCTTCGGCAGCTACAATAAGCCCATCCCAACGCCATAGGTCCCCTTGCCTGCTGACCAGACGTTGGCCTACTTGCAACTGACTGACGAGTTTTGGACCGTCTTCCGCTTCAACCAGCGCAATCTGAGAAAGGCGGCGTGCCAATTCTTTTGGCGCTTGCACATAGTCGGCTAATGAGGACGTGCCTTCAGGAAGCGCGGGATCAGTGGTCTTCTTCTCGCTCAGGCTCCAATGCGCCGGGGCGCTGTCTTCCATGGCCACATCGAGGTCTTCCCCCAGAGCCGCGCCAAGCGCTGTCTCCAGACCGGGATTAACGCTCATGCGGTCAACAGCGGGTGTCCAATCAGCACTTTGGCCTGCGGAGAGAACAGCTTGGAGGGTTTTCGCCTCGGTCTCATATCTGGAGAGAGCAGAATGCGCTTCATTAAGTGGAGTACGGCCTTGGTTTTCAAGGTCACGAGCGGTGCTGAGCGTTTCTTCCGCCTGAACTGCGGTTTCTTCAGCCTCCGCCAACTCCTCCAGAGCTATTTCAAGCTCATCACGTTTATCGCTCGGACCGCTTGCCGATTTGATGTCAGCATCAACAGCTTCCAGTTGCCCTTTGAAGCGATCTGCTTCTTCTTTAAAACGAGCGCTTTTCTGCCTGATGCTTGAGATTTGATTTTCGAGCTGCGTATGCTTTGCGAGGAGGCCTGCATGATCCTGCGTGATCCGCGAATGCTTCATCTCACTGGCATCGAGGTTGTCTTCTACGATCAGGACCAGCTCTTCTGCCTCGGCGGTGCGCTCATCCATGGTCTCTGCGGTTTCAATAAGTTCCTGCTTCTCAGTTGCCAACTCTTCCAGATGAGATGCGTTTTCGCCTGAGAGCTGAGCTTCACGCTCAATGTCTTGCTCCATCTGCGCCAAACGTGCCTGAAGATCTGTCAGTTTTTCTTTTACGCGACGATCTTCAGAATCCAAGTCGTTCCGGGTAATAATCAGATGCTGGAGTGAGACAGCAGCACCCGCGGCAGCTTGGCGGAGTTTTGGAGTTTCGTAGGCTGCGAGGGCTTGTTCTTTGGCGGTGGAGGCTTGCAAACCAGCGACATCGCGCATCCCGATTTCAGCTTCAGCATACTGTTTGCGCGCCGCGTCCAACAGCTGGGTGGCTTCCTTCCAACGCAAATACAGTATGATGGCCTCAGCCTTGCGAATTTCCGAGGACAGGTTGCGGTATCGCGTTGCCTGTTTTGCTTGTCGTTTCAAGCCATCCAATTGGCCCTCAATCTGCAAAACCACATCTTCCAACCGCTCAAGGTTGGTTTCAGCTGCTCGCAACCGGATTTCGGCTTCCTTGCGGCGACTGTGGAGACCGGAGATGCCGGCGGCTTCCTCCAAAATTTTTCGGCGAGAGGTTGGTTTGGATGAAATCAACTCGCCGATTTGCCCCTGACGGACCATTGCCGGGGAGCGTGCGCCTGTGGATGCGTCCGCAAACAGGAGCTGAACATCTCGGGCGCGGGCATCCTTACCATTAATCTTATAGGCAGAGCCCGCTTCACGCTCGATGCGACGTGTCACTTCCAACACATCACCATCATTATAACCGGAGGGCGCTGTGCGATCTGAATTATCGAGAAAAAGTGTAACTTCTGCGGTGTTTCTGGCGGGACGGTTTAGGCTGCCAGAGAATATGACATCATCCATACCGGAGGCGCGCATGTTCTTATAGGAGCTTTCTCCCATAACCCAACGCAGTGCTTCAACGAGATTGGATTTGCCGCAGCCATTGGGGCCGACGATGCCAGTGAGGCCATTGTCAAAAATGAACTCCATAGGCTCAACAAAAGATTTGAACCCAAGGACACGGAGGCGCTGAAACTTCATAGAGCAGCACCCCCTTGTCTCAAAGCATGTAAGCGTAGGTACGCACACAACTCTGTAGGCAGGTCATTCAGCCCAATGGGCTGCCTGTCGCTCTTACAGATTTTTGTCCACGTACGTGCTGAACTCCTCAAGAGAGAGTGCTCCGCTCACTTTTTCACCGTTGATAAAGAACGTTGGTGTTGAATCTACGCCCAGCTTCTCTGAACCGTGATCACGAACCTTAGTTACTCCGTCTAGTATTTCCTGATTCGTCAAGCAAGCCTTTACACCTTCTTCAGTTAAACCTAGCTGCTTGCCCAGATTCAGCAGGGCGTTGTATGGATCTTTGGTAAAGGCCCAGTTGCGCTGCTCCTTGAACATCAAGCCCATAACATCGAAGTATTTGTCTTCTGGCGCACAGCGTGCAAGCATAAAGCCAGCGGCAGCAACCGTATCAAACGGGAACTCGCGGAAGATAAAACGGACTTTGCCGGTATCGATGTACTTTGTCTTCAGCTCTTTGAATGTGGTGTTGTGGAAGTTCGCGCAGTGGCCACATGTTAAAGATGCATACTCAATAATAGTTACAGGTGCATCAGCCTTGCCGAGCACTTTTTCGCCAAGCGGGCCAACCTTGTTTAGGTCTGCCTCAGAATAGGATTGAGCAGAAGCAACTGTAGGCATGGCTACAAATGCGAGAGAGGCAGCTGTCAAAGCGCTTGAGCGCTCAAGAAACTTACGGCGAGAGAGTGTCACGTTTGTCTATCCCAAGTTTGTATAGGTGTTGCACTAAATACTGACCCAGCGCGTTAACACGCAGCTATCTTCAATCAGAAGCTCAGCGCGAGTATAAACCAGCGTATCCAAGAGTTTTTGATCACAAGCTGGTGAACAAGACATTTTATTAGCCCTTCCCACAACTCGTTCTCAATCAGCTCCTATTTGTCAGGAAGTTATGGCAATTACTTGTCAGAAGCTACTGATATCCTGAGTACAAATATTAAATTTTGGTAAGATGGCGCAAAGTCACCTTCTTGCTCTGACATACACCTGCAAGTCCGCGCAGGCGCACCTTTCATCCCTGTTCGGGAGGTGCCACTTTTGCAATGGACGCCTTCAAATGTAACTGCGCTAAAATTTCACCGCGAAAACATACCCACAAAATATATACATGGAAAACAATAATAATTCCCCCCGCAGTTTTGTTTTTGCCTCATTATTGAGTTATTAAAGATTTACTCAACTCGATACGAATATATACGGATACATCATGCTTCGCTTGACTACACTTATGCTACTCAGTCTCTCACTGGTTGCGTGCCAAGCCTCAGTATCTGAAGATTTCGTTGAAGCTATACCTTCGACTACTCAAAAATCGTCGATTGAACCTATCGAGGTTGCAGCAACACCTACGCTTATCTACACAGGAACGACTGACCTGAGCGCCCTTACCTCAACCAAATGGATTGTGAGTGAGGGGAGCGGAAACACCTCTGCACCGTGCCATGTTAAATTCAGCCGGATACCAAAAGGTGGCATTGAAGCGGCAGCACCCTCTATCACCAATAGTTTCCCTATCGGTCAGGCGGCTACGAGCGGTTGCAGCAATGAAGAATTGAAGACTGTGACTGGCTGGGCGGTCAATGGGGACACCATTGAGCTACGCAACGCTGAAGAAACCACAACGGCGTATCTTCTCATGGAACGGCCTGATTTGCTGCTGGGGTATACCGCAAAAGGGTACGACTTGGTCGTTAGCCAGTAGTCTTATTCATTCAGGTTGAGAAATGAGATGATATTAGGCAGCGCCCGCAGGTGTGCGGGCAACGATGTTCTTGCCAAGCTTTTCCAGCGCACTCTTCAACCGCTCATCAGACACATTTGCCACCTTCTGCTCAATTCTGCGATTTTCGATTTCAGAAAGTGGGCGCAGAGGCTTAGGTGTGGTCTTTTTGGTTTTGAGAATGGGGCGCTGAACAACTTTGATGCGCGCTATTGCATTCCAGCCAAGGAAGGCGTTTATTCTGTCGCGCAGCTGCGGTGCCTCATGGGTGAAGAACAAAGCAGACGGGCCATCAGCATGGACAAGAAGTGTCGCAGGTTCCGCGACTTGTTCTCCATCAGAACTTTTCGTTCTGGGCCAAACGAGCCTACCGGGCTGGACTTTTCCGTGGTACTGCTTGCCAACAAGCTCCGGCCATGCGGCAAGAAGATCTGCGCTTGCAAATCCACGCTTTCTGGCGACAGGGTGCATCATCTTACCGACCAGCTCGTTAAGCTGACGACTAGATCTTTTTGGAACCCGATTTTGAGCAGTTGCTTTCATCGTCCTCACCACGCCATGAGATTAAGGCACTCATATGTCCATTGCTTTATACTAGTTTTAAATCAGTCCCATTTTTCGCGGTACCATGAATTACCAAGGGCTCCCTAATTATTTGGGGAGCAAAACCAAGGTTAACCCACATAGCCATGCACGATAGTCTTCTTCTTCTTTACTGGTATGACAGAAATTCTCGCGCTCTACCATGGAGAACGGCACCGAGTGATATACTTTCCGGTGTAAAACCAGACCCTTACCATGTCTGGATCTCTGAAATTATGCTCCAGCAGACAACTGTTGCTGCTGTAAAGAGTTACTTCAAACTCTTCGTAAACAGCTGGCCAACACTTGCTGATATGGCCAATGCTGAGGAGGAGGACATCCTAAAAGCATGGGCTGGGCTTGGTTATTATTCCCGTGCAAGAAATCTGTATAAGTGTGCACAATATGTCCAACTTCATCATAATGGTCGTTTTCCTGAGGATGAAAAGCGTCTTTTGGAGCTTCCCGGCATTGGTCCTTACACCGCAGCAGCGATAACAACGATCGCATTTGGCCACCACGCAGCGGTGGTTGACGGCAATGTGGAGCGGGTCCTTTCTCGCCGCCACGCCCTGCTGACAGAACTGCCTGCGCTGAAGGGCGAAGTAAAACCGTTGATGAGTGAAGTAACGCCCGTAGACCGGCCCGGTGACTTTGCGCAGGCCATGATGGATCTGGGTGCTACAATCTGCACGCCAAAATCTCCTGCCTGTGGCATTTGCCCCTGGATGGAAATTTGCGAAGGCCGCAAACAAGGCATTGCAGATACGCTTCCACGTAAAGCCCCAAAGAAGACCAAGCCAACACGCAAGGGCATGGCGTTTTTGCTGGTTGATGATGCAGGCCGCCTTCTGCTTCGCAAGCGGGCGGATAAAGGCCTGTTGGCTGGCATGAGCGAACCAATCACCACCCACTGGACTGAAGGCGGCGAAATGGAAGCGCTTGATCTGGCCCCTCTTCAGGAGGACTGGGCACGCATGGAAAAGGACGTGAAGCATACGTTCACGCATTTTCATCTGGAGATGAGCGTATGGCAGGCCAAAGCGCCAGCAGGATATTCCGCACCTGATGGATATTGGTGGTCTTCTCCTGATGAACTGGATGGAGAGGCGTTGCCGACAGTGATGAAAAAAGCACTCAAGGTTGGCGGGTTGTTATAGGCCAAAGAAAAAGCCGGGTCAGTGCCCGGCTTCCTTTTATTGGAATGCAGTCTCTGCAAAGCTTCTGAGCTTTCGAGAGTGGAGACGCTCCAGAGGCATCTCCCTCAGAATTTCCATAGTCTTTACGCCAATCTCTAGGTGTTGATTGACCTGCGTCCGGTAAAAATCCGTTGCCATGCCCGGCAGTTTCAACTCACCATGAAGTGGCTTATCTGAGACACACAGCAGCGTTCCATAGGGAACACGGAACCGGAAGCCATTGGCCGCGATGGTTGCAGATTCCATATCCAGTGCAATTGCTCGCGATTGTGAGAGGCGCTGCACCGGTTCGCGGTGATCCCTAAGTTCCCAGTTGCGGTTATCAATGGAGGCAACTGTTCCAGTTCGCATCACCCGCTTCAGATCATATCCGCTGTAACCTGTGGTCTGTTCTACAGCATTTTCCAGTGCCACCTGCACTTCTGCCAGTGGCGGAATTGGAACCCAAGTCGGTAGATCGGCATCCAACACTTTATCCTCACGCACATAACCATGTGCCAGAACATAATCACCCAGTTGCTGGCTGCTGCGCAGGCCTGCACAGTGACCAAGCATGAGCCAAGCATGCGGACGAAGAACCGCGACATGATCCGTGATGGTTTTTGCGTTGGACGGCCCAACCCCAATGTTGACCATGGTGATGCCGGAGTTATCCGCGCGCAACAGGTGATAAGCAGGCATCTGCGGCAAGCGTGGCAGAACATTGCCTTCACTCGGCTCGGTATCGCCTGCGTAGGTGACCAGATTGCCCGGCTCAACAAAGGCCACATAGCCGCTGTCTGGATCTGCGATCAGATCCTTGGCCATCTGCGCAAAGCCATCAATATAAAACTGATAGTTTGTGAAGAGTACGAAGTTCTGGAAATACCGAGGTGCAGTTGCAGTGTAGTGCTGCAAACGATGTAGTGAGTAGTCAACGCGCGGTGCCGTGAATGGTGCCAGTGGCTCGATACCGTCTTCTGACTGGTATGTGCCGTTTGAGATCGCATCATCCATAACCGCGAGGTCTGGTACATCAAACACATCGCGCAGTGGACGTTCTTCACTGGAAGGGATTGCACCTTCAACGTGCGCACCATCATAGAATGCAAAGTGGAGCGGGATTGGCTGATCACTTTCAGCTACCACAATTTCCAATCCATGATTGCGGATCAGAAGATCAATCTGCTGCTCAAGATAAGTCCGAAACAGATCTGGACGGGTGATTGTTGTTTTGTATTTGCCCGGTCTTGCAACAAAACCGAAGGACAAGCGCGTGTCCACGCGAATATGGCTGGAGACTTCAAAACGCAGTTCTGGATAAAAGGCCCTTACCCGGTTTTCCGGCATTCTTTCCTGTGCGGCGGACTTAAAACTCTCGCGCAAAAACTGTGTTGCCCGATCAAACAGATAGATCAGGTGCTCCACGGCTTCGCTGGCATCAGAAAAAGATTGGGCAGGAAGTGGCTTAGGCGTACGGATGGAACGGCTTTCCATCACAACGTCGCTATCGGATATAGTCGACACGTTCGATTTCTCCTCTTTCGTGTCACTATATATCTGAGGGATGATCACGACAGGGTCAAGACACGAGATCACAAAACTGATTTATTTTTTGATGATTGAGGATTTTTTCAAAATATCGAAAGCTGATTCCTACACATGTATCCATGAGAAAGAACTACTTATTTTCACGTAGCTCCATCAAACTGTAGTCTACTCATGCCAGTTTGCACCCACCACAATTTGGAGCTCTCATGACTATTTCGAAAATAATTTCCCTCGGCTTCGTCGCCTCTCTTGCTTCTTTGGGGGCAGCTGATGCTGCTCAACTCGGACCGCGTCCGGCCTATTTGGTGGAGCAGATGCAGGAGGGACCTTTGAAGGAGAAACTTCGCGCCTGTATTTCCAATGATGCGAAGAGTACCAGTTTCACAATTTCACATCGCGGCGCTCCGCTTCAGTTTCCTGAGCACACGTTAGAAGGCTATCAGGCTGCGGCTGTGATGGGCGCTGGCGTGCAGGAATGTGATGTGACTTTCACCAAGGACAAAGAACTTGTGTGCCGGCATTCGCAAAATGACCTTGCCACCACAACCAATATCCTTGCCACTGATCTTGCCGATACATGCACCAAGCCTTTTACGCCTGCTCAAAATGGAGAAAAGGCCGCCGCTGAGTGCAGGACCTCCGAGATTACCCTTGCACAATTCCAAGAGCTTTCGGGAAAAATGGATGCGGCCAATACATCAGCCGAGACAGTTGCTGAGTTTATAGATGGCACAGCACCTTGGCGGACAGACCTTTATGCTGCCACTGGCGGCACGTTGATGACCCATGCTCAAACCATTGAGTTGTTCAAATCACAGGGCGTTAAATTTACGCCTGAGCTGAAACAACCAAGTGTTGAGATGCCATATGATGGCTTTTCTCAGGAGAATTACGCTCAGAAGATGATTGATGAGTACAAAACTGCTGGTGTTCCAGCTTCTGACGTGTACCCGCAATCCTTCATTCTGGATGACATCCTCTACTGGATTAAGAATGAGCCTGAGTTTGGCAAACAGGCGGTCTTGCTGGATGGACGTTATAGGATGCAGGGCTTTGACACTTCTGATCCATCTACATTCAAACCATCAATGGCTGATCTGAAAGCCATGGGTGTGAACTACATCTCCCCGCCTCTTTGGATGCTTGTTACACTTAAAGACGGCAAGATCGTTCCATCTGCCTACGCAAACTCAGCGAATGAAGCAGGGTTGAAGATCTTTACATGGACGCTGGAACGCTCCGGGCCACTCACTCAGAACAAAGGCGGATGGTATTACAAAGGCATCAATGATGCTGTGACCAATGAGGGTGCTGTTTATGAGCTTCTGGATGTGCTTGCGCAGGATGTGAAGGTTAGCGGCGTCTTTTCTGACTGGCCAGCAACGGTAACCTTCTACGCAAATTGCATGGGCTTGAATTAAGCAAAGCAAATCATTCATGACAATCAAAAGGGCGGGCCATTCAGGTGCGCCCTTTTTTCGTTTTGCCTACCCTACTGACAAAGTGATTTGCCCGATGTTTTCACTTCACGTTTACCTTAATTGGTTTTTCAGAGTCAAAAGGTTGACTCTTTTAAAAAAAACTTTGTGCCGATATTCTCGCCACATTAACGCCTCATAAACACATACCCCAAGGGAATCCGCCATTGAATATTAACCGGCCTTAACTTAAGTGCCAAAATCCGAATCTGTAAATAAAGCGTTGATTCCAAAAGAATAAAAGATATTCACAATTAACCTCTGGTTTACCATATCCGGTAACCATAGCACTCATGAATTGCGTGAGGTGTTGCGTCGCAATGAGAGTACAGCGTAAAGAAGGGGTGTCCTTGGCGGCACCCCATATATCCACCAAGCCTGACTGGCTTGATACAATAATTAAGGGCGACTGTGTCGAGGCTTTGAACAAGCTTCCTGACAACAGCGTGGATGTGGTTTTTGCCGATCCCCCTTATAACCTACAGCTGGGCGGAGATCTGCACAGGCCTGATCATTCAAAGGTGGATGCCTGCGATGATCACTGGGATCAGTTCTCTAGCTTTAAAGCTTATGATGAGTTCACTCGTGCCTGGCTCATAGCGGTTCGCCGCGTGCTAAAGCCAAACGGGTCTATTTGGGTTATTGGTTCGTACCACAACATTTTCCGTGTTGGTGCGTTGATGCAGGACCTTGGGTTCTGGATTAACAATGATGTGGTGTGGCTGAAAACAAACCCGATGCCGAACTTCCGTGGCAAACGTTTTACTAATGCTCATGAGACGCTCATCTGGGCTTGCCCTTCACAACAGAGCAAGCCGACCTTTAACTATGCTGCGATGAAGACGTTTAATGACGATCTTCAGATGCGTTCTGACTGGGTACTGCCTATTTGTACCGGCCATGAGCGCCTGAAGGACGAAAACGGCGACAAAGTGCATCCTACTCAGAAGCCGGAGAGCCTGCTTTACCGCGTGCTGCTCTCCACTTCAAACCAAGGCGATGTGATCCTTGATCCATTCTTTGGCACAGGCACCACTGGTGCAGTTGCCAAGAAGTTAGGCCGCCACTTTGTGGGGTGTGAGCGTGAAGACTCTTACATCAAAGCTGCTTCCGAACGGATTGACCGGGTTACACCTGCCAACGATGATTTTCTGGCGATGACACAGGGCAAACGTTCCCTTCCGAGGGTTCCGTTTGGCAATTTGTTGGAAACCGGATTATTGACACCGGGCGCCGAATTAACCGATGCCCGCGGTCGCTTTAAAGCCACGGTTCGCGCCGACGGTTCTTTGATTTGCGGCGAGCATTCCGGATCCATCCACAAAGTGGGTGCGCTCGTTCAAGGTCAGCAAGCCTGTAATGGCTGGACCTTCTGGCACATCAAGCGTGGTAAGGCACTTGAGCCGGTTGATGCCCTTCGGGAAGTCGTCCGCTCGCAAATGCCTAAATAGCGTCCGATACAGTTCGTGTGGCGGCCTCGCCACGCGGTTTACAGGGTTTGTCACAGATCCCTGCTTTATATCCATATGACTTGGCCCCTGCCCTAACCGGCGGGGGCTATTTTTATGGTTTGGTAAGGATAACCGCGAGCTTCAGACCAATTCTTCTCACAATCACTAACCACGGACCGTCCTCTTCACACCTGTTGCACAGGTTTTTCAACAATAAAAATGAGGATGTCATGGCTGAACAACCGGTCCCACTCCCGATGATCCAAAAAGACAATATGCTTTTTGGATCTGTCGCTTTAACGAATGCGAATACAATTGCGGTAAACCAGATTCCAAGCTGTTACTATATGGATAAAGAGCATCAGTTCGTTCGATATCGCCCACTTCATGCTGCCGGATTTGCGATTTTCCAACGGCCCTCTCGCGTTGTTTGTATCTTCATCGGCGCTTGGGATGTGGGGCAATCTTTCGATTGGAATGTCACCCGCGCGACCAATCCGAATGTTTATGCTCATGTTTTGGGTTCAACAAAACGCGAGATTGATGGTGAGATCGAAACTCTACATAGCCAACATAAAATCACGACTACGGAGCTATTTCGAAAGAACGCAAACCCTCCTGCCAATCGAGACCGAAACCTCTACTATATCAATGACGGTGCCTTGCACGGTATGTTCTTTCAGCAATTGCTAGGTAACCACGCTTTCTTACCGTTGAGGGTTGCAGATGCCACCACCAGAGCAAATGTGGCTCATACTGGTCACGATTTCATGAAGGGCAAATACCTGCGCGAATATTACGACAAAGAGTTGCCCGGCCTTCTAGAGAAAATGGAACTATGCGGCAAAAACCCACAAACTTTGCCAACCACAGCTCAGTTTCACAATATAGCCACTGCAGATCCTGAGCCCTTGATTACCGATAGGGAGCGTCTTCTCTCTGGAGCTCTTGGTGCTACGGCCGCCGAGCGGACTGCATTTATCCAAGCAGTTATTCGGCGCTTTAGCTAGGTAAAAAAGTGGTCAGCTGATAAGCTGGCCACCTCCTTTTCGATTACACAAACTCCACCAATGCCTTGCGTCGTTTGCCGACGGCTAGAGTGAGGCGTTCGCCGGGTTTGAGATCGCCCTCGGAGATCTGCCGCGTTTCTTCGATCACGATGGTTGAGTTGAGACGTACACCACCACCCCGGATAAGACGGCGGGCTTCGCTGTTGGTGGTGGCAAAACCGGTTTTCACCAGCAGATCCAGCAGGCCGAGCGGTTTAGCAAGCAGGGGCAAGGACAACTCGTGTGTTGGCTGGCTAAGGTCCTCCTGCCCATTGAACAATGCTTCCCCCTGCTGGAGGGCGGCCTCTGCTGCGGCTAGGCCATGCACGATACCCGTTACTTGCGTTGCTAGTACCTTCTTGGCCTCATTGAGCTCTTTCCCTTTCAAGGACGCGAGGCGATCAATTTCACCCAGTGGCAAATCAGTGAACAGCTTCAGGAAGCGTGGAACGTCTGCATCATCCACATTGCGCCAGAACTGCCAGAAGCCAAAACTGGAAAGGCGTGAAGGATTGAGCCACACAGAGCCCTCTGCGGTTTTGCCCATCTTGCTGCCTGAGGGGGTCGTCAGCAGCGGAAGCGTTAAGCCGAACAGCTGGGTTCCAGAACGACGGCCAAGGTCAACACCATTGATGATATTACCCCATTGATCTGATCCACCAATCTGCAATGTGCAGTCAAACCGTTTGTTGAGCTCAACAAAATCAACCGCTTGCAGCATCATGTAGCAAAACTCCAACACGGATAAAGGTTGCTGTGCTTCGAGGCGTGAGCGGACACTGTCGAACGTCATCATACGATTAACGGTGAAGTGGGTTCCAAAATCACGAAGGAACTCAAGGAAGCGGAATTCGTCGAGCCAGTCCGCATTGTTGACAATTTGGCCCTGCCCTTCTGACAGATCAAAGAGGCGCTCTACTGTGGTGCGAATACCTGCAAGGTTGTGCTCGATCTGTGCATCATCCAACAAGGGACGGCTTTGGGAGCGGAAGCTTGGGTCACCAACGCGAGTTGTTCCACCACCGACCAGCAGGATTGGTTTGTGGCCGGTTTTCTGCAACCAGCGCATGGCCATGAGTGGCAATAGGTGACCGACATGGAGGCTGTCAGCGGTGGCGTCAAACCCAGCGTAAGCTGTGATCGGTCCTGCTTCCAACTTGGCGTCAAGCGCTTCCAGATCTGTACATTGATGCAGGAAGCCGCGATCTACCAACAGCTGGAGAGCTTCGGATTTTGGGCGGAAGTTGAGTGTGCTATCGATAATTGAGTGGTTCATCTCTTCTCTCCTGGCGCCGCGCAGGAGAGCTAGAAACACAAAAGCCGCCTGACGCGGCGGCTTTGGTTCTGATCTCAAAAATTACATGAGTTTATTGGAACGCGGCCACCGATATGTCGGGCGCATAATAATAAACACTAGAAATGATGGTCAGGTTCTTGCTCATGGCGAAGTTTATGACCTGCCTGTCGCAGCTATGTCAAGCCGATTTTTGGCAGATCGTGCGAAATCCAATTCCAACAATCGCGACTTTGAGCACGTTCCACCCAGACTTCACCTGTTGTTACTTGCTCACTTTTCATAGGTGCGACCCTGTTGGTGATGGATTAAGATTGATGTGCAACAGCAGATACAAGGCGGAAGCAGGATGATTATCGTCAACCTTAAAGGCCGGTTGGGGAACCAGCTTTTTCAATGGGCAGCTGCGAGGTACCTTTGTCATTTCACCGGCAGCAAGATATCGCTCCACACAGGGGAGAAAGATCGCAGGCAAGGCATCAAACCTCCTCTTATGAACTTTAACTTGCCGACAAAGTCCTCTCAACCTGCTGACTTTAGAGAGGTTTTTTTCCCATTCAAAAAATTTTCAAAGCAGCTGCAACAGCTCTTACCCCACGTTCATTATTATAGAAAATCGCATATCAAGAGCCTTCTTGACCTTGAAAATTTCGCACGTTTCACTGGCCATAACCGCTTCTTTCTAAACGGGTATTTCATGTCTTCGCATATTGCCGAGGTTGTTAGGCCTCAACTTTTACAGGACTTGGTTTTACGAGAGGATTTTTCGAAGTCCCGGCAACACTATCTGGCTCACGCCACCCAACCAAACACAGTCGCGCTGCATATACGGCGAGGTGACTTCCTAAAACAGGATATTCACAAAATTTATGGCGTATGTACCCCAGATTACTACATCCGCGCTTTAAAGTTCTTAGGCGCAAAATTAGGCGTTCTCCAGCCTCTGGTTTTCTCCGATGACATTGAGTGGTGCAAACAAACTTTGAGCAACATCCCGAACATTACGTTTTTTGATGTTCTTCCTGACGGCAAAGACGTTCAGGATTTTATGATCATGTCAAAATGTGCGCACCAAATTATTGCCAATAGTACTTTTAGCTGGTGGGCTGCTTACTTGAACCAAAATCCAGACAAGCAAATCGTAGCACCCTTCCCGTGGAAGGCACAAAAGGAACATGCCAACAATCGCTTTCTAATGGATGACTGGCACAGAATTGATAAGTACAGGCTTCCAACCTACGATAGTTCTCTTTCCCCGAGACACGGACAGGATAGTATTAACGCCCCTGTCCGTTAATACACGGTTCTCGATCAATTTTTTGATTACTACCTATACTTCAAGCTCGGACAGCAACGGCTTTGGTTCTCGTTAGTTCTCCTACTAAACTTGGTAAGCCTTTCATATCATTGAATATTTCAAGTGGGGTTTGGGTTGCAAGAAGATCATGCAATTTTTCACCGCCATGACTTGCACCTGTAAAGCCGATTGCATCCATGCCTGCTGCATGTGCGCCTTTCAACCCGTGAGGGCTGTCTTCAATTACCAAACAGCGTGCTGGTGCAACGCCCATCTCTTCAGCGGCTTTCAAAAATACATCTGGTGCCGGTTTGCCTTTTGGAACAGTTTCGCCAGAAAAGTATTTGTTTTCAAAGCGGTTATGCAGACCTGTCAACCTTAACGTGTAGTCAAGGCGCTCCATGGAACTGCTAGAAGCGATGCACATCTGCATTTGCGGAAACTGGTTGTCCAGCTCAGTGAGTGCATCATGAACACCAGTGATTGGAAGCAGTTCATTTTCAAAGGCTTGCCGTAGGGATGCGTCTTGAATTAGGAGAGCTTCATGGTTGCGAATGTCATGACCCATTTCCGCTTCTATCTGCGAGAAAACTTCGCTTGCGCTGATACCAATAAAGCGCCTGATCATTTCCTCTGTGCTTATGGTGTATCCGGCTTTTGTAAAGGCTTCAGCTTCAACCCGGCAGCCAATCTGCTCGCTATCAATTAAGCAGCCGTCACAATCCCAAATCAATAATTCGTAGCTCATATAAAAATCCATTATTCGAATGCATTGCTAGTCTTCTGGGAAATATAGTCTTTTTTGTGTTCTCTTGCGATACATCCAAGAAAAGCAACGATTTGTTGTCTGCTTATACTCGCTCCTAGGACTTTCACTCCCAAAAACCTAGTAGTGAGCCAATGTCAAACCTCCGCTACGCTTGCAGTCAACAAGGCTCAAATTAGTGTGTTGGGGGGCGAATGTCAGTAGTTACTCAAGCTCGGAAATCCGCGAGCTCCCGTAGGAGCAAACCAAAACCAACGCTTATCATGCGTGTTCGTGGCGGGATTGGAAACCAACTTTTCCAGTATGCGCAGGGTCGGAAAATCTCTGAGGAGGTCGGTCTTAAACTCAGGTTTGATCGGAGCGAATATGACAAGCACACGAACCGGAGTTACACACTTAACCTATTTAAAACAAAGGGACTAACGGCCACAGAAGCAGAACTTGGGATGGTGCTTTGGCCAGCGCAAACCTTTGGTCCAACTGTGAAGTTATGCCGTAAGATCTATCCGTTTTATCACCGTCGCTACAGGCGGGAAGATGAGTTGGTACAAGGGACGGATGCTCCCAGTATCAGGCAAAGCGCATATCTGGATGGGTATTGGCAAAAATGGGAGATTCCGTTCTCAATACTGGAAACCCTCCGCGAAGAAATTACGCTTAAAAAACAGATGGTTCTGGAGCGTTTAAAGTTATTGCAGAGAATCAACTCGGGCCCCTCAGCAGCTCTGCATGTTCGTTATGGCGATTATAGTCTGACCCATAATTTACAGAACTTTGGGTTGTGTTCGGCTGGCTACTACAAAGGGGCCATGGATTTTTTAAGAGATAACGTTCCCGGTGTTACGTTCTATGTATTTTCAGATAGTCCAGAACGTGCTCGCGAGGTAGTTCCGCGGGCGGATAACGTGGTTTTTGTTGACCCTATGCAAGACGAAAAAGATTATGAAGATCTTATGGTTATGGCATCTTGCGATCATATCGTCACCGCGAATAGTACCTTCAGCTGGTGGGCTGCTTTCCTCAACAGAAATGAAGAGAAACATGTCATTGCACCGTTGAAGTGGTTCAATAATCCTAGACTGGATGACAGTTCGCTTGTTCCACCGCATTGGAAACGGCTCTAACCTATTGGTTTTGTTATGATAAATTTGGGATACTCATTTTACACCAACTCTAACTCATCCAAACTTTGCAGGAGATCGCTAACTGTTTGTTCTGACAGGGAATAATGCTGGTGAACGCCGCTTTTTTCGCCCATGATCGGCGTGTAACTCATACCTCTCATGTGCGAGAGCCATGCATAAGCGCTTTGGATGTAATCTGCGGGGAACAATTCGAACACTTTGCAATTTGCCTGTGAAAACAAGATGTTCGTCAACCCTGCCCCGTGTGTTCCCACAATGATGCTGGCTTTGCTGAACAGATTTACCTGTTCTTTATGGCCTATATCTCCGGGGTCTACGCATTCAAACCCACGCAACTGCAATTGATTTATAAGGCTTTCTTCCTGCAAGATTTTGCGTGTTTTTGCGTTTTTTCGCATTATGTAGAGTTTTTTTGTTGGCGGTTCTGTCTGATCAATTCCATAGGCAGAAAAATAGTGTGCCGCAACCATGGCCGCTGCATTCTCGCTTGGAGGTGCGCGGTATTCGCAATTCACTGCCGGCGTGCAATGGTACAGTGTTTTACAATGCACCCGTTGATTGGTTCCGCACTCCTCAACCGTTAACGCGGGGATATCCTCTGCCAGATGAGTGTAAAACTCCCTTTGGAATTCCGGCAGGTCTTTGCGCACCAAAATAGTCAGCGGAAAGGTGCGTGGCTCAAACGCCTCCAGCATATAGAGCAGCGGAAATGCGACATCACACAGGAAGTGATAGTAGTGCCGGTAGCCGGAGGACAGGCCCAACATGTTTATCAGAGGCGTTTGAATAGACAAATCCTTCAGGCGCGCAAACCGCATGGTGTTGGGTGCAGCGGCCTCGATCTGGCGATGTTGGGCCTTCACCACTGTTGAGCCTGTGCTGCTCAGCACCAGAGCATCGGTGAGCTCATAGATCCTCAACCAGTTTTGCCCGCTTGGTGTGATCGGCAACGGATAGCGGCTTTGTTCCAGCGCTCCGTGGGCACGAAAGAACTGTTGCACTTCTTCCGGTAGTGCGCGTGCACTGCGTTCTTCAAAAGACTTCAGTAATTCGATGGGTGCTAGGGACAGGTCGGCATTGTCTGGAAAATGATTGAAATGATAGCCAAGCATCGGGAAGGCTCTTGCGAGTGCGGATTGAACTGAAAACCGAATTTTCCGACTTGTCGGCACCCAGCTGCGCCATTTGGGAGCCTTGCGCATATCCGCCTCACTTCTTTGATGCTTTTTTAAACAGATCTAGACCCAAGTCCGGTCTGAAGCTTCTCAGTATCCGCTTCTTTTCAGCTCCAAAAAACAAGCAAAGAAAAGCCCGGTGTCTTTTTCAAGAAACCGGGCAAGTTCAAATTGTAAAACCCACTTTTATTTTTATCGTAGTCCCGAAAACGGAAGCCGCATTCCGGGAACACTCTTTATGCGAGTTAGGGCTCAAATGGATGGCACAGGTGGCACCCATTTGAGAATTGGATTACGCGCAGCACCGGTTTCATCCAGACGGCGACGAGGAGCAAGGAACGGTGCGCCTTCAAAGCGGCTGGTTTCCCCAGCCTTTGCACTCATCACCAGATCACGCAGTGTTGCTACGAACAGATCCAGAGACGCTCGGCTTTCGCTTTCTGTCGGCTCAATCAACATTGCACCACTTACCACCAACGGGAAGTACATGGTCATTGGGTGATAGCCTTCATCGATCATTGCTTTTGCAAAATCGAGTGTGGATATACCGGAGCCCTTGAGGAACGTGTCATCAAAGAGCACTTCATGCATGCAAGGCTTAATGCCGAATGGAAGGCTCATGACATCCTGAAGGCCAACGCGGACATAGTTTGCGTTGAGCACAGCATCTTCAGAAGCCTGTTTAAGGCCATCAGAGCCATGAGATTGCATGTAGGAAAGTGCGCGAACATACATGCCCATTTGACCGTGGAAGGCTGTCATACGGCCAAATGGCTGTTCGCCTTCCTTCAACTGGTCTTCAGTTTCAACAACTTCCAGCTCGTCGCCATTTTTGCGAATGAACGGAAGAGGTGCGTATGGGGCCAACCGATCTGAAAGCACAACAGGACCAGAACCTGGGCCACCACCGCCATGCGGTGTGGAGAAGGTTTTGTGCAGGTTGATGTGCATGGCATCAATGCCAAGATCACCCGGTTTTGCTTTACCAACGATCGCGGTGAAGTTTGCACCATCACAGTAGAAGTAACCGCCAGCATCATGAACTGCCTTGGCAATTTCAATCACTTCCGGCTCAAACAAACCACATGTGTTCGGGTTGGTGAGCATGAGGGCTGCGATCTGACCTTCGTGGGCCTTAATTTTCTCGATCACAGCATCTACAGCAACGGTTCCGTCATCGCGTGCAGGAATGGAAACAACTTTGTACCCAACCAGCGAGGCCGTTGCCGGGTTTGTACCGTGGGCACTTTCAGGAACCAGAACGATGGAGCGTTCTTCGCCTCTGGCAGCAATAGCGTGTTTAATCGCCATCATGCCACACTGTTCGCCATGCGCGCCGGCTTTCGGGCTCATTGCAACAGCGTTGGTGCCTGTCAGTTCCATCAACCAATCAGCCAGCTCCGAAATCAGCTCAAATGCACCGGGAACGGTTGAGATTGGTTGCAGCGGGTGGATATCTGCAAATCCTGGCAGGCGCGCCATTTTTTCGTTAAGGCGCGGGTTATGCTTCATGGTGCAGGAGCCAAGTGGATACAGGCCAGCATCAATTGCATAGTTTTTACGAGACAGACGCACGTAGTGGCGCATTGTTTCCGGTTCGGACAAACCAGGAAGGTCGATTGCAGTTTCACGCTGGTGCGTGCCAAGGCGCGGTGCAAACACTTCCGGGTCATCCAGATCAACGCCGCAATTGTCCTTGTGGCCGATCTCGAAGATCAACGGCTCTTCCATGTCCAGCGCTTTGTTGCCGGTGAAGGTGCGGTGCGTTTCTGGAGAGCCAGCTTCGCCAGCGCGGGTCGGACGACCCTGATGAACCATAGTCATGCGAGCACCTCCTTCAGAGCTTCCACATAGGCAGCACGGTCTTCGTCGGTGTTGACTTCGGTGCTTGCAACAACAATCAGATTGTCCAACTCGCCGCCGGATGTATCCAGACGGGAAACAGGAACACCGCCAAGAACGCCGTTGACTGCCAGAGCTTCAATCACATCATTTGCATTTGCAGGAACGCGAATGGTGAACTCGTTGAAGAAGAAAGAGTTGAGCACGTCAACACCTTCAACGGTTGCCAGTGCATCTGCCAGCTTCACTGCATTCATGTGGTTGATGCGTGCAAGACGGGTCATACCGCTTTCACCCAGCAAGGTCATATGAATGGAGAATGCCAAACAACACAGACCGGAGTTGGTGCAGATGTTGGAAGTCGCTTTATCACGGCGAATATGCTGCTCACGCGTGGAGAGCGTTAGCACGAAGCCGCGTTTGCCTTCTGCATCTGTGGTTTCACCACACAGACGACCCGGCATGTTGCGAATGTATTTCTGACGTGTCGCAAACAGACCAACGTAAGGACCACCGAAGGTCAGCGGGTTACCGATGGACTGGCCTTCGCCAACCACGATGTCCGCGCCCTGTGCGCCCGGGCTTTCAACCAGACCGAGGGAAATAACTTCGGTGAAGACTGCAATCAGCAGGGCTTTGTGGGCATGGGCTTTTTCTGCAATCGGCTTCAGATCAATCAACTGGCCGTAGAAGGATGGAGACTGAACAACCACACAGGAGGTCTCATCATCAATCTGCGCCAGAATATCTTCTGTGCCCATTGGATCAGCTGGCAAAGACACAACAGAACCGCCCGGCAGTTTGCGTGTAATGCCTTCCACAACCTCACGGTACTGCGGATGCAGACCACCGGAGAGGATTGCTTTTTTCTTGCGGGTGACGCGGTGCGCCATCAACACAGCTTCTGCGGTCCCGGTGGAGCCGTCATACATGGAGGCGTTTGCAACGTCCATTCCAGTCAGGTTTGCCACCTGTGTCTGGAATTCGAAGAGCGTCTGCAGCGTACCCTGAGCAATTTCTGGCTGATACGGTGTGTAACTGGTCAAAAACTCAGAGCGCTGGATCAGGTGATCCACTGTTGCTGGAATGTGGTGTTTATAGGCACCGGCCCCTACGAAGAACGGGAGAGATCCAGCACTGACATTCTTGTTTGCCATTTTGGAGAGCTGTCGCTCTACCTGCATTTCCGTCTTGCGACGTGGCAATGTTGTCAGTTCTTCAAGGCGAACGGCCTCTGGAATATCGGCGAACAACTCATCGATTGAGCTTACACCGACACGCGCTAACATGTCAGCGCGGTCGTTGTCTGAAAGCGGAAGATACCGCATGATCTTTCTCCACCAGATTTCTGATGCACAATGCAGCAAAAGCATTCTTACGGCTTTTGCCAGTTCCTGCCACACATAGCTTGGATAGGGTGCGCAGCGGGAGGTGAACAGCTTTCGCTTTACAGCGTTTCGACGAAGGCCTTGTACTCAGCTTCGTTCATCAGCACATCCAGCTGTGCAACATTGCCGAGTTTGATTTTGAAGAACCATGCAACGCCCTCCGAATCCTCATTGACCTTTGCAGGTTCTTCGACGAGGAGTTCGTTGCCCTCTACGATTTCGCCATCAACTGGAGCATAAACTTCAGAAGCTGCTTTCACGGATTCAACAACGGCTGCGTCATCACCTTGTGCGAGAGTTTTGCCAGTTTCTGGCAGCTCTACGTACACAACATCGCCCAACTGAGCCTGTGCGAAATTGGTAATACCAACGGTTGCAACGCCGTCTTCAACTTTCAGCCATTCGTGGTCTGTCGTGAAATATGTAGTCATGTGCGTGTTCCCTACACTGTCGTGTGTCGATTGTTTCTGGTTAGGGGTAGCCTTGCACCCCAGCAGATATTATTTTGGTTTGCGGTAGTAGCGCTGCTCAACAAATGGCATGCCTGTTACTGTGGCTGTCAGTGCACGGCCACGAACGACAAGCTCCAGCTCCGTGCCAAGCTCTCCAAGATGCGCCGCAACGTATCCCATGGCGATTGGAGCATTGAGCGTTGGTGCAAATCCACCCGATGTGACGCGACCGATTATTTCTTCGGTGCCCGGCACGCGAATGTCTGCGCCTTCCCGTGCTGGTGCACGGCCATCCAGCTTCAGGCCAACCCGTAAGTTTGGAACACCATCAGCAAGCTGTTTGAGAACACGTTCACCGCCCGGAAAATCGCCAGCTTCTTTGCGGCGTTTTTGCATGCAGAAGGTGATATTGCCTTCTACCGGTGTTGTGTTTTCGTCAATGTCGTGACCGTAGAGGCATAAGCCGGATTCAAGGCGGAGGCTGTCACGTGCACCAAGGCCAATGGCTTCTACCCGGTCATCTGCAAGCAATGCTTTGGCAACTGCTTCTGCGGCACCAGCTGGAATGGAGATCTCATAACCGTCTTCACCGGTGTAACCAGAGCGGGAGGCGATAACGGAAATGCCGTCAAACTCCAGTGGACGGGAATCCATGAAGCCCATGTCGGCAGCTTCCGGAGCGTGCAGCACCATAACTTCGGCAGCTTTTGGCCCTTGAAGCGCGATCAAGGCGCGGTCTTCAACAATCTCAAGCTTCACATTGTCAGGAAGAGCAGCCGCGATGACTTTGTAGTCGTTGTCTTTGCAGGCAGCATTTACAACCAGCATCAAACGGCCATCGTCTTCAGCAGCAGGTGGGCGGGAGACCATGAGGTCATCAATGATGCAGCCATTGTCGTTCAGCAGTACAGTGTAACGCTGCTTGCCCGGCTTCAGTTCCTTCATGTTGGAAGGAACGAGCGTTTCCAGAGCTGCAGCAGTTGTTGCATGATCTGGACCGATGAGGAATGCCTGCCCCATGTGGGAAACGTCAAACAGGCCTGCGCTTTCGCGGGTGAAGAGGTGTTCTTTGAGAACGCCGAGTGGGTACTGCACCGGCATACCGTAGCCAGCGAACGGCACCATCTTGGCACCCAGCTCATTATGTAGATCGAAAAGCGGTGTTTGTAGCAGATCAGCGGATTCAGCCATAGGAGCCTCTCAAGACAGTAGCGTACACGTCAACGACCATCCCAATCATATGGAATGATCTGAGCACGCCCCCTCTGTCTCGAGAACCTGAGAGATTTCCCGCTCTGACCTTCCGCAGATCAGAACGATTACTCCTTCGGTGAGTACCCTGTCGTATATTCCTGGAGGAATAGTGTGCGACAGGCGCTGCTTTCCAGAGTGTTGCTTACTGTGCGGTCCTTTTGCCTGAGAGTTTCCGGGGCGGTTGCTCCTTCGGCGATAATCCAGCGATCTGTCTTATTCTCTCCCGCACAGCGTTACCACACGCCACCCCCTCCTCAGGGCCGGCGCATGAATTCTTTTTTCCTTGCTGCAACATGCAAGAAAAAAGGCTGACGTGACAATGTGACGCCAAGCTGTGAAGCCTTACTAACCCATTTTTTAGTTTTCGTCGAATCCAAACACGACATTTTGGCCCGTCTCATTCGGAAGGATAATACCTTCTTCCACAAAGGCCCATGTGGCGGACGGTGAACCAGCCCCTAAAGTGACCGGAACGCTAAACAGTTTGGAGTAGGTGGTTTTTTCCACGTCATCCACTTCATTTGTGACGGCAACACGGATAGGCAAGAAGATCTCTCCACCTTTCCATGCAGGACCCGGTGTTATGTTTCCAGCGATACCCAGCTTCATTGCAGAGTCTTTGCCGACCCGTTTGCAGGTGCGCGCCCAGTCTGTGATAACGGCCTGGAAAGTCAGGTTTTCCGGCGTCTTTTCCTTACCACGTGGGTATTTCGCGAGAATGGTCGTTCCCGAAAGCTCTTGCAGAGACGGACACATGGCTGGTGCCTGAAGCACAGACAGGTCAAATGTTCTCTCAGTCGCCGGAGCTTCTGAGCTGGAGGCTTCCAAATCTGAATCAGAAGACATTATGCTTCCACACCCAGCTAGCGAGGCGCCTATTCCAATCAGAAGGAGTGCCCGTCCTGTATTTTTGAGCAATGTATTAGCGACTTGAGTGCCCACCATGCGAATCCCATAGTTATCTGGAGTTTAAGTTCCTATAACAGCAGGAGGTGCAAATGGCGAGATACGACATATACTTGAAACCTTCAGTTTGTGCCTGAGCAGGCTTTGGCTGAACTGTTTTATGCCCTCTTGCTCAGATGAGCAGCTACTTTTTCTTGACAGATCCGGTCAACATCCTTCAATTGCTCAAAGTCAAAATTCAGGAATAGACAATGCAGGTTTCGCCGACCCCAAAGGCACCGATCAAAGTTCTTCTTTGCGCTCCACGCGGTTTTTGTGCCGGTGTTGATCGCGCAATCCAGATTGTGGACCTTGCCCTTGAGAAGTACGGCGCGCCAGTTTACGTGCGCCACGAGATCGTTCACAACAAATATGTGGTGGAATCTCTTCGTAACAAAGGTGCTGTTTTCGTTGAGGAATTAGACGAAATTCCAGATAATGACCGTCCTGTGATCTTCTCTGCGCATGGGGTGCCAAAGTCTGTTCCTGAAGTTGCGCGTTCGCGTAATCTGTTCTTCCTTGATGCGACTTGTCCGCTGGTTTCCAAGGTGCATAAAGAAGCGATTCTGCATGACAGACGTGACCGCGAAATATTGCTGATCGGCCACAAAGGACACCCTGAGGTTGTGGGAACAATGGGTCAACTCCCCGAGGGGCGTGTGAGCCTTATTGAAACAGCGGCGGATGCACGTCAGTTTGCACCGAAAACAGACAGACAATTAGCGTGGATATCACAAACCACACTATCTGTTGATGACACACAAGAGATCGTCGAAATACTTGAAGAGCGGTTCCCGACCATCACCAAACCGCACAAAGATGACATCTGCTACGCCACCACAAACCGTCAGCACGCGGTAAAGCATATTGCGCCGCAGTGCGATGCAATGATTGTCGTTGGTGCGCCAAACTCCTCCAATTCCAAACGCCTGCGTGAAGTGGGTGAGCGGGCTGGCTGTGAAAAGGCATACCTTATTCAACGAGCCTCCGAGATATGTTGGGGCGATTTTGAAGGCGTAAAGACCCTCGGCATCACTGCTGGCGCGTCTGCACCTGAGATTCTTGTCGAAGAAATTGTTGAAGCCTTCCGTCTGCATTTTGATGTGACACTGGAAACGGTTACAACAGCAGAAGAAAATATTGCATTCAATCTACCGAAAGAGTTGCGGGCTACTCCCCTTGTGGGCGAAACAAGACCTGCTGAATAGTTATGGCTGTATATACCGATGTTTCCGATGTAGAGCTTAGCGCTTTCATCGACCGCTTCAACATTGGCAAATTGCTCTCCTACAAGGGCATTGCTGAAGGCGTTGAAAACACTAACTATCTGGTTCACACTGAGACGGGTTACTACATCCTGACGCTCTATGAGAAACGGGTTAATCCAGACGACCTGCCGTTTTTCCTTGGGCTCATGCAACACCTTGCCGCCAATGGCATGACCTGCCCGACACCTTTGATTGATGGCGATGGCAAGATGCTAGGTGAGCTCGCGGGCCGTCCTGCTGCTATGGTCACCTTTCTTGATGGCATGTGGGTTCGCAGACCGCAGCTGGTTCATTGCAGTGAACTTGGCAAGGGAATGGCACGCATGCACCTTGCTGGCGCTGACTTTGAGATCAAGCGCCCGAACTCACTCAGCGTTGATGGCTGGGCGCCTTTGTTGGATGCCAGCCGTGATCGTGCACATGAAGTGAAAGTGGGTCTTGCCGAGGAACTGACGGAAGAACTGAATGAGCTACTGGCGTTGTGGCCAAAGGATCTGCCAAGCGGTGTGATCCATGCTGATTTATTCCCGGATAACGTTTTTTATCTCGGTAAAGACCTATCAGGTCTGATTGACTTCTACTTTGCCTGCAATGACGCGTTTGCCTATGATGTGGCGATCTGCATCAATGCATGGTGTTTTGAGCCGGATGGCATGTTCAATGTCACCAAAGCCCGGGCACTGTTGGAAGGGTACCGCAGTGTACGCCCCTTCAGCGAACAAGAATTTGATAATCTGCCACTGTTGTGTCGCGGTGCTGCTTTGCGTTTCCTGCTGACACGCCTTTATGACTGGCTGTCTGTGCCCGAAGGCGCATTGGTGGTTCCTAAAGATCCCCTTGAATACCTGCATAAACTTAGGTTCCATCGCGGCGTAGAAAACGCTGGCGCATACGGGTTGGACAAATGAGCGATACCACACGTGTAAAGATTTGGACCGATGGCGCATGCTCTGGCAATCCTGGTCCCGGCGGCTGGGGTGTTTTGCTGCGCTTCGGCGAGCATGAAAAAGAACTGTGCGGCGGTGAGCGTGATACCACCAACAACCGCATGGAATTACAAGCCGCTATTCAAGCACTCGACTCCTTGAAACGGGCGTGTTCGGTGGATCTTTACACCGATAGCTCCTACGTGAAAAACGGCATTACCCAGTGGATGCATAATTGGAAACGGAAGGGGTGGAGGACTGCCTCAAACTCTCCGGTAAAAAATGCAGAGCTGTGGCAGTTGCTGGATGCAGCCGCACAACGCCATGATGTGGCTTGGCACTGGGTGAAGGGTCACGCAGGCCATGAGGAAAACGAACAAGCTGATGAGCTTGCACGGAGGGGCATGAAACCCTTCCAATCCTCAAGATAATATGGAAGCCAAGGACAGTCTCATGGGAGATCAACTCCCCTCCTCCCCGCAGAATACGACACGGATAAAGTCGCGCAAAAACAAGCGCGTGCTTATTCTTGCAAACCCGACAGCCACTTCATTCCGGTTTCAACGCATCACTGAAATTGTGAAGCATCTGGAAGAGGCTGGCTTGAAGGTGGACCTGAGGCTCACCGAGCGTGCCAGCGAGATTGGAGAGACGTGTGCCGATCCTGATCTGGACGTGGATATATTGGCAGTTGCTGGCGGTGATTCATCTGTCAGCGAGGCCGCCTCTGCCATGCTGGGCCGAGGAATGAAACCGCATCTGGCGATTATTCCGTTTGGAACTGCAAACGTGCTTGCCCATGAACTGGGCATGCCAACTACGCCGAAAGAAATTGCAAGAACCATAAGTGCAGGCAAAGTGCAGAAACTCCACAACGGTTTTGCAAATGGACGCCCGTTCTTTCTCTCCACGTCTACTGGCTTTGATGCGGAAGTTGTGCATGTCGTTCCCTTGCGTCTGAAGCGACGGTATGGGCGCCTCGCCTATCTCTTCATTGCAATGCAGCTGGCGTTTTCCCGCCGCAAAGGCAATTTCAAAGTGCGCGCTGATGAAGAAGAACTGCAATGTGCGATGGCGATGGTGACCAATGGTCGTTATTACGCCGGCAAAAATCTAGTGGCACCTGACGCCTCCATTCTAACAAAGCAGCTGCACCTTTTGACCTTTAAAGAAGACAGTGTATGGGCTTTGTTCAAGTACGTCTGCCGCCTCTTAACAGGGACGCTTTCAAAATCCAGCAATGTGGAGATCCGTAGCGTCAAAACAGCCCGCATTGACGCCTATCGGGCTGCAGCTGTGCAGATTGATGGTGAGCCATTTGGAGGCACCCCGCTTGAGATAACTGTCGGTGATCGTGAGCTAACAGTCATCACCAACTAAGCACTCGTATTTGGCCGTTTCAAAACCCGTTCATCTGAGCGGGCTTTTTGATATTGTCCTGTACGTTTAGAGACTTAAAGCAGATTGACTGCACAGCTTCGACGTTAACATCTGCGCAAGATATAGTTGCTACTGCGACTACTACATTCCAAACTAATGATTCTATTTATTGTATTTTCAAAGTAGGGACCGGACGGTCTGCGATGTTACCTGTACCGAAATTATTGGAGATGGAAAACCGCAATCATACGCGGCATACCTGCCATTGGCCTGCAGTTTTACTGGTGGAAGCCTTCAACCGATCCTGCGTAATTGAAGATATCAGCAACAGCGGGTGTAGGCTCCTCGTGAACACTGGGAAATTGACCGCAAACATGAGCGTCAGCATTCAGGTTCCAATGCGCAGACTGTCCTTTACCGGTATGATCATCTGGCTGCATTGCGAAGAAGCAGGTATCAAATTCACCTCGAAACCCGGTCGTTTGTAGCTTTTAGAGACGCTTTCGCTTCAATCTCGCTCAGTTTTTGTTTTGCTGGGCGAATTGTTGTTTCAGCATGCGACCTGCTTCAGCGGCGCGCATTGGCTGACCGAAATGGTAGCCTTGAACGTACTCGCAGCCGAGTTGGAACAACTCTAATGCATCAGACTCTGTTTCAGCTCCTTCAGCCACTACTTCCATCCCCAGATCATGACCCAGTGCCACAATGGTGCGCAGGATAACCGGACGTGCGCTCTGCCCGTTAGGACGTACAAAGGACTGATCAATCTTGATGGTGTCGAACTGGAAGCGTTGCAGGTAGCTGAGCGATGAATAGCCTGTGCCAAAATCATCCAGAGACAGGCCAGCACCAAGGCCTTTGAGACGCTCCAGCACCTGCACGGAGTATTCCGGGTTCTCCATAACCATAGATTCTGTGAGCTCCAGTTTCAAAGAGCCCGGCGTCAGCGCGGTCCGTGCCAGCACAGCCTTCACGTCGTTGATGAGGTCTGGCTTAAGCAGCTGGCGAGAAGAGATATTGACGGAAACAAACAGCGGTAACGCGTGTTTAAACTCACGTTGCCATTGTGCCAGCTGACGCGCGCCTTTTTCCATCACGCGCAGACCAAGCTCATTGATCAGGCCGCTTTGTTCAGCAACCGGGATAAACTCGGATGGCGGGATGAGACCGCGGGATGGATGCTCCCAGCGGGCAAGCGCTTCAAAACCAGCTGTGGTTTTATCTGCCAGACGAACGATTGGCTGGAAGAAGACCGTGATCTCGTCTTTTTCCAAAGCAGCACGAAGGTCGCTGTCGAGAGCCAGCGTATTGCTTGCAACAGGTTTCAACGTTGGGCGGAAGACCTCGATACGATCCCCACCGAGGCGTTTGGCATGATTGAGTGCAATCTCGGAATCACGCATCATGTCTGTCGCCTTTTCCGGCCCACCATCAAAGATAGCCGCGCCGATAGACGCTGTCAGGAAGACTTCCTGATCACCAAAGGTGACTGGTGTGCGCAGAGACTTGCGCAATTCATCAGCAAAGGAGGCAATACGAGTTGCATCCTGCTCGGAGATCATCAGGACTGCGAAGGTATCTGCTGAAATGCGTGACAGGGAATCCTGTGCTTTGATCAGACGAGATAGACGGCGGGCAGCAGTAAGCAACATGGAGTCGCCTGCTGTTTGGCCGATGCTGTCATTAACCTGCTTGAAGCGGTCCAGGTCGATCAGAATAACTGTCGGATTGCCGTTGCCTTCAGCCTTGGAACGGGCAAGCGCTGCAACAAGGCGGTCCATAAACAGTTCGCGGTTTGGCAGGCCAGTCAGATTGTCATGCACGGCATCATGCATCAAGCGCTCTTCAGCGGTTTTCTGAGAGGTGATGTCGAGCAAAGTACCAACGCAGCGGATGACTTCGCCATCAGACCCGAGTACCGGACGAGCGCGCATCTTGAGCCACCGGTAATGACCATCTTCACCACGCAGGCGGAAAGCCAGATTGATCCGGCCTCGGCGGTGGTCAATCACAGCATCCAAAGTGCCACGGAACAGATCCCGGTCTTGCGGATGGAGGATTTCCAGCCACAACCGTGCAGGACCATCCAGCAAACCCGGTTTGATGCCGAGTGCTTCTTCAAGACCACCACTGGTGTGGATTTTATCGCGGTCCACGTCCCAGTCCCAGATGATATCGCCAGAGCCAGTCAACGCCAGTGCACGGCGTTCCACATCACTCATCACGCTATGGGAGAGACCAGAGCCTGCAAACGCGTGCTGCATGACCGTGAACCCGAGCAGCATAACAAAGAGGACGAGGCCACCTGCAAGCGCAGGCTGGGCCAGATCACTCTGCAACATGCCTGTTGTTGCCATCCAAGCCGCAAACAACCATGCAAGGAACAAGAACCATGTAGGGAGCAGCATAATCGCGCGCTCAAACCCACGCATGGTGAGCACCAGTATGATTCCGAAGCCAGCAATTGCGACCCCGGCCATCAGAAGGCGGGAGATTCCGGCTGCGATAGTTGGGTCCCACAGCGCCAGGCCAAATAGGCTAAGCACGACGATCAATAGGGTTATAGCCAGATGAGTGTAATGGATGTGCCAGCGGTTGAGGCCGAGATAGGCGTACAGGAAGACCACAAGCGCAGCTGTTAAACTGATTTCCGCTGCCGCTCGATAGACCTGATCATCCCCCAGAGTCCTCCCGAACACTAAATTCCAGAAACCGAAGTCAATACACAGGTACACGAGCACAGCCCATGCCAAAGCTGCTGTAGCCGGGAAGAGAACCGTTCCCTTCACAACAAACAGGATCGTCAGGAACAAGGCCAGCAGGCCAGCAATGCCTAAGACGATGCCGCGGTAGAGGGTGTAAGCGTTGATGTTGTCTTTATAGGCCTCAGGCTTCCAAAGGCGAAGTTCCGGCAGGCTCGGCGTGTTCACTTCAGCAATGAAGGTCACATTCGCGCCCGGGTCCAGTGTAATTCGGTAGATGTCAGCTTCTGTGCTGCGCTCGCGGATTGGCGGGATGCCTTGACTTGGCGTTAGGGACACAATGCGGCGCTGGCCAAGGTCAGGCACCAACACACCACCACCCGTCATTTTGTAGTAAGGCGCGACCAGCAGACGATCGATCTGCTCCTCTCCCGGATTGGAGAGTGCGAAGACAGCCCACGAACTGGCGTTTTCATCAACGGATCTCACTTCAATGCGGCGCACGATGCCGTCTGAGTCCGGAGCTGTGGAGACCTGAATGCTTTTGCTGGTGTTTGGATAGATATCGATTGAACTGGTGAGGTCGAGCGCATCAATGTCTTTAGGGACGATAATCGCATCCAAAGCCAATGCTTGTGATGCAACCACAATAAGCAGGAGAGCGCTTAACAGAACAGCCTGAATAACGTTCTGTACGCGCTGACAATAAGTCCCTGGCACCGGCTTCTCCACGATAACGATAAATTAACTGATTTTCCTTGCCAAGATCATTACATCTTCAAGCCGCCAGTTTCATGGTTCAAGCATGTGTTAGTGGCAATTTATCCCCATCTGCCTCTGATTGTGGCCAGAACTTGGCCGTTATAGGAGCCAAATCCTGAATTTTGCCAAACAAAATATGATCTTGCCACATTCCGTTGATGAATAAGTAGCTAGGTGCATATCCTAATTGGGAGAATCCGACCTTCCCCAAAAGGGCCCTTGAGACTTGGTTACTGGGCAAACAGGCCGCTTCGATTCTATGCAGATGCAAATCGTTGAACGTAAAACAACATATGCGCTGAACAGCCTCCCGCATCAAACCGTTTCCGGCAAATTGAGCGCCCATCCAATAGCCCAGTGATGCAGTCTGTGACACACCCCGGCGCACGTTGGACAAATTGAGTCCACCAACCAGTTGGTCTGTCGTTTGATCAAAGAGAAAAAATGGGTAATGGGTGCCTTCACGAATGTTGCGATTGTAGCGCCGGATTCGTTTTCTGAACGCCCCTTTTGTCAGGTCATCAGCAGGCCAGGTTGGTTCCCAAGGTTGCAGAAAACTTCGGCTCTGCTCGCGAAGCTCTGACCATTGGGCAAAATCTGCGATAACTGGCGCACGCAGATAAAGTCGATCTGTTTTTAAAGTACTGAGGGATTGGGGAGATGGGCTCATTTTGAAAAAGGACACGGATATTCTCCCCTCATTTCCAAAGCCGTTTGCGGTTATCAAAGGCTAGCAAACGGCCCCAATTCATTCGTTTCTTGCGTATTCTTATCCGCAAACCGGCGCCCACTTCACGGGAATACGCTTTAGTTTCTCGCGTATTCTTGTTCGCAAACCGGTGTGACGTTGCGGGAATACGCCTGAGACTAATATTATGAATGGGACTCAGGCGTTTATGCAAGTGGCTTAAGCTTTAATCCCCGTGAGACGTTGTTTCAACTCATCATAATTCATCATTGGCGCTTTGGGGCCAACTCTGACGTATGTTGGATTTTCGGAAGCGAAGAGGTTTTCTGCCAGCACTTGCAGGCGTTCTGCAGAGACAGCATTCAAACGTTTTTCCAGCTCTTCCAGTGCGACGGGATAACCATAAATCATCACCTGACGGGCAATTTGCCCTGCACGGGCTGCTGGGCTTTCAAGTGCCATCAACAGGCCTGCACGCAGCTGTGCTTTGGCTCTGGAGACTTCCTTCTCCGTAACACCTTTGGCGATCTCTTTGAGCTGATCAACCAGAACCTCAGTCAGTTCTGCTGCATCTTCTGGCCCCGTTGCTGCATGAACACCGAAGAATCCGGTATCGGCAAACGCCCAATGGAACGCATAGACGGAATAGCAAAGGCCGCGCTTTTCGCGCACTTCCTGGAAGAGACGAGAGGACATCCCGCCGCCAAGAATGGAAGACAACACCTGAACGGCGTAGTAATCTTTGTGCTCGTAAGGCAGGCCTTCAAACCCAAGAATAACCTGCAGCTCTTGCAGCTCTCGCTCAATAGAGCCTTCTCCGCCCACATAGCTTGCAACTGAATCAGTATCAGGGGCAGCAGGTGAGAGTTTTGAGAAACTGGATTTTGCCAGTTCCACAAGTTCGTCATGGTCTACAGCACCGGCAGCTGCCAGTACCATGTCAGAGGCGGTGTATTTGCGGGCGACATAATCGCGGATCGCATCAGCAGAAAAACCATTGACGGTTTCTGGTGTGCCAAGGATTGGGCGGCCTAACGGTTGGTTCGGCCATGCTGTTTCTAGCAGGATATCGAAGACCTGATCGTCCGGCATATCCTGAGCTGCACCAATCTCCTGAAGGATCACATGCTTTTCGCGCGCCAGTTCATCAGGATCGATGATGGAGTTTTGGAGGATATCGGCAAGGATATCCAGCCCCAGCGGCGCGTCATCAGCCAAGGTGCGAACATAGTAGTTTGTATGCTCCACACTTGTGGAGGCATTCATCTCACCACCAACGGCTTCGATTTCCTCGGCGATTTCGCGCGCGTTGCGTTTGGCTGTGCCTTTAAAGGCCATGTGTTCCAGCAGGTGGGTTATGCCGTTCTCATGCTCACCTTCCGAGCGAGACCCAGCTTTAACCCAAACCCCAAGAGCAGTTGTCTTGAGGTATTCCATCTGGTCACTAACAACAGTCAGTCCATTCTCTAGTTTCGTTAATTTGACCGCCATTAAACGCCTGCTTTCACGGCACGTGCCTTGCCTTCAACAAATTTTGCAACTTCCTGCGCGTCCGCTGGAAGCACGTCGAATTTTTCAGTCCGTTCCATCAGATCGGACAGGTGTGCGGGGAGTTCTGGGTACACACCAGAAGCACTTTCAACGGCAGCCGGGAACTTGGCTGGATGCGCGGTTGAAAGCACAATCATTGGAGTCTCATCAGTGCTGTGGCTCTTGGCAACGTGGATCGCGACCGCTGTATGGGGATCAAGCAGGTAACCACTTTCTTTAAGCGTCTCAGCAATTGTCCGCGCTATATCTTCTTCATTTGCGCGACCAGCGGTGAACTTTTCTTTAATGCAGCTCAGAGCTTTTTCCGAGAGAGAAAAGCCACCGGACTGTTTGAGGCTGTCCATCTGGCTCTTCACCGTTGCGCTGTCTTTGTCGTTTGCAGCAAACAACAGGCGCTCAAAGTTGGAAGAAACCTGAATGTCCATGGACGGAGAAGTTGTTACCACAACGCCGCGTGTCTCATAACGGCCTGTTTCCAGCGTACGTGCGAGAATGTCGTTGGTGTTGGTTGCTATCACCAGCTTCTCAATAGGCAGCCCCATCTGCGAGGCCACATAGCCTGCGAACACATCGCCGAAGTTGCCTGTTGGGACGGTGAAGGACACCTTGCGGTGTGGAGCCCCTAAGGACACAGCAGCGGTGAAGTAGTAGGTCACCTGTGCCACGATCCGCGCCCAGTTGATGGAGTTTACACCAGACAGGCCAACACGTTCACGGAATGGGAAGTTGTTGAACAAATCTTTTAGGATGCCCTGACAGTCATCAAAGTTGCCTTTGATCGCGAGGGCATGGATGTTTGCCTCCTTGGCGGTGGTCATCTGGCGCTGCTGCACAGGAGAAACACGGCCCTCTGGAAACAGGATAAAGACATCGGTGCGCTCACGGCCACGGAAGGCTTCAATCGCCGCGCCGCCAGTGTCGCCAGACGTGGCGCCAACGATGGTTGCACGAGCATCATTTTTTACAAGAACGTAATCCATCAAACGGCCTAAAAGCTGCATCGCCACATCTTTAAAGGCGAGCGTCGGGCCGTGGAAGAGTTCTAGGACGTATGTATTTGGAGCTGTCTGGATGAGAGGTGCGACAGCTTCATGTGCAAAGCTGGCGTAGGCTTCCTCGATCATCTGTTTCAGGTCATCGTGGGGAATGGAATCGCCGACAAACGGAGCGATGACTTTGAGCGCTACTTCACTGTAGGGCTTTCCAGCAAATCCTGAAATTTCCTCAGCAGATAATTGTGGGAATTCCTTCGGTAGATACAAACCGCCGTCGCGTGCCAATCCCGTGAGCAGCACCTCGGAAAAATCGAGTTCTGGAGCTTCGCCGCGCGTACTTACATATCTCACCGTTACATCCCTTCTCGCTTAACCTGAATCGGGGGATTGGAAAATCCTAGCCCGTTGGTTCTTCTCAGGTTTTTAGCTGGAGCTAAATCTAATGCTCACAAACCGGAGGTCATTGCTCCACATTTGCGAACTGGGAAATAGCAGAAAATGCAGGAAGTTGCACGGCGAAATCGCGTTTAAAGCAGTTCGCCATTTATATGGCCTCCTCAAACTGCGTTAATCTCTCCTCTCCATGCGTCCTGTTTTCTCATAGGCAGGGGCGTTTTGAGACAAAAACGCCCGTTCTTCAGGCACCCAGAGTTATGCCTGACCGATATCGCTGGAAAGCATTCCGGGATCAATTCCGAGAATACCAAGGGCGTTGTGCCACTTCTGGTCCCCTTCCCCCTCAAAGATCAAGGAGGGATCAGTTTCACAGGTCAGCCAACCATTGGCTTGCAGCTCTGCTTCCAGTTGACCCGGAGCCCAGCCGGCATATCCAAGTGCCAGAAGCGCCCTTTTCGGTCCGTTGCCACTGGCAATCGCACGCAGGACTTCTACGGTTGCTGTGAGGACAACACCCTCTTCGATTTTGAGACTCGTTTCATCAAGGAAGTAATCATCGGAATGAAGGACAAACCCGCGGCCAGCATCGACTGGTCCGCCGCGATACACTTTCCTATCAGAGAATTCGATTGCCATTGAAGCATCATCATCGGGGTCAATAATATTCAACTGACCTAAAAGCTGCCTAAATGTGATGTTAGGGGCCGGCTGATTGAGCACAATCCCCATTGCTCCCTCTTCGGAGTGGGCGCACACATAAATGACGGAATGCGCGAAGCGGCCATCCTCCATCGTGGGCATGGCGATGAGATATTGACCGTCAATGTAACCCGGTTTTTCACCAGACATGTTGGGGCGCGCTCCTCATGCTTTAATTTCGATGCCTCGTTCTTAAGTGTAGAGGCAATTACATTACAGGTACTCACGGATATTTCCGGTGATCAATGATCAGTGAGGAAAACGTGGGCTTGTTCACGGATCATTGATTGTCACGGAGACAATCTTATTGGGAATTTAAAAAGGGAACGTTTAAATAGACTCTATGATTTCTAGAATCTTCAAATCAACCCTCATTGCTGCTGCGTTGCTGACGGCTCCTGTTACAAGCGCCTTCTCTTCAAATGTGTCTGAGTGGGTGATCGTACAAGGTGGTGCTGTGCGCCTCCTTCGTGCAAGTGAGCCAAACGCTGATGGTATTTATCGAGGAGGGATTGAATTCCGCCTCGAAAGCGGTTGGCATACCTATTGGCGGTATCCGGGAGAAGCGGGCATTCCAACGGAGGCCAGCTTTGTAAATTCCGTGAATGTGGCAGAAGCGGAAGTTTTATTTCCAGCGCCTGAAACTTATAATGACGGGTTTTCCACGTCGCTGATTTACACTGACAAAGTTATCCTCCCTGTCCTCATTAAGCGGTTTAATGATGGTCGTCCGGCAGTTCTCAATGCTGACCTGACTTTTGGCATCTGTAAAGACATCTGCATTCCCGGTCAGGCTGAGGTCTCTATGATCTTGCCAACCAAAAGTGCCAATGATGTGGTCGCCGATAAATTGGTGCAAGAAGCTTTCGCAAAGCTGCCCATTGGCCAAGGCGATATGCCGAGCCAGTTCTCTGCAACGAAAATTACTGGGGAAGATAAAGACCGAACGCTGACCTTTACCGCCAAAGTTCCTCGTGGCGACAAAGCACCCGAGCTTTTTGTGGAGGGTCCGGCTGGGTCCTATCACGGCGTGCCTTTGTTGGGTTCTGTGAAAAAAGGAAAGGCCAAATGGTCTTTACCCTACAATGGATTACCAGAGGATGTAAGCAAGCTGGACTTGCGTTTGACACTGGTGACCACAGACGGTGCCTATGAAGAAACTCAGAGTGTTGAAGTGCCCCAGAGCGCCTCATCAAAATAACCAATCCAGACCTAATGTATTTGCGAAAGTAGCGTCTCGCAGATAGAACTATGTCTCACAGAGTGCATAATATGCGGATCACAATTGAGCGGTCCTGCCTCTATTGTCCATCATAAGCGTATTTACTGGAGAGTTTCCCATGGTAATCAAAGTTGGCGATAAACTGCCTGCAGCAACATTTAAGACCAACAGCACTGACGGCCCGGTTGACCTTTCCACCAATGATCTGTTCGCTGGCAAGACCGTTGTTCTTTTCGCGGTTCCTGGTGCCTTTACGCCAACCTGTCACCTGAACCACCTGCCGGGTTTCATTGACAATGCGGATGCTATCAATGCCAAAGGTGTTGATACAATCGCAGTTGTTTCCGTAAATGATGCGTTTGTGATGGCTGCATGGTCTCGCGATACACGCGCTGACAACAAGATCTTGTTCCTTGCAGATGGCAGCGCTGACTTTACCAAGGCAATCGGCCTTGAACTTGATGCTTCTGCATTCGGCATGGGTATTCGCTCCAAGCGTTACTCCATGATCGTAAAAGACGGCGTCTTGTCTTCCCTAAACATCGAAGAAGCTCCCGGCGAAGCAACGATCTCTTCAGCTGAAAACATTCTTTCTCAGCTATAAATCTCAATTGGCATTCATTTTGCGGTTCTCCGACTCCGAAATCGTTTGTTCCTTTTCGTAAGCGCGCTGCAAGACCACTGCTGAAATAATTTAGGGGAGCCTTTGCTCCCCTTTTTTTGTTAGCGGTTTACCGCTGATTATTTCGATCTTTTCGCGCGGCTTTTGAGAGCATTCGATACCGCTCATTTTCTACTTCATCGTCGTCGTCGTCTGCCTCGTCCTCGGTCTGAGGATTTGGTTTATCGCGCTCGAGCCATGCCTTGATCAGGAACGCGAGGTAGACGCCAATCAGAGCAAGCGCCAGCGCAGCCCATGTAAAAGCGTATTGCAGGTGGTTGTTGGAAAACGTCATGCGTGTTTCACCAGCCTGCGGGAGGTCTCCAGCTATATTGAGAATTTCCTGCAAATCGATGGTGTAAGGTGCGGTTCTTTCTGGCAGAAGGCCAAGCGCGTCTGCCATGTTTTTAGGTTCGCGTACAAACCATTCGTGAGTTTTTGGGTTATCATCCGCGGAGAACATGCTGGCGACTTCGGCTTTGCGTGCCAGACCCGTGATTGTAATTTCCCCGCGTGGGGGCGCAGACCCAAGGCGTGTGCTGAAGTCTTTGCGATCCAACGGAATAAAGCCGCGATTGACCAGAACTGTCCAGCCGTCTTCCGCGATGAACGGCGCGTACAAAAAGTACCCTTGCCCGCCCAACCGCCCTTTCGGCTTGGTCAGCGTATCAAAGTAAAACAGTTCGCCGAGAATGAACTGGCCGGTGACCTTGACTGGCATGTAATCAATGATGTCGCTGGTGAGATCTTCCCACATTGCCGGACCCGGGGCTGCAACTGCAGGTTCGTTGGCGCGCACTCCTGCCCGCTCAATCAGCGCAATTTTATCGTCAAGACGGCTAAACTGCCACAGGCTGAGGTTCGCCAGAATGATCAAACCAATGGCAGCACACAGGTGTAGGGCCCAGAATGACTTGAGAAATGGTACGAACTTTTGCTTTTCCGCCTCTTGGTCCTCTGCACCGTCGTCCACCTCAATGTCATCTCTATATTTATCAGATCGAGCACTGCGCAAGGTTTTGGCCGGTTCTTCATGCCAGTCGATGTCAGTTTTGTTGAATCTCTTTTTACCAATTCCGGGATCGTTGGCGCCCTTATCATCAATCATCGAGTTTTCCTTCCGATGCATTGTTTCGGTACTGCATGGCGATCAGCAATCCCTTAAGAGGGCGCAGCAGCGCTATGCTTAAAAGCACAGTGACCGGTGCCCAGATGACCATGTGCAGCCAAAGCGGTGGTTGGTACGTAAACTCAATAAAAAGCACACCACCAACAATGACAAAACCGAGGATAAGAATAACAAATACCGCAGGCCCATCTCCCGAATCCGCGAAATCGAAGGGCAATTCGCAACTGGAGCAGGATTTACGCAGCTTTAGGAGGCCCTGAAACAAAGGCCCATTCCCACATCTTGGACACTTCCCGCGCAAGCCTGCGGACACAGGATTAGCGGGTAAGCCATAGTAAAGGCTTGGTTTTTTGTTCTCACTCATCTCGGCCTCAGCGAATCAGGTAGGCCCAGACTATGCGGGACAACGCTACCTCGGTCATATACATATAGAAAAGGCGGCTTGCGCCGCCCTTATCACTTTCACATTTTGTCTAAAAATCAGACACACTCTTGGTTAGACCCGACGTTAAGCACCGCCCCAGATATAAACGGCAGCAAACAAGAAGAGCCAGACAACATCAACAAAGTGCCAATACCAAGCAGCAGCTTCAAAACCGAAGTGCTTTGTTGTGGTGAAATGGCCTGCAAGAGCGCGGAACAAACACACAGCCAGGAAGATGGTGCCCACGATCACGTGGAAGCCATGGAAGCCCGTCGCCATGAAGAAGGTTGCGCCATAAATATTATCAGAGAAGCTAAAAGCTGCGTGGGAGTATTCGTAGACCTGACAGGTCGTAAAGATTGCGCCCAGAACAACCGTTGCAATCAGACCCCATTTCACACCCTCGCGGTCCCCGTGAACCATTGCATGGTGTGCCCAGGTAACAGTGGTACCGGACAGCAGCAAGATCAGGGTGTTCAGCAATGGAAGGTGCCAAGGGTCGAACGTTTCAATACCCACTGGTGGCCATACACCGCCGGTATGTGCAACGCGGCCAAACTGCTGCGCTTCGCCAGCGAACAGGGATGCATCAAAAAACGCCCAGAACCATGCAACGAAGAACATCACTTCGGAAATGATGAACAACATCATGCCGTACCGCAGATGCAAGGACACAACACGGGTGTGGTGGCCTTCATGAGATTCTTTTACGGTATCGCGCCACCACATAAACATGGTGTAAAGGACAACACCCAGACCGATTGCGAACATGGGCCAACCGGTCAGAGTAAATCCAACAGTTGTTTCCCCGTCCGCATTGCTCAGGAATGAGAAGCTTACGCCGCCCTCACTCATACGCATAAACGCAATTGCGCCGATTGCCATAACCAGCGCCCCCATTGACCCAATAAATGGCCACGGGCTTGGCTCGATAATATGATAATCGTGGTTCTTAACACCAGCCATATTTTTGCTCCCCATTTCAAAATGGTCGCCTCTGCTACGCAGATCCGTCTTGCAACCTAAAGCTTACCTGCAGTGCCATCACTTGGAGTAACCACCGCAGCTGTTTCGTCTTCGCCGTCTTTCGGCAATTCAAAGAATGTGTAGGACAAGGTGATCTCCTTGACGTTCTTCAAGTTCTCGTCCTTGTCCATTTCCGGATCGATAAAAAACACGACCGGCATATCGACTGACTCTCCCGCATTCAGCGGTTGTTCCGTGAAGCAGAAGCAATCAATTTTGTTGAAGTAGCCACCAACTTCAAACGGGGCTACGTTAAATATTGCAGTCCCAGTCGAGCGTTGGCTTGCGGTGCTCGTTGCCTGGTACAAAATCTCTGACATCTGGCCAAGTTTAACGCGAACCTTGCGTTGCTTCGGCTTAAAGTCCCAGTCCAGACCTTCCGCTACGTTCGCATCGAAGCTAACGATAATTTCCCGGTCCAAAATAACGTCAGAACCCTCTTCCGCGCGCTGTGTGGTTCCGCCATATCCTGTCACCTGACAGAAGATCTGGTAGAGCGGTACAGCTGCAAAGGAGAGACCAACCATGGCACAGAATATAAAGCCGCAAATTGCAGCAACTTTGACGTTGCTCCGATTTATTTTGGCGAGATCTGTATTTTCAGGGTTTTGATCTGTCATCTTGGCTTTCTTAGAATGGTCGATCAATAATGCCTGCGCCAAGCTTTGCGATCGTAACCGCATAAAACAGGGCAACCAGCACTGCCAAGGAAATTGCAAGCGCAACAGATCTACCGCGGCGGGCTTTTACCTGTTCGTCTGAAAGAATTGCTTTTTGTTCGTTCATTTTCTTCTCTTTCCAGAAATGCCTTAGACCAAGCCAATCATGTTCTCAGCCAGCAACCCTGCAAAAATCAGCATGAGGTAGAACAGCGAAAACTTGAAGAGCGACATTGCAGCCTTCTTGGCGGCGTCTCCCTCTCGGATTTTCCAGACACGCACCGCGTAGCCAATGAAGATCAGACCGAGGATTGCAGAGGCCACACCAAAGAACTCAGTGGCGAAGCCAAGGAAATAGGGAGACATGCCAACTGGCAGCAGCAAAAGTGAGTAAAGAACAATTTGATGTCGTGTTGCAGTTTCACCAGCAACCACCGGCATCATCGGGATACCTGCCTTCTGATAGTCGCTGTTTTTAACCAGCGCCAAAGCCCAGAAATGCGGCGGTGTCCATGTAAAGGTAATCATAAACAGTGCTATGCTTACCATGGACACATCGCCCGTTACTGCAGCCCAGCCAACCATTGGAGGAAGCGCGCCGGCAGCACCGCCTATAACGATGTTCTGCGGCGTGGAGCGTTTGAGCCACATTGTGTAGATGACAACATAGAAGAAGATAGTGAAAGCCAGCAGAGCGGCTGCAAACCAGTTCGCCACCAGACCCAGTGACAGGACAGACCCGACTGAAAGCACCATACCGAAGGCGAATGCTTCATTGCGCGTGATTTTGCCTGCCGGAATGGGGCGTTTTTGGGTGCGAGACATGACAGCATCAATGTCTGCATCCCACCACATATTCAGCGCACCGGATGCACCCCCGCCAATGGCAATGCAAAGAATTGAAACCAAACTCAGAAAAGGATGCTGGTTGCCCGGTGCCATAACCAGACCAACCACTGCTGTAAACACAACAAGAGACATCACACGCGGCTTAAGCAACGCGATATAATCAGAAACGCTTCCACGACCTCCCAGGTCGATTGCGTCCTCGTTTATCCCTTGTGTCTGTTCCAGCATTGTCATGCCTGTACCTCTGTCGTGGTTTTGAAACCCGTGCCGTTTTGGCTTTTTTGGTCTCGACCCAGAATTTTATAGCACTTCAGGTCTTATGCTTTGGTTCGATCCGGGGGCAAAACCTCGCCCCCGGCAAAATCTTCAACCCGCTATTTGATCTTAGGAAGGATCTCAAACTGGTGGAATGGAGGAGGAGAAGACAGAGTCCATTCCAAAGTTGTTGCACCTTTGCCCCATGGATTATCGCCAGCAACACGCTTCTTCAGGAATGCTTCCAAGACACACACCAGGAAGATCAGAACAGCGAAGCCGGAGATGTAAGAGCCGATGGAGGACACGTAGTTCCAACCTGCATATGCATCTGGGTAATCAGCGTACCGACGTGGCATGCCTGCAAGACCAAGGAAGTGCTGCGGGAAGAACACGAGGTTTACGCCGATGAACATGACTGCAAAGTGCAGGTTGCCGAGGAACTCGGAGTACATGTAGCCGGAGATTTTAGGGAACCAGTAGTACCAGGCCGCGAAGATCGCGAACACAGCGCCCAGAGACAGAACGTAGTGGAAGTGAGCCACAACGTAGTAGGTGTCATGCAGTGCGCGGTCGAGACCAGCGTTTGCCAGCTGCACACCCGTTACACCACCAACAGTGAACAGGAAGATGAAGCCAACAGCCCAGATCAACGGTGTTCGGAACTCGATGGACCCGCCCCACATGGTTGCAATCCATGAGAAGATCTTGATGCCGGTTGGGACCGCGATCACCATAGTTGCAAACAGGAAGTAGGCTTGTGTATCTGCGGACAAACCAACCGTGAACATGTGGTGGGCCCACACAACAAAGCCAACCACACCAATCGCAACCATCGCGTACGCCATGCCAATGTAACCAAATACTGGTTTGTTGGAGAACGTGGAGATGATGTGAGACACGATGCCGAATGCTGGCAAGATCAGGATGTACACTTCAGGGTGACCGAAGAACCAGAACAGGTGCTGGAACAAGATTGGGTCGCCGCCACCAGCAGCTTCAAAGAAGGTCGTGCCGAAGTTACGGTCTGTTAGCAGCATGGTGATCGCGCCCGCCAAAACTGGCAAGGAGATCAACAGCAGGAAGACAGTTACCAACACGGACCATACAAACAGCGGCATCTTGTGCATGGTCATGCCAGGCGCGCGCATGTTGAAGATAGTGGTAATGAAGTTGATTGCACCAAGAATAGAAGATGCACCAGCAAGGTGAAGTGACAGGATTGCAAAGTCCATTGCAGGACCCGGCTGACCAGATGTGGAGAGCGGTGGGTAGATGGTCCAACCGCCGCCGACACCGTTTCCACCTGGAGGTCCTGGCACGAAGAGTGAAAGGAGCAACAGGATGAATGCTGGTGGCAGAAGCCAGAATGAGATGTTGTTCATGCGTGGGAACGCCATATCAGGCGCACCAATCATGATTGGAACAAAGTAGTTCGCGAAACCACCAATCAGTGCAGGCATTACCATGAAGAAAATCATGATTAGCGCGTGCGCTGTGGTGAAGACGTTAAAGATATGCGGATCGGAAAAATATTGCATGCCAGGTTCTTGCAGTTCCATACGAATACCGATGGAAAGAAGACCGCCGACAATACCGGCCATGATCGCGAAGATCAGGTAAAGGATGCCAATATCTTTGTGGTTGGTGGAGTAAACCCACCGCACCCATCCAGTTGGATGGTCATGTGCATGCGTTTCAGACGCAGACATCGTTGTGCTCCCTCGTAAAGTTCTTGCTCGTATGTGCTGCAGTCCTTGACGCGCGCATACTTGACTAAATCTGTTAGTCCCGCTGTTAGCGGGACACGACCTTCACGTCGGCAGCTGCGGCGGCAGCAACCTTTTTCTGTTCAGCAATTAAGCTTGCGAGAAGTGCGTTTGCTTCATCCACGTCAGACTTTGCAGCCTCAGCCCAAGCCTGGTAATGCTCTTTGGTAACAACCTGAACAGCAATCGGCATGAACGCGTGAAGCTTGCCGCAAAGCTCAGAACACTGGCCGTAGTACATGCCGGTGTTGTCTGCGCGGAACCAAGTCTCATTCAAACGGTATGGAATCGCATCAATTTTGATGCCGAATGCAGGAACCGCGAAGGAGTGGATCACATCTGCTGCTGTCACCTGAACGCGAACAGTGGTGTCCACTGGAACAACAAGGTTGTAATCGGCAGCAAGAAGACGTGGCACCTCAGCGACGGTGAGGCCTTTTTCTGCCATAAGCTCAGCGCGCTCATCGTCCTGAAGCATCAATGCGTCAAAGGACACATCTTCCATGCCTTCATCAGCGTACTCGTAGCCCCAGTACCACTGGTAGCCGGTCGCCTTGATGGTCATTTCATATTCAGGAATGTCGAGCTGTTTGAAAAGCAAACGGAAGGACGGAACTGAAATCATGACCAGAATGAGGATTGGAACAACGGTCCAAGCCACTTCGATCATGGTGTTATGAGAAGTGCGAGATGGCGTAGGATTGGCCTTCTTGCGAAATTTAAACATTACGACGATGAGCAAGCCTGCCACGAACACCGTAATTGCTGAAATAATGATCAGCGTAAAATCGTTAAACCAGCGAATGTCTTTCATCACTGTCGTAGCCGCAGGCTGCATGCCCATCTGCCACGGCGTTGGCTGTGCTGCAGTTGCTACACCTGCCATAAGTCCCGTCAAACCAAACACTGTTGTTGCAGCAATGGTCATCAGGTGATGCTTCAAGAGCTTCATCACGTCTTGCGCTCCCCGTCCCTCATATAGCCGCCGAAGCGGCAATTCTCTTCTTGTCACGCCTGTGGAGTGCCCTTGTTGGCCCGTCCGGCCAGTCCTCACACTTGCGTGAATGCCTGCGACATATTAACCCAAAGAAGGCATCTACGCGATTCTCCTTAGGTTATAGCGACTAAAGGTCGCGGCATGGTTTGACTTTGATCAATGTGAGGGACAAAAACCATAAGAAACCCGCAGATGCAATGGGGTTATTATGGTTCACTGGTGTTTTCACCTAGTTACTTTTGCGGATATCAATTATCGATGAGATTCATCTAAGGGACTAATTTTCCCCATTGTATCGCCACTTTATCAGCAAAAATGTCCGTTACCTCTGCGTGAACAAAATGAGTCAATACCGAGATTTTGCCTGTAGTTACGTGGACAGCCAGCAATGCTTGTTTGCTCTTTTACTTCAGGAGCGGTATTCCCATAAATGAACACAGAACACCCCTTGCCGCAGCGCGAGGAAACAGGCACTGCATAGCCGGTGAACTGGAGGAAGGTTTTTTGAAGCAATTTTTACGCACGCTGACGCTTACAGTTGCGATGGCACTGGCCGGAACTGCCGGTTTTTCAGGAGTAAGCTATGCGCAACAAGCGCTTGGCGAACTTGAAGGCGAGTTTGGCGACTGGCAACAGCGGTGTGACCAACCTCCCGGTTCCAACGTTAAGCAGTGTGCACTCATACAGAGCGTGACTGATTCTGAACGCGATACGGTTGGGTTGACAGCCATCATTTTGAAGACGGCTGATCAGCAGACGACTTTGATGCGCATTCTGGTTCCGCTTGGCGTTCTCCTACCCTCTCAGCTTGGTTTGAAGATTGATGGCAAAGATGTTGGCCGGATGCCTTTCATCCGCTGTCTGCCTTTACCAAGTGGTTGCGTTTCTGAGGCAATGTTGGAAAAAGACCTGATCGACAAACTTTCTGCGGGTCAGACAGCCACGTTCATTATTTTCGAGACCCCTGAAGAAGGTATCGGTATTCCGATTTCTCTTGGTGGCTTGAAAGAGGGGCTTGCTGCTCTACCGTGATGGTGAGCATCCAGCGTCTTTGAACAGAGAATTCTTAAAAAGCCGAAGCGGTGCGAACTGCCTCGGCTTTTTTTGTCTTAATTCCATTCAAATACCTCACATTATGTGAAGGTTTTGGCCTCCAATAATTGGGCTTGAACTTTCATCTGGTAACACATCGTGAAAGATTGCCGCAAATCTGGCCTCCCGAGCTGGTAAATTCCTCATCTGTAGGTGATTTGTGCCAATAGCCCTTCACGTTTATTTCGCTTTTGTGGCGACCACATTGCTTATTATGTCGGTCCCAGATGCCAGCAAAATGCTGATCTTGTCCCGCTCCGCTTCTGGTGGTGCCAGTGCTGGGCTTGTGACTTTGATCGGCGTAAAAGTAGCTGAGGCTGTGCAGGTGATTTTAGTTTCGATCGGACTGTCATGGCTGATCGTAGCGTATCCCTCCATTTTTGAAGGCGTTACGCTGATCGGAGCCATCTATCTGGTTTATGTGGGCATTAAAACATGGCAGGCAGACAACAAACAATCGAGGCAGGCAAAACGACGAGGCTCTGATTTTCTCACTGGCTTCAGCATCAGCCTCGCAAATCCCAAAACTATCATTTTCCTAGGTACGCTTTTCCCTCACTTCCTCAATCATGCAGCTCCCCTGGACATACAGTTCGCGCTTCTGGGCACGACATTTTTGGTAATTGCGACGCTTCTTGATACACCGCTTGTAATTGGTGGTGGGCTTGTCGAACGCCTCATTCACTCACCTCAAATTTTGGATTGGTTGAAACGATTAAACAGCGGTGTCCTGCTTGTTGCAGGCGTCTTTCTCATGGGCCTCTTCATCTTTAAATAAGGATGGCTACACCTCTAAAAATCTCCATATTTCACAAGGAATTTGGTGAGAGTAGCCATGGCATTTTGACGTCTCAAAACACGTTACAATCAGGCCGCCCTTCCACGCATATTGAGGCGCACAAAAACTAACGCTTGGTACAATCCCAGATGATAAACATCAGCCTTTACCTTGGATATATTGCGGCAACCTTCGTTCTGCTCGCCATCCCTGGCCCAAACATCATGATGATACTGGCCAAATCCACCTGCTGCGGAACGCGCGCCGGATTGCTAACTGTGGTTGGAATGACCGTCGCACAGGCCATACAGATCCTTATTGTTGTTCTGGGCCTCTCTTGGATCGTGAACGCCTATCCTTATGCATTCGAGATCGTGAAATTGGGCGGTGCGGCCTATTTGATTTATTTGGGAGTCCGGTATTGGCTTGGGTCTAGCAAACTGGAAAGCCTGAAAAGATCTGCTGATCATTGCTTCCAGACAGGGTTTTATGTTGGCATTTCCAACCCAAAATCCTTGCTGTTTATGGCTGCATTTTTCCCTCAGTTTATTGACAAGGCATATGCGCCAGACCCTCAGCTTTTTCTTTTAGGCATTACTTATATTGTCATGGCTATATTGCTGGATGTTTCCCTGAGTTTGCTGGCTGGGACTGCACGTCCTCTTTTAGCAGCGCCATCAACCCAGGCCATTATCGACAAAGTCACCGGAGCAGTGTTGGTATGTGCCGGATTATTGCTGGTCTTTCTCGGATAGCCTTCAATTCCTTGGGAGCTTACGCCTTCCCTTCCCCTATATTGAGATCTAAGCCTTGAAAGTGCGCTGATTGTTCGCCACAACAGAACAAATCCTTTTATTTCGGAGTTTTACCCATGAGCGATAAACCGATTGATCTTCTCCAGACCTCAGGATTGGATGAAGAAACTGCGCGCCAGATCACCTCGGCAGCGCTTAAGGGTGCTGATGATGGGGAACTCTACTTGGAATACAGCCAGGACGAAGGGCTTGTGTTTGATAACGGACGCTTGAAGTCTTCCACTTTCAGCACCGGCCAAGGCTTTGGTTTACGCGCTGTTGTGGGCGAGGCGACTGGCTACGCTCATTCCGGCGATATCTCTGAGGCAGCCCTGAAACGTGCAGCCGATGCTGTGTCATCTGTACAAAGCGGACATGCCGGTACGTATGCAGAGGCTCCAGCCCGGACAAACCAGAAGCTTTACACCGATGAAAACCCAATCGGCAGCCCGACCTTTGCGGAAAAAGTAAAGCTGTTGCAAGAGATTGACGCTTATGCCCGTGCGAAGGATTCGCGCGTTCAGCAAGTCACGATCTCGCTGGCTGGCAGTTGGAAGACCATTGATATTCTTCGGGCAGATGGTCACCGTATCCGTGACGTACGCCCGTTGGTTCGGCTCAACGTTTCCATTATAGCAAGTGATGGTGACAAGCAGGAATCCGGCTCCTATGGCGCTGGTGGACGTGAAGGGTTTGGTGAGTTTGTTGCAGAAACAAGCTGGCAGCATGCAGTAGAAGAAGCTCTGCGTCAGGCCCTTGTTAATCTGGAAGCAATCCCAGCTCCTGCTGGTACCTTTGATGTTGTTCTGGGCAATGGCTGGCCGGGTATTCTGCTTCATGAGGCCATTGGTCATGGTCTTGAAGGTGATTTCAACCGCAAAAAAACCTCCGCTTTTGCGGGTCTTATGGGACAGCAGGTGGCTTCTAAAGGTGTGACCATTGTTGATGATGGCACGATCTCCAAGCGCCGCGGTTCCCTTTCCGTTGATGATGAAGGCACTCCAACAGGTCGCACGACCCTGATTGAAGACGGCATTCTTGTTGGCTATATGCAGGACCGTCAGAACGCACGCCTGATGGGTGTTGAGCCAACAGGCAACGGTCGGCGCGAGTCCTACGCACATCAACCACTGCCACGCATGACCAACACTATTATGGAGAATGGTGACCAAGACCCGAAAGAGATCCTCGAGAGCCTAGAAGATGGTATCTACGCGGTGTCCTTCGGCGGTGGCCAGGTGGACATCACCTCCGGCAAGTTCGTCTTCTCCTGCACCGAAGCCTACCGTGTTCAAAACGGTAAGATCGGCGCTCCGGTTAAAGGCGCGATGCTGATCGGTAACGGTCCGGATGCCCTCACCCGCGTCACCATGATCGGCAATGACATGAAGCTGGATCCGGGTATCGGTACCTGCGGTAAAGCTGGTCAGGGCGTTCCAGTTGGCGTTGGTCAGCCGACCATGCGCATTAATGAGATGACAATCGGCGGAACAGCGACCTAAGTCCCGACCACCACCCTCTAACACCACAAAGGGGCAGCAATGCCCCTTTTTCTTTGCGTGCCTGCTGCTTAGTCGCTCAAGGGGATCGATGGAATAAAACCTGCGCGGATACGATTGGTTTTCCAGTTCATCACATGACGAATAGCGTTTTGATAAAGCAGTTTCATCAGGGGAGAGAAAGCCTGCATATGCTCGGCATAAAATACATCCGGGCTCTCATAGGTTCCAAAGTCGTTGTTAATCCCGGTTTTTTGAATGTAGGTATCCTGCCCATTCCACTTCACCTGCGGCGTACTAAGGCAGTTGGTACCAACCCCATATCCGCAGAGTGACTGGCGTTTTGGTGCGAACTGTTTTTGCAGTGCGATAAGAAATGCATCATCCAGAATGAAGCCTTCCAAATTTATCCAACGCCCATCCAAGTAGACCTCCACCCATGAATGCAGAATATTATCAGGGGCGATCTTATAGATCAGCTCTGGCACCACGCCTCTTTGCAGGGATTTATGGATGGTAAAGCCGTGTAGACGGCAGGGAATACCCACCGCTCTCATCAGCGCCATCAGCAGTGTGCCTTTGGTGTTGCATTGGCCAATCCCATCAGCAAGCACCTGACTTGCTGGGATATTGTCCTCTGTGTTGTAACCAAACAGAATCTCATTACGAACGAAATCGTAGACCGCGCCTGCACGATCAAAAGATGACAGCTTCACCCAATTACGCTGCTCAGTGAGCTGGCGAATGGACGGCGATCTGAAATTCAGAAGCTGAGTTTCCTGCACTAAGATATCTAGTTGTGTGTTCGGTTTATCCAACATTTCGCGCCTCCAATCGAGAATGAATCGACTGTAAAGGCTCTAGTCACTGTAGGTTCAAGTCCTAAATTGCAAAAATTATCACTGCAACTGAGATGGACTTCTGGCGGGCTTTGTTAAGGATCTCGACGAATTGCCTCAGGTTGGCCGCTTTGATTTTAGTGGGTGTTTACGATGTACCTGTAGCTTCCTCCTAAAAATAAGAATGAGCCGCACCTTTCATGATCGAACTCCACCAACTGGATTTTGTGACAGATATCATGCTGTTTCTAAGCATGGCTATCCTTGTGGTTCCGATTGCCAAATTGGTTCGGATCGGGACCATTGTCGGCTACCTCATCGCCGGTGTTATTCTTGGCCCCTGGGGTTTGGGGCAATACCTTGGCAGCCCCTTCAGCACACCTGATGAGTTACGCCCCATTGGAGAGCTCGGCGTTGTCATGCTGTTGTTTCTGATTGGGTTGGAACTCAACCCGGGACGGTTATGGTCTTTGCGCAAAGCAATTTTTGGCACCGGTTCTGCTCAGGTTTGCTTTTCCGCGCTTTTAATTGGACTTGGCGTCCATGTGGTGGGCGTTGACTGGCAAAGGTCCCTCATTATCGGTTTGACACTTGCGTTGTCCTCTACAGCTCTAACCCTGCGGATATTGCAAGATCGCGGTGATCGCACAACAGTGATGGGGCAGACCTCCATCGCAATCCTGCTGTTTCAAGACATGATGATTGTGCCAGTGCTGGCCTTAATGGCCATTGTTGCACCGATATCCATTGACACAGGACAGAGACCGGGTTGGGAAACGGCACTCATCACCACATCAACTGTGCTGCTGCTGGTGGCTGTTGGGCGGTATTTACTCACTCCGTTGTTCCGCCTTTTTGCCCGTATTGGCGCAAGAGAGATGATGACGGCCTCGGCCCTCCTTACGGTGCTTGGTGCTGCTGCGCTTATGAAAGCGGTTGGTCTTTCCAGCGCACTTGGGGCTTTTATCGCCGGGGTTATGCTTGCAGAAAGTTCGTTCCGCCATGAATTAGAAGCGGATCTTGAGCCATTTCGCGGGTTGTTGCTGGGTTTCTTTTTCATCACCGTTGGTATGTCCATTGATCTGAACTTTGTGTACAGCAACTGGCTGACGGTTCTGGCCTGCAGTTTTGGTTTGATGCTGGTAAAATGCATCAGCATTTTTGTTGTGGCGAGGGTCTCAGGTCATACCACCGATAACAGCTTGAAGATTGGCGGTCTTCTCGCGCAAGCTGGCGAATTCGGCTTTGTTATTTTTGCGGCGGCAGTCGCTGTTGACCTGTTCAACCCGCACCAAAACAGTCTGCTGTCCGCCATCATCTCCTTTAGCATGGCATTCACTTTGTTGAGTGTGCAGCTCACCCAATGGCTTGGCGCCAAGTTCAAACCAGAGCCTGTAAAGCCGGATATTCCAAACAGCAAAGAAGGCGGATCTAAAGTCCTGGTGATTGGGTTTGGCCGGTTTGGCCAGCTTGCCTGTCAGTTGCTTATCGCTCAGGGTTCAACTGTGACTGTGCTTGATACGGATGCGCAGCGTATTCGCGATGCATCGCGCTTTGGATATCGCATCTATTACGGTGATGGGCGGCGTTTAAATGTGTTGCGGGCAGCTGGTGCCGACACCTCCAGCGTCATAGCCGTTTGTACTGAGCGGCCTGAAACCACCAGTCAGATTGTGAAAATGACGAAGGCTCAGTTCCCTCTTTCCAAGATCTTTGCCCGTGCCCATGACCGGCGCCATGCCATTCAACTGGTAACAGCAGGTGCTGATTTTCAATTGCGGGAAACGCTTGAATCCGCCCTTCAGTTTGGCCGGGAAATTCTGGAGGAACTGGGTGTTGATGAAGACCAGACCCATGAAATTCTGGCGGATGTTCGGCGCAGGGATGTAGAATTGCTGGCCCTGCAACAGGTTGGGGGGCTTTATGCTGGTTATAAGCGGTTCAAACTGCCGGATGTTCCCGTTCAACCCCTGATCAAACCTAAATCTGAATCCACGCCGCTCAATGAGCCCGCCCGCAGATTAGCAGAAGCAGACCGTAAATCGGAAGGAGATAAAAAGGACAAGCCAGAAACATCGGTCCCCCCTGCGGAAGAATCTGATTAGCTTTATACGGAAAACTACAATTAGCCATAGACAGACCTAGGGTCTTCCCCTCAGACTCGGTTTGATGATGCACCTTTTGTATGTCGGTGAATGGCATACACGTATTTAGGACACTTATGGCAGCCGCTCATGTCCCTCCGTTTTTCATAGAGACCATTGTAGTCCTTTCTGCCGCTGTTATTGCAGTTCCCATTACTAAACGTCTTGGCCTTGGCGCTGTGGTTGGCTTTCTTGCAGCCGGAATGGTGATTGGCCCTTATGGCATTGGCTTCTTCGACGAGCCTGAGCGAATTTTGGGTTTTGCGGAACTTGGGGTGGTGCTGTTATTGTTCGTTATCGGGTTGGAGTTGGAACCCGCTCGGTTGTGGACCATGCGACGAGACATCTTTGGCCTTGGAACGGCGCAGGTCCTTATTTCAGGGTTTGTTTTGACGTTGTGCGCCATGGCGTTCGGGTTGCCTATGGAAATAGCGCTGATTGCCGGATTGGGGCTCGCCCTCTCCTCCACAGCGTTTGCCTTGCAGATGTTGCAGGAACGAGGGCATCTCAGCACCAAATACGGACAACGTGCCTTTGGCATTTTACTGCTTCAGGATATGGCAATTGTACCTTTGCTGGCGCTGGTTGGCATTTTGGCACCAGCTGAAGCAGATGCAGGGGACGCCTCTATCGCCGTTCAGGTGATTATCGTGGTTGCGGCTGTTGGCTTCGTGATTTTTGCTGGTCGCTTTTTGCTTTCCCCTCTCCTCCAATTTCTCACCGCCTCCGGTGGCCGGGAACTGATGATTGCGGCCGCCCTTCTGGTTGTGCTTGGTAGCGCCGGTTTGATGAGCCTTGTTGGACTTTCCATGGCGCTGGGGGCGTTCCTTTCCGGTGTGATGCTCGCCGAATCCAGCTATCGACACACACTGGAAGCCGATATTGAGCCATTCCGCTCATTGCTGATGGGGTTGTTCTTCATCACCGTTGGCATGGCGCTTGAGCTGGATCTCATTGTTGCCAACTGGCAAACGGTTATCTCTGCTGTTGTGGTGCTGATGATTGTTAAGGGTGTTCTTTTATGGGGTCTTTCTCGTCTTTTCGGGTCTTCCAACTCTGATGCTTTGCGCGTTGCCGTTACACTGCCACAAGGCGGTGAGTTCGCGTTTGTTCTGTTTTCCGCCGCTGCAGCAGTTTCTATTTTGCCGGAAGAAACGGCCAACATCTTAAGCGCCGTGGTTATTTTAACAATGCTGCTAACCCCACTTGGGGCCGTTGGCCTTGATTTCGTGGCTGAACGGTTGAAAAAACGGGGTCATACGTCCAGCAAGATTGAAAGTTTTGAGGATGCCTGTCCGAGCGTTTTGATCGTCGGGTTTGGCCGATTTGGAATGATGGTTGCGCAGATGCTCATCTCTGAGGGCATCTCTGTTACTGCGCTGGACAATCAACCGGGACGTATTAACGACGCCAAACAGTATGGCTACAAAGTTTATTATGGAGATGCGACCCGTTCGGATGTTTTGAAAGCCGCTGGCGGAGAAAACGCAACTCTGATCGCGCTTTGCATTGAGAACGACCAGGTCATGAAGCAAGCGATTTTGCAGATCCGCTCGGCCTTTCCTGAGGCAGCGCTCTATTGCCGGGCAACAGACCGCGCCCATGCGCTGGACCTAACCCGGCTTGGTGTTGATTATCAAATCCGCGAAACGTTTGAATCCAGTTTGACCTTTGGGAGAAAGGCGCTTGAATTCCTTGGGTTGCCTGCGGACCGGATCGCCGAAGTTGAGGAAGACGTGCGGAAGCGGGATGCTGAACGGTTGACGTTGCAGCTTGCAGGAGGGGTGCTGGCTGGCTCTGACAAACTTCATCAACGCACGCCACGAGATGATGACAAATCAGAAAAACCTGACTGATCAACTCAGCAAATCATGCCTGCGCTCTTGACCTTAGAAGGTTTGAAGCACATTTAGTCTGTGGGCTGCACTGCTAGTCTGGGGGCTGCGCTGTGGCCTCATTCTCAATTTTGTGATCTGTGGCACTGCTTTGTTGCAAGATCCCCTGTAATTCCGATGGATCGTTATGGCTGGTGAATACTCAATCGGTGAACTTGCTAAAATGGCTGGCGTCAAAGTTCAAACCATCCGTTTTTATGAGCAGAAGAAGTTGATACCCGAACCACCACGCACGATAGGTGGTCAACGGCGTTACAGCACAGAGCATTTAAATCGGCTTTCGTTCGTTCGGCACGGGCGTGAGCTTGGCTTCTCACTTGAGATGATTGAGAGCCTAATGCTGCTGAAAGAACACCCGGAAGATGATTGCGAGGGCGCGGATCAGATTGCCCGTACTCACCTCATTGAAGTGGAGGACAAGATCCTTCGCCTGAAAAGTCTGCAAACTGAGCTAAAAAAGATGCTGACTCATTGTTCTAACGGAAAAATACATAATTGCAGGGTCATTGAGGCCCTGTCCTGCGATTGCTATCAGCATCGCGAAAAGTGAGTTTTTATGTCCGGTCCTACACCTGCTAGCGCGAGCAAAGCGAAGTTCACCGATGGCTCGACAATGCGCCATGTTCTGGTGATGACTTCGGCCAGCTCAGTTGGTTTAATTTCTATTTTCCTCGTTGATTTTGCTAACCTTTTTTATATTGCTCAATTGGGTATTGAAGAACTAGCTGCCGCTATTGGTTATGCGGGAACAATCATGTTCTTCAACTCTGCTATCGGCATCGGACTTTCCATTGCCGCCAGTGCATCCGTTTCACGGCGTATCGGTCAAGGAAATGTCAAAGGCGCCCATCGCCTCGTAACCATGTCCCTCATCATGTCAACATTGATATCGCTGATGGTGGTCGCGGGCAGTCTCGCCTTTCTTGATGATTTGGCTATGTTGCTGGGCGCTAAGGGTAGAACGCTCGATTTCACGCTGAGCTTCCTCTACATCGTCGTACCATCCATGCCGTTTTTGTGTGGTGCAATGGTGCTCTCTGCCCTGCTGCGCTCCGTTGGTGATGCGCGCGGCGCAATGTTTGTTACCCTTTCCAGTGGCTTTGTGGCTGCGATATTGGACCCAATCTTCATTTTCGGCCTCGACATGGGCATTACAGGCGCGGCGATTGCCTCTGTGATAGCGCGTGTGATTATGGTCGGTGTTGGCTTGTACATTCTCATCGCCAAACATCAGCTGCTTGGGAGGCCTGAGGTTTCCAAGCTGGTTAGTGACACGGTTGATCTGTTCAAGGTTGCGACACCGGCGATGCTGACCAACCTTGCAACTCCTGCTGGTAACGCATGGATCATCTCAGAGCTGGCACAGTTTGGCGATGGCGCGGTTGCGGGTTTTGCAATTGTTGGTCGTATTATTCCGGTGGCTTTTGGCGCTTTGTTTGCGCTGTCCGGTGCTGTCGGTCCGATTATCGGACAAAACTATGGTGCGCTGAGGTTTGATCGCCTGAGCATGGTGGTGAAAGATTCACTGTTGTTGATCGTGGTCTACACTCTGTCGGCATGGGGTTTGCTGTATCTGCTACAAGATCAGTTGGTGCTGTTCTTCAATGCGGAGGGAGACAGCGCATCGCTCGTGTTCTTCTTCTGCAGCTTTGCTGCGGCAGGTTTTCTCTTTAACGCAGCCATTTTTGTTACCAACGCAGTCTTCAACAATCTGGGTCTTCCGGTTTATTCCATGTTGTTTAACTGGGGCCGTGCTACCATTGGCACTATCCCCTTTACGATTGTTGGGGCGCAGATTTATCAGGCAAACGGTGTTCTGGCTGGACAAGCCTTAGGCGGCATTGTCTTCGCATTCATGGCCCAGTATGTGTGCTGGCGAACCATTGGCAAAATTCGCCGGGAAAAACTGGCTGTTGCTTGATTGTTGCCAAGATTCTATGAGAAAACATACCGCCCTTCCATACTGGCAATTTGTTAGTTTGGGCGGTATGAAGGGTCAAACGAAACAACTCTGGATGCAAAAATAATGAACCGTTTTGAACAACCGCGCATTCCAACAGAAGCTCGTATCCAATATCTGGACGGAGATTATTCGGTTAAAGCGCCGGGAAACTTTGTGAAGTGTGCTGTAACAGGCAAAACGATCATGCTGGAAGACCTAAAATATTGGAGCGTGTCGCGTCAAGAAGCCTACATTGATGCAGATGCTGCGTTAAATGCCTATGAGAAAAACAGCTTTCAGGCTTAACTCACGCTTCTTCTCAGGTTTTTATTTTGCCAAAACAAGTTTCAGGCGTTCCATGAGAGCGTCTGGATCAGCGATCTTCATTTCCACCTCAAGTACACTTGCCAGATTTGCTAGCCGGGCAATCGATGGCTCTTCACGCCCATCCAAGCGCACGTAGTCTTTTGTGGTGGTGATCGGCAATAGGTCCTGCTCCTCAGCAATGCTCAGGATTTTGCGGGCATCTTCCTTGGTGAAATGATGATGGTCTGGAAACGACAAGCTTTTCACCACCTCCGCTCCGGTTTCGCGAAGGCTTGCAAACAACTTTTCCGGGCGGCCTATTCCTGCAAACGCCAGAACACGTTCACCTTCCAATGCATCCGCTGAGACTGGACGAATAGCAGCGTACTCAATTTCAATTCCAGCTGTCTTCGCACCTTGTTGCTGCGGGCAACTGGCATTGCCATCCCCAACGACCATGAGCAGATCGACACGCTTCAATTGTTTTTTAAACGGCATTCTAAGCGGCCCTGCAGGGATGCATTTCCCATTGCCAATTCCGGTCTTGGCATCGAGCAGAACAATCGAATAATCTTTATGCAACGAGGGATTCTGGTAACCATCATCCATGATGATGACCGAGATTTCCTGCTTTTCCAGCAGTTTTGCGCCTGCTGCCCTGTCCGCGCATATTACAGTTGGGCCTTTACGCGCCAACAAAAGTGCCTCGTCTCCTACTTCCTCAGCTGAGTACTTTGATTGCTCCACCAGCAAAGGGCCTTTGTAGGTGCCACCGTAGCCGCGCAGGAGAAAGCCCGGTTTGTGACCTGCTTCTTTCAGAAGTGCATTCAGCGCTATAGCAAATGGTGTTTTGCCTGTCCCACCTGCTGTGAAGTTGCCGATACAGATGACTGGTTTTTTGGCTTTGTACCTTGGATTGTATTGAAACCGCTTTGCAGCAAAATGTCCGTAGAGTGCACTGAGTGGGCTCAGAAGAGCTGACTGCCATGTCCGTTCTACAGTCCACCAAAAATCAGGAGCATTCATAGATTACTCCTCCCCTGCCACTTTGGATTTTCCTTGCAAATACTCGCCGATTGCATCGCGGGTCGCAGCAAGCGCGCCCCTGCCAGATTCGACCAGTGTTTTTGCGGTATCAGACAACACCTCTACTTTTTTAGAATTGAGCAGCAGGTCAGTGATCTGTTCTTCCAGCTCCGCCTCATCCTTGACAAGCAATACGCCTCCTTCTTTGGCGAAGTGGCGATAGATCCAAGAGAAATTCTGCGTATGAGTACCGGATAGAATGGCACACCCAACTTGTGCAGGCTCCAACAGATTATGCCCACCAATTGGAACGAGTGAGCCCCCCATAAACACAATAGGAGCAGCCCGATAAAACAAACCCAGCTCACCCAGTGTATCTGCAATGTAGATGTCCGTTGCAGCGGTGATTGCTTCTCCACGTGAGCGTAACGCGCACACCAAATCCATCGCTTCGAGTTCACTGCGGATTTCGGTCGCTCTCACAGGATGCCGAGGAACGATGATAGTCAGGAGATTGTCGAAGGTCTTCTTCAGAGCTTTATGGGTTTGCGCAACTTTAACTTCTTCTTCCGCGTGCGTGCTGGCAGCCAGCCACCTTGGGCGGCCCTGCAGCTGCTTCTGGAAGTCATCTAGTTCACCCCTGTCACAGTCAGGAATATTGCCATCAAACTTGATGTTGCCCGTGGCTTTGACGCGGTTGGTGCCGAGTTGACTAAAGCGGGCGCCATCTTCCTCAGACTGAGCCAAAACGCAATCCACAGTGCCAAAGACTGAGCGGGCAAAGGATGGAACTCGGTTCCAGTTGGCAAACGAGCCTTCGGACATCCGCCCATTGACGATAATCAGCGGAATTTGACGCTTTTCAAGCTCATGGAATGTGGCGGGCCAGATTTCGGATTCAACCGTAATTGCCAAACGTGGTGACCAATGATTCAGAAACCGTTTGATGTTGCCGCGTGTATCATAAGGAACGAACTGGTGAATAACCCCATCGGGTGCCGAAGCTTCAACCACCTGCGCAGATGTTAACGTTGCAGTGGTCATCAGCACCTTTGAGCCGCTGTCAATAACTTGCTTGGCTAGGGGCAAAACGGCGTTCGCTTCGCCCACGCTTGCCGCATGAATCCAGATGAGGCTTCCAACAGGACGCTCCTTGGACGCAACTCCAAAGCGTTCGCCCTTACGGTTCCGGTCTTCTTTGCCCTGACGCGCGCGCCACTTGTACATTCCGACGAGCAGAGGCGCGGCCAGACGGCCCAGACCTTGATACACTCTGAAGATCACTGAACTCATGGGACCCAGTTCTGCCAGGCGGTTATTATTTGCCTGATTTGGCGATTGCGTATGCTTTGTCAGTCGTTTCGTTCATTCTGGTTTCCAGAAGTTGACGAATTTCTTCAAGCTGTTCGTCGCTTGCATCAGAGGGAACCGGAATAGGCTCACCAAAGCATAACGCAATATGACTAAACGGTAAATTGATGGAAGCCTTATCCCAGGAATCAAGGTCATGATGCCGACTTGTTGCTATTGCAATCGGTAAAAGCGGGCGTCCGGAATGCTTGGCCAGTTGGACAATCCCTTTACCAGCTTTCCGAGCCGGGCCTTTGGGCACGTCAGCAGTCATGGCGACATTTCCGCCTTCTTTCAGCGCACGCAGAGCTTCAATAAAGCCCCGCATACCGCCGCGTTTGTTGATTTGATTGGCGCGTTGTGCACCGGCGGCCCGGATTATTCCGAGCCCCAGTTTTGATGCACAAATCGACTGCATTTCGCCATCCGCGCTTCGGGAAATCATCACCCGCACATCCCAGTCATCAGGACGAGCAAAGGGCGTCATAAAATGCTGGCCGTGCCACATGGACACAACATAAGGCACATTACCTATATGATCCTCGTAAAAGTTTGGAGGATCCAGTGTGAACTTGCTGGTCTTGCGCACGAACAGCAAGTAATATGCCATGGCATTGCCCACAAGTTTCATAACAAGCGGGTGTCTGCCGATTTTCTTTAACATTTCTCAAAGCCAATTTGGTTTTCGGGCGGATATTCCAAAAGACGCGGGGCTTATTTGCCTTCGGTTTCCGGATCAAGCAGGCGGTGCATGTGCACGATGAAGTAACGCATCATAGCGTTGTCTACTGTGCCCTGTGCTTTCGCTTTCCATGCAACGTGTGCTTCAGCGTAACTTGGGTAAATCCCCACAATGTCCAGATCTTTCAGATCTTTAAAGCAAACATTGCTGATGTCATCTAGTTCGCCACCAAACACAAGGTGCAGCAGCTGTTGGTTGTTTTCTTGAGCACTCATAGTGTTCGTTCACCTTCTTCACAAGCAGTCATTCCATTGGGTTTCCGATAAGGACTAACCCTCTACGGAAATTCCCTGCAGCCTTGTAAACAATTTGGCAGAAGATGCCACTAGTCCGGGGTGATTTGTTTTCGTTTTATTGTAGTGAAGCGTGGAACCGGATAAGTCTACCAACTGGCCACCTGCCTCGTTAATAATTAAATCCGCTGCGGCAAGGTCCCAATCACGAGCTCTGGCACGGGCTAAGCCGGCATCCAATTTCCCACAGGCAACCAATGCAAACCGGTAAGCAAGGGAGCGCAAATAGGGACTGAACCGAATCTCCTCCCGTTTTACACCTTCCTTTTCGAGGAAGCTGACGGGACCGGCAACATACGCACCGTGAACAGACACTCTTTTTGAGACTGTAATACTTTGTTTGTTGAGGTAACTCCCACCGCCCAATGTTGCCGTGAACAACTCCTCACGAACCGGACAGAAAATCACACCAACGGTTGGCCTGCCGTTTTTGACGACGGCAAGAGACAGGCACCATTCGTCGTTGCCATTGAGAAAGGCGCCGGTCCCGTCAATAGGGTCCACGATAAACACCGTCTCATGTTTCATACGGATGAGGTCGTCTTCTGTTTCCTCTGACAACCAACCATAATCTGGACGGGCGCCGCGCAACGTGGCTGCCAGATATTGATCCACTTCAATATCTGCCACACAAACGGGCGAGTCGCCTTCTTTGGTCCAGTTTTCCGGATCATTGCCAAAGTAAGAAAGGGCGATTTCTCCCCCTTTCAGAGCTGCTGCAACCAGCAGTTCAAGATCCTTCTGGTCTTCGCTTTTATTAGCTTCCGGCAATCGTCAGTCCTTCGATAACCACTGTTGGTGTTGCAACGGCATATCGCTCATCTAAATCCGAAGCCGGTGTCATGTTCAGGAACATGTCCCTCATGTTTCCGGCAATCGTAATTTCACTCACGGGGTAAGCGATTTCACCGTTTTCCACCCAATAGCCAGAGGCACCGCGTGAATAATCACCAGTCACGCCGTTGGCGCCATGGCCAATCAGGTCAGTTACCAGCAATCCTTCACCGATTTCTCTTAATATTTCTTCCGGTGTTTTCTCGCCTGCATGCAGTGTCAGGTTGGTTGCGCCCGGAGAGGTCGCAGACCCGGCGCGGCGCGCGCGTCCGTTTGCAGTCAGTCCAAGCTCGCGGGCTGCGTAGCCATCCAGGAACCAATGCCCCAGAACACCGTCTTCAATAACGCTCAGATATTCCGCGCCCGTGCCTTCTGCATCAAATGGAGCTGTGCCGCCGCCGCGTGCCTTAAACGGGTCATCAGAGATCGTAATGCCCTTGGCAAAGACCTGCTGGCCCATTTTATCTTTTAGGAAGCTGGTCCCACGCGCGATTGCAGCGCCATTGATTGCGCCTGCAAAGTGCCCAAGCAGCGAGCGGGCTGCGCGTGGTTCATATACCACAGGCGCTTTACGGGTTTGCAGCTGGCGCGGGTTCAAGCGGCGAACTGTGCGTTCAGCGGCAAGACGGCCCACCACTTCAGGAGACATCAGGTCATCCCAGTAGGTCCGGGAGTCGAATTCGTAATCACGTTCCATGCCGGTGCCTTCGCCGGCAATAGCTGTCATAGAAAAACCAGAGCGGGACCGTTGGTAAGCACCAACAAAGCCGTGGCTGGTTGCCAGAACAATGCCAGCAAGCCCCCAGCTTGCACCTGCACCGCCGGATTTTGACACCCCCTCTACAGCCATGGCGGCCGCTTCTGCTTCCATGGCTATCTGAGTGAGTTCGTCGGCTCTGACTTCGCGCGGGTCCATAAGGTCCAACTGCGGGATTTCTTTCAGGAGACGTTCTGGTTCTGCAAGGCCTGCATACGGATCTTCCGGCGTGACTCTTGCCATCTCAACTGCACGGGCAGCCAGAACAGCAGGATCATCATTGGCATTGGAAGAGATGCTGGCGACTCGTTTGCCCACGAAAACGCGGAGTGTCACGTCGTTGCCTTCGGCGCGATCGGTGCTTTCCACCTGACCTTCGCGCACTGAGACAGACAGGGACATTCCCGTTACCGCGATCGCGTCTGCTGCGTCGGCTCCAGCTGCTTTAGCAGCCTCCACCAAACTCACCGCCTGCTGTTCAAGCTTCGAATTTGCAATTGCATCAGACATTCGCGTGGGTCTCCTGTTTTCATGCTCCATCGTGTTTAGGACGTGCCTGTCTTAAGAGCAAGCATACCCTCTCATAAACGCGGGGCTGTACGCAGAAATTGCAGGCTAAGACAATTGAGAGAGCAGCTCTTCATTTTCCGCCTTCCCAAAATAGATAGAATTTTATCAGTTTCGGAAGAACTTTGCTAAGCCTCTTTAAAATCACAGTTTTTTAACCAATCAAATTAAGAAGATACGTATATTTTACCCCTTAGTTTTCCTCTAGTTTGAAACGAAGATTATTTGAGGCCTCCACGTTTGTGGAGGGAGGGGCATTTAAGTGATCACCTATAAAGCGCAGTTTTCTGGCAATGCAGTCAACGATAATGATGGAAATATGATCCGCGTGTCGCTGCCGTTTCGCATGCGAGCTGATCTCCCGGATGACCTTTTGGAATCTCCGGGTCTTAACAGATCCGAAATTCGTATCGATCCGGATAAGGTTTTGATCCGCCGAGAGATGAGTGGGCTACCGCTGACCTTAACGGTTCCGCTCTCCTCTTACTCCGGTATTGGTGCAAAAGCGGTGGTGAATGACGTTAGCGGCGCAATTGAATATCAGGTGTTGTTGCTTCATCGCGACCATGCGCTGTGCATTCCACTTTATGCCGGCGAGAATATGGAACTGACCGCAGATCACTGGGAAGCTTGGTCTGGGAGTCTTGCTATGCCGATGCTCACCATCGACAGCGATGGCACATCTAAGCTGGCACGGCTTGGCCTCAACACCTGCACAAAAGGTGATCCCTTACCACGCCGTAAACTGCGCGCCCTGACCGGACGTCGGCCACGGTTTCTTGCGGGCCGCAAAACTGGCAAGCTTTCTCGTTTTCAAAGAGCGCTTGCCACGTCTCGCCGCATTACTGGGCTTAATGAGGGCAATTACTGAAGGAAGTAGGCTGCAATTCCATCCAACACGAGGCCAGCAAACAAGAACAGACCGAATGTTGAGTTGGATTTGAACAGGCTTAGACATTGATCGCCATCGTCAATGTCCAAAACACGGATCTGTTGAAGCAGATGGAACGCCCCCACAGCAAGGCCAGCAAAGGCCAAAGGGCCGCTGCCAGCCAGCCAGAAGGCACTGGCAAAGAACACGACAGCCGCTCCATAAAGCATGTAGAGCGCCTGCTTGGTCTTTTCGCCAAACAACCGGGCCGTAGAACGCACGCCAACCAAGGCGTCGTCCTCTTTATCCTGATGGGCGTAAATGGTGTCGTAACCGATGGTCCATGCGATACCGCCGCAATACAGCAGAATCGGCGCCAGAGACAGACTTCCGAACACGACAGCCCAACCCATCAAAGCTCCCCACGAGAACGCGAGCCCAAGCACGAATTGCGGCCAATCCGTAATGCGTTTCATAAACGGGTAGGCTGCGACCACTGCTAGGGAGGAAACACCCAGCACAATGGAAAACGTGTTGAATTGCAGCAGAACCGCAAGACCGGTGAGCGCCTGAAGCCCTAAAAATATTTTGGCTTGTTTGCTTGAAATCTGACCGGATGGAATTGGGCGGGAGCGAGTTCGCTCAACCTGACCGTCAATATCTTTATCTATCAGATCATTATAGGTGCACCCTGCCCCGCGCATGGCAACGGCCCCAACAAAGAATAGAATCATATACCAGAGATTGGGTATAGCTGCGCCACTGGCGTTGGAGGCCAAAGACAAAGACCAAAGGCATGGCCACAGCAGCAGCCGCCAGCCAATTGGCCGTTCCCATCTGGCAAGCCGAGCGAAAGGCCGCAGGCCAGGCGGCAATTTCGTATCAACCCAATGACGCTTTACTGCATCAGCAACTGGTCCAGTGTCTTTGGTATTGAACATTGCCACCCCATTCTGTTGGGCTAAAAATTGAGAGGGAATACCTCTTCGGAATGTATGGTCTTTTCCAACAGATCGACACTTTGCGTCAAGAAGCCAAATTCCTCGAAGAACTGTTTTCTGGGGTTTCGCTCTTCTCTTTTCAACGAGACTTCCATCTTCACGACCGATTTTCTCGCAAGATCATCCTCCAGTTCTTCAAGGACTGGCAGTAAAAGACGCTCTATCCCCTCTACCGGGGCCAGCGCAATTTGCTCCAACAGGCAGATCTTTCCTCCTGACCTTACACTAAACCTGTAGCTGGCGAGCACAAACCCAAGACTCTTGCCCCCACATCTTATCAGCCACGCTTGCCCGGCACTGGGGTCCACCAAGAGCCTGCGCGCCGTTTCTTCCAGAGATTGAGTTGGTTCGGAAAGCGTATCCTGCTCGCCCCATTTTGCCAGCAAGGCAAAGAATTCATTCATAAACAGAGGCGTAACCAACAACAGTTCGACGGATGGACGGGGCATTTTAAATCACTCCAGAGCTGTTGTTCGTTTACTGTCAGCGATACACATGCTACAGGCTGCTTCACTATCTAGACGCATAACTTGCGAACCTGTTCCCTTTTTAATTTCAGGGTCTACCTCAATGAATATCCTCTTGATCGGTTCCGGCGGACGTGAACATGCTCTGGCATGGTCTTTGGTAAAGTCTCCGGTTCTTAACGAGCTTTATGTTGCACCCGGAAACGCGGGCATTGAACAGATAGCCAAGTGCATCACCCTTGATATTACCGATCATCGCACTGTTATCGATTTCTGCCGTCTCCACGACATTAGCTTTGTGGTGATTGGCCCGGAAGCTCCGCTTGTCGATGGCCTTTCCGACAGTCTGACCCACGCAGGTTTGCGCGTGTTTGGTCCGTCCTCCGCCGCGTCTCAACTGGAAGGGTCGAAAGGCTTTACCAAGGACATGTGCTCCAGAGCCAACGTTCCAACCGCCGCTTATGGCCGGTTTAGCGATGCGGAATCTGCCAAGGCGTATGTCCGCGAGCAAGGCGCTCCTATTGTTGTGAAAGCTGATGGCCTTGCCGCTGGTAAGGGCGTGATCATGGCGATGAGCGAACAAGAAGCGCTTGATGCCGTTGACAGCTGCTTTGACGGTGCCTTTGGCGCGGCTGGCGCAGAAGTGGTGATTGAAGAGTTTATGGAAGGCGAAGAAGCCAGCTTCTTTGTGCTTTCTGATGGTGTGAATGCACTGCCACTTGCCACGGCGCAGGATCACAAACGTGCGTTTGATGGCGATACCGGCCCGAATACGGGTGGTATGGGCGCCTATTCCCCTGCTCCTGTCATGACCAAGACAATGACGGACCGGGTGATGGAAGAAATCATTCGCCCGACCATTGCAGACATGAAAGCTCAGGGTTGTCCCTTTAAAGGCGTGCTTTATGCCGGCCTGATGATCACAAAAGACGGTCCAAAGCTGATTGAGTACAACGTGCGTTTTGGCGATCCTGAATGTCAGGTTCTCACGATGCGCCTGAAAACGGATCTGCTCCTGATTCTTTTGGGCTGCGCTGAGGGCACTTTGCATCTGGTTGATGCAGAATGGCATGATGACCCTGCTGTAACTGTTGTTATGGCTGCAGAGGGTTACCCCGGGTCCTATGAAAAACTGACGGAAATTAAAGGGCTGGAAGACGCAGCAGCTGATCCGGATGTGGAGATTTTCCATGCTGGAACCGTTGTGGTTGATGGCAAATTGCTCTCCAACGGGGGCCGCGTTCTCAACATCACTGCTCGTGCCGAGACCGTATCTGAAGCACGGCAGAAAGCTTACGCAGCCGTAGAGAAGATTGACTGGCCAAAAGGCTTTTACAGAAAAGACATTGGCTGGCGCGCAGTCCAGCGTGAAGACGTCAGCTGATACTGAAGAGCAGAATTTAAAAAGAGCGGTTCATGTGAGCCGCTCTTTTTTAAGCACTAGATATTCAGGATAAAAAAAACCTCCGAAGCGAACTTCGGAGGAGTTATAACTTATAAACTACTTGGCATGACCACGACAGCTTGGATCACAACCAAAAGATCAAATAGATAAACTACCACAAACAACTGGCGAAGCGAAAACAATGCTTTGCAGCTCCCGAAGCGTAAACTTCAGTACATCTAATATGCATAAATGCGCAGCTCACAACAACGGGGGAAATTCCCCTATAAGAGACTGCGGTTCTGCAATCATAGCGAGAGCAATTGAAACGACATTGCGCGGGCAACTGCGTGGGTGCGGTTGGTGACGTGTAGCTTTTGGCAAGCGCGTTTGATGTGATGCTCGACCGTTTTCTCAGAGATGTGGAGAATGTGAGCGATTTCCTTATTTGCTCTGCCTGCCGTCAACCACAACAAACACTCCAGTTCTCGAGGTGAGAAGCCGAAGAATTCCTGTAACTGCCCTGGAGGTTGAGCATAGGAATGGAACAACTGCACCGCATTTTTCAACGTGGTGTACTTCGACGCCATTTGTGTATCGAATGCAGCCTGTGTTTGTTCGCAGGAGGCAAAGCTTGCTCCGCTCACCAATTGCTTGTTGGCGCATTCCAACGAAAGGTTCATTCCAAAGCGCAAACCAGCTGATTGAACGTCATCAATAAAGTCGGTAGACACACCATTAGCTGCAATGGATGTGTAGTCCGTCCACAGTTGGTCAGCCCTGCTTCCATTCAGAATGTGTGCCATTCCGGGGTCTTTGAAGTAATAGCGGTTGTTTTGGTAGTGCTCGACCCATTTACTATCGTGATTTGAGAAGTAAACCGGTTGCCGGTTTTCCACCCGTCCCTCATATTTAGGGACTATGATATAAGCACCTTTTTCGTAGCCCAGATCAGCTGTAAATTTGGTTAGCTCATTCCATCGCTCTAAGGTGGACCCACAGTTCCGCATTACTTCGGAAAACTGCAAGAAACTTCGGTCATACTCTTGTCGTAAGCCTGTCGAATTGTTCATCGTTATCTCCACATAGTGGAGGCTTACATTCATTATCAATCCGTCGTTACATGGCATGAACGATTGCCTATGTAAGTGATATGATTGCCCCAACACCCATATTTTGTTTTTGAACTGCTCTTTGGGAGAGTATCACGCCATTTTATAAGGTTTTCAATTGGAAACCTTCCCAAAGCACTTATATTTCAATCAATGCAAGATGAATATATCAGGAGAATGAATGAGTACTCCCCGGATTGGACTTGCACTTGGCGGCGGCGGCGCCCGCGGCCTCTCTCACATCGCCGTCTTACAGGCTCTTGATGATATGGGGTTGAAGCCCCACGCGATCGCTGGCACCTCAATTGGAGCGTTGATCGGCGCGGGATATGCTGGCGGAATGAGTGGTGATGAGTTGGAAGGCTTTACACTTGCAACGCTTGGCGAATGGAAAAAGGTACTTGGCAAACTGGTTGAGGTCAGCATTCCCAAACGGTTCGGGGATCTCATCGGCGGGAAAGGTAGCTTAGGTCAGTTTGACTCCAAACGCGTTTTGGATGTGTTTGCCGGTGAGATCTTAAAGGATGATTTTTCCCAGCTGAGCATTCCGTTTCAAGCCATTGCAGCCGATTATTACAAGGCAGAGGAAGTGCGCTTTCATGAAGGTAATCTGATTGATGCAATCGCTGCCAGTATTGCTATTCCCTTTGTGTTCAAGCCTGTGCACTTGCACGATAAGGTTTTCATCGATGGGGGTGTCGTCAATCCTTTGCCGTTTGATTGTTTGCCCGCCGATTGCGACATCATCATTGCGGTTGACGTTATTGGCTCTCCACAACGTGACCCAAAGAAGAAACTGCCCAGCGCAACGGAGAGTGTGTTTGGAGCCATGCAAATCCTGATGCGAACGATCTCTCAGGAAAAACTAAAACAACGGCCTCCTGACCTCATTGCACTTCCAAACATCAAGCAGTATCAACTCCTTGACTTTCTCAAAGCCCGCGAAATACTAGAGGACAATGCACCATTGCGCGAAGAGATAAAGGTTGAGCTTGACCAGAAGATCGAGACCTACTTAATCTCCTGATAAGAAATGAGATAGGAACAAAAGGAACCTAGGTTGGCTGTTCTGGACCCCGAGTGGCAAACACCAATAGATGAAAGCAGAAAGTTGCCACCGGAAGCGCCGGTCGCAATCACCCTAAATGGTGAGGGCTTTGCTGTGTTCATGGCTACTCCGCTGGATCTGGAAGATTTCGCAGTGGGGTTTACTATCAGCGAGTCCATTGTGTCAGGCGCCTCTGATATTCATTCCATTGGGCTGCATGAGCACGGAGAGGAAGGCCTTAGCGTCAACCTCGATATTGAGGATGACCTTTTTTTCACCGCGTTGAAGCGTAAGCGAATGCTGACTGGAACATCTGGCTGTGGCCTTTGCGGGCTGGACAGCATACGGGCGGCTTTACGTGCTCTTACCCCACTGACACCTCAACCTGCCCCTAAAACGGATCGCATCAGCGCGTGTTTTGAAGATTTGCAGAGCAAACAGAGCCTGAATGAGGTTTATGGCGGCGGGCTCCATGCTGCAGCAGTTTGCTGCGGGGGACAGATCCTCGCCGTTCGGGAGGATATTGGTCGCCATAATGCAATGGATAAAGCTCTTGGTGCTGGTATTCGCAGCGCGGAGCGTGTTGACCTTGTGATCACCACCAGCCGGTGCAGTTCTGATCTGGTGCAAAAAGCCGTCAGCGCGCGAGTTGGTACGCTCGCAGTTATGGCAACGCCCAGTGATCTGGCCGTGAAACTTGCCCGCGAGAACTGCTTAAATCTCTTCAGCTGCAACCGCGGCTACAGCTTTACGCGCTACAGCTAACCACTACTCTTGTTTCCTAACCCTTTATGGTCTGCATCTTAATTAGGACCAGCCTCTGACATCTGCTTTTTTTCCGCATGTAGTGGTTGGATCCAAGTATTATAAAGAGAGTAACAGAGCAGGACGCTATTTCTGCAAATGTCCGTATCCTCAATCCCGCCTCGACTTAAAGAAGCCCCTTAGCAGATCGGCGCAGTCTTTTTCTGCCAGACCGGAGTAGACATCTGGTTTGTGGTGGCAGGTGGGTGAGGAATAGAAGCGGACGCCGTGGTCAACACCGCCGCCCTTTACATCGCCTGCCCCATAATAGAGACGGCGAATGCGGGCGAAGGAGATTGCGGCGGAACACATGGGACATGGTTCCAGCGTCACGTACAGATCACACTCTTCCAGCCTTTGTGAGCCTAGCACCTTCCCGGCCTGACGAATGGCCAAGACTTCTGCATGGGCTGTCGGGTCATTTAATTCCAGCGTCCGGTTGCCTGCGCGCGCCACTATCTCGCCTTGCTTGACCAGTGTGCAGCCAATTGGCACTTCACCACGGGCTTGTGCCGCGTGAGCTTCTTCCAGCGCGATATCCATAAACCGGGAACTTAATGTGGGTGTCTTCATGGGCGCAAACTAGCTTTGAAAGCTAGAGATGTCATCACGAGGCGTTTCATTTGATGGTGTTTACTCGGAAAAAATCAGAAAAAAATTAAGCGGAATGCTTTTGGTTGTTTGCGAACTGGCCTTGCTTAGGTTAAGACCCGCAGACGACAAATGAATATTGTGACCCTTCTGACAGACTGCTGGCCGGCCAAGGCGGAGACGCCTATGCGTGCCTCTCCAGTGTATCTGTACAGATGTAGACAGTTAAAGGCCCCGGATAGCCGGGCAAAAGCCAAATGAAAAATAGCGACAAAAAAGCCAGCAGCTCCCCACGTAAACCAGTTGAGCGCGCGAAAAAGTCCTCCCCAGAAAAATCTGAACCAGCCGTAACTGTAGCTGGTGAGCGCATTGCCAAAGCGATGGCCCGTGCTGGATTATGCTCCCGCCGTGATGCGGAGACATGGGTTGCAGAAGGACGCGTTAGCGTCAACGGTACAGTGCTGGACACTCCTGCCTTTACAGTCACAGTGAAAGACAAAGTTCTGGTTGATGGCAAACCTTTGCCAACCCGAGAACGCACCCGCCTTTGGTTGTTCCATAAATCACGCGGAACAGTAACCACCAACAAAGACCCTGAAGGCCGTAAAACCGTTTTTGATATTCTGCCAAATGATATGCCACGCGTTGTGACTATTGGGCGTTTGGATATTAACACCGAAGGTCTGCTGCTGCTGACCAATGATGGCGGCCTTTCCCGCGTTATTGAATTGCCTGCTACTGGCTGGTTGCGCCGCTACCGCGTGCGCGCCTACGGTAAGGTAACACAAGAGCAGCTGGACAAATTGCAAGACGGCATTGCAATTGATGGTGTCTTGTATGGCGCTATTGAAGCGACATTGGACACCGAAAAGGGTGACAACGTTTGGCTGACTATTGGCCTGCGCGAAGGCAAGAACCGCGAAGTGAAGCGCATTCTTGAACACCTTGAACTTTCCGTGAACCGCCTTATCCGTCTTTCCTTTGGTCCTTTCCAGCTGGGTGATCTTGGTGACGGCGAAGTTCAGGAAATCAAAGGCCGTGTTTTGCGTGACCAGCTAGGTGAAAGCCTTATTGCTGACGCTGATCTGGATTTTGATGCACCAATCATCAACCAGATGGCGAGCAAAACGACCAAAAAAGCTGAACCTAAGAAAAGATCCAAGGGTGGCTCTGGTGCTGGCTGGATCAGTGCTAAAGATGCGGCGGCTGTTCTTTCCAAAAACAAGAAGCCACCACTTCGTCATGGCAAAGGTCCAGATCATTCTGGTGGCAACTCTGAACAAAACCCATTTGGTGACCGCAAGCGCGTGAGCGACAAGCCAGCTTTTGGCGATCGCAAACCTTCTGAAGATCGTGGCGAGCGCAAACCATTTGGTGACAAAGACCGTGGTGAACGTAAATCATTCGGCGACCGGGATCGTGGCGAGCGCAAGCCATTTGGTGATAAAGACCGTGGTGAACGTAAACCATTCGGCGACCGGGATCGCGGCGAGCGCAAACCGTTTGGCGACAAAGACCGTGGTGAACGTAAATCATTCGGTGACCGGGATCGTGGGGATGCCCCTTCCCGCTTTGGTCGCAATGAGCGCGGTAGCGCACCCAAACAACGTCGTGTTTTCAGTAATGATGGCAGCGTAGACAACTACACGCCAATGCCTGAGGATGACGATAACAAAAAGCCAATGGCACGCAAGCCAGAGGAACGCCGTTTCGGCACACGCACGAAACGTGGCGGCTTTGATTTGGCACACGGTGGCACCAAACGGACTGAAGAGGCAGAGGCACCTAAGGGTGACACCCGCCGCACGAGTGGTTTCAACCCTGCTGAAAATTCAGGTTACGCTGGTGATACCGGCCCGACACCGGGTGAGCGTAGGTTCTCCAACCGCGGCCCGAGAAGAGATGACCGTGACGAACGCGGTGGCCGTGATGGCGACAAGCGTCCATTTAATAAAGGTCCTCGCGACGACACTCGCAGTGCTGGCGGTGGCGACAAACGTCCGTTTAACAAAGGCCCTCGCGATGACACTCGCAGTGCTGGCGGCGACAAGCGTCCGTTCAACAAAGGCCCTCGCGATGATACTCGCAGTGCTGGCGGCGACAAGCGTCCATTCAACAAAGGCCCTAGCGATGATACTCGCAGTGCTGGCGGCGACAAGCGTCCATTCAACAAAGGCCCTCGCGATGACACTCGCAGTGCTGGCGGCGACAAGCGTCCATTCAACAAAGGCCCTCGCGATGATACTCGCAGTGCTGGCGGTGACAAGCGTCCATTCAACAAAGGCCCTCGCGATGATACTCGCAGTGCTGGCGGCGACAAGCGTCCATTCAACAAAGGCCCTCGCGATGACACTCGCAGTGCTGGCGGCGACAAGCGTCCATTCAACAAAGGCCCTCGCGATGACACTCGCAGTGCTGGCGGCGACAAGCGTCCGTTCAACAAAGGCCCTCGCGATGATACTCGCAGTGCTGGCGGCGACAAGCGTCCGTTCAACAAAGGCCCTCGCGATGACAATCGCAGCGGTGGCGGCAAAAGCTTTGGCGGTGACAAACCACGGGGCGGTCGTCCAGGCGGCACTTCAGGTGGTGGTCGTCCGAGTGGTGGCCGCCCTACTGGTGGTGGCGGACGTCCTGCTGGTGGTGGTGGACGCCCTGCTGGTGGTGGACGCTCCGGCCCGAGGGGCGGTAAATAATCGTGAGAATTGTTGCCGGTCGATTTCGGGGCACAGCGCTCGCTACGCCTAAAACGCAGGATACTCGCCCAACCAGTGATCGGTTGAGGGAGACTATCTTTAACGTTCTGGCGCATTCCTATGACAACCCGGTTCAGGACGCTCGCGTTCTGGATCTGTTTGCCGGAACGGGTGCGCTAGGTTTGGAAGCGATGAGTCGCGGCGGAAAATACTGCATCTTTGTGGAAGAAGCCGTTGAACCGCGTGGCCTGATCCGTCGCAACGTTGAAACAACAGGTTTGATGGGTGCAACCAAAGTTCTGCGCCGGGATGCGACCAATCTCGGTCCAGCCGGTACGATTGCTCCGTTCGATCTGGTGTTTCTTGATCCTCCTTACCGCAATGAGCTTGGCGAGAAAGCTCTCGCCAGTGCGGTTGCCGGTGACTGGATCAAAAAAGGCGCTCTGTGCATCTGGGAGGAACACGCAAGCGTTACGCCTGTCCTTCCCGATGGATTTGAAGGACTGGATGTGCGCCACGCCGGTGATAGCCAGATCCTCATCCTGAGATTTAACGGCGTATAAGCCTAGCCTCTCTCTAAGTAACAAGTGAGCCTCCCTTTGCATTATCGCGAGGGAGGCTTTTTTGTATCTGCTTTTCCGTGTGGGAGAAGCTGGCGGTGAGTTGCTGAGTGTTTGGTGGACAGCTGACACAGTATTGGTGCGGCGTTAGGGACATCAAACAGCTGAAAAGCGGGAAATGTCGGTTTCGCGTTCACAGTTCTCAAAGGAACGCGTCAGATCCCATAGCGACGCACCTTCCCCACATATCAACGAAAACGCGAATACATGTAATTACTGTCACTGTACTTATCGGGGAGATCCCTGATTTTTGAGGAGGCTGCTGAATCTCATCTGTGATTCGAATAGCGCACCATGCACATGAAAACAGACAATATTCGCATAAACGAATTTTTAACAAACAATAACAATGACTTAATACTCACAGAGCTTCCCTAATATTGTGTTTGTGATTTCTACGTAGAACTTGGCAAAAGCGTTGCAGGAATGAAACAGAGGCCTCGTTTACTTTGATAACTCTAGGTTATTTGCGGAGTTATTATTGCGCCACGAAGCATCTGCTGGCATCAATTGCTGCAGGGAATTCGCGTACACAAAAATAAAATGAGTTTTGCTTAAGCATCACTTGAGTCACCTTAAGTAGTTATGACACCAAACCTTGTTTGAGGAGTGGGTTTCTACCCGATTAGGAGTTGAATTATGCGCCACTTTACAACTAGCGCCGCAGCAGCGCTTATGATGAGTGCCACTCCGGTCCTTGCAGCAGATCTTCCCGTTGCACCGGAGCCCGTAGAATACGTCCAAATTTGTGACGCCTACGGTACTGGATATTTCTTTATTCCAGGCACAGATACATGTTTAAGAATTCGAGGCCGTGTTCGAGCTGAATACCGCTTCAACAACTTTGGAGCAGCGCCGAGCGACTGGTCTGAGCGGACAAGAAACGCAACATCCACTCGTGCACGTGGTTACCTCCGCATGGACGCTCGTACACAAACAGAATACGGTTTGCTTCGCGCTTACATTGACTTGTTCGGTACCGTCGACACTCCTGGCTTCATTCAGGATGACAGTTCAGTCCCCAACGTGAACAACCCGGTTGGCTCCTTTGGAGTTGAGCAGGACAACACAGTGATGACGCTAGATTACGCATTTATCCAGTTTGGCGGCATGACTGTTGGTCGGGCGCAGTCCTTCTATGACTTCTGGACCGGTTATGCTTACGGTGCGATCACCACTGTTGCATACTCTGACCAAAACTTATGGCTGGCTGGTTATACCTTAGATCTCGGTAATGGCTTGTCTACCAGTTGGTCTGTAGAAGACAGAACAGCTCGTCAGCAGAACCTCTTTACTGGTGAGTACCTAAACTCTGACGGATTTAACCAAGGTTATGGCGGCATGCGCTTCCCAGACCTGGTCGCCAACTTCCGACTTGATCAAGGTTGGGGTTCTGCTCAGATCATGGGTGCCTTGACTGAGGTTCGTTACCTTGAACAATATCCTTCCGGTAAGCTCGGTTGGGCTGTCGGTGGTGGTGTTGAATTTAATCTGCCATTCTTCACTAATTATGTCTCAGGCTTCCAAGGTGTTGTTCAGGCGACATTCTCTCAGGGCGCTCTTGGGTACGTCAACAGTGACTGGCAGAACGTTGTATGGGATTCGACAGATCTGACTGATGGAGGTGACGGTGTTGCAACTGGTTGGTCAGTAGCAGGCGGTTTCCAAGCTGACTTCTCTCCTGAATGGAATGGGGCGATCCAGGCTTCGTTTGCTAACGCTCGCTCCAAATTCCTCTGGAACCAGAGTCAGTATGATGTCGTAGGTAAAATTGGCTGGACACCAGTTAGCGGCTTCGAAATCGGTACTGAGGTCGCTTACCGTAACCTAGCGAATGGCGACTTGTTCCCGGATAACACAGTTAATAATGACAATCCAACCCGGCCACTTGGCCAGCAGGATATTATCTCTGTCCTAATCCGTGTTCAGCGGGACTTCTGAGGCCACATATCAGAACCCTTCGATTACTTAGTGTAGTCGAGAATACGAACTGGAAGAGGCGGACCATCGGTTCGCCTCTTCTGGCTTTATTGAATACCTGCCCACTAATGGCGACCAAATAGTCGCTCTATATCAGTCAATTTCAGTTCGATCCATGTTGGACGCCCATGATTGCATTGACCGGAAAGCGGCGTCGCTTCCATATCCCGTAGGAGATTATCCATCTCCTCAGGGCGCATTCTCCGACCTGCTCTGATGGAGCCATGACATGCCATGGTCGCAGCAACGAGATCAAGTTTTTCACGAAGACGTGTGGAATTATCAAACTCTGCAAAATCATCTGCGAGATCTGAGATAAGCGCTTTTATATTCAAACGTTTAAGCATTGATGGCGTTTCTCTTACTGCAATTGCTCCAGGTCCAAACCGCTCCAGTACCAGACCAACGTCTTCCAATTCACTCGCCCGCTCTTCCAGTCGTGCTACGTCTTCTTCCGGTAACTCTACGATCTCTGGGATGAGAAGCATCTGGCGGGCAACATCGTTCTTTGCCAGATCTTCCTTCAGTCTTTCATAGACCAAACGTTCATGAGCGGCGTGTTGGTCCACTATCACAAGACCATCTTTGGTCTGCGAGACTATATAGGTTTCATGTATCTGGGCGCGTGCAGCGCCTAATGGAAAATGCTCCCGCTCAACAGGGAGATCGTGCTCATGTGCTCTTGCATCAGCAGAAGGTGCATCAACAAACTGATAGGCGTCTTGCTCCCCTCGAACTTCAGTTGCAGCAGGCATTTGCCCTGCTCGGCCCGCTTCATACGGAGTTGCTGCTTCCATAAGTCCAAGTTGGGTCTCAGTTACACCGATTTCTGAAATGTCAGAGGCGGCCCAGGCTTGCCCATGCTCTTCTGGTCGGTAAGATGATTGCTGCCAAGCATAGTTTTGTGTTGAAGCACTATGCCCTTGCGTATTATGCGTTGTTTCACCGCTGTGGGAATTGAATCCCTCACGATGCCCCATCGGACGTATAGCGTTGATTGCAGATTGGGTGTTTGCGGTTGATGCGCGATAGCCAGACTGAACAAAAGCGTGTTTCAACGCTCCGATCACCAAACCACGAACAAGCTGACCATCTCTAAAACGTACATCTGCTTTGGCAGGATGTACGTTGACATCCACTTGATGGGGATCAAGATCGACATTCAGCACGACTATTGGATGGCGATCTCGCGAGAGCACATCGGAATATGCCGCTCTGAGAGATCCGAGAAGAAGTTTATCGCGAACCGGACGTCCATTTACAAAGAAAAACTGATGTTGAGAGTTGGCCCGATGGAAGGTTGGCAAACCGGCATAGCCGTAAAGGTGGATCCCTTCCCTATGCGCCTCGATCTCCAATGCATTCTTGGAGAACTCAGATCCAAGGATCTGACTCACCCGAGCGAGATCGGCATCGTCTCCTGTGCACGCTGGAAAGTCCAGCGACCTCCGGTCAGAGCCGGATAACGTGAAACGGACCGTTGGATTTGCGAGTGCTACCCGCTTAACGATCTCAGTTATTGCAGTGGCTTCAGCACGGTCAGTCTTCAAAAACTTCAAACGTGCAGGTACTGAGAAAAAGATGTCTTTAACTTCAACACGCGTACCCGAATTAAGCGCGGCGGGCTCGATATCCTCATTCTGACCGCCTTCGACCTCAATTTTCCATGCATGTGGCTCTGATGCATGACGTGTGGTGATTTCCAACCTGGATATTGCACCGATTGAGGGAAGCGCTTCGCCTCGAAACCCCATCGTGCGGATGTCCATGAGATCATCTTCAGGTAACTTGGATGTACAATGGCGGCGAACAGCCAGTTGCAGATCCTCTGTTGTCATGCCTGAGCCATTGTCCGTAATCCGCAACAGGCTTTTACCACCGGAGGCGGTCACGATTTCAATTCGGGTCGCGCCGGCATCTACTGCATTTTCAACCAGCTCTTTCACAACACTTGCAGGCCGCTCAATCACCTCTCCGGCTGCAATTCTGTTGATTGTTGTGTCGCTGAGTTGTCTAACAGCCATGATTGCTCCGTATTAAACTGTCTGCTCTCAATAGTGGCGCACTCGATATGTTTTTGTGATCAACAAAAGAGTACGTGACAGGATGCAGCCTGAGCAGAAGTTTTACAGCTTGTGCTCTTCAAATGTCCAGAGTATGAGGATTTGGCTCAACTCATCTCTTTTTTCAAGAGATTATATGCGTTTCCTCCAAGAGTACATTGTATGCAGCAGAACCTACCCATATCCGGCCTTCATCAAATCGCAGATCAGTTTTGCGGGATTCTTTGTGATGTATGGGGCGTCTTGCACAATGGAGAAAGCGTTTTTCCGGCAGCGATCGCCGCTTTGGAAGCCTATAAAGCACAACAGGGCGGACCAGTCGTTCTCATAACCAATGCCCCTAGACCCGCGAGCGAGATTCAGGCCCATTTGGATCAGCTTGGTGTTCCACGTGGGTGCTATGACGGGATTGTATCTTCAGGTGGCGTGGTTCAGGCTGATTTGAGGGCCTTGGAACACGCAAAGGTTTACCATATCGGACCTGCAAAGAATCATAGTCTGTTCCATGGCGTGAATTTCGAATTTGCAGAGCCACAGAATGCCGATATCATTGTCTGCTCTGGCCTAAATGATAGACGCGTTGAGGAGCCAGAGGACTATCGCCCTCATTTTCAAGACCTGCTTAAGCTAAATTTGCCGCTGATCTGCGCCAATCCAGACATAGTGGCAGAACAAGGTGATAAGTTGGTTTGGTGCGGCGGTGCTCTTGCAAAGCTTTACGAAGAGATGGGCGGTGAAGTGATCATCACTGGCAAGCCGTTTCATCCAATTTATGAAATGGCCCTAGCAGAGTTGAACGCCTGTGCAGGAAAGTTGCTTGATAAAAAAGATATTTTGGCGATCGGAGACGGTATGCCGACAGATATTAAAGGGGCAAACGCCCAAGGCATTAGCGCTCTTTTCCTAACTGATGGCATTCATGCTGCCGATCTCTCCGATGACGCTCAAGCTGTTGTTGAAACCCTTGATGCTAAAGGATTGAGTGTGCACAGCTTCATGGGGCGGCTTGGATGGTAAGCTAGAGCAGTTTGCAGTTTGTCAAAGTTTACAACCTGCTCCAGTGAGGTATTTAGGCAAATAATTTATCAATATCATCCTGCTGAACTTCACCTAGCAGCGCATCAATCTCATCTTGAGAAACACCTTCACCTGCATGCTGCGGTCCGTGAAGGATTAGCTCACGCTTACGACGCTCGTCCTCAGTCTCGCCTGAATGACTATCGCTTTGAACTTCCTGCTCAAGACGTAAGCGTTCAACAAAATTAGCAACGCGCTGATCAATTGTGTTCAACGCTCCAACGACTTTGGAGATCCGTTGACCAGTAATATCTTGAAACGCGCAGGCTTGGAAAATTTCCATAACCTGATCATTGACCACATTTTGATAGGTATCCCTATCGTCAGGATCAGCTGCCATAATTAATTCGGCCGCCGTCATGATTGTATGCGTGGCTTCCTCTGTGGAAGAAACAATAGCATCCAGCTCACGACCAGCTTCTGGGATATGATTATCTCTCATATCAGTGACACGGAGTTTACCAATTTCAGCTTTCATCCGCGCAATTTCAGCGCCGATTTCTGCCAATTCTAGGGTAACAGCAGGTTGGATGTGCTCAATGATACTTCCCATTGAGCCTGTCATCACTTCTGCAAGTCCCATGATGTCGGTTAATGTTACTTCGCTGGACTTTTCACGGCTTTCTTCAAGAAAGTCGATGAGTTGCTGAATATCAACATTTGGCAAAACAACATTTCTCCCTTTATCTCAACAGGAAACGCCTCCTGCAGACACAGTATGCCTGTCGGTTGTGAGATATCTCCAACCTTGTATCCGGTCAGTTGGGTGCAAAAAAGGGTTGGGGTGCTTTCGTTTTGGCGTCCTCACCCCAGCCCATAATATTCACAGTACACGCAAAACAGATTAATCGGCGAAAACCGCTTCGATCTTGCCTTTAAGAGTTTGCGCGTTAAACGGCTTAACGATGTAGTTGTTAACCCCTGCCTTTTTGGCAGCGATTACGTTTTCCGTTTTAGATTCAGCCGTAACCATAATGAATGGTGTCTTACAAAGAGCCGCGTCCTGTCTGACCTGCTTGAGCAGCTCATATCCAGTCATCGGTTCCATGTTCCAATCCGAGATAACCAGGCCGTAACGGCGCTGTTTCATTTTCTCGTAGGCCTCAGTGCCATCAGCCGCATCATCGATGTCCGTAAAGCCAAGTTGCTTCAACAGGTTACGAATGATTCGAATCATGGTCTTATAATCATCGACAACCAGAATTGGCATCTGAAGATCAAGGGCCATGTAAAACTCCATATTCTCAAGAGGCTGCCGAAGCCTCTCTGCTATACTTACGCGACCACGACATTTATCGGTCACACTGGACGCAGGTGCCCCTTTCAATCAAAGGGATCCCACCAATTCAACTTCGCGAAATTAACGTCCCTATGTTATAGTTAGGTTAATTTCTCCAATACGATTTCAATAATGCTAAAAGCCTAATTGTTTTTTTGGGTCTGGCTTATTAGTTTTTCTGCGCATTTTGCTGGCAATACTGCCTGTGGTTTATCCAAGGAAACACTATGCTCAGCCTTCGTCCACTCGCTTATGAAGATCTCACCGTCGGCATGATTGAAGTTTATACCAAGCATGTCATTTCCCAAGATATTGTCGGATTCGCCGAGGTTTCCGGTGATCGAAACCCCATCCACCTTTCAGAGCATTTTGCAGCAAAGACCCCTTTTAAAAATCGTATCGCGCACGGTCTTTACACCGCGAGCCTTATCTCAGCCGTACTTGGAACGCGATTACCGGGCCCAGGTGCAATTTATTTGTCTCAATCTTTAAATTTTAAAGCGCCTGTGTATATCGGCGACGATATTGAGGTGCGCGTGAGCGTTGCTGAGCTGATTGATAAGGGGTGTCGTGCCCGACTCGATTGTAAATGTTTAGTTGAAGGTAAAGTGGTTTTGGAAGGGGAAGCGATGGTCAAAGTCCCTAGGCAGTCTGAGATGAGTGTCCCGCTCTAACAGGCTTTATTATTGAAAGAGGCTGTAGATTCTTGTGTCTGGTCCGGTATACGTACCCTGAAATGCTTGACGAGGACGCATTCACGCGGCACCGTCTCGCAAAATTCTTCTAATAGAGCGGGATGGACAGTTCATGAGTGAGCCGACCAAGCAGGCGCATTCTTTTCAACATATCACCGACCTAGCGCAGTTCCCTGAGGAGCTGCGCGGCAGTGTTGTTGCAATTGGCAATTTTGACGGTGTCCATCGCGGTCACCGTACTGTGCTCGATTATGCACGCCAAGAGGCTGAAAAGCTCGGTGTACCAGCGCTCGCTATGACCTTTGAGCCTCATCCCCGCACAGTTTTTCGCCCGGACCATCCGGTGTTCCGCCTTACTCCAAGCCATATCAAGGCGGAGATTTTGAAGGCAGAACATCTTGACGGGGTTATTGAACTTCCTTTTACAAAGGAATTTGCGAGTATGGAGGCCGAGGATTTTGTTAAAGATATCCTCGTCGACAAACTTGCTATTGTGCAGAGCATCACAGGCTACGACTTCCACTTCGGCAAAGGGCGCAAGGGTACACCAGATTTTCTGCGTGAAGCGGGCGAGACTCTCGGTTTCGCTGTGACCATTGTTGGTGCTGAAGGGGACGAAGGCGGTACTATCATTTCGTCCAGCCGTATTCGCGAAGCATTGGCAGAAGGCGATATTCCGCTCACCAATGGCTTACTGGGATATCGCTACTTCGTTGAAGCCCGCGTTCAGCATGGGGAAAAGCGAGGCCGTGAGCTTGGCTATCCAACCGCCAACCTTAAGCTGGCCGAAAACTGCGAGCTGAAACTAGGCATTTACTCGGTTCAAATCAAGATTGACGGTGTAATGCATGATGGGGTTGCCAGCTTTGGTCGTCGTCCAACCTTTGATGATGGCGCACCGCTGTTGGAAGTCCATGTTTTCGACTTCAAAGGCGACCTTTATGAAAAGCTCGTATCTGTCAGCTTTATTGGCTATATCAGAAGCGAACAGAAATTCGATGGAATTGATGCTCTGATCGCTCAGATGGATAAAGACAGTGAAGAAGCACGCGCGATGATTGCTTCCATGCGCCCACTTTCAGGTCTGGATATGGTGCTCAACGCAGACACCTAAAAGCCTGCTCACACTCGAAAGATAATAGAATGACCACAGCGACTACCGCAGCCGCTCCGTCTCGTGCGGACAACACGTTGCATGGTGTCTTATTCATGATGGCGGGTTTGCTCATTCTTTCGAGTACGGATGGGGTAGTCAAATACCTTTCGGACTTTTTCTCTCCATTGACGGTATCGTTCTTCCGCTTCGCTGTGCAGTTGGTGATTATTCTCGCGCTCGCTCCATTTTATAAACGGACGTGGAGGAGTTTGCTGCAAGAGACAACTATCATGCTATTTGTGCGCGGTTTGTTGCTTGCAGTTGGATCTATTTTTATTGTTTTCGCTCTTAAATATCTGCCTTTGACGGACGCAACAGCCATCTTCTTCATCCAGCCCGTGTTTTTGGTCATCTTCTCTGCCATGTTCCTGAAAGAACAAGTGGGAATGAAACGCTGGCTTGCCGTTTTCTTGGGCTTTGCGGGTGTTTTGATCATCATTCGGCCCGGAACCGGTGTATTTCAACCGGCGGCGCTTTTGCCGCTGGCTGCCGCCATCTCCTTTGCCTGTTATTTGATGCTTACGCGAAAGCTCTCCGGTCAAGCCTCCCAGCTCGCTATTCAGTTTGCCACCGGCTTTGCTGGCACCTTGCTGATCCTGCCAATTCTCGTTTTTGCGTGGCTAACAGGTTTTGGCGGGGAACTGGTGGTTTCCCACCCGACAGATAGTTTCACTCTCCCCATAACCTTTCTGCTCGGAATTGGTGGTACAGGGCTTATTGCTCATGTTCTGCTTGTGAAAGCCTTTGAGCGCGCACCAGCTTCCCTCCTTGCGCCCGTCAACTACATTGAAATCTTCTCAGCGACCCTGATTGGGTATCTGGTCTTTAATGAAGTGCCTGATGAGTTCATCTGGGTCGGGGTTTTTCTGCTTTTTTCCAGCGGCATTATCCTTGCCCATGCAGAGAGAAAGCCCAAGTCTTCGCATAGTTGAGGATCGGCCTCAGAACTCTTTAGATAACTGCACTGAATAGAACCTGTGCGCGGCAAAGCTGTCCCTTGCGCAACATTGTGCTTGGTGCGTCAATACGTGTCCTTACCCCGCTCCCATACTCTGATATGCCAGCGTGTCCCCATTTTCCGAGAACAACATGACAACAACAATATCGCAGGGAAACCCTGCCTCCAACGCAGGCCTTCATGGCATTCTTTTTATGGTTTCCGCCATGTCGCTTGCACCGTTCATGGATGGCACAGCGAAGTACCTTTCTGCATTTATTTCACCTGTTGAGGTATCGCTGGGACGGTTTCTTTGTCAGGCACTTGTCGTGCTGGTTATTGCTGTGGTTATGGGACGGTCCATCAGCTCGCTCATAAAAGAAATCACCCGCATGCAGTTGGTGCGTGGGGCTTGCCTTGCGATCTGCTCGATCTTTTTCTTTAGCTCCCTGAAGTACATGCCCTTAGCGGATGCCATTGCGATCTTCTTCGTACAACCGATGATCCTCACGATGCTCTCTGCCATTATCTTGAAAGAGAAAGTGGGCGTTCGCAGGTGGTCCGCTGTTTTTATTGGTATGATCGGGGCTTTGATTATCATACGCCCTGGTTCAAGTGCGCTTGGTTTGCCATCCCTACTCCCGCTTGCTGCGGCGACATGCTTTGCGTTTTATCTTGTGCTTACTCGTAAGCTTTCCGGTAAGGCCTCTTTGCTGGGCATTCAACTTGCAACGGGTGTTGCAGGTGTGCTGACGCTTACTCCCTTGGTCATCATTTCCAGCCTCTTGGGGTTTGAGGCAGCGGCTTGGACCACTCCGGCTCTCCCGCATCTACCTCTGTTCTTGCTGATGGGTGTCATTTCCTTTGCCTCACACGGGTGTATCGTTCTGGCGTTTGATCGCGCACCAGCATCCGTGCTTGCTCCGTTAAGCTACACAGAGATTATCAGCGCGACAGCCGTTGGCTATGTGTTGTTTGGGGATGTTCCTGACATGTTTGTCTGGCTTGGTGTTGCCTTGATTGCTGGCGGTGGTGTTTACATTGCACACCGCGAGCGGACCGCGACGCGGCGGCAAATGGCAAGTGAGCAACTGGTTGAGACCTCCCCTAAACGGCATTATTGAGCGCAGGCGCGTTTATTCCCTAATTTATGCGGATTTTCTTTGAAAAATGGGGCCACTTTCAGGGAAAACGCTTTAGCTCTTTATTCCTCAGGGAACCGCTGCTAAAAGCTCTCATTATGTTAGCTGAGTTTAATGATAACAGGACTGCTCCTTTGACTTCCTCCAAGGTGTGCCAATTTCGAATTATTGGCCCGGCCTTCAGCTGAGACGCCCTATTTGGCGCCCTGAAGTACCGGGAGACCCACAACTGCTGCACCAGCGGCAGATCTATTAAGCTTGCGCACCTTCTTGCGTTTTTACAAATGCCGATGGGCAAACACGTGCCCACATAAGCGGACTGCCACATGACCGATACTACGAGCCGCGATTATTCAGATACGCTCAATCTGCCAAAAACCGACTTTCCTATGCGAGCCGGCCTTCCTAAGAACGAACCTAAGATCTTAGAAAAGTGGAAAGACAAGGATCTTTACACAGCTATGCGCCAGCAGGCCGCAGGCAAGCCTAAGTTCATTCTTCATGATGGCCCTCCTTATGCGAACGGCAACATCCACATTGGCCATGCGCTCAACAAGACCTTGAAGGACATCATCAACCGCTCCATGCAGATGCAGGGCTTTGATGCGAACTATGTTCCGGGCTGGGATTGTCATGGTTTGCCAATCGAGTGGAAGATCGAAGAGCAGTACCGCAAAAAAGGCAAGAACAAAGACGCTGTACCGGTCAACGAGTTCCGCAAGGAATGCCGTGAGTTCGCAGAAAAGTGGATTGATGTTCAGCGTGAAGAATTCAAACGCCTTGGCATTGAAGCAGACTGGGACAACCCATACCTGACCATGCGCTACGACAGTGAAGCTGTGATCGCTAAAGAACTGATGAAGTTCGCGACATCCGGCCAGCTGTATCGTGGTTCCAAACCAGTTATGTGGTCCATCGTTGAAAAAACTGCCCTTGCTGAAGCTGAGGTCGAGTACGAAGATCATACGTCACACACAATCTGGGTATCGTTTAATGTGGTTTCCGGCGATGACGCGCTGATCGGCAAGAAAGTGGTTATCTGGACAACCACGCCTTGGACCATCCCTGCGAACCGTGCGATCTCATTTTCTCACGACATCAGCTACGGCCTATACAATGTTACTGAAGCTGCAGAGGACAACTGGGCGAAGGTTGGTGAAGAGTTTATTCTTGCTGACAACCTTGCAAGTGGTGTTTTTGAGGCGTCCCGCGTTGTTGCCTATGAACGCGTTGGGGATGTAGACCCTGCGAAGATCGAATATTGCGAACACCCACTTGCACACGCAGACGGTGCCGGAACTTACTTCAGCGACTTTAAGGTCCCAATGCTGGCTGGTGATCACGTCACTGATGATGCTGGTACAGGTTTTGTACATACGGCGCCTGGTCATGGTCAGGAAGATTTCCAGATGTTCCTGGATAACCGGGATGCATTTGCCAAGGCTGGTACTGAACAAGTTCCAATGACAGTGCAGCCAGATGGTGCTTACTACCCGCATGTGCCACTGTTTGAAGGTTGCTACATTCTTGACCGCAAGGGCAAGGAAGGTTCCACCAACAAAGCCGTCATCGAGAAACTGACTGAAGTTGGTCGCCTGATCGCTCGTGGCCGCGTTAAGCACTCCTACCCACATTCCTGGCGCTCAAAAGCACCTTTGATCTTCCGTAACACGCCTCAGTGGTTTGTTTACATGGACAAAGAGCTTACCGAAGAAGCCAAGGGTGACACTTTGCGCGCTCGCGCGCTGAAAGCCATTTCTGAGACCCGCTTTGTGCCTGCGACAGGTCAGAACCGTTTGAACGCGATGATTGCAGCGCGTCCTGACTGGGTTCTTTCCCGTCAGCGTGCATGGGGTGTGCCGATCACCGTGCTTGTGAACAAAGAAACTGGTGATGTTTTGAAGGACGATGCAGTCAATGCACGCATCTTTGAAGCTTTCCAGAACGAAGGTGCGGATGCATGGTTTGATGAGGGCGCAACACAGCGCTTCCTCGGCGAGGCCTACGATGCTGAAAACTTCGAAAAAGTAACCGACATCCTTGATGTTTGGTTCGATTCCGGCTCAACCCACGCATTCTGCATGGAACGTCGTGAAGACCTGAACCCGAACCGCAAAGGCGTTGGCGGTGATGATTACGTTCTTTACCTTGAAGGTACAGATCAGCATCGCGGTTGGTTCCACTCTTCTCTGCTGGAAAGTTGTGGCACCCGGGGTCGCGCTCCTTATGATGCCGTTCTAACCCATGGTTTCACTATGGATGAGCATGGTCGGAAGATGTCTAAATCCTTGGGCAACACGGTCGCACCACAAGACATAATCAAACAGTACGGCGCGGACATCCTGCGTTTGTGGGTTGGTTCTGTGGATTCTGCTGAAGATCAGCGTATCGGCCCTGAGATCATCAAGACCAACGTTGATGCCTACCGTAAGATGCGCAACACACTGCGCTTCATGCTTGGCTCACTGTCTCATTACCAAGGCGAAGAAGTTACTCTGGCCGACATGAATGAGCTGGAGCAGCTGATGCTGCACCGTTTGGCTGATTTGGATCTTCAGGTTCGTGATGCCTACAACGCATTCGACAGCAAACGCGTTTGCTCTACGCTGTTCAACTTCATGTCTGTTGAGCTGTCTGCGTTCTACTTCGATGTTCGAAAAGACACGCTTTACTGTGATGCCCCTTCTTCTGCAAAGCGTAAGTCCTCGCTTTATGTGATTGAGCAGCTGTTCCGTCACCTGACCTTGTGGCTGGCACCAATCCTTCCCTTCACCATGGAAGAGAGCTGGAACTACCGTTATGGCGATGCTGCAACGTCTGTTCACCTTCAGCAGTTCCCAGAGGTTTCCTCTGCATGGCGTAATGATGATCTTTCCGCCAAATGGGAAAAGATCCGTACAGTCCGCCGTGTGATCACTGGTGCTCTTGAAATTGAGCGTCGTGAAAAGCGTATCGGTTCTTCCTTGGAAAACCATCCAACTGTTTACGTGGCTGATGCTGAGCTTATGTCTGCCCTTTCTGGACTGGATATGGCGGAAATTGCGATTACATCTCAGTTGAGCCTGTCTTCTGAGGCTGCTCCAGAAGGTGCGTTTGCTCTTGATGACATTGCTGGCGTTGGTGTTGTTCCAGGTCTTGCTGAAGGTAACAAGTGTGCTCGCTCTTGGAAGATCCTTCCAGAAGTTGGAACAGATGCTGATTATCCAGATCTGACACTGCGCGATGCGGCTGCAATACGCGAAATTGACGGCGCTGCTGCCTGAGCTTCTGACGACGAGGGTTTGCTTTGAAAAAGCTGAAGTTTTGGGGAAGTTACAGTTCCCTGGTCCTCCTTTTGGCTGTGGTTGGCCTGGTCATTGATCAGGCCGCCAAACTCTGGTCTGTCGGGTATTTTTCCGGTGGCGGTGCACCACCGATTCCCTTAGGCCAATTTCTCGATTTGGTATTGGTCTGGAACAAAGGTGTGTCTTACGGTCTGTTCCAACAAACAACAGAACTTGGGCGTTGGGGACTTGCTGGCTTTACCATCCTTGCTTCCATTTTCATCTGGTTCTGGAGCACACGCTCTACTAATCGTTTGGAAGCCTTTTGCCTCGGACTTGTATTATCTGGCGCACTTAGCAATGGATGGGACCGGCTTTATTATGGTCAGGTCGTCGATTACATCTACTTCCATGTGGGTGAATTCTCTTGGTACGTCTTCAATTTGGCAGACGTGTGGATCGTTCTTGGGGCCGCAGGATTACTTCTGGACACATTGTTTATTGGTAAGAATCGCGAGGAGCGGCCCTAATACTGCCTAATTCTCATTTATATGTGGGGAATATCGGGTGGTTCTGGGCATAACTTCACTAATAGGGCCTTCATGCTTTTGTGATTCCTGCTTTAAGGTGGCATCACTGGAATATGAAGACTACAGATTTCGCAGGCCGTCATAAAACCCGTGATGCCTGTCAAACACCGCTTTGATGGTGATCGGGAAACAAGGGTAATGAAATTGCAAAGCCGTAGCAGAAAATTCGTCGTTCGTGCGTCTCTCGTTTGCGCGTTCTCACTTACATTGTCCGCGTGTATGACTGGCGCTGGTGATTTTAGTGATGGAGGCGAATCCAGCGACTCTGGCCTGATGTCCGAAGTGATGAATGCTGTTGGGCTGCAATCACAACGAAATGCGGACATTCAGTACAAAGAACGTGCCCCGCTCGTGATGCCTTCCAAAGCTGACAATCTCCCTCGGCCGGATAGTCGCAAACTGACCGAGGTTGCAAGCAACTGGCCGCAAGATCGCTCCCAGCAAGAGCTGGAAGAAATCCGTGCCTTCTACAAGGTAGAACCGGGCCAACCACTTTCTATTGAACAGATGCGCGGCCATCCTTCCCTGAAGAAGGTCGCAGCACGTCCTCGCGACTTTGCAGCTGAGAAACGGCAACAGCAGCTTTTGGATGGCGACAAATTAAGTCCCAAAGAACTTGCTGCTCTTGGAAAAAAATACAAGGAAGCTCAAAAACAAATTGGTGGCGCTGCGGTTGAAACGCCTATTTGTTCTCCAGACAATCCACAGTGTAAGCCTCAGCGTCGTTACCTGACTGAGCCGCCAGTGGATTATTCCACTCCTGTATCAGGTATTGCCTTTGCAACACCTGATGTTGATGAGAGCGAAGAAGTTCGTAAGAAACGTGAAGCTGCTGCCATTGAAGACGGTGCTCGCATCGATATGAGCAAGCAGTAACCAATTGTTATTGCAAGGTTCGGGTTTTGCCCGCCTTGCTCAATTCCTTACGAAAATATGAAGTAGGCGCGACCTTGTTCGCGCTTTTTTCATTATGTTCGCAATAGATTACGAATAATTCACGAGGAGATTAACCACGATCACGCTATAGAATGATGAGCTGTGTCTTGCTCATTTCAAAGGGAGCTCCCCTCGTGATTGGTCGGTCTACTCCATTTAAGGCTCTCGCTCTGAGCCTTCTGCTTTTTACCAGCCCCACTGCCGTCTTTTCGGCTGATAACGCTGGCAAAGCCTCTATTGAAGATTTTTCAAATATCCGCATAGGCGGAAAAAACATATCCCAATCCACATTGGATAATGGCCTTCAGGTTATCGTTATTCCTGATCGTCGTGCACCTATTGTTACCCACATGATCTGGTACAAAGTGGGTGCGGCTGACGAGCAACCGGGTAAATCCGGCCTCGCGCATTTTCTTGAACATCTCATGTTTAAGGGAACTAGCACTGCACCAGAGGGCATTTTTTCCAAAAAGGTTGCTGAAGTTGGCGGGCAAGAGAATGCCTTTACCTCTCAGGATTACACCGCCTACTACCAGCAGGTCGCAAAAGAACACCTGAAGATGGTGATGGGTTTTGAGGCAGACCGTATGTCCAACCTCATCCTGACTGAAAAGCAGATTATTCCTGAGCGTGATGTGGTTCTGGAAGAGCGGTCACAACGTGTGGATCGCAGTCCAGCTGCACGCCTGTCCGAGACATTCGATCAGGTGTTATTTCCAAACAGCCCCTATGGCATTCCTGTCATTGGTTGGAAAAACGAAATTTCTGCGCTCAATAAAGACGATGCCATCGCCTTTTATGACAAATACTACACGCCTAACAATGCCATTCTCATTGTCGCAGGTGATGTGGATGAGAAAGACGTTCTAGCGCTCGCAAACGAGACCTATGGCAAGGTTGAACAACGCGCTGAACCGGGCTCACGTGACCGCCCACAGGTTCAGGTGGTTCCGGGAAACCGGGAAGTCACGCTGCAAAGTGATCAAGTGGCACAGCCTAGCCTTCAGCATGGTTGGATTGTACCGAGTTCCACAACATCAGCCCCCGGAGAATCTGAGGCGCTTGAAGTGCTCTCCGACATCATGGGCGGTGGTGCCAACAGCCGGCTCTACAAAGATCTCGTTGTTGAAGGACAAATCGCAACCAGCGCCGGTGCGTGGTATCAATCAACTGCGTTGGACGCTACACGCTTCATCCTTTATGCCTCCCCTAAGGATGGCACTTCACTTGCAGACCTTGAACAAAAAGCTCTGGCCGTCATCAATGGTATTATTGAAAACGGTGTAACAGCTGAAGAAGTGGAGCGCTCCAAACGGTCCATGCTCGCTTCCGCTATCTACGCTCAAGATAAGCAGGACGTTCTGGCTCGTATATTCGGGACTGCGCTTACCACTGGCGGATCAGTTGATGAAGTTCAGAGTTGGCCTGCCCGCATTGCGAAGGTCACACCAGAACAAGTGCATAGTGTCGCTCAAAAGTACCTTCAGGAAACTAGTGTTGCCAGCTATCTCAAGCCAGCTGCCAAACCTGAACCTGCTGCAGAAAAACAAGATTGAGGGGAATTCACAGTATGACCGCGAAAGTAATTGTTTCCTCTCCCACGCAAAGCCAGCGCTTCATTGCAAGCCTGTTTGCTTTGCTCGCGCTTAGCCTGTTGTTCATTGCAGGTTTTGCAAGAGACGGGCACGCGATTGAAATACAAGAGGTTAAGAGCTCCAAAGGCATAACAGCGTGGCTGGTTGAAGATTATACAGTGCCAATCATTGCCATGAATTTTGCTTTCAAGGGTGGGAGTTCTCAGGATCCGCTCGACAAGCTTGGCGTAACCAACCTTTTAAGCACTATGCTTGACGAAGGCGCTGGAGATCTGACCTCTCAGGAGTTTCAGGGACGTATAGAAGACCTTACAATGAGCCTCTCCTTCAGCAGTGGCCGGGATTTCTTTTATGGGTCGTTCCAAAGCCTGCAAGTCAACAAAGACGATACTTTTGAGATGCTTCGTCTGGCAGTTAACGAGCCTCGCTTTAATCAAGCACCACTGGATCGTATGAAGGCGCAAACCGTTTCCGGTATTCGTCGCAGTTTGAAGCGTCCAGATGCCTTGGCAGGTTTGACACTAACCAAAACGTTGTTCCCTGATCATCCTTATGGTCGTCCAACTCGTGGAACCGAAGAGACAGTTACCACACTGACTTCGGAGGACTTAAGGACACAACACTCAAAGATCTTTGCAAAAGGCTCTTTGAAGATCGGCGTTGTCGGAGCCATCAGCGCTGATGAGCTTGCTGTCATTCTGGACAAGGTATTTGCGGACCTTCCTGAAGACGGCGATCTCGTTACGATTGCTGAGGTTGAGCCAATCACCGACAAGACTATTCATGTGGACTTTGAAAGCCCGCAGACTTCCATCCAGTTCGCTTTGCCAGGCTTGAAACGCCACGACCCTAAGTTCATGTCTGCTTTTGTCATGAACCATATTCTCGGCGGTGGCTCCTTCACGTCGTGGTTATATGATGAGATCCGCGAAAAGCGTGGCCTGGCCTATTCAGTCGGTTCCTATCTCGTCCCTTATCAGCACACAGCTTTGCTGATGGGTTCAACAGGAACACGCCCTGACAAAGCAGGTGAAGCGATTGATATCCTCAAGCAGCAGATGGTGCGTATGTCGCAAACCGGCCCAACTGCTGCTGAGCTTGCAGAAGCCAAATCTTACCTCACTGGCTCCTACGCCCTCAACTTTGACAGCTCCAGCAGCATTGCGCGTCAGCTCACCGGTATTCAAACTCAGGAACTGGGTATTGATTACATCGAGAAACGCAATGAGATGGTGGATGCTGTGACATTGGAAGGCGTGAAGGATGTTGCACGCGACCTGTTTAGTGGCATCGAACCAACCTTTGTGACGGTTGGTGAGCCAGTGACAGCGAACTGACACAACTTCTTTATGCGAAAATCAGAGGCGGGTTGACGAAATGTCAGCTCGCCTCTCTTTTTATAGGACGTGGATTTGGCGCACCTTGGAGAACGTCTGCCCGTACTGGGCGCGGCGGCGAGAACAAAAAGCCCTGCGCACTGCGGATTTCCAACTCAAGTAGCTCAAGAACAGTGCTTTCGCTCTCAACATGATCCACAATCAGCTCAATACCATAGCGCTGTAGCAAGCTGCCAAAGTCTGCGGGATGGATGTTGCTTTTTGCGAGGTCATCTTCACGCATCAGTAGACGAGATGCGTGGAGTTTAGCAAAGCGGAACCCACGTTCAGCAAGAGCACGAAAATCCATTCTTAGATCTGTGATCCGGTCTACAGAGAAGCGGAACCCGATTTCAGCGAGCGCCGCTAGGCTCTCATACTCAATGGCACTCATTACGGCGACATCAGCCTGCGAGAACTCAAAGATCAACAGGTCTGAATATGTGTCATTGGCGCGAACGAATTCCAAAAAGCCAGGAAAGAAATTCTCATCCATCAATGTGCTTGGTGACAGATTACAGAACAGCCCTGCTTCGCGATTGCGTGTTGCGAGGCGCTTTAGGATTTGCAGAGAGCGGAACAACAAAATATTGTCGATTGCAGGCATCTGGCCAGTGCGTTCAGCTTCCTGCAGGAACTCGATGGGCTCCAGTGTGTCGCCATTTGCTTTGCGTAGACGGGTCAGCGCTTCGTAATAACGCACGCGGCGCTGTGGGAGTGTCACGATAGGCTGGAGATAGAGATCAACGCGTCCCGCTTCAATGCTGGCACGAATTTCTTCGGCCAAAGCCGCATTGGGATGATGCATGCGCGGAGCTGGGCGTCTCATTTCCGGCGCTCTTACATCAGCAAAGGCATCTTGTGGAGGTTGCATTGGTTTAACAGCGCCAGCTGCGAAAGCAGCAGCAGCCTGGCCTGCCAGATTCATTGAGCCTTCCTGGGCTGGTTGTGGAGCTGCTAAACGCTGCGCAGGTTGCGGCGGCAACATCGCTTGCTTCACCCGGTGGTCTTCAAGGGCCGTCCCCTGATCTTCAATTCTGGTTTCCATGTCAGCCATGGCTTCCGCCATCTGCTTTACAAGGGAGCCAATAACTTCAACTTCCGCGAACAGAGGATCAATCTCTTCACGTGTCCGGCGCGGAATATTGTGTTCCACCCCAGAGAGGCGGCCTTCAAGATTCCCGACATCATCATCTATAGCGGCAATGCGCTCTTCCATCCGGTCAACCGCATCGGAGACGGATGACTTCTCCTGAGAGCGGGTCAACATCAGATGAACGACAATCATGGTGCACATGGCAGCTAAGGACAGGCCGACAGCCTCTCCAACAGGACGCGCAAAAAGATAGACCATAACCGTCCCGCAGGACGCTGCTATAGCCGATATCGAAAACAGAATGGAAATGTTCGCCAAGCGCGTCATAACCTCGAGAATACCCAGTGGTCCGAATCAAAAAAATTCTTATCGGATTTTGCCGTATTTACGGCCTCGCTTCGAATCTATGCCCCTAATATTTCTAGGGAAAACCCGTGTTGTCCCCGCAAGAATGACAATGAAACAACATATATCATCAGGTTCAACAAATTTCGTCGCATTCCTGCGCTGAACTGAGGCGTGCATTTGTGCCTTGTACTCTCTTCACCGGCAAAACAGAACCTGTTGTGAGGCTCAATTGCGAAGAAACAACTGCATAATGCAATCAACACGCAAAACGAAAAGAGTTTGTTTACCCTGTTTGCACAAACTCAGGGTGTCGAAAATATTTCGATCACTTATTTTGAGAATTTCGAGGTTGCCTGCCAATGGGATCCCCCAAAGCCAATAATCGTTTTCTGAACGCTTGCGTTGTAGACACAAACCGTTCTGATGCGCGTAAAACCAGCAGTGCTTTGGCGCAACACGTCACCAATGGCCAACCGGCGTACATTCTTTCAAGTAAAGAACATGCCGTCGCATTTTTGCGGCATACGCCTATCAACGTCATTGTTGTCGATCTTGAATGTATCGGCGGTGAAGCTGAGCTCTCGGAAATTGTTGCAGCTTGTCCTCGGGCGATCTTGCTGGCGGTGAGCGCAAAAGGTTCTGTTAGCCGTGCTATAAACGCAATGCGCAATGGTGCCCACGATTTCCTGACGAAGCCATTCACGGACGAGATGCTTTGCGAAAAACTGGACGCACATCTTGGAGCTTTCCAAGCTCAATCTGGCAAAGTTCATCAGAAAACAGTTGCAGTTCCCTCCTCAAATCAGAGGGTTGGAAGCGACGTGTCCGCAACACAGTTTGAAGGTTTCGTTGGAACCTCAAATCGGATGCAGACGGTTTATGGACAGATAGACCGGATGGCAACATCCAGCGCGCCCGCCTTCATCACTGGAGAATCAGGGACTGGTAAGGAGCTATGTGCACAGGCTCTCCACGCCAGATCTGCCAGAAAGGCTGGTCCTTTTGTCGCAATCAACTGTGGAGCAATTCCTGTCAACCTGATGGAGTCCGAGATCTTCGGTCATGTGCGTGGAGCCTTTACAGGGGCGGATGAAGCAAGAGCTGGGGCGGCGGAAATTGCTGATGGTGGTACTCTCTTTCTTGACGAGATTGGAGAAATGGAACTGTGCCTGCAGAGCAAACTTCTTCGGTTCCTACAGACGGGAACAATCCAGCGGGTTGGAGAGCATAAAGTCCGGTCACTCGATTTGCGTGTGATTTGCGCGACCAATCGCGACCCAAAAGCCGAGATTACCGCAGGCCGTTTCCGCGAGGACTTATTCTATCGCCTTCACGTCTTGCCAATCCGGCTTCCAGCTCTGCGCGAGCGCCGAGAAGATATCCCGACACTCGCACTGACCTTCCTTCGAAAATATGCGGGAGAAGAAAAGCGCGGTTTTCAGCGATTTTCAACAGGTTCAGAGGCCTTGTTGCTGCAACATAGCTGGCCGGGCAATGTTCGCGAACTAGAGAATGTCGTACGCCAACTGGTCGTCATGAATGAAGGCGTTGAGGTTACTGAGAGTATGCTCTCCCCTCTCCTCCAATCCAATCCGGCTTCCATCCAATCTGACATTTCCATCAGCGCGACTGAATATGCGTTCTCGTCAGGCCGTTCTATCGAGCCTTTGTGGTTTCAGGAAAAGCAGATCATTGAGACGACACTTGAAACTTTTGATGGCAATATTGCGCTTGCTGCTGCTGCGCTGGAAATCAGCCCCTCGACGATCTACAGAAAGCGCCAATCCTGGGCAGATCGTGCGAGCCTCTAACGGAGTGCTTCGGCAAATTCTTAACCATTGCATCAGGAACATGGCCGTGAACCTCCCCTAAGCAGCTTCACGAAATGACGCAGTATTGTCTCCCCAAAATTTAAGGGCTATACCACCGCCAACAAATTGGTGAGTGCCACGGTACCTATACCGACGGCTCTAGGGGACTAAAAATGCCATTCAATAAAAGAGGGATGGCGGCATGCATAAGTGCCGCTGCCTGTACCGTAGTCGTTGGCACTTTGTTGGGAAGTGCTGCGATTGCCGCTGAAACGGCTCAACTGACACCTAACTTTGTCACCGCCCAAAGCGCATATAATACAGCTTGGAAACAGCAAAGCCTTGTTTTCACATCAGCAAAGTTCATCGCCCTTCCGGCCAAAGGGTACGGCTCTTACACTCCACTGGTATCTGCTGAATTCCAGAGCGGCGATCCTCTGATTGTATATGCTGAACCTCTTGGTTACGCCTATCAGGAGCAAAATGGTCAATTCATGATTGATCTGAGCGTTGACTTTGAGTTGCGCAATACGACGGGCCAGGTTCTCGCTTCACAGGATGATTTTGCAGAACTACACTCCGAAAGCTTCAGTCGGATTCGTGAATACCAGAGTTCCCTGAGCTTCAACCTGCAAGGCCTTCAGGCTGGTGAGTACGTGTTAAAAGTTCGGTTTAACGATGAAAACTCTGAAAAATCAGGAAGTTTTGAACTTCCGTTTTTAATGAAAGCTACACCGCTGCAGAACTAAGTAGTTCTTCAGCTAGATATCGCATTCATGAAGCTGGCTTTTTTGGAGAGCCAGCTTTTATTTTGTTCTGATTCCGGTCCTCACCGGCCTTCCTCACCGCCTAGTTCTTTGGTCTTGTAAAACCAAACTCTCTCCCGGATTACCCCCAATTTTTTGCAGTAATCGCAGAATTATATGGTTCTGAGCTATTTTTTTGCCGGGCTCTCCTTGACTACAACAATGGGGGAACCTACATCAAAAGTCGGTTGTTAGCACTCTGCCTTTGGGAGTGCTAAGACTGTGAAGCTTAGAGCATCACCCACTAACCTTCGCGTCCGGGCGCTGCCTACAAGGGGCGCTCGCGCATGATAGGAAAAAAGCAATTATGAAGTTTCGTCCACTACACGACCGCGTTGTCGTTCGCCGCATTGAGTCTGAAGCAAAAACAGCTGGTGGCATCATCATTCCTGACACTGCAAAAGAAAAGCCACAGGAAGGCGAAGTTATCGCTGTTGGCACTGGCGCACGCAAAGACAATGGTGAGCTCATCGCTATCGACGTTAAAGCTGGTGACCGCGTTCTGTTCGGCAAATGGTCCGGTACTGAAGTTAAGATCGACGGCGAAGAGCTGCTGATCATGAAGGAATCCGACATCATGGGTATCCTGGCTTAATTCCAAGCCATTGTTGAGACCCTACGATCCCTTCTGTTTTTCAAGAATTTAAGTGAGACAAAACCATGGCTGCTAAAGAAGTCAAATTCGGTTCTGATGCCCGCGACAAAATGATCCGCGGCGTAGACATCCTTGCAAACGCTGTAAAAGTAACATTGGGCCCTAAAGGCCGTAATGTTATTTTAGACAAAGCTTTTGGCGCACCACGCATCACTAAAGATGGCGTTTCTGTTGCAAAAGAAATCGAACTTGAAGACAAGTTTGAAAACATGGGCGCACAGATGGTGCGTGAAGTTGCTTCCAAAACCAACGACATCGCTGGTGACGGTACAACAACTGCGACTGTTCTGGCGCAGGCTATCGTTAAAGAAGGTGCAAAGTTCGTTGCCGCTGGCATGAACCCAATGGACCTGAAGCGTGGCGTTGACATGGCAACTGCAGCTGCTGTTGCAGATCTGACTGCTCGTTCTAAGTCTATCTCTTCTACCGACGAAGTTGCACAGGTTGGCACAATCTCTGCTAACGGCGACGCTCAGATCGGCCAGGATATTGCTGAAGCAATGCAGCGCGTTGGCAACGAAGGCGTTATCACCGTTGAAGAAGCTAAGTCCCTTGAGACTGAGCTTGAAGTTGTTGAAGGCATGCAGTTCGACCGCGGCTACCTGTCTCCTTACTTCGTAACCAACGCTGAAAAGATGGTTGCTGATCTGGAAAAGCCACTTATTCTCCTTCACGAGAAAAAGCTGACCAACCTACAGCCACTTCTGCCTATCCTTGAAAGCGCTGTTCAGTCTTCCCGTCCGCTGCTCATCATTGCAGAAGACGTTGAAGGTGAAGCACTGGCAACTCTGGTTGTTAACAAACTGCGCGGCGGCCTAAAAATTGCTGCTGTTAAGGCTCCTGGTTTCGGTGACCGTCGTAAAGCAATGCTTGAAGACATCGCTATCCTGACTGGTGGTACTGTGGTTTCTGAAGACCTCGGCATCAAGCTGGAAAACGTTACTATCGAAATGCTCGGCACTGCTGACAAGGTGAACATCTCTAAAGAGAACACCACTATTGTTGACGGTTCTGGCGTTAAAGCTGACATCGAAGCACGCGTTGCTCAGATCAAAGCTCAGATCGAAGAAACTACTTCTGACTACGACCGTGAAAAGCTGCAGGAACGTCTTGCTAAGCTTGCCGGTGGTGTTGCAGTTATCCGCGTTGGTGGTGCTACTGAAGTTGAAGTTAAAGAGAAAAAAGACCGCATCGACGATGCCCTGAACGCAACACGCGCTGCTGTTGAAGAAGGTATCGTACCAGGTGGTGGTTGTGCTCTGCTTCGTGCAAAAGCTGCTGTTGCGAAGATTTCTTCTGACAACGTTGATATTGAAGCTGGTATCAAGATCGTTCTTCGCGCTCTTGAATCCCCACTTCGCCAGATCGCTGAAAACTCCGGCGTTGAAGGTTCTATCGTTGTTGGCAAGATCCAGGACAACATTGCTGACGAAACTTTCGGCTTCAACGCGCAGACCGAAGAATACGTCAACATGATTGAAGCTGGCATCATCGATCCAACTAAGGTTGTTCGTACTGCCCTTCAGGACGCTGCATCTGTAGCTGGCCTGCTGATCACAACCGAAGCAATGGTTGCTGAAATGCCAAAATCTGACGGCCCTGCAATGCCTCCTATGGACGGCGGAATGGGCGGTATGGGCGGCATGGGCTTCTAAGCCAAGCTTTCCAACGCTTAAACAGATCAGGGCGCCCTTTGAGGCGCCCTTTTTGTCATGTATATGCATATATAACTTGAGATGGAGATCAGTGAATCATGAATGATTTAGAAACTAAACAACACGATCTTTGGCAGGAAGTAAGAAAACAACTGACCGAGACCAAACTTCCGCTGAAATTGAGAAACAATATTCCTTCCGGAAGTTATTACGACGTCAAATTTGGCGTACCCAGCGCGTATCTTAGCCTTCATTATGTGGAGCAAGAAAACTGCGCGAAGGTTATGGTTAGCCTGCGCAACGAACGCGGTGAAAAATATTTTGAGCACCTACTGCGCGAAAAAGAACAGATAGAAGGTGAGATCGGTGCATCCCTGGATTGGGATCCTGTAGAAAATGCCAAGTATTGCTGCATCGTTTTATGGAAAAAAGATGTCGATCTGGGCATCAGCACGACAACTGCAGACCTGGCACAATGGTATGTCACCTGGTTTGAAAACTTTTACAAAGCGCTCCACCCGCGCCTCTCCATAATTCCAGAATAATAAGACCAATAGCAGCGCCCATCGGGGCGCTCTTATTTGTTCTAAGCTTCCAGTTCATCGAAAGAACATTCAATGATCCGCCTTCAAACCTACGATCCATCGCATTTTGCTGATTTCAAGCACACCGCAATTTCAGAGTACGTTGTTGATCTCATGACCAATCACCGAATGGACGAGCAGGCCGCTTTGAAGAAGGCAACGGACGGTGTCGTTAATGCGTTTCCTGATGGAGTGAGTACGGACCAAAACAAGATGCTGAGCATTATGAAGCAGTCAGATAAGGGAGAGGCCGCTGTCGGGCATCTCTGGTACGCGCGAAATGATGAGAACTCCATCTTCATTATGGATTTTCTTGTCTACTCGGAACACCGCGGCATGGGCTATGCTTCACAAGCACTTGAAATTTTGAAAGCCACGCTGAAGGCTGAAGGCCTGACGCGCATTGGTTTGCGCGTTGAACCCAACAACCAGGCTGCCATCCGCGTTTATGAGAAAGTTGGTTTCGTCGTTACCGGCTGGAATATGGCAAATGTGCTTTAGGCATTCTGCACAAGCCCTTTGACTTCGAACGCAATCCTATCCGGATACCATATCCACTTTTCGGAGCCGCTTTACTGCACGGAGAGTTGTTGAAACTCGGTGCATTCCTTTGTGTTTGGGTCATCCTCCATGTTGTTGAGCGCAACGCATGTTTTGGCTGAGAGCGAATTCATACAGGCGGCGGCTTTTTCCAGCCCCCCTGCAACACTGCGTGCCTCATTGAAATCTGCTTTCATAGCCACACAAGCCTGATCAAGTTGCTGAGCCAGCATCACGCGAATTGCACCGTTAATCGGGCTATCCCCGTTCTCGCGCTTCATCGTTTCAACCGCACAGACTTTCATCTTCTCGCACATGGCCTGATGGGCTAGTTCAAAATTATCGGCAGCTGCTGGCAGGACAATCAAAACACTCAGGGAAAAGAAAAAGGCGCTGAAATATCGCATAAAATTCCTCAAAATATAGAAAATCAGATCTTAGCATATTCGATCTAAGAGGAATAACTGATCCCTTATCTGTTGGATATTGAACGTATTTATATCAGACCATTGAGGGGCAGTATTTTGTGATCTCTAGAGACCTCCGCGCCCAAAGCAAAACTCCAGTGACGAAATGTTGATGTAACTTCATTTCAAATAAGTATGGCTGTTCTGATAAGTTTTAAGAAATTCCAATGCACAACCTGATTTAAGGATCTGAGATGTTTGCACAAAACGCTGCTAAAGCCTTTGCTCTGCTGCCTCTGCTTTTTGCTGTGACACAGCCTGCCCAAGCGGCCAAAACAGAAACGGCCATATTTGCAGGCGGTTGTTTCTGGTGCATTGAGTCTGATTTCGACAAGATTGACGGCGTACTGGAAACGACCTCTGGTTACACAGGTGGTCGCAGTGCCAACCCGACCTACAAGCAGGTTTCTGCTGGCGGCACAGGTCATCTGGAAGCTTTGGAAGTTGAGTTTAACCCTGCGAAAGTATCATACGAAGAGCTTTTGACTGCATTTTGGCATTCTGTTGATCCAACAGATGCAGGCGGTCAGTTTTGTGATCGCGGCGAGAGCTATCAGACCACTGTATTTGCAACCAGTGCAGAACAGCTGAAAAAAGCAAAAGCCTCCAAGAAGGCGCTTAGTAAATCAGGTGAGATCAAAGCACCTCTTGTGACGCCGATCCGTACAGCCTCTGCTTTTTATGATTCAGAAGACTATCACCAGAACTATTACGAGAAGAACCCGATCCGTTACAAATACTACCGCTACCAATGTGGTCGCGATCAACGCGTGAAGAAGGTTTGGGGAGAGAATGCCTACAAAGGTATTCCCGGCAGCCATTAATCAGCGATACTCTTAATGTGAGCAGGTCAAGGACGTTCTTGGCCTGCTTTTTAGTCCTCGTAGTACATGCGGTAGATACCGCCTGTTGAATCATCAGAGATCAAAAGCGATCCATCTCCAAGTTCCACCACATCAACCGGACGACCAAGATAGTCCCCTTCAGCATCAATCCACCCCGTTGCAACGATTGTGGGGACGCCAGCTTCCTCTTTGTCATTCACCGGCACGAACACCACTCGTGCGCCGATAGGATCTGAGCGGTTCCAAGAGCCGTGTTGGGCGATGAAGATGCCGCCTTTGTACTCTTCAGGGAACATATTGCCCTGATAGAAGGTCATTCCCAAACTGGCGGCGTGGGCATCCAGTTCCACTTCGGGGTTAACAACTCCGCTCGGGATTGGTTCATTGATGTAATGCGGCGTGCGAACTGTTCCACCTCCGTACCACGGGAAACCATAGTTTTTGCCCGGCTCCACGCCCTTGTTCAGCTCCTCCGGCGGAATGTCATCTCCCATGCCATCCACCTGATTGTCAGTGAACCACAAATTGCTGGAGTTGGGATGGAATTCCATGCCTACGGAGTTGCGAATACCAGTCGCGTAGACCTGACGATCCATTCCATCCCCAGTGATTGAGATAATACCGCCGATGCCGAGACTGTCGTATAGTTTCAGCTTCATCTCAGGTGGGACGTTGTAAGGCTGGCCGAGAGAGATGTAGATCCGGCCATCAGGCCCCTGATCACAGACCCGCGCAGAGTGGGAGTAACTTTCTTCTGCTTTGGGAATGAGCATTCCCTGACCGATGAGAATCTGAACGTCCGGCTTCGCTTCATCTTTGGCTTTTAATGCATTGGGGAACTTCAACACCCGGTTTTGTTCCGCCAAAACCAGAGCACCATCCTCTGTGAAGCACACGCCATTTGGGATGATAAAAGACTGGTTGGCAGCAAACTGCCTGACTTCCGCGGCTATCGGTGCGTTTTCATCCTGCTCAACCACCCAGACCCGATCAGTCGTCGTTCCAACAAAAACGGTTTTGCCATCGGGAGCAACGGCCATATGGCGTGCATCTGGCACTACAGCATAGGGCTCAATATGAAAGCCTCTCGGCATTACAACAACATCCACATTGTCAGAGAGGGTTTTCTGGTCAGCCTTTGTCTGGCTCACAAACTCCGTCTTAACCTCGTCTATTATCTTAGTGGATACAGCAGCCTGTGTTGAGGACATCAGGAAAGCGTATGTGCATGTCGCCACGATTCCGTAGCTGATGGTTATTTTACTGCACATTCTCGCGTCTCCTTGGGTTTCCTGATTTGGTGAATAGTTAGGTGCAATAAATGACCTAAGCCGTGCAATTAGACCAACACTATGCGCTGTTTTGACGAGGAGGGAGAATACTTAGATTTGACAATAATTCAGTTTATCGAAACGTGAAAATTGAAGGTATTCACTTAGCGGAACCTACGTTATGTGGTGTTAGGGTAAGACATAACGGAATTTTGAAAGTGTGGAGAAAGAACAAAGGACAGTCGCACACTTGCAATTGCCTTATTTTCGTGCCAAATCCCTAGCATCATCAAGAGAAGGGCTGGCGCCCTCGCCAACCTGCCAAACCGGGCAAGGTGGTCTCCGCCATTAGGGATGTGGTTTCGAATAGAGGACTAGGTCGTCATCGTTCGCAACAACCAAGCGGTAGTTTCAATGGATTTTGCGCCAGTTCTCCTCGGGAAACCGATGGAGGATTTAATGTTTGATCTTACTAGTCAGCCACAGTCTGCATGGCAGTCCTATGTGTCTGAGTGCGTACCACAATCACTGAGAGAAGCTGTGTCTCATCTTGCTGATGAGTTTACGGCAACATACCTTTTGGATTGCCTGATCCTCGAAAAGGGATTGCGTAGTCGTTTATGCTCTCACTCAACACGCCAAGACAACACTCCCCTCAGCTCAGAAGAGCGCACAGACCGGTTTGCGACTTTGCTGCGATTATGGGCCAACGGTTGCCATACGGTTGTTGACGAGCGTCTATTTGCAGATACGGTGCGCAGACGCCCGAGAGAACTTGAAGCACTACGATTGCACTTTAAACAAACCGCTCTTCGCTCCAAACAGTTTCGCTAGACCTCAGGCTGCTTGGCTGCCAAACTTTTTTGGTGGCGTGGCAAAAGGATCTGCGACCATTGCAAGCCAAAGGCTTTGTGCGATGCGCTGTGCTGTGGCCAACAATTGTGGAGCTGCTTCTTTGGAAAAGATCGCGTAGACCTCGTCCTCAAACAAGTCCATCCATTCATGGAAGTTTTCGGTCGATACGCCTTCAATTCTGGCATGTGCTGGAACCGGTTTTCCCTTATAGGTGCCTGTTTTTAGCAAAACAGACGCCCAGAAGTGCTTCATCTTATTCAGATGCGGGCCCCAGTCGTCACCCATCTCTTTCAGAAAGATCGGCCCAAGTGTTTCATGTGCCCGGACTTTACCGTAAAAACTTTCTACGAGCAGATTGATTTGAGCAGGCGTAATGGAAGGGTCAAGCGGTGTCCGTTCACGCGCTGATACAACGGGGATTTCTAGTGACACGGCTTGTTTCCCAATTCCAATTTGCAGTTACGCGACTACGAGGTCGTAAATTTGGCGCGTTGTTCCGATGATATTTCGATTGGCTTACCATCATCACCGACTGCAACAAACGTAAACTGTGCGTTTGTCACCTTTTCACGACTGCCGAAGCGGTGGCGCAGCGCCCATGCTTCGATCGCAAGGGTGACGGACGTTCTTCCTACCCGCAGGACATGCGCATACACGCACATGACGTCTCCAACCTTCACTGGGCGGATAAAAGTCATGCCGTCAATTGCGACAGTGACGACACGTTCCATAGTGCATTGGCTGGCAGCAATACCGGCTGCTATATCCATTTGAGAGACAACCCATCCACCAAAGATATCGCCAGATGCATTCGTATCCGCTGGCATAGCCATTGTGCGCGTGGTTAGCTCACCTACTGGCTGCACGTTTTCAGCGTTGTCTCTTGCGTCAGTCATTGTTTTAAGCTCCGTCCAAACATTACCAGAAATGCTATGCATGACGTGTGCCATCAGCTCCAGTAATATTCATCGCCATGTGGAAGCAATCAACAACTTGAGCTGCACTCTTCTTCGTGTCAGCCTGGGCTGCGTCTGCAATGCATTCTTCAACTGCATTCTCGAACAAATTCAACCAGCTGGCAATATCATCACTGCAGACCTGAGCAGCGGCACTCCGATATTTGCCAAGCGGGCGGCCAGAGTAACTCTGATCCTTCAAAAGCGCTGAGCACCAGAAGCGCATTGCCTGTGCTTCATAATCTTCCCAATCACATCTCAAATTGCTGAGATAAACACCAGCAAGACGCTTATTTTTGCGCAGCTTATCTACATGGCTTGTGACAAGCGCACGCACCTGAGTGTGGGTGAGTTCGGGATGAACCGGAGTACATTCGCTCAGCGGGCGAATGTCAAAATGTTGATATGTCATTGTGGTATTTTCAAAGGCCTTGCCAATGACAAGGCCTAGGCCCTTTATTTTTCCTTAAGGTCACTTTACCTCAAGAACCCACCTTAAAGCTCTGCGGCAGCTCGTAGCACCTCTGGCTTTTCAAGGCAGTAATAACCAGAGAGCCTGCTGATAACACCTTCTCGCTTCCATACATTCAACACACGACTGACGTTTTCGCGTGCGCCACCCGCCATATTGGCAATTTCGGCCTGAGAGATTTTGTAGTGAACAAGAATTTTGTGGCTATCGACCTTCTTGCCAAAGGTTTCTGATAATTGAAGCAGTGTTTGCGCGACACGGCCGTTGAGCGGCAAGAAAGAGCGAGCCGCCAAAGCATCGTTGGATCTGCGCAGGCGAGTCGCTACGATGGAAAGCATGTGTCGGTAAATTGCAGGATTTTCATCGGCATAGCGATAAAATGCAGCTTTGGAGATAAATGCAAGCTTACTTGGCTTCAAAGCGGTCACGGTTGCGGACCGTTCACTGCCATCCAGCAAAGCAATTTCACCCACTAGCGTTCCTTGCGCCAAAACGGCAAGGAGCTGTTCACTGCCATCCAATGAGACTACGGAGACCTTCATGTTGCCTTCGATAATAGCATAACAGCCATTGCCAGGATCTCCAGCCTTAAACAAAACTGCCCCGGACTTCAAAGACATAGGCTGCGCGATTTCAGAGAGCCCATGCGCATGTTCTTCCGCCAAGCCTGCAAGTGAGAAGCTATTTTGAAGGAGTTCTTTGAACTTTGTCATCTTATCACGAGGTCCTGACGAGCCGTAGTTCCACATTTTGTAGTTGAAACTACATCAATATAATTGATGATTTTAACTAGGTCTATCTTGCGGCTTTTTTGTGACAAGAGTCACAGAGCTTATCGCCATTTTTCGGCAAATTAGAGACGTTCATAAATACCCCAACATTTATGACATATTCAATAGAACGATCTCTTCACGTTACCGCAGGAAGAGATCGTTCTTAGAACAAGAAGATATCTTTTTCCATCAAAAGAAACGGAAATTCCTCGCTTATCAGGAATTTAAGCTGATTTTCTCGTGAGGAGATCTGCCGTATGTTCTTCCTCAGCGTTAGCTGGTGCTCTTGTTCGGGATAGGATGGGCGACACAGGACCATCGCCTGATCTCTAGCTTCGTTGATGCCATGCCAGAAAAAATCTCGCAGATCGGTTTCCTCATCAGCTAATGGCAAATCGGGACCGCAGTATATGGTTTCCAACCCATCTTTGGCCGCACGCTTAGCTATTGAATTGCCGATACGATTTGCACCCGTCGGGAGGACAAGTGCGGGCTCTCGTCCCTTCATCATGGTCAGAACGGTGATCAGTGCTGCACTGACTGCGGGGTGTTTGGCCAGATTCCCTTGTATTGCAATAAAGGCTGGTGGGCGGGCATAAACCTCTTCAAACAAATCCACCTGTGCGGCGATTTCAGCTGCAATGGCTTCTTCGGGTAACATCTTCATCGGGCTGCGGATCGAGTACCACAATGAGCTCGGGAATAGATCACCAAAGACGGTATGGCCGAAATCCGTTAGGGGACCTGCTGGCTTTGTGAGGGTAACAGTCAGGCCGACCATGGTCTCATGTTCAGCCCATGCGACCACATCGCGGAGTTGATAAAACTCCCGCGACCACATCTCACCAGTTACAACGCAACCGACAGCAGAGAGGCGTCCAGCGATGATTAAATCACAGATCGCCCTATCAACGCCGTAGCTTTGCCCAAATTCCAGACTTGTTAAGAGGATGCGCTTCATCGCGCGGAACTCCCAATCCCAAAGGTTCAGGAGCATATTTAACAAAGCTTGGAAATTTAACGCAACGAAATCTCGACCCTCTCAGTAGGATTTCAGGGGCAACTTCACCCCAGAGAGCTTGTATATCCGTATATTTTCGATGGTAGTATTTCCGAATACACCCTTAGATTCTCGGGGGATAGTCTCGATCAACACCACATCATCGAACATGTTTTTGAGCCTATCGGACCGATCTCTTCTTTCTTCCGTCACATACAGCATATTGCTGGTTTTTGGGGTCTGAAGTGCCTCGGGAATCATTGCATATCGCATACGCTCGGGAATCGCATAGACTTTGAGTCCCGTATTTTTCAGCGCATTTGCCATTTGGCCGGTCAAACCATAGCTGGTTGTGGCGATCCAGTCGACATTGTTGGCTTTAGCCAGCTCAGCAAGTTCAGTGCCGATCGTTTGCCATCCGCGCATCTGGTGTGTGGGGTCTTTGCGGCCCAGTGATGTGTTCAACGGCGTGAGTGCGTGGACATAAACAAGACCTGCGATCACAACTCCCAGCACCACTGCTGATGGAGCGAGTGCTTTGAACCAGCGCCCAACATTCACCGGCGGATAAGCTGCGGCTATGCCGGCAAACAGTGCCAGAGTTGGATACATGGGCGCGGGCCAATTGCCCTGCACACGAGAATGCAGCGAGTGGAAGAACAGATAGACCAAGAACGGCAGAACGGTCAAAACCAACAGGCTTGCAGCGCTGTCCTGCTTTACCACGCGACGGAGGATGCGCCATGCTCCAACCAGTGCGATTATAAAGACCAGCGGGTTGAGCAGACCAGCAACAGAACCAATAAACTCACCAATGTATTTGACGGAATAGCCATCGGGAACAGAGCGACCAAACTGTTTTACAAACGAGATCCACTCGTGCTGCGCATTCCAATAAAGCACGGGCGAGAAGATCGCGATGGCGAGTGCCCCACCAAGCCACAACTGCCATGAGAGCAGATAGCGACGGTTTTCCGGCACCCAGAGCAGCCATAAGACAATGCCTATGCCAAGGAACAGTACGGAGTATTTGGAGAGAAGCCCAAGTCCTGCAAAAATGCCAACAGCAATCCACCAGTTGGCGTTCTTTGAAGCGGTGAGCTCTGCCATGGCCCAAAGTGCCAGCCCCCAGAAGAAGACCGAGGGGGCATCTGGCGTTGCCAGTAATGAGCCAACACCTATGAGTAGGCTTGCGTTGAAAAAGAGAACTGTCCAGCCTGCAACATGGTCATCAAACAGCACTTTTGCAGTTCGCCACAGAACAGCAGACCCTATTGCGGCTGACAGAATACTTATAAAGCGAACACCGAGCGCAGTATCGCCAAACAACGCCTGACCTAGCCAGATCCAGTAGGCGACCATTGGTGGATGATCGTAATATCCGAGTGCAGGATAGAGCCCCCACAGGCGGTAATAGGCTTCATCCTCAACCAGATCTGAATTCATGCCTGTCGCCAGACGTGCCAGAGACAGCACGGCAACAATCAGGATCAAATTGGTTGGCCGGAGCCAGAAGCTCAACGGCTTTGCGGAGGTTGTTTCCTGCATCTGCTCACAATCCTCAGGGTAATCAGCCTTTGCGCCATGTGAGCGTGTTGGAGATTACATAGTTCCACACGGCTCCCATGATCGCACCGGCTGCACCGGCAAACCACCAGATTGGTTTACTGGTGTAAATCAACTCTGCCACACCAACATTTGCCAGAACACCAAAGCTACAAATCACATAGAATGTGAGCAGACCTTTAATCCAGGCTGCACCGGCTAAACGGCGGTCCCGGTACGTGAGGCGGTTGTTGAGGAAGAAGTTGGAGGACATGGCGACGAAGGTTGCAATCAACTGCGCAATGCCGAAGCTCATACCAAAGAGAACGAGCAGCAATTTCAATGCGATGAGGTGAACGACAACACCGGTGCCGCCAACCATGGAATACATCATGAAGCGGATTGAAATCACGTCATTAAAGAGTTTGGAGACGAGCAGGCCGAGGTAATCCATTGTTACCAAAGTATCGAGCTTGCTTTCACCGTGCTGGCGTTCGCGGAACACAAACGGCAGTTCCTTGATCCGCAACGCGCCTTTTGCGCTGGCAACAATGTCGAGCATAATTTTGAAGCCCTGCGAGGACAAGTGCGGCGCAAGATCCACGAACTTATCACGGCGAAGCATGAAGAAGCCGCTCATCGGATCGGAGAGTTCAACCTTCAGGAAGTTACGCGCCAGATTGTTTGCAAGGTTGGAGCCCCAAGCGCGAATAGAAGACAGGCCGGTGCCCACATCCCCGCCTTCCACATGGCGGGAAGCAACGCAGATGTCGTAGTCTTGTGAGCGCAGAGCTGCCAGCATCTTCGGGAGCAGGCTTTCATCGTGTTGCAGATCGGCATCCATAACGGCGACGTATTTGGAGCTGGAGGCCAGCATCCCTTCAATACATGCGCCGGACAGACCGCGGCGGCCTATACGCTGGATGATGCGGACGCGTGGGTCGCGCTGTGCAATTTCTGCGGTAACCTGTGATGTGCCATCTGGAGAATTGTCATCAACAACAATCACTTCCCAAGCAACGCCTGCGAGCGCTTTATCCAGCAGCTCAACAACAATTGGGACGTTTTTGCTTTCGTTATAAGTAGGCAACACAATGCTCAGCTCAGCGGGTCCGGTCTGGCGATCATCTGAATTGCGGTTTTCGGGCACATCATTCTTGGTGTTTAACACCATGGTTTCTCCAGTGTTCAGACCTTCCTTTAGGAGCTAAAGGGAAAGATCCTTCAATTTTTCGCGCGACCTTAGCCGCTCTTGATACTATTGCAAGTATTGATTGGGAAATTTGCGCCCGATTGCAGCGGCTTCGCGCCTTGCCCTCCCCTGCTCAATGGGCTAGGAGATTGGCAACAGTGCGCTTCTCCTCGGATATACTTGGGGGAAGTTCTCGCAACCTCATTACACTTTCATGGATGTAACGGCCTCATGGCAAAAAAGAAAAGTGCCAAGCTCAAAGCTCGTTTACCGCGCGGTTTTGTAGATCGCGCTCCAGCTGAACTGCTGGCTATGGAGAAAATGATCTCCGTTATCAAGCAGACCTATGAGCTTTACGGCTTTGATCCCGTGGAAACTCCAATGTTCGAGTACACTGATGCTCTTGGCAAGTTTTTGCCGGATCAGGACCGTCCGAACGCTGGCGTGTTTTCTCTTCAGGACGATGACGAGCAATGGATGAGCCTGCGGTATGACCTAACCGCGCCCCTCGCCCGTCATGTGGCCGAAAATTACGAAAGCCTGCCAAAGCCTTACCGCAGTTACCGCGCTGGCTACGTGTTCCGCAACGAAAAACCTGGACCGGGCCGTTTCCGCCAGTTCATGCAGTTTGATGCCGATACCATTGGCGCACCTTCCGTTTCTGCGGATGCTGAAATCTGCATGATGGCGTCCGATACTATGGAACGCCTCGGTATTTCTCGCGGTGATTACATCATTCGAGTGAACAACCGTAAGGTGCTTGATGGTGTGATGGAAGTGATCGGGCTTGCCGGTGACGAACACGCTGATACCCGCCTGACCGTTTTGCGCGCTGTAGATAAGCTGGATCGCCTCGGCGTAGAAGGCGTGAAGCTGCTGCTCGGCGAAGGCCGTAAAGATGTTTCTGGCGACTTTACAAAGGGTGCTGGCCTTGGTGACGCGGAAGCCGAGAAGGTTCTTGCCTTTGTTGAAGCTGGTGCAGATACCACAGACCAGACCATTGAAAACCTTCGCGCTTTGGTTGCTGAAAGCGCAACCGGTTCTGAAGGCGTTGAAGAGCTGGCGACCATGGGCAAGCTGTTTGATGCAGCAAGCTACACGGATGGCCGTGTTCTCATTGACCCTTCCGTTGTGCGCGGCTTGGAATACTACACTGGCCCGGTTTATGAAGCTGAGCTGACCTTTGAAGTTAAAGACGAAAAAGGTCGCCCTGTTCGCTTCGGTTCTGTTGGTGGTGGTGGTCGTTACGATGGCCTCGTTTCTCGCTTCATGAGCCAGCCTGTGCCTTCTACCGGCTTTTCCGTTGGTGTTTCCCGTCTGATGGCGGCACTCACCACACTGGGCAAGTTTGGTCAGGACGAAATTGCAGGGCCTGTGGTTGTGTGTGTGATGGACAAGGACATTGAGTCCCTTGCGCATTACCAAGCCATGGTTCAGGAGCTGCGCAGTGCTGGTGTTCGCGCTGAAATGTATCAGGGCAACCCGAAACAGTTTGGCAAACAGCTGCAATATGCTGACAAACGTAATTCACCATGTGCCATCATTCAGGGCTCTCAGGAGCGTGAACAAGGTGAAATCCAGATCAAAGATCTCATTGAAGGCAAACGCCTTTCTGCTGAGATTGAAGATAACAAAACCTGGCGTGAAAGCCGCCCTGCACAGTTTGCTGTGAAGCGGGACGACTTGGTTGCAGAAGTTAAAAAGCTTGTTGCAGCTCAGGAAGATGATCGCAAAAACCAAAGCGAGAACTAATATGACATTGGGGGATAACCGCAGCTTGGCTCTGAGCCAGCTATTTCGGGATGCGGGTTATGAAGAGGCAACCCCGCCAATCTTGCAGCCAGCAGATATCTTTTTGGATCTGGCTGGCGAAGATCTTCGGCGGCGCCTGTTTTTGACAAATGGGAAAGATGGACAAGAGCTTTGCTTACGTCCTGATTTCACTATTCCGATTGCTCGACATTATCTGGAAACAGGTGAAGCGGGCCGTACTGCGGCATTTTCCTATGTTGGACAAGTTTTCCGACATCGCCCCGGGCAACTGGGCGAAACCATGCAGGCTGGTGTTGAATCCATTGGCCGCAGCGATGAAGAACAGGCTGATGCGGATATGCTGGGCCTTGCTCTTGATTCGGCGTCCAGCCTTGGCCTTTCCTCCCCGCGCATTCGTGTTGGGGATGAAGGTCTGTTCACATCAGTTCTGCAAGCGCTTGAAATTCCAAAGGTTTGGCAGCGCCGCCTGCGGGATGCGTTTGGCGAACGTGATCAGCTTGACCAGGTTATCACCCGTATGAGCGGTACTGAGGCCAAGCCGGACGCTAAGCTTGGCTTCCTTGCTGCCCTTGAAGGCCGCGATCCTGAAGCTGCTGTGGCTGTGGTTGAGGACGTGCTTTCTCTTGCTGGTATTTCTGCTGTTGGTGGGCGTACCGCTCATGAGATTGCAGAGCGCTTTATGGAGCAAGCAGCCCTTTCGGCCGGGTCTGGCGTGGACAAGGATGTGATTTCACGTCTGTCTGCCTACCTCAACATCTCCGGTCCGCCTCCGCTCAAAGCCGTTGAGACCTTGCATGATTTTGCCAAGAAAACCGGCCTTAATCTGGATGCTCCTATTGAGCGTCTGGCGAAGCGGTCCGACCTGATGGCACAACGTGGCATTGACATTTCCAAGCTGGAATATTCTGGTGATTTCGGGCGTCGTTTGGATTATTACACTGACTTTGTCTTTGAAATTCATCATCAATCCAGCTCACATCTCGGACAGGTGATTGGTGGGGGTCGTTACAACAAGTTGGTGGAACGACTTGGCGCGCCGCGCTCTGTCCCCGCTGTTGGCTTTACTATTTGGCTTGATCGTGCTGCTGAGGGAGATGTCTAATGGCTGGCAATCTTATTCTTGCTATTCCCTCTAAAGGTCGCCTTCAGGAAATGACCCATGCGTATTTTGCGCGTGCTGGTTTGAAAGTGAAGCGTCCGGGTGGTGATCGTAACTACCGCGGTACTTTGAAAGGTGTTGAGGGCGTTGAAATTGCGTTCCTTTCCGCCTCTGAAATTGCGCGGGAAATCGCAGCTGGGACTGTTCATTTCGGAATTACCGGAACGGATCTGGTCAATGAGAACATCGACAGGCCCGAGGAAAAGACACACATCATCACCGCGCTTGGCTTTGGTCATGCAGACGTTGTGATTGCTGTTCCGACAGCATGGATTGATGTGTCCACCATGTCCGATCTAGCTGATGTTGCTTCAGATTTCCGGGCGCGGCATGGCCGTCGTCTGCGCATTGCAACGAAGTATGTGAACCATACGCGGCAGTTTTTTGCGGAGAACGGCATTGCGGATTACCGCATTGTTGAAAGTGCTGGTGCGACTGAGGGAGCGCCTGCTGCTGGCGCTGCTGAGCTTGTGGTCGATATCACCTCCACCGGTTCTACGTTGAAAGCCAACAATCTGAAGATCCTAGAGGACGGTGTGATTGCCCGTTCTCAGGCGCACCTTGTGGCCTCAACCACCGCAAACTGGGATGAGAGCGCTTTGCAGGCGGCTCGTTTGATGCTGGACCGTATCACGGCGCAGGATAACGCTCATAATTTCAAAGAGATGCGGACTGTTGTGGCTAACCCTGAACAGGTGTTGAGCAAGGTTGCTGCGCTTGGATGTATTGCCCCATTTGGCATTGAAGGCTCATCGCTGCTGCTGCATTGCCCTGCCTCTAATGTTCCTGAGTGTGCGGATAAGTTGCGCGAGCTAGGGGCACAAATGGTGACGGTCACGCCGCTGGATTACGTGTTCCACACGGCAAATCCGTTGTTTGAGCCTTTGGCACAGAAAGTCGCGAAGTAAGCGGCGTTTCCTGATAAAGCTTTGAAAACGCACTCCAATTCGGGGTGCGTTTTTTGTTGCGTGGTTTTGCGTTGAAAGCGTACTTTCTGCGTCGGTTTGTGGATCAAGACTATGTTGGGCGTTTTAACGCTGTCCGCTTGTCTTCCACTATCTGTCGGCAGCAACACCCCTCAAGATGATCGTTGACCATGCCCATGGCCTGCATGAAAGCGTAGACGGTTGTTGGGCCAACAAAGGACCATCCGCGCTTCTTCAGATCCTTTGAGATTGTGGTCGAGAGATCGGTCTTACCGATTGGGCCGAGTGTAGCAAAATCACAGAGTGCTGGGCGATCTTTTGCAGCAGGTTCCCACTTCCAGAAGTAGGCGGCGAGAGATCCAAACTCTTTTTGCATTTCCAGAGCACGATTGGCATTGTTGATTGTGGAGGTGATCTTACCGCGATGGCGAATGATGCCTGCATCCAGAACGAGGCGCTCAATATCATTTTGGGTGAAGTGCGCGACAGTCTCGATATCGAAACCAGCAAAGCCCGCACGGAAATTTTCACGCTTCCGCAGGATGGTCAGCCATGACAGGCCGGACTGAAAGCCTTCGAGGCAGATCTTTTCAAAGAGGCGAGTGTCATTGGTGACCGGATGGCCCCACTCGTTATCGTGGTAGGCCTGATAGAATGGATCACCGCCGTGCCATTTACAGCGGTCTTTTCCATCTTCTCCGCGAATGAGACCTTCAGCAATCTCTGTTGAGCTTTGGTCCATAATCCTGCCTCTCCGAATGTTTCCTATATGTTCTCATATAGAGCATTGGCTCACCAAAATGGCAAGCCAGAGAGAAAGCTCTTTTGTTGGAAACTGCGGATCAATCGAACAATGCGTCGATGTCGTCCTGAGTTACTGTACCTGTTTCTACATCCAGTGCAGGACCGTGCAACAAGTCTGCATCGTCGCCCTCTTTATCGGCAGCAAGGTTTGCAGAAATTTCCTTGAAACTTTCAATCCCGCCCCAGATATCAATCATGCGGATGATGCGCTCTTCAATAAATGCAAGCGTGTTCACCACTTTGCTGATGCGCTGGCCAGTCAAATCCTGGAAGTTACAGGCTTCGAAAATGGAAACGACCTGCTCATGAATGTCACTGACAAGGCCTTCATGCTCAGACGGGATCATCGGCATAACGGTTGCCGCGTTCTGATCAATCATCTCAGCTGCGGTGAGAATCTGGTCAGTTGCGCCTTCTGTACCGGAGACAATTGCACCCAGCTCCAAAGTCACACGACCACGTTCATCATTATCTACGCTTGATTTATCGTGAAGGGCTGCAATTTCATTTTTGGTGTTGGCGATGGCTTCATAAATTTCATCAAGCTCGCGCTTAAGTTTTGCCGCCTCACCAATTTCTTCACGCAGCTCTTCTGCCACGCGCTTGGAAAGTTCAGCTGGATCTGCTCCCGGAGCAGCCAACAGATCTTTCAAACTCGCGATTTCTTCCATCACCAATCGGTGACGGTGCTCTTCTCCGTTGTCCTGGATCGGAGCACTTATTTCCGTTCGTGCGTTCCGCAGCCCAAACTGAGCTTCTGCGCGAAAGGCTTTCCTTGCAACTGACATCCCAACCCCGAACTCATGAAGCTGTCATAGCTTCGAACTTTAAGCCTCTGACACTGTGGAGCAATTTCACAGTGTGGCGCGCATACGCAAGCACGCCCATCAGAGACGATTCGTATTTCTGTCTTCTTTTTACTTCTTAGAGTGTTAATTATTACCGTAGACTTAGCCCGAGTGAAATTTACAAGAATTTTTATTAAAGTAATCGGAAAACTTGGTAACCTTCGATTAACCCTAGAATGAACTAGTATAAATTACATTGATAATTTTAACGATTACTAGAGCTGCAACTCCTAGTTTCCGGCTATTCGCACAAGGGTAAACTGCGGATTCCAGAGGAGTGCGGGCATGTTAGGGCTTAGAGCAAACGGTAAAGCTGGCTGGCTGGTCACTCTCTTGAGTGTAACGGGGTTGGTTTGCGGACTAACGACTGTTGCGCAAGCAGAGTATAAGCCACGTGCGTCTGCGCCGCCTCTTGTCTTAAGCCCAGATCTTTCAGGCCCGTGGGTCATGCAGGTTCCTAAATCACAGGCGAAAGCGCTCAAGAACGTTAGGCGCTCAACGAAAAGGAAACAGTCACGTGCTGTTTCCAACCGGTATAACCGCCGCATCCCGAAACAGTTTTTGCCAACCACTTTAAACTACAACACCTCTCATAGTCCCGGTACCGTGATTATCGACACAACGACACGTTTTCTTTACCTGGTACAGAACAACGGTAGAGCACGCCGGTATGGTGTGGGTGTGGGCCGTCCCGGATTTGAATGGGCTGGCGTCCACAAAGTAACCCGGAAACGGGAATGGCCGGACTGGCGTCCACCTGCAGAGATGATCAAACGGCAACCTAGCCTACCTCGGTATATGCCTGGTGGACCACGTAACCCTTTGGGCGCACGCGCTCTTTACCTTGGTTCCACGCTTTACCGTATTCATGGATCCAACGAACCATGGACAATTGGGCAGGCCGTATCATCCGGTTGCATTCGCATGAGAAACGAAGATGTGGCAGAGCTGTATAAAATGGTTCCAATTGGCGCAAAGGTCTATGTGCGTTAAACCGCACATAGATTGCAATTTTAATTAAGTAACCTTACTATAAGTCAACAACTAGAAGTTGCTACCTGACCCATATTTCAGGAAATGTAACTGAGCAAACTGAGCGTCCTTGATATAGCGAGGCTCAAGCCCTAAGCACTGTGGCGTCGCTTCCTATCTGATTGAGGGATTTTCCCCCAAGCCACATCTGTGTGTTTTGGGAGTACTGCGCATGCGTGCCAAAAAGAATGATCTAACGATTGGCAAAGACGAGGTGGTCGCCGCACTCTCCAGCATCTTGTCGTCCTCAAACTTCAACCGCAGTCCAAAGCTTACCGCGCTTCTGACGTTTTTGGTGGAACGAAAACTATCCAACAAAGATGAGGACCTGAAAGAGCCGGTTATCGGGCAACAGGTTTTCAAGCTTCCTGTAGACTTTAATCCTCGAGAAAACCCCATTGTTCGGGTCAATATCTCTCGTTTGCGTACACTTTTACGCGCTTATAACGAAGAGAATGAAAATGCGCATAACGTGCAGATCCGGATGCCGGATGTGGGCTACATTCCCACTTTTTTTAGCACGAGTGTACCTTTGGACCACTCGGGACCCACTGAAGAACGGCAGGATATGCCGGAGAACCTGGCTGTTCTTCAGGTTGAGGATGCCCCATTAAAGGCGGAGGATCTTTCCCAAATTCGGAAGGCTCTGGAAGACTGCCTGCAAGACCGACGCCAGCCAGTGAGTTGGTACATCATCTCCGCTATCGCGCTTGCGCTCTTTGCAAGTGTACTCAGTCTTTTTATCCACGGGCGTGAAACCGTTTTGGTCTTTTCAAACGCCAATCAGGCTCAAACCACAACTCACCTAACGTCAAAGGGACATGAGGCATTGAACGCGCCCAACCTCATTGATGAGCTGCGATTAGCAGAGGATGACCTTGGCGGCACGGTCAACTGTAAAGATAAGGCAGCTCGAGATTTGTCAGCGAAGTAATGCAGCCATGCGGTCTTACCGACCGCATGGACGAGGTTTTTTCTCATGGGAGGCTCAATTGCACTGGTTTTGGTCCGCCATAGGCCCAGTCGAGCAACTCCACGCTGTGAATGACCGGGATATCTGTTCCACCAGAGATTTGCGTGATGCAGCCAATGTTGCCTGTGGCGACCATATCCGGCTTGGTGGCTTCCAGATTGAGAACCTTTCGATCTCTCAAGACTGTCGCGATCTCTGGCTGCAGAATATTGTAGGTGCCAGCAGACCCACAACACAGATGCCCTTCTTGCGGTTCACGAACGACAAAGCCCGCGTTTTGAAGCAGTGTTTTGGGTTGCCATGTGATTTTTTGCCCGTGTTGCATGGAACAAGCGGAATGATAGGCAACTGTCAGCTCTGCCCTCAGCTGCGTGTTTCCCAAATCCTGCTCGATAAGGAACTCAACGATATCCTTAGAGATCGCGGAGATCTTAGCGGCCTTCTCGGCATAATCCGCATCATCGCGCAGCATGAAGCCATAATCTTTGATGGTGGTGCCGCACCCGGACGCGGTGATGATGACAGCATCCAGCCCCTCGCCTTCCAGCTCCCGCATCCATGCATCAATGTTGGTTTTAGCTTGTTCATGAGAGGCGAGCTCTTTGCCCATGTGATGCACGAGTGCACCGCAGCACCCTTCGTCTTTTGGGAAGACAACCTCATAACCAATGCGCGTTAACAAGCGGGTGGCTGCATCGTTGATGGACGGTGCCAAGACGCTCTGAGCGCAGCCTTTGAGGATTGCGACACGGCCTTTGCGCTGGATTTTTGCGTTGATTTTTGTCTGACCGTCAAACTCAGATGGCAAAGGTGCTTTTCTTGGTGCCAATGCCAGCATGGCGCCAAATTTTGCCAGTGTGCCGCCGCATTTTTTCAGTAGCCCAGCGACCGGACGACCATAGACCGCAGCTGCGATTGCCAGCCGAAAACGCCCCGGCTTTGGCAGTACGGCTTGCAGGATCGCGCGCAGCATTCTGTCTTGCCACGGACGCTTATATGTCTTCTCAATGTGGATGCGGGCATGGTCAACCAGATGCATGTAATGCACACCTGAAGGACAGGTGGTCATGCAGGATAAACAGGACAGGCATCTATCAATATGTTTGACCGTTTTAGCGTCTGCCGGACGCCCCTTTTCCAGCATTTCCTTGATCAAATAGATGCGACCACGCGGGCTATCCAGCTCATCTCCCAGCAATGTGAAGGTTGGGCAGGTGGCCGTGCAAAATCCGCAATGAACGCATTTGCGTAGGATCTGTTCTGAGACTGCGGTTGCGCTGTCTTTGAGTTGCTCGGGCGTAAAATTGGTTTGCATGGGCTAGATACTCGCGTACATACGGCCCGGATTCAGGACACTGTGTGGGTCGAACTGAGCTTTGAGGCGCCGGGACAGGGCCATGAGCGCTTCTGACTGCGGCTGAAAAACGTCGATGCTTGCGCGTTGTTCTGCACCCGCACGCACCAGTGTAGCATGGCCGCCGCCGTAATCAGCGATAAGCTGTCTCAAAGGCACATCATGAACCTCACCGGAGAGCATTTCGAGCCAGATCAGACCTCCAGCCCAATCCATCTGATATTTGAGTGCGAATTGCTTTTCCATTTCTGCAATAATCTTGTGGCCCTGTGTTGGCGCAACAGAGAGTTTCCAAAGCGGATTGGTTGAGCCTGCAAACACCGTGATATCTCGGATATCTGCCCAAATTTGCTGTGAATGTGCACTCTCAAATGTTTCTTGCTGTGTGAACTGGTTGAGCAAGGACCGCAGCTTGTTGAGGCGATAGTCAACGGAAACGGGAATGCCTTCCAATCGCAGCAGCGTGAGCGCGTGTTCCTGCGTTAGAGTGCTTAGACCTTTTGGCAAATATGCAGCCGAGGAGACTTCCGCAGAAGAGCCCATCGCTTGCGACATGGCATCTGCGGCTTGTTGCGGCGTTAAACCAAGGAGAGCGAACGTGAGTTCACCGGCAGCACGAGGCAGCACCTTGATGGAGAAGCTGGTGGCAACGGCTAATGTGCCCCATGAGGAGCAAAACCCGCGAGACAGGTCATACCCCGTCACGTTTTTCACCACACGGCCACCGGCTTTAAAGATCTCTCCCCGCCCGGAGACGGCTTTTAACCCCAAAACATGGTCTCGTGCCGCGCCAGCTTTTAAGCGTCGCGGACCTGAGAGGTTTGTTGCCAGAACACCGCCGATGGTGCCAGCTGTTTCAGGCGTATCCAGAATGCCACTGAGATTCATGGGCTCGAACGGGAGTTCCTGATTGTGCTGCGCAAGAAGTGCCTGCACCTCCTGAATTGGCGTGCCAGCCTTGAGTGTTATGACCAGCTCGTCTGGCTCGTAATCTATGATGCCGCTGATACCATCCACTCGCAGTGTGTGAGCGGACTGCACTTGCCTGCCCCACTTGCGTTTTGAACCGGACCCGATGACCTCCAGGGGCACCTGTTCAGCAGCGGCCCATTTGACGACAGCCTCCAGCTCCCTAGGTGTTTTAGGTTGGAAACCCTCTCCCATGGATTCTTCCTCACTTTAACTTGTTATTGCGCGTATTTTGATCGGGCAGCACTGCTTGGCGATGCCGCGCTTAGAACCGAGGAATATCCGGGAATGGTAGTTGCCCTTTATGGACGTGCATTAAGCCCAGTTCGGCACAGCGGTGCAGAATAGGGAATACCTTTCCGGGGTTGAGAAGCTGCTTTTCATCAAATGCGCATTTGACCCGTTGCTGTTGCTTGAGGTCATCCTCTGTGAACATTTCCGGCATGAGATCGCGCTTCTCGATGCCGACGCCATGTTCTCCTGTCAGCACGCCGCCAACTCTAACGCAGAGGCGCAGGATGTCTGCTCCGAATTCTTCTGCAGCTGCCAGCTCTCCAGGTTTGTTGGCATCATACAAAATGAGTGGATGCAGATTGCCATCTCCTGCGTGGAACACATTGGCAACGCGCAAGCCGTGTTTTACGCTCAGCTCTTGCATTTCTCTCAAAACTTCCGGCAGAGCCTTGCGCGGAATAGTCCCATCCATGCACAAATAGTCCGGCGAGATCCGCCCGACTGCCGGGAACGCTGCTTTGCGGCCTGCCCAGAAGGTATTGCGTTCCTCCTCTGACTGGGACACACGCAGGTAGGAAGATCCGTTTTTCTCGGCAATAGCGCTGACGCGGCTCAGCAGATCGTCCACTTCGGCTTCGGGTCCGTCCAGTTCCACAATCATCAAGGCTTCCACATCCAGCGGATAGCCTGCGTGCACAAAATCTTCGGCAGCTTCTATGGCCAGCTTGTCCATCAGCTCCATACCGCCGGGGATGATGCCCTCCCCAATGATATCTGCCACGCACTTGCCAGCCTGCTCCGAGGTTGGGAAGCCGATCAGCGCTGCCCGTGCTGTTTCCGGCTTTTGCAGAACGCGTACAGTGACTTCCGTTACCACGCCGAGCAGTCCTTCCGAGCCGGTCATCAGCGCCAGTAAGTCATAGGCCTCAGAATCCAGATGTTTGCCGCCAAGGCGAAGAACCTCGCCGGTGATCAGGACAATCTCCAAACCCAGCACATTATTTGTGGTCAGCCCGTACTTGAGGGAATGCACCCCGCCAGAGTTTTCGGCGATGTTTCCGCCGATGGAACAGGCAATTTGAGAGGAAGGATCGGGCGCATAATAAAAGCCCTCCTGCTCCACCGCCTTGGTTATCCCGAGGTTCGTCACACCCGGTTGGGTCACCACCGCTCGGTTTTCCAGATCGATTTCCAGAATTTTATTGAACTTCATCATGGAGAGCAGCACGCCATCTTCCAATGGCAGCGCTCCGCCAGAGAGCGAGGTTCCGGCTCCGCGAGGAACGACCTTCACATCGTTGTCGTAACAATACTTGAGAACCTTGGAAACCTGATCCACCGTTTCGGGAAGCACAACAACAAGCGGCAGCTGGCGATAAGCGGTCAGTGCATCAGTCTCATAAGGGCGCATCTCAATGTCATCGCTGATAACACCTTCACCGGGAACAATTTTTTGCAGTTCCGCTACGATGGAGACGCGCTTTCCCAGTGTTTCCTGTGATGGTTTGGGCATCGAAATTGCTGCCATATTCGCTCCCTGCTCCACCAGATCGGGCAAGATAATTTCTCTAGCTAAACCTTCGGTGAATTTACTGAATCAGTTTCAGTAAATTCACATAATTTCCGCAAAGAAGAAAGCCGCATAAAGTCTATTGGCCCCATCAAAACAACAGGTTCTGAATGCCGTGTGTTTGAGCCAAAACAAATTTATATGAGCGATTAATGCGTATGATCAATTCACTCCGCGACAATATGCCGTAACACTATATAGGAAGGCATGGCCGAATCTACGGGAAATCCCTCAAGAGTTGGACTATGTTGTTTTTTTATTCGCGGTTATCTGTCGGATGCGGTTATCTGCCGGATACAGTGGGAAGGATCAAAATATGAAGCAGTTAGGCCTCGTTGCAGCGCTCGCATTGCTGGTTAGCTCTGGTGTAGCATTCGCTGAAGGTGATGTTACCAAAGGCGCTAAAGTTTTCAAAAAGTGTAAAGCTTGTCACTCCGTTGGCGAAAAAGCCAAAAACAAGGTTGGCCCAAAGCTTAACGGCATCGTTGGTGCTGGCTGGGGCGAAACTGAAGCCTACAAGTACTCCAAACCCCTTCTTGCTGGTAAAGCAGAAGCTAAAGTTTGGGACGAAGCTACTCTGGACGCTTACCTGACTAAGCCTAAGAAAGTCATCCCTAAAGGGAAGATGGCTTTTGCTGGTCTGCGTAAAGAAAAGCAGCGTCAGGACGTTATTGCATACCTCGCACAGTTCAACGCTGACGGCTCTCAGAAATAATCTCTGTTCCAGAGAATCCAAAAATGGGGTCGCAGCAATGCGGCCCTTTTTATGTCTGGTGCCCTGTTCGTTTTAGCCTGCGTTGATCTCACCAAACCTACATAAAACAAAGGGCTGCCCTCCGCAAAATTCGTGTCTGACGGAGCCTTGCTCGGTATGGCGTGCTGAGCCGGAAACGTTTTTACACATAAAGCGTTGAAATCGCCACCAAATTATGGCAGCAATCACATGCACCTTAGAACGGTGTTTTGCTCACCAATTGCAGGAATAGACGAGTTCATGGCCAGAGTGCGGCGTCCCAAGTTTAAACCCAATGCCCGGGTTGGGTTGTTTGTTTCGTGCACGGTTAATTTGTTCCGTCCATCCCTTGCCAAAGCTGCGCTGCAATTGCTTGAGGGGGCTGGATATTGTGTTGAGATCCCGCCTGTTCAAAGCTGTTGCGGTCTTGTTTCTCTTCGCTCTGGAGAGTTGGAGGATGCGCGGGATATGGCGCGGCAGGTGATCTCGCAGTTTAGCGACTATGATTTTGTCGCGGTACTGTCTCCCTTCTGTGCCAAGGTGTTTGAGCGGGCTTATGCTCCTTTGCTTAACGGGCAATCTGAGGAGCTGGTGAAGATCACCGAGGCCTTCACGCGCAAATGTTTTGAGGTTTCTGACCTTTTGCTGGTTGCACCTTCCTCCGCTGCCAAACCTGCCGACTACACCAGCCGCATTGCGTTTTTGGATGTTGCTGACGAGCCGAATCTGTTTGGAAGTCGGGTCGCTGCTCGGGTTTTGCTGGGGCAAACCCCCAATGTTCATGTTGTTGACCTGTCGCAGATTTGCGCTGCACAGGTAAACGGGGCACCGGATGGCACGATCTTCCCCGGGCTGGGAACAGGCGATTTGCACAGTGTGCTTTATGCCATACGCTCCTGTGGGGCAGGTACTTTGGTTTCTACCGATCTTGCGTTGCTTCTGGAGTTGGCGACCCATCTGCGCAAGTTTGGATCTGCTGTGGAGTTACGCCCTGTGCTGGAAGTGCTGGCAGGGGATATGCAATCCCCCCCCATTGGGATGAGCGCTCGTGCCTTGGCTGGTCAACTGCTGGGCTGATTCCCGTTAAACAGTTTCAGGCATTCGCTCAACTCCGCCCATTCTGACAGACATGTGATGAACCGGCGGCTCGGCTGACGAAAATTGCGCCTAAATCCATTATATTCTCCAGAACAACCTGAGAAATGTTGTACTTGTACCTATTGGCGATTAATGTGCGCGGCAACTGCCGCAGGCCGTGTATTGGCTACTGCGGCAGTTTACAGTGCGAGGCACCTTGCCTCCCCTTTCTGCTGTTAAACAGGAGCCTATTAAAATGGGAAAGCTCAAGCCGGGCGTTATCTTTGGTGAAGACTATAAAACCCTGATTGAAGCGTGCCGCGAGGGTCGTTACGCCTTGCCGGCGGTCAATGTGGTTGGAACAAACTCCATCAACGCAGTTCTTGAAGCAGCAGCTAAAAACAAAACTGACATTATTGTTCAGCTCTCCAATGGCGGTGCTCAGTTTTACGCTGGCAAAAGCTTGAAGGATGCCTTTCAGGCGAAAGTTCTGGGCGCTGTTTCAGCAGCTCAGCACGTTCACCTTATGGCAGAGCATTACGGTGTTGGTGTTGTTCTGCACACCGACCATGCGGATAAGAAGCTGATCCCATGGCTGGAAGAGCTCATCAAACACGGTGAAGCGTTCTACAAAATCCATGGCAAGCCGCTGTTCTCCTCTCACATGCTGGACCTTTCTGCAGAAGACATCGAGTTCAACCTGTCTGAGAGTGAGCGCCTGTTGAAGCTGATGGCTCCACTGGAAATGAGCCTTGAGATTGAGCTTGGCGTCACCGGTGGTGAAGAAGACGGCATCGGCTCTGATGATGACATCGGTGCGGACAACCCGAAACTTTACACTCAGCCAGAAGACGTTTTGCAGGCCTACGACCGCCTGAACCCGCTTGGCCACTTCTCCGTTGCCGCCTCCTTTGGCAACGTGCACGGCGTATACAAACCAGGCAACGTGAAGCTGCGCCCGGAAATCTTACGCGAGAGCCAGAAGCTAGTGAGCGAAACGCACAAGCTTGGCGAAAACCCGCTGGCGCTGGTGTTCCATGGTGGCTCAGGCTCTGAGAAATCCAAGATCACTGAGAGCCTTGGGTATGGTGTGTTCAAAATGAACATCGACACCGATACTCAGTTTGCGTTCTCTGAAAAAATTGGCGCGTATGTGGACGCACATGCCAAGGCTTTCAAGCACCAGATCGACCCTGATACCGGTACTCCTTACAAAAAAGATTACGATCCTCGGAAGGTCCTGCGCGAAGGCGAAATCGGCCTTGCAAACCGCCTAGATGAAGCTTGCGCTGACTTGCAGTGCACCGGCAAAAGCCTGTGCCTCTAAGCTAAGCTGCTCACGATGAATATGAAGAGCCCGGTGCTTATGCGTCGGGCTTTTTTGTTATAACCAACTTAGACATTTTCTGTATGTGCAGCTACTTGGACAACATTATTTAGCAGTTCAGTATAGCTAGTGAAAATATGGCCCGATGTCATAGCATTCTGTTGAATTGATCTCACAACAAAGGCTAGTGCTTGTACATCAGAGTTTTCTACAAAAGGCACATATTCATTTTGTGGCACCTTTCTGAAAATGGAACCATCGGCATTCATAATTTCCAAGCCACCATCACTTTTAATGAGATTGTATTTCCCTGCCACATGAATAATATTTGGTCGTCTTGTAGGCGGTATATTGGGGTTCTCAGAATAAAAGGTATTCAAGTGTTCTATTATAGTCCCAGCTTCTAAACCGCCGTATGCAAAAATGATCTTGAATGGCCAATTTTCATAGCCTTCGACAACCGTACCATAGCTGTGTCGACTTGGTGTAATAGGCTGCATAGATGGAATAGACGCGATATTACTTAAGGCATCTCGCAGCTCTTTTTTATCTAAGATTGATTTGATCGATGCTACTGCAATAGTTCCCTCTACAGGTGCAAAAGACTTCCCTGCTCCATCCTGATTATGGAAATCAAACTGTATTGACGTGTTATTCGAGATGATCACATCCATTTGTTTACTTTCAGAACCATCCAACTGAAAAACAAAACCGCCAAGTTTTACTGTGCAATTGGCAGGAATATGGGAAGCGAGGAATTGCTGGTAAATACCCTCTCTTGTTTGTCCTTTATCTGTCGAGTTTGGAAAAATATAAGCGGCATCGCCGCCTTTCTTCAACGCATCCGCTACGTCCTGAAAATATCTCGCTAATCGCGTATAGAACGGCTTTACCATTTTGAACCCCTACTTCCAGAAACTCCGAGCAACCGTCGAAATTTGGAGAATTTCGTGACTCAAACCGTAGTGCAATGATTAAGCTGAGAGAACCAAATAGAGAATTTTTACACGCTTGATCATAATCATTCTTGTAGAGGACGGGAATGTCTCGTTCGTGTAACCAGTTTTGGAAGGAGATGGTGAGTTTGGCTGTTGCGGTGCTCACCACTCTGCTGTCTTCCCGCACTTGATGCGGGATCCAGATTGGTGCTTGGGTGTTTAGCTCTGAATCCCCGATCTTCGCGGCGCTGCGTCTGGGATGACCAAGCGGAGCTACAAGGCTTCCCTTAGTCATCCCAGTTTCCTGCTCTGTGAGCTTCAGTTGTTAGAAGAGACGCTCCACCCGATTCAACTGATGTATTGACTGTGGAGCCGAATCCGCGCTCCGTGCGAAGGGTAGCGAACATCGGGTTGAGTTGCTGCATGCCAAGGCCAATAGAAAGGTTCTGGTGTGAACCTTTCTTGTTTTCGTTGTTACAGCAAAGCAATCCAGCGGCGGGAGATTTCCAGTCCCAGTACATCGGCTCTCGGGCCGAGGGTTGGGCCTTGTTCTTCCAGAATTTCTTTCCAGTGGGGCACCAACTCGTTGATTGGGCCATGGAAGCAGCCGTTCCAATGGTTCACCTGATCAACTGAGCACTCAAAGTGGAACTGGCAAGCGTAGGTGGCGCGGCCCACTTTGAACGCCTGATTGGGTGTCATATGGCTGGAGGCGAGATGTGTTGCACCTTCTGGCAGTCCATAGGTATCCGTATGCAAAATGAAAATGGTGTCATCCTCTGCGACTGCCGACATCACCGGGTCGTTCCGACCTTCCGCTGACAATTGCAGCGGCAGCCAACCCGCTTCGACCGGATTACCGAGGATGTTTTCTGCCCCGAAGGTTCTGGCGATCAACTGGCTACCCAAACAAATGCCCATGACCGGCTTGTCTGCGTTGTGGAACGTCAGGATCGTGTTGCAAACGTCTTTGAGGAATGGGAACTCTTCATCTGCTCTGGCATGTTGCAGGCCGCCGAGAACGACGAGACCTTGAAATACTGAGATGTCAGAGGGTAGTTCTGCCCCTTTGGCCATAACCCGCAGATCTATTGGGATGCCTGCTTGTTCCAATGCTTGCCCGAGCAAGCCGAGGGTTACATTTTCGCAGTTTTCTATGACGAGAACTGTCATTTTTATGGTCCTAGTTAGGTCTTGTGTTCCTGTCCACGCTTCAGGCGTTTTTCGAGCGCTCTTACAAGCAGCGACAGGGAGACCGTCATGATGAGGTAGAGGAATGCAACCACATTGTAAGTCTCAAAAAACTGGAATGTGGAGGCTGAATAAATCTTGCCCAGTTGGGTGATGTCCTGCACGCCCAGCACCGAGACCAAAGCGCTGTCTTTAATCATGGCGACAAAATCATTGCCGAGTGGTGGCAGGATGTTTTTGAGCGCTTGCGGCCAGACCACAAGCCGAAATGTTTGCCAGCGGGTCAGCCCCAGTGAGCGCGCGGCTTCCACCTGACCTTCATCCACGCTTTCGATACCAGCGCGAAAGACCTCCGCGATAAAGGCCGAATAGCCGATCGTAAGAGCGAGAATGGCACGCCACATCATGGAGAGATCGCGGACGCGCAGCTTTTCTATAAGGTCGGCATCAATCAGCGGTCCCAAGGTCCAATTGTACAGAACCACCAGTTGAGGCGCCCCAACAAAGGCGATGTAAAACAGTAGAACGAGGACAGGAACGCCGCGCACGATCTCAGTATAGAACGTGGCAATTTCCCGGATCAGGCGGCTCTTAGCCCCGCGACCCAAGGCTACCACCAATCCCAAAAGGCTAGCCAGAGTGAACGCAACGAAGGTGAGGAAGAGCGTGATCCCGACGCCTTTTTTCAAGGTGTTCAGGATTTGGGCGTAATCGCCGTCTTCCGTGAGAAGCCAAAGGAAGAGAACTGCCAGTCCGATAAATGCAAGTAACCACCAAGGAAGTCTATCCAGTCCAGACTTGGTGGTAGATCGCATGCCCATTGCAATTCCTTTGGTGGTTTCAAGAGGTTTCGTCGTCGTATCCAAGCGGATCTAACAAGATTGGGCAAAAGAAAAGGCGGGCAACAGGTACCCGCCACAATCGCTCTAACGTATTGCTAGTTCTTGGGGTTATAATCGAAGAACCACTTTTTCTTCAAGGCATCAATTGTTCCATCCTCATGCATGGAGACCAACGCCGCATTGATTGGCTCTCGCAGGTCAGAGCCTGGAGTAAGGATGAAACCAAAATCTTCAGATCCGATTGGGCCACCAACAATTTTAAAACTGTTTGGCGCTGCGCCCATGTAGCCAGCCGCTGCTGTTGCATCCATCAAAACCATGTCCACGTCATCAGCACGCAGAGCCTGTACAGAGGTACCGAAGGTTTCAAACAGCTTGATCCTCTGGTTGTTCTCGTCGCCATCTAAAACGGAATAGACTGCGGTGTAGAAGTTTGTTGTGCTTGGCTGTGCGCCAACCAGAAGGGCTGGATCTTCGGCAAATGTTTTTGGGTCGTCAAAACGGGTTTCGTCAGCGCGCACCAGCATGAACATTTCTGATGTCATGTAGGGATCGGAAAAATCGATCTGCTTTTCACGCTTTTCGTTGATGGTGATGCCATCCATGCCAACATCAAACTGACCCTGACGGACGGCTTCAATCATGCTGTCCCAGGAGGCCAGACGCCAGTCCACCTTCATATTGAGACGCTTTGCGATCTCATTGAATGCATCATATTCCCAACCAATGCCCTCACCGGTTTTAGGGTCCGCAAAGTTCAGCGGCGCATACGCATTCTCTGTTACAGCAACAACTGTGCGCCCTTTCAAATCTGGCAGGCCCGCGGCGGAAGTTGTTGCGCCAAAGCCTATAGAAAGAGCGAGTGTCACCATCGCAAGTTTAATTTTTTTCATCATCGGGCTTGTCCCCTCCAAGGAAAATCTGGCCATCACAAGGAAAAATATGGCAGAATCACACCCGCCGGATGTTGACAGCTGGTAGGTCTGTGAGCAATAGGAAGCGGGTGAATGACCTGTAAAAATACTGATTTTGGCTTGCTTTGATACTCTGTAATGAGGCGAGCGGTCAACGAAGACCTTGGATTTTCGTGGACTGTTGAATTGGTGATGGAAAATACGGCTAAATGTCGTGGCGAATTTTTTGAGACGGACATGTCGGTGCAAAAAGATCCCGTAAACTTCGACGAGCCATATCTTGAGGAGCAACGACATATGCCATTTGGCATAAGCTTGCTCAACTGGGTGTCTGTCGCCTTTCTTGTATATTTCCTTCTTTGCGCCGTTGGCCTTATCGAAGCAGGCTTTGTTGCGATTGGCCAGCAACAGGCCGAACAGATCTTTTCCTATGCAACCAACCCCATTGCGGGGGTGCTGGTTGGCATCTTGACGACCTCACTGGTGCAAAGTTCCTCTGTCACCACGTCCATTTCGGTTAGTTTAGTTGCTGCGGGCTTGCCAATTTCAATCGCTGTTCCAATCGTCATTGGCGCGAATTTCGGCACTACATTGACGAACACTTTTGTGAGTTTGGGTTATGCAAGGGATCGTAGGGATTTCAGACGCGCCTTTAGTGCTGCGACTGTTCATGATGCCTTTAACCTCATCTGCCTGCTGATCTTTTTGCCTCTGGAACTCGCCTTTGGTTTCCTACAAAAGATCGCGGTCCTTGTTGGTGACCTGTTCACCTCTTTTGACCCGGCTCCCAACAACATCGGCACCAGCTTTAATCTTATCAACCATCTGACGAAACCTCTAATACAAGAGATTGAGTCGCTGGTTGTTGGAATTGCTCAACCTTGGAATGGCTTGGTGATCGCCGCGATTGGTTTTGTCACGATCATCATCAGCATCACCTTCGTTAGTCAGTTGTTGCGCTTGTTGCTGGTTGGCCACGCCAAACACCTTGCCGAAAAGATGGTCTCCAAAACATCAGCTTCCGGTATCTTTGCTGGTTTGTTTGCAACGATGCTGCTGCAATCCTCCTCCGCCACCACCAGTCTTGTGGTGCCCTTGGCTGGATCTGGCGTTCTCACAACGAAGCAGGTTTATCCGTTTACTCTGGGTGCCAATATCGGCACCTGTTTCACAGCGATTCTTGCCGCCTTTGCGGTTACGGGGCAGCGCGAACTGGCGTTTGAAATTGCCATCGTGCACCTTGCCTATAATCTTCTGGGTGTACTGCTGATTTATAGTGCGCCGTTCCTTCGATACCTTCCAGTCCAGCTTGCTGAGTTTATTGGTGAATTGGGTGCCCGGAGAGTTGTTTTTGCGGCCAGTTATGTTGCGGGTATCTTCTTCCTTATTCCCGCCCTTGGCATCTTTCTGTTGAGCAGATAGCCTCCACAGGGTGTTTTGCCCCAGATGGAGTTCCCATGCCTTTTCAAAACCGAGTTCAACCGAATGGTGAACTGTGTGCGGTCAACGCACGCGGCCTGTTTATGGGCAATCGTGGCGGGCGTATTCATAACCCTGAGACACAGGAGCTAACCGGGCGCACTCACGCCTCACGGCGCTGGCTGTGTTGTGCGACGAGCTTTAAAGGCTGGCAACGCAATGTTTGGGGCAAGTTCTATACGGAACTATTCTTCTTTGATGAAGTAACGGCGCTCGCTGCGGGGCATCGCCCTTGCTTTGAATGTCGGCGGGAAGAGGCTGTTCGATTTGCAGCGCACTGGCAAAACAGTGAGGGGCTTGAGAAACGCCCGAATTCTGATGAAATGGATTTGGTGCTGCATGCGCAACGCTGCGGCCATAAAAAATCGCCTAGCCCCCTGCCGTTGATTAACCCCGAGGAAGAGTGGCCAGAAGGCGCTGTTGTTGAGAGTGAGGCTACCTTTTACGCCTTGAAGCAAGGCCAGTGGTGGCAATGGGGGTTCGACGGATACACACTGGCAAAAGCGAAGCTGCCTGACCAGGTAAGCCTGATCACACCACCGCAGATCATCTCAATTCTGAGGGATGGGTATCGGCCGCGCTGGGGGCTCTTTAATATATAACACTTACTAATAGTGGCAGGAATCATTCCTGCATCGAATGAGTCCATCACGCATATTCATTTGTATATTTGCCCAATTTCATGCAGGAAGTTTCGTAAAATATAAAATGAAAGCAGGAATATTTCATGGCTCATGCGAGCGACGTGGACGCAGGCGCTGCACTCTCCTATGGCCCACCAGCCCTCACAATGTTTGACTATTTCCTTTATGGAACAACGGTGTTTGCTTGGGGCTTCAGTTGGTATGCCCTGAAATTGCAAGCTGTGATTACCCCGGAAATTGCGTTGTTCTGGCGGTTTCTATTTGCGACCCTTTTAATGTGGGGTTGGGCAAAGCTCGGCAGGCACAAACTGGCATTTCCTTTGAGCACGCATCTGCGGTTTGCGGCCCTTGGCCTTTTGCTGTTCTCGACCAATTTCTTGCTGTTTTATCATGGTTCAAGAGAGCTACCCTCCGGATTGTTGTCGGTGGTTTTCTCCCTCGCCTCCGTATTTAACATCGTTCTTGGGTTTGTTCTGTTCCGTCAAAGAGTCAGCCAAACACTCATGATTGGCGCTGCTCTGGGCTTTTCAGGCATTTGCTTGATGTTTTATCAGGAAATTGCAGGCAGCTCTTGGAACCTTGCAGCGCTTGGTGGCCTTGGGCTCTGTGCTTTGGGCACGTTGAGTTTTTGTTTTGGCAATATCGTCTCAGCCAAAGCAACTGCGCAGAAAATCTCTGTGGTCTCCGCCAGTGCCTGGGGCATGGTATACGGCACCGTTCTTCTTGGAACCAACGGATATGTGCAGGGTGTTAGCTTTGAAGTGCCGTTCACGCCGGAGTTTCTGCTGAGCCTGCTTTATATGGTGTTCATCGGGTCCATCGTTGCGTTTGGCGCTTACCTGACCTTGCTTGGCCGCATTGGTTCTGCCCGTGCAGGCTATGCGACGGTTATGTTTCCAATTGTAGCGCTTGGCGTGTCTACAGCTATGGAAGGATATGTCTGGACGATAACGTCTATAACAGGTCTTTTGTTTGCCTTGGGCGGCAACTGGATTGTGTTGCGCAGTTCCGCAAAGAAATAACAGCTTGAAGTGTATTCCCGAAAACCGGATTCATTTTTCGGGAATACGTTTTATTCAACGACTTCAACTTCTGTCGGATTATATTCCATCGTTACATTACCGATAGACGCTTCGATGTGATGACATAGCGCATCGTGAACAGGTTCAATTGCAACCTGAGCTCTGATGATAGTAATATCGCAGGGTGGCAAAGGCGGTAAGCCTTCTTTTTCTCCCAACACGCGATGACCCTGCCGCAGAGCACTTGCTGGTAAGATAGCGATAGCCAAACCCGCATTTACAGCACCAGCCAAAGCAGCGGCACTGGCGCTGGTGAAAACCACCTGATGCGGGATGTTCTCATGGTCTAGTGCAGCCACACCGTCCCGGCGCCATGAACATGTTGTTGGGCCAACGGCAAGACGAAGTGGACGTTGGTCATGCACAATGTGTTCGCGCGAACCAACCCACTGTAACGGCTCACGTCGGACGATCTGCCCAGGGACACTACTACAGTCTTCGCTGGTAACGATTCCAATATCAAGGTCACCCTTTTGGATTCGGCGCCCAATTTCATTAGAACTGGAACATTCCACATCCAAATTAATACCGGGATTGAGTCGATTAAAGGCTGCAAGTACTTGAGGTAGTAGGCGTTCTGCGTAGTCATCTGGTAGACCAAGGCGAATGCGACCTGCTATCTCCGGCTCATGAAATGCAGAAAGCGTTTCATCATTCAGAGCAACCATGCGGCGCGCATATTCAATGAGACGTCTTCCGTGCTCCGTTATCCTAGAGTTACGCCCGTCTTTCACAAATATTGGCTGGGCTATACGCTCTTCAAGCTTCTTCATCTGCATAGATACTGCAGATTGAGTTTTGTGTACGGCGTCACCAGCTTTGGTAAAGCTTCCCAATTCTGCGACGGCTAAAAATGTGCGTAATTGATCTATATCGATCGAGTATGGCATGGGCTCCCTCCCATTTAATCGTCGCCAATCAATCACGATATCGAATGTATTTCAATCGAAAACATTCTCTTGTTGATCTACAACTTTTAGGTGATATTTGAGCGATCGAACCTAGAGTGTTCCACCTTTTTTAAAACCCAAACAGTTCCAATGGATAGCGATAAGCGTTTATCCAAGCGGGAGAGTTGTATCATGTCGCTTGCATTCCCAACACCATCTGAATACCGCAACCCCAATCGCGCCAATGCAGGCACTTTTGAGCCACTCACCCTTGCGCACACCCTGCATGTTCTTGCAGCTTTGCCCCTGAAATTGTGGAGGCACTACAATGATCGCCGCGCAATGGTTGAATTAGCGCGCCTTGAAGACCGCATGCTGGATGATATCGGCGTTACACGCGATGACGTTTACAGCGCCTTGTCTGTTGGTGATGGAAAAGACCCAAGCTGGCACCTTCGCATTCGTGCAAGTGAGCGCCGATGCGCAGAGCTGGAAAAGCGCCGCGAGAGTACAAGAGTTTAAACCTAAGCTTTTGTGGGAGCCTTCTGGCGTGCTTTATCCCCTATAGCCGCCAGATATTTCATAGAACCCGCAAATAAAAAGGGCCTGCATTTGCAGGCCCTTTTGCGTTATTTGAATTTCAAATCCCCACCTAGGCAGAGAGTGCCAAGCTCCCAAAAGACTTGGCGAGATGCTCACTCAGCGCATTTGCAGCTTTAAGGTGACTTTCTTTCCCGCGCACGAGCGTCAGCACGTAGTTCGGCAGTTTTGGCAAGCCTTCCAATTCAAGCAGGCCAGCATTCGAACTTACAATTGAAGAGCGCGGCTGAATTGTAATCGCCATGCCATTGGCAGCCGTCATTTCCACAAGTCCGGGATTGCTGGAGCTGTACTGAATTCGAAACGCACGTTTCTCATCCTTCAGCGCTTCAACAGCAGCTTTACGCACGCTGCATTGTTCCGGCCCGACAGCCAATGGAAGCTCTTTCTCACTCGCGATCTTGAAATTGCTGCCAGCGGCCCAAACAAGTCTTTCACTTGCCAGTACGCTGCCTTCGCCTACTTCCACCTCATCAGCCAAACTACCGATGATTGCAAGATCGAGTAGACCGTCATCCAGTGCTTTGCGCAGCTCAGCTGCTGGCGCGCAGATGATGGATGCTTCCGCCTTCGGATTGTTTTTGGTGAACTCGAAAATGATTTTTGCGGTTCTCTTCTCGTCAATGTCTTCAGCAAGTCCCAATCGAACTTTGCCGGAGATCTCACGTTCTGAGAACAGCGCCAGAGTTTCATCATTCAGCCGCAACATCTGCCGAGCATGGCGAAGCAAAAGCTCTCCATCTTCGGTGAGTTTGGAATGACGTCCCTCGCGGCGGAAGATGGTGCGTTCAAGCTTATCTTCCATCCGGCGCATTTGCATGGACACCGCAGATTGCGTTTTGTCCAGTTTTTCTGCTGCTCTCGTAAAACTCCCGGCGTCCGCAATCATCACCAGTGTTTTGAGAGAGTCCAAGTCTAATAATGCTGTCATGTCCCCAATCCATAACAATTTTGTATGAATATACAGAATTAGGGCAAGGATGAAACCAATAAAATTCCTAGATTACTTAATCGTCGCAGTTAGTTCGCGAATTCGTGCGTCTTGCATCGATTCATCACAATAATTAATATCATATATCTAACAATATGCTTCGAGGAAGTTCTGATGTTCTCTCAGAATCGCAAATAAAACTCCCAAATAACTCATGGAAAATAATCTCTGTGAGTTAGAAGGCCTGTCAAACGCAACTAATTGGAGAGTTATGCTAGATCAATACATAGTAACGAGAGATCACAAATATATTTAGGCTAGTTCTGTACTCACGGTTGGACCGGAAACAGAGCTTTTTTTCTAGAAAGATAGTGTTTATTCTGTGATATTAATCACAATAAGTTATCACCATGTATCCATAAAAAACCATTATCTATCCCTCATTGAGGCCAAAAAGCCTTGCAATAAGTTTGCCATGCGTCCGCTTGTGCCTGCTGTACTGCAGAGAATCCATCTGCGAGCCCCGGCATATGTGGCAACTGTGTCTGTGGCTGGTTTTTAGGTTTGGTCTGACTGTTTTTTTTGGGAGAGCTTGCTGCAAGTTCTTGAGATTTCGACACAGAGTGGCCTTTCGCGGTGCTCTCCTGCTGTTGCATCGCTTCTGTCCAGAACTCTATCATCGGATTAGTGAGGGGCATCATTTGGGACCAGAAGGCTTCTCTGGCATCTAATATGGGATTGCGAACATCATCCGAATTCTGATGCAACTCCGGGCATCCTTTTGCAAATCCCTGAAGAAACGCCTCTAGCATTGTCCGTTGAGGGCCTGCCAGATACTGCTTCATCATATTTCCTTGCTGGAGAACCAGCAAAACCGGCATGAGCTCGAACCAAGACTCCGCATTCATAGCGTCTTTGCGCCGAAAATGACTGGCCATCGCTGCACCCAGTTTGTTATCACCGGAAAACCAGTTCATCATTTCCGGCATAGCTGGCATTTGCGGAATTGAAGATGCCGTTTGCCAGGCGGACGGATCAACCCATTTCATGAATGGTGCCGGTATTCCGTTTGACTGCGGCTTTTCCGGGGTCTTTCCTCTAGTTTCAGAGGTCTTCATGAACGGCATAACCTTGTGGCTTGCCTCACAATAACTCTTGTAGGATTTGGCATAGTTCTCGCTGAACAATTCCATAATGGAAAACAAATTGTTATTGGAATGTTGTAACATGAGGTTCCCCCTCGCCAGCTTCAATTCGCTTTTTAGACACCTTGAAGACGTAACGTTAGTTTCCTAATTTTGGATTTAATATTCCGCAAATATTAGGGCTAACTCCTGCAATTTGATTGAATTGGCTGCATTATCGGCAAGGTCACACGATACGATAGACGTCGACCGCTTCCTCTCTGCCACGCAACTGATAGCCGCCAAGGTATTTGGCCCGGCTCTTGTCGCTCAAGGAATTGATTGTTGCCTCACTTGCCAGCGCAATCACCTTGGCCTCCGGATCAACTTGTTTACCTAACTCTTCCAAGCGCGCGGCAACATTTACCGCATCGCCAACCACCGTGTAGTTCATGCGTTCCCTGGCGCCGATATTACCAACAACAACGGTTCCGGTATGCACACCAATCCGCAAGCGTGGTTTTTCTGCTTGTCCATCACCTTCACTCACTTCCGCTTTCAGCTTTTCTGCGATGAGATGGACTGCTTCTATGGCGGCTTCGGCATGGTTTTCCATAATTTCAGGCGCACCCCAAAATGCCATGCACCCATCCCCGATATACTTATCAATGGTTCCGTGGGTTTGGCTGATACAGTCTGCCAGTTCCTGAAAATGCATATTTAGGAGCGATGTGGTCTCTTCCGCTGAGAGCTTTGAGGCGACCCCCGTAAAGCCTGCAATATCTGAGAACAGGATTGTCATTTCCCGCAGCTCTGTGCTGTTGAGACCCTCAAAGTCGCTTTCCAACAGGACGCGAACAAGATCTTTGGGTACATACCTTGAGAAGGCACTAAGCGCGACGCTTGCAGAATTGAACGCCTGATTGGCATCATCAATCTCCTCCAAGCGCGACGAAGGCAAGGCCTGCAAACCATCCATGTTGAGGCTTCGGATGGCATTGGCCTGAGTGGCGAGACCGACAATTGGCGTTGCCAGTTTTCGCCCAATCAAGAACATCACCAGCACTCCTACTGCCAGAAATGCAGTCGCTGCAACAAAGACTTTGTGCAAGCTGTCAAATGGCCCGTTAAACTCCGATGCAAGAACGTAGCTTCCTATGATGATCGGGAAGCGATTATCGCCTTTCAACGCGTCATAGAGATAGAGATATGTGCCAGTGGGCAGAGTATCAACATGTGCGCTGTAGGTGGTGTTTAAGACCCGCCTATCAATGTTGTCATCCCAGATGTGGCTGAGAGGTGTTTCCTGCAGATCTGAGAGACGAGGAACCGGAGTGCTCACGCTTGGGTCGAAATCCAGAAAGGCTGTTTCCGAGCTGGCCAGCACTTTATCCCGGCCCAGCAAAATAAATGGAACCTGTGAATCTCTCCATTTTATTCGCCCCATCAACCGGCTCAAGAGCGTGGTTGGGTAATCCAACGCCAACTTTGAGAGCGTGTTGTCGACTGGGTTTTTGATGTAGACAGTGAACTGCATGAAGGTTTCGCCAATCACCGGATCATAATAGGGCGGCATCCACTGCAAGTTCCCTTCTGCCATATCCTGTATATTTGGGGGTCTGACAAAAACTTCGCGGATTGGCGCATCGGCGTGGTCCAGTTGAACGCTGATTTTTCTCCCGGAGGCGAATGTATAGGAAATCCGTTTGATATTGGTTTGGCGGGACAGGATCGTAATGAGCTGCTCTCGCAATTCAGCGGGCGCATTGTAAACCAATGGGTCGCTCAGAACCTCAGCAGCTAACAGGCCAAGGCGCTCTTCGTTCTGGAAGAAGTCTTCCACAACCTCCAGCCCGCGGCCAACAATAAGCGCACCGGTTTCGCGCATGATCACGGTTGCTTGCTGATTGGCAGCGCTGGAGACAAAAAATAGTACGGACCCGCCGATGAGCGCCAGCAACAACGCCGCGCCTATACTAAAAACGGCAGAGATCGAGAGGCGCCACCCAGACCTTTGATGTGGTGAGGACTTGGCCGCGCCTTTCTGCGGTTTGCTATCTTCCGTCTTGTTCGTTGGGTCCATTTAGGCCTCCGTTTGGAGGTAACTTAGAACCAATCTCCCAATTTTGCCTGAACAACAGCCATTGCAGCGACCGCTGCGGTATCCGCCCTTAGAATCCGGGGGCCAAGTGGAATGGCCCGTACATAATCTTTTGAGCGCAGAAGTGCCCGTTCTTCCTCCGAAAACCCGCCTTCGGGGCCGATGAGAACGGCAAGAGGACCTTTTTCCAGCCCTTCCAGAGCGTCCAGTGGGTTCTGGCTGTGTTCGCCTTCATCACAGAAGATCAACGTGCGGCCTTGCTCATTCTGCTCCCAGTTATTCAGGAGGCTGGTCAGCTTAACGGCATCCTCAATCTCAGGGATATGAAGAATGCCGCACTGTTCGCAGGCTTCCAGAATGTTGGCTTCCATACGTTCAAGCTTAAGCTTTGGGGTTTGCGTATGCTGTGTCAGAACCGGACGAAGACGCCCTGCTCCCATCTCCACGGCTTTTTGGACCATGTAATCCAGACGCGCGACTTTCAGCGGTGCAAACAGGTAGTCCAGCTGGGATTGCTCTGTTTGTTTACGAACCTGTTCGGTTACGACCAGAGCACAAGATTTTCTGCCCGTTGGGAAAAGCTGAGCTCGCCATTCTCCATCTTTACCGTTGAACACAAGGACCAGCCCACCTTCTGTCATGCGAAGCACGTTGAGAAGGTAGTTTGCCTGAGCTCGGTCTGCTGGAATTTTCAATCCAGCTTTAAGTGGCTTATTTATGAAAAGACGCTGCATACGAAATTCTGATCTTACATTTTGTGGAGTGGACATACGGCACCATACTCAAGCAGGCGCCCGCTTTCCATGGGGGTTTACTGCTTTTCGGCAGATTTGGGGAGCGGTTTTTATGGCAGTCGTGGAAAATGATTGCGAGCGCTCCTAAACAGCCTCAAGCTGCTGTAAGTTAGAGCTGGATTGATGCCGTTTGTCCCTTCATCTGGCTTAAACAAACTGCTTTAATCCCTTATTCTGGCGTGCATTCCTATCCGAAAAGGTCAAGCGCTTTTCGGGACTACGCATAAAGTGATCTTAAGAGAGTTGCCCTTTGTCCGATAAATCCAATCTGGTTGAACTCACCGTTTCCGAGCTTTCCGGTGCCATCAAACGCACTATGGAAGACAGCTTTGACTATGTGCGCGTCCGCGGTGAACTGGGGCGCATCAGCCGCCCGGCTTCCGGTCATATTTATCTGGACCTTAAAGATGAACGGGCTGTTCTTTCCGGCATTATCTGGAAGGGCAATGCTGTGCGGCTTAAAGTTCAGCCAGAACAAGGCCTTGAGGTTATTGCAACGGGTAAAATCACCACCTTCCCCGGACAATCTAAATACCAGATGGTCATTGATGCCATGGAACCAGCTGGCGCTGGTGCCCTCATGGCGCTTTTGGAAGAGCGTAAAAAGAAGCTGAGTGCTGAAGGGCTGTTTGCCGAAGAGCGCAAGCGTCCAATCCCGCGTATGCCCATGGTGGTTGGCGTTGTAACTTCACCAACCGGCGCTGTTATCCGCGATATTTTGCACCGCATCACGGACCGTTTCCCTTTGCATGTTCTGGTATGGCCGGTTCGCGTACAGGGCGGGTCCTGCGGCGCTGAAGTGTCCGCTGGTATTCGCGGTTTCAACGCTTTGGAGCGAGGCGGGGCTATTCCACGCCCTGACGTTATTATCGTTGCACGCGGTGGGGGTTCTGTTGAGGACCTTTGGGGGTTTAACGAGGAAGAAGTGGTTCGGGCTGCTGCGGCCTCTGATATTCCGCTGATCTCTGCCGTTGGCCATGAGACTGACTGGTCCCTGCTGGATCTGGCAGCCGATTTACGCGCACCGACACCAACGGGTGCTGCTGAGTTTGCTGTTCCAGTGAAAGCAGAGCTGGCCGCTGTCACAGATGATCTTTCCCGCCGGTTACGCACTGGCCTGTTGCGATTGGTGCAAACACGCCGGACAGAATTGCGCGCTGCAAGTGCTGCTCTGCCAGCCGCGCGTGAGCTTCTCGCTCTGCCTCGTCAACGATTTGATATGGTGGCGGGACGGTTGGAACGTGGGCTGCAAGTCAGCACGCAAATTCACCGGAACACACTGACGGCTGCCTCTTCTGGCTTACGGCCTACGATGTTGCAACGGCAAGTCAGTCAGGGGCGTGAGCGCCTTGGCGTTTTGACAGGGCGGGCAAGCCAAGCCTTCCTCAACCAAATGCATCGCCACCGTTTGCGGCTTAACAACTCTGCAGGACTGCTGAGTTCGCTGAGCTATGAGCGGGTGATTGAGCGCGGCTATACGGTGGTGCGGGATAGTGATGGGCTGCCTGTTGCCAATGCACAAGCGGTGCAAGCTGGACAAGCCTTGACGTTAGAAATGCGCGGCGGTGTTGTGGGCGCGGTTGCAGATGGCGGCGGCGTTACTGCTGCTCCTGCTCCGGTTGTTCCTAAGGTAAGGGCTGAGACTGCTATTGTTCAACCGGGCGCTGTTGAAGTTGGCGACGCTACCACCTCATTGGATGAACATGTAGCGCACGCAAAAGCCAAACAAGCCGCAAAGCCAGTCCGCAAGAAAAAGCCAGTGGCAGATCCCGGCAATCAGGGAAGTTTGTTTTAAGGTGATGCTTATGAGCTTGGCTGTAGTCTCGCAGTAGTTGCCAGCGTGATTCCTCTGGTGAGGAGTGCATTCTTGAAGTGTTTAGAGATCAGGACTATATTGCGATGTGAGAAAGGGAGCTTTCGCCCCCTTTCTCTCGCATTAGGCTATCCTAAAAAGGGCCCGGAGTTTGATGACCAGTCGCTTCCGGGTCTTTTCTATATTGAAAGATAATTTCAATCTCACCTAACTACCACCTCCTTTAACTAGGCTTTGCTTCTATCGGAGTGCCTAACCTCTCCGATTGCGTGGACTGGCACACGCTGCTGCTTTGCAAAGAAGGTGGATGCGTTGATGTTAGAGCCTCCTGTATGAAGTCACCAACTCGAATTCTTTAGGTATCTTTTCTCGGTCATTGCCAAGTTGTTGGATTACAAAAAAGCCCCAGCGTTTGCCGGGGCTTCTTCATAATGCGTGTTGTGTCGCCAATTACATCAGTGATGGCAGGAAGGTGATGATTGCCGGGAAGGCAACAAGCACGCCTACTGTCAGCACGTCTGCAATGAAGAATGGGGTACAGCCGCGGAAAACTTCCTGCACCGGGATATCAGGGCGAACACCAGACACCACGAAGCAGTTCAATCCAATGGGCGGCGTTATCAGGCAGAGCTCTGCCATTTTCACCACGATAATCCCAAACCAGATTGCACAGGCTGCGCCGGACATGCCGAGGGTGCTGTCCACTGCTGCAACTTCCAGCCCACCGTTCAGTGCCATGATTGCAGGGAAGACCACCGGAAGGGTGAGTACCAACATGCCGATGGCGTCCATGAACATGCCAAGCACTGCGTAACCCAGCAGGATGCAGACTACGATCATGAGTGGCGGATAATCCAAGGACACGATGAATTCACGGAACGCATCAGGTAACCCTGCATACCCGAGGAAACGAACGTAGACCAAGACACCCCAGATGAGGGTGAAGATCATCACCGTCAGTTTTGCTGTTTCATGCAGCGCGAGGAATAGCTGCTTGGTGCGCATGCCTTTGTAAATAGCAGTGATCAGCACCACGAAGGCACCCAGAGAACCTGCTTCGGTTGGTGTGGCGATGCCATAATACAGGCTGCAGAAGATGATGACGATCACGCCGACGATTGGCAAAGTACCGGGAATAGACTCGAACCGCTCGCCCCATGTTGCCGGAGGAAGCGCAGGCGCACCGCCTTGCCATCTAGCCATGAAGTAGATGATCCCTGCGTAGATCAACACCGACACAACGCCCGGCAGGAACCCTGCCATGAGCAATTTGCCAACACTCTCTTCCACCAGAATTGCGTAGATCACAAGGATCGCGCTTGGTGGAATAAGGGAGGCCAGCGTTCCGCCTGCGGCCACAACAGCGGCGGCGAGACGTTTGGAATAGCCCGCTTCCAGCATCTCTGGAATTGCAACGCGCGCAAACACAGCAGCAGTTGCCGTTGATGCGCCAGATACGGCTGCAAAACCTGCCGTTGCAAAGACTGTGCCGATGGCAAGGCCACCCGGCATCCAACCAAGCCAGCGTTTGGACGCTTCAAACAGTTGTTTGGTCAGGCCTGCATAATAGGCAAGGAAGCCGATGAGGATGAATGTGGGTAGTACCGACAGAGAATAGGTGACGGATTTGGAATGCGGGATCGTGCCGGCCATTTTGATGGCGACGAGCAGTCCGCGTTCAAATCCCATGCGCATTGAGAACAGGATGATCATGCCGGTTATGCCTACGAAGGCGGCAGCAAATGCAACACGGACACCAATTACAACCAGCAGCAGCAAGACACCAGTCATGAGTAAACCAACTTCAAACGGGGTCATGATGCACCTCCATGAACTGGTGTAGCCATTGCAGTTTTTTCAGCCTCATTTTCAGCGGAATGGAAGGTTTCTTCAATTTCGGCTTTCGCGTGTTCGGCAGCGTCCATCACATGCGGCAAGTCCAGAACGGATGCAGACGGATTGACGATCAACCTCGCATACCCGAAGAGCTGAAGTACGAGACGCAACCAAAGGAGAGACAGAGCAACTGGAACAACGATTTTGGAGGGCCATGTTGCCAGTCCGATATCAATTGTGCTGTCGCCAAGGTTCCATGATCGGGAGAAGTGAACGAAAGACCCGTAAGCAAGGACGGAGACAACCACTAGAATGATCAGCACTCCGAGGAACTCGGAAATCCATTGTGAACGGCCTTTGAACACGCCGATAACAAGTTCCATACGGATGTGACCGCCAACACGTTGACAATAGGCAATACCCATAAAGGCAAAAACCGCCATAGCTTGTTCGGTAATATCAATAAACCCGGGAACAGGTTGGTTGAACAAATTACGCCCAATGACCTGAACCACCGCCATTAACATCAGCACAAGAATGGATGTTGCGGCGATCAGGTTGAAGAGATTCTCTATTTTTCCCAGCGCACCATTGAAGCGGAGATAGGTCATATCTGCTGGCGGATACGCGGAGCTTTTTGTATTGGACATGTTTCCAGCCCGAATAATGAGGAATGTTGAGCCCTGCTCTTAAACAATCAGCAGGTCCGCGAAAAACAAATGGACCGGTGGCGGTAACTTTCCGGGAAGAAGGCGCACCCAAACAGGATGCGCCCTTTATGAGCAATTACTTGCCAGCAATCGTATTTTGAACCAGAGCCAGAAGATCTGCAGCAGGAAGGCCTTTAGAAGACATGTCTTCAACCCACTTGTCCCAGATGGGCTTACCAGCAACCGCTTTAAAGTCTGCCAGTTCTTCAGCTGAGAAGGAAATCTGCTTTACGCCGTTTGCTTCAAGTGCCGGGTAGAATTTGTCGTAGACCTTTGCGTAGGTCTCCAGGTAATGCTGAACAGCTGGCTGTACGCTTTCGTCCAGAGCTTTTTTGAAGTCAGCAGGCAACATCTCGTAGGCATCTATGTTGACCACAACTGGGCAGCTCACGGTGCCTGGGTTCAGGTTGTTGGTCCACCAGTTCCCAGCTTCAATTGTTTTGTACGACAGGTGCGCATGCGGTGCGAACGCAACAGCTTGTACTGTGCCAGAATCAATCGCCTGATACGCTTCTGATGCGGTCACTGATGTTGGAACAGCGCCAATGGTTTTCATTGCGTTGCCAACACCACCAAGTGCACGAACACGCATACCCTCAAAGTCTGACAGACTTACAGGAGCGGCGCCCTTACCCACCAGATTGTACTGCGGCATTGGTGATGGCATCAGCAGCTTTGCACTCCAACGTGCCAGATCCTTCTGAACAGCCGGGTGGTTGTAGAGAGCAAAATCAACTTTAACCTGAGTTTCCAGATCTGGCACGCCGAGGAATGGCAGGTCTGTAGTGGTCAGAGTCGGGTTTTTGTCTGCATGGTAAGAGGCACAGAACTGCGCCATCTCAAATGCACCAATCGCAATACCATCAAGGTTTTCGCGGGATTTGGAGAGCGCTCCGCCGTAATGCAGCTTGATGTCAAACTTGCCGTTTGTGCGTGCTGCAACTTCTTCAGAAAGCTTTTCAACATGCTCAGTAAATGCACGACGTTTACCCCAGAGTGAAACATTCCAGGTGACATCTGCAGCCAGAGCTTCACCGACAAACGCCGAGCCCATGGTTGCAGCAAGCGCTACCGTCGCTACCTTAAGATTATTCATTTATAAACTCCCAAATTTTTGCAGCCGTCCCTTCAAGAATGTAGGTTCGGCCCCTCCCAAAGCTTCCACTTCACCTAAGAAATATCACAATTCCCTCAGCAATAAACCCGAGTAGTTCGAAGGTTTAATAACTATTCACATGCCCCGTGGGTCATTAAAGTTAAAGAACCCTTCGGGAGGCAGATGTAGAAAAAATTGGCTTCTTACTCGGCCAGTCATTTTTTCTTTGCCTAAAGTATAAAGACCTTAAGTATACCTCTAAAAATGGAAACTAGGGTATTTTGCACGCGCTACTTATAATATTAGTGAAACCGCATTATTTTTCAAAACCTTATCCCTATGGTTGAGGTTGACAAGGATCAAAGCAGCAACTGAAATGCTGACCTAATATTTCTGCGAGGGACACCCTCCCATACCGCTAAGATATAGAGGGCAAGGAGATACGCTAATGGCAATCAAGGACATTCTTACACTTACCGATCTGAACGGCGATCAGACAGCCTCTAAAGTAGCTGTTGAATTAGCACGTCAGGCTGGAGCGCATGCAACGGGGCTTGCGCTGGCATTTGAACCAATCGTACCGGGTTTTCTGGCTGCGCCAATGCCAACTGATTATTTGCAGGTTGCTAAAAATCAAGCAATTGATGCTGCAAAATCTTCCGTAGAGAAATTTAGAGGGTACGCTGAGATGGCGGGCATCTCTACAGAGACCCGCATCGAAGAAATTATCACCGGTGGTAACATTGAGACCATTATGGGTCATTGCCGGTTGAGCGATATGGCTGTTATTGGGCAGGACAATCCAGAAGCACCAGAGCCAATGCGCGAAATGCTGATTGAAGGTCTGCTGTTCGAATCCGGTGTTCCGACCCTGATTGTGCCGTTTATCTCCAAAGGTGATTTCAAGCCTAGCAAAGTTGTTGTGGCATGGGATGGCAGTGCAACAGCAGCACGCGCAGTGCATGCAGCCCTTCCAATTCTGGAAATGGCTGACCACGTCACCATCTTGATCATTAACAAAGGTCTTCCACTTGAAGGGGAGCCGGGATCAGATATTGCGACCTATCTCGCTCGTCATGATCTGGAAATCAATGTTGATGTGATCAACAATCCGCCAATTAGTGTGGGTGATGCACTTCTGAACTACGTTTCAGAAAACGGCACTGACCTGCTGGTTATGGGTGGTTACGGCCACAGCCGAATCCGTGAATACCTCATTGGTGGGGCGACACGCGACATTCTGCATTCCATGACTATCCCAGTCTTGATGGCTCACTAAACTGTTTCAGGAGGCTCATCATGAGTCTCCTAAATCCTTGCCTATATGAAATGGAGAGAGGAGTTGCCTTGCTGTCGCACCTCTCTTCTATTTTGGGTCCCTATCTCATCTTTTATAGTTGTGTATGCTATTTGTCGGGTGAGATCTGATGCCCAATTGAAAGCTCATCAGACTACCCCTAAAAGTTTGTAGAGTTTGACGGGAATTGCGCTATGACGATCTGCAATTTAGAGGGATTGACCTCTCCACGGTCCATCGCCATTGTTGGCCCGAACAGCAAGCAGGAGATGATCCTGCAGCGGCTGATTGACAGTTTGATTTCCTCCCAATTTGCGGGACATAAAACGTTAATTGGCCTTCCTGAAACTTCTGCCGACGGCTTCCAAAATCTATCGAAAATCCCGGATGTGGAAGGACGGGCAGATCTGGCCATCTTGCTTGGGGATCACACAACAGCACCAGATGTGATCCGGCAACTGGGCGAACAAGGCACGCGGGCCGTCGTTATACCTGCAAGTGGTTTTGACAGCTGGCGTGATGAACATCTCGATGCCCTGTTAAAAGCGGCTCATCCTTTCAATATCCGCATTCTCGGGCCGGGAAGTCTCGGCATCGCGTCCCCACATTCGAAACTCTCCACCCTGCTCACTCAAGAGCAGGCGTTGAAGGGTGAGCTGGCGTTGATCTCGCGTTCTGGCACCATTTTCAACACCACATTGTCATGGGCGAAAGCCAATTCCATCGGCTTTTCCGGTGTTGTTTCCCTTGGCCGCCGTTTGGATGTGGATGTTTCAGATTTGTTGGACTGGTACGCGCAGGATTACAAAACCAAAGCGATCCTTGTGCATCTTGAGACAATTGCGAACCCGCGCAAATTTCTCTCTGCTGCTCGTGCTGCTGCCCGAACCAAGCCAGTCATCGTCATCCGTAGCGGGTCGAGTCGTGACCAGCATATATCGGGCACAACGCACTCCAGCCGATTGGCCACACGTGATTCCGTCTATGATGCTGCCTTGCAACGCGCGGGTGTGCTTCGTGTTTATGATCTGGACGAGATGTTTGAAGCCGCGGAAACTATTACACGCGTTGCTCCATCCGCCGGTCGTCGTCTTTCCATCATCGCAAATGGGCGCAGTCTTGCAACTCTTGCCGCCGATAGATTGACAAAAGTTGGTGGCAGGCTTGCACCTATCAGTGATGAGACCAAAGCAAAGCTGGGTAAGCTCACGCGGACTGATGCAGTTGCAGACAACCCTCTTGTGCTTTCGGAATCGGCGAGCCCTGAGGAGTTTAAAGAGGGAATTGATGCGCTGCTGAGAGACCCTAATTCTGACGGCGTGCTTGCTATTGCAGCTCCAACAGCCTTTGTGGATTTTGCCGAGGTAGCGAAAGCCATCGCGGATGCAGCAAAAGATGACCGTAAACGGCTTGGCAAACATCAGGCGTTTATTGCAACGTTAGCGGGTGGCTCTAACACCCCACGTCACTTCCTTGATGAAGCGCGTGTGCCTTGCTATCCGAGTCCCTCCGGCTCCATCCGATCCTTCATGCATCTTGTTCGCTACAAGGAAGCAAGGGATCAATTATCAGCCGTTCCAGACAGTTTGCCAAGTGATTACAAACCAAACCTTCGCCTTGCGAAAGAGACGATCCGCAGTGCTTTGGCTGAAGGCCAGAAATGGCTCACGCCGTTACAAACCAGAGATTTATTACAAGCCTACTTGATCAATCAGGTTGAGCTGCATCTGGTCAAAACCGTTGATGAAGCGGCACGGGTCGCAACCTATCTTTTCAAAAAACACGCCCAATTGGTTTTGAAACTGAGCAGCCCGGACCTCACCTTCAAATCCGACGTAGGCGGTGTGCATCTGGGTGTTGATAGTGTGGAAGGCGTGCGAGCGACTTTCGAGAAGATGCTCAAGAACGTGACCCAATCTTACCCGAATGCCGCCATTACTGGTGTTGAAATCCAACCCATGGTTTCCCGCCGGTTTGGATTAGAAACCTATGCCGGTCTTGCTGATGATCCTGTCTTCGGCCCGGTTGTGGTGTTTGGGAAAGGAGGTACTTCTGTTGAGGTTGTTGGTGACCGCGCTATTGATCTTGTCCCCATCGATCTGAACCTTGCCAGAGCGATGGTTTCCCGGACCAGCACTTCCAAACTTCTCAAAGGGTTCCGTAATCGCCCTTCCGCCGATATCTCTGCGGTGGAGCATTTGCTTGTGAAGCTCTCGCAGATCGCTGTTGATTTTCCAGAGGTACGTGAGCTTGATCTCAATCCTGTTGTTGCAGATGAGAAAGGCATTGTTGTGCTGGATGCACGGGTTGCAATTAGCCCGCCAGAAAAACGGCCCGGGCGCCAAGGTGCCTCGCGTCTCTCAATCGTCCCCTACCCTATTGAGTGGGAACACACTCATAAACTGAAAGACGGGAAAACGGTTTTGATCCGGCCAATCCGGCCTGAAGATCAAGGCACCTTGCGTAAGTTTTTTGAGAAGGTTTCCATCGAGGATTTGCGCCTGCGATTCTTTGCACCAGTCAAAGAGTTTTCACATACGTTCCTTGCTCGTCTTGTGCAGCTGGATTATGCGCGGGCGATGGCGTTTGCGGCAATTGATCCTGAAAATGGCGAGATCCTTGGCGTTGTCCGCTTGCATGCCAACCCGGACCATACCGAGGGCGAGTATGCCGTTATGGTTCAGTCTAACCTGAAGGGTATCGGCCTTGGCTGGATCCTGATGAAACTCATCATTCGCTACGCAAAAGTGGATGGTATTCAGTGGATTAAGGGTGAAGTTCTGCGAGAAAACACAACCATGCTGGATATGTGCCGCAGCCTCGGGTTCCGCGTCAAACGCTCCCCAGACGACGATGCATTGGCAGATGTTGTGCTAGATGTAACGGCACTGGACAGAGAGGCGGTGAGCTAAAATGCATTGTATTTTATAGCAAATACAATGCATTCTTTATCAGCTGGAAGCCATCGAGGCTTCACGGATTTCGCTCAATGAGCGGATCGGTGTGATTGCTTCTGGATCCAGATGTAGATGCAACAGAGCCGGTTTTCCGCTGGCTTTTGCAGCTTCGAAGGCCGGACCAAACTCATCAGCTTTTTTCACTGTATTCGTATGGAAGCCATAGGCTTTGGCGAGATCCGCAAAATTCGGGTTTTGCAGCGTGGTTGCGCTGACGCGGCCCGGATATTCCCGTTCCTGATGCATACGGATTGTGCCGTAGATGCCGTTATCAACCACAACAACAATAATGTTTGCCCCTTCCTGCGCAGCTGTTCCCAGCTCCTGAATGGTCATCTGCAAACAGCCATCCCCCGCAAAACAGATCACCTGCCGCTCTGGGAACTTGAGTTTGGCAGCCACAGCAGCTGGCAGGCCGTAGCCCATGGAGCCACATGTTGGGGCGAGCTGGGTGTTGTACTTGCGGAAGCGGTGGAAGCGATGCACCCATGTGGCATAATTGCCAGCGCCGTTGGTGAAGATAGCAGTGTCATCAACGTTGGTCTCGATCCACTCCATCACTTCAGCCATTTGAAGATCACCCGCAACCGTTGGGCGAGCCCCAGACCATGCCATGTAATCTGTGTGCGCTGTTTCCGTATCGGCTTTCCAGCCCGCCTGAGTTTTCAGGTCTAGTTTGGACAGTGCTTCACAGAACCCAACCGGGCTTGCATTGATGCCCAGCGTTGGCAGGTACATGCGGCCCAGCTCTTCAGAACCCGGATGCACGTGAACAATCCGCTGTTTTGGTACAGGAATATCCAGCATGGTGTAGGACTGGCTTGGCATTTCCGAGAGAATGTCACCCAGCAGGATTATCAGGTCAGAATTCTCAACACGGGCTTTGAGCTTTGGATTGATGCCGATGCCAACATCACCAGCGTAGCACGCATGGCCGTTATCAAAGAGCATTTGGCGACGGAAGGACACGCCAACTGGCAGGTCATACTTTTCGGCGAAGGCTTTGAAGGTGTCGCAGGTTTCTTCTGACCAACGAGAGCCACCGAGGATGAAAAACGGGCGCTCAGCTTCTTCCAGCAGGCCTTTGAACTCTTCCATCTGATGATCAGACGGATAAGTTTCAATCTGGCGCATAGCAGGAATACGTTGTGCCTCTGCCATTTCAATCAGCATATCTTCTGGCAGGGCCAGAACCACAGGACCCGGACGGCCTGATGTTGCCACATGGTAGGCACGAGAGATCATTTCCGGAATACGGTCCGGCTGATCAATCTCAGCAACCCATTTGGCAATGCTGCCAAACATCTGGCGGTAGTTCACTTCCTGAAAAGCGTCCCGCTCGCGCATGTCACGGGCGATCTGGCCTACAAACAGGATCATCGGTGTGGAATCTTGCTGCGCCACATGAACGCCAGCGGAGGCGTTGGTTGCGCCCGGTCCGCGTGTGACCATGCAGATACCCGGCTTACCGGTCATTTTGCCCCAAGCATCCGCCATCATAGCAGCGCCGCCTTCCTGACGGCAGAGCGTGATTGGAATGGAGGCATCATACAATGCGTCCAGAACAGCGAGATAACTCTCACCGGGCACACAGAAGACACGCTCAGCGCCCTGATCTTCAAGCGCATCTACGATTAACTGACCGCCGGTCCGTTTTGTCTGGCTCATCCCACACTCCAGTTTGGGCTTATAACCAGCAGACCCTACGCGGTTTATGCCTACGTGAAAATATGCAGTATTTCCTGTCGTTATTCCCAGTTGGAATGAACTTTGTAAAACACCATGATTTTGCGTTGGGTCTGATGACAAAATGACCTCTTTTAGGCGGGCATCTCCCCCTCCTTCCACTGTGGTGAGACCTCATAGGTCCGATTGCTAGATTGGCAATTTAAACCGGAGGGTGCACAACACTCATAGGTTTGCGCAGTTTCGATGGATGGACTTATGACCGCTGACAGTTTTGATGCTGACACTCTCACCCAAAGCGATATCATTGCTTTTTTTTCCTCATCCAAGGCCCACCGTGGCCAAGAGGTCAAACGCATCGATACGCATGCAAACATTGCATTTTTGGTGGGCAACGACGCCTACAAGATGAAGCGGGATGTGAAATTCCCATTCCTTGATTACTCCACTCTGGCAAAGCGCAGGATCGCCTGTGAAGCGGAGATCCGTCTCAACAACCAGTATGCCCCGCAGATTTACCGCAGCACTTTGCCGATTACATTGGAGTCAGACGGTACTTTAGACCTCGCCGGCCATGGTGATGTGGTGGAGTGGGTTGTTCATATGAACCGCTTCAACGAACATCTGGGGCTTGATCGTGTTGCAGAGGAGCAAGGCATTAACCCTGAGCTGGCTGTTGATCTGGCAAAGCTGATGGTTGATGCGCACAGCCACACAACACGGCGAGAAGCGCAGCCATGGATTGATGACCTTGCGACGTATATGGATCAGAATCTGGACGCCTTTCAGGAATTTCCACAATTTTTCCCGGTTGAGCAGGTTCTGGGGCTGGATGCAGCGGCCCGTAAAGAACATCAGTTTATCGAACCCATGATACAAAACCGTGGCGAGTTGGGGCTTGTTCGCCTGAACCATGGCGATGCGCATCTTTCCAACATCGTTCTGTATGATGACAAACCACTTTTGTTTGATGCGGTGGAATTTGATGATGCCATTGCAACGGGTGATGTTCTGTATGACCTCGCCTTCCTGCTTTTGGATCTTTGCGAGCGAGACGAGCCTGTTGCCGCAAACATTGTCCTGAATACTTATCTACGGCTTGCGCACCAACCCAAGCACCTTGAGGATATCCGTGTCCTGCGTTTCTACCTGATGATGCGTGCTGCTATCCGCGCCAAGATCGCAGCAGCCTCCTCCCTGCATCAGGACGGTGAAACACGGCATAAAACAGAACGTCAGGCGCAGGCGTATTTCCAAATTTGCCGCCGATCCCTTGAGCCGGCCGCCCCTGTTTTATGTGTGGTTGCTGGATTATCGGGCACAGGCAAAACAACACTTGCGCAGGGGCTTGCGCCTTTGCTGGGCCGTATGCCGGGGGCCATCCATTTGCGCACTGATATCATACGCAAGGAAATGCTGGAGATCGGGGAAACGGAAAAGGCGAGCAAGGATACCTATACGCAGGAATTCTCCGCAAAGGTTTATGCGGAATTGTTACTGCGTGCAGAGAAAGCGCTTGCGGCTGGACATTCCGTCATCATCGATGGGGTCTATGGCAAACCAGAGGAACGCACCTCAATGGAGCAACTTGCTGCTGACACCTCGGCAGAGTTCTGCGGAATTTGGCTGGAAGCTGACGTCGAGACACTTATCAACCGGGTTGAAACGCGACACGGCGACGCATCGGATGCAGATTCCAATGTGGTGAAGGAGCAGCAATCTTACGATCTAGGGGCTATTACGTGGCACAGGCTTGATACTCGCAAATCCAAAGAAGCTGTTTTAGAACAAGCCTGTAGCGTTGCAGGGCTATTTCTGACGATCTGATATTCCATTTATTATAATCATTACAATGTGATAGCGTGAAATTCGCGCCATCTAAAACATTCGCAAAATTGATTGTCGTCAATGCAAGTCATTCGCAATCGCAGTTTATTGTCTTCAAGAAATAAGATTTTTGGAGACGTTGATGTCTTTGCTAGCCAGAGAAACATTCGAGCAAGCACCCCATAAAGAAGTGTTCGCGCCCTTCCGCGATACATTCGTTCCGCCTGCTGAAGCCGTGAAGTTGACTGACGCCCGTTCGGGTGTGGAGCTGAAAGTTATCCGCCTTGGCCATACGCGTTCAGAGGCACTTAAGCTGAGATCTCTTGGCCTGACCAGTGACCGGCACATTTCTGTGTTTGAAGGCAGCGGCACGCGAGCGCGCATCCTCTCCATTGGCTCGCAACGTGTTGCCATCGGCGTTGATCTCGCCAATACCATTTTGGTTGAAGAGGTCAGTCAATGAGTTGCCACGGGAACAGTTCTTGTTGCGGTGGTAACAAACCTCAGGTCCATCTTCTGGGAACAGCAAACTCTGGCAAATCCAGCCTGTTCAACAAGTTGACAGGCCGCAGTCAGGTTATCGGCAACTGGCCGGGCGTGACTGTTGATCGAAAAACCGGCATTTGTGAAACACAAAACGGTGCGCTGGCGCTGCTCGACCTTCCCGGCGTAGCGACGCTCTCTTCTCCTGAAGATGACCGAATTGATGAGCGTATTACCCGCCAAGCGCTGTTGAATGATCGCCCAGCGGCTCTTGCCGTGGTGCTTGATCCTATCGCGCTGGAACGTTCGCTTGCCATTTTGTTGCAAGCCCTGGCTTTTGATATTCCTGTCGTCGCCATTATGACCAAGGCTGATCTTTGGCCAGCAGGTGTGCTTCAGGCAGCGGCTGATCATCTTTCAGCGGCTCTGGCAATACCTGTTATCGCAACATCCGTTCACGATGCGCATTCACTTGCTGGCTTACGTGACGAGCTTTCAACAGCAGTTCGCGAACCTTACTCCCCTTCCCGTTTGCTGACCGATCCGTTTGATCTGATCAAACCTGTCCGCGCATTGGCACAGGAAATTGCAGCGTTTGCTCCTGAGTTGGAATTTCAGGCTTTGCCACTTGCTCATCGTTTGATGGAAGGCGATAAGCTGGCACGCGCTATGGTGCCTGATGAGGTTTTGAGTAAAGCAAGACTTATCTCTGATGAATGTGCTGAACGCCTCCAAGATCCAACTGAACTTGTGATGGCGACAAGCTACTTCAACCGAGCTTATTCTCTTGCACAACTGATGGAATTGCCTGAACCGGAAAACGTACGGAACTTCTCCGATAAGATCGACCGGTACGTGCTTTCCAAGTTGGCTGGTCCGTTTGTCTTCCTTGGTGCCATGTACGCAATGTTTTTCATTGCGATCAACGTTTCCTCCTACTTCATTGACCTGTTTGACGGTTTAGGTGATGCCCTGTTTATTCAGGCCCCCTTGAGCCTGCTTTATGCAGTTGGGCTTGAAGGCGGCGCTTTAGACATGCTGATCACCGCTGTTGGTGGTGGTTTGCAGACCGTTGGCACGTTTGCGCCAATCGTTGGCTTGCTGTTCCTCTGTCAGATCTTCCTTGAGCAAAGCGGTTATATGGCCCGCGCTGCTGTGGTGGCTGATGGATTGATGCGCCGTATCGGGTTGCCGGGCCGCGCATTCCTGCCGCTTATTCTGGGCTTTGGGTGTACAGTCCCTGCCGTTATCGCAACCCGTACGCTGGAAACAGAACGGGAGCGCGTTGTAACATCCATGATGGCGCCGTTTATGTCCTGTGGGGCTCGCCTGCCGGTTTACGCTTTGTTTGCGGCGGCATTCTTCCCGGTCAATGGCCAGAACATCGTGTTTGCGCTGTACCTGCTGGGTGTGGGCGTGGCGATCTTTACGGGTTGGGCGCTGTCCAACTCCTTCTACAAGGGACAATCCACCAGTCTGGCGATTGAGCTGCCAACCTATCAGATGCCAAAGATGGCACAGGTGATGAAGCTGGTCTGGACCCGCTTGAAGATCTTCTTGTTTGGTGCAGGCAAGATCATCGTGACGGTTGTTGCAGTTCTGACTGTTCTCAATTCTGTCGATTTTGAAGGAAACTTTGGGAATGAGGCCAACGGTAATTCCGTTCTGGCTGTTGTTTCCAAGCAGGTCACACCAATCTTCGCTCCTATGGGCCTAACACAAGATGACTGGCCAGCGACCGTTGGACTTGTCACCGGTATTTTTGCGAAGGAAGCTGTGGTTGGCACACTACAGACGCTTTATGTAAACACGGATGATGAAGGTGGTGTTCCGGCTCCATTGGAAACCGCAAAAGATGCAATTGATGGGTTTACCAGCAGTATTGTCGATCTCGGCTCTCAATTGCTTGATCCGCTTGGTATCGACATCGGCGACACATCCAGCGTAGAAGCTGCTGCCGTTGAACAGGAAGTTGAAGTTGACCTGTTTACCGCTCTTGCTGCCCGGTTTGACGGAAAAATTGGTGCCTTTGCCTACATGATCGCTGTCCTTCTCTACATTCCTTGTTCTGCTGCACTTGCCACCATCTGGCGTGAGGTTGGTCGTAACTGGGCTCTGTTTGCTGCGGGTTGGACGACGCTTCTCGCTTATTCCGGTGCATCTCTGGCCTACCAGATTGGCACTTTTGCGCGGCATCCGGCGTCTTCCTCTGCGTGGATCCTAGGATTACTCGCCGCAATTGCTGGTGTGTTGGTCTTCATGCGGATGAAGGCGGATGGCACGAGCACTGTGCCAACAGCATTGGAGGTCGCAGAATAATGTTGCAGAAGATCGAAAGTGTTTTGAAAAGACGCGGCGGTGCAACCATTACCGAGATTGCTCAGGATATGAATATTCCAAGTGACTTCGCGACGGTTATGGTTTCACAACTGAAGGCGCTTGGCCGTATTGAGGAGGTTGGATGTTCTTCCAGTTCCGCCGCTTCAAGCAGTTGCGCCAGTGCCTGCGGAGGGTGCAGCTTTGAGCCCACCCGGCAATATCGCCTGACACATTGATAAAAGAGAGAGTGGGCCTAGATACAAATCAGGCTCACTTTTTTATTTGCCCCCAATTCCTGACAGGTTTGATCTGCCTGTTTGCGCCTCTACTCTCTCAATACCGAATTGAGGGAGGTGCCCGTGACTTTTCAAGAAGCCGTCAGAACATGTTTTAAGAAATACGCGCTATTTTCTGGCCGTGCTCCCAGATCAGAATATTGGTGGTGGGCCCTTTTCGTTTTTATCGTGCTTACCATTTCTCACGTCATCGATAATTTTGTCATTGCGCCAATTCTTGGACTTCCGATGGGCAGCATTCAAGATGGTGCACCTTTGAGCTCCATATTGAGCATTGCGCTGCTCCTGCCCAATATTGCCGTTGCAGTTCGGCGTCTACATGACATCAACCGATCGGGATTCTGGCTGTTCATCGTCTTGATACCGATTCTGGGAGCTCTTCTCTTGCTCTACTGGAACGTGCAGAAGTCTTATCCGGATAAAGTTGCATATTAGAATTAGTATAAACTGAATAGGGTCGCGTGGGATCAGGCAAAGCTCGTCTTCGTGCGACATTTTGTCGATATCATATCTCGCAATCTGAGCAGTTTTTTAAAGAAAACAGTTACTACAGCAAAGACAAGTGGCCTACCTTTCTAAGTGCACTGATCATGGCGCACAAAAAAACCATAATTATTAAGAGTGTTACGCTAGGTAATGCCATGATTTGACAACAGCACATCCCATCGACAGGTAGTCTCATGGACAGTTTGGCAATTGATCTCGCTCGATTCCAATTTGCTTTTACAATTGCATTTCATATTATGTTCCCAGCCTTTACTATTGGCTTGGCAAGTTTTCTTGCCGTGCTGGAAGGTTTATGGCTGTGGAGCGGGCGCGATGTTTATCTGCGAGTCTTCAAGTTCTGGCTCGTCATCTTCGCTCTAACCTTCGCTATGGGTGTCGTTTCCGGCATCGTCATGGCGTATCAATTTGGCACTAACTGGTCTGCATTCTCAGATAAGACCGGCTCGATCATTGGCCCCCTCATGGGCTATGAGGTGCTTACTGCTTTCTTCCTGGAAGCAGGCTTCCTCGGTATCATGCTGTTTGGCATGAAAAAAGTCGGCAAGAAGCTGCACTTCCTTGCAACGGTAACTGTGGCCTTCGGCACTGCGATCTCCGCGTTCTGGATCATTTCCGTGAATAGTTGGATGCAGACGCCAACCGGCTACGCCATCAATGAAGTTGGGCAGTTTGTTCCTGAAGACTGGTTTGAAATCGTCTTCAACCCATCCTTCCCCTATCGCCTCGTACACATGGTTATGGCAGCTTACCTGACCACGGCATTTGTCGTTGGTGCGGTTGGCGCGTACCACCTTTTGCGAAATCGGTTCAGCGAAGGTGCACAGGTCATGTTCTCCATGGCGATGTGGCTTATCATCGTGGTTACACCGATCCAGATATTTGCAGGTGACTTGCATGGTCTGAACACTCTTGAGTACCAACCAGCCAAAATCGCGGCTATGGAAGGTCACTTTGAGTCTCAAGGCCCTGCTCCGCTCATTCTATTTGGTTGGCCTGATGTGGAAGCCGGTGTGACTAGATACAAGGTGGAAGTGCCTTATCTCTCTAGCATTATCCTGACGCATTCACTTGACGGTGTGGTGCCAGGCCTCAACGACTTCCCTAAAGAAGATTGGCCACCAGCAGCGATTGTGTTTGTGTCTTTCCGCATCATGGTTGGCATTGGCATGTTGATGTTGCTGGTTGGGGTATGGGGCCTCTGGTCTCGTGCGCGAGGCAAACTCTATGAAAGTGAGTGGCTTCAACGTGCTGCCATTCTCATGGGTCCAGCCGGGTTTGTTGCGGTCATTGCTGGCTGGACAACAACAGAGGTCGGTCGCCAGCCGTTTACAGTTTACGGCCTTCTTCGAACAGTCGACTCGGCCTCTCCGATTGAAGCTCCGGCGGTCTGGGCCTCACTTGTTCTGTTTGTTGCTGTCTACTGCATCGTCTTTGGCGTGGGTATCTACTACATCTTCCGCTCTATGGCGAAATCACCTGATGCCAGCCAGGGGCCTGAAGAAGGTATTCCAGTGAGAACTGCAGGCATTACTCCTGCGCAAGCACTTCAATCCAAAAAGGGAGATCATTCAGATGACGCTTGATTATCCACTTATCTGGGGTTTTCTCATTGCCTTTGCAATCTTCGCTTACGTTGTTTTGGATGGCTTTGATCTTGGTATCGGTATTCTTTATCCAACCACAAAAGATGCCGATGAACGCACGCTGATGATGAACAGTGTTGCTCCGGTCTGGGATGGCAACGAAACCTGGCTCGTTCTTGGCGGCGGCGGAATGCTTGCGGTATTCCCGCTCGCTTATTCCGTTATCATGCCGGCGGTCTATGCTCCGATTATCGGAATGTTGATTGGTCTCATTTTTCGTGGTGTAGCCTTTGAATTCCGCTTCAAATCCTCCGAGGAGCGTAGGCCATTTTGGGATATATCCTTCTTCGCTGGGTCTGTCGTGGCTGCGTTCTGTCAGGGTCTCGTACTTGGCACACTTGTGCAAGGCATTGAGGTTGTAGACAGAACCTACTCAGGCGGTTGGTGGGATTGGCTGACACCCTTCTCCGTGATGACCGGGTTCGCTTTACTTGCCGGTTACGCCTTGCTTGGTTCCACATGGTTGGTGATGAAGCTGGAAGGCCCGCCTCAAGCGCATTTCCGCCGGATCTCCAGGTATACCGCTCTCATTATGGTTGGTTTTCTTCTGCTGGTCAGCATGTGGATGCCGTTCATCAATGAAAGCATCATGGAAAAGTGGTTCAGCTTCCCATACTTGCTTTACACTTTCCCGGTTCCCTTGCTTGTGGCGGTCGCAGTTTTGGTGTTGTGGCGTGGCCTGCTCAACGACAAAGATTATTCACCATTCCTTGCATCGCTGGCTTTGTTTTTGCTGACCTATGTTGGATTAGGGATCAATACATTCCCCTATATTGTTCCAGAGGTCTACACGATCTGGGAGGCTGCCGCACCCGATAGCAGTTTGAAATTCCTGCTTGTTGGTGCCGTCATCTTAATCCCAATGATCCTCGCTTACACTGCCTACGCATACTACGTGTTCCGCGGTAAAATTAACTCTACGGAGGGCTATCACTGATGACCTTGGGAAAAACAGTTGGTGTAGACCAACCCCTATGGAAGAGACTTTTTTGGTTTGTAGCGCTTTGGGTTGCCGGTGTTGCTTCCGTTATGGTGGTCTCTTTCGCTCTGCGAACTCTGATCGTCTGATTTTGAAAATAAAAGGGCGTGCTATCCCCATAGCACGCCCCTCTCCCAGTGAACCGATCGCGGTTCCTCCTCCGCTACGGCTCTTAATAGTATGAGGAGCGAATGCCTCCCAACATCACACCCTCTCATATATTTCAGGGGCTACTGTGATATTTTTTTAGGCGCCTTTCAATGCGTCAAAACCCTATATTTGATAAATTAATTGCTAAAAATTACCTAAAATTGGTTTCTTATGCAGTATTTGCGCCCACAACTTCCTCTCCAAAGTACCCAAAGTTATAGTTTGGTATGTCTCGTGGGTGCTTACAGTTCTTGCGACCTGAGGGATGTCATGGAAAATTCACTTGTCGTTTGAGGAAATAAAGACTAGTCAGCCAGCGCAAATATCAACTCAGTAATTCTGCGTTCTTCTAGATCTGCCTGACCAAATACCAATGCCATTTGGAGTGACACACCATGATTTTCGCCCAGCTCACTGACATTCATATTAAGGCTGGCGGGAAGTTTGCCTACAACTGTGTTGATACGCTGAGCCATTTGCGCAATGCGATTGATCACCTCAACGGTTTTCACCCCAAGCTGGACTTCGTCGTCATTAGCGGAGATCTGGTGGATCTGGGAGATGCTGGTGAGTATGACCTGTTCAAGCAAGAGATCGCTCGGCTGGATATGCCGTTTTACGTGATCCCCGGTAATCACGACCACCGCGATGTGATGCGGGAGGCGTTTGCGGACCATGATTACCTGAGCAATGAAGGCCCGTTGCAGTTTTCAATCGAGAAGGAAGGTCTGCGGATTATCGGGTTGGATACGACGAGTGCGGGCCATCCCCACGGGCATTTTGAGGCTGAAAAACAAGTTTGGTTGCGCAGGGAGTTGGAAGCACACAAAGACCAGCCAACGCTGGTGTTCATGCACCACCCTCCTTTCAAAACCGGTATTCAACATATGGACAATATTATGCTGAAACAGGCGGATGAGGACTTCTGGCCTGTGTTTTCCGGTTATTCTCAGGTGCTGCAGATTGCATGTGGACACGTTCACCGTGCCATTGAGACCTTCAAAAATGGTATTCCCGTCAGCATCTGCCCTGCCTCTGGTCATCAGGTGGCTTTGGATCTGGATCCTGAAGGCGAGCCAAGCTTGGTAATGGAGCCTCCGGCAGTACGCATCTTCCGTTGGACTAAGGGCGAGCTGATCAACCACCTTAGTTTCATTGGTGATTTTGGCGCGCAGCACCCGTTTTTTGGTGGTGATGGCAAACTGATCAATTAGTCCGAAACGCCCCTACACTCAGGCGATTGATGCGCGTTTTATACGGACTCTTTTTCAGAAACAGGCTTTAGTAGGTTTCGTCTTCTGCCGGAAATTGCTCGCGGCGCACGTCATCGGCAAACTTTTTCACACCGTCTTCGATATGCGTTTTGAGATCTGCATAGCGACGTACAAACTTAGGTGTCTTTTCAAACATGCCGAGCATGTCGTCGGTTACCAAAATCTGTCCATCACAATCAACTGAGGCGCCGATGCCAATTGTTGGGACCGCGATGGTGTCTGAGATCTCGCGGGCAACCGCGTCCTTGGTGCCTTCAACAACAACGGCAAACGCACCGGCTTCAACAACCTGCTTGGCACATTCAAGCTGTTCTTTGCGGCTCTCTTCGTTTTTGCCAGCAACCTTGTAGCCGCCTTCCACATGAAGGTATTGCGGACGCAAGCCAATGTGAGCAACAACGGGAATACCGCGATCTACCAGAAAACGAATGGTCTCTGGCGCTGCGGAGTTGTATTCCAGCTTTATAGCCTGACAGCCCGTTTCCTGCATCACACGCAGGGCATTGCGATAACCAGCTTGCGGGCTTTCCTCATAAGAGCCAAACGGCATATCCACCACGACCAACGCTTTTTGAGAGCCACGCATAACGGCCTTACCGTGCATGATCATCATATCCAGAGTGACTGCTGTTGTGTCTGGCAGGCCGTGGAGCACCATGCCAACGCTGTCTCCAACAAGCAGAAGGTCGCAATGGTCATCCAACATCTGCGCAATTGGCGCGGTATAGGCGGTGAGGCAAACAAGCTTGTGCGTGCCTTTGGCCTTCATGATGTCCTTAATGGTCTTCCTGCGAATTGCAGCTTGGTGAGACATAGTGTTTGGTGCCCGTTTTCATAGTTCTGTTGGTCTTGGGTGCTAGGTTTTTTGAATTCAGCGCGTAAGCAGCGTTTTGCCCCAATACTCACGGATCCGGTTTTGCGGACCATATAAAATAACGCAGAGATACCCAATGGAACTTTCGGTGAGCTGTGCGCCCCTCATAGTTGTACCAATGTTTTTCTAAAGCGTGTAGGTGTTTCGCCCGTCCAGTGTTTAAAGGCGCGCCTAAATACCCGTGGGTCTGAGTAACCAACCTCGATCGCTATCTGCTCCACCGACAGACTGGACCACAGCAACAGCTCCATAGCGTGAGATTGCCTAATTTGCGAGATGATATCGCGGAAGGATACCTCCAACGCCGCTAGTTTTCGCCGGAAACTGCGTTCACTCATGGAAAAAACACCCGCAATCTCCGCGATGGTTGGATTGGTCTTCAGACGTCTGCGGGTTTCTTCCTCGACGTTTTTGAGGAAACTCAGGCGGTTGCTTTCCTCCTGCATCATACTTGTGAGCAGCGCATTTACCTCCTCCAGCACAAACCGATCTGCTGTCGCTAAAGGTTGGCTGAGGCTTTGCGCGTTGAAATGAAGTGCGTTGCGGGAGGTTTTGAAAGTCACCGGGCAACCAAGAGCGGTTTGAAACTTGTCTGGGTTTTCCGGCTCGGCTTGCATCATCTCGATGGCTTCAATGGCTTGCTGCCCAGCCGCTGTGTACTGGACAACACGGGCCATGGAGGCAAACAGCTCCTGCACGAAGAACGAGAGCAGAGCCGGTTCGTGAAAGCGGCTGCGCGCGATCATTGCAAGGGAGCTGCCCTGCTGTTCCAGATCAATCTCCAGCATACTGCCTGTCAGCCGATGAAATCTGATGCCGAATTCAAGCGCATCTCTGCCGGTTGCGCTTGCCAGAATGCCAAGGCTGACCAGACCCAACGATGTGATGGATTGGCGGTGCCCCACGGCAAGGCCGAGGCTTTCATCTCCAGTCAGGCTCAGCGCTTTTAATATGATCAATCTGCTTTGTTGATAGGACAAGCGCATCTGGTGAGACAGCAACTGCGTCAGATCCGTGCGCTGGTCTTGCAGCTGGTGTGGCAGGATTTGTTCAACCGAAATGCCGCGATGTTCCAACTCTTGCAGCACGTATCGCAGCAGGTGTGGTGGCACTTTGGCGTCCTGCGCCCTCGCCTTGTGTGGTGGTTCCTTTAACTCTGCATCCATCCAACTTACCTCCCCCAAAGGCAGATACTAAGGGAGAGAGTCGTCTGACCGCAAGTTATGACCGGAAATGTCCGGGTTACGTCCGCATATGTCCTTCAAACCTCCCGATAACTTACCCTAAGGTACTTCTTTCGCAGTTCGGGAGGGAACGGTGGACATACTTGATAGAGGTGATGCAGTTTGCATTGCAGGTGCGGGCCCGGCTGGGTTGGTTATGGCACGCGCCTTACAGCACAATGGCATTGAGTGGGATCAGTTTGACCCAAACCCGGATGTGGGCGGCCTTTGGGATATCGAACACGACGGCACAGCCATTTATGACAGCGCTCATTTTATCAGCTCGCGCAGTCTTTCCGGCTTTGCTGATTTTTCCATGTCAGAACATTTTGCGGATTACCCCAAACACACAGAGATTTTGAAATACCTGCATGATTTTGCTGAGACTTACGGTTTGCGAGATAAAATCACCTTCTCCACCAAGATCATGAGCCTGACAAAAACTAAAACGGGGCGCTGGCAAGTTCTGCTTTCTAATGGAGAATGCCGTGAGTATCGCGCCGTTGTTTGTGCAACGGGTTCTCAGTGGCAAGCCAATATGCCCAACTTCAAAGGTACATTTGACGGTGAGATCCGGCACAGCCAGACTTACAAAAACATGCGCGAGTTTGACGGTAAGCGTGTGCTTGTTGTGGGGTCTGGCAACTCAGGGTGTGATATTGCCTGTGATGCAGGCAGCATAGGGGAGAAGGCTTTCCTCTCCATGCGCCGGGGCTACCACATTATTCCCAAACATGTATTTGGTATGCCTGCGGATGTGTTTGCTGATGGTGGGCCTGACCTGCCGGTGTGGATGATCCGGCCTTTCTTCACGATGCTCCTGCGCGTGTTTAACGGTAACCTTCAGCGATTTGGCATTCCCAAACCGGACCATAAGCTGTTTGAGACGCATCCACTTCTCAACACCCAACTGGTGCACGCCTTGCAGCATGGTGATGTGACGGTAAAACCTGATGTGGACTATCTAGATGGCAAGCATGTTGTCTTTAAAGATGGTAGCCGTGAAGAGATTGACATCATCCTTTGTGCAACAGGTTACAACCAGTACCTAGATTTTGCTGGTGAGTACTTCAGCTATGAAGGCGGACGGCCCAAACTGTTTATTCAGGCAGCCTCTCGTGAGCATCGCAACCTGTTTGGCATCAGCTATATCGAGACCAACTCCGGCGCATATAAGCGGTTTGATTATATGGCAGGGTTGGTTGCCAACTATCTGAGGGACCAGCGAGATGCGCCAGACAAAGCCGCCAAGATGGAAGAGATCATCCAGAGCGAGGTTCCTGACCTGACTGGCGGTATTCGCTTTATGAATACTCCGCGTCATGCTGGATATTGCGATGCGGTAGCCCACACCAAATATGTGAAGAAGCTTTACAAGCGGATGGGTTGGATTTTGCCCGACCAAATCAAATTCAAGCGCAATGCCTCAAAACCACAAAGTGCGCTTAGACCACAAAAAACGGAGGAAACTGCATGAGCTCCTACCGTTTCCAAGGCCGCACTGCCGTTATCACTGGCGGCGGCGGCGACATCGCAGGTCATATTGCCAAGCGTTTGCATAATCGCGGCATGAACCTTGTGCTGGCAGATATAAACGGGAGAGCAGCGCGAGAGCTACAATCTCAACTGGATGGTTTGAAAGTTCATGTGTTTGAAGGTGACCTGACCAGACGTGATGAGATGCAAAGGTTGCTGCGAGAGACGGAAGAGAACTTTGGCATCTTGGACGTTCTGATCAACAACATGGCAATCACCAAGGTCGCTCGTTTTCATGAACGCTCGCCTGAGAGCATAGAGGACGAAATCACAATCAACCTGCTCTCACCTTTGATCCTGACACGATTGGCTGTGCCGTTTCTGCTCAAAGGGGATGACCCGCGTGTGATCACCACGACCTCTTTGGGTGGCATTCAACCACTTCGAGAAACACCCATTTATGCTGCCACCAAGTTCGGGTTACGCGGTGCCATGCTGTCCTTTGGGCTGGATGAAGACCTGCACGGGATCAAAGTGAGCTGTGTTTTGCCCACTGCCACGGATACCTACATGTTGCGCCAAGAGGCGATTGAAAATGGCAGCGTTCTGAATTTCATAGATGAGCCTCAGTCTCCCGCCGTTGTTGCTGATCAGTTCGTGAAGCATTTGGAGAATCCGTGTCTTGAGCGTTACCCAAAGGCCAGCGACTCCTGGCTAACACGGCTTGCTATGCTGCTGCCCAACCAGATGCCTCGCATTCTGCCGTTCTTTGAGAAGAAAGGCAGGCGCGGCATGGCGAAGTATATCGCCTCCTTGCGGCAACGAGGGTTGCTGATTGAGGTGGATGGTAAGCTGTACCAACGGCAGCGGCTTTATTTGGATAAGCCCGAGATGGAGCAAGAACTAGACCACAGCTAAGCTGGTTGTTTTCATGCGTATTCTTATCCGAAAACCGGATCCACTTTTCGGGAATGCGCTCTAAAGCCTGTCTCGCAGACTGTAGTAGAGCATGGCGAGCACCATCAATGGCCATCGCATATGACGGCCACCGGGGAAGATGTGTGTGGGAACCTTCGCCATGACATCAAACCGGCTGGCTTGTCCGTCAATCGCTTCTGCAAGTACTTTTCCGGCCAGTGTTGCCATTGCAACGCCGTGGCCTGAGAACCCGCTGGCGTTGAGGATGTTGGGCGAGATCTGGGCGAAATACGGCATACGGTTGAGGGTGATGCCCAGCGTCCCGCCCCAACCATAATCAATGCGGGTGTCCTTTAACTGCGGATAAATATCCAGCATAGGTTTGCGCACAAAGCTCTTTATATCCGCCGGGAATTTGAAGCTGTAGCTCTCCCCGCCGCCAAACAACATGCGGTTGTCCGATGACAAGCGGTAATAGTTGATGACGAACTTTGAATCGGCAACCGCAACATCATCCCGGATCAGTGACCTCGCCAGATCCTCACTCAGCGGCTCGGTTGCGATGATGTAATTGTTGATGGGCATGACCCGTGCGGCGACTTTCTTCTCCAGCTTGTCGATGTACCCGTTGCAGGCATAGATCACATAGCGTGCAGTTACAGAGCCATTTGCCAGATTGATCGTTGCTGGTTCGCCGTTTTGAACTTCATCGACCTCAGAGTGTTCAAAAATCTCCACACCCGCAGCTTGGCAAGCCTGTGCCAAACCCAGTGCAAAGTTGAGCGGATGCAGGTGAGCTGCGCCCCTATCCAGCATTCCACCATGATACGCCGTTGTATCTAGCATCTGCAGGAGTTTCGCTTTATCTACGAACTCGATCTGGTCATAGCCATAATCGCGCTGCATCTTTTCCGCGAGCTGCTGACTGTGTTTGACGTAACTCTTTTTGTGATCAGCGTGGAGAATCCCCGGCTTCAGATCGCACTCAATTTGATGGGTTTGGATCAGATTTTTCACCAAATCCTTAGCGTCCTCCGAAAGGGTCCAGAGCGCTTTGGCACGCTCTAAGCCGACAAGGTTTTCCAGATCCTCTTGCTCCAACCGCTGACCGCTGCCTAGTTGACCGCCGTTTCTACCAGATGCTCCCCACCCGACACGGTGAGCTTCCAGCAGTTTTACGCTGTAGCCGCGCTGTGCCAGATGCAGAGCCGCCGACAACCCCGCATAGCCAGCGCCAATCACGCACACATCGCAGCTGTGATCGCCCCTAAGGGTGGGAAAGCTGAGTTGTTTGTTGACGGTAGCCGCGTAATAGGACGCTGGATACTGTCCGCTCTTATCGTTTGCGTGGAGAAAGCCTTTTGGTAAAGCCATAAAACCCGCTTACTGCTCGTGCCGTTTTTCACTCACCGCTGCTTGCTGGATGAAATTAACAATCATATGAGCAACCTCGCTGATTTGCATGGGCGCTTCAGATGAGGCAATCGCTTTATCGGCAATTTCAACGGGCAACGTATCGCCGCGGCGCTCTTTAAACAACGCGACGGCATAGTCTTTGTCAAACTCAGGATGCCCCTGAAAGGTGAGCGCCCGGCCTTGATAATCAATGGCTGCAAACTCGCAGAAGTCGGAGGACGCGATGACGTCTCCATCCTCGGGCAGTTGGGTCACTTGATCCTGATGGTATGCCTCAATGGAAAAGCTGGTCAGCCCGTCTGGCATCCAGCCCGGATTTTGCAAAACGTAATAGGTATAGACACCGCAGCCCCAGCCTTTGCTGGATTTTCCGGCTTGACCGCCCAGCGCTTCTGCCAGCAGCTGATGACCAAAACAGATGCCGATAATTGGAACGTGCTGGTCATAAGCAGATTTCAGGAATTCTTTTAGCGGTTCGATCCACTCCAGATCATCATAAACCCCATACTTAGAGCCGGTGATGAGCCAGCAATCGCACGTATGAGGTGATTGCGGCAGCTCTCCATCTATGACCGGATAGGTTTTATAGTTCCAATTCGCTCCCTGTTCCCGCAGAAGCTTTTCAAACATTGTCGGGTAATCACCGAATGTTTGCTTCAGATTTTCGGGCGGGCGGCCAACTTCCAGAATTCCAAGATTAAAAGTCAAAGAGCACTCCAAAATTCCACAGGGCAGAAGCCGCATAATATATCAGGATGGACTGTGTAGTTATATCCTGCGGGTTCCGGTCCTGTAAACTCTTGGCGGTGCTAAGCTGCTCTTTTGTGCAGGTTCAATAGCTCAGCAGGCTGAAACTTAAATTTTGGCAAGTAGCTGATTGCCCGACACAGGGCTTCCCGTTGCGGTGTTGGTTGGAAATCAGGAAGCAGCTCATTAAACCGGGTGGCCTCCATCCAATGGGGTGTATCCCAGAGATACCGCATTTCCAGCAGGTGCTTTGCCATTGACCAAAATGGCTTGCTGAGTTTTATCGCCCACCAGTCAAACGGTTTGATACTGCTCTTCTGGTTGGTAATTGCCGTCAATTCATTGCTGAGCTCCAACCCTGTCATAGTATATCCGGGAAATGAGATATCCTCGTAGGTGTTCAACTGCTCTCGCCTTTCCAATAATTGCACAGCCGCCCACGCCATATCCGGAAGGTAGGCCCAAGCATGGGGGATGGTTGGTTTGCCCGGATAAACGAGTTTCCCCTTCTCCAGCTTGGTTGCCATGATCAAATCAAACCAGTTTCCGCTGGCAGACGTATCAAGGAAATCCCCTGCCCTAAGCAGGATCGTCTGGACGCCGGAGGTTTTGTAGAGGCGCTCCATCTCTATGCGGATCAACCCCAGTTCATTGGTGGCCTTTTGAGGTGTATCCGGGCCGATTGGGGATTGCATCTGCGGGCCGTAGCAGTAGTTGTTTCCGGGCATTACCACAGTTGCGCCAGAATGCTTTGCCGCCTCAATCACCTTTTTTGTGAAGGCGAGCACGTCCCGCTTCCAGTGTGTGTATGGCGGGTTAGCGCCATTGACGATTACAGCGACGCCTTCAGCGGCTTTCTTCATGTTCTGCATTGAACGGTCATAGCTGCGGGTTTCCCAGCCGGATGCGTCCAGTCGTGCAATCATATTTTTGGAAAATCGGCCAGATGCACCCAAAATCAAGGCGACAGGTTTCATAGCAAGCTCCTGTGAAGTTTGTTTCTTGCTTCACTTTACGCCGAGTATTTCCTATGTAAATTCGAATGGATTGCAGATATAATATTCAATTATGAATATCAAGCTGAACCAACTTTCATGGGATTTGATTGCTGTCTTTGTCGCTGTTGCGGAGACTGGTAGCCTTTCCGCCGCCGCAAAACGATTGCATCAAAGCCAACCGACAATAGGACGGCAAGTCAAGGCCATTGAAACAGCGCTTGGCGTCTCGTTGTTTTATCGGCATCAACGCGGGCTTGGCTTGACTGAGGATGGGCAAGCGCTTCTTCTGCCAGCCAAAGCCATGCATTCGGCCGCTGCCCAGTTTTTGTTGCAGGTTGAGGGGCGCAAGCAAGAGGGCCTTTCTGGCACCGTGCGCATAACGGCTAGCCATGTGATTTCCAACTATGTTCTGCCGAAGTTGATTGCAGAGTTTCGGGTGGACCATCCCGCCATACAGGTTGATCTGGTTTCCTCCGATGATGCGCAGAACCTGCTGTTTCAGGAAGCCGATATTGCTGTGCGCATGTTCAACCCGACACAACTGGATATTGTTGCCAAGAAGATTGGAGAGACACCGCTTGGGCTTTATGCAAGTCAGGCATTTCTGAATCGAGTAGGTGTACCCAAAACCCGCGAGGACCTGTTTGCGTTGGATTGGGTTGGTTACGATCAGTCAGATATGATCATTCGCGGGATGATTGAAGCCGGACTGACTGTAGACCGGGATTTCTTTTCCGTTCGATGTGATGACCGCGTGGTTTACTGGGAGCTCATCCGTGCAGGTTGCGGAGTTGGCCTTGGGCAAATCGGTATCGGCTCAAAAGACAAGGGTTTGGTTCGGCTGGAGGTAGAAGAGCACCTGCCCGCTCTGCCTGTCTGGCTTGCCTCCCCCCACACATTGAAGCAAGTTCCCCGCATAAAGCTGCTGTTTGACTACCTTGCGGAGAGGCATCCCAAGCTGTTGTGAGGACCGCATACGCCGCCCCCATGATCTATCACCCAGCAGAATGCACGGGGTAGAGGCACACATCTTGGTTACTTCCCACTATCCTCAGCTGTACACAGCCTAACTCTATCATTGTCGATTATTGATGAGTTTTTTTGGGGGTGGTTGATCAGGAAATACTCAGCATTTGGATCTTTTGGGCTTTGAAGGCATAAATGATAGATCTTATATATCACAAAAACCACTCCCCCGATTTTAACCAGTCTATCTAACGGTACGATTTCCCGAGATTGCACCAATTTACTCAGAGTGTTTTCTTAGGTGCAGCAAGAACACACGAACTTCTTAGCGGGAACTGAAGAGCAAGTTGATTTTAGTAGTGCGTTGTATCCGCTTACTTTTTCACTTCTCGCAAGAAGACCAACAAACCGCAGTCCCAGATATGTTTTGGTCACTCCATTTTGCAGTGACACACGTTCATCAGGGGATCTGCGCAATGGAAATTTTTAGCTCGTCCAGCCCTCATGCCCTCAAAATCGAGGAAGGTTGCCATCCAATGCATGAGGTGCTGGACCCCCTCGTGGAAAGTATTGCTTACATTTCGCGGGTAAACGGGAATTTCCTCAGTAAAACAGCAATTACAGCTGGTCTTCCTCTTCAGGACAAACGATTGAAAATTTCTCAGGTGGAGCGCGCCTCTGAAAACTGTGGGCTCTCAGCACGGAAGCAACGCATTGCTCTCACTGACCTTTCTTGCACCAATGTGCCATGCCTGCTGGTCTTTCACGACAAGTCTCTCCGCATCCTGACTGGCTATGACAATTCCACGCGACAAGCGCAGTTGCTTGACCCTGAACATTTGAATAATCCGCAGTATCTGAGTCTGGATATTCTCCAGCGTGCTTATTCCGGTAATGCAGTCCTGTTTCATCCTCTGCGCTCCCGAGGTGTCAACGGTAAGCTCGCACAAAAAGGTAAGCACTGGTTCTGGCCGGAGTTCACTTCATTCTGGCCGGATTATGCCTATATTACAGCGGCTTCCGTACTCATCAACTGCCTTGCGGTAGCCTCGCCTTTGTACATCATGCATGTCTATGACCACGTTTTGCTAAATTTTGCGGCTTCCTCCTTTTTTGCCCTGACACTCGGTGTGATGATTGCATTGCTCGGCGACAGTGTGTTGAAGATTGCGCGATCTTCCATTCTCAATCGGCTTGGGAAGACAGCTGATCTTCAACTCGCCTCCAAGATTTTCTCTCATATGCAACATGTGGACTTCACTGCAAAAACAAAGAGTTCTGGAGAATACGCAGGGACCATTCATGAGTATGAGAAGATCAAAGACGTCTTCAGCTCCACTGCCCTCATTGCCTTTTTTGACTTCTGTTTCATCGGAGTCTTCATCTGTGTCCTGTTTTTCATTGTTGGCCCCATCGCCTGGATACCCTTGTTGGCTATACCTCTTGTCTGCCTGATCAATCTGGCAGCCCAGTTACCACTCGCATGCAGCACGCAAGCCGCAAGTGCGGAGGGTAGCAAGCGGCAAAACATCCTTATGGAAACGTTGTCCGGGCATGAAACCGTTCGTGCTCTGAACGCAGAAGCGCATATGCAAGCCAAATGGGAACAGTCTGTTGATCGCAGCAGTGAGATCCATTTGCGAAGCCGATACTGGTCCAACCTTGCCTTGAGCAGCACTGGCAATGTGCATGGCATGGTCGCTATTCTCATCATGGTCTGGGGTGTTTACCGGGTGGATTCGGGCGTTGTGACCATGGGCGGGTTGATCGCTGCCATGATGCTTTCCTCTCGCGTGTTTGCTCTCCTCACCTCTGTTAGCAATGCGCTGGTGCAATTGCGGCAAGCGCTTCATACCTATCGGCAGCTTTCCGAATTGATCAACTTGCCCACTGAGCGCAAACCAGACCGCGTAACGGCGAACCTGCGGGTGTGCCGAGGCGAAGTTCAGTTCCGAAATGTCAGCTTCGCGTATCCACAGAGCGAGACGGCAAGTCTTTCAGGATGCAGTTTTACGGTAGAACCGGGCCAGACCGTTGGCCTGATTGGTTGCATTGGCTCTGGCAAATCAACCTTTGGACGGCTGATAAGCGGGCTACGTTATCCCACCGAGGGAGCAGTCCTGATTGACGGGATCGACACCCGCCAGTTTGACCCGACAGACCTGCGCAGTTTTGTGGGGTATCTCTCGCAGGAAACCACGTTGTTTCAGGGGAGTTTGCGGGAGAACCTGTGCGTTGGGCTGCCTCACCTCAGCAATGAAGAGATTGAGGAGGCTTGTGCCGTTACAGGCTTAGACAGCATCGTTAAAAGGCATCCAGCAGGCTACAACATGCAGGTCGGCGAGAATGGCAATGCGCTGTCTGGCGGTCAGAGGCAGTGTGTTGCATTGACCCGTATTCTGCTACGAAAACCGAGGATCCTGTTTCTGGATGAACCTTCCAGTCAACTGGATTTCGCTGCAGAACAACGGCTGCTTACTGGGCTGAAGCGCTTCAACAACGGCTCGCTGACCCTCATCCTCAGCACGCACAGGACTTCCCTTTTAAGGCTCACCACCCACCTCATCGCGCTGGATCAAGGGCACATCGTTGCTGACGGTCCAACTGAAGATGTGATGCAGCAACTGCAACAACCCTTCATTCATGAAGTTGCCCAACCTGCTCAGGTGCCGATTGAAGAAAGGCTCAGAGCATGAGCCCCTTCATCAAACCATTTACCAAAGTAGGCGCCGAGGCCTTCCGTATACATCAGCGAAAGACCTCGATGTTTGATCAGGCTTCGACAACGGGTCGATCAAACTCAACCGTCAGACCCATTTCACGGCAAATTCTAGCGAATAGGAATGGCTTGTCGATGTTGACCATATCCGCGCGAGCATCGATGATTTTTTTAAAGACCTTCGGGTCATCCCCCATGTAGGCCACCATGGATTTGACACCCATTTTTCTGCAGGTTTCAAACTCGGAAAAATCTTCGTTGCTGCTGAATTCAACCAAGTGGGCACCCTGCCAGTTGATCGCCTCTTCCACACTGTCAAAATCCAGCCTGCGGGTCATCAACAATGCCTCCTTGGACTGGGTTCTGACATCTGCGACGCTTTGGGAAACAAAGGACCAGAAGAAACATTTGTGCAGGAGCCCGTGTGACTGGACAAGCTCCACAACACGTTTGGCAGATGCGCTTTTAAGCTCAACATAGAGCTCACCATCATACAGCTTAGTCAGGGTTAGAATCTCATCAAGCGTTGGAATCTTCTCGTTTTTGAAGAAGGGATCAAACCAGCTGCCAGCATCCAAATCACGCAGTTCTGCGAGTGTTTTCTGGACGACAGGACCGGTTCCGTTCGTGGTGCGCTCCAGCAATGGATCGTGGATTACAACCAGCTTGTCATCGGCTGTGTAGTGGGTGTCCAGTTCCACATGGCTAAAGCCAGCGGCAAAGGCGCAATGGGCTGATGACAGGGTATTTTCCGGTGCAATCTTGTTGGCGCCACGGTGGCAGACCACCTTTACCGGCCAGTTTTTGCTTGGGCGGAAAGGTTGAACCAGTTCTGGCCGATCTGAGCAGATACCAAACACAGGCAGGCCGCGAATGTCTGCCATGCGGTTTGGGTCTTCCTCACGCCAAAGAGCAATAACCTTGCCTGCCTTCTCCGCTTTTTCGAAGAAAGCAGCATCCAGCAAATCCTGCGGGCGCTTCATACGCTCCCAGCAAAGATGCAGTACATCCGCGTCACCGCCAAACTCGAACGGGTCTTCACCAATAGGGATGAGAGAAGATACCGGATAGGTACACCCGGCTGCTTGCAAAGCCTGCGTTATCTTTTGGCTGAATGCGCCAATGACAACACGTTCCAAACCAACACTTTGCAGGATCTTCAGTGACGGAATGGCGGCTTCTTCTGCTTTGATATCCGCGTAGACACCAACACCGTATTTTGCGGCAAGTTTTACGACCTCTTCCAGTGTTGGAACAGGAGTACCTGCTGTGCTGGTCTGCTTCAGAATTTCAGAATAAGAATGTTCAGAGGCAACGCCACCAGTCGGTAGGTTTGGATCGTGGAGGACGATTGGAACATCATCCACACTCATGCGAACGTCCAGTTCCCAAAAATCTGCGCCCAGTTCCTGCGCTTTCTCAAAAGCTGCAACTGTATTTTCCGGCGCATACGCGCTAGCGCCACGATGGGCGATGGGCGATGGGCGATGGGCGATGGGCGATGGGCGATGGGCGATGGGCGATGGGCGATGGGCGATGGGCGATGGAATAGGCCTGCTTGGGCTTAAGCCAGCTCCACTTCATGCGATTCTCCACAATATCTTAGGTAAACTAATTTATTCCAAAATCGCATTTAGCATGGAAATATAACAGCGGCTTTACAAGAGGAGATCGCTGTTACAATTTAGGTAATCGGGGAAAATGACTTAAAGTCAGGTGATATCAGGAGAATATCTGCGGAGTTGGCTTGGTCCAGAGTCGCTACCGACTGTTCCAATCCCATCAACCGTGCGGGATTGGTAATGCCCATGCGCAGAGCTTCCTCCAAAGGACGGTTCAGAACCGTCACCAAACGCTCAATTGATTCCAGCATGGTGACGTGTGCACCGGCTAATGAGCCTGCTGCATTGATCAGTTTGCCATCCTGCAAATAAATGTTGTTTCCGTACAGATCGAAACTATCCGGGCCGCCGACTGTTGGCATGGCATCGCTGACGATGATCATGTGATCTTGCACAGGACGCGCCCGCATTGCGATCTGCAACATCTCATCTGCCACATGATGCCCATCGACAATGATGGAGCAGTATGCTGAACTGCTGATGCCAGTTCCGACAGCACCCGGTTCGCGGTTGACCATCTGGGACATGCCGTTGAACAGGTGGGTGAAGAGGTTCGTCCCCTCTTCCAAAGCGGGTTTGATCTGGGCTGCGCTGGCATCCGTATGGCCGATGGAAACAACAGCCCCCATCTCAACCAGTTTGGCGATGTCACCCTTCTCAACAGCTTCTGGTGCGACGGTGATCAGCACCGGGATATCTCTATCGCGCAGCTGACGGATCAGCTCATAACTGCGTTGATTGATTGGGCGAACCCAGCTTGCTTCGTGTGTTCCTTTGCGGGCAATACTGATATGCGGGCCTTCAATATGAATGCCCTGAATACCGTGTTTGCCGTAAGCATCCTTCATCGCTTCAACAGCATCTTCCAACACTTGCGGTGCATCGGTGATAACCGTTGGCAGCAAAGCTGTGGTGCCGAAGGTGCGGTGCGCATCGGCAATCGTGAAGAGGCCTTCCGGCGTTGGCGTGGTGTTGTAAAGAACACCGCCGCCGCCATTGATCTGAATATCAAAGAAACCGGGCGTTAAAAGACCGGATAGTTTTTGAAGATGTGCTCCCTCGGGCAGTGCATCTGCCGGACATAAGCCTGCGACTTTGCCGTTCACAAAATGAACAGCTGTGCTGTGCATCAGGTTTTCGCCGGTGAATACCTGATCGGGATACAGCCATGTATCGCCCTTGTCTAACAGATTGCCCAAAGCGGTGCTCATAGAGCCTCCTCAAGCTGAGGTGCCTCAACTCTTTCAAAATAATAGGGTTCTAAGGCCAGCTGAATCTGAGCAAGCACAAGCGCCTTCTCTATGCCAAAACCATGGCGCTGCAAAGCCCGCGCACGGTCAACAACTTGAGATGCAAACAGTTGAAGCAACAGTGTTTCCGGTATTGTGTGGTTTGCTAGAGATGCAAAAACGGCAGTTAGGGCACTTTGCACTTTCTCCTGCGGCCAATAATACCGCACGCGGTCCGCATAACTGAAGTGTCTTAGCAGGCGTAATTCCTGCCCTGATCCCTGATAGTGAGAGCGCCAGTATTTTGGCTCCGCCAGCATTTCTGCTTCCAGCACCTGTGAGATTTTGGGAGAAGTCCTGCTTTCGCCTTCCAGCCAATCCAGCACTTGGTCTAATGCATAGATTGCTTGCCTGTAAGCAAAGGTCAGTGCCGGGCCAACTTTCTGGATGGCAAAACCCATGGTTGCCAAACGCGGGAACGTGCTGTCAAATTGGTAGTCGGTGCTATGGGCTTCAAAAACTACGTTCTTGAACGGATCCAGTGCTGCTCGCAATGCTTTGCCGTCACCTGCCGGGAGGTGATCGATGTGGAATGGAGAGAACTCCACGCCGGGTTGCACAACAAGGCCGCAAATACGCGCTTTTGCTGCTTGTAGACCCAGCTCATCAAACTTTTCGAAATGCATTTGCAAGGTCGCGGAAGCACGTGCGGGCGGTGTCGGTTCGATACCGTGACCTTCGTCTTCCTCGCGTGCACCGCCGGGAGGAGGAACTTCCGTACCAACGATGTAGTTGAGTTTGCTTGCGTCCGGCGCATATTCTTCACAGACAGCAGCCAGCTCTGCGGCGCGACCTGCGCTGAGGTCATCACCCACCTGCGCGTCTTCGCCTGCACAGCCTTCAGAACAGTCCAGATGAATTTTGGTGAAACCAGCTTGCACGTAGGCTTTCATCAATTCCTTGGCTTTTGCCATGGCCTGATCAGCTGGCATGGAGCGCCACACTTGAGGACCAAGGTGATCCCCACCCAGAATAAGCGCCGTTTCCGAAAGACCAGCCTTGGCGCAAATGCCTTTGACGTAGCCTACGAAATCAGCGGGCTTCATTCCGGTGTAACCACCATCTTGATTGACCTGATTGCTGGTGGCTTCCAACAGCAGGGTCTGGCCTTTTTCTGCAGCCAAGAGTGCTGAGGCAAGGATGACATCTGGTTGCGCGGAGCAGATGGATGGCATGGCGATGCATGTCCCAGCCCGGTTTGCCGCAATCACCTCTAGTAATGGATTGCTCATAGCGCTTCTCCCAGAATTTCGACATTTTGTGTTGCAGCCAATGCAGCACCGCGTGTGCCGCTGCTGTCACCGAATTGAGCGATGATGATTTCCGGTGGCTCTGTCTGATCTAACAGGATGCCCGGCAATGCTTGTGCGATAATGCGGTCAATGTCGGGTATTTTGGATAGGCCACCCCCCAGGACGATACAGTCCGGATCCACCGTGCATTGCAGGGCTGCGACAAGCTCCGCTGCAATACGGGACCACATGCGCATGACTTCTTGCATTTGTGGGTCGCCAGCTGCAGCGGCTGTGGTGATGATTTGTGCGTCTACCGCGTTGCCCGTCACGTGTTTTGCAAGGCGGCTCATGCCCGGTCCAGCGAGGTAGGTCTCATAACAGCCCGTGCGACCACATCCGCATTGCAGACCATCCAGTTCCAGGTCCTTCAAAGCAGTATAGGGAATGCCGAGATGTCCGTATTCTCCGGCAGCTCCATTGAGGCCGGATATCATTGTGCCGTTGGAACAGTAACCGCCGCCAACTCCAGTGCCGAGAATGAGACCAAAGACGGAGGAATAGCTGCGCCCCGCGCCCAAGATCGCTTCCGACAGAGCGAAGCAGTTGCAGTCATTTTCAAAGGTGACGGCTCTGCCCAGTTTGTCGATGATATCCTGATGAACTGTGCGGCCTGAGGCCAGCAGGTTCGCGGTTAGGAATTTGCCCGTGCGTTTGGAATGGAAGCCGGGAATGCCGACGCCAACCGGCAAGCCTTTGGAGCCGGAAACATCTTCCAGCCACACCACCATTTCGCAAAGGGCATCTACCAGATTCTCGTAGGAATCCTGCGGTGTTGGAATGCGTTTTGTCTCAGCAACGGCCCAATTATCATCAAAGGCTGTTGCTTCGATTTTTGTTCCGCCCAGATCAATTCCGCCTGCTCGCACCATCTCAGGCCTCTTCCAACGCGTAGAGTTTAACGCCGCTGACAACGCGGGTGAGTGTGCCCTGCCCCTCAAACGGATTATCAACGTTCATACCGAGTTGGTTAGACCACACAATGCCAAGCCACTGAGCAATGAGAACGTTGAGAACAGAGGTCCAGCCATCATCCAGAGTACAGGGAATATGCACATCTGCCTGTGCTGTGTTGCCAATAGAAATGACCGCATCACCGCCAAACTGGGCTTTGACTTCCGCGATCAGATCCAGATCGTATTTGCGGGAATGTGGGTTGTTGGAGATGAACACAAAGAGTTTGGTTCCCTCGGTCACAAAGGACTTAGGGCCGTGGCGGAAGCCTAATGAGCTGTCCCAGATAGACGGGATTTTGCCGGCTGCCAGTTCCATCACCTTCAGTGCGCTTTCGCGGGCGACGAACGCAAGCGGCCCTGACCCAACAAAGACTGCACGTTTGGGTGCCGTGATCTTTTGTGACAAGCGATCACTGTCTGCGATGATCATTTCTGCTGCATGGCCCAGCTCTGCCATGTTGGTTGCTATCTGCTCAACGCTGTCCTGTCCAAATACCGATAGGGCTGTCAGCACCATGGTGGTGAAGCTGGAGGTCATGGCGAAGCCACTGTCGTGGCATTGGTCAGGCAGGAGGATAACCTTTTGGTCTGCACCCGATGCTGGCTGGCGCGTTGCCAATGCACTGTCTTTGTTGCAGGTGATGTTGAGCCGCGGGGCAGCGGGGAACACAGCATCGAGCAGGTCCAGCGTGCCGATGGATTCCGTTGAATTGCCACTGCGCCCGAAGGAGACAACGAGGGGAACAACACCCTTGCGTTGGAACGCTTGCGGGGCGCTGACAAGATCAGTTGAAGGAACAGAGCGCAACGGCAGATCTGATGTGGCATCCAACGCCCGGCATAGGATATCGCCGATATAGGCAGATGTCCCGGCCCCACAGAACCAGATTTCTGTCGCGCCAGATTTCCTGACCCATTCTCTTAGTTCCTCAATTGAGGTCGAGAGATGCTGGCCCCAAAGGGTCCAGATTTCCGGCTGAGCCTGAATTTCGCGCGTAGTTGCCCATTTGGTCAGATCGACCATTGCGACATTCCTTCTTATTATTAGATAGTTACAGTAACTTTAGACAGCGTTTCCGGTTGATCAGGGTCTAACCCTAACTGGAGCGCAATTTCCAAAATAACAGGGTACATGGCTCGTAGCAGCATGGCAGAGCTTGCAGCTGGTGTTAGCCCCTGCGCCCCTACATCCTGCGGGGTTAGGCGGAATACGTTGGCGCCAACAGCCTTAAAGCGCGTTTCTGCAAGGCCAAGGCTTTGCTGGCTCGCGTCTTCGCCGGTGTCTAAAATGATCACGCTTAGCGGTTTGGTTGCCAATTGCAGAGGACCATGCAGGACTTCTGCTGCTGAATAGGCCTCTGCATGAATAGCAGTGGTTTCCTTCAGCTTGAGAGCCACTTCATGGGCAGCGCCAAAACCACATCCACGCCCGATCACATAGACATGCTGGGTTTCTTTCAGCGCAGCAATGAGCTGGCCAGCCTGACCAAGTTTGGCATCTGCGCTGGCGAGCATAGCTTTTGCAGCCGCTTCACATGCTGCCGCATAGTCCGGCTTCAAGGCAGCCAGCAGCGCCATGCCTGCTGCAATGGTGCAAATGACTGTTTTGGTGGCAGGAACAGCCTGTTCAACACCTGCTTTGATGTCAACACACGCATCGGCCTCATTGGCGAGCGGCGAGCCTAATGTATTGGTCAGCGCAATTGTTTTACCGCCACCTGACTTGAATCCGATTGCAGCGCTGACCAGATCCTGGCTCCCTCCAGATTGAGAGAACATCAGAGCGGCCGCATTGCCCAGCTGCAATCCGTTCCCCAAGCTGAATACTGAAGGCGGCAGAGTTGTTACCGGCTTCTTCAACTGCGCCATAAATTCATAGGAGATCAGGTTTGCAGCTGCATCCGAACTGCCGCGCGCGATGGTATAAAACGCATCAACTGCGGCGAGGTTTACTGCCGTTGCAGTTGCTGTGAGGTTCTGACGAACCCCTTCAGCAAATGCAGGAATTGCCTGATCTATCTCAGCACGCATGAACGCGCCGGGGAGTTTGGTCACTATACCGATTCCATCTTTTTGTTTGTTGCTGCGGACCCACGCAGATTGAAGCTGTCAAACTTCTCCCAGAATGGGGTGAGGTCCACGACCTGTTTGCTGGTGCGCGCCTGATCCAGTGCGAGCGCAGCCACGCCTGCTTCCAAGGCATCCACGACGGACACTGGAAGGCTTTCCATTTCACCACGCAGGTATGCGCAGAGGTCCTGACACATCATGTCATCTGCGCCGTAGTGAGCACCCGGACGATCGATGGACTTGGAGTAATCCTCATCCACCAATGTTTTGCGGGTGTGAGAGTCTGTTACCTTGAGATAGCCGCGCATGAAGTCGCCCTCGGCCATGCCTTTGGTTCCCATCACACAGAACCGGCGATGTTCGTCCGGTACGTTGATGTTGGTGTGGAACGCCATGGACGCGCCGCTCTCGTATTCCAAGATTGCAGTCTGGTGATCGACAATGTCGCCATCGGACAAGAACGGGTCATCCGTTGCTTCCCAAATGGATTTTTTCTGGTGATACACCTGCGTATCTACATCTTTTGCGGGCGCGTTTTCTGGTGTGAATGATTTACGCCCACCGAAGCTTGCAACGCGGATCGGGCGTGAGCCTGTTACCATGTTGTAGATGTCGAGATCGTGACAGCATTTCTCCAACATAAAGCCGCCGGAATATTTGGTGTGGCGGCGCCAGTCGCGCATAAAGAAGGCACCATGATAAGGTGCGATATGCTCGTTGGCTTCAATGGAGACAACTTCCCCGATCTGGCCAGCGGCTTGTGCAGCAAGCAAGTCTCTTGCATGTTGTGCGTAACGTAGAACCAGCCCGATCAGAACCTGATCAGAACCATGTTTGGAGAGCAGCTCGGCCAGTTCCATGGTTTCATTCATGGAGATGACAACAGGCTTTTCTGCAAACATTTTGATGCCAGCATTCAGACCGCTTCGGATGTGGTCCAGATGCATGTGGTTAGGAGACCCAACGAACAACAGGTCTGCCTTTTCGCCAGTCAGCATCTCATCAAGACTGTCATAAGCCTTGATGGCCTCGTGATTTTTGAGGCGCTCAATCTGGTAGGGTTGTGGATCGACATAGGCGACCACTTCCGCCTCGCTCATATGAGCTTGTAACCGCTCTAACACGCTGATTGCGCGCAAGCCTAAGCCTACTACGACGATACGCATGCGTTTCTCCTATGCAAGTTCCAGAGCAGCCAACCGCTGCTGAGCTTGACCATCACTGTTAAAGACGTAGGCATCTTCCGGCTTCACACTCAGTTTAATGGTGGAGCCTTCTCGGATATCTGCGATGCCCGGCAAGCTTGAGCAGAACGGAGCATCGCCCTGCACCTTGCCATGAGCTATCGAGGTTGCGCCTAGCCGTTCCAGCACATCCACTTCCATGCTGATCGGGCCGTTTTCATCCAAACGAACATGTTCTGGACGAATGCCCACATCAACTGTTTCGCCTGCCGTCAGACCAGCCGTATCAACAGAGATACTCATGGTGCCGCCGTCTTTCAGCTGCACATGCAATAAGCGCTCTTCAACACGGCCAACGATGGCCGGCATAAAATTCATTTTCGGATGGCCAATGAAGCCTGCCACAAATTTATTGAGTGGGTGCAGGTAGAGATCCATCGGGCTGCCGCACTGTTCCACAATACCGCCATTGAGCACCACGATGCGGTCTGCCATTGTCATGGCTTCCACCTGATCGTGGGTCACGTAAATCATCGTGGTATCAAGGCTTCTGTGCAGCTTGGAGAGCTCAACACGCATGTCTCCGCGCAAGGCAGCATCCAAGTTGGACAGCGGCTCATCAAACAGGAAGACCTTTGGGTTGCGCACGATGGAACGACCAATAGCAACACGCTGGCGTTGACCACCGGAAAGCTGGCCCGGTTTGAACTGCAGGCGCTCTTCCAGCTGCAAAATGGATGCTGCTTTGTTGACGCGTTCTTTGATTTCGTTTTCCGGGCGCTTGGCGACACGCAGCGGGAAGGCAATGTTTTCATAAACTGACAAGTGCGGGTAGAGCGCGTAGCTCTGGAACACCATGGAAATTCCGCGGTCAATCGGGTGGGCTTCTGAGACGTCGATGTCGTCGATCAGAATAGACCCTTCCGTTGCCTCTTCCAAACCAGCCACGATCCGCAACAGGGTTGTCTTTCCGCAGCCAGAGGGGCCAACAAATACAACAAACTCTTTGTCTTCAATCGCCAGACTGACGTCTTTCAAGACAGTTGTTGGTCCAAATGATTTTACGATATTTTTTAGCTGAAGCGTGGCCATATTTGTCATCTCGCACTGATTAACGGGGAGAGGCTGTAACCAGCCTCTCCGGGTTTTGCCTATTTGAACTCTTCGAGTTCTTCAGCAGCGATCGCCACCAGATTTTCAGCAGTATCGTCTTTCAGGAGGATGCCCTGAATCATGGAGTTCATGACAGTCTGCATAGCTTTGAAGTCAACAAAGAGAGGCTCTGGACCACCTGTCTGGATCGGATCTACGAAGACTTTCCAGTATGGGTCATCCATGTAGTAAGGCTTCTCAATTCCAAGCTCTTCATACTTCAGGATTGGAGCAAGTTCAGACCCGGGATTGCCGTCAACAGCATATTGAGATTCGCCGCTTGTCAGCATACGCGCAAACTTCATTGCAACGTCTTCATGGCCTGAGCCTTTGAAGACAACAATGGAATCTGTAATCAGCAGAGTGCCGCTTACACCGCTTGGACCAGCTGGCATTGGAACGGTTTTCTCGTTGATCTCATCTTTATGCTGAGCTCGTCCCCAAGGACCATCAATGTACATGGCAACTTTGCCATCATTGTACAGATCACGCACCTGAGTCCGCTCAAACGCAGTTGGACCATCTTGAGAAACTTCTACAAGTTTGCCGTAGAATTTCAGGGTTTCCAATGTGTTTTTGGAGTTCAGTGTGATCTCGTTGGTAGACGGATCAATCACCTGACCACCGTTTGAGTACAGGTAGTTCAGGAACTGGTGCATGGTGTTGTCGAAGTCTTTACCCGTAAGACCGACACCTGCTTTGCCCGTTTTTTCCTTGATGGTTTTAGCTGCCGCATACATGTCATCCCATGTCTTTGGTGCTTCACATGCAATGCCAGCTTCTTCAAACAAACCACAGTTCATGAACATGGCTTTGGTTGAAAATGCGTGCGGGAAACCCCAGAACTTGTCGCGGTAGCTCACGGTATTCAGAACGCCCGGCTGGTAGCTCTTTTGCTGATCTTCCGCAATCTCAACTGGAACGATCAGATCATTCTCAGCAAGCTGCTTTAACGTACGGGATCCCATGTAGGCAACAGAGGCAGGGTCACCAGCAGCTGCGAGCTTAAGTGATTTATCCTGACATGTGCCCCATGGAAGACTTTCCATGTTGACTGTGGCGCCCGGATTGGCCGTTTCAAATTTTTTGATCAATGCACGGTCTGCATCCAGACCGTCACTCCCACAGCGGATGTAGTTTACTTCTACTGCCTGTGCAGATGAAGCTGCAATCATCGCAGCTGCGCTTGCAGCCATTGCGAATAACACTTTAGTTCTCATGATTTCTCCTCCCAGGAATCAGTGATATTTTAATATCACTCCTTGAGCGCGCCAGCCGTAAGGCCAGCCACCAAGTAGCGTTGTAAAAACAAGAAAATTATAAGTACGGGCATTATTCCAACAATGCTGGCTGCCATCATCTCGTTCCAATTGACTGACTGATAGCCAATGAACTCAAGGATGCCCGCAGGCAGAGGCATGTAGTCTTTGACGCTGTTGAACGTGATCGCGAACAGGAACTGCTGCGCATAAGCAGACAAGAACACAGCCACACCAACAACAATCAGGCCTGGTACTGCTAATGGCAGCACCACGCGGCGCAGGGTGTATAAACGGCTTGCACCATCCATAAACGCTGCTTCTTCCAGCTCCCGCGGGATCTTTTCCAGATAGGATTTCAGCAACCAGATACCCATAGGGATCAGGAAGGCTGCACCGGGAACGATCATCGCGAAATAGGTATTCAGCAAGCCGTAGTTTCTCAAAAGCTTGTAGAGCGGAATAAGCAATACCGCGCCGGAGAACATGTTTACGGCCAGAAAGATACCAAGGCTGACGGACTTGCCCTTGAAGTCAAACCGGGCATACGCGTAGGCCGCCGGAATGATGAAGAACAAGGCCAGAACTGTCACAGATAGAGAGATCAACATGCTGTTTGCGATGTAACGCGGCAGCATGGGAACAGTCTCCCACATGCGAACATAGGCATTGAATGAGAAGTCATCAGACCAGAACTGGTAGGGCGAGCGGAACAGATGTTCCAAAGGCCGCAGCGAGGTCATGAACATCTCAAAGAATGGCAACAAAATGAAGCCAAGGAAAAGTGCAATGCAGAAGTACAAGAACACTTTATGTGGCAGCGAGTAACGGTCCATCATCTTAAGCTGCCTCGAAACGTTTTTTGATCTGATGGAGCGCAAACAGGTAAACCAGTGAGAACATGCTGAGCAGTGATACGATGATCACAGCACGAGCCGCGCCCTGTCCGAATTTGAAGTTTGCAATTGCCATCTTGTAAGTGTCGATGATCAGCGTTGTTGTGGCGGCGCGCGGCCCACCTTCCGTCAGGATCCAGATGATCTCGAAGGAATTGAAGGTCCAGATGATCGAGAGCAGCGTCATTGTGATAATGACCGGCAAGATCTGCGGAATGGTGATGCGGCGGAAACGGTACCAACGCGATGCGCCATCCACATACGCAGCCTCATACAAATCACGCGGAACGCCTTGAATCGCTGCCAGCAGGAATATGGTCACCATTGGCAAACCAACCCAGACATCGGTGATGATGGCGGAATAGAACGCACTGTCTTTGTAGGCCAGAAATTCAAACGGGCCATCCAGAATACCAACGTATTGCAGCACGCCGGAGATGATGCCGAAGTGGCCGTTGTAAAGCCAAAGCCAGCCGAAACACCCAATAGCGACCGGAACGATCCATGGCGGCATAACCAGCATACGGAAGATTGCCCGGCCCGGAATTGCTGCATTGAGCAGTGTTGCGCCAACAAGCCCGAAAATGATTTTGAATGAGACCGACAGGAACATCCAATAGAACGTTCTGCCCACTGTCTGGCCGAATTTACGGCTGCTGAGAAGCTTTTCGTAGTTGGCCGTGCCAATGTAGCTTTCACCGCCAATATTGGCGTTTGTGAAAGACAGGCGGATTGTTTCCACCAGCGGCCATGCCACGATAACCAACAAATATAAAGCTGCTGGAGCAATCAGCGCCCATGCGAAGAAGCTTTTAGAGCGCATAAGCCCTTTGAGCATTCCTTGGTTTTTAGTTTTGGAACCGCTGGCCGCGCCTTTATACGGCAGCAGTTCTCCTGACGCATTCGTCATGCGCTCTCCCCAATTCCTGTAGATTACAGGTCCCCATCCCGCACTTACCTTTTATGTGCCACCCAGTGCTGGACGAGCTAGGTAATTTAGCGAATTACAGTAAAATAATACCAAAACAAATCCATTTGTCTACCATTTTACTACCTAAATTTTATCCGCTGTATAACAGGCCATAAACTGCGGGTTTTGTGAGGTTAAACGTTATTTTCTCACCGCAGGAATTTGCTTTGGTCTTAAAAAGGTATTATTAAACATGAAGTATAACGATGGCTGACAGGCACTATGGCGACAAATCTGACCCAATATTCTGAGTTATTTTCTCCCACGTCCTGGCATCACCAGAGCGGGGGACCGCGGTACTTGCAGCTGCAACGCCATCTCGAATCAGCAATCAAGAACGGCCAATTGCCTGCGGATGCGACTCTGCCAGCAGAACGTGAGCTGGCGACAATGACCGGTTTATCCCGTGTCACAATTCGCAAAGCCATCAGCCATCTGGTTGAAGACGGTCTGGTGATCCAGCGTCGTGGCTCCGGATCTTACATCGCGCCAAAGGTTCAGCGCCTGGAGCATTCCCTGTCGCGCCTGACCTCGTTTACCGAGGATATGCACCGGCGTGGTATGACCTCCTCCTCCGAAATTTTAGAGAGCGGCGCGTACCTACCTTCGCCAGAGGAGATTGTCTCACTGGGCTTGGCGTCTGGTGAGCAGGTTGTGCGCATCAAGCGCTTGCGCCGTGCGGATGGCACACCCATGGCCATTGAGACCAGTTCTCTCTCCAACGAGTTTTTGCCGAACCCCGGTGATGTTGTGACATCGCTTTATGAGGTGCTGTCAGCGCAGGGCATTCGCCCGTCTCGCGCTATTCAGCGGATTTCCGCGTGTAAACTAACTGAAGAACAAGCGGCAATGCTAGAGGTAGAACCCGGTGATGCAGCGCTTTACATAGATAGAACCGCCTACCTGCCCAGCGGACGGGTTATCGAGCTGACAATTGGTGTGTATCGCGGCGATATCTATGATTTTGTGGCCGAACTTCGCAACGCATAAGCCCGGCCAGCTTTGTTTCATGTTTAGTCCCGCGCGTCCTGACGCCAACCGATTGCGGAGAACAGCCTGCCGTAGCAGGCCGCCTTTTCCTCTATCCGGTCTGCATTCGGTTTGTTGGCACGGGTTGCCCAAGCAACCTCCGAGATACCAAGAATGCGCGGAGACATCATGGTTTCCATGTTCGCATCCCGCAAAACAACCTCTGACCACAAACACCCTTGCGCGCCGATGATCTTGCCTTCCAGCTCTGGCTCGTTTTCTGGGACTGGATCCCAGTTGACGCTGTCAGCCAGACTGGTGATCCCTGCCCAGTTGAGGCCGATCTCGTTGACGTTGTTTGTTGGCGCAATATCCCAATACGCATGGGCTGCCGGGGTCATCACCACTGAGTAACCTTTGCGTGCGGCTTCCAATCCCGGCCCCTGCTGGGTCCATGAGAACAAGATCGCATCGTTGTTGATGCCGCCGTTCGCGCCTTTGGCTGCTTCTTCCCATGCAGCCGGGCGCACACCCAGAGACTGAACGTAAGCCCCCAGCTTATCCATCATCCAGCCCTGAACATCATCTGCGGTTTTCAGGCCATGTTCTGCTTTCAGTTTTTCGATAGCTGGTGATTTGGTCCACGCTGCTGGCGGGCGTTCATCACACCCCAGATGCAAATGTGCAAACGGGAAGATGCTGGAGACTTCCTTCGCCAGCGCTTCCATGTAGGTCCATGCTTCTGGCAATGCCGGATTTATGGTGTTATTAAGGTAGCCATGGACCGAGATTTCGTTGCTCTCATCCTGAACTTCCCGCAATTCTGGGTGGATTTGCAGACCAGCCCAAGAGTGCGCAGGGACTTCGATTTCCGACAGAACCTCCACAAACATCGCTTTGGCGTGATCTACCAAACGTTTGGCGAAGGCGATAGAATAAGTGCCGCCTTGAGGGCCATCAGCTGCGCCGTAAATTCCGGGAACCACACGTCCCTCTCCGCGCATGCCGGACTTTTTCCAAAGCTCTGGATAGCTCTCCACTTCCAAACGGAAGGCTTCATCATCGCAGAAGTGCCAATGGAAGCGGTTGAGTTTCAACATGGCCATCAGGTCGACAAGGCGCAGGAGAGTTTCCGGCTCGTAGTAATGGCGCGCGCAATCCAGATGCTGTCCTCTCCACTCAAACCGAGGCGCATCAGAAATGTGACCACATGGAATGGTGCCCGCATGGAGCACCTTCAAATTTAAAAGAGTGATACAGCCGTAAAACGCACCAGCTGATCCGCCAGCACTTAACGTAATACCATCTGCTGAAATCGTCAGTTCATACGCATCATCAACCAGCAAGGCTTTGTTGGTATACTGAAGCGAGATACCGGCATCGGACAGGAACGGCCCTATATTGTTGCGATCAGCCAGTGCCTCAACAGAGTCAGCGCAGTCCATCTCTCCGCCAGCATCCCAAGACTTGTCCAGCTTGAACCCCGCGGAAATATCCAACTGCCCCTTTGATGGGGTCCAGCTTTGTGGTTCCGGCACCAACATCAATTGATCTGAGTTTGCATCTGGCTGTATTTCAGGGAGTTTTTGAGAATAGCTTTCGTCCAGACCGCGCGTAGCGATGTGAACCGGTAGAATATCCCCCTCGTCCGAGCGCAGATATGCCCCCTTTGGCAACCAACTGCGGTTGGTGGGGTTCATGTTGCTTTTGTATTTAAGCGTAAACCCAAGCGCCTGCCCTGTTCCAAGCCGGTCATTCTCAAACCGAAGCTCGATATACCCTGCTGTCATTTTTTGAACGTTGGCACCCTCTACTACCTCACAGGGTGCCAACATACTGAAGCAGAGCGTGTAATTGGAGATCGGCTCCTCACACATGGCAGATAAAACACAGCGAATGTGCCTATCCTCTGTCCGCCATGTTTCCATTCTGATAGAGCTATCAGTACAAACAGCAGTCTCCATGGGTACGCCTCCTCGCAAATTTTGGGGAATATTTGCGCCTAGCATACCTTCTTCTTCCGCAGGTCTGTCAACACCGCACAACCCAAATAAACCTAGCAAATAAAATTGGTATTACTTGTCGGATTGGTCTCCGAGTACTTTCCAATACAAGTTTTGAGGGTAGCTTTGAAGGGATGTAGCGAGCTTAACTTCGCATCATGCGGGGTTGTATAGGCCCTTGAATATTAGAGGATTTGGGGACACGTGTAATATGCAGCTCGCACTTCCCCAGCTTCGCCCCCTAAGCATTGCCTGTGCGCTTTTCCCGTCATTCCAGTTTGATCATTTTTGCCAGTAAACTAGACCAGTTATTCAACTCAAGAGATAAAACATGCCCGCTGAATTGGTGGGGCGGAGTTGAAGACGCAATTTTCAGTTCGACCTCACCTAAGAAAAACACATTACTGAGCTTTTAAAGAGCTCCTTGAGATCATGTAGGCAGCGCCTGTGAGAGCAGTACCGGCGAAGGCATCCATTGCGGCGCGAGAGCGGGCAGAGACCGCAAACTTTTGAGCTCTGGTGCCAAGGTAGGCGTAAAACAACAGGGCTGGATATTCCAACGCGATATTGAAGAGGGCCAGGACCATCATACGCAAAGCCATGCCATCTCCCTCACCTGCAAACACTGGAAGCATTGCGCTGAACGACAGCACAGATTTGGGGTTAGCTCCCTGCATTGCGAATGAGGTAAAAAATAGCCTGAGAGCAGAGGCTGGCTTGTGTTCTTTTGCTTCACCCAAGGAGGCAGTGAAGGCCGCTTTGAACGAGCCATATGCAAGATACAATAGATAAGCTACGCCAATCCATTTTACTGTTTCGAACAGAATGGGGAAGGATAAGAGCAAAGCACTCATGCCACCAGCCGCCAACAGCGCATACATAAGGTTGGCTCCAAACACGCCCGCCATGCTGGCATGGGTCTTACCAATACCGTTTGACATGCTGTCACCAACCACCTTCAGGACCGCGGGACCGGGTGTGAAGTTGAGCGCCATAAAAGTAACGATGAAGCCAAAAACCAATGTGGCATCGAATGAGGTAAGAAGCTCCATGCTTTTGATCCTTAAGAACGCAATAAACTTACAAAAAACGCAAGGTGACGCACATAACAACGCAAACTGCTTTTCGAGCGTTTGCGAAGGGGAGATGTGTTATTTTTCTTCATCTCCCCTCCACGCGCAGATTAGAAATTCACTCGCCTTAAAACCTAGTGATAGGCCCGCCTCTCCTACGTGGCTTCGTGAATTCCTTTGGTTGCCCCTCTCCGCGCAGTGTTGGTGCAAACTTGGTCTGCACCTGTAATAGCAAGCAGCATGCCAGGAACACCGCATGGAGCGCATAAGTTTTAACTTATTGATATATTGTGTATTATTACGATGACTGAAGAGTTTTGGTTGCCGGATGTCCTGTCAGATGCTCACAGATTAGTCAGAGTGCACGTTCGGTAATCAGAGTCTCAAACGCAACCAGACACAAAAATACCCGGCGCTTAGGCAGAACCGGGTGTCTTCGTTTTATAAAAAATCTGAGATGTTAAGCTGGCTCTGCAGTCTTCTTCATTTGAGACATGCCACAAATTTGCTCAATCATTGCGCTCAGTTTGGTGAGCGTATCCGGATCGTTGACGTTGCCATCCGCATCGAGCTTAGAAGTCATATTGCCTACTGCCAAGTATCGTGGATGAACCCAACAACCATGGTCCGCCACAAATGATGTTAACCGCGGCAACATTCTTAGCCCCCCAAATGCTCCAGGTGCAGCGGAGAGAAGACCGACAACTTTGCCTTCCAGAACAGAGTGTTTTTGTCCTTCTGCCCTTCTGGATGCCCAAGTGAAGATGTTGTGCAGGTGGGGCGTGTGAAAGCCGTTGTATTCCGGGCAGGCAATCAGAATGACGTCTGCCTCTTCAATCTGAGCTCTCAGTTTTGCAAGTGGGATTTTGTAGGCGTCATTTGCCTCAAGCTCTTGATGGAAAATGGGTAATAAGGCTACTTCCGCATCCAGATTGACCGGATCGTGGGTTAGTTTTTGTGCTTCTTCAGCGGCGGCTCTCAACAATACTTTGTTAATTGAAAGCTCTCGCGTACTCCCGGAGATAAGAAGGACTTGCATGAATGACTCCATTTAATAATATTTTTATTTTTATATACACTTCACTTTCTTTATCATGCAAGCACAAAAAAAAGCGGCGCTGAAAAATCAGCAACCGCCTTAAGAGTTGTATTTGGGGTCGCTTATGAGAAGAAGCGCTCACCAATTAGGAGCATGACCTTATGGCCGCCCCAAACACCTAGAATTGCTACACAACCAGATAAAACTGGCGGAGCAGGAATTGGAAGTTTGATCGCCGTGAAAATCGCGCCGATGACGAAACCTGCAAATGTAGAAAGAAGCAGCTCGCTCATGTGGTCTCCTGGTGGTTATCTTTGTTTTTTCAGAAAACACTGTTGTTTATTCAAGACTACAAGGCATGCGCGCGAAACCAGCTGGCCAATACCAACTGCACTCCCAAGTACATGATCGACTATTTTGCTTAGTTTACGTGCGCAGATCTTGCAGAAAATCTGAAGGCCGCTAAGTAGGGCACGCCTACTTGCCTGTCAATTAACTTAGCGCAATTCAAACAAAGTTTGCAGAGACATTATGTTAAATGTGCGAAGTTGCCGCACTGTCATTTCCATTTGTGCGCATGAATACAATAGACTACCAAGTCAGCGGGCATATTATCGCAGGGCGAGCACTACCGCTCCCATCGCTGAAGCATAGTTTCCTGAAAATGGTGAGACTACAATTTCCGGCTGCTCCAACAGGCAATGGCCAGATGCGTAAAGGGTGCTGCAATCAAAGTTAAGGGCTTTAACTCTCTGCTTAATATGTATGAGGATCTCTGTGCGAATAGCAATTTGGCACCTATAGATTTGTTGTTGTCAGCACCGAAAGCTCCCTTTACGTTATGGTCAACATAGCGGCTATGTGGGGGAACAATGGCAGACTACAATGTGACGGCGCTAGCGATACCGCTCTTCTTGTCTTTCATGCTGGTTGAGTATGCTTACTTGCGTCTCAACGGGCGAGACCTACACCGCTTCAATGATAATATTGCCAGCCTTTCCATGGGCATTTGCCTGCTGGTTTCTGACGCGTTTTTGAAAACCTTCACATTTTCGGTGTTTATCTGGGTATGGTCCTTTCACCGCCTGTTTGACTTTTCCTCAACCGGTTGGGCCACTTGGGTTCTCTTCTTCTTTGGCGTGGACTTTTGTTATTACTGGTTCCACCGCATTGCTCACACCTACAATGTTTTATGGGGCGCTCATGTTGGCCATCACCAAAGTGAGGAATACAATCTAACCACCGCTCTTCGGCAAAGTGCGTTCCAGTATGCGTTTTCATGGGTATTTTATTTGCCACTGGCGGTTTTGGGCTGTCCGCCCGAAGTCTTCCTGATCCAGTTTTTTGTGCTCAAGGGCTATCAGTTTTGGCTTCATACGCAGGCAATTAACCGTATCCCCTTGATGGAAGGTGTGTTCTCAACTCCATCTAGTCACCGTGTACACCATGCTAAAAACCCGATTTACATCGACAAAAACTATGGCGGTACACTTGTTATTTGGGATCGGTTGTTTGGAAGCTGGCAACCGGAGTTGGACGCTCAGCCTTGCCATTATGGCACAACGACACCGTTGAAGACATGGAACCCCGTCACCGCCAACCTGCAACACTGGTCTATGCTGTTTCGCGACAGTGTTCACACGCAGAGCTGGTGGGATAAAATTCGATTGTGGTTTAAGCCGACGGGATGGCGCCCAGAGGATCGACGTAGAACAGCGAGTAAACTGCAAAAAACTGGGACGAAGGACAGAGCTAAGTTCAACCCGTCCATCTCTGCTGCGACACGACTTTACTGCGGCCTATCATTTGTCCTGTTGATCCTGCTTGTGACGATGTTCATATTCTTGTCACCCCAGCTTAACGGCGCGCAACTGGTGTTTGGTGTCGCGCTCATTCTCTCAGGTCTTGTGGTGATTTCACAATTTCTGGAAGGGCGCTTTCGGTTGAAAGCTGTCGAAGTTATTCGGATCCCTGCTCTTCTCTGGTTTCTTGCTGTTTTATGGAGCCTACCCATATCTACGCAAGTTTCGCAGAGGCTCGCAGCACCCCACGACATCTCAGCTCAAATGCAGCTGCCTAAAGAGACAACACTCTCGGCTTTACCATGGCTGGAAAAGCCGGAGTTTCTTTCGGGATCAACACCAGCCGTGCAGCAGCTTCGGTATGTACCTTCTGGAGATCAAGGTCAGATTGAATATACGCTGACCTATGAGCTTTCCTCGTTTCCGCAGCATGTAGCCAACATTCTTTCTGCCCGCAGCAAGGTTGAGCAAAGCAGCAGGCAATGGCTGGAAGATCAACTCTAAGCCGTGTGCTTAATCAACATGAGGCGCGGTTACATAGTGAAGGTGCCCGGATTTAATCCAGAGTTTAGCGCCTTCTGGCCCCGCTTTAATGTTGAGCGCATACCCAATGGGTGTGCGCAACCATGCATGTTTTGGGAGAGTTTCGTCAGCCTCAATAATTGAGCCTTCCAGAACGAAAATTTCAGCCCCGCCTTCTGCTTCAACTGGATGGCTTGCTCCCGCCTGCCAGTTTTCCATGCGGACATTTTCACGTTCATCGCAAAACAAAGGAGAGACAGAAACGCCCGACCTGGAGGCGTCTTCAACACGGCCAAGCTTGTTGGTGTCTACGCGGATGTGGGTTCGGTCAGCCAGATCAAATTGCCAGAGTTTAACGAGGATCGTGCAGCCGGGTTCTGACGCTGGTGTGTGTTTGGATTGCGGAGGGTTGCGGATGTAAGAGCCTGCCGGGCAATCTCCGTGCTCATCCTGAAAGACGCCATCCAGCACAAAGAACTCTTCGCCGCCGGTATGAACATGCTGGGAAAAATGACTACCGGGAGCAAAGCGAACAACCGTTGTTGCACGGGCGACTTCTTCTCCCAACCGGTCCAAAGGACGGCGGTCTACGCCTTTCATAGGTGAGGCCACCCATGGGATCTGGTCGCTCAGTTCAACTGCTCTCACATCAAAATCGCCATTGATCTTCATCGTATCCCTCCATCGTCCTTCTGTTTAACACAGATAGGATCGGCGCACTCTCATTTACAGATGTTCCGGCGCTGTTAGGGTTCACTTCATTGTTAAGCTGTTTGTTGTATTCCGCTGGCTCAAATCCCTTGTTAGGTTCGTGTTGTTTCAATGATGCATATTACACTGCGCAATTACAGGACACCTCACCATGAGCCTGCTGGCCGATTTGCTTTCTACTTTATTTGATCGACGTTATGTTTTTACGGGTAAGCGAGATGGCCGTCCTCTTACCGAGCTTTGTCATGCCCTTATGAGCAGTCAGGGAGATGTGTCCGGTGCAGCCATTGCCCATGAGATTCTGGATGGGTATTCCACCTCGGATGTTGAGGGTAAGAAGGCGTTCTTTGAGTTTTTAAATAGCGAGATGGATATTGATCCTGATGCTCTGGAAGAGGCTCTGCAGGCCTACAAAACCAAGCCGGATGAAGCCAATTACAGGAAACTGATTGTGGCAGCAGAACCGAAACGGCAGGAACTGGCGCGGCGATTGAACCAGATTGAAGGCGCGACGCATCAGCTGGTTCATATGCGTAAGGACCTGCTGACTTTCATCAAAGAGCAACCGGACCTTGCCCGAACGGATGTAGATCTGAAGCATCTGTTCAGTTCATGGTTCAACAGGGGTTTCCTGGTTCTCAGGCCCATCAGTTGGGACAGCCCAGCGCAGATTTTGGAGAAAATCATCGCATATGAGGCTGTTCATGCCATCGACAGTTGGGATGATCTTCGCCGCCGTTTGCAGCCCGAGGATCGGCGGTGTTTTGCGTTCTTCCACCCTTCCCTGCCAGATGAACCGCTCATCTTCGTTGAAGTTGCGCTCACCAAAGGCGTTCCCTCATCCATTCAAGGAGTACTGGCAGAAGAGCGGGAGGTGATTTCAATTGAAGGCGCTGATACCGCCGTTTTCTATTCCATCTCCAACTGCCAGAGCGGGCTCGCCGGTGTTTCCTTTGGCAATTCACTCATCAAACAGGTGGTGCAAGATTTGTCGCGTGAGCTTCGTCAGCTCAAAACGTTTGTGACGTTGTCGCCGCTGCCAACATTTTGCAAATGGGCTGAACGGGAAGGCGTTGAGATCCCTAAGGACAACGCGACAGAGCTACAGGAGATTGCTGCGACTTACTTGTTGGATGCAAAACGGAAGGATGATCTGCCTTTTGATCCTGTGGCGCGTTTTCACCTTTATAATGGTGCGTTGGTGCATGATGTTCATGTTGGGGCAGACACGTCAGGCAACGGCCAGAAGCAATCTGCCGGGGTGATGGTCAACTACCTTTATGATCTGCAAAAGATCTCCCAAAACCATGAAGTCTTTGCCAATAAAAAGGAAATTGTAGCATCCAAGAAGGTGCAGGCCTTGGCGAAGGCTGGCATGGCGCATCGTATCCCTGTCCCCCGCAAGGATGTAGCCTAGCCTGTTATTTTACGCAGGGCTTTGTTCAACGGAGCCAACCGCGCTGGCATTGCCAGATAAACATTGTTGTAAAGTTGCTGGTAGAGCTGGACCGTTTTGGGGTCCGGCTCAAACACTTCACTTTGCCGGGTCATTGCTTGCATGGCCTGATCAAAGCTTGAGTGAATTCCAACGCCAACACTTGCAGCAATGGCAGCGCCCAAGCCAGCTGTTTCAAATGTGTGTGGGCGCTCTGTGGGGAGGCCAAAAACATCTGCTGTGATCTGCATGATCGCATCTGATTGAGAACCACCGCCGGACACACGAAGGACTGTGATCTTCTCACCGCTCTTTCGTTCAATCCGGCTCAGGCCGCGCCGTAATTCAAGGGTGATGCCCTCAATGATTGCGCGGTAGATATGGCCTCGTGTATGCCTATCGCCAAATCCAATGATCGCGCCTTTTACCGGTGTGGAGCGGCCATTGTCGCGGCCCCATTTGGGCAGGAGCGTCAGGCCATGAGAACCGGGTGGCGTGCTGTTGAGGAGGTCGTCGAAAAACACCTCAACTGGGCTGCCAGCAACTCTGGCTTTTTCCTGCTCCGGGTGGCCGAATTCCTCTTTGAACCAGTTCACCATCCAATAGCCTAAAATGACAGAGGCCTCTGGCGTGTACATGTTGGGCACACCGCCTGCATAGGCTGGTAGAGGGCGCTCCACCTCAAAATACTTACGAGAATGGATCGTGGCCGTTGCCCGTGTGCCGTAACTGAGGCAGCCAACCGTGGCGTCTGTTGCACCGCTGCCGAGGACTTCACAGGCTTTGTCGGCTGCTGCCGAGATAATCGGTAGTCCTTCTGGAAGAGCGGTATGGTGCGCTGCTTTTTGTGTCAGGTGGCCGATGATCTTGCCCGGCTCAACCAGCTCAGGCAGGTGGCTTGGCTTTACGGCAAATAATTTCCAGAGAAAATGGTTGGGGCTGGCCCACTTTTGTTTTTTGTAATCAAAGGGAACGTAGCCAACTTGTGCGCCTGTTGAATCGCGGAACAGGCCGGTTAGTTTGTGGTTGAGATAACCGGACACTTGGAGAAACTTATGTGTGTTCTCCCAGATTTCGGGTTGGTTCACCTTAATCCAGTTGGCTTCACACTCGCTGCGGACACTTTTGATAGATCGAGACAGACCAGCGAGCCCAAACACCGTTTTCCAGAGGAGCGGCAGCGGTGTTTGTCGTTTTTCAATGCGCTCATCCATCCATGTGATTGCAGGACGCAGAGACGTACCATCCGCATCGACTGCGATTTGCGTCCCACGTTGCGTTGTGACGCTCATGCCTTTTACGGTGTTCGGGTCAGCGCCTAACTGCCATAGCTCCTGACAGGCGTCTCCCAACAGATCCCAAAAGACCTCAGGCTGGATTTCAGACCAACCCGGATTTTCATTGGTATAGGCTTGAATAGGCTTTTGGACCTTGAACATCAAAGTTCCATCGGGAGAAAACAAAAGCGCCCGAATGCTCTGGCTGCCGCAATCTATGGCAAGGAGTGTACCTGTCATTCGGCAGAAGCCTCCTCAAGCTCTGGCGTTTGGTGTGGGGATTGCCGGTTTTGAGGCAAGCTGTAATGGTCCTGCCAGATTTGCGTATATCGCAGCCACTCAGCATCCCATTTTTCCGTGCTCCACCCCAGTTTATTCCTGACTGCCACCTCAATTGCGCATGCAAGTGCAGCCCCGCCCTGCTCCAGCACCAAGCCAATTCTTGTCCGGCGTAAAAGGAGGTCATCCAGATGTACGACTTCTTCATGTTGAGCTGCCCAAGCCAGTTCTGCCCACAAGCAATAGGTTCCGGGTATGTGGGTCTTCTCGCCAGCTTCCATTTCGGCAATCACTGAGGAAAAATCGTCGCCGTAATAGCCTTGCAGTCGCCGCTGTTCGTCAGGAGGAAGCTGGGAGGTTTCCAGCTTATGAGACAGCTCCCGAAACACAGCAGCATTTACCTGCGTAGTGATCGGCTTGTCGACGTAAGTAGAGCAGTGCTCCAGCACTTCCTCGGCCATAACGCGGAATGTGGTGAGCTTTCCGCCTGTGGCTGTAATCAAGCCGTCATCATCCCAAACAACATGATCCCGCTTTGCTTTTGAGGGATGCAGGTCTTCAGGATTGGTTTTTTCATCACCGACAATGGGCCGAATACCGGACCATGTTGCAACCACATCATCCTCAGACAATTTGGCACCGGGGAAGTTTTTGTTTGCTCCATCCAGCAGGTATTCCACTTCCTGTTGGGTGATCGCAGCTTCGGTTTTGAGATCAGCTTTGTGGTCCAGATCTGTCGTGCCGATAACCGTTCGGCCTTGCCATGGATAGATGAAGACCCCGCGTTTGTCCTGCGGGTGGAGGTAAGTCAGGCATTGATGCACTGGCAACCGCCAAGAGGGAACGACGACGTGACTGCCCCGCAGCGGGCGAATGCGTTTGGCTTGCCCTACTTGTTGCCGCAGTTTATCTGCCCATACACCGGTTGCATTCACAACGGTTTTGCTGGTTATCGTGATTGTTTCAGAGGTTTCCTGATCTTCCACGCAAAGCTGCTTCAGCTGGTTGCGGTCTGTTTCAATAGATTTTGCCGCGATGTAGTTGAGCGTCTTAGCACCGCTGCGCCGAGCTTCTGCAAGCAGGCGAAGCACCAGACGGCTGTCATTTGTAAGCGCATCCACATATTGAGTGGAGCCGAGCAACCCATCTTCACGCAAGCCGGGAAGTGCAATCAAGGTCTGCTCTTTATCCAGCTGCCTATGGTCTCTCTTTCCCGCGAAATACCCGTAGACATTCATCAGGATTGAAAAGATCCGGCGTGTTGGAAACTGCTTTTCTCTAAACGGAAAGAGATAGTTCATAGGCTCAACAAGGCCGGGCGCTTCCCTTAGCATCCGTTCCCGTTCAACCACCGATTCACGGGTCAGCCTGAAATCACCTTGTGAGAGATATCGCAGGCCACCATGGACCATTTTTGAGGATCTGCTTGAGGTGCCCCACGCATAGTCGCGCTGTTCCAGCAACAACACATCCAGCCCCGCACGAGCAGCCAGCAAGGCAACGCCTGCACCGGTGATACCTCCGCCAACAACCACCACGTCCCAAGGTTTGTCGCGGTTTTTCAACCCGCTGATTTTATCTTGTCTGCTGACTTCCTTATTCCCTGCCATTGGCCCCTCCTCCAAAAGCAAATGAGCTATGCTATTTCCTTCATGCCCATTTGTTCATTAGCGATCAAAACACCCGGATTCATTCGTGCTTCTGGATCAAAATTTTTGGCCAGAGCAACGAGTGCGCTCATGCCCAAAGCCCCTTTTTCGGCCTTTAGATAAGGTGCGTGATCTCGTCCAACACCATGCTGGTGGCTGATGGTGCCGCCATGGACAACCACAATTTCAGAGGCGACCTTCTTAATGGTCTGCCAACGCTCCAATGTCTCTTCATAGGTGCTGGCGACCGGAAACAGGTAGGTGGTGTAAGCGCTGGAGCCTTGCGCATAGACGTGAGACAGGTGCGTGAATGCAAAGACCGATATGCCCTGCTCTTTCAGCGCGTTGGTCACCTTCTCTTCAACGACATTGATGTAAGGCCGCAACGCCGACCAATCCATTGCTGTTTCAAAGGTATCAGCGGCCACGCCATGTTCCCATAGCGGGTGCCGGAGATAAGGACCGTGGAAGCGGCCCTCCTTCCATTTATCGCCCAGTTTTTTGGAGAGAACTTTCTTAGCGCCGTGTTGTTTGAGCGCAGCGTTTGCCAGCTTATGGTTGGCTGCAACCTGCTTTTTGGAACCCGTCAGCCCAAATGTCAGAATACACTTTTGATCGTTTAGCCCTTTGAACTTAAATAGCATATTGAGTTTGGAGAGCTTACTTTCCGGCACTGCAAGCTTCAGGCTGACATCCGTTTCCGTGGCATTGCTCAAGCGCATCATAGAAAGTGGAATGCGGCCTTGTGTGATCGCTTGCACAGCGGCAACGCCACTTTCCCAATCTGGCATGAACACCGTATAGAACTGCTCGGTTTCGGCGATGGGCGTAATACGCAGTTTAACCTCTGTGAGGATGCCAAGTATCCCTTCGGACCCTAGCACCATCTCGCGGATATCTGGCCCTGCCGAGGAGGCTGGAATGCTTGGGATCACCATGGTTCCACGCGGTGTTTCCAGTGTTCCGCCCGCAAACAATTGCTCAATCCGTCCATAGCGCAAAGATTGTTGGCCAGAGGAGCGCGTAACAACCCAGCCGCCAGCTGTTGAAAGCTCAAAGCTTTGCGGGAAGTGACCAAGAGTGTAACCGATGGCAGCCAGCTGCGCCTCGAGGTCCGGTCCCCGAACACCTGCACCAAAGGTTGCGATCTGGCTTTCCCTGTCGATTTCCAGCAAGCGGTTCATGCGTGTCATTGCAATGGTGACTTGGGGCTTTTCTCCAACCGGACATGCTAGGTGACCAACAACGGACGTACCGCCGCCATATGGGACAAGAATAATATCTTTGTCCGCAGCCCAGTCCAAAAGCTCGCGCACCTGCTGCGTTGTTTCTGGAAAAGCGACAGCATCCGGGATGTGTTTGAACATGCCACTGCGCATCTGAAGCCAATCAGAGAAACTTTGGCCAGCTGCGTGTTTGATACGTGTTTCGGGCGTTTTATCTAAAAGCGGATGGTCGGGTGCTCGCGATTGAGGAACACGATCAACTGCTTGCTGTAAGCTTGCATCAGGCAGAGGGTGCGTCTCACCCAGCAGGTCCGCAATCAGGTCTTTTGCAAAACCAGCCAGCTCAGATTGGTGCGTATCATCGCCCCATCCGTTCCATCGTCTCATTGCGTCCGTCCCCCATGCAACAAGTAGCCTACGTTTTATTGAGTGACGTATGCTACACGGAGTTTACGCAAAGGGAAACTATGCAAGAGGACTATTTAAAGGAGAAAGAGCCCTCGTCATTTATCAGACGAGGACCTTTTGTTTTTGCTGCTCCCCAACACCAAACACACGTTTGTATCTGTCAATTTCCTCTCGCGGCCCCATCGCTTTATTGGGGTTGTCTGAGAGTTTGACTGTTGGCTTTCCGTTTGCAGATATCGCTTTGCAGACGAGGGAGAACGGTGCCAGCGCATCATTCGGGACCAAACCACGGAAATCATTTGTGAGCATGGTGCCCCACCCAAAACTGCAGCGTACACGGCCTTGAAACTTACGCTGTAAGTGGGTGATCATGTCTTCATCCAGCCCGTCAGAGAAGATGATGCGCTTGCGCGATGGATCTTCACCGCAGCTTTGCCACCATTTGATCGCAGCTTCAGCACCTTTTACCGGGTCACCACTGTCGATGCGGATGCCTGTCCAGGAGGCCAGCCAGTCTGGAGCGCGTTGCAGGAAGCCTTCTGTGCCGTAGGTGTCTGGCAGAATGATGCGCAGGTTACCGTCATGTTCTTCCTGCCAGTCTTTGAGGACCTGATAGGGAGCATCGGCCAGTTCTTCATCACTTTCGGCAAGCGCTGAATATACCATTGGTAGTTCATGGGCGTTGGTGCCGATGGCTTCGACTTCACGGCGCATTGCAATCAGGCAGTTGGAGGTTCCGACGAACTTTTTACCTAAACCTTCTCGCATGGCCTGAACACACCAATCCTGCCATAGGTAGGAGTGTCTTCTGCGCGTTCCGAAATCAGCTAGCGCAAGACTATCAACCTTGCGAAGGTGTTCCACTTTTTCCCAGAGCTTGGTCATGGCGCGTGCGTATAGCACCTGCAGCTCAAACCGGCCCATGCTTTTCAACACGGCGCGGGAGCGCAATTCCATCAGGACGGCAAGGGCTGGAACTTCCCAGAGCATCACAGCGGGCCAGTCGCCTTCAAACGTGAGCTCGTACTGATCGTCTTTGACTTCAAGGTGATACGGCGGCAGGCGGAGGTTCTCAAACCACTCCATGAATTCAGAGCGGAACATGGAACGCTTGCCGTAGAACATATTACCGCGCAGCCATGTGCTTTCCCCGCGTGATAGGGAGAGCGTGCGGATATGATCCAGCTGGTCGCGCAATTCTTGCTCATCAATCAATTTTGCCAGCGGAATGTGCTGGGCGCGATTGATGAGGCTGAAGGTGACCTGCGTTTTCGGTTTGCTCATGAATACTGTTTGAGCCATCAAAAGCTTATAAAAATCAGTATCAATCAGCGACCGAATGATCGGATCAATTTTCCAGTTGTGATTATAAACGCGTGAAGCAATGTCGATCATTGTGAAACTAATTCGCCAGTAAATATAACGCCATGGTTCTGCATATCCGTCAGAGCCTCTTTGAGTGATCCGTTCAGATCGATGGCTCGGCATGCATCCAGATGTACGGTGACTTTAAAGCCTTGTTTCGCCGCGTCAACGGCAGAAAATCTTACACAGAAGTCTGTCGCCAGACCGGCCATGTGAAGCTTCTCTATTCCCCGTTCGCGCAAATACCCTTTCAGGCCCGTTGGCGTTGTATGGTCGTTTTCATAAAACGCAGAATAGCTGTCGATATGGGGGTGGAAGCCCTTTCGCACGATCAGGTCTGCGTCGTCGGTGATCAGGTCTTTATGGAATTCCGCTCCATAGGTGCCTTGCATACAGTGAGCTGGCCACAGAACTTGCGGGCCATAGGACATATCCACCATATCATAGTGGGATTTTTCGTTGTGATTGTCCGCAAAAGACAAGTGTTGTTGTGGATGCCAGTCCTGCGTCAGAATTTTGACTGCGAACTCGCTCTGCAGCTTGTTCACCAGAGGAACAATTTCATCACCGCGCGCGACCGCGAGAGCGCCGCCCGGACAGAAATCATTCTGAATATCGATCATGATCAGAGCTTCATTTGTCGGTCGTATCATAGAGAGCTCCCAATCGTACTGAGCCGTTCCGCCCAGTTAAGCCTGCGGGAACGCGAAGGTGTATTGGTACACCAAAGCGACCCGCCCGAAATATTGCGATAATCTCCGCCAAACACAAGTAAAATATAAGGGATTAACCCCTTGTCAGCCTAGGTGACTCGTATTTAGCCCAGGAGTGACTTTTTAGCCAAATACAAACAAGTTCATTGTGCACAAATCGATTTAAGTTTGTTGCCGCCAGAAGCTGAAGTGAAACCCTACCACAAGCTGTCTCAGGCCAATTGCAGCACCAGCAATGATAGAAAGCGTAACAACGGGGGCACTCACAGCCAGTGTGGAAAAGGCAGAGATGCCCTGACCGACTGTGCAGCCCAAAGCGATAACTCCACCGGTTCCCATGAGGAAGCCACCCAGAATTTGCCGACGAAGTTCGCGCGGATCATCACAGGCCTCCCAGCGGAAGTGGCCTTTGATCAGGGAACCGAGAAACGCGCCGGTTAACACGCCAAGAACAGAGCCCACTGCGAAGGAAAGACCTCCACCGGAGGACGTCATAAGATACATAAGCGCATCACCCACAGGCACTGTGAAGGAGTGGCTGGCAACGCCAATTTCCTCAAAGCTTTCCTCATAGAGGTAGCTTGTTGCGACCCAACCTAACACAACAGCCAGAGCGACAGTTGTAGATGTGGCGATTGCTTTGACGTTGCCTCGGAATTCCTTAGCCCAAAGTGCCCAGAGGCCAATAGCACCAGCGATTGCCAACGCAATCACAAGCTCCGAGATCTGCAAAAATTGCGAGAGACCATGAGCAATGCCTGTCGTTTTTGCCTCGGCGGCCTCAACCGGAAAGAGGAAAACGCGCAAATACGCCGTCGGTCCGCCAACAGCCATGGCTGCCGAGATCGCGATCACCAGCGACAAAACGAAATACCGCATGTCTCCGCCGCCCAAACGCGCCAGAGCGCCGAAGCCGCAAGATCCTGCCATCGCCATGCCGTAGCCAAACATCAAGCCGCCAACGATGCTTGCGAGTGGGTTCCATGCCTGGGTCAGGTAGATGGTTTCCTCAAGCACAATCAGTTGCTGATCGGCGAGGATGAAGGTCGCTGCAATTGAGATCGCAATTGCGAAGGCCCACATGCGCATGCGCAGCCATTCTTTGCCGTAAAGGACATCTTCGATCGCCCCTAACGTGCAAAATCGCCCTAATCGCGCAGCAAGGCCAAGCAAAACACCACCCGCAAGGCCTGCGAGTGTTGCCAGAATATCTTCGGACATTTGATCCCTCCCCAAGACCAAAACACCGGAGCAACCCTATTTGGAATCGTCGTCTTCCGTGGTGCAGAACAACTCAAAAATGAGTTCCAGAACCCGCTCTGCCCGATCATCTTTGAGGCTGTAGTAGACTGCCTTTCCGTCTCTTCGGCAATTTACAAGACCATCTAAGCGTAATCGTGCGAGTTGTTGGCTGACTGCAGACTGACGAGACGACAGAAGCTGCTCCAATTCCGTCACAGACTTTTCGCCTGTAACCAGATGGCACAGGATCATCAATCGACCTTCGTGTGTCAATGCTTTAAGGAAATCAGTTGCATCTTTGGCATGTTCGACCATGCGCTCGATGTCTTCCTCTTTCATCCCACGTTCAATCATGGGTATAGCCATCAAAACAATTCCTGCACATCTTTGGGGACGGAATGTGGAAGGCCAGCTCATGTAGATATTTACAAAGCTGACCTTTTCGCACACCAATTAACTGGTTGCATACGCTGATTGCAATCGTATTTCAACCACTGCAAAGCGACTGCCTCTTAGAAGTCTAGCAAATCCGAGATGCTCTCCAAACCACTTCGGGCGCATTCTTCATCAACTTTTGGAGATGGCGCTCCGGACACTCCAATTCCAGCAACAATAACACCAGCAGATTCGACCGGAAGACCACCCCCTAAGGCGACAGCGCCGGGAATATCGCGCAGACCTGCCGACAGTTTTCCAGCTTCGATGCCTTCCTGAATATCCAATGTTGACCCACGGAAACTCACGGCAGTCCATGCTTTGCCACGGGCCGTGTCGACTGTATGAACACCTGCAAAACGATCTCGGATTATGGCTTGCGTCTGACCGAACCGGTCAACCACGGCAGCGGATACCTGATAGCCGCCTTCCCGGCAGGCTTCCATTGTGGCAACAGCCAGCTTCATTGCAATTTCCGGCTTTAGCGACTGGAATGTGACCAGTGCGGAATCGTCATCGGCTTGGGCAACGCCCATGCCTGCAGAGGCCAGAACTAAGGCTGCGCCTACGACTGCTGATTTCATAAATCTCTCCCAATTGTACTTTCACTCCGACGCGGCGGAGCAATAAATGATTGTTTTCTTTATTTTTTTTGAACTGACTGAAGCATTTGACCCAGAGCCGGATAGAAAAAATCCTCGCCCGGATAACCTTCAATCCGCTGAACTTCGGCGCCGTCAATCAAAAGAACAAAGGTCGGCGTAAACCGGGCTTTGCCTTTTAAAGTCACCCCTTCAGGAACCGGGTCATCAATGTCGACGCGCATCAGAGGAGCCTTCTTGCCCTCCTCCGTTTTGTCGTAAATGACACCGACTTCTTCATTCCAGCGCTCACACCAAGGACAGATATCGTCCTCGATCATCAGCAAATTTGTGCCTGCGCTGACAGCGTGTACGCTGCCTAATAAAAGGGCGACGGTAACAAATGGGATCCAGCTTGAATTGCTCATAATATCCACGATTGACATTTGAATTGCTATGATATCTAAATATTCTAATAATAGAATGTGTTTTTAGCAAGTGCCCTTATGTACCCAGATCTATCAATTATCGCGGCTGGAAGCGCTGGACTAATATCCTTCCTTTCGCCCTGCATTTTGCCCATCGTGCCGTTCTACTTGTGCTACATCGCTGGCATTGGAATGAACGAACTTTCTGGCGACGGTGTTACGCCGGCAATACAACGACGTGTGGTATTCACCTCGTTTTTCTTTGCTGCGGGCATCCTCACGGTCTTTGTAGGCCTTGGCGCAACTGCGACTGTTTTCGGTCAGCTGTTGCGTGATTGGTTTGATGTGCTCCGCTACATTGCAGCAGCCGTTATTTTTATTCTCGGTCTGCATTTTGTCGGAGCCATCCGCCTGAATTTACTGCTGCGGGAAGCGCGGCTGGACAGTTCCTCTGCCCCTGCGGGCATTGTCGGGGCCTATCTTGTTGGCTTGGCCTTTGCATTTGGCTGGACGCCATGCGTAGGGCCTGTACTGGCCACCATCTTGTTTACGGCAAGTGCCAGCAATGATGTTTCCCAAGGCATGTTGTTGCTGTTTGCTTATGGAGTTGGCATGACCCTGCCCTTCATTCTCGCAGCGATGTTTTCAAAACCATTTCTCAACTTCATGGCTCGGTTCCGTCGACATCTCGGCAAGATTGAAAAGACCATGGGCGTTATTTTGATTGCGTTTGCGGTGTTGATTGCAACGAACACCGTTTCCTGGATTGCAGAGCTCATGATCAACTATGCGCCAGGCCTGACATCTTTAAGCTAGGGGGGATTCGATGCTTAAAAGGATATTTTTTGCTGTTGCGATGATTTTCGCCAGCATGACGACAAGCTTCGCTGAAGTTGGAGAGGACGGTCTCCATAAACAGCCATGGCTTCGCTTAACGTTCAAAGACCTTAGAGAGGACCTTGCACTTGCCAATGAAGAAGGCAAACGCATGATTATCCTCTTTGAACAGCGTGGCTGCATCTACTGCGCACGGCTGCATAAAAATGTCTTCAGTGATCCGGACGTAAAAGCGTTCATTGAAGAGAACTACTTCGTCGTGCAAATGAACCTGTTTGGCGATGAAGAAGTAACGGACTTCGACGGGGAAGTTCAGAGCGAAAAGAACATTGCCCGGCGTTGGGGTGTGGTTTTTACACCCACCTTCCTGTTTCTGCCTGAAGAGGTAGAGGATGGGGGAACTGCCGGATCAGCCTCAGTGCAAACTATGCCTGGTGCATTCGGTAAATGGACGACCCTCAATATGCTTCGCTGGATAAAACAGAAGGGCTATGAGGGAGACGAGCATTTTCAAAAATTTCATGCGCGCGAATTTTTAAAACAACAAGCAGCGTCCAAATAACGTTTTCACTCAACCCTATAGACTAAGGTCGATATATTAACATATTCAATTATGTGAATTTTAAGTTGAGTGTTTCTACGTAGTTGGTTAGCATGAGATAATTGAATCGCTGTAATTGGGAGGGAGCAATGAAAGCGATAGCCAAAACAACAGTAGCTGCAATGCTGCTATTTTCGGGAAGTGCCTTTGCTGGGGTTATTGCTCCAGACGATGTGCAATTCGTTGAAGCGACAGTTTCGACATCGCTAACCGGTCAAGCTGGTGATCCAGCAAAAGGACGGGACTGGTTTGCAAATCGGAAGCTCGGCAACTGTCTGGCTTGTCACGCAAACTCAAATCTATCTGAGGAACAGTTTCACGGTGAGATCGGCCCCTACCTTGATGGTGTGGCCAGCACTTACTCTGAGGCTGAACTGCGTGCGATTGTTATAAACTCCAAAGCCGTTTTCGGTGAGGAAACAATTATGCCTGCGTTCTATCGCGTCAGTGGCTTAAGCCGCGTCGCGAAGAAATTTAAAGGCAAACCCATTCTGTCAGCAGAGCAGGTTGAAGACATTGTCGCTTATCTGGCGACTTTGAAGGAATAGGCAGCTTGCCTTAGGAGGATTATAAGAAATGGCAGTAACCAGACGTGAAGCGCTTGGTCTTGCAGTGGGGAGCGTTGCCGCTCTCAGCATGTTGCGATTTGCAACACCAGCATTTGCAACCGGTGATGCAGTTGATGCCGCAATCATGGACTTCACCGGTGGCGCTAAGCCAGTAGCCGGTGACATCTCAATCGGCGCGCCTGAAATTGCTGAAAACGGGAACACTGTTCCTGTTCAAGTCTCTGCGCCGGGTGCCGCATCCATCCTGCTGCTCGCTGCGGGCAATCCAAGCCCAGGTGTTGCAACATTCCACTTCAGTCCGCTTTCTGGTGCTCAGGAAGCTAAGACACGTATTCGCCTTGCGAAAACGCAAGACATTATCGCAGTTGCAAAAATGCCTGACGGCTCCGCTGTCATGAGTAAACGCAGCGTAAAGGTCACCATTGGTGGCTGTGGCGGTTAATTAGAAAAGGCGAAGAGTAACAAAATGGCTAAGATCAAACCACGCGTAAAAGTGCCTAAAAAGGCGAGTGCAAATGAGATCATCACGATCAAAACACTCATCTCGCACGCTATGGAGTCAGGTCAACGCAAGGACAAAAAAACCGGCGAGACCATTCCACGGAAAATCATCAACAAATTCCATGCGAGCTTCAACGGTGAAACCGTGTTTATGGCGGATATTGAACCGTCTGTTTCTGCAAACCCTTACATCGAGTTTCAGATGAAGGTTCCAGAATCCGGTAGTGTTCGCTTTGAATGGACGGATGACGATGGCTCCGTGTACGACTTGGAAAAGAAGATCACGGTAGCCTAGGCACCCATTCTTTGGGAGGAGAGGGTATGAAAAGGACGGTTTCTATACTCGCTGGGGGACTTCTCTTAGGTGCGCTTACGACAGGCGCATTTGCAGATGACGGACGAGAGCTCGTTATCGAAGGAGAGACAATCTCAACGACCGCTATACCAGCTGAGAATTCACCACTGGACGAGTTGATTTCTGGCTGGCGTTTCCGATCTGCAGAAACTCAAGCACTGCAAATGGATGATTTCGAAAATCCTGCATTTGTGGCCATTGAGTATGCAGAGGAAATCTGGGAAACCCCTGCGGGGACTTCCGGGAAATCCTGTGAGAGCTGCCATGGAGATGCAAATAGCTTTGAAGGTCTTCGCACCAAGCTGCCACGCTGGGATGAGAAGATGGGCAAACCTGCGACAATGGAAATGCTGATTAATGCATCCATTGAAGAGCATCAGGGCGCGAAACCATGGAAATGGGAAAGCGAAGAGATGTTGGCGATGACGTCTTTGATCGGCCTGCAATCTCGCGGAATGCCTGTAGCGCTGGAAACAGAGGGGCCGATTGCAGACTGGATCACGAAGGGTGAGAAATTGTACTACACCCGTGTGGGCCAGCTGGATATGGCTTGTGCAAGCTGCCACGAAGACAATTACGGAAACATGATCCGCGCTGACCATTTAAGTCAGGGTCAGATCAATGGCTTCCCTGTCTACCGCCTCAAATGGGGTGGTCTTGGGTCTATTCATCGCCGCTTTAAAGGCTGCATGAAACAAGTACGTGCAGAACCTTACAAACCCGGTGGCGATGAATTTATCGCTCTGGAGGCCTACGTGGCCACCCGTGGAATGGGACTTTCTGTTGAGACCCCATCCATTCGTAACTAAGTGATTTTGGAGGTTGCTATTCGTAGCAACCTCCTGATCCAAAACAATTTTCTAAATCATAATAGAATACGGAGGGTGCGGAGATGATCTCGCGCCGTGATTTCTTGCAGGCTGGTGTCGCTGCAGCTGCAATTTTTGGGGCTGGAAACTTCCCCGTTTTGGCTGCACGCCAGTCCCTGACGCAAAGCCAGCTTCTGGACTTTAAAACAACCGGTAATGTGACCATTATTCACTTCACGGATTGTCATGCCCAGGTCAAACCTGTCTGGTTCCGCGAACCTTCCGTAAACATTGGTGTCGGTGCCCAAAAGGGATTGCTGCCACACATCACAGGCCAAGACCTGCTGAAGGCCTTCAACTATGAGGCCGGTACGCCAGAAGCCTATGCGTTGACCTCCGAGGATTTTGTGTCCCTCGCCAAGGCCTACGGCAAGATGGGTGGACTGGACCGCGTTTCGACCATCGTGAAATCCATCCGTTCGGAGCGCCCTGACGCGCTGTTCCTTGATGGTGGTGATACGTGGCACGGGTCGATGACTGCGACGAAGACCCAGGGCCAGGACATGGTCAACATGATGAACGCGCTTCAGCCAGACGCGATGACCTCTCACTGGGAGTTCACCTACGGCATTGACCGGGTGAATGAGATTGTTGAGGAGCTGCCGTTCCCGTTTCTTGGTGCGAACATCTTTGACAATGAGTGGGACGAGTCCGCGTTTGAGCCCTACAAGATTTTCGAGCGTGGCGGTGCCAAGGTTGCTGTTATCGGACAGGCCTTCCCTTATATGCCAATCGCCAATCCGGGTTGGATGTTCCCCAACCTTTCCTTCGGTATTCGTGAAGCCCGTATTCAGCAGATGGTTGAAGAGGTGAAGCAGGCAGGTGCGGATGTTGTTGTTCTGCTCAGCCACAATGGCTTTGATGTGGACCGCAAGGTTGCACAGCAGGTTACCGGCATTGACGTTATCCTGAGCGGTCACACCCACGATGCGATTCCCGAGCCTGTTAAAGTCGGCGAGACGATGATTATCGCGTCCGGCTCCAACGGCAAGTTCGTGTCCCGTCTTGATCTGGACGTTGATAAGAACGGCATCAAAGACTTCACCTACAAGCTCATTCCGGTGTTCGCTGATGTGATTACGCCAGACCCTGAAATGAGCGCTCTCATTGAACAAGAGCGTGCGCCCTTCAAGGATGAGCTGGAAGAAGTCATCGGCACAACCGACAGCCTGCTTTATCGTCGTGGCAACTTCAACGGCACATGGGATGATCTGATCTGTCAGGCGCTGATTGAAGAGCGTGAGGCAGACATTGCCTTGTCTCCGGGCTTCCGTTGGGGGCCGACCCTTTTGCCGGGTGAAAATATCACGCGCGAAGACATCCACAACGCCACCAGCATGACCTACCCGAACGCCTATCGTAGTGAGATGACCGGCCAATACATCCATGAAATTTTAGAGGATGTGGCTGATAACCTCTTCAATCCAGACCCTTACTACCAACAGGGCGGCGACATGGTTCGTGTGGGCGGAATGGGCTACTCCATCGACGTGACCAAGCCGGTTGGCGAGCGTGTCACCAACATGACAATGCTGAAAACTGGTGAGGCGGTTGATCCATCCAAGACATACGTTGTGTCCGGTTGGGCTTCTGTCGGCGAAGACACACAGGGGCCAGAGATCTGGCAGGTGGTTGAAGACTACATCAGCCGCAAAGGCACCATCACGATGGACCCGAATTCGACGGTTCGCGTCTCGGGCACTTGATGTCCTTCGGGTTTATGAATTGAACGATCTGATGAGTAATTGAAATGACCGAAAGATTAAAGTCCCCCAGCCGCCGGGGCCTTCTGAAGGGTGGAGCACTGCTGGGCGGAGCCGCTTTAACTGGCGCTGCGCTTCCGGCACGGGCAAATGATCCTGCGATCACCAATCTTCAGCCTTGGATGCAGGAGCTTGGGGATGGTGTTGATGCCCGCCCCTACGGTGTTCCATCTGTATTTGAAGCGCATGTTAAACGGCGCAATGTTGAATGGCTGACCGCTGAGACTGTCAGTTCCATCAATTTTACGCCACTGCATGAACTTGATGGCATCATTACCCCGAATGGGTTGTGCTTTGAGCGCCATCATGGCGGTGCAGCGCATGTTGACCCTGCTGAGCATCGTTTGATGATCAACGGGCTGGTCGACAAAGAACTCGTGTTCACCATGGAAGATATCCTGCGCTTCCCGCGTGAGAACCGCGTGTACTTTCTTGAGTGTGCCGCCAACTCCGGCATGGAGTGGCGCGGTGCGCAGCTCAACGGCTGTCAGTTTACCCATGGCATGATCCATAATGTCATGTACACGGGCGTTCCGCTGAAGTACCTGCTGGAAGAAGCTGGGCTGAAGACCAACGCCAAGTGGATTATGCCAGAAGGCGCTGATGCCTCTGCCATGACACGCTCCATTCCAATGCAAAAAGCGCTGGAAGATTGCCTTGTTGCGTTCAAAATGAACGGCGAGTCCCTTCGCCCTGAGCAAGGGTATCCGCTGCGTCTTGTCGTTCCCGGTTGGGAAGGCAATATGTGGATCAAATGGTTACGCCGCATTGAAGTGGGCGATGAGCCTTGGCATCACCGCGAAGAGACCTCCAAATACACCGATCTAATGGAAAATGGAAAAGCGCGCCGCTTTACCTGGGAGATGGATTGTAAGTCCGTCATAACCAACCCAAGCCCGCAAGCGCCTATTCTCCACAAGAGCGGACACACCGTCCTTTCCGGCGTTGCATGGTCCGGTCGCGGGACTATTCCACGGGTCGATATTACATTAGACGGCGGCAAAAACTGGCATGCGGCACGCATTGATGGACCGAGTTTCGACAAGTCCATGCATCGCTTCTATTTCGAGTTTGATTGGGATGGAAAGCCGATGCTGCTGCAATCTCGTGCGCACGATTCCACTGGCTACATTCAGCCCACGAAAAACGAACTTCGCGCTGTTCGTGGCGAGAATTCCATCTACCACAACAACGCGATCCAGACCTGGCATGTTCGTGAAAATGGTGAGGCGGAAAATGTTGAAATTTCTTAGTTTAATCACCGCAGGAACCATCCTGCTCACAACAGCGGCAACAGCTGGCCCGCTTAACATTGGCCGTGAAGCAACACCTGCAGAAGTCGCCGCATGGAATATTGATGTGCGTCCAGATGGGCAAGGTCTGCCAGAGGGACGTGGAAGCGTAGAACAAGGCGAAGAGATCTTTGTGGAGCGCTGTGCCTCTTGTCATGGTGACTTTGCTGAGGGTGTTGATCGCTGGCCGGTGCTTTCTGGCGGTGGTGATACTTTGACATCTGATCGTCCGGTCAAAACCATCGGGTCGTATTGGCCATACCTTTCCACCGTGTTTGATTACGTCAACCGGGCGATGCCATTTGGCGAGGCTCAGTCGCTTCAACCAAATGATGTTTATGCGATCACTGCCTTCCTGCTTTACGCAAATGATCTTGTTGAAGACGATTTTGAGCTGTCAAAAGAGAACTTCACCTCCATACGGATGCCCAATGAAGATGGGTTCTACATGGATGACCGTGAGACCTCCCCAATCTTCAAAAAGCGTGATGCTTGCATGACGAACTGTAAGGATGAGGTGAAAATCACCGCTCGCGCGCAAGTTCTCGATGTAACGCCGGATGAGCCGAAGGCCGAGGAACCTGCGGTAGAACCAGAACAGGCTGCCGCTGTGGTTGAGCCAACACCAGAGCCTGCTCCCGCTCCCGTCGCACTCGATGAAGCGTTGATCAAAAAAGGCGCGAAGGTCTTCAAAAAATGTAAGTCCTGTCATCAGGTTGGAGATGCCGCAAAGAATAAGGTTGGCCCGGTTCTCAATGGCATCTTTGGACAGCAAGCAGCGGAAGTATCCAACTTCAAATACTCCAAAGCTTTGAAGCAGCTGAATGGTGATGGCCTTGTCTGGTCCGAAGACACACTGGATGCATTCCTGACTAAGCCGAAGAAATTCGTCAAAGGCACCAAAATGTCCTTTGCGGGCCTGAGGAAAGATAAGGATCGCAAAGCCATTATTGAGTTCCTCAAGAGTCATTCTAAATGAATGGATTGGCCAAATGAATGGACTCGCATTGATACGACCTATCGCTCTTGCGCTTGGTGTTCTGGTAGGAGTTGCTTGTGCAGCTTCCGCTCAGGATGCTGAGCGCGGAGCCGTTTTGTTTGAAGAGTGCGCGCGGTGTCATGATGTGGGAGCGGCTGCACAAAACCGAACTGGCCCGAACCTTAATGGCCTGTTTGATCGTAAGGCTGCCAGTATCAACGATGTTCTTTATTCCAAGGCGATGAAGCGGGCTGGCGCAGATGGGTTGATCTGGACCATCGATACGCTCAATATCTACATTGAAAACCCGAAGAACCTCGTTTCCGGTACACGCATGAAGTATCTGGGAATGAAGAGCCAGCAGGACCGCTCTGATCTGCTCGCCTACCTTCGCCAGTTTTCCGTTAGCCCAGCAAATATTCCAGAAGCGTCTGCCAGCTTGTTGCAACAGGATGCCCCGAGCCTGCATGAAGAAGCGTTTCTGGAAGGCGACCATGAGTATGGCGAATACTTATCTGGTGAATGCACGACCTGCCATCAGGTAGATGGATCAGACAAGGGTATTCCCTCTATCACCGGCTGGACCCGTCCTGATTTCATAATTGCTCTGCGGGCCTACAAAAAGGGTCATAGACCACATCCGGTTATGCAAATGATTGCCAGACGATTGTCTGAGGAAGAAATTGCAGCCTTGGCAACTTACTTTAAGGCGTTAAAGTGAACATCAATCGGGCCTTGGGAGGGGAAATTCCATTATGATCATCAATAGACGCCATTTTATTGGTGCTGCTGCTGCCAGCGCTGCGCTGCTCTCTTCACCTGCCGTCCTTGGTAAGACCAGACCACGCGTTGTTGTGGTTGGCGGTGGTGCTGGCGGGGCAACAGCTGCGCGCTACATAGCCAAAGATTCAAAAGGCGCTATTGATGTGATTCTTGTGGAACCCACGCGCCACTATTACTCCTGCTTCTTCTCAAACCTTGCCATTGGCGGGTTTCAGCCTCTTTCCAAACTCGGCCATTCCTACGGTAAACTCGCCAGCGACTACGGTATCAATGTGGTTCACGATTGGGTCACAGCCGTTGACCGCGATGCAAAAACTGTACGGCTCGCAGGCGGGTCTGTACTTTCCTATGACCGGCTGGTTCTCTCACCGGGGATCGACTTTGTAGAGGGTGCTGTTCCGGGATGGGATGTAACTGCCCAAACAAAAATGCCTCACGCCTACAAAGGCGGCACTCAAACAGCGTTGCTCAAGGCGCAGGTTGAAGCGATGCCGGAAGGTGGGACCTACGTTACAGTTGCCCCGCCTAACCCTTACCGCTGCCCTCCCGGACCCTATGAGCGGGTGTCCATGGTGGCGCATATTTTAAAGCAACGAAACCCGACCGCCAAAATCCTCATTCTTGATCCCAAGGAGAAGTTTTCCAAACAAGGGCTCTTCATGGAAGGCTGGGAAGACTACTATCCGGGAATGATTGACTGGTTGACCTCCGACTTCACCGGCGGCGTTCAAAGGGTTGATCCGAACACTATGGAAGTGGTGCTCGAAGATGAAATCATCAAAGCTGATGTTTGCAATGTGATCCCCGCCATGAGAGCCGGGCGCATCGTTCAACAGGCAGATTTGACGAATGAAGACGGCTGGTGCCCGATTGTTCCGGCAACGCTGCAAAGCCGGTTTGACGAGAACATTCATGTTCTGGGAGATTCAACGGTCAATGGTGACATGCCCAAGTCGGCCTATGCCGCCAACAGTCAGGCCAAGGCGGCCTCCATGGCAATTCGTGCAGCGCTCATTGGATCACGGACCTTCAAGCCACGCTTCTCCAACACCTGTTGGTCGCTCATTTCACCTGACAACGGCGTCAAGGTTGGCGCGACTTATGTAGCCACCGACGAAAAGATCGCCAAGGTTGATGGCTTCATCTCTCAGAACCATGAGGACGCTGGTTTGCGCAAGCGGACCTATGAGGAGAGCTTGGGCTGGTATACCGGAATGGCACGGGACATGTTTGGGTAGGTGTCTGGTCTGGCTGGGGTGTTTGAATTTGATGCCGCGAGGGTCAATAATTTGAACCGGCAACGGGGATAGATTTAATCTATCCTCCTTGATGGGGTCGTGATCGTTTCACCTTATCCTACAGGCAGACCCTTTTGCCAGAGTTGGGCCTGCGAACCGGCAAAGACGGCTCGTGACACAGTACAACGCATTTTTTGCGGAAACCACGCAAGTCAACGCACATAAGAACGCAAGCGGATGTGAAGCTCGGAGCACCTCAACAAGGGAGAGGCCCACCCCGCGAAGGGGTGGCCTGAGTTATTTCCTGCCACGTAGGTTCAGCGCGGGGCCGCGACCGTGCGCAGATAGGGCAGCACTGTTTTCACAATGCCAAATTTGGTTTCTGCATCCTTTGTGGTGAGTGACGTTGGTACAATCACATCCTGCCCGGGTTGCCAATCAGCCGGAGTCGCGACACCTTTGGCTGCCATCTGAAGCCCATCCAAAGAGCGCAGAATTTCTGAAAAATTACGCCCCACCGTCATAGGATAGGTCATCATCAATTTCACTTGCTTGTCTGGTCCGATGATGAAGACTGAGCGTACAGTGGCCGAGTCTGCAGGGGAGCGGCCATCCGGTAGCACATATTCCGATGGCAACATGTCGAACGCTTTTGCCATCTCCAATCCATCATCCGCTACAATCGCAAATTCCGGTTTAGCCCCGCCAACGGCTTCAATATCAACCTTCCACTTTTTATGATCTTCGACACCATCAACCGAAACCCCCAAAACTTTGGTGTTTCGCGCTTCCCATTCATTGGCCAACTGCATCACAGCACTAAATTCAGTTGTACAAACAGGGGTGAAGTCCTTGGGATGAGAGAAAATAATCGCCCAGCTGTCGCCTACCCACTCGCGAAGATTGATCTCTCCCAAGTCTGTGGTGACAGTCAAATCGGGAATTGTATCGTTTATGCGTAAAACCATGACGAGTCCTCTTCTGAAATACTAGCAGTTTTAATATACGCTCCCCATCAAGCGGTTTTATAACTGTAGTGCAACTATGAGAAGTAAGCATCATGATTTGAGGGGGCTACTCCGATTGTGTGTTCAGGTCCGCCTGTAAACGCAACAGACACGCGGTCCACCAGCTCCCAGAGAAGCTACCTCACAGATTTTCGAAACGCAGTTGCCGTTTGTGCGGCGTGCTTTTGGAAGGCCTTGTTAAAGTGGGACGCATCAAAAAAGCCAACTCGGATGGCCACGTCAGTAATGCTGGCTTGTGTTTCGCTCAGCAAGCGCTTTGCCTCCTCAATTCGAATATGAATAAGCGCTTCAGCTGGGGATTTACCTAGATCGGCACGGAACTTCTTTTCTAATGTCCGCCGTCCCACACCCAGGTGCTCACAAAGTGGCTTAATACCGCGCAAACTTTCCGTTTCCTGCTGCATAATCAACAGTGCTCGCTGCACCAGATTGTCCTTAGCCATAAGCGAGACTGGAAGATAAGGCTGAGCCTTATTGGCATCAAAAGCATCATCCACCATCAAAATATGAAGACTCTTGCGGGCTTGTGGAAGGCCGATGTGTCGCTCCACCAAATACGCCGCGACATGCACTGCGCTTGTACCGCCAGAGCAGGAGATCCGGTCACGGTCAACCACAAAAATGCGGTCCGAGACAGGTTCAAGACCGTCAAACTGCTCCAGAAAATCTGTTCGGTGAAACCAGCTTACGCAGCATCTGTAGCCATTCATCAACCCCGCCCGGTGAAGAATGAAGCTGCCTGTACACAGCCCAATCAGCGGCACTCCTTTGGATACAGCTGATTTCAAGTAGGCCACATAACGCGTGTCTAGTCGCTCAATGTGGCCGATCAACCCTCCCACCACGACGATATAATCAAAACTATCTGGGGCAACCAAACTTTCATCGGGATGAACAAGCAACCCGCAACTGGCACGAATGGGCTTCATATCCGGTGCAATTACGTTCCAGCTGCACAAGATGGGGCGACTGTTGTCTCCCTCGTCGGCAGAAAGCCGCAGCACATCAATAAAACTGGCAAAGGCAGAGAGCGTAAAACGGTTTGCAAGAATGAACCCAACTCGCAGGGCTGGCCCTGATTTTGGTTTTACCATGGCTTTCCCTTAGCTTTTCGAGCTGTCATGGACGCATATATACTCGTTGATTTCGCAAATATACCATACATGATATTTCAGAGCGAGCAAACTACCTTGAATTCCGAGGAGGTAGCCTTGTCCAGATTTTCCGCGCTTTCGCTCCTGAAAGGAGCTGTTACCGGTTACAAAAATGTAGAGCCGCAATGGCCAGATGCACAGCTGAAAGATGAATATGATGTCATCATAGTTGGTGCTGGCGGGCACGGTTTGGGAGCCGCGTATTACCTGGCCAAAGAACACGGCATCACCAATGTGGCCATCATTGACAAAGGCTGGCTAGGCGGTGGCAATACCGGACGCAACACCACCATTATCCGCTCCAACTATTTGTATGATGAGAGCGCACGGCTTTATGATCACGCAGTCGATCTGTGGGATGGTCTCAGTCAGGAGCTGAACTACAACGTCATGTTCTCCAAGCGCGGCGTGATGATGCTGGCGCACAATGTGCATGATATGCAAAGCTTTAAGCGTCACATCCATTCTAACCGCCTCAACGGCGTAGACAATGTATGGCTGACCACCGAGCAAGCCAAAGAGAAATGCCCAGCGCTGAACATTTCACCAAACGCCCGTTACCCAGTCGTCGGCGCTGCCTTTCAGCAGCGGGCGGGAACTGCCCGTCACGATGCGGTGGCCTGGGGCTATGCCCGTGCTGCTGCAGCGCGCGGTGTTGATATTGTGCAGAACTGTCCGGTTCTTTCCATCAGTCGTGGTCCAGACGGTGCCGTCAATGGCTTGGAAACAGCACGCGGTTTTGTAAAAGCCAAGAAGATTGCCATTTCTGCAGCAGGTGGCACCTCTGTGATTATGGATACAGCCGGCGTTCGTTTACCGCTGGAAAGTTACCCGCTTCAAGCACTTGTATCTGAACCGGTTAAGCCGATTTTCCCCGGCGTGGTCATGTCCAACACAGTCCATGCCTATATCAGCCAATCCGATAAAGGCGAGTTGGTCATAGGCTCTGGCACTGACCAGTATGTCTCCTACTCCCAGCGCGGCGGCCTGCCACTCATTGAGCATACACTCGCGGCGATATGTGAGGTGTTCCCGGTGTTCCGCCGCATGCGCATGTTGCGCAAGTGGGGCGGTATAGTAGATGTAACGCCCGATCGTTCGCCAATTTTGGGCAAAACCCCTGTCAGCGGGCTTTACCTCAACTGCGGCTGGGGCACAGGCGGGTTCAAAGCCACTCCGGGTTCGGCTCATGTCTTCGCCCACACTATTGCAAATGATGAACCACACCCAATCAACGCACCGTTTACGCTTTCTCGATTTGAGACAGGTCGTTTGATCGACGAGGCAGCAGCTGCTGCTGTGGCACACTGAGGAGGAAACAGCATGCTCCTGATCCACTGCCCTTATTGCAATGAGACCCTGCCTGAGCTTGAATTTGACTATTCCGGGCAAGCACATGTCGCACGACCTGAGAACCCTGCCCAAGCTACAGATGCGCAATGGATGGATTACCTCTTCATCCGTTCTAATGTGCGGGGTGAACATGCTGAGCAATGGCGCCACTCCCATGGTTGCGGGCGATACTTCAACGCTATTCGCAACACCGTTACAGACAAATTTGTAGCCACTTATCCGATGGGCGAGCCGCGTCCAGACATCAACGAAGCGGGTGACGAGAAAAATGAACAACTGGCGTGTTGAGGGCAAAGGCCGCATCAATCTGGACAAGCGTGTTCGCTTCACCTTTGATGGCGCCACCTTTGAAGGCTATGAAGGCGACACAGTTGCGTCTGCCCTGTTGGCAAACGGTGTGCACCTTATGGGCCGCTCATTTAAGTACCACCGTCCGCGCGGCCCTGTAACCGCTGGCTCAGAAGAACCCAACGCGTTGATCAACACCGCTCGTCCGGGCAAAGGGCTGGGTGAACCAAATACACGTGCCACGGTGCAAGAGATCTACGAGGGCTTGAGCACCTCAAGCCAGAACAAGTGGCCGAGCCTGAGCTTTGATGTGGGTGAGATCAACGACAAACTCTACCCTTTCCTTGCCGCCGGGTTTTACTACAAAACCTTCATGTGGCCGAAAAGCTTTTGGGACAAAATCTATGAGCCCATCATCCGAGCCTCAGCAGGCTTAGGCGTTGCACCAACTGAGCCAGATGCAGACACCTATGCCGCGCGTTATCTGCACGCGGAGTTGCTTGTCATTGGGTCAGGTCCGGCAGGTCTTGCTGCCGCGCTCACTGCCGCTCGCAGCGGAGCCGATGTTGTGCTGGTGGATGAACACCGCGAATTGGGCGGTTCCTTGCTTTATGAGAATACCGCACAAGTAGATGAGCAACCTGCTGAAAGTTGGTTGGCGACCACTGTTACAGAGCTGCAATCAGCACAGAATGTACGCATCCTCACCCGTGCCACCGCGATGGGCTACTATCATGAAAACATGGTGGGTGTTGTCGAAAAACTGACAGACCATCTGGCAGAGGTGCCTGCCAATGCCCCGCGTGAGCGTATGTGGCGCATTCGCGCCAAGGAAGTCATTCTTGCCCAAGGAGCTATTGAGCGCCCACTGGTCTTTGACGGCAATGACCGCCCCGGCGTGCTGATGGCAAGCGCCGCTCAAACCTACCTCAATCGCTTTGGCGTGAAGGTGGGGAACGCTGCTGCTGTTGTCACCTCCCATGACAGTGCGTGGCACGTTGCCTTTGATATGGCTGATGCCGGGGTTAAAATCCCAGTAATCGTGGACTTGCGTCACAGCGTACCCGAAGCCTTGCGGAACGAAGCAGGCAAACGCGGTATTGAATTCAAATTGAGGCACACCGTCACCACCGTAAAGGGGCGCAAACGCGCCAACAGCATTACTGTTGGCAAAGTCGCTCCAGACAACCAAGTCAGCGATCTCAGCACGTTTGCTTGCGATGCGGTGCTGATGAGTGGAGGCTGGACGCCCTCCTTACACCTGTTCTCTCACACCAAGGGCAGCCTTGTGTGGGATGCAGAAAATGAAGCATTTCTGCCGGGAGAAAAAACCGAGCGCTGTCATATCGCCGGGGCTAGTCGCGGACTTTGGGGCCAGCAAAGTGCCTTTGACGATGGTGTCAAAGCGGCTGCAGCGGCATTAGGTTCCCTCGGTAAAGCTGTCACATCTGTTGCAATCACGGTCAGCGCGGATCGTATTGGATCTGGCGAAGTGTTTGAGGAACTGCCAACCAACGGCCAATCAGCAACCCAGCGCGCCTTTGTTGATTTCCAAAACGATGTGACCGCCAAAGACATCCGCCTCGCCGTGCGTGAGGGCATGCGGTCCATTGAACACATCAAACGCTTTACCACCAACGGCATGGCAACCGATCAGGGAAAGCTCTCCAACATGAACGGCTTGAAAATTGCGGCCGATCAGTTGGGGCGTCCTGTACCAAAAGTGGGTCTGACGACCTTCCGACCTCCTTATACGCCGACCACATTTGGCAGTTTTGCAGGATACCACAAGGACGAGTTGTTCGAGGTCACCCGTAAAACCAACGTGGACAGTTGGGCGGAAGAAAACAACGCTGTGTTTGAACCGGTCTCACTGTGGCGCCGTGCCTGGTATTATCCAAAAGCTGGCGAAGACATGCACGCTGCCGTGATGCGCGAGTGTCGCGAGACCCGCGCCTCCGTCGGCATGTTTGACGCGTCAACTCTGGGTAAGATTGAGATTGTCGGTCCCGATGCGGCCGAATTCATGAACCGCATGTACACCAACCCATGGACAAAGCTTGCTCCGGGGCGGTGTCGCTATGGCCTGCTGCTGGGAGAGGATGGTTTCATCCGTGATGATGGAGTGATTGGGCGTATTGCTGAAGATCGCTTCCATGTGACCACCACCACTGGCGGAGCAGCCCGTGTGTTGACTATGCTGGAGCATTTCCTGCAAACCGAATGGCCGGATCTGGATGTGTGGCTCACCTCAACAACCGAGCAGTGGTCAACCATCGCGCTCAATGGCCCCAATGCCCGCAAATTACTAGAACCCTTCGTGGAAGGAGCTGACCTCTCTGCAGAGAGCTTTCCGCATATGGCACTGCGTGAATGCACCGTGGGCGGCTTTAAAGCACGCCTGTTCCGCATCAGCTTTACCGGCGAGCTTGGCTTTGAGGTAAACGTACCTGCTGAGCATGGCCGCGCCCTCTGGGAGATTCTGTACAACGAAGGTCAAAAATACGATGTATGCGTTTATGGAACGGAGACCATGCACGTGCTGCGGGCGGAAAAAGGTTACATCATTGTCGGGCAAGACACAGATGGCACCGTTACGCCTGCTGATGCTGGCCTAACATGGGCAATCGGTAAGAAGAAGCCAGATTTTGTTGGCAAACGCTCCCTCACCCGCCCGGACATGCTGCTGCCAACTCGCAAACAACTGATTGGCCTGCTTACGGAAGACCCCAAGGTGGTGTTGGAAGAAGGTGCCCAGATTGTTGAGTGCGGCGATACATCCATTCCAGCAAAGATGCTGGGGCATGTCACCTCCTCCTACTGGAGTTCAGCTCTGGGCCGCTCCATTGCCATGGCGCTGGTAGAAGGCGGGTTTGAGCGCAATGGCAAAACCATCGATATTCCAATGCCAGATAAAACCCATCGTGCAACCGTCACAGGGACTGTATTTTACGACCCTGAGGGCGAGCGGATCAAAATGTAAGGGGGCGCAGACAATGGTGTTTAATACAAAAATTGAAACTATCCCTGCCGCTGGCCGGTTCAGCCTTCGGTGTAAAGAGCAAAATGTGGCCGCTCTTTCCCAAGCGCTGGGTTTGACACTGCCTGCAAAAATCAGCGAGCAGAGCACGGCCGATGGACGATCTCTCTTAAAACTGGGACCAGACGAATGGGTCCTGACCTGCTCAACCCAAGATAAACCTGCCATTGAGGACGCATTAGCTGCTGTCTACCCCAATGCACTTCACAACCTGACCGATATTTCCAGCCGCGAGATGAGCATCCGCGTTTTTGGTGATCAGGCAGAGGAATTGCTGTCTACTTCCTGCCCGCGCGACTTGGCACAGCTCACTCCGGGCCGGGGGGTACGGACGATCTTCGACAGTGTGCAGGTGATCTTAACGCGAGAAGCTGAAAATCAGTTTCGGCTGGATATCTGGCGCTCATTCTTTCCCCATGTCCATGGGCTTTTGAAAGCAGCAAGCCTGGAATTTGAGAGCGGAGTTTAGGCTCAGTCTATACATCCTAGACGACCTAGAGCGCCTTACAGAATTGGCGGGATTTCGCGGATATCGTGTTTCCCGCCAATTCTGTAAATAAATAGACATTCATTTCTCATAAACTCTACGAGAACTCACAATCAAGCCAGCCTATTTTACAGAATTTCAGAGAGAAATCTCTAATTTTTCAGGTAGTTTCGAACAGTATGCAACAATAGCGGATACTGATGTCGCAGTGACTGTGATCACAACGCAGGCGCGTCGCATTTATACTGCCTTTTTGCCTCAAAATTCCTGCCACCACGCGTTCAATTCGAACTAACTTTCTAAATCAGCCTAATCGCCTGACCTGCCCGAAATCCGGCAAAGGCGGTTAAATACAGGTTAGCTATCGCATAAGAATGAGGGAGGCTCCCGATGCAAATTATGGCCTGCAACACAGTCCGTGCCGCGCACGTTACCGCCTCCCAAAACAGGAGCACCTTCTGCATCAAGTGTGTGAAAGCTGCTCGGTTTTATTCCTTCGACCCCTCCTGCACAGGCTATCTTCCCAGGCACCATTTAAAGGCCGAGGTATCTGATCATGCGCTCTTCTTTTAATATTCAAGAACTCGTAGACCGGCGCAAAAAAGGCCGTAGCCTGGAAGCACCTTTCTATAGTGCACCCGAATTTCTTGATCTGGATATCGACGCAATTTTTCGCCAACTCTGGGTTTTTGTTGCAGTAGAGCCGGAACTACCAGAACCTGGCGATTGTGTCACCGTAGAGATCGGCGGAACATCCATTCTGCTTCTGCGTGGCGACGACATGGGCATCCGCGCTTTCCACAATGTTTGCCGCCATCGCGGCGCAAGGCTTATCGACGAACGCACAACGACGATCGGGAACATCGTTTGTCGATACCATGGCTGGACCTATAACGAAGATGGAAAGCTTATCCTTGCAGAACACATGGGCGCAGATTTTGACAAAGACTGTCATGGCCTCAAAGCCATCCATTTGCGTTCGATTAGCGGGTTGATTTTCATTTGTCTCGCAGAAAACCCTCCCGAAGACATCGAGGAAATGACGCGTGTGATGGAGCCTTATCTGGCACTGCATGACATCGCCAACTGTAAGGTAGCTCACACGACCGATTTGATCGAAGAGGGCAACTGGAAGCTAACAATTGAGAACAATCGCGAATGCTATCATTGTGAAGGCACGCACCCACAACTGACAGTACCGCTTTCCGAATTTGGCTTTGGCTTTTCCCCCGACGAGATGGATGAGCGCAGGTCAGAAGATGTCCAAAATTACCTGAAAGTGCTGGAGAGGGACCATAAGCGCTGGGAAGCGGACGGGTTGCCCTCCGCCGAAATGGACCGCCTCTCCAATACCACCAGTTTTCGCGCTATGCGACTGCCCCTGATGGGAGAAGGGGAATCTCATACGCTGGACACTAAAATCGCCTCGAAAAAGCTGCTAGGCGCCTTTACCGACGCCAAACTGGGTGGATTGAGTTTCTGGACCCACCCGAATTCCTGGCACCATTTTATGAGCGACCACATCGTTACCTTCTCGGCACTGCCAATCTCCCCAGGCCGGACATTGGTCCGCACCACCTGGCTGGTCCACAAAGACGCCATTGAGGGAGAGCATTACAACCTTGAAAACCTGAAGCAAGTCTGGACAATGACCAACCAGCAGGATGCTGACCTTGTGCGCCTTGCTCAAATCGGCTGCGAAGACCCTGCCTATGAACCGGGGCCTTACTCGCAGTTTACAGAACCACATCTGGAAACATTCTGCGACTGGTACATTGCGCGGCTACAAGAGCACTTCGCCTCCTGTGAACTGGAGGTGCCAGCAGAATGACCGTAAACCCGACACCGGAAAGCCTGCAAAACGCGTCACTGCGAGCTGATGACAAATTCACTGAGGCAACTCGCGTACCGTATTGGGATCCTGAATTAGATGACGTGCTTGTTTGCCGGCAGGTCCGTCAGGAAACGCATGACGTAAAGACCTTCCTCTTTTCAGCCCGTGAACCACGCGACTTCCGGTTTTACCCGGGGCAACATATGACCTTTGAGCTTCCTGTCGAAGGCATGATCATGCGCAGCTACACCATATCCGCTTCCGCAGCACGCCCTTACCGGATCGAAATTACAGTCAAACGCGTTCCCGGAGGTCCTGGTTCCAACTGGCTCCATGACAACATGGTTCCGGGCAAAGAAGTAAATGTCTCCGGCCCAGCGGGCGAGTTTACGACCGACGCCACCATTGAGGAGAAGTTTCTATTTATTTCCGCTGGCAGTGGCATCACTCCAATGATGTCCATGACGCGCACTGCCTGCGATCTGTCGGAGCCGACAGATCTGTATTTCCTACATGCGGCACGGACGCCGTCCGACATCATTTTCAAAGACGAACTCGCGTTGCTGGCCGCCCAGAATCTGGGGCTGAAACTTGCGTTCACCTGCGATACCGCATCAGCCCATCATAGCTGGAGTGGTTACACAGGCCGTCTCAACATACAAATGTTGTCCCTCATGACGCCTGATTTCAAAGAACGCAAAGTATTTTGTTGCGGACCGGCTCGCTTCATGGAGGGCGTTCGAAACATGTTGCAGGACGCCGGTTTTGATATGGAGAAGTATCACGAAGAGAGCTTCGACTTCGGTGCGGAAACGGCAGGGTCATTCGAAGACCCTACTTCAGCGCCCGAAATCAGCGAGCAGACCTTCCGCGTCAACTTCACCAAAACCGGCCATGTGGTCGAATGCGGTCCAGGTATGACAATCCTATCGGCAGCTCGCGAGGCCGGGCTTTTACCGCTGTCCTCATGTCAACGCGGAATCTGCGGCACCTGCAAATCAAAGCTCATCTCGGGCGAAGTAGACATGCAGCACGGCGGCGGCATCCGCCAGCGCGAGATTGATCAGGGCAAAATTCTGATCTGCTGCGCAACACCTCTGTCGAACGTAGAAATTGAACTCTAACACCTCAGTCTACCCACCATGCGCATCAATCAAGCCGCGTTCACTCGGTGAGGCGTATGGAACACCCAAATCATAAGAAAGGTCCAGCAAAGGGTCTCTCCTGACGGAAGTTTTTTCGCAGGTCCAACACAGGAGAATGCTTCATGACTGACATACGAAATTCCGGCCAGACATCGGCCGGAATCCCATTAGAGAACCCGCCTGATGACCAAACTGGTTCGGATTACAGTATCGGACAGGACAATATTGAGGGCAAGTTCGGGCCAATCGGATTTGATATTCACAATCCAGTTTTTGCGGTCTCTGCTCTGACTGTCATCGCCTTCGTGGCGTACACTTTGATAATGCCAGAACAGGCAAACTCCGTTTTCAGTCTGCTCTTTTCAACGGTCACAAAAAGCTTCGATTGGTTTTTCATCAGCGCCGCCGATATTTTCGTCATTCTCTGCCTTGTTATCGTAATCAGCCCTTACGGAAAAATCCGTCTCGGAGGGCGGGAAGCAAAACCTGACTTCAGCTACCTGAGCTGGTTTTCAATGCTCTTTGCTGCCGGAATGGGCATCGGCCTGATGTTCTATGGCGTCTCCGAACCTCTCAGTCATTTTTCTTCGTCGTTAGGTGGCACTGCAGTTGGTGCTGATGGTATCCGCACAGACTGGGCGCCACTGGGCGCAGCCACCAGTCAGGAAGAAGCCATTCGTCTTGGCATGGCTGCATCCATTTTCCATTGGGCGCTGCATCCCTGGGCCATTTACGCAGTCGTCGCTCTCAGCCTTGCATTTTTCAGTTATAACAAAGGGCTGCCGCTTACCATTCGTTCCGCATTCTATCCTATTTTTGGCGAGCGCGTTTGGGGTTGGCCGGGACACATTATTGATATTGTTGCAGTGTTTGCCACGCTGTTCGGACTTGCCACCTCTCTCGGTCTTGGTGCTATTCAGGCGAACTCCGGCTTCAATAAGCTGTTTGACATGCCGATCGACACGACGTGGCAGGTTATTCTGATCGTTGGTATCACCGCAATTGCACTTTTCTCAGTCGTTCGCGGCCTTGAAGCCGGGGTCAAACTGCTCTCAGAGATCAACATGGGGATCGCTGCCCTCCTGATCCTCTTCGTACTTATCGCAGGGCCAACATTATTTTTGCTCCCCGATATACTCAACTTCCTCGGAGCTTACCTGCAATACCTTCCTGCACTGTCGAATCCGGTCGGCCGTGAAGATGTGAATTTCATGCAGGGCTGGACATCTTTTTACTGGGCCTGGTGGATTTCCTGGTCACCGTTTGTTGGCATGTTCATTGCCCGGGTAAGTCGTGGACGCACCGTGCGCGAATTCCTCATCAGTGTGCTTCTGATCCCCTCGCTGGTCTGTGTCCTCTGGATGTCAATATTTGGCGGCGCTGCAATTAGTCAGGTTGCGCGTGACGGTTACACCGCGGTAACCGAAGCTGCTCTTCCGGTTCAGCTGTTTACAATGCTGGATGCTCTTCCGCTGGCTTCCATTACGTCCTTTATCGGGATCGTTCTTGTGATCGTCTTCTTTGTCACCTCGTCGGATTCAGGGTCATTGGTGATCGACACCATTGCTTCAGGTGGCAAGGTCGATGCACCCATTCCACAACGTGTTTTCTGGTGCCTGTTTGAGGGGTTGATCGCGATCGTGCTGCTCCTTTCGGCAGGAGGCTTGAAATCGCTGCAATCTATGGTGATCTCTACAGGTTTGCTCTTCACTGTTGTGCTTCTGGTCATGTGCGTCTCTATCTGGCGCGGATTAGCCAATGAGCCACGCTGATTAAGAGTATTTCTCAAGCTTGCACTTTGCCCGCCGCTGGTACGCATGCGTTTCAGCGGCGGTTTTTTATGAGAAAATGAAGCAGGTAAATCCTTCACACCAGATGGGCGGCAGCGCCCTTCTATTCAGGGAACCCAACAGTGCTGGCATGAGGAAACCATCTTTTCCGTCGGTCAGGCCTCAAGCTCTATCAAGGCTGGTCGCCTCAAAACCTGCGGTGTGCATCCATAACGCCGGCGGAACATCCGGCTTAGGTGAGACGAGTCGCAAAATCCGCAATCCACTGCGATCTGTGCAATTGACTTCTGACCTGTCTCAAGAAAATGGCGGGCCAGATCGAGCCGGATATTAACGAACGCCACTTGGGGGGATGTATCCAAGGACAAGCGAAAATAGCGCTCTATCTGGCGTTTGCTTTTTCCCATGCGCTTGGCAATTTCCTGAATAGAGATTGGCGTATCAATATTCTGCTGCATAACAAGCAAAGCCCGCTGCACAATTGGGTTCTGTGTTTTAAGATCAAGCGGAATGCCGGGCTGAGGTTTCTCGGCCTGAAGTGCATCATCAATGATCATGATGTGGAGGCTCTTACTTGCATGTGCCCGGCCCACATGTTTATCGACCAGATAGGCCGCCAGATGGGCAGAGCTGACCCCACCCGCACAGGTTAACCGATCCCGATCAACGACGAAAATCTGATCCGAAACCGGATCAAGTCCATCGAATTGTTCTTTAAAATCAGTATGACTAAACCAGCTGACACAACTGCGGTACCCGTCAAGTAGCCCAGCCCTGTGCAATAGGAATGCCCCCGTACAGACCCCAACGAGCGGAACACCCACCGCGGCTGCGTCTTGCAAAAAACTGTTATAGGCCGCACTGAGGCTTGGCGTATCATCCATGAGCCCGCCCACCACGACAATGTAATTGAAACGTCGCGGATCCCCGAGGCGTTCTTTCGGCTGAACTGTAATACCACTGCTTGATGAGATGGGATCCATCGTGTCTGACAGTATAGTCCAGTTACACAAGATCGGCCGACTGCGGTCACCTTCGTCCGCGGCAAGTCTCAACACATCAACAAAATTGGCAAAGGCACAAAGCGTAAATCGTTTTGCAAGAATGAACCCGACAGAGAGACGTGGTTTTTCTGACTTGGGCTTTAAAGTACGCAAACCGTTTATCTGGTGCGATAGTGCTTGTGTCATGCAATTTGTTGCTCCTCAAAAAGAAGATCAGCAAACTGCTGCGTGTGGGCAGCCCAATTTCCGACTTTGAAAATTGTGTCCAAGTCATTCCGACCTCTGTGCAGCATTACCTTGCCGAGGCTCAATCCAAGACCCAAGGACTTGAGTTGGCGTCTTACACGGACCACCCGTTCGCAGGAGCACCCGGCAACCTGAGCGATACTCAGGTTTGCTTTCTCTCGAATACGAAGCACGTCAATGCGAAACGAACATGTGTAAGTCATGCCGTATTTATACTTAACTTCTGCGAAGTTGGCTATGCATTCCGCAGCGAAAATTTAAGCGACGATCTTAGGCTCTAAGATACAGGGTAACTTGCCAAATTTGTCGTGTCGGTAATCCCGCTTTGACGCAAACATCCTATTTTTCGCCCCAAAAAGTCGCCAAATTATTTTCTAGAAACTGAAAACTGGATTTTGTGACTATGGGAGGAGCGTCTGAGCCGGGAGTTCAAATTCAAATCAGAGGGTCACGCCATCGTCTAGGCCATTGCCTGACCTCGGCTGAATAGGCAACCCTTGCGGATCAGTCTTTGAAAAGAGGTTCTTCAAATCATTTTGAAGACACCCCGGTAGAAAACGATCGTCTGAAGCTGGTAACCCTACTGCGACACCTCCTCAGTTAAAACGGAACAAATTCAGTGAAACACACGTCCATTATCTTACGTATTGCCTGTGTTGATCAGCCGGGCATTGTTTCCGCAGTCACATCAGCACTGGCGTCACGTTCTGCAAACATCGTAGAAGCCAATCAATTCTGCGATCGAAAGACGAACCAGTTTTTTCTACGGGTTGCCGTAAGCGCACCAGAAAATGTAGACAAGGCTGCTATCGAACTCGCTCTTTCCCCAGCCGTTGACCGGTTCAAAATGAGACTGAAGGTCGAGGATTTGTCTCGACGTCCCAAGATCATCATCATGGTATCGAGGTTCGACCATGCCATGTTGCACTTGCTCTATCAGATCAAGGTTGGCTGGCTCGATGCTGAAGTCGTCGCAATTGTGTCCAACCATGAGGATGCACGACGGGTCGCAGGGCACGAAAACATTCCGTTCTATCATTGGCCTGTAAACAAAGAGAACAAGCAGGAGCAGGAAGCCAAACTGGCTGATCTCATCAACGGAACCAATGCCGAACTGGTGGTGCTTGCCCGTTACATGCAGGTTCTGACGGATGAAATATCCAGTCAACTGTATGGCATGCTCATTAATATTCACCATTCCTTCCTGCCAAGTTTCAAAGGTGCCAAGCCTTACCATCAGGCGCATGATCGCGGCGTAAAACTAATTGGCGCGACCGCCCATTATGTAACGCCTGATCTGGACGAAGGCCCGATTATCGAGCAGGAAACTGAGCGGGTAAGCCATGGTATGTCTGCTGAAGATTTTGTGGCATCGGGTCGCGATATTGAGCCCCGCGTGCTGGCACGAGCCGTCAAATACCACCTTGAAGGTCGTGTGATGCTCAACAACAACAGCACTGTGGTCTTTACTCCCTGAAGGCGATCAGCACCGGTAATATCCGTATGTTCCCGCCCACAGAACGCGCCAATTTTGTTGAAATAAAGGATTGAAAACATGTCCGCATTTCCCGACAGAGCTAAAGTCGTTATTGTTGGCGCGGGCGGTATTGTTGGTGCCTCGGTGGTGCATCACCTCATTGAAAACGGTTGGGACGACATTGTTGGTATCGACAAGTCAGGTATCCCAACCGACATTGGCTCGACAGCCCATGCATCCGATTTTTGCTTTGCAACCAGCCACGATCTCCTTACATGCTGGACAACCATGTACTCCATGGATTTTTACGAGGAGATGGGACATTACGCACGCATCGGTGGACTTGAAGTTGCCCGTATTGGCGACGACGAACGTATGGCTGAACTCAGGCGGCGCGTTGACTCTGGCAAAGCCTTCGGAACCAATGTGAGGATTATCAGCTCAGCTGAAGCCAAGGAGAAGTTCCCTCTGCTGGAAGAGGACCAGATCCAGGGTGCTTTGTGGGATCCTGATGCAGGGCTCGTTGTTCCGCGCTCCCAAACGGTGGCTGGTAAGCTTATCGATCAAGGGGTACAGGCGGGTAAACTCAAGATCTTCGCCAACACTTCGGCCCTCGAACTCATCACCGAAGGTGGCCGTGTTAGGGGCGTAAAAACTGAGCGTGGTACAATTTATGCGGACCATGTTGTCGTTTGTGCCGGTCTCTGGGGCCGCTTGATTGCTGAGATGGCGGGCGAAGACCTGCCAGTCATGCCAGTGGATCACCCCCTTACTTTCTTCGGTCCCTATAACAAGTATGAGGAAACAGGTCTCGAAATCGGCATGCCATTGCTGCGAGATCAAGGCAACTCTGCCTATATGCGCGATACCGGCGACCCCAAAAGCACGGAGGGTGGTCAGATAGAATGGGGCTACTACTTTGAGGAAAACCCGCGTCTCGTTCATCCGCGCGATATCCTCGAAAAAGAACAGGCACGCCTCTCCCCTTCACAACGAGATCTTGAACTTGAGGACGTGATGGAACCGTTGGAGCGAGCGATGGAGCTGACACCAATCCTTGCTGAACTCGGGTACAATGAAGGTCATTCCTTCAACGGTCTTCTTCAAACATCAACCGATGGCAACCCCTCCATGGGTGAGAGCCGCAAACTGCGCGGACTCTGGTATGCAGTCGGTATCTGGATCAAGGACGGACCCGGCATGGGCAAACTCATTGCCGACTGGATGACACATGGCCGCACCGATATTGACCACAACTCCATTGATTATTCCCGGTTCAATGAGTTTCAACTTGATGAGGAATTCATCCACGACCGTTGCTGGGAAACGGCAAAGAAGATCTACAACCCACCAATCCACCCGCGTGAGCCCTTTGTAAACGCACGCGGAATTCGCCGCTCTCCGTTCTATGAGCGCGAAGTGGAGCTTGGCGGCTATTTCATGGAACTTGGCGGTTGGGAACGCGCCCACGGCTACTCAGCCAATGAGCACCTGTTGGAAAAACACGGTAACCGTGTGCCAGTACGCGAGAACGAGTGGGACAACCGCCATTTCTGGCGTGTTTCCAATGCCGAACAGCTCGAAATGAGCGAGGATTGCGGCATCATCAACCTTTCTCATTTCCACATCACGGATATTGAAGGGCCTGATCATGTCGAATTAATGGAATGGCTTTGCGCTGCCAAAATCGGGGGCGATAAAAACATCGGCAAAGGGATCTATACCCACATGCTTGATGATGAGGGCAATGTGCGTGCCGATTTCACAGTGTTCCGCATGGAAGACAGTTGCCGTCTTGTGAACGGCGCAGATGCAGGGCCGCGGGATTGCACATATATGCAACGAGTGGCTCAGGATAAGGGCTTTGATGTCGCCATCACCGATGTATCGGAGAAGTTCACCACCATTGGCATCTGGGGACCCAACGCGCGTGAAAACCTCCAAAAAATTGTAGAAGACCCGGAGGCTCTCTCTCTCGACAACTTCCCCTTCGCTGCGATCCGCCCGATTACAATTGCAGGCAAAACAATCTCCGCATTCCGTATCTCCTATGTCGGCGAACAAGGCTGGGAGCTGCATATGGCCTATGAGGATGGTCTTGCCGTTTGGGATGCTTTGCGGTCAATTGGCATAACAGCAGTGGGTATCGAGACCTATGCAAACTCACGTCGGCTGGAAAAATCCCTGCGCCTGCAAAACGCGGACCTGCACACCCAGTACAACCTTTTTGAGGCTGATCTGGCTCGCCCGAAGGTCAAAGCAGCGGAATTTCGAGGTAAGGCGAAGCACATAGAATATCGCGCCCGAGAGCACCAGCCCGCGCTACTCTGCACTCTGGTGATGACGGACCATCTAGATAATCAGGGTGTCGCCCGCTACCCGGTGGGTACCTTGCCTGTAATGAACCCGGATACCGGAGAGACACTGGTGGACGCCCTTGGCCGGCGCTCCTACACAACCTCCATCGCGTTTGGACCCAACATCGGCCAAAACATCGCCCTAGCCTATCTACCCCGGGACTACTGCCAGCCAGGGCGCAAATTGCACGTTTCCTATTTCGACGAAACATATCCCGTTGAGATCGCAGGAGTTGGCTACAAACCACTTTATGACCCTGAAAACGTGAAACCGCGGAGTTAACGAGAGGGCCAAATTACCATGTTAGACATTCGAGCACCGGTTACTGCCCACCTAAACGAATGCTGAGGAGTTCGCCACTGGGTCTTCCATGACCCACAAGCGATCCTGCCCCCATATTCCAGTCGTACCTACGCGAAAACTCGGCACGCCCCAAAGCCCTAACTTTACCAGTTCTTGTCGATTGGCTTCTACTTGGACACGCCAATCATCATTGTCGACAATATCCTTCGCTTCGTTCCAGTCCAATCCAGCACATGAAACTATCCGTGAAAGCCCACGGTCTGAACTCGCATCAATGCCCTGGGACCACACTCCAGTCATGAACGCTCCGCAAAACTCTTTTAGCCGATCATTAGAGTCAGCGTATTCAAGCAGTGAGTATCCGCGTTCGATAGCTTTGCCTAAAGGATCGCATATTCTTCCAAATGGAATGCCATGAAACCGAGCTTCACGTGCAGCGTCGGAAAGGATATATTTTCGTTTTGCAGATGGAACAGGCAAACCACGCATTACCATTGGCAAGACAGGCCGAATATTCAGCATCCCCCCGACCCTATCGCTCAGAGTGCAAGCTCGATCAAATGCGAGATAAGAATACGGGCTCCTGAATGACAGGAAGAAATCAATATTCACATCAGTGGAAGCTGCAAGGGATGGCAACGGCCTCGGCACGGTTGAAACAATTTTGTTGGGAGCTTTGCTAAGACCAAGCTTCTGCAGGCGGTCTTCCAAATACTGGAAACGATCCACTCCCCAATACCATTCCCCACCATAGTAAAAGGTCGCGCCAAGATAATGACCCAGCTCGGCTAGCCGTGCATCACCTTTTTCTTTTGTCCGCTCTGCATCAAGTTCCGCGCTGCTTGGTAATTCATCTCCGGACCACAACCGAGAACTGATCTCTAAAAGCTTGCCAACACACTCATCAGATTCAAGGTCGCGCGACATCAACGTTTCAGCTCTGGCTACACGTTCTGCACTTGGAGTTTCAGAGCTAGTTTCTGCAAGTCCATAGTGCTCGGCAAGACGCATGGAATCGACGAGCGCATATGCCTCCAACGCTGAACGTTCGGGTGCAGCCCAATCAGGAGGACCGGATATGAGGTGGATTTTCAATGTGATTGCATAGCGGTTTTGAAATTCGCCAAGCACTTGAAGAGTCAAATGCGCGTAGGGATCCGCGGCATCATGAAAATAATGCACTTCATGATCTGCACCTGTGCGCCTTCGTTGCTTTTCAAAAGCCCTACGCTTTCGCAATACCCTACTTTCGCTCGTAATGTATTCCGCAATTCGAGATTTTAACATTGAGCGAACAGACATCAAAAACGCTCCCCTGCCTCAAGACATTGTGCAGATCACCAAGACCGTGCAACATCACACCGTGTTCAGCAGACACAATGAACAACGAAGCGTCAACCATTGTTGGCATCAAAGTTGGCGAATGCATCGCCTAGCTGGCTTCGGAACTTGGCACAGTTAGACTGGTTCAGAAATCATTGGCCGGGCCGCATTAGGATACTGGCAAAGAGCTTGCACGCCTTCGTAAGGAAGGGAGGTTTTGCAGCGGGAAATAGAAATTCAAAGCAGCGGGGTGGGAATCTACTTTGTCAGACCAGGTGAGGTACTTCTTATTTTTGCTGCATGCGCTAAATTGCTTCATAGGCTGCTGTAAATCCGAATAGAGAGACCGGAATAGTCACAAGTTTATTATTTGAAATAATATTAGTAAAAGTGTCAATATAATTATGTGGAATTTTGTTTTAGAGCGCCGAGTGGTTGCCTTGAATCTTTAATTTGATGCAAGCTGAAGATATCTCCAACTCGCATCATTGTAAATTTAGCCCAACACAGACTTTACTGCGCTAGCCGTAGCAGCCACGACGGTGTCTGCTTCTTCGCGGGTTAGGCAGAATGGTGGGGCAAAGCCGAGAATGTCACCCTGAGGCATTGCCCGTGCAATTACTGAATCTTGAGAAAGCAGTGCCGCTGAAATTTTCGGCCCTATTTTGTCTGATGCGTCAAAGAATGTGCGGCTGTCCCGGTCTTTGACGAATTCGACAGCACAGAGCATTCCTTCACCACGAATATCACCCACATTGGCATGATCTCCCAATGCTTCTGTCATTGTCGTGTTGAGATAAGCACCGACAGAACCTGCTTTTTGGATAAGGTCCAGATCATCCAAAAGCTTAAGGTTTGCAACACCAGCCGCAGCGCCGATTGGATGAGCGGAATATGTCCAGCCATGACCAATTGCGCCATATTCATCCGTGCCTTGCTCCAGAACTTTCCAGACCTTGTCAGAAATGATTGAACCGGAAAGCGGCGCATAGGCGGATGTAAGGCCTTTTGCGATGGTGATGATATCCGCTTCAATGCCGTAATGGTCGGAGCCAAACATGGAACCAAGACGGCCAAAGCCTGTGACCACTTCATCAGCAACAAGCAAAATGTCGTGTTTTTTGAGCACTGCTTGAATAGCAGTCCAATATCCTGCTGGTGGCGGAACAATACCACCGGTGCCCAACACAGGTTCGCCAATAAAGGCTGCGATTGTATCGGCACCTTCGCGCTCAATCAAAGCTTCCAGCTCAGCAACGCAATGGGCGACAAACTGTTCTTCTGTTTGATCCAGATTGTCACGGCGGAAATAATAAGGAGCCTCGGTATGAATGACTTGTTCAACTGGCAGATCAAACTTTTTATGGAACAACTCCAGACCAGTGAGTGACCCGGTAACAAGACCCGATCCGTGATAACCACGCCAGCGAGAGATAATACGTTTTTTCTCAGGGCGACCTAAAATATTGTTGTAATACCAAATCAGTTTGATGTTGGTTTCATTGGCATCAGAGCCGCTCAAACCAAAGTAAACCTTGGACATATTGCTGGGCGCACGGCCCAAAATCATTTTGGAGAGTGTGATAGAAGCCTCGGTTCCATGTCCAACGTAGGAGTGGTAATAAGCCAGTTCTTTGGCTTGTGCAGCGATTGCTTCTGCAATTTCCTGTCGGCCATAGCCCACATTCACACAGTACAATCCTGCGAATGCATCCAGCATTTTGCGCCCTTCCCGGTCCTCAATATAGGAACCGGAGGCCGTTTTAATCACGCGGGTTGGGGTCTCTCCGCGCGCGTGCTGTGCCAAATGGGTTGAGGGATGGAAAAAGTTTTCGCGGTCCCATTGTGCGAGTTGATCATTTCTTAGCATGTCATGTCCTTCCTTATGCCCAGTCGCGGCAGAGGTATTTAATTTCAGTGAATTCTTCCATGCCAACCCGTGCGCCTTCACGGCCCAGACCGGATTGTTTTGTGCCCCCAAACGGAATGGGGGCACCGGTAACTTTCGTGCGATTCACCGCAACCATTCCAAACTGAAGGGCGCGGCTCACTCGGTAAATCTTGCGGGGATCAAGGCTGTGCAGATAGGCAACCAATCCAAATTCTGTATCGTTGGCGAGCGCGATCACTTCCTCCTCACTATCGAAGGGGGTAATTGCTGCAACCGGGCCAAAGGTTTCCTCATGCATGATGCGGGCATCCGCTGGAACATCGACCAGAACGGTGGGCTGATAAAAGAGTGGCCCCAACGGGTGCCGGGCGCCACCACATGTTATGCGCGCACCCTTTGCGAGGGCATCGGCAACATGCTCTTCTTGTTTCTGAACGGCGTTTTCATTCATCAGTGGACCAATGTCCGGGTCGTCCATTCCACACCCGACAGACAACGCCTTTGCAGATTTAGTAAAAGCCTCACAAAAGTCTTCGTAGATCGAGCGCTCTATGAAAATGCGGTTTGCTCCAAGGCAATCCTGACCCGATGTGGCGAATTTGGCTTTCATCGCTTCAGTGACAGCATTTTTTAAATCAGCATCTTTGAAAACGATGACAGGTGCATGTCCGCCCAGTTCGAGTACCAGACGTTTCACTGTGGCTGCCGATTGGCGGTAAAGCAGCTTGCCCACTGGTGTAGAGCCTGTGAACGACAATGCCCGCACGCGGGTATCCTTAGTCCAAGGCTCAACAACCACAGGCGCGACCCCTGTGACCACATTGAAAACACCTGCCGGAAATCCTGCACGCTCTGCCAATTCTGCCAAAGCAAGCGCGCTGTAGGGCGTTTCGGCGGATGGATGCGCGACTATGGTGCAACCAGCGGCCAGGGCGGCAGCAGCTTTCCGTGTCAGCATTGCAGAAGGGAAATTCCAAGGGGTGATCAAGGCAGCGACACCAACCGGTTCGCGCCAGAGCTCCACCTCTGCATCTGCTAGATGGCTGGTGACACCTTCAATATTGGGACGTTTTGCTTCCTCGGCATAGAACTCGACAAAAGCTGCACCGTAATCGATCTCGCCGCGTGCCTCAGACAAAGGCTTGCCTTGCTCAAGGACCATGATGCGAGCGAGGTCTTCTTTGTGAGCCAGCAGAAGGTCAAACCACCGACGCAAAATAACGGCACGCTCTTGTGGCAACAAACCCGACCATTTGGGAAAAGCTGCCGCTGCCGCAGTTACTGCCGCAGTTGATTCCTCTGCAGAGAGGCTTGCAACATCCCCGAGGTAATTACCGTTTGACGGATCGGTAATTGAAAATGTTTCGCCTGTTTTTGACGCACACCACTTCCCATTTATGTAGGAAAAGGAACGCACTAAGGCTTTACCTGTGATGTCCGTCCGCGCAGATAGGGCCGTTTCTGACATGACATTTCCTCCGTATTCACAGAGGAATGTGCCTGTTTTTGACGGAGGATGTGACCGAATGCGAGGTCTGTTACAGAGGAATCATCTGCTATTGCGCATTGAAAAGAATATTCAACGGGGGAGCTACGTTGCCCTTGACCGGCTTCGTTACGATATAGGTAAAGTAGCGGGACAAACCGATACGCGCGTCCAGCATCGCATCAATCAAACGTTGATAAGCGTCAATGTCCCGCGTCACAATCTGCATCAGATAATCGAAGCCACCACCTAGTGCCCAACAGGATACAACCTCATCGTATTGCTGCATGGCCGTTTCAAAGGCATGAAAACTGGCGGCGGTGTGATCAGCAAGTTCTGCGGCAACAAAAACAGTGACATGCGGACCTAGTTTTTTGAGATTGATCCGTGCTCCGTAACTCTCAATAAGGCCGGATTTCTCCAATTTCTTTAGACGGTCCCAACAAGGTGTCGGAGATAGCCCGATGCGATCTGCAAGTGCTGCTTTGGTAATTCGTCCCTCAACAGAAAGAATTCTTAGTATGTCCAGATCACGTTGATCAAGCTGCATTGTCATTCCTTTTGCGCCCCTCACGCATTGATAACACCGACCACTGCCGCGCTATCACCAGACTTTATAAGGCCGGGAAAATGGCGACTGATCAGAATACCACTTCGGTTCGCATAGTATGTGGTTGGTTCGACGCCGGTTTTATCCAAAGGCCAGACACGGGCGACCACATCACCTTTTTCAACTTGCTCTCCCAGATCAATCATAGGTTCGCACAATCCGTCCTGATCACAAAAAGTAAAGCAATCACTGTCCGGCATATCGATCCGGATCGTTTGATCCAATTGTAGTGTTCCCTGCAAAATTCCAAAATGGATCAACACATTCCGAAGACCTTTCTTGGCGATTGCAATGGATTTTGTTGTCACTGTTCCCCCACCACCCAGTTCAGTGGAAACAAGAACTTTGCCCATATTCTCAACCGCTGTATCGTACATACCCACATTATCAATTTCGAGAAGTTGAACTGAGTAAGGCGCATTAAAAGCGGCCATCGCTTCAAAACAGGCTTTTTCGTTGATTTTGTCTTCCAAAATATGAGCGGCAGCAAACGGGACAAAATCAAGCGTCTTGCCACCAGAGTGGAAATCTACAGCCACATCTGCAAGGGGCAGCAGGTATCGTTGAAAATAGTCAGCAATCTTTTCTGTCGGTGTCCCATCAGGACGCCCCGGGAAAGAGCGGTTCATATTCCCTTGGTCAATCGGAGATGTGCGTGTTCCCGCTTTGAAAGCGGGGTAGTTGAAAGCTGGAACAATGATAATACGCCCAGTTACATCCTCAGGTTTCACTGTGACAGTTAGCTCTTGCAGTGCTACTGGACCTTCGTACTCATCCCCATGATTTGCCCCAGTCAAAAGCGCTGTCGGTCCAACACCATTCTTGATAACCGTAAGCGGAAGCATGATGGCTCCCCACGCACTGTCGTTACGGCTGTATGGCAGGCGCAAGAACCCATGATGGATGCCGTCCTGATCCAATGGGATTGTAGGCATGATTGGATTTGGTTGCATACTCGTTATCCTAACACCTGCTTGTCAGCTATGGATGGCTGTACCTGCTCTTGCAGCTTCAGCGCGGACTCCGGCGAGAGTGGCAATCGCTGTGTCCTGCACGCCGGTGCCAGTCAGATCACATACTGTGATGTCACTCGCCGATTTGCGCCCCGGTTTCTGGCCTGCAATAATTTGGCCCAGCTCGGCATACCTATCAGGGTTTGCAACCGTGCCAGCGGCTATCGCTGCGCGCAGTTCGCCCTGTTTGATTGATTGGGACAGCCGATCACATACAAAAAGAGAGGCTGCGGGAATGACACAAGGGGCAAGTTCAGCTTTGTAGTCTGCATCTGATCCCATGGCCGTAATATGCTGTCCGGGTCGCATCATATCCGCTGTAATCAACGGCTTTCCGGAGGGCGTGGTTGTTACGACAATATCAGCTTGAGCCATCACGTCTGTTATGCTGCCGGTCGTGACTTCGATCCCCAAACGCCTCGCACAATCACGGGCGCACTCGGCGGTTTTATCGGCATCGCGCCCCCAGATGACGGCCCGTTTTATGCCGCGAACCAAAGTCAGAGCTTCAAGTTGAAGACGAGCTTGAACGCCACTGCCGAGAATACCAGCGGTTTTGCTGTTTTCACGAGACAAGTATTTAGCGGAGACGGCGCCAGCGGCAGCTGTGCGAACATCAGTCAAATATCCATTATCCAGTAAGACGGCTTTGACAATGCCAGTCTGTGCATCAAACAGAACCATCAACCCATTCAAACTGGGTAGACCCAGTGTGGGATTATCGAAAAACCCCGGGCTCATCTTGATTGCAAAACTGTCAATGCCGGGAACATAGGCGGTTTTTACATCCACTTCACCATTGTGGTCAGGCACATGGAAGCTCAGAATTGGAGGCATGACCACGTCTGCTGTGGCTAACAATTGAAATGCATTTTCAATGCAAGCAACCGCATCAGCGTCCAAAGAGATCGCACTGCGCAGGTCAGTTTCAGTAAGGATTTTGATTTCAGGCATAAGCGCTTCAGTCCCTAGATGTATTGGCAGCAGCATCGACGTTTTCGCCGTCAATCAATCGCTTATGCAGGGCCATATCAATATTCTGACCTGTGATAAGAGACACACAATGCCCCGAGTTTTTAATCTTGCCAGCGAGTAACGCGGCAATGCCAACACTGCCGGACCCCTCAATCACCTGACGTTCCTGCCAATAGGCATGCCGGATGGCCTCTGCAATTTCCTCTTCAGTGACCAAAATCAAGTCATCCACCAGATCGCGCACCATGCCAAAAGTGTATGTGTTATTCAGGCCAATTCCACCGCCCAGTGAATCTGCAAGTGTTGGTAATTCCTCGACAAAAATTGGTTTTCCGGCACGCTGACAGTCATGCATAGCGGCCCCTCGTTCCATGGAGATTCCAATAACTCGGATTGAGGGTTTAACGACCTTCATCACCATAGCCACGCCTGAAATCAAGCCCCCACCGGAGACCGGCACCAGCACTGTGTCCAGATCCAACGCCTGCTCCAGTATCTCATGTGCAACCGTACTTTGCCCGGCAATGATATCGCGGTGATCAAACGGGGGAAGCATCACCCTGCCATCTGCCACCAGTCTGTCAACTTCCGCTTGGGCATCATCTTGCGATCGGCCCACGATCCGCACCTCAGCCCCATGTGACCGGATGCCATCAATCTTATTCTGCGGGACAAGCTCGGACATACAGATAATGCAAGGAACACCTGCGTTAGCAGCAGCATAGGCAAGACCGCGGCCATGGTTGCCCGTGGAAACGCCAACCACACCAGCCTCCTTTTGCTCTGGCGAAAGCGATAAAATCGCGTTTGTTGCCCCTCGGAGTTTAAAACTACCCGTAATTTGCGTCTGTTCCAGTTTCAGCGAAACATCCGCTGAGACAAGCGCACTCAACGAGGGAGAGCTGACCAAAGGCGTGGTTCTGATGCGACCTGCTATCCTTTGGCGAGCAGCAAAGCTGTCATGAAGGGTAATTTTCTCGATCATTGTGCCATCATCCAGTTAGGAGTTCTGTGTTGGAACAGGCGGCCAAAACCTGTCGCGGTTTTTGAAGAATTTAGATGTTGAAAGCAGCGCCAGATCATCGCCTGATTAGACGTTACAACCGGTTTTCCTATCCGCGCCTCAATCCTCTCGATACACACCGCAGCCCTTAACCCAGTACAAGACACAAACAAGGCCTCTGCTGATGGATCCATTGTTGCGCAGGCTGCCTCGATGATTGTTTCCTCAGATAGGCGCGCAATTTCGCGATCATCGTCAATGCCAAGACAATTTGCGCTGGCAATCTCGGGGCCATTTGCTGAGAAATACCGGAGTAACTCATTGGAAATACTGGTGGAATACGGGGTCAAAACACTGATCCGCTGTACATTTAAAGCTTTGAAGGCATCAAAAGCGGCGGAGCTTGGACTAACAAAAGGTGTGTTGGGTTTGCCCGCATTCAGATATTTGCCCACTGCCGTGTTGCCTAAAACAATAGAAGCGGCGGTACAGCTGTATGCGATAACATCCAGCTCCTCGCCCGGTAAAATTTGAGCTGCGGCCTCTGTCAACCTTGGACCCGTCGCAACCAGATTCTCGCGTGTGCCCGGGTTCTGATAGTCAATACGGTTGACATAAACGCCGATCTCAGCAGGATCGCACAGGCGTGTAAAATCACATTCACTGGTGTGATCCGTTGCCAGAACAACCAGCCCTATCCTTTTTTTTACAGGACGGGTGTCCAACACATTTGTGCCCGTCCAACTGGTTGAGAGACTCTCATAAACCATTAGATTTCCTAGACGACGAGAACCGGACAACTTGCCAAGCCAGTTACCTTATGGGAGACGCTTCCCAACAAGAACCCCTCAACAGATCCAAGGCCGCGGCTACCAAGGACAACCAAATCATTTTTATGTTCTTTCGCAAATGCCACGATGGTTCGCGCTGTGGGGCCGGATTTAATAAAGCCGCGAATGTTTGAGCACCCGGCATCAACGGCAAGTTGCTTGGCATGCTCCACAACCTCCCTTGCGTGGTTGCGCATGACATCATCAAGACTTTCTGTCTCTTCAGGCCGCACAACTGCAAATGAAGCTTCCAGCATCGAATGATGCCGATAGACTGTCAAAAGCGTTAGCGGTGCGTTGCCGCAAGTGATCGCCAATTCAGCCGCCTTGTGCAGCGCTTGTTCGGCACCTTTAGAACCATCAAAAGGGACAAGGATGGATTTGAACATCGAGTAGTCCTTGCTATTTTGAGAAGGCTAGGTCGCGCAGGAACAGGGCGATCTGCGGGAAGAAAATCAAAGCAACAGCAACCCCAATCAACATGAAGATGAAGGGGGGCGTACCACGCACAACTTCAGCATAAGGCCGTTTGAAGACTGCGACGGCAGTGAAAATATCACACCCGAATGGCGGTGTTGCAGACCCGATGGCGACTTGCAATGTGATAATTGTGCCGACAAGAACTGGGTCCAGCCCAACCGCTTTAACGACGGGTGCGAAGATGGGAACGAGTACCAAAATGACCACGATCGGGTCTACAAACATGCAACCAACAAAGAATGCCCCGGAGATAACAAACAGGATGCTCAATGGCCCCATATCGGTGATTCCGATAGCGCTTAAAATTTCCTGAGGAACTTGTGCAAAGGAAATGACCCAGGAGAATGCGGCCCCTGCCCCCACTAAAATGAAGACAACAGCGGTGATCAACCCGGTAGACTGAGCTGTCGAATAAACGTCACTCAGAGACATGGACCGGAAAACGAAGACTTCCAGTACCAGAGCATAAAGTACACATGCGGCAGCGGCTTCGGTTGGGCTAAAAACCCCTCCGTAAATCCCACCGATAATGATCAGCGGAAACCCCATTGGCCACAACGCTTTACGCAATGCAGTAAACCGCTCAAACCAGCTCGTTTTAAGTTCAGTCTGGATTTTATTCCGCACAGCATAAATGTAGCTGTAGATCGAAAACAGAAGAAGAATGAGCAGTCCCGGACCAATCCCGGAGATGAACAATTCAGCAATGGATGTATTTGAGACAACGCCATAAATGATCATCCCAATTGAAGGGGGAATCAAAAACGCAATGTCGCTGGCATTGATAATAAGGGCCAGAACAAAGCTATCTTTGTAGCCAGCCTTGAGCATACGTGGGCGCAAGGGCGACCCAATCGCAACCACGGTTGCCTGAGTAGAACCGGACACCGCGCCAAACAGAGTACAAGCCATTGCAGTTGAAATCGCAAGGCCGCCGCGCATGTGACCAACAAACGCCATGACCAAATCAATCAAACGCCCTGCTGATTGTCCTCGTGTCATGATATCTGCCGCAAAGATGAACATTGGTACGGCAATAAGCGAAGCTGGCCGGATGCCTGCCACCATTTGCTGGATCATCGTTTCCATATGTCCAAAATCACCAAACATCATCAAAAACCCAATGAAAGTTCCGGCGATCAGGGGGATCATCATGGGGAACCCCAGAAGGAGAAGCACGATCATCGAAAGGAAGATTGTTGCTGCCATCATCTTGTCCCTTGTTAGATCTCGATCTCGCCCTCATCGTACCCTTCAAGCATGTGGGTCGAGAGGTAGATGTCGGGTGACTTCATGTTTTTGATAGCAGTCAGCAGGTATTGGGTTCCTGTCATGAAAAATCCAACAGGCACCCAAACCAGAATGGTCCAAACAGGGATTTGCAGAGCGGGTAACACCCGTCCCCGCGATGCCTGTGATCCTATGTATTTGACTGAGTAATAGCAGAGCAAAAATAGACATCCCGCAGTAATAAATGAGATGAAGACCATCAAAATTTTCCGGTAGCGAGGAGGCAATCCGTCATAAATCGCACTCATCCGGATGTGACGCCCATGCCGTGCAGCATAGCTGATGCCTGCAAACGTAATGAGAATGATCAAAATACGGTTCAGCTCTTCAGAAAAAAATATGGAATTCCCGAGCAGAAATCGCCCCACCACATTTGCAATCGTGTTTGCTGCCATCAACAGGACGCCTGAAGCCAAAAGCACGGATTCAACGCGGCTTATGCTTCGGTCGATTACTCCCAGAAAGCCTGGCAAATTTGATTGGTGTTGATCGCTCATTCCACCGCCCCGCATTTAATGAGGAAAGCTGAGCGGAATGATCCCGCTCAGCAAAAACGAATCTGATACCAACTGCGTGTTAGTCTGCTGTGGCGGCCAGATCGGCTTTCATCTGTGCTATGATTTTCGCACCGCTGTCGCCAGTCATTTCGATGAATGTGGTTTCAACTTCCGCTGCCGCCGCTTTGAAGCAGCTCCGCTCTTCTTCGGTCAGAACAGTGACATTCATCTCCGGCTTAGCTTCCAGGATTTTAGCCAGCTCAGTTTCGCCAGCCTGCTTCTGGTAGACAACTGTGTGATCGTAAGCTGCTGCTGCTGCTTTCTGAATCACGCCCTGATCTATTGAGCTAAGTCCGTCATAGAAATCTTTATTTGCCATCACAGCGGACGTGAAGTTGTTGTGACCCGCATATGTAATGTAATCGGTGACCTCATAGATTTTGGTTGAGTACAAGAAGAATGTTGGGTTTTCCTGGCCCTGAATGAGGTTGGTTTGCAAACCACCATACACTTCGCCCCAAGGCAGTGGTGTTGGAGTTGCGCCAAAGACGCGGTAGCTTTCGACCAAAAGCGGGTTCGCCATAACGCGGAATTTGACTTCGTTGAGATCAGAACATGTTTTGACCGGCGTTTTAGTGGTCATAGCAACTTCGCCCTCAGGGAACATATTGAGCAGCTCAAGACCTTTGTCCGCGTAAAGAGGTTTGAACATCTCGTTGATGGCTTTACTTTCACGGAAAAAGCGAGCGAGATGCTCTTGGTCTGTCGGCAGCAGGTACGGTACAAAAAACACCTGTGCTTCTGGAATCAGTGCGCCGGTGAAGCCTGGAGATTGGTCCACAAACTGCAGAATACCGTCTTGCGTCTGCTCCATGATGTCAGTGGCTTCCCCGAGTGTACCATACGGAAATAGCTGAATTTCATGATCTGAGTTTGCTTCGATTTCTGCTTTAAACTTTTGTGCATAGACACCCTGAACATCGGTCATGGCCTCTTCAAAAGCATAACGCCATGTATCAGCCTGTGCTGCTCCGGTTGCAACGATAACTAAGCTCATCGCTGCGCAGGACTTAAGTGCCTGTCTAAAGATATTTGTCATAACTGCTCCCGAAATTAAAAGTAATTGGTCCTTAATTGCCACGACGTCTTGTGCGTCGTTTGTTGTCAAAATATGCGCTTTTCCAATTGATGGTTCGCGATGTCAGCTACCATAAGCACCAGCTTGAACTTGCATCGTTCTCATGCTTTCCCCCTGCCACAGAATGATGTTGCGGCGCTAAGCATATGAAGGTTCCCAGCTGTCTCGGCAGAGCCAATTGCCCCCGAAAATCGAACACCCCAACAGGATGCAGGAATACATGTCATATCAGCCACCTTCTGCAAGTCGAGAGCACTCAGCAGTCATCAAAAAGAAGCGCAGCTGCCGTCTACGTGTAATTACTTGATGTACACAACATGATCGATTTTTCAAATCAGTCAATTATAAAATTACTCAAACTTGAGTTCTGGCGCAATAATAAGGCTTGAAACTTACGAAATTTTGATTGTTATTAGGTGCATACGTGCTGTTGTGTACAAATTTTCAAATCAGATATTGAGGAAGACGATGGGACTAGAGAATTCCCCATTCAGTAAAACAGAATATGATCGCCGTATCGCAAAGGCCCGCAAGGCTATGGTTACGGCTGGTATTGATGTTCTTTTTGTCACTGATCCATCGAACTTAGCGTGGTTGACGGGCTATGATGGTTGGTCTTTCTATGTCCACCAAGGCGTTATCCTTCCCATGGACGGCGACCCATTATGGTGGGGACGCCTTTCTGATACCAGCGGTGCGCATCGGACGGTCTGGATGGCAGAAGATAAGGTGCTCGGATATGCCGATCACTACATTCAATCGACAACCTGCCACCCGATGGAAGATCTGGCAGGACACCTGCACACGATGGGTTATTCCAGTTCGCGGATCGGCGTCGAAATGGAAAACTATTATTATACAGCTAAGGCACACGCGGTTCTGGTCTCCCAAATGCCCAATGCGCAAATGGTCGATGCAACAGCTCTAGTTAACTGGCAACGCGGTGTTAAATCCAACGAGGAGCTGGCCTTCATTCGCAAAGCTGCCTTGATAACAGAAAACATCATTGGCATCGCACTAGAAAGAGCTGAACCTGGCTTGCGCAAAAATGAGCTGGTTGCTGACATTTGCCACGCCGGCATTATGGGCGTTGGTGATGACTGGGGCGACTATCCCGCCATTGTACCGCTGACCCCATCTGGCATTGACGCCACAGCGCCGCATCTGACTTGGAATGGCAATCAGATGAAAACTGGCGAAATCACCTTTTTTGAACTTTCAGGCTGCTATCGCCGTTATCACGCACCACTGTGCCGCTCGGTCTTCTTGGGCAAACCACCTCAAACGATGATTGACGCATCAGTAGCACTAACCGAGGGGTTAGAAGCTGGTCTGGAGGCCGCAAGGGCGGGAAATCGTGCCTGCGACATTGCCAATGCCTTAAATGGTGCACTGGCGAAGGTCGGCATTGAACGAGGTGGTCGCTGTGGTTACCCAATCGGTTTGAGCTACCCCCCGGATTGGGGTGAGCGCACTGTATCAATCCGGCCAACCGATGAAACTGTCCTGCTGCCGGGAATGACATTCCACTTTATGCCGGGCCTTTGGCTGGATGATTGGGGTCTTGAAACCACTGAAACCATCCTGATTACCGAATCTGGGGCCGCAGAACCATTGTGCAACGTTGAACGAAAACTGTTCGTGAAGGACTAATCCGTGAGCGTTTTGGACACCACCAAAGACCTGCTAAGAGAGCTGATCGCTTTCCCAACAATTTCATCCAACAGCAATTTGGATATGATCCAACATCTGGCGCAACACCTTTCCAATGCCGGAGCTGAGGTTGAAATCTGGCATGACGAAACAGGTTCTAAGGCGAACCTTTTTGCTACGATCGGACCCAAGATTGATGGTGGTATTGTGCTGTCGGGCCATTCGGATGTTGTTCCGGTTGCAGATCAAGACTGGACAAGTGATCCGTTTGAAATGATTGAGCGAGACGAGAAATTGTTCGGTCGTGGAACCTGCGACATGAAAGGGTTCATTGCCGCAACTGTGGCAATGGCACCGCAATACGCCCAACTCGATCTCAAACGCCCGATCCACTTTGCCTTTACCTACGACGAAGAGACTGGATGTTTTGGGGCTCAGGCACTTGCTGAGTCGCTGCGTCAACACAGCTTGAAACCCGCCGTTGCCATTATTGGTGAGCCCACGTCCATGCGCATCATCGAAGGTCATAAGGGGTGTTATGAATATACTACGCATTTTACTGGGCTTGAAGGTCACGGTTCCAGCCCTGATCGGGGTGTCAATGCAGTGGAATATGCGGCCCGTTATGTGAGCCGCCTGCTTGAACTGAAAAATGAGCTACGCAGCCGCACCCCCGTGGGAAGCAGATTTGAACCACCGTGGACAACGATAAACACTGGCACTCTAATCGGCGGGGTCGCTCATAATGTAATCCCCGGCAAAGCCCGTGTTGATTGGGAGATGCGTCCTGTTCAACGCTCTGATGCAGATTATGTCAAAGACAACCTGCAGCAATTTTGCGCCCATGCATTAATACCGGCGATGCAGGCAGTCTGCCCAGATGCAAATATCATCACCGAGGTCATTGCCGAGGTGGATGGACTGGAACCAGTCCCAGACAACGAAGCTCGCAAAATTGTCAGTGAACTGAACGGCGCGAATGGCGCTGATGTAGTGCCATTTGGAACCGAAGCCGGTATCTATCAGGCACTTGGTATGACGGCAGTTGTATGCGGACCGGGCTCAATTGAACAAGCACATAAGCCAGATGAATATGTTTCACTTGATCAGATGTCTCAATGCCTTGAAATGCTGGATCGTCTCTCCGTTAGGTTGACCTGAGGTGGGCCAGACGTCGGCCCCCTTTTCTTGGTCGGAATAGCAGAAATTCTTCTTATCAAAAGTGTAGACATCGCGCATCTCAAGCCACTTCGACAAGGTCTTCTTATTGCTCTCATACTCATTGGGATCTTCTTTTAGGAAATGAGTGCAACCTGCTGAACTGCGGCTTTGCCCTCAGCATAATTGATGTATACAAATCAAACTTAACTAAAGGATAATCGGTGAAACTCTTAGATCTGGCCAATGTCGATTACAGCGCCCGGGACCGGTTTGACCGGATGTACCAAGAAATTCGGAACCGTATTTGCCTGCTGGAATACATACCTGGGACGCGCCTATCAGAAACTGAACTGGCGGAAGAATTCGGCATCAGCCGCACTCCGTTACGCAGGGTTCTAGTTCGGCTAGAGAGCGATGGCCTACTGTTGTCCGTTCACGGCGTTGGAACATTTGTGACAGATGTTGATATCAAAGAGTTGGAGCAGACCTATCTGCTGCGAATGGAACTGGCCGAACTGAGCGGGAAGCTTTCACCAGTACATCCAAACGACGCATTGATGGCCGAATTCCATGTCCTTTCAACGCGATCAAAGCAGTTAGTGAAAAGCCCAAATGCGCGCGAATTTGCGTGTTTGACCATGGATTTTTTTCTCACCCTACTCCAACTCACCGAGAACGACCCTCTGCGAGAGGTTTCAGAAAGACTATATATTCATACAGCCCGGATTTGGTTGAAATCCGTTTTCGCTTCCGTCATTGATTTGGCTGATGAGGTCGCGGTTTTTGATCGGGAACTGGATGATATTCTAGCTGCTTTGAAACTTGGCGATCTACAAGCCGTCGCCCTGATCCAAAGAGTTCATATTTCCATGAGTTTCACACGCATGAAGGTTTCATACCAGAGCACTGGAAACGAGTAAATCGCTGCAATTTATGGGCATTTTTATGAACACATTATCGGAACTGAAAGACACGAGCCATTCGGCTAGTGGTATTGTCACGCATGCGCTCCGATTTCTTTGGTCATTTAGGCACTGACCTTCATAACGTGATGGTCCCAAAGCCCAATCAGATCTGGGCTGTCGACATCTCGTATATTCTGATGGCGAAGGGGTTCATCTACCTGGTTGCAATCATCGATTGGTACTCGCGCAAAATTCTAAGTTGGCGGCTTTCGTTTACCATCAGATATGAAGAGGTCTACCTCAAGGCGTACTCCAGTGTGCGAGAGGCAAGGCAATCCATTGGCAAGTTTATCGCATTTCGGAACACAAGATACGCCTGCATTCATCATTTGATTGGCAGACACCGGATCATGTTTATTACACCCAAACGCCACACATAACTCAAGCGACGGCATGACCGCAGCGAAGCGACTTACAAACGACGTTCAGCGGTCCAAACAAACCGAACCACCTCTCTTCTCAATGCTAATTTTGGGGTGCGCTATTTGGTTGCCGGCAGATTTCACTTTACCTTGTTGGTGTTCCTTTTGAACCAAACCAATAATCCTATGCCTGCCCCAATAAGAACTACGCCGCTTTTTTGCGTCAGTGACATATCTTCATCTAGAAACGGGGAAGCTATCAAAACCAAGAATACCGGGCTGGCGGCTGAAATAAGCCCACTATAGACAGCTCCAATATTTCGAATACCTATGCAAATCCAATATCCTGAAAGTAATGTACAAAAAGCTGCTCCCGCGGCCAAAGCAAATAGCTCTGGAGAATGAGAAGAGAAAATAATATCTGGCTGAGCAATAACAATATGAGTGGCCGCTAAGCTACTCCCACTGAGCATTGCGATGCCAGCAACAAACCAAGGGTCAGTGAGCATAATCACTTTTTCACTGATTAAAAAGAAGGCGGCGCATGTTGCTGCACTTAAGAGTATTTCGGATGAACCAAACAGATATGAGTGAAAGGCTTGATCGTCAATTATTGAGCTGTACCCATCGAAAAATATCAGTAGTACTCCGGCGTAAATTGACGAGAAGACACCCCAAAACACAAGGAGGGGAATTTGCGATTGCCGATGAATTAGTAGTCCACCGAGATAAATGAAAATGGGATAAATACTAAATAACGAGCGCTCTATTGAGACCGGGACTACGGTTAGACCGAAAAAATCCAGTGTCATTGCTAAGTCATAACACAAGAACCCGGCAAGTACGCTCAACAGCACTGGCTTTAGCCTGTAATGACGGCGACCTCGTTTTATATAGTGGCCGATTACAATAATGGCAGCAAAGGGGATCAGTATCAAAACAAAGATGATGATGAAATATTCGGGGGTGCTTCCTTCGCGATAGGCAGCCTTGGCAAAAATCTCTTTTGCCGCAAAAAGAAGATTGCAGGCCAAAACCAGAAAAACGCCAACGCTAAATCTTCCGACTTTCATCTTGCCACCCGAAGTCAGAAGAAAAATTGTATCCAGGCTTATGCATTGGAGAAGTGCCAAACCTCCTGGAATTTGTCGCCTAGCGAGAAAGTAAAAGAGCATTCTCTACCACAACTATTTTTCATGACATGCTGTGATGGGGAGCTGTTCATATCGTCTTGTAGACTTGCAAGTATATCCTGTGAGTTCGGGTGAGAGTGCTTCCGCATTATGTAAAGTTATGCAGGGTTGGTAAGCAGATTGATGACTTCGCTCCGCCCCATTTTCCGCCTTTCTAAGTCCTCCACGTAGTGTTGATGCGATTGGATATTCATACCAAGGCTTTGGAGTTGTTTTTGAACATTAACAACATGCTTTTTAATGCATGTGAACTGTCCACCGCTTATGCGGCCTAACCACTCCATCACCAACATGGCTGGAACGTCCTCATGAATAAGACGGCAGGTCTTGAGACCTTCAATCGACTTTGGTGATAAAGAACGATAGATACCCTTTGTACTTCTCATCATCTTCAAGAAGGTTGTTTGGCTAGGTAAGTTATATTGTTCAGTTAAAATATTGGAGAATGACCGTGTTGATGCATTATAACACTTTGCCATTTGAACTCTTTCGAGATCAAGATTTTCTATAGTATCAGCGTTACCTTCATGTACTCCCTCACAATAATGACTGTATTGAATACCCTGGTCTGTTAGTTGGAGGTTCATCTCATCTAGTACTACGGCCAGGTGAATGATGTATCCAAGAGGGTCGAACTGTAAATCTAAAGGCCGAACTAGGTAAAAATTGTGTAATCCATCTGTAATTGCTGGCCCACGAAAAAGCTGCTCCAGATTATTTAGTGTTTCATCTGGTTTTGTCCCGATTACACTTACATTTGTCAATTGTTTTCGTTTGAAGGAAACTTTCTTACCTATAAAGCGTGTACCGTAAAAGCTATCTTCAACTAGAGCTAAGCTAAGTTTTTGAAAATCAGGATCTTCGCGCCAAGCATTGATCGTCGCAATCAGTCCTCCTTGCCCTCCTCTCACAAACACAACGTAAGCCTCAGCAGGTAACGAATGAGTTTTTACCCACTCAATCATGCGAAATCTAAGACTAGGAATGTCAGGCACCGTTACTATTACGGCCCTCGTGTTTGGGAGTAGCTTGCCTAAATCGCTGTCTAGCTTATGAATATGTTCTTTGGGAAAGCTACAGTGTTGTATTTGGCCGGATATGACGTCTTCAAAGTCAATACCCACCTTTTCGGAAATGCCATTCAATAGGTGTTCTTCATCTCTGACTAGAATGAGGTGAGGCGAACAACCAGTCTCCTGCTTGCGCAGCTCCAAATCTACTGCCAAAGTTACGCCGACATGACCTCCTCCAATTATCAATATATTATCCATACTTGTTGTGCTCCATACTGAATATCATCCGATATAAGGAAGTATTCGCAGTAGGTGTGACAACAAATAGGTGCTCTTAAGCTAAATTCGGAGAGAAATCATCGTATTCCCGTGATTTAACCTAACCATCTCCTCAGCAATAATATATGATCTCAATAAAAGTCGATCAATACAATCTCCAGAGTAAGTATCTCTTCCATGAAGGCAGTAATCATTGGGTATTAGAAGTGCCTCGCCTTTCAAGATCTGATGCCCTTCCATCCGTCCGATCCGAAGGGCTTCCTGGGCAATTTGATCTAATGCATGACGTGCACGGTCAACTTCCTCTGGGTTAAGTTGTGGGATTGGACTGATGTTATTAAAATTGAGGCGAACCCGTTGTACTCCATGAACATCATAGTCAATTACACTCATACGCCGGATCTGCTCACATGGCCAAAGTAACTTTGCCCCGGATCTGATCTCAAAAACCCTCTGTTCCAATATATCAATGATTTTTTGCGAAAGAGAAGAAACTATGGCTTCTGTAGTCGCTATTAGCGTTTTGGGTACAGTGTTGTCAGCGATGTGAGGAACAAGCACCAACGCTGCAGGACGGCAATCATCTGATTGCAAAAGCCAGATCGTTATGCATTGCCAGCAATTCTGTATTACTGCTTAACTCTACAGAATGCTTGGTTGGGCGTATGTCAGTAATATAACTCTGGTTGTATTCGGAGTACGCAGCGCACTTGCCAATGCTCTCACCCAGTAGCAAGAGGAGTATTTTTGTATCTTCAATATCCGAGAATTCTGGTAGCTTCTGCACTACTATTGGCCTTTTATTTTTCCAAAATACCTCTTTGATTTCGCTCAACATATTCCCGCGATGAAGGTTGATGCGTGAAATATAGCGACTTTGGATTTGGCCTGGTGTTTCGGATCTAATAGTCTCAACAAGCTGTTTTAAAGTTTTACACTCGGCTTCTGAGAGTTCAATCTTATCAAGAATTGCTCCAATCATCAGAAGTAGACCCCCAAAATTGAAAACTTGGTTAAGTGCGCCAGCGCGCAAAACCGCCTCTGGCCGTTCACAGTTATGTTGAGAATAGATCTATGGCAGCACTTCTTAAATCTGGTTGATTTTGTGTGAGAGATTTGACCAAGTTCATCGATTGAATGGCTCGGCGGATCAATGGAATTGACCTTTGCAACTCAAATTAATGTGGAATCAATGCGGACTAATGCATTTCCGATCTTAGAGTCGGCCCGGGAATTTTGGGACTGTCTCAGGAAAAGTGGAGAGCCCTTGCCTCCGCTTTTTCACGCTGCTTTTCAAAAGTGATTGGCGATTGATAGCCTAACGCTGAGTGCGACGAGTGGCATTGTAAAACCCTCGATGTATAGGCCAATTGCCTTTTCTGCTTCTTGCCGCGTTTAAAAGCAGTTCGCCACAACATTTCTGCCTTAATAGTTTTGAGCACGGCTTCCACCATGGAATTATCAAAGCAGTTGCCCTTAGCGTTCATGGAAGAGGTGATTTCATGTCTCGTTGAGAGCCGCGGATAAACATTGGAGCAATACTGACTGCCCTGGTTGGGACCATCTGGAGAGGAGCAAATCGCCAGTTCATGAAGGCGTAGAGCAGGCTGACCGAACGACATGCAATTTCATTAACACCGCGCCCGCTCACCTCGACAAGCCGTACCGCTTCACGCTTAAACTCATCTGCATAAGTTGGGCGCCTCATAAAATCCTCAGGATCCCAAATTACCAGAAGTTCCTCAACTTCCCCCGAGCCAGTCCACAAAGGGAGTGCCTGCCATAATTTACACTTCGGCGCCGCAACAATATTTGAATTTCTTACCGCTACCACAGGGACATGGCGTATTACGTCCTACCCGATGGATTCCTCCAATTCGCATTTTGACTGCTCCCAAGTTTCGCTTAAGTACTTCATTAAGCTGTGCGCCGGTTTGTCCTTGCTTTTGCAAACTACCGATATATTTGAGATAGGGCGCTGCATGAGAATGGAACATCTTAAACGAACGGCAATAGTAATTCAGACCGTTTTCGCCAGATTTCGGCTTTAGAATCCGATGCTTAGGACACCCACCATGACATGCGAAGCGTATTTCACAGGAAATACAATCCGGGGGCAGAAGATCTCGTTTATCATTGCCAAATACGGCCTGCTCAGGTGAATAAACCAGTTCCTCTATTGATTTATCTTTAATATTCCCGAGCAAATATTCAGGATAGACATAGTGGTCACAAGAATAGAGATTTCCATTATGTTCCATGGCCAAGCCCCAGCCGCAGGTCTTTGAATACCAGCAAAGGCTAGCAGGGTATCCCATCAGGATATCGCGCTGAACATCAAACAGTTGCACACTAACCTTGCCAACATCCTCTTTCAGCCATTCGTCGAAAATCGTATTCAGGAAATTACCATAATCTCGCGGCAGAACGCTCCACGGCGTCACATAAGCATCGATGCCACGTTCATCTTGCTGAGGAGCTCCCGCTAGATTCTCTCCGTCAATGGTGCGCTCGACGATAGGTATAAATTGGATATATTCAAAACCAGCTTCTTTTAAAAATCGATAGACATCCAATGGCCTGCGGGAATTATGTCGGCTTACAGTACAAAGCGCGGTGACCATCACTGCATGCGCGTTCAAAATCCGTACTGCTTTCATCACTTTTTCGAACGAAGGATGCCCTGCTTTATCGACCCGGAAGATATCATGCAGATCCGCAGGCCCATCGATACTTAGGCCAACGAGGAAGTCATTTTCCTTGAAAAATTTCGCCCATTCTTCATTAATCAAAATGCCATTCGTCTGGAAGGCGTTACTGATTTTCTTACCCTGAGGACAAAACTCGTCCTGAAGTTCAACAATACTCTTGAAGTAGTCCAACCCGGCAATTGTTGGCTCGCCTCCTTGCCAAGCAAACATAATGTCCTTCACCCCCAGAGCATCCTGCGAAGCGATGTAGTTTTCTACGAACCGCCTAAGAACATCTTCAGGCATCCTAAATTGTTTTGTGTCCGGAAAAAGGTTTTCTTTTTCGAGGTAATAACAATATTTACAATCTAAGTTACAAAGTGAACCATTGGGTTTAGCCATTACATGGAAGGGCATCTTGCGAACAGGCGCGTTGTTTATTTCTGCAGGGTCCATTGTTTTCTTTCTGTATAATCTGCCGAACCTAACAGTGGTGGTTCCACACTTCTTCGCCTCTGTGGACTGCAAGAAAACAAATCATCCCCAGGAGGAAATATGTTCCATTTACTATCCGCGTTAACATCTAATGCAGCGTAATTTTACTTTCAACGACGGCTTCACACATCCGATATTCGCTCAACTTGGTGTGCTCGTGAGACCTTCGTTTGGACCTTGCATACACTCACGGAAGATCCGCTTTGAACATGTACGGCAGACGGTCTGATCTAGCTTGGGTACAATGTTACTGATCGCCTCAGACCGGTAAGAGAAAAAGTTTTCCTCACCGATTTGATCAACCACCTGATATTGTTTCAACACCTTATACAAAGGCTTGTACCGACCCACCAAATAGAGCCTCCCACCGTGATTTAAGCGCCGTTCCGCTTCTTCAATAAGCAGCTCAGCACCCGCATAATCTACACGACCGACTCCAGAGATTTTCAAAACAAAGGCCTTTTGCGTCGACCGCTCCGCCAAAATCTTAATTAGTTCCTTACGCAATGTATCAACCGAGCCAAAATAAACCGGCCCATCAATACGGCCGAACACGAGCTGCGGGCACTCCGGTACGCCCTCGCTCACATTGGTAAAGCCATGATTGGGAATTTTAGGGTTCGGAGCATTCAGCGGTAGATCTGTCTGCATTGTGCCATTGAGGAACACCGCAAGACTAACTAGAACACCAGTGTAGACAGCAAACTCTAGCCCGATAAGTAACGTGGCAAAAAAAGTCACAAAGACAACGCGGATTCAACTCGCCAGTGCAACAGCATGGTGAAGGCCAAGGAATAGCTGATTTGGCGTTTTAAAGCCAAGGCATTTTCTGGGCCTACTATTTATCTTCTCCATAATCTGGGCAACCTCTGCATCGTTCAGATCATCGATGTCTTTTCCTTTTGGGATATATTGCCGGATCAGACCATTGGTGTTTTCGTTGAGGCCCCGCTCCCAGGAGTGATAGGGGTGAGCGAAGAACCCCTCGGCTGTCAGTTCGCGAGCGATCTCTTCATGGTAGGCAAATTCTCTGCCATTGTCGTAAGTCAAGGTGAGAACCCGGTCCTGGTAGGGTTTCAGGTTAGCACAAATCACATCCGTGACAGCCCGTGCTGTTTTATTTGCGGCCTTGATGGCAACGCTAAAGCGTGTCTTTCGCTCAACAAGCGTAACAAGGACTGAGTGCCCCTGTTTGCCGATCACGGTATCGGCTTCCCAATCTCCGATACGGCTGCGCAGATCGACAATTTCAGGGCGTTTCTCAATGGACACCCTATTCTTGATCTGGCCACGCCGCTCGATGCTGCCGTAGCGCTTGCGCCGTTTCTTTTGACACCTCAGGCGGCTGTGAAGATCGCCACCTCTGCGCTTATCAGCATAGATACGCTGGTAAATCCACTCGGGGCTGACGCTTGGCTCATCATTATCTTTCAGGTGACCACTGATCTGCTCAGGGCTCCAGTCTTCGCGGATCATCTTTTCAATCCCAGTCCACATCCTATCCAAAATACGGGTGCGCGGAATTTGTGACTGCCGTAAACAAGCCAGGCGATGGGCCTGCTTTGGACGATATCCGCGAAGACCTTTGTTGCGCTGAAGCTCCCGGCAAATCGTCGATTTATCAACACCGATCTGGTCCGCAATGGTTCGTTGGGTCAAACCGGCTTTCTTCAAGGCGTAAACTTGGTTACGCTGACCCTCAGTGAGGCGGTGATAGGATCGCATTCGTGTTCCTTTACATTAGACGGTGAGAGACACATGGGCATCGCTGCCTCACATCACATACCGTAGGTAAAGTTGCACTGGCGAGTTGAATCCGCGCAATCATGGTCTCAGACTTACTGCTGATAATCAGATGCCGAAACGTTTTGAAATCAATTAGTTTGTACGCAACCAAAATAATAGCACCGGCCATGGCAGGGATCGGCAAGTAGGCAAACAGCGGCGCCACCAGGAACAAGATCATCAGCAAGATGATCGAAGACATAATCGCAGCTAACGGTGTTTTGGCCCCTGCTTCATAGTTCAAACCGGAGCGGGTAAAAGAGCCAGAACCAACATAGGCGGAAAAGAAACTGCCGAAAATGTTGGAGAGCCCCTGACCAACAATCTCTTGGTTGCTATCAAGCGGTGTATTGCCCTTAAGTGATAATGCCTTGGCGATGGAAACAGCTTCCAAAAGTCCGATGATGGCAATCGCCAGCGCCGACTGAGAAAGATCTTTAAAGGTTGCGCCGGGGTTAGTGGGAAGCGAGATCTCTGGAAAAACGGAGGGTATAATTCCAACGCCCTTCACTCCATTACCAGCACCGTCCAGCAGGAAGGACAGACCACCGCCAACTACGAGCGCCAGAACGTAGTTGGGCCATTTCGGTCGGTAGATGCGCACGATAACCGCAGTGATTAGGGTAACCGCAGCTATTATAAGCGATAGTCCGTGTATCTGCGGGATGGCGTCAACGACCCCCAGTACAAACTCAAAAAGGTGCTCGGGTCTGGGTAAAGAGATCCCCAAAGCATGCCGTACCTGACTTAGGCCAATTAAGATGGCTGCACCGGCGGTAAAACCAATCATGACCGAATGCGAAACAAAGCTGACTAGGCGGCCAAGCCGGGCAAGGCCAAAGCCGAACTGGATCAGGCCAACCATCAAAGTCAGTGCAAGAGCTGCGGAGACATAGGCTTCACTACCGGGCGTGTATTTCCCTGCAAGCGCTGCCAATAACAGCGCAGAGATGGCTGTTGTTGGTCCTGAGACCAGATACATCGACGAGCCAAATAATGCTGCAGCTATCGGCGTGATCATTGCGGTGTAAAGGCCGTATTGCGCCGGCAGACCGGCAATGGCGGCGAACGCTATCCCCTGCGGCAAAACAATCGTTGCCCCAGTAATTGCGGCAATAACATCACTACGCAGCGTCTCCCGATTAACTTGAGGCCACCACACCAGAAACGGAAACAAAACCTGTGGGAGGCCTTCAACACGCTCTCTAATTCCCCGAAGGGATGACGCACTCATTATTATTGTCCCTTGGAATCAATTGATTAGGATCACGATCGCTGTGCACGACTTGGGGATATGCCTTAAGAATGGGGCAGAGGAATCTCGCAATTTTGGTATGGATTGAGGGCAGCTTGCGACCAGAAATCGTGAAATAAATTTTGGATTCCTAGTCACAGAAAGCGGCTTAGCGGATAGCTTTTCCAGTTGAAATTGCAAGTATGACTGATCGCCTTCAACCTGTTGCAAGCAAAGCGTTATGTTGCACTTGGTCGGCGGTGTCGCTTTATTGAAGCGAAGATAAGGTACATCAGCATTACGGCTACTATTCCAAGGATCACAGCACTGATGGGCCGTGAAATAAAGATCTCATAACCACTATCTGAAATCAGCAGGGATCGACGGAAGTTAGATTCGCAGATTGGTCCAAGGATAGCCCCAATGATGATCGGTGCTAGCGGATATCCACCGCGGCGCAGGAAATAGCCAAGGATTCCAAAGAGGAACATTACCCAAAGATCGAAAAGTGAAGATTGTATCGCAAAGGTTCCAATAATCGAAAGCAGGAGAACTGCCGGTATCAGATAGGCTTTAGCAAACTTTAAAACGGAGACAAAGAGCGGCGTAAGAACTATGCCGAAAATCAAGAGGAAAACGTTTGCAGCAATGAAAGCAATAAAAATCCCGCCAGCAACATCCTTGTGAAATTCAAAAAGCTCTGGCCCCGGATAGAACCCGAGCAAGAACAAAGCCCCCATCAGCACAGCCGTTGCACCATCACCGGGGATACCCAATGAAAGTGTTGGGATCAGCGCACCGCCGCAACAAGCATTATTAGCAGCCTCTGTTGCAACAACGCCGCCTTCTTCACCTTCACCATAATTCTCAGTGGGTTTTGCTCGCGCTTTTGCAACAGCATAGGAGGTAAAGGAGCTAATAACCCCACCTGCACCCGGAAGAGCACCAAAAAAAGTTCCTAAGATTGCAGATCGGAACAGATTTGGAAGGTGTTTTGTGATCAACTTCACTGACGAAAACGGCGCTTTGATCTTGTCGATCGTTGGCTTGGCCAAGTAATTTCCGCTCTGAACTTGGAAAAAACTTCAGAGATAGCAAAAAGACCAACGACCATCGCAACAATGTGGAAGCCATTGTAAAGATTATAGGAGTCAAATGTGAAGCGATATGCATTCGTGAATTCATCGGTGCCTATTGTTGAAATCAAGAGGCCAAAGGCACCTGCCATCAAGCCCTTAATGGGGCTTTCTTGAGCAACAACAATGATTGAGATGAGCCCAAGCAAAGTCATACCAAAGATTTCAGGTGGGCTAAAATTCAAGGCAAACTCGGCAAGAATGGGCGAGAAAAAGATTAGAACCATACCGCCGATAAGCCCCCCAAGTGAAGACGCTGTTACCGCAATTCCGATTGCGTCTTGCGCTCGCCCATTTTGAGCCATTGGGTAGCCATCGAGCAGTGTTGCAGCAGCTAGTGGCGTTCCGGGAATTCGCAGTATAATCGCAGAGATTGATCCTCCGCACGACCCACCGACATAAATAGCGATTAAGAGACCCATTGCAGCTGCTTGCGGCAGATGAAATGCCACGGGGAGCAACAGGACTATCCCCATAAGAGGCCCCAACCCGGGCAGGACACCAACGATAATTCCCAGGAAGCAACCAAATGCAGTCAGAGCAATTGCCGTGGGTGTGAAGAATAGGCCTGAGCCCGCTAAAATTAGTTCCATGATGACCTCAAAACGGCAAGGCCAGCCCGAAGAGGCCGGTTGGCAAGACAACGTTCAAAGCGACTTCGAAAAACAAAGCAACCAGCAAAGATAATCCCAGACCGATAAATATCGCGGGTATGACAGACACGCCAAGGAGAACAAGCATCGACAGGCACAAAATAGGTGTCATGATATGATAGCCAAGCAACGGCAAGGCTGTGAGGTATGCTGTCAGAAAAACAACAACAACCAAGCTATTCCAAAGTGCTCTGTTCAAGATAAACGCCGGTTCGGTGGATGGTTGGCGTATGCTTATAACCAGCTGGATCACGGCAAGAAAACCAAGCACAGTGGCGATAAGTTTTGGAAACATAGCAGCGTTAGTCATCGCATCCCCGAACGCTGCCCCTTGTTCGGTAAGGGACGTTGCGATCTGGTAGTAAACCAGTGCAACCGGTAGCAGAAATGAAAGGGCTAGTATCACGTCGAGTCGCTTACTTTTTTTGAATTCATTATCCATTTTACTAGCCCTCCCTATTCTATCTCAGCGCTTTTAATTGCTCTTCTTCCCAAGCAATAGCGTCGATACCGCTTTGCAGTTGAGCTGCTACTGGGCCAACAATTTCGCTATATTGTTCTGGTGAATAACCAAGCGGAACGAAGCCGACATTGAGGCTTTTCTCACGCAGTTCCGGGGTTGCAAGAGCCGCGCCCATTGCATCGCGAAGCTTTTTCACAATCGGTGCAGGTGTGTCTTTACGGACCAACCACCAGTTCCACCCCATTGGTGATAAACCGCTGATACCCATATCAATACCGTAGTCGGTAACGCGCGGCGCCCCGTCATAAACGCTGGAAGCATCATCAAGCTCTGACAAGACAGCAAGAACTTTCAGGTGATCTTTATTGGTACGGTAGAAACCAGGGTTTGCGGTCAGGAAATCGAGCACCCCACCGCGCAAATCCTTCACGCCATCTTGCATTTCGCGGTAAGGAATAGGCTTCCCAACTACATTCGACATCTGCATGACCTTGGCGAGGACCATGTGCGGCAAAGTTTTGGTTGGCCCAGTGGTGTACCGTAGTTTGCCCGGATTCTTTTTCATATATGCAACAAACTCAGGGAAAGTATTAAACCGATCTTCGTCCTTGCGCACAACAATTGCAAATGCGTTTGAGGTTGCAGACCAAAGCGGAGTGAAGTCAGCATAGGTCCAGTCAGCGTTCCCCAAAAGAGGTTGCAGAACAAGCGGAGCAACATAGCCATCAAAGATGGTGTAACCGTCAGCTGGTTTCTGCATCGCAGTCTTAAAAGCTTTAGTCCCTGCAGCACCAGGTGTTGAAACGACCGAAATATTGGTCCCTAATTGCTCTCCCATAGCATCAGCTATCATCTGGCTCACAGCCATCGTTGCCCCTGGGCCCCATGGATAAATGCTCTCTATATTCCGCTCTGGAAATTCTGCATTTGCAGGGCTTGAAAATGCAGCAGCTCCCAGTGCTGCAACTGCAAGTAATTTCATACTTAGTTTCATAGTCATCTCCCAACTTGACAATTATTTTAGTAGCCCGTACCAGCCATAAACCTCCGCTGGCGTATCATGCTGCTGCAAAATCTTCAGCGCACCATCCATAAGGAACTGTGAAATTTTCTCATCTACAAACGGCGCCTTCTGTTTTGGATCAGACACAACGTTATATAAGCGTGTGCCGATGTCATCGAAGCCAATACCGTCATTCATAGGCACCCGTTTTGCGTCAGATTGCGCAGCAATGCTTAAGAGCGGTATCCCTTGGGTGAAATTAAAGCCCGGTGACAGTTCCGCCGTTCTCAACTCTTTAGGTGTAAAGAAATCGGTCATATGAGCTGGCGCCAATGTGTATTCTCGGAGGCCTTCTGCGAAGATGTCAGGCGGATAATAATAGGTGGCGTAGGTACCATCGGCGATACCAATAGGGCCTCCAAAAATTCCAAAAACAGCTACTTCTCGCAGCTGATAGTTCGGGTCTTTCATCACCGCCGCCAAATCTGATGCAAGCACTTCTGCTGGCGGTTCAATACCATGCAAACCCATAATCGTTGGCATGACATCAATGCTCTGCGTCAGAGCGTTCGTGCGTCTGCCACCCGCCTCTGGGAAGCGCGGATCGTGAATTATCAAAGGAATGTGGGAGATTTCCTCATAATAGGGCATCCGGCATTTGCCCCACCATTCATGCTCACTCAATAAGAATCCATGATCGGTAGTGAGAATAAGTGCTGTGTCTTTCCACATATCGTGTTCGTCGAAATAATCTAGCAGTTTGCCGAAATACTCATCACACATGGCTACAAGAGCGGCGTAATTGGCACGAATTTCGCGCATCTCGCTTTCGCTCTCACTCACGCGTTCATAGTGTGGCCAGTCCAGGATTTTGCCATTATACCCGGACTCATAGGCCTCACGAAAGCGGGGAGGAACATGGAATGGCTCATGCGGATCGAAACATTCAAGCATAAGCATCCAATCATCAGCGACCTTGTTTTTGTCAAGAAAATCAAAGGCTGATGCAAAACACTTCGCTGTCGGGAATTGCTCTTCTTCTTGCAATTCTTCGCGGTTCACCAGTGCTTGGAAGTGCTTATCTTCCGGCGTCATTTTATAATGTTTTTCGGAATAAATCTCTTTGAACCGGTCAATTGGTGGTTGAACCATCGCCACCCACGGGTCGTATTCTTGTCCACGGATAAAGTCGAAGCTGCTGAAACGCGTATGGAACCCGCTGCCACCGTCTTCAAAATAATGGAAGTGATCACTGATTAGATGCGTGTAAGTACCGTTTTGCTTAAGAATTTGGGCAAAGGATTTGTCGTAAGGCTCAAGAGGACCCCAACTGCGGTGAGTAAAATTCAGCCGACCAGTATGAAGGTCTCTTCGTGCGGGCATACAAGGCAGAGAACCAACGTAGTGATTATCAAAAGTCTGAGCGCGGGCCGCAAAGCGATCGAAATTCGGAGTCTTTACGGCCTCAGAGCCATAACATCCCATGGCGGTCCGGTTCAAACTGTCAAAAAGTACAAAAACTGTTCGCATAGCTCCTCCTATGCGTTTGACCATGATGCACTGCATAGATAAAGTAAAATTAGTTTTTTTGGTCTTTTTATAAAGAAAATTTATCAATGAAAGCAGAGAAATCGTTTTTAAATCGGCGAACTAGTCAATTTCTTGCAATCTATGAGACGGGAAATATTCGCGACGCCGCAGTAACGATAGGTTTGACGCAGCCCGCTGTTTCCATGGGATTGCAGCAACTGGAGGACGAACTTGGGACGCCACTTTTTAACCGATCGGTGAAAGGCGTTGTGCCAACGAGCGCCGGAAAAATCTACTACAGATATGCATGCAACCTAAGACAGAGCGCGATCTACGCCGCTCAAGAAATCGAAGAACAGGTGCGTGGTCACAGTGGAACTTTGCGCATTGGAGCAGGTCTTGCTTGGGCCAGTACTTTCATTCCCCCGGTTCTGGTTCACATCAAAAAAAAATTCCCCAACTTGACAATAGATCTGGTTGCAGGGGTCGCAGACCAGCTGGCCGAGAAATTTGAGACAGGAAAGCTAGACTTGCTCTTGGCGGCGGGTCCAATTGAGCCATTGGCCTCCCCAGAATTCCTCAGTTATTTTCTAACAAATATCCCGATGGTCGCGATGGCAGACCCATCCCACTCTCTTGCTAGCCATAAAACTGTATCACTAAAGCAATTGCAAGCAGCAGAGTGGGCCGGCTTTTATGAGGATGACACCTTCGTTTATCACGCTACTCAATTCTTCGCTCTGCATGGTCTAAATCCTCCAACAATCTCCATGCGCACAAACGCAATTGCAGCACTTACCGAATTTGTAAAAAGCACAGAAACGATAACACTTGTATCCTCCCCGATCGTTCCCAGAAGCTTAGAAGCCGGTCTCGTGATTTTGCCGCTGACGGAACCTCTTTGGGAGATCCCAGTAAAAATTCACCTCCGCCACGTAGCAGCCCAACTAGGTCCTATCAAAATGTTCATCGATAAAATCCATGAAGTGATTTGATGCTGAGATGCTATTCCTTGGGTTATGGCAATATTGAAGTAGGGCGAAAGCGACATTCCAGTTGCTCAACTGTACCGTGAACATGGCATGAGCGCGACTTCATTTATAGGTGACGCTCGAAGTATGGTAGCCTTGAAGCACCTATGATCCAGTCGAAAAAGCAGGCGGAGGATGGGCTGCGCCGCTTCAGGAAGATGTACGCAGAGCTCAGCTTACAAAACAAATTTTTAGAAGAAACTCTTAGAAAAAGAACTAAGGCTGTCTCGCCGTAAGGAACTGGCTATTGAAGTAGATTTTTGACTCCCGGCACTGCGGGTCGTACGTACTTTGAAACAGGTGATAGAATGGCGCGGGATGCCTGAGACGTTCCGTGTCGATAATGACCCTGAAAACATCAGCGAAACTTTACTGTCCTGGGCTTCAAACCTCGGCCTCAAGATCCTGCATATTCAACCAGGCAAACCAGCTCAGAACGCATATATCGAGCACTATAACAGGACTGTTCGGCAAGAATGGCTGGATCAGAATTGCTTTGAAACGATTGATCAAGTCTAGACGCAAGCAACCAATTGGCTCTTGGCATACAAAAATGAACGGCCCAACATGGTCATCGGTGGCATCACGCCCGCCACAAAACTGAAACTGGCAGCATAACTCTACGCCGAAACTCCTCCATAAATGGAGGGATTACCCTCCCAGTTTACCAGCATAGATTTACGGATGTGCTTAAGCGTAAAAAGATCAAGATCTCCTTGGATAGCAAGGAAGCTGGCGCGACAATGTTTGTTATCGAACGGTTCTGGCGTACTGTTAAATACGAGGAAGTTTATCTCAAGGCCTACACCAGTGTATGAGAGGCAATCCATCGCTGAGTTCATTGTATTTTACAGCAAGATACGCCCGCATTCATCACTTGACTGGCACACGCCTGATCATGCCTACCACAACTGACTTGGAACCCAACTTCCTCCAGTCATTAAGTGGATCCTAGTTCCATAAATTAGGTTACAAGCGCTATTCCACTGAAGACAAGGTCCACATAGTTCAGGCCGGGTTGCGCGGCGAAGATATTGTCGCCGGCAAGCCAAATTGAACAATACGCCGGATAGGCCAGTTATCACTGCAAGAAAGCTGAAAAGAGCGGTGCAGTCGCATCGTTCTTTTCAGCCAGATGATACTTCACCTACTCAGGTTCAAAGCCGTATTAGGCTACAAACTGTACTTTGACAGATTGGTTGCGATCCTTGGCGATATTGAACGCTTTGTCAGCCTCAGCGAAACTAAACTGGTGAGTCAGCATAGGACGCACATCAATCTTATTTCCGGCCAGAAGAGCTATTGATTTCTCAAATTCGTCTGTAAACTGGCTTGAGCCGAGCAAGCTTTGCTCTTTCAGCATGAACTGATTCAGCTTTAGCTCATTCGGCTTATTGGGAAGCACGGATACTAACATTACCGTGCCACCACGTCGTGTCAGAGTGTAACAAGTCTCAAGAGCTGGGAACGCACCCGACGCTTCAAAAGCCACATCAAAGAACCCTGTGTTAGCCTTCAACTCCTCAAGGCGTTCTGGATTTTTGAGCACATTGATCGTTTCAGTTACACCAAGCTTTTTCGCCACTTCCAAAGTGCCATCAGCAAGATCTGTAACAATCACATTTGCAGCACCGGCAACAACAGCACACGCTGCAACCAGAAGCCCGATTGGGCCTGCTCCTGTGATCAGAACATTTTTCCCAACAACACTACCAGCCCGGACGACAGCATGCAGAGCGCAGGACAACGGCTCTGCAAATGCCGCGAGTTCCAATGGCAGATCCTTAGGAAGCTTCCAGCAGTTTTCTTCGGAGACAACAGGGAATTGTTGGAAGAACCCATCCACATGCGGAATGACAGTTGCGCTGCCCGGGAAGCGCTTGTTGTGGCAGATATTCGGCCGGCCCTCTTTGCAGGCTGGGCAGGACCCACAAGGCATAATTGGGTTTACTGCAACATGATCGCCAACAGCTACACGGGTCACTTTAGTGCCAATTTCCGCGACCACTCCAACCATTTCGTGACCAAGGCACACTGGGCTTTGCATTTCAAAGCCAGCATTCTGTCCGTCATTGTAATAATGCATGTCAGTGCCACAGATGCCACCAACTTTGAATTCAACCCGCACGTCCAGCGCTTCCAAATCTGCAAAGGCGCGCTCTTCTAAACGAATGTCTTTTGCCCCATGCAGAACAAGGCCAAGGTTTTTTAAGGTCATAATCTTTGTCCTTTAATAGGCTTAAAATCCAACAGAGAAGCCACCATCAACCGCGATGGATTGACCGGAGACATAAGCGGAATCGTCTGAGCATAGGAACGCAACCATCGCCGCAATTTCCTCAGGTTGAGCAAGCCGTGGCATCGGAATCCGACCCCTGATTTTTGCTCCACGTACAGGGTCGCCATCGAGGATCGCACGGGTCATTTCAGTATCAATGAAGCCTGGGCAGATCGCATTCACACGGATATTGTCTGGACCAAGATCGACAGCTAGATTGCGGGTCAAGCCAATAACAGCGGTCTTCGTGGTTACATAGGCAGGAGCAGATGGGAGGGCCAGGAGCCCGCCCATGGACGAGATCATGACAACCGCGCCTTCCTTGCGGGTCCGCATGTGACGCAGCACTTCGCGAGTCATTATGAACACGCCGTTCTGGTTAATGTTGACGACATTCAACCATTCAGCATCTGTAACATCCCAAATCGCCTTTTTCAGGTGAACGCCTGCGTTGTTGACCAGACCGAAGACTGGGCCAACATTTGCTTCAATCTCATCGACCAGTGCCGGGACCTTGTCAAATTCGGTTACATTCTGTACCCGGTAAAATGCATTTTCGCCAAGCTCGGTGCAGGCCTGTTTCAAGTTGTCTTCATTCAGATCGGTGATCAGAACGCGTGCATTGGAGGCGATAAGGCGCTCTGCCATTGCAAAACCAAGCCCACGGGCACCACCGGTGACAACGATAAGCTTCTGATTAAAATCATAGGTTACGGACATTGTAATTCTCTATATTTGTAGGAACTTATCGTGTTTCCAAGGAAGTTCGGAACGCCAAATCAATGGCATCCAAAGTGTATGTTGCTGTTCCATCACCGCGCACAAAAGCAGTCAGGAAGTCACCGGCTTCATCAATAAAGGGGAGGAACCCTGCGTAGCGCGGGCGAAGCCAGCAACGGTCTAATGTCTCACGGGTATTTCTGAACCAGTTGTTGCTGGATGAGTTCGCTTTTGCATCATCCCAAGCTGCTGAATGAGCCGGTTGCCCGTTGTTTTGAACATACACACCAGTCTGGCATTCTTTACTGGCGAGCCAATATGCGAACTTAATAGCCTCTGCCTGATGCTCACACTTGGAGGAGACCGAAATGCCGGTTCCGCCGATGATCGAGCCTTCTGGGCCCTGTGTCCCGAGGCTTGGCATGTTTTCCTGATGAACAATCTTCTTGCGGAAGCCAGCTTGCGCATAATTCACGTAACCGAACAGCATGGGCGCATACACAAAATCATCACAGGTAGACATGATGTCCAGAGCACCAATGGGGTTCATTTCGAAACATCGGTTGTCGACATTTCGCGATACTGCGCGCATGTTCTCAAGTGCAAGCAGTCCTGTGGCACGGCTCACCAAGAAATCATCAGTTTCAGCACACGGGTCACCAACATTGGCGCACAGGCTCATAAAAGCGTCGATCGCATCAACTGGTTTAAGTGGGAAAAGAACCTTGCCTGTCTCGGCAAGATGGATCACATCATCCCACGTGGTGACAGGCTTTTCATGCAAATCCCGACGCCTCGCCGCGACTTGAGCCGCAGCATCAATCGCCAGCGCCCACTGTTTGCCTTTCCACTGATAGCTCAGATGTGAGGCGCCAACTGTGTGGAGGGCTAAGTCAGCAAGTTCTGTTGTGTATTCCGGCAGATCAAGTGCGGTCAGAATCCCTTGCTCACTTGCCTCCCCAACGTGTGGGTGATCAATGACCATAAAGTCATAGGTTGCCGCCATTGTGTCCAGCGGCTGATCGCCAAAAGCCTGTAAAGAGCGTTTTTCCCAGTTAAATGAAATAGCCGAGTTACGGCGACTGTATTCCTGGGACGCTGCTATTAGGGGGTCGATCCCTCGCGGGTGATCCCATGTCATACCTTTGAATTCGATCATTTTTTCATCTCTTTGCACGGGAGTTGAGCTCAATTTGGGTGCAACTTCCCTGTTCCGGGGAAGTTGTCCCAGGTCGTGCTGTCATTTTTGTTGTGGTAAGAGCGGGCCTTGGCGTTTTATGGAATGTCACCAAACCTATCGGGGGGCAGAGAGGACCGATGACATTCCCATTTTTGTACGACCTACATAATACTCGGTAGATACCCGGTAACAGCAGGCACCTGAACCAATAGAATGATCAGGATCAACAACATGATCCAATAGGGTGCCGCCCCCAAGAATATCTGTCCAAGAGTGACTTTGGGGTCGTCGAGAGCTGCTTTCACCGTATAGACACACAGCCCGAGCGGCGGCGTCAAAATACCGGCCTCAATTGCAAGAATTGCGATGATGGCGAACTGAAGAGGTTCGTAACCGGCGGCAATTGCAATCGGCGCGAAAATCGGAATAGACAGCAGAATTATGGAGTTGGAGTCAATGAACATTCCCATGATGAACCAGACACAAACCATCACGACGAGCAGCATTGCAGGAGTTAGACCCCAGCCGCTGATTACGCTGTCCACCAAATCAATGACGCCACCAAAGGCGAGTAACCGACCGTAAAAAGAACCAAAGATCAGCAGAATGAGAAGAGGAGCAGAGATCCGGCCAGTGTGCAAAATTGCTTCCACAATTTCATTCTTCTTCAAGCCCTTGACCATAGCTAAAAGGAAGCCAAGCAGAGCGCCAAATCCGGCTGCTTCAGTTGGCGTAAACCACCCAAACCAGATGCCACCAAGAACGAGGAAAATAACACTGATCGTTCCAAGACCACCAATGTACTCAACGTGGGTGAGTTGTTTATCTTCCTTATTGTTGGTTTCACCGCGTTTGCCCTCGCCCAAGAGCTCCGGTTTAAAAACAGCAAGACCCATCACATAAATGGCAAATAAGGTTGCTAGGGCCAATCCTGGAATGAGCGCTGCTGCAAACAGTTTGCCGATCGACATCTCTGTCAGCATTCCATAGATGATGAGGAGTGTGCTTGGCGGGATGAGCATACCCAGACACGCGCTACCAGCAATACAGCCAAGCGAAACGGAATCGTTGTACCCTTGCTGCTTCATCTCAGGATAAGCTATGCGGGTGAACGTCGCCGCAGAGGCAATACTAACGCCAACAGCCGCCGCAAATACTGTATTGCCAGCAACGGTAGCAACCGCTAACCGACCAGGTAACTTGCGAAAAGCCTTATTCATGACCTGATAGAGGTCTTTTGCTGCGCCGCTTCTGGCGAGAAATTCTCCCATCAGGACAAACAGCGGAATTACTGCGAAAACGTATTCGCGAAGGGCTTCAACTAATGTGGTTGAAAGCAAAGTCATTGCGAGATCAAAGCTTCCGGAGAATGCCCACACGCCGCCAACCGTGACTAAACCAAGTGCCACATAAATATGGAAACCTGCAAAAATTAACAGCAGGAGCCCACCAAACATGCAGCCAACCAATGCCATCTCAGACATGATTAGATTTCCTGTTCTTGTTCTTGAGGGGACGTATCGAGGAGGACATCAACAGCCCGCAGGATGTAATTCAAAAATGCAAAAATGCTGCACGAAACGATGATTGTGCGAACTGGGTAAACCGGGAAGCGAAACTGACCACCACCGTAGTATTCACCAACATCATGTCGCCCCAGGAGGCATAGATCATCATTGCAATCAGAGCTGCACCTGCAAGTTCGGCAAGCAGTTGAAGCGCCTTTTTGATGGAACTCGGCATTAAGTTGACGAACATATCGGTATGAAACATGCCGTTGGTCTGAATAGCGTAGGAGATCTGCAAAAATGCAATAACAACAATAACGTTGCTTACGATTTCTACGGTTCCAGTAAGTGGCGAGTTAAACAATCCGCGCCCAAGGACATCTACAATAATTATACAGGTCACAAACAATATAAGAAGAGCACTTAACATATACACTCCCTTATTAACGGCACTTGCTGTGCTTCTTATAGACATAGAGACCCCCGAACCACCCTAGATCATCTCATCATGGGATAGTATTTAAAAAACAACATGGTCAGAGCAATTTCTTACTTACAAATTACTCTTGCTATACTTCTGGAAAGGAAATTCCCATCCAGAAGTTATTAGCCCCAGTCGGGATTACTTGATTTGGTACTCATATGGCCATTTGTAGCCGAGCTCTTTCAAGTTTTTGATGTAAGTGCGGAAGATCTCAGTACCAGGAGCACCCAGAGCCGTAGCTTCTTCTGCCTGACGGTTTGGATAGTCTGCAAGGCCTTCTGCCCATTTTGCCTGCTCATCAACTGGCAAGTAAATGATGTTGGAACCAGCTGCTTTAAGTGCTTCCAAGCCTTTTGCATCAGCTTCGTTAGCAAGTTCTGAAGAGTAAACTTCATACTCAGCAGAAACTTCAACAAAGATGTCCTATACGTCTTTCGGCAACGTGTTCCATTTATCCAGGTTCACGTTGATGGAGAGAGCAGAAGGAGACCCGAAGTTTGCAACTGTAAAGTTTTTGCCAACTTCCTGAAGTTTAAAGCCGTAGTAAGGTCCAGGGAAAATGACCAGGCCGTCATAAATGCCAGACTTCAGAGCATTGTATGCTTCGCCAAGGTTTGTTGTAACCGGAGCAACGCCAGTACCTTCAAACCACAGAAGGTTCGGCCCGCCAGCACCAACTTTTTTGCCTTTAAGATCTTCGAATTTTTCAAACGGGAAGGTTGTTCCGATACCGTAGTTACCGTTTGCACCAATAGCCAAGAGCTTTTGGTTGTAATTCTTTTCAAAGGACTCTTTCAGCCATGGCACTTGATCAAAAGTTGCGCGAACAGCTTTTGTTGCCATAACCGCATCACCGGTTTGGAAAGGGAAGTAGAACGGGAAGTTTTGAACGAACAATTCAGTGATATGCGGGAAGTTAATAACCCCGATATCGAGCAAGCCCTTTTGAGTTGCACTCAATGTTTCTGGCAGCTTTACGAGCGAGCCAGCATAAGCTTTCGTCCATTTGATTTTGTGCTCAGTACGCTCTTCAACGCGCTTTGCAATCTCAGGAAGAAATTGATTTTCCAAAGCTTCCATATGGGACAAGCCCTTAACTGGATGGCCTGAACCCACACGTAGTGAGAAGGTTTCTGCATTTGCTGCGGAACCAATAAAGGCTCCCCCCACAGCAAGGCTAGCGATGAGGGCTAGTTTGGTAACACGCGATAGATTTTTTTCTGATGACATTGATGTTCTCCCATTATGTCAACATCAGTATTTTTGTTAGTTTCCAGACTGCGTTACAATCTGGAGACGCTAGACCGCTCGATTAATATTGGTGAAGGGTCCGAAATCTTGATTTCTGAGTGATCAAGAGGCTTGCCAGCGCAAACAAGCCTGACAGCTTCTGCCCCCATTGTGTGCAAGGGCATTTTTATCGAAGTCAGTGCTGGACGAATGTACTCAGCAACATCCGTGTCATTGATGGCGATAACTGAAACGTCATCTGGCACTGATTTTCCACTGTCAGCCAGATAAGCCAACACACCAACAGCAGATAGAACGTTCGAAACAACAACCGCAGTCGTTTCCGGAGATGCTTCGAACAGTTGTTTGACAGCTAGATACCCACTGGCGTGGTTTGGATCAGCTGGAATTACGCAGGTCTCATCAGGTTGAATACCCTGCTCTAGCAGAGCCATTTTCCAACCTTCAAGGCGGGCTTCACTAAACTGAAGGCCTCGTTTGGTGGTGATGCACCCAACTTTCTTGTGGCCTCGATTCAGCAAATGTTCCGTTGCCATATAGCCGGCAACCTTGTCATCCATGCTTAGAACTGGGGCCAAGTTTATGTCCCCGGATTGAAGGAAGACCAGAGGAATTTTCCTGGAAACAGCGTGTTCAATAGAGCGGTCAAGTTCGGTTCCGGCTCCTTGAAGCACAAGTCCGTCCACCCCGCCACCGGCGATCAAACTTTCCAGTTGTGTGACACTAGAGCCAATGCTAGCAGCCTCACCGACAAGTAATACTTTACCGTACTCGCTCGCGGCAGACTGCGCGCCGGCAATTATTTCTGCATATACTGGGTTAGCGACATCATGCACAACCAGAGCAAGTAAACCAGACTTTGAGGACCGCAGGGATCGAGCCGCTACATTTGGCTTATACCCAGTTTCCTCAATAATCGCTTCAACTCTCGCACGAGTATCTGCACTTACACGCAGTTTTTCGTCGCCATTCACAATACGCGATACAACACTTGGAGAGACGCCAGCGCGGCGAGAAATATCCGTGATCGTAACCATATCTGGAACTCCCATACACCTCGACAATCGAAGTGCTGTAATTTTGAATTGAACTTGAAATATCATTGGTAAAACGTTTGTTCAAGTGATTCTTTTCATTTTTTTGCTGTTGGTAAAACGATGTACCAAAATAGTATGTAGAACCACTCATGTTGATATTTTTGACTTTACAAACGCGAAAAATCAGCAAACTTATAGGCCACAAGAACAGTACCACCCATCACGGATTAACTGATCTCGACAGTCAAGCCAGTTGTTCCAATCCATGGAAACTTTGCTTCCACAGGTTGGAGTGTTGGTGATGGCATAACTATATTATTGAAATATTCTCAATCATTTCCGGAGAAGAAAATGAGCGCTAAAAACCCGCCTGAGGCCTTATCGGGAATTCGTATTCTGGACTTTACACAGATGATGCTTGGTCCACTTTGCACCCAAAATCTGGCTGATCTTGGCGCAGATGTGATCAAAGTTGAGCGTCCGGGTAAAGGTGAATGGATCCGCTCAATGCCGATCCTTGGTGAGCTGGTTGGTGGCGACGGCGCCGCATTTCATGCCTTCAATAGAAACAAGCGTTCCATTACAGTAAACCTCAAGTCAGAAGAAGGCCGCTTGGCCCTTTTGGAGATGGTTAAAGAATGTGATGTGGTTGTTGAAAACTATCGTTCTGGCGTTATGGATCGTCTTGGCCTTGGCTACGAAGATTTCAAAAAGGCAAACCCGAAGATAATCTACGCTTCCGGCAATGGTTGGGGCACATACAGCTACTTGGCTAAAGACAACTGGCCGGGACAGGATCTACTAATTCAGGCTATGTCCGGCATCATGTTCAACACCGGCAAGAAGAGCGATGCTCCTACAGCATGTGGTACCGCTGTTGCCGATTTTGCAGCTTCTCAGGCGCTCGCGATTGGCATTCTAGGTGCAATCATTGCTCGCAACACCCACGGAATTGGACAGAAGCTGGAGACCAATCTGTATTCAGCAACGCTGGCTATGATGGGTCAGGAAAATTTTGCAGTATTAAACCAAGACATCGCTCTAGAGCGTTCCGAATCAGGTATCGCCTCTGCATGGAATGATGCTCCATATGGCAGCTACCCTTCCAAAGACGGTTGGGTTTGCATTGCAATGTGCCCACTGGACAAACTTGGCGGAATCTTGGGCAGCGATGAACTCGGAAAACTCGATTCCTGGGTAGATCGCAATGAAGCTAAACGGCTCATTGAGACACTGACGCCTAATAAGACGACCGAGGAATGGATGGTACTGTTCCGGGAAAATGATGTTTGGGCAGCACCCATCCGTAACTCAGCAGAAGCTATGCAAGAACTGATAGATCTAGATTCCAGCCGCCTCGTGACAATGCAACATACGATTGCAGGTGAAGTAAAGGCTGTTGCAAACCCAATCACGTTGAGCGGCACACCGGTAACCACAAAATCTGCTGCACCCACCGTTGGTCAACATACCGAAGAAGTTCTCACAGAAATGCTCGGCAAATCTGGCTACGAAAAACTTCGTAATGCAGGAGCACTCTGATTATGGAAACGCGCCTACATCCCAAACTGGTTCTGGAACAAAAAGGTCCTATCGAAATTCTTCGCATTGACCGTGAAGAAGCATTGGGCGCTCTGAACTTCGAAATTCAGGAAGCAATTGGCAATTACATTAATGAGCTCTATGCCCGCAAGGAAGAGGTTCGCGTTCTCATCATAACCGGAACGGGACGTGGCTTCGTTGCTGGTGCAGACATTACTGGTTATCACGAGGTTGGGCAGACAGTTTTTGACAATTTCCAGAGACGTTCTCGCGAAACCTTCGATGCGATTGCTAACCTGCCACAGATCACAATATGTGCCGTGAATGGTTATGCACTTGGCGGTGGTTTCGAGATTGCCATGTGCTGTGACTTCATTCTGGTAAACGAAAAAACCAAACTTGGCTTGCCAGAGATTAAACTCGGCCTTCTCCCCGGTGGTGGTGGCACACAACGCTTACCTCGCCTTGTTGGTCCAATGCGCGCAAAGGAAATACTCCTTACAGGTCGCATGATCACTGCAAAACAAGCCGTTGAATATGGTGCAGCTCTGGAAGCCTGTGCACCCGACGAGTTGATGCCGAAAGCGTTGGAACTTGCCGAGACGCTTGCCGCGCAGGCTCCGGTAGCCCTTCGCGAAGGTAAGCGCATCAATGACGATGGTTTGGACACCGCGCTTTCCGCTGGCCTCACATTCGAACAGCGCGTTCTGGGTGGGCTCTTCGCAACAGCGGACGGCAAAGAGGGAATCGCAGCATTTATTGAAAAGCGAGACCCTGTTTTCAAGGGCTGCTAATCGTTTTATAACTAAGGAAGAAAAAATGTCAGATAGCGTAATCAGCTACAAATCTGGTCCTTTTGCAACCGTCAGCATGGGCCTTCCGGGCGACCACGAAGGCAAAACAGCCACACGCGTTTTCTTTGTTAAAGGGGCAGACAAACTGGCCCTGATCGACAGCGGCCTGCATGGCGGTTTGCCAGCTTTGAAAAAAGCATTCACCGAACTGGGTTACGAAAAATCTGCTCTGGATTACCTGCTCATCACCCATGAACATATGGACCATGTGGGCAACAACGGTTGGCTGAAGGAAGAAACTGGCTGCAAAATCCTTAGCCACCCTGGCCGTCAGGATCGCATCGCCGACAATATGCTCAATGCAAAAACCATTGTGCATGCATTCCCTGAAGGTGAATGCTTCGATCTCGATCCTGAATACCTTGACTGGATGGGCCCGACAGCTGCTGGTCTGGACATGATTATCACCGAAGGCGACATGATCGATCTTGGCGGTGGTGTTGTCATCGAAACAGTCGAGTTCTTTGGTCACTCCATGGCGGAAATCGGCTTCTTTGAACATTCCACAAAGACACTGATGATTGCAGACGTACTGCTGCCAAAGATCAACCCTGTTCTTTACCTTTACGAGTGCCCAAAAACTATGCGGGCAACATTTGATAAGCTAGAGCGCTTTCTCAAAGAACGTAATGTTGAAACTGTCCTCTTCGCTCACGAAGAGCCAATGGGTGTTGAAGACACAGTTGAGCTGTTGAACGACTGCCGTCGTCGCGTGGATAAAGTTGAAAAATCCATTCTTGATACGATCAAGCAAAAACCAGGGGCAACCTTCACTGAGATCCGTGATCGGACCTGTAATGATCAGAGCATGGTACGTGAATGGCGCGCTCTTGTATCAGTAAACGCCAGCCTAAATGCCTTCGAGTTGAAGGGTGTCGTCAAAAAAGAAAACAACGGTTGGGTTTACTGTGGTGAATAATTTGCCAAAATGCGCCATCATTGGCGCTGGCACAATGGGAACGCACATCGCGTTCTCATTGGCTCTCGGTGGTGCAGAAGTTTGCGTTTGGGATCGCCCGGAAGCTGATCTTGAAGATTCTGCAAAACGTGCTGAGCAGGCATTTGACTTTGTTGTTGAGCAAGGTCTTGCGAAAGCTGAAGATAAAAACACCGTTTTGGGTCGCATGTCATACACCCATGACATGAAGGAAGCAGCAGCACCTGCAGGTTTCATCATCGAAGCTGTCCTCGAAGACCTAGGCATCAAACAGGCAATCTTAAAACAAGCTGAAGAATATTGCTCTGACGAGGCCATATTATCCTCCACTACATCAGCATTGAGCTCAACCGCTATACAGGCTGCGCTCAAAAAGCCAGGTCGCTTCTGCATTGCCCACTATGCACAGCCTGCTTACCTCGTGAAACTGGTTGAAGTTGTTCCTGGTGAGCAGACCGATGAAGCAGTTACTGCAGCTGTTACCAAACTGCTCAACGATACTGACAAGACACCAGTTCTTTGCCCGGATATTCCTGGCTTCCTATGGGCGCGCATTCAACACGCTGTTTTGCGGGAATTTGTAAGCCTTGTTGATCGTGGCCTAGTTTCTCCAGAAGCATGCGACACGATCTTGAAGCAGGGATATGCATGCCGGCTGCCCGCTATGGGTGCTTTTGAACACGCCGATCTTGCAGGTCTCGACCTAATGAACGGCGATGCTGCCAAAGCGGTTTGGGCTGATCTTTATAATGTGAACGACCCTGCCGAGACCTCCGTCGGTAAGTTGTTTGCAGAAGGTCATACCGGCATGCGATCCGGGCAAGGTTTCTACAATTGGAAAGAACGGAACCCAGATCAATTCAAACGCGACCGTGATGCGGAAATCGTACGTCGTGTAAAAATCATGGCCGGCGCGAAAGTGGAGTTCTAGAACAAAAAATAGCAACGGAAGAACCGGTGGTGCAACCTATGCTTCATCGGTTCACTTATACCTGGCCTTTGAAAACTCTAGGCAATTGTACCGTCATCTCAAAAAATAATGTAGCATCAAGTAGCCTTCACTATTTCAAAAATCACACCTGACTTGAAATTAGTGATTTTCTCAACGGTCATAAGGTAACCCCCCATTATTGGAGGAGTTTTGACGTAGAATTATGCTGCCAGATTCAGTTCAGTTGCGAGTGTAATGTCATCCATGGCCATGTTGGGTCGCTCAAAGTTGTGAGTCCAGAGCCAATTGGTTGCTTGTAACTGGACTTGATCAATCGTTTCAAAGCAATTCTGATCCAGCCATTCTTGCCGAACAGTCCTGTTATAGCGCTCGATATATGCGTTCTGAGTTGGTTTGCCTGGTTAAATATGCAAGATCTTAATGCCGAGGTTTCAAGCCCAGGACAGCAAGGTTTCGCTGATGTTTTCAGGGCCATTATCAACACGGAACGTCTCTGACATCTCGCGCCATTCTATCACCTGTTTCAAAGTGCACACGACCGCAGTGCCGGGAGTGAAAAACCACTTCAATAGCCAACCCCTCCCGGTTGAAGTCAGAGGTGGTCCCGTTTGGTTGGACAGTTGAGCGTCGTTTATAAGTGGATCCGCTCCGATTGCGCAGCAGCTTGAGTTATGTGCAGCGGGTGGTTGCAGTAGGCCTGATCCGGGGTATTCCAGTCAAGCGATGAATGTGGGCGCTTCTGGTTACAAAAGGTGATATACTGGCGAATGGATTTTCTGGCCTCTGGCACACTGACGTAGGCCTTTAGGTAGACCTCCTCATATTTGATGGTGCGCCAGAACGTTTCGATAAAAACATTGTCACGCTAGGCTCCTTTGCCGTCCATGGAAATCTTGATCTCTTCGCGCTTGAGCACATCGGTGAAGTCTATGCTGGTCCACAGGGAGCCCTGATCGGAGTTGAAAATCTCTGGCTTGCCGTGTTTTGAGAGCCCCTCTTCCAGAGCTTCGATGCAGAAAGTTGCCTCCATGGTAATCGACAATCGCCAGCTCAGAACTTTACGCGAGTACCAGTCAATGATGGCAACCAGATAGGTAAAGCCCTTCGCCATGGGAATATAGGAAATATCGATGGCCCAGACCTGATTGGGTCTTAAAACCTCTACATCACGCAGCAGATATGGGTAAATCTTGTGACCCCGTGCGGGTTTGAAAGTGTTTGGTCGGCGATAGATTGCCTCAATACCCATCCTCTTCATCAAGGATCTCATGGCGCACCGACCGATAGGAAAGCCCTCTGCCTTCAATAGCTGTTGCAGCATACCGTTACCCGCAAACGGATACTCCAGATGAAGTTCATCCAGCAGGCGCATGATGGCAAGCGTTTCCAGTGAGGCCGGACGGGGCCGGTAGCATACACTGCTTCTAGATAAGCTCAGGACTTTAGCCTGACGGGATAGTGGAAGGTCATGTTTGCAGACAATCATCTTCTGGCGCTCAGTAGTCCCGTTTTGGTGAGCACCTTCTTACGAGCTTACGCGGCCCCACTGGGGCCAAAGTCCCTTCGAAGTCCGAAAAAATCGTTCTCCAATGCCAACTCACCAATTTTGGCATGCAGCCGTTCGATGTCGACTTCAGGCTCCTACCTAGCTTGTTTATCAGTCCCAAACACATCTGGCATCGCCGCAAGGGCCTGCTCTTTCCATTGCTTGATCTGGTTAGCGTGCACATCAAAGTCCTGAGCTAATTCACTCAAGGTCTTCTCTCCGCGAATAGCAGCAAGCGCCACTTTCGCTTTAAAATCCAGGCTATAAGACCAGTGGGGACGTCTGCTCATGCCGGTCTCCTGTTCTTGGCTTATGCCAGTTTCAGGAGTTAAATCCACTTTTACAACCTGTCCAAAAAACTTGAGCCAGCTCTGCGTCAGATACAGTTCAAAATGAAGGCAGCAGTTGATGTACAATACCAAGTTACGTCGAATTTAAAGTACGACTATCATCTTAAAAAGAGAGTAGTCGCTCTCCAATAGTATTCGACAGCACCAAATTCATACATTTAAGCTACGTTATTCATACCTCAGGATAATTCCTTCATGTCCTTCACAATTTCAGAAAGGTTTGCCATGACAGCATCAGTGATTAACTGGCCTTTTTCTGCACTTGCTGTTGTTGGATTTCCCACAACACCGCTTCCACCTGAGATCCGCTTCATTGACCGTATATAGTCGACCGAATTTCCGCCTACCAAGCCTGCGTCATAACGTTCACCAACCTCAACAAACTGTAACCCATGCGGCATACGCTCAAGTTTCACTTTGTTAGGTTGCGCCAAGAGCATTACAGAGGTTTCAAATTCGCATGCATGCCCTGTTCCTAGTTTCCCTGTGTCCGAAATGGAAGCCAATTGCTCAGAGGCAGCGCGCCACCAAGCTGTAAACATAATACGGGCATTCCTGCCGTGTTGCGCACCCAATTTTTCTGCAATTACTTTCCCAATAGCGTTATTTCCACCATGGGAGTTGAGAATAAGAATGTTTCTGAAACCATGGTGAAGAACGGATTCGAGAATACCGAGTACGTAATTCATGAAAGCTTCGTGAGTAACAGTAAGAGACCCGGCAAAATCCATATGATGCTCGGAGCACCCAACTTTGACAGACGGCAGAGTTAGGACTTCATCGCCCAGACATTTATTGAGTTCACCTAAAAAGAATTCACCAATATCCGCATCCACTGATAGCGGCAAATGGGGGCCATGTTGTTCAATTGCTGCAACATTCAAAACAACCGGCGTTTCGCGATCAATCTTGCCTAGATCTTCGGTAGTCAGATCTTCCCAAATCATGGCATTCTCCCAATTAAATCAAGTCAGCATACAAACCGCGAAGGTCTAGTGATGCACCGCCCACATCTCAATTTCGACTTTGAATGTAGAGAGTAATCCCGCTTGTACAGCGGTTCTCACAGGCCGAGGTTCCGGCATATACTCTTGATAAACAACGTTAAATCGTTCCCACTCGTCCAAGTTTGTCAAGAATACGTTGACTTTGAAGACATCGCCAAGATCACAGTCGACTGTTTGAAGTTGTTTCAGGCAATTGTCGAGTGTGACGCGTGTTTGCTCTTCAATTGTTTCACCTACAACGTTGCCTTCATCATCAAGAGGCGCTTGACCTGAAATCAGAGCAATTTTATCTGCCTTGACGATTAAGACTGGTGAGTATGGACCAGCTGTCGCATGTTGGCTGGCTTGCGGGGGAAGATGTTTTCCGATTTCCATGTGAATTTACCTCCACTTATGTGTTGACGCTCAATATCATTTTGTCGAGAAACTCACGGCTTGCTGCCTCAGCTTTCTCAGGATCATTTTGTTCTACAGGCTCAGCAATGGTCTCTAAAGAACGGACCATGTTGTTCCTGATGACCAGACTTACGCGAGTTTTGGGCCGATCACCGCCAAAGCGGACGTCCTCACGTGCCTTAATGATCAAATCGAAAATATGTAGGAGAAAGCCATTTTCAGTGATCTCATAAAGAAGACGAAAGAATTGATAGACGCCTTCTTTGTAGTCGAGCCAATCTTCAGGATTAGAAACACGCTCTAATCGTTTACGCAGCTCCTGCTTATGTTCCGAGGTGGCATAACGTGCAGCAGTGGCAATAACCCAGGGTTCAAATGCAGCTCTGGCTTCAACGTGTTCTGCCAAGTTACCCCTAGTAATATCTACTCCGTGATCAAACGTTTCGACAGCACTATCAAGGCGATCAGAAACGAAAGTGCCGCTTCCGATCTTTCGAAAAATCAAACCTTTTTCTTCAAGGTTCTGCAGCACACGTTGTACCGCGCCTCGACTGACACCAAACTGATCCGCAAATGCACGCTCTGTTGGCAGGCGTTGCCCTGGATTAAGGTCGCCGTTTCTCAACGCATTCAGCAAGTGAGTATGAAGATCTGTCGAGTGTGCGTCCTGTTTCATAACTCTCGTATTTCCCCAAATGAACAAAGCTTTATGAGGTCCGAATATACCCGACTCTCTTTGGTACATCATTTTGATCGCAATGGAATGAATAATCAACCAAAATAGAACCAATTCAATCCAATATCCGATATATCACCACAAATTTGCAGCGTACAGACGTTATAGTACGTAAATCATTTTCGTTGACTTATAGATATTTCAGTCCAATATAGATCCAATAAGGTCCAATTATGACGCGAATCTAGCTCGTGATTGGTCCAACAGAGACGTTATGCGCGTTTCATTGGTGGGAGATTTTTATGCGCAGCTTTTGTGGGCAAGCCTCTCGGATTATCGACACTGTACTGAACAAGATTGTAATCGCGATGTTCGCCGTTTTACTCTTGGATGTGTGGTTCGCAGTCCTAGATCGTTACATCTTCAAGTGGCAGGTCATCTGGGTGGAAGAAGCAGCGCGCTACCTAATGGTGTGGACCATGCTATTAGCAATTGCGACGGCTATGTACCGGAGACAACACGTCTTCATCTCGTTTATCTACGAAAAAGTACCAGAAAAGCAGCGCTTGGTACTTGCTGCATTCATTGACCTTGTGAGCATCGCCGTCTTTTTTAGTATTGCTCTTCTGTCTATCAGTTTTGCTGTTAAGGCCCTCGGTACACGTACCTCAATATATGGAATGCCTCTGACTGTCCCTCATGCTGCGGTCGGCGTATCCTTCTTCTTCACCGCAGTTCAGCTTTCTCTCGTGTTTATCCGTGATTTCGGCAAACTTCCCGTTCAACTGTTTGAAGTGGATGTTTCCGACGGTGCAAATCAGGAGATAGACCAGTGATTGTTGCGTTATTATTTGTTGTTAGCTTGCTGATTGGGTTGCCAATTGGGGTCGCAATTGGCGTTGCTACCTTTGCCGGTTATATCGCTCTCGGTGGTGGGATCGTTGATAATAACTTCCTCGTCATGATCCCAAGTAAAATTTTCTCGGCCCTAAACAGTTTTGCTTTTTTGGCCATGCCGTTCTTTATTTTGGCCGGCGAAATCATGAATAAAACCGGTATTACTGATCGGATTCTTCTGTTTGCCAAGGCGCTTGTTGGGCATTGGCGTGGAGGTTTGGCACATACAAACATGCTCGCCTCATTGTTGTTTGCTGGTGTCTCGGGATCAGCGACAGCGGATGCTGCTGCATTTGGCAGAACCCTTGTTCCTGCGATGGTACGCAATGGTTATACTCGGTCCTATGCCTGTGCAGTTACTGCAGCTGGCTCAATCGTAGGGCCAACTGTACCTCCCTCTAGTTTAATGGTGCTCTACGGTTCCATTATGGGGGTTTCTATTGCGGGTTTGTTTGCCTCAGGGATCCTACCTGGTATTGTTATTACGCTGCTGTGCATGGCAATGATAACTCTCACAGGCAAAGCCAAAAACCTTCCCCGCGAAGATGTCCTCCTTAGCCGGCGCATTGTTTGGGCTGCTTTCAAAAAAGCGTTTCTGGCGCTCCTGATGCCCGGTATCATTCTTGGTGGAATATTGGGCGGTATTGTTACACCCACAGAAGCCGCCGCTATCGCTGTTGGGTATGCTCTTTTTATCGGCATGTTCGTTTACAAAAATCTAAAGCTTTCAGATCTACCGGAGATTTTGGCGAGAACTGCTCGCATCAACGGCGTCGTGTTTCTTATCGTAGCGATTGCATCAGCGCTTGGCTGGTGGCTTGGGTTTGAGCGTATTCCACAAGATCTCTCCAAAGGCTTACTTGCCCTAAGCGAGAACAAAGACCTCATTTTGTTGATGTTGATTGGCATCCTGCTTGTCTTCGGGATGGTCATGGATATCGCCGCCGTGCTCATCATCATGGGTCCTGTCCTACTGCCAATAATGGCTCAGATTGGCCTGAACCCCATTCATGGCGGCATTATCATCGTCCTTGCTCTGAATATCTCTCTTATGACCCCACCAATTGGTGCATGCCTCTTCGTACTTTCGTCTGTGACCGGCGAAAGGATTGGCGGGATCATGAAAGATCTCTAGCCCTTCCTTCTGCTGGAAGTTGCCATACTACTGGGTTTTGCGTTCTTACCGGATGTAGCCCTCTTCATTCCGAGACTGCTCGGCTTTTAAAAATCTCTGGACATAATTGGGAGTTAATACCATGGGATCTCTAAAAACATTGCTTGCAACCGTTTGCATGACGGCTCTTTTGGGAGGAGCTGCACACGCTGAACTGATGCGTATCGGCCATGATGCACCACCGGAAGCAAAGGGAAATGTGACACATGCCTATTCAGCAGTATTGGGTGCGGCTGTTGAAGCTGCAACCAATGGTGATATTGATGTAGAAATTTATCCAAACAACCAATTAGGCAGCAGTGAAGAGCGTCTACAACAGGTTCGAGCCGGAATCATTCAAGGCACGATCGCATCTCTTGGCTCATTAACACCAGTTTATCCAGATTTGGATATTTTGAATTTGCCTTTTGCGTTCGACAATATGGCATCAGTTTACAAGGTGTATGAAGGTGAGTTTGGTACAAAGCTGGCAAAGGCCATTGAAGCAAAGCTTAGCGATGTTGTTGTCTTGGGTATCGCCGATCCAGGCGGTTTCTTTGCACTCACCAATTCAAAGAAGCCAGTTAAAACGCTTGAAGATTTTAAAGGCTTGCGCATTCGGACGATGACCGTGCCTGCCCACCAACGCCTCATTCAAGCTTTGGGTGCAGAGGCTTATCCTCTTGCTTGGAGTGAAGTTTACACCGGTCTTCAGACAGGTGTAATCGACGGTCAGATGAATCCAGTTCCTACCGTATACCGCACAAAACTCTACGAAGTGCAGACAGCGACAAGCCTGATCAAGCACCTCTATAACCCGATGTTCTTCCTCGTGAATAGGCAGTTTTTTGAAGGTCTGTCCCCTGAACAACAGGACATCCTGCGAGTTTCCAGCATGGAAGCGGTTGTTGCAACACGAGGACTGGGTCGTATTTCTGAAGCCGAAGACACCATTGATCTCAAAGAGAAAATGGAAGTCAACACTCCATCCAAGGATGAGCTTGCAAGAATGCGCGAAGTTGCAGTACGCGAGATGGACAAGTACTTTGATGAAACTCTGACTGACAGCGGGAAAACTCTGCTGACAGAGTTTAAATCTGCGATCAATAAAGCAAATGCCTCCGTTTATCTGAAGTAGACACCAAATAGCATTCTTGGTCGGAGATTCAACTCCGACCATTTTCTCCTGTCACTATCGGTAGCCCCATGACAAAGCACACAATCAAGAAATTCGAATTCACTGAAGTCATCGTTCGTGCAAATCCCGGCGTTATCAATTCCGCCACACTGAATAAGCCGTTGCATATGCTTCCTGTGGGCGCAAAAGGAACATGGTCAACTCAGTTTGATGAATTACCAAAACTCATTGTACGCATGACACTATCTGACGGAACTGTTGGCTTTGGTGAGTTTATGAGGGATCATAACACCACGTTGGTAAAGGACATCGCAGACAGTCTTCTGGGCATCGCCATCGAAGATTTGAGTCTCCAGCAACTGCCAATTCTGCTCTCTCGAGAATACGACGGGTTTGAATGCGCAATTTGGGATGCTGCTGCGAAGCTACAAGGCCTCCCTCTTCACAAGCTGCTTGGTGGAGCGCTTCAAGAAAAAGTAAAGGTTACGGCTTGGTCCAGCCACAGAACTTTGGATGAAGTGGGCCCATGGGTGCGTCAATATCAGGATCTGGGATTTGAAACGATCAAATTCAAAGCAGACCTAGAAGATGATGTCGTTGGCATGTGTGAAAAAATTGCTGAATACGCGCCGAACATGAAAGTGATTTTCGATCCGAACCAGCGTTTTGAAAACCTAGGAGAGACAAAGAAGATCGTACGAGGCCTTGAGAAGGTCGGAAACGTTATGATTTTGGAAGATCCAATGCCGATTTGGATGCTTCAGGACTACAAAGCTCTTCGCGAATTCACAGACATCCGCATTATCAGGCATATCTCATTGCCCTACATATGGCAGGGACAACGTCAACACGACATTATTAATGCCTTGGTTCACCAAGCTGTTGATGGCTTTAACTTTAATGGAGGTCTCGCTGCCTTCCATCGCCTGGCACAGGTTGCGCACTGCGCAAACGTCTACTTTTGGCATGGTTCTGAAGTGGATCTGGGAATTCTGGAGGCCATGTACGTACATCAGGCAGCCGCAACACAAAACTGCATTTGGCCAAGTGATATATTCGGCCGCTACATACGCTCTCACGACCTCCTTAAAACGCCACTGAAGATTGAACCTCCTTTTGTTCATATTCCGCAAGGACCAGGCTTGGGAATTGAACTTGATGAAGATGCGATTAGCCAGTTCAAGAAAACTGAGTTTATCGTGGAGTAATTCATCCAGAGAATGCAAAACAGCGGCGCCGGAAAATTTCGTATCGGCGTCGCATTTTCTAAAAACCATAACATCGTTTTGGGTAAAAACTATCGGCCCGCGACTGACGGCAAGGTTGAAGCCCTTCGGCCTCTGATTTAAGCACCGTTTCACCTAATGTAGACGAACTTTCAATTGCTATTTGTATTATCAATAAGCACTTACTCTTTGAGCATTCTGTTTCTCATTTGATGCTCCTCATTTACGGTCCAGCGCCTATGAACGCCTATCCGCCTAGAGGCTCCTACCCTACACTTTCTCGATGTGCTCGGGCGTTGCACCCAAAGACTTTGATCTTGCAAATGCTGACACACTACGCATTACTTGGATGTTATGTGAGGGGAGTGTATTGTGCATAGTCGTCAACGCCTTGCAGAAAAAATTACCCGCGATGCTATGTCAACAGTGCGGCAATATCAGTTGTTTGACAATGTGGTTCCCGGCTTTGCGCTGGTGATCTACAAATCCGGCACCAAGGCGTTCAATGTGTCCTACCGCTTCAATGATCGCCAGCGCCGTTACACCATTGGCCAGTTGCCCGCCTGGAGCGTGGTGGCCGCTCGAGAACGCGCCAAAGCCATCCGCCGCGAAATTGAGATGGAGTACGATCCGCTGGGCAACTGCGAAGCAGAACGTGTTGTGCCACGCATAAGCGATTTGATTGACCGCTATATTGACGAGCACCTACCTAAACTCGCCGCCCGCAACCGCTCTGACCAGAGTTCCATGTTGACCAAGCTGGTATTACCGCAATGGCGTAACCGACTGGTACGTGAGATGGCCGCTGGATGCTACCGCCCCGCCAAGAAACTTTTGCGCCGAAGTGCGCCTTGCCCGACACCGATCCGCGCCAATCGCCTCGGTGAAATCTTGCGCAAGATGTTCAACCTCGCAGTACAATGGAAGTTGCGTTCAGATAACCCTGCCCAAGGGTTTCACAAGCGCCCAGAGAATGCCCGCGAGTGCTTCATGCCTTTACCCTGTAACCATTCTGCCAGATCACCAGAGACGTAGCTGGAGCCATTATCGCTTAGTAACCGGGGTTTGTGGGCAACGTGAACCTGGTCGCAAACTGATGCCTGCAACGCGAGATCCAATGTGTCGGTCACATCTTCAGCCCTCATGTTGGTGCAGAGCTTCCATGCAATGATATAGCGGCTGTAATCGTCCAGGATCGTGCTGAGATAGAACCACCCCCAACTGAGAACCTTAAGATAGGTGAAGTCCGTCTGCCAGAGCTGATTGATAGCTGTCGTTTTGTCTTTGAACTCACTCGCTGCCTTGATGACGATGAAGGCGGGGCTGGTGATCAGGTCGTGTGCCTTCAATACGCGGTAGACAGAAGCCTCTGATACAAAATACCTTTCACGATCAGTGAACGTAACCGCCAATTCCCGAAGTGATAGCTCAGTCTCCTTCAAAGCCAGCTTGACGACCTTGCGCCTTACCTCGTCAGGGATGCGGTCCCAGACGTGCTTGGGTTTGGGAGATTGATCATTCAGTCCAGCCTCTCCGCGCTGTAGATAACGGTCATACCAACGATAGAACGTGGTGCGGGGAATAGCGAGCTTGGCCAGTGTTTGGCGAGCTGATAGGTGGCCTTCGTCAACCAACCTGATGATCTCCAGCTTCTCAGATGCGACATACCTCATTCTGGGTCGCCCCCACCGTCGAACATGTTTTTTTTGAGCAAGCGGAGTTCAAGCGTTTGTTCAGCCACCACTTCCTTCAAATCGCGAGCTTCCCGGCGGAGGTCTTTAACCTCTTCAGTATTTGCCGCACACGCCGTGTCACCAGACAGACGCCGCTTGCCTGCTTCCATGAAGTCTTTCGACCACTTGTAGTAGATACCTTGTGATAAGCCTTCCCGGCGGCATAGCTCAGCAATACTGTCTTCACCGCGCAGCCCATCCAGCACGATCCTGATCTTTTCTTCTGATGAATAGGGTTTGCGGGTGGCGCGTTTGATATCTTTGACGATCTTCTCGCCAGGGCTATTGCCTGTTCCTGTTGTCTAGTTCATGTCCCACTCCTCAGTGGTTACGATGAGCCAAAAACACTCTCTTATCAAATACTGCTATTTGGACCCATAGGGGCTGACGTCAGACAATCAGGCGACAATGCCTATTTTAAAGAGGCTACAGCAGGTAGCACCCTCATTCCCACTCTCTCTGCATTATTTGCACTATTAGAAGATTATGGGTCGACTGGGCGTTTAGCAGATCTCTGTTCAAAAAACTACAACATTGCACAATGCAGCTTTGGGCTCCTGATGAGCAATCCGAACATGATCTTTTCTCTGGCGGGCAACTTCACGGTATTACTATTCCTGATTTACCTATTACCCATGACGGTAAGGAGTTATTAGAAATCTTAACTGTAGTAGTTTCCGATCATGACAAAACAAATGAACTTTCGACAATGAAGCACGGAATCTACCCACTCATTCTATTGGCATGCAGGCACTATAACTTTCCAGTACCACCAACTTTTTGGATTCCATCAGAACTGTGTGCTAAATTTCTGAAGAGTTGCATCAAATCACTTGCTTCCATACAACTTCCTGCGCAAGTCACCCCCGCAAAATCCAGACACAAAAAAACCGCTAAGCCATTGGCCTAGCGGTTTGAATTTTGGTTGCGGGGGCAAGATTTGAACTTGCGACCTTCAGGTTATGAGCCGCTTAGTTAGCAAATTCTTTAATTATTCATTTTCAACAAGTTAGATCACAAACCTCTGAAACAGCTTCACAACCATAACAAAACTCAAAGATATGATACGACACAAGACGGCGTCATGTACAGTTCAAAATGAATACGGCTGTTGACGTGGAACATTATGTAACCTCATCACAACAACAGTGCCGACTGCCATAGTTGTAATAGCGCAGATACGAAGCACGCAAAACCACCATCAACACAATTGAACCAGACACCATCCGAGCGGCCCTGAATTGATGCTCATATTTTGAAGTCTTTACCAGTTGACCTTTTGGGGTTGGAGATCAGGCAATGAGTTGTGCATCAACATAAAGCGAGCCGCGCTTAGTTCGTTCCAGCTGAGTGGAAACCTTATAAGTTTGATCAACCTCTGGTAAAGCCAGAACATCTGCTGGAAGGCCGTCCGCAAGTATCTCACCTTCACGCACCAGAATAAGACGATCGCAGAACTCTGCAGCAAGGTTCAGATCGTGAAGAGCAATCATCGCGGATATTTCATTTGAAGCGAGAGATTGCCGGATAGCGGTCATTATTGAAAGTTGATGATGCATATCAAGCGCACTGGTTGGCTCATCTAACAGGATCAGCTTTGGCTCCCGAACCAACGTTCTGGCAACGGCAACCATTTGCGATTGCCCACCTGATAGTTCAGATAGTCCCCGGTTCGCCAAATGAAGCAGGCCTAAGTCCCCAAGGATCTGCTCGACCTTCTGGATATTGTCATTGCTGACACGCCAGCCAGAGGTTTGTTTGAGAGCAAGAAGGATGCTTTCAAAAACTGAGAGATATGCATTGCAATGAAATGTCTGAGGCATATATGCAACCAGTCGCGACCGTGATTGCATTCTCATTTTCGCGAGGTTCTGCCCCTGCAGCAGCAAAGTGCCAGCGGTTGGCTTTATCAGGCCTGTTATCGCTTTAAAAAGGGTCGATTTACCTGCTGCATTTGGGCCGATCAGGCCAACCAGCTGCCCTGGTTCTATCTCCGGAAAGCTGATGTTTTTTAAGATTGGCGTCCGGCCATACCCTGCTGTGAGGTCTTCAATAAATAGTGTCATGACAATCTGTTTTTCCGCGTTGATAGAATGACTGAAATGAAGACCGGTACACCGATGAGAGCTGTAATAATTCCGATCGGATAAAGTATGCCGGGTGTGATCATCTTAGATAGGATTGAAGTCAACGACATCATGAGGCCACCAGTGAGTGCTGACAGTGGCAGGAAATAACGCTGATCTTCACCAACAATCATGCGTGCAATATGCGGCCCCACCAGCCCGACAAAACCAATAGTTCCTACAAAAGCAACCGCGGTTGCAGCCAGAATTGAAATAATAATAAGCATTTCGATTCTGAGGCGTTGCACATCAACACCCATGCTTAAAGCTGTTTCTTCCCCCATGCGCAATGCAGTCAGCTTCCAACTGCGCAACATACAAATCGGAATAACAACAGCGAGCAAAGCAGCTCCCAAACCTATTTTTTCCCAACTGGCGCGTGTGAGGGATCCCATCATCCAAAACACGATGCGGGAAAGTTGATCTTCTGAAGCCATATATTGCATCATCGCAAGAGCTGCGTTGAAAACGAAGAAGATGGCTATGCCGAAGAGGATAATTGTCTCGCTGCCAACGCCCTTCAGGCGGGCCGCCAATAAAATGAAAGCGCAAGTTCCCAATGCAAACAGAAAGGCATTCATGGTCACGATCAGATGACCGAGATTTGGGAGAACGCTCCATCCCAATACGATTGCTAAGGATGCACCAAAGCTGGCTGCAGATGAAACACCAAGCGTAAAAGGTTCCGCGAGAGGGTTATTCAAAATGGTCTGCATTTGTGCACCAGCAATGGATAGCATGACACCGACCAACACAGCTGTAATGGCGATAGGAAGGCGATAATCCCAAACGATCACTTCCATTCGCACGCCATGAGAAGTTTTGTCCCACAATATCTCTAAAACAGTAGAGAGCGGGAAATCGCCGGGGCCGTTGGCGATATCATAGACAAAGCTTGCAAGGAGCAACACTGCTGCAATGCAAAGGATGAAAATGCGCTTTCCAACGAGTGAAGAGTACTGTGTCACCGCTGGCTCTGACGCTGTAATACTGGTCATACTGCAAATCCTAAGAAACCCTGTGGGGGATGCCCACAGGGCTAAAGCTGATTACTGCTTAAGTGTCGCCCAGAAGACGCCGCTGAAATCGATTGGCAAGAAACGCTCGTGTAACTCTTTGAACGTTGCTTCCGGATCTAGATCCTTGAACTGCTCAGGGTTTGACCATTTAGCAAAGGCTTGCATTGCAACGAAGTGATATGGGCTGTTGTAAAACTGATGGTAAACGGTATGGAAACGACCATTCTTCACGGCTGAGAGTTCATCCCAACCACGGCGACCTGCCAAAACAGCCAGGCGTTCCTGAACCTGCTCTGGTTTAGCTTCATAGCCCAGCAATACTGCATTGGTGGATGGATTAGCCTCTGCCCAGTTTGCGCCGGTTCCGATAATGACATCAGGATTGTCAACGAAGAGCGCCTCAGGGTTCACCTTGCCACTAAAGCCGGGGAACAGACGAGTGCCCCAGTTAATGCCGCCGGAAAGATCGACTAAACGACCAAGGTTCGCGCTTCCAAACGTGCTGCAACATTTACCCGGATTATACCCGGCAGCTCGCTCAATGAAGACGACAGGCTTGTCCGCATCCTTGATTTTTTCCACTGTGCCGTAGATGGAAGACATGTTTTTGACGTAGAAGTCGATAAACTCATCAGCATTATCGCGTTGATCCAGAACACGACCCATGACCTGCAAGCTTGGAACCGTATTCAAAGTTGGGCGTTGGCGGAAATCAACAAAGACGACTGCGATACCGGCTTTTTCAAGCTTTGTAAGAATGCCGCTTTCCTGCGCTTTCAGCAAGTTCCCCAGATTAAGGAAAACGACCTGCGTGTTTGAGGTGATGAGGGTCTCAACACTATATTCGCCGGAGTAAGGGCTTCCGAGATTGGCGATTTTTGCTGCTTCAGGAAACACAGCAAGATACTTTCTGTAAGCATCCGGATCGTATTTGATCAGGTCATCTTTCCAGCCTACGACGCGCTTGAACGGGTTTTTGCGGTCAAGCAATGCAAGGGAATACAGCATCCGGCCTTCGCCAAGCACGATGCGAGACGGGTTTTTCTCAACTTCTACCGTACGACCAGCAATGTCCGTAATAGTGATTTTCTCGGCAAAGGCTGAGTTTATTCCAAGACCCGCGATCACAGCAAAAACTGCTCCAATACCGCGAAGTGTTTTCGTGAGCTTCATAAAAAATGTCCTTTAGAGAATAACGCACAGGTTACCAGTTTGTGTAGTGCGGTCATTCACTTGGTACTTAAATATGAGTTATTTAGTCAAGTTATAATATATGAATATAAAGCTCATAATTTACAATTGTGGGTTTCTTGCTTTGAAATTGGACTGAGATTGCGCAACACATGTGCTCACGCCCTTCTCCTTTTCATGGCGCACAGCCATTTTGGCAACAATATCCACTTAGTTTAACTCTGAAATTTTCGAGAATTACCCATTCTCATTTGGCATTCTTTATTGATCCCTTCCCCCCTTGATAGCCTTCTTTGTCCTTCCGACACCCATGAACGCCCATGAATGCCTATACGCCTAGAGGTGACTATCTCTAGGATCTCCTCGTTTACGTGCCATACCCTAAGACTTTGATCTTGCAAGAGCTGGCACACTACGCATTACTTGGATGCTATGTGAGGAGGAGTGTATTGTGCCTAGTCGTCAACGCCTTACAGAAAAGATAGCGCGTGCAGCAAAGCCCACCGTGCGCCAATATCAATTGTTTGACACTGAGGTCTTGGGCTTCGCCTTGGTGATCTATAAATCCGGTTCCAAGGCGTTTAATCTTTCCTACCGTGTCAATGGCCGCCAACGCCGTTATACCATTGGCATGTGGCCCGCATGGAGCGTGGTAGCTGCACGAGAACGCGCTAAAGCCATCCGCCGTGAGATTGAAATGGAGTACGATCCACTGGGCAACCGGGAAGCAGAACGTGTTGTGTCACGCATAAGCGATTTGATCGACCGCTATATCGACGAGCACCTACCTAAACTCGCCGCCCGCAACCGCGCTGACCAGATTTCCATGCTGACGAAGCTGATATTGCCACAGTGGCGCAATCGGTTGGTGCGCGAGATTTCTCCAGCCGATGTCAACAAGCTCTTACGTGAAATGGCTGCTGGGCGGCACCGTCCCGCCAAGAAACTACTGCGCCGATCTGTCCCCTGCCCAACACCGATCCGTGCCAACCGGCTTGGTGAGATCTTGCGCAAGATGTTCAATCTGTCTGTGCAATGGAAGATGCGCTCAGATAACCCAGCTCAAGGGTTTCACAAGCGTCCTGAGAATGCGCGTGAGCGATTTCTGTCCTTTGACGAGATCAACCGTCTCTCTACAGCACTGGAGAACAGCGAGGACACACGCGGGGCCGATGTAATCCGCCTGTGCCTGCTCACCGGTGCTCGCCTTGGAGAAGTACGCCATGCTCGCTTTGAGCACTTTAATCTGGAACTGCTCACGTGGTTTAAGCGTAACCGTCCGCTCAGGACCGCCTTACTTGGTTGCGTTTGATTGAGTATTTTCTTCTTCAGTTTTAGTTGAGGAGGCAAGTCATTGTTGGATGAATCGAGGCCACGGCGGTCGTGGACACGGGTAGAAAAGGCGGCAATCACTGCGCAAGTTGGGGTTGATGGAGCAACGCTGTTTGATGTTGCGCAGAGCCATGGTGTCGGCCGGTACTTGCTGAAGCGATGGATGGCTCAGTACTGCGACAGCAACACAAGTGAAAACACGAAGGCTCCCATTTTTGTGCCTGTTGTTGTTACTGATCCTGAGCCTTCAGGACCCACCGTTATTGAGGTTGGGCTCGGGAACGGTCGCAGCCTGAGGGTTTCCAGTGACTTAAGTGATGCGCAGGTTCGCCGGTTTATTGGGCTGGTGGAAGCGACATGATCGGGCCGGGAACAGGTGTGCGGGTTTATCTTGCGTGCGGTGTGACGGATATGCGCAAGGGCATTGCGGGTCTGGCCGCTTTGGCGGAGACGGAATTACGCCAGCGCCCTGCAAATGGCGCCGTGTTTGCGTTTCGCGGTCGGCGCGGCGATCGGATCAAGTTGCTTTACTGGGATGGTCAGGGATTTTGCCTTTACTACAAGGTGCTGGGTGCGCCTCGAACCTGGTTTCGACCGGGGCGCTTATGTTTGGAATTCTAGTGAAAGGAGGGGTTTCCTTTAACAGACCGTCCTTTACTGCGAAAGGGCGAGAGCCGAAGCGGCGGTGATTTGTCGTGAACTGGCAAGGTGACGTAGCCCGTGGGATAAAGAGATGTGCGACGAAGCCATTAAGTCAAGACCCATCTTCAGGCTGAGTATTGGAAGGTTGAGGAACACGAACCGGCTAAACCGTATCTGAGGGGCTGAATTGTAGCCTCCGCCTACATGGCTTAACAGGCGGAACATCGGTCGCGCCATGGATTTCATGACCGGAAGCGCGCAAACCGACAGCGTACTCCAGAAACGCTTTCGAGGGTGTCGTCAACTTATGCAGTTTGTTGGCGATGGCCGATGCCGACTTGCGGGACGCAAGGGAAAAGACTACGGCCGGCAGCCTAACCAATACGCTTTAAGTCCAACATAGGAACGAGGGAAGGCGTGTGCCGAATGAGGTTGGTATATTTAATACTCGCAAGGGAGTTCACCCCGATGACGGCCACGCTGGCGGAGTTCCCGTAGTAGTCCGAGATAGGGAAAGCCTGTCACATGGCGAAGGGGAACAGTTCAAGCTGCTTAGGGCTGCACATTAACTGACCACAACGAGGTGAAGACCTTTGATAATCAGCGACATGCAACACAAGCTTGCGAAATGGGCGCAGGACGAGCGAACCAGAAGATTTGATCGCCTCTTACGCTTAATTGCCGATCGGACTTGGCTGACTGAGGCTGCCCGGGTTGCCTTGGCGTCGAGCGGCGCAAAGACCCCGGGCGTAGATGGCGTGGACCGAGATCGTTTCCGACAAAATGAGGAGGAACTCCTTGCGACGTTGGGGCGATCTCTGCTGGATGGGACCTATGCGCCCGCTCCAACACGACGCGTCTACATCCCGAAAGGGAACGGAAAGCTGAGACCGTTGGGAATACCGACACTGACGGATCGCATAGTACAGCGCGCCATGCTGATGGTGATGGAGCCGATTTGGGAAAGCGACTTCAGTCCTTACTCATATGGTTTCAGGCCACAGCGTAGCGTGCACCACGCGATCCGGGCCGTTTTGATGCAGACAACGGATGGCAGGAACACAAAGGGTCGCTGGGTGATCGAAGGTGATCTAGCAAGCTACTTTGATACTGTCCATCACCGCAAGCTGCTCTCGTGTGTGCGCAAGCGCATCCGGGACAAACGGTTTATCGCACTGCTCTGGAGGCTTTTGAAGGCAGGTCACATCGATAAAGGCCTCTTCTGCGCCGCCAGCAAGGGCGTTCCTCAAGGCGGGGTTCTTTCTCCGCTTCTGTCCAACATTATGCTCAATGAGTTTGATCGTTGGATGGATGAGAAATTCCTTGGAAAAGCAGCGCGCAACAAACGTCGTGGTTGGAATGAGAGCGTCAGAAAAGCCAGCCCTGTGGCGGTTCGTGAGAACCGCTGTCGCAGACCGGCAGTGTCCTATTGCCGTTATGCCGATGACTTTGTTGTCATCGTCAAAGGCACGAAGGCACAGGCGCTCGCGGTACGCGAGGAATGCCGAGCATTCCTGGAAGGCGATCTGGCATTGACGTTAAACATGGAGAAAACCCATGTCACTCATGTTAATGATGGGTTTGTCTTTCTCGGTCACCGGATCATTCGCAAACGCGGTCCCCGTGGCGTGATGCGGCCAGTAACGACCATTCCCCGAGAGAAAACCAGCGGTTTCAAACATCGACTGGTTAAGGCTCTTAGCGGCGACCACAATACGCCCCATACCGACATGATTAAGCGGCTAAACCGCCAACTCATGGGTTGGGCAAACTTCTATCAGTTCACCGATTACACATCCAAGGTCTTCCAGCACGTCGATACCGTCGTGTTCTGGAAAATGGCACATTGGCTGGGGCGCAAGTATCGCTCGCGCATCTCTCGTCTGATGCGAAAGTGGTTCGCGCGGCCGTATGGCTTAAAAGCCAAGACATGGATGGTGCACTCGATGACGAAAGAAGGAGTACGCGTTTCAAGCATCTTGTACCGGCTAACCAATCATCAGCGCGGGCAATTCCGCTGGAAGACACCACGTTCAAATCCTTATCTTCGGGAAAAGAACGAGGCTCCTTTCTACGAAACGCACTATCGTGGTCTCGTGCTGGCTTTCTAGCCAAGCTTGAATGGAGAGCCGTATGCGGTGAAAGCCGCACGTACGGTTCGGAGGGGAGAAACGTCAGCTGTGGCTGACGTCTCTTACCCTACAAAAGGGTCGGTTCCCGTGGCCTTCACCAGTCGATGGCTCAGCCCGACTTACCTCAGCACAGCTGGCCATGCTGTGGGAAGGGATGGACTGGAGACGCCCCAGTTGGGGAGCTCCGCCCGTTCGAATGGGGTGAATATCTTGGGTTTTGAATGAGGTATTACTTTGATATTGGAGATATATGAGGTAAAATACCCATATGAACCAGTCTCTTAACTCCCTTCCTGATGATCCAGTTTTACTCAAGGCCATGGTGCTGGCGTTGCAGGGAAAGGTTGAGAGTTTACAAGCCAATGAGCAGGCCCATCTGGTTCTGATCACATGGTTCAAACAAGCTTTGGCCAAGTTGCGCAGGCAACGCTTTGGCGCATCTTCAGAAAAGATCGACCGCGAGATTGCCCAGCTTGAACTGGCGCTGGAAAACCTGGAGACTGCCCACCCATGCCAGGAGCCGGAAGATGAGCAGTTGCCCGTGCCGGAACTGGCCACCTCCACACTTGAAGAGCCCCCCAAACCGACCCGCGGCAAACCTCGGGTGCGTAGCGATGTGGAACGCGAGCGGGTCACTCTGCAGTCACCCAAAGCGTGCCCCGAGTGTGGCGGCGAGCTGCGGCTCATCGGGGAGGATGTGTCTGAGCTGGTGGAGTTCATCACCGCAAAGCTAAAGGTGATTGAAACAGCGCGGCCCAAGACGTCCTGCCGGGTGTGCGAGAAAATCGTGCAAGCTCCAGCACCAACCCGGCCCATTGAAAAATCCAGTGCCGGAGCCAGCTTACTGGCGCATATTCTGGTCTCCAAGTTCGATGATCATTTGCCGCTATACCGTCAGAACGAAATCCTTGCCCGGCATGGCATTGATATTCCCCGCTCTACTCTGTCGGACTGGTGCGGGCTTGCCATGAAAACGCTGGCTCCGCTGAGCGAACTGCTTAAAGCTGAGGTGATGCTCTCAGATCGCTTGCATACCGATGACACACCCATTGATGTCCTGGGTCGCCAGTTCAAGGCGGCGAGCGGTTCCGGCAAAGCTTCGAGGCAGGGCCGGATCTGGACCTATGTGCGCGATGATCGCCCCTTCGCAGGAGAGGCCCCGCCTATTGCTGCCTATTGGTTCTCCGCAAATCGCAAGGCTGACAACCCGCGATGCCACCTCAAAGAGTTTTCCGGCATTCTGCAGGCCGATGCCTATGCCGGCTACAAGCAACTTTATGACAGCGGGGACATTAAAGAAGCCGCCTGCTGGGCGCATTGGCGCCGCGACTTCCATGATATCTTCACCGCCACCAAATCAGAACTGGCCAGATACGCACTGGAGCAGATCGGTAAGCTTTATGACATTGAACGTCAGATCAGCGGAAAACCACCAGACCTGCGGCATGAAGTGAGGCAGAAGCACAGTAAACCCATCGCTCAGGCCTTCAAGGCCTGGTGCGAGGCTCAGCTTACCCGCATCTCAGGCAAATCACCGCTGGCCAAAGCCATCCGTTATGGCCTCTCCCGTTGGCACGCCTTCACCTTGTTCCTCGACGAGGGTCGCGTCGCGATCGACAACAATGCGGCTGAGCGCGCAGTCAGACCTATTGCATTGGGCCGTAAAAACTTCTTATTTGCCGGATCAATGGCCGGCGGAGAAACTCTGGCGGACGCCATGACGTTGATTGAAACCGCCAAACTCAATGGTCTCAACCCGCAGGACTATCTCACAGATGTCCTTGCCCGCATCAACGATCACATGATCAACCGCCTCCACGAGCTCCTGCCATGGAACTGGAAGCCGGACGCAAAATCACAGCGTCAAGCCCAAATCATGGCGCCTTGAGCGGACGGTTACGTTTAAGCCGGCCACAACCACTAAGCAGAAGCGCACCCACCGCCTGCCTATTTCCGCAGAAGTGGCTGATCTAGTGAGACGGCGGTCGGATCTTGTATCAGAGGACTGCCCCTGGCTGTTTCCAGGGGACGGGACTGGCAAGCCCGTTCATAAAATGCGCCGGTATTGGCAGGGCATCTTGAAGGAGGCGGAAATATCTGATGTGCGCATTCATGACTTGCGTCACACCTTTGCATCTCTGCTCGTATCAGGTGGTGCATCTCTTGAAGTCATAGGTCGTCTACTAGGTCATACTCAGATGAGCACTACACAACGCTATGCCCATCTAATGGAATCTCCATTGCGTGATAGCGTCAATGCGGTGGCGGAGTATGTGAAACAAAAACCATCACAACAAACACAGCAGGTTGCTGCATCGCCTCCCCCCAACACGCCTGCACCTCCCTCTAATCCTCCCGCTCCTTCTTCAGTGCCTCCCAAATGGGGCGAATACGTCGGCGGATGGTACTCATATCAGGCGCCTCTCCGGTTGGAGACGCCTCAATAAACCAGGCTTGCACTTCGTTCGCCAGTTCTTGCATGGCAGCTGGCACGCCTTCAGCAAAGATATGCACGCAGAGCGGTGCCCACATTCCCTCCCAATCATATTTCGGCTCACGCCCACCTTTGCCAGCGCGCTGGGCAAGGCCATACTTCTCTTCAAAGCGATAAAGATCGATGGCCGGGATCCAGAGCTCATCTGGCTGGACCCTCAAGCCTTGTTCTGGCTTGGTCACATAGAGCAACTCAGTACAGTCTTGATGAAACGGGATAACACGCCGGACCAAACAACAGCGGGAGCGCTTTCCGGTTGTACTCAGCATCTTGAACAGATCTGATCCGAACAGTTCCACCATGCCAAATACGCGCCGATCACCACAGGCGATATGCGGCGTACTGGTGACAATGCGGAAGCGACCAACTTCTGCCCAGCCAGCAATAGTGCCGAGCGGCGCTCCCCAACGTGCACCAGCTTCAATTAAGGTGAAATACTCTTTTGATGGCAGCGTCATTGGTTTCCCTCCCCTCACGCAACCCAAACATCATGAAGAAGAAAAGTTGAGGCGCGAGGCAAACCACCTGCGTCTAATATCTGCTGTTTGACTCCTGCCTTGTGGCATCCAGCTTCTATTGGGCCTCATCAAAAAACACGCCGCCGCATGTATTTCACATTCAGCCTGCCGTTTAGGTCAGGTTATTTCCAGTAAAACTTAAGACCTTTACCGGCTAACAACAGGCCAATCTCTCAATTGTGCTATCCCAACAAAGTTGATTTGACCAATACGTCAGCCTTTTGAAATACTAAAAGATTTTGCAGCGACTGAAATTCTAAAATTACCTATTGATATCTATAGGACATTCCGAATCCTCATAATCTAAACGAGATGAGTTTTGTGCTTCATTGCATATATTGGACTGCGTTATTCATGGTCCAGCTTCATCCCGATAGGCAGTGCCTAAGCGTTTGAACGCCTATGAACGCCCATCAACGCCTACGTGCCTATTGACCTTCCATGCTTAACTTTTCCGCAAACCGTTTGAACCCGAGCGGTCACTATTGGAGGAGCACATGGAAGACAACGTCCCTACCCCAGAACCTGAACAAACAGAACCTAAGGCCGTTCTCGATGGTTGGATGACACGGGCTGAGCTTGCCAAAGAGCTAGGCGTTTGCGTTGACACTCTGAGCCGCTGGCAGACCATGCGCATTGGACCGCCGTGCGTGCGCACAGGACGGCGGGTGTTCTATCGCCGGGAAGGTGTACTCGACTGGCTCAGGCAAAAGGAAATTCGCGAGAACCGGATCTCAAACCTATGAGCGTTCAAGCCATCACCTGGGCCTATGGGCGGAGCGACATCACCGATCCAATCGAGAAGTTTGTGCTCATCACCATCGCCAACTTTGCAGATGAGTACGGCCTGTGCTGGCCATCGCAAGCCACGTTGCAGGAGGCGTGCTGCTGCTCGGAGCGCAAACTCCGCAACTGTCTAACCCATCTGGAAGCGCTGGGCCTCATCACACGCTATCAGCGTCGTCGCGCCAATGGCTCACGCAGGTCCGATATTTTCGCCCTTTCAGGCTTTGCCGAACGCAAGCCTATCACCGATAAAAATGACCATCCTGCCCTTGAAAATCTGGAGGCGATCAAACCAGGAACAACCAACCGGCACCACGTGCCGGAAGGCCCCTCCAGCAACCGGCATGTGGTGCCGCTACCAACCGGCACGTGGTGCCCCCCTTGAACCGTCATTTAGAACCATCAAAAGAACCTTTTCCCCCTATCCCCCAAAACACGGTCTGTGAACAACTTCGGGCAAAACCCAAAGTGCCAACCAAGGAGAAATCCCATGAGCAATCTGTTCGATCCCATGAACCCTCCAAGCGCAAAAAATCCATTTCCCATGTTTGGCAGAGAGCCTGGGATGAGGCTCTTGCAGCAGCTGGTAGCAACGCGATCAGAACGACGTCAGGCGCAACGAACAGCTCAGGAGATTGAGGAATTGGAGCAACTCCTCAGCACACTCACGCAGGCCAACACACCTGGAGGGTCAAAACCAGTTGGCCTGGCTGTCGGACAGCTTCTCAACCACTATCCGCAGAAGCGGCTCTCACCAGAGGCCATCACTCAGCTCATCGAGGATTGGATCCAGGATCTGGGCTGCTATCCAACGGACGTAATCTTTGCCGCTTGTCAGGCTTGGCGGCGCAGCAGCAAGACTGTCGCTCCCACACCCGGCCAGCTCATCACCTTGGCAGAGCACATCATGGCAGCTCGCAACTTCCACATCCGCGTGCTGCACAGCGTTTTGGAAGCGCAAGAGACGCTTCACACATGCAGCTCGGAGATTTCTCATGGCACTTAGCACAACAGACATCGTTGATCGCCTGGAGCTTGCTGCTGGCACCTTGCGGCGCCTTCCCAACCCACCGAGGTCATCTCCACGGCGCGATGGCAACACCTGGCCGCAGGTGATCCATGATGTTCATGAAGCCTATGGTTACAACAAACCTCAAATCCGGGCGGTACCCAGCGCTAAAGATATAGGGCTCATGGAAGAAGCCATCGATTGGCTGCGGTACGTGCCAGAGCCCGACGACAGGAAAATACTCTGGATGCGCGCAGAAGGCTTCCGCTGGCGACCCATCTGCATTCAGGTGGGGCTCACGCGTTCCACGGCTCATCGCCGTGCTGTGGCAGCTGTACTGACCATCCAAAAATTACTCAGTTGCCCCAGCATGCGCAATTTGGAACGTCGTTAGGCAAATGTGCTCTCGTTGTACTCCGCCCATACCTCATCAATCATCTGATTGACTTCAGCTCCTCTCAAGAGAAATGCTCTCTCTTGTTGCGAGAAGGTTTGACGGTTAGCACTGAGCCAGTTGAAACTCCCCTCCACGATAAAATCGTGATCAACGCAGAGCGTCTTATTGTGCACGTTGCGTGCTGCTGTCAGCTTTACACCACTATCCTCCAGCAGTTTGCGCCCATCGACAAACCACTGATTATTAGCTTCTTTGAGCACGTCATAGACGATGCGAACATCAACGCCCCGTTTCACAGCTGCATGGTACAATTCGATGACGTTATCTTCCTCGATTGCTGCTCGCGATAAAAACGGGGAAACAACGAGCAGACGGTTTTGGGCTTGTTCAAATGCCTGTCGCAAAATCGCTTGAAACTGCTGCAGAGTTTCTAATCGCTCAGGCATGATCCCAGGAAGCGTGGTCAGCTTCGGAGCCCCATCAACATTCTTGATTTCGTTTTGGGGGTCATCAAATAATCGGCGCGCCAAAATACTAGAGGCGTTCCGCCCTGATGGGTTCATGATGTTCATGTCACCAAAAACTAAGAAGCTAAGTTTTGCACGACTCACAGCAACATTGAGGATCGAAGCGTCACTATCAAAGAACAGGGAATGTACCTTCTTTAATGAATTCGCTGAGTATGTGGTCGAAAAGATCACAATAGGTCGCTCTGCACCTTGGAGAGCATGCACCGTCCCTACGGTGATATCATCCTTAATCCCTTGCTTAGTCAGCGCTGACTTAATCGCTTGTGCCTGAGATTTAAATGGTGAAATCACCGCTACTGCTTCACTCAATTTACCTTCTGGCAGATTTGCCTGTTTCAGCAGTACCTCTCTATTTTCAGAGATCCACTGGGCAATAGCAGAGGCTTCCGAGGGATTCGCCCAGCTTCCACCCTGCTTATTAGCGCGACCTTGTATGTGCGCGTAACCCAGCGGAGGCAGCATGCCTTTTTCACGTGGCGCTAGCCCCTTCAAAGGCTGCATCTGACCGCTATAAAATGCATCATTGCAGTATGAGATGATATCATCGTAGCAGCGCCTATGTTCGCGAAGGAACATACCATCTCCACCTTCACGGTTGTAGCAACTGACAGCCATTGCAGCTGCCATAAGGCTCCCGGTTCCGGCCCTAAAGCCACAGTCTTCTGCTTGTCCGTCCTGCCCACCACCTGCTAAATCTGCAAATGCTTCAGTCAGGCCAGAGGCTTCAATGTTTCCCAGATCGACAAAATCCGGTAGCTTAGACACCGGTTTGATTTGCTTAACGTCCCCAATACAGACGGCTGCCTTTGCTAAGGCAAATGGAGCAGCACCAATATGTGGAGCGCTCTGACCAGCTTCATCAACGATAATCAAATCGCAAAAGCCCCAAAGAGGCTCTAACTTGAAGCCTCCGCTTTTACCGCGCCTGAGATTGAAGAACTTTGCGGCCTGGAAAAATGTTGCAACAAAACATGGCGTCAGCATCGCGTAGCGATGCAAGCGCTCTTTTACTGTCTTCTCCCCGCTATTTGCGTTGATATCGCCTTTTTTGGAACTTTCCGCTTCGACCTTAGGGAGATACTGAGCCATCTCCTCCAGCCAGCGAGCTTCCCAATAACGGCATGCCAACATGAACATGTCACGGCGCAAAACTCTGTCTAGAAGTTCCTGCGTCTTGTTTGGCTGGGACCATTCAGGCATTTCGATGAACTTTCGCCCTTCGATACCAAGCTTTAAGAGCAAGCTATTCAAACGCTCCATGCTGGCTTGAAATTGCTTCTTGTCTGTCTGCAGGCCTTCAAACTCAAACCGATAAACATCTAAATCTCTAATCTGAGATTCCAGCTTATGACACTCAGTTTTTTGAGCTGCGATCTGCTGATCCAGAAACTCTTCCGCCTTAATAGGCTTCCGACAATCCAAAAGCGCGTTTGCAACATCGAACGCTTCATGTTCACGGAAAAACTTGGCTGATCTGCGGACCCTTCGACGAGGGAAGAGCCAATCAAGAAAACCAGCAGTGTTTAGCAGCTCACGCCCTACATAAAGCTCATGACTTATGTGCCGTTCTTTGGCAGATTTTGCTTCTTCAAGACCTTCAACGACGGGTGCAGCTCCATTCCACTGACAATGCCTCAAGCGCTCTTCGATTTCTTCCACCACACTTGCGCAGTCAGAACCGTACTTTTTTGCCACTGTAGCGATCACGAAACATTCGGCAGAGAAAGCTTTCAGCTGAGTGTCTAGTCTTTTCAAGCGCTGATGTAGAGCTAGTTTAACATCAATGACGCTTTCAAAGCTTTTTGAGAATGCGGTTTCCGCAGCTTCAATAAAATGGGATTTTGCAGCTTGGAAGTACTCTCGACGTTCAAAGAGGGTATGCCCTCCGCACCATCGGCGTTTGTTCCCATCGATCTCAAGCGTCATCGTCAAAACTTGGTTCACGTCAACGTTTTCTACCTGGCCTTCAGATGCGAGATAAGCGCCGAGGGTGTCGACTGCGACATCAGTGGAAAGAACCTCACGAGGAGACGGCAGCCACCTTTTACTCAAAGTGCTTTCATCGCTACTATTCGCTGCCTCTGCCAAGCTCTGATTTAAGTTCAGTACGGCTTGGTTATTCGCCGAGCATGCGAGAACAACAAACGGGTCTTTTCCTCGTAATGCGGCCTCAACAATACCGTTTGCCAATACAGACTGCATTAACGTCGTTTTTCCGGTCCCGGGAGGACCTTCAATGGCAAGCACTTGTCCAGTATTAAGCGCTGAAACCTGCGCTTGAGCTTCTCGTTGAGAAGGAGAAAGTCCAAATTCTTTTGCGATGTGCCCACAATGGCGCGCAAGGGCGTCCTTTGAGTAACCATCCAGTGCTTGAGCACTCGAGCTCTTCAAATCAATAAATGCCTGAAGCGAAGTTTTGCCGCGTTGCTCACTTGCAACTTGCTTAAATCCTTTCAGGTTCTCAGCAAGGTTGCGAGCAATGCCCTTCACCTCTGCTGCTCTTAAGCTCAAGATACCTGTATTTTTGTTATCTTTGAGAATGGCTTCAAGCGGTCTTCCGTTTACCTTCTCCCAGAGCTCATTCATGTAGCGCACCTGCTCACTCCAACCACCTTGAGTGAGCATGAATTTGTGGCTTTTGTGAAAAGCCTCTTGAGCTGCTGCCTCACCAATCAAAACATCTGCATTCGCGTTTGGCGACAGCATATCCCTCACAAGAAACGGCGGTGTCTCCGTATCAGTAGCTAGTCGCCCTTCCCGGTCAACAGAAGCAGTTATCCAGATTGGTGCGTAGTCTTTAGGCCTCTGCCCCAGAACTGCGCGGCGAAACGAGAAAGGCGCAATCATGACCGCAAGCTCTTCGACCATTGGCTCACTTGGCTGCCTCTTTTGCGCATTGCGATCTGCCTCCGCAAACAACTCCTGACAGAGAGCGAGAGGAAGGACGCCTCCTTTTGCTCTATCCCAATTGATGGGTACATTAACGCCCTTCTTAATATCGGGCGCGCAGTATTCCATATCGCGAAGAGATAAAATCCAGTAATCGATGAGTTCTGACAAAGGACTATCTTTAAATTTCTAGCCTGCACAAACTACAGTTAACTGCTCTGAAGCTAGCTTTAACCGACGGTACCGCTGTGGGTTACACTTACAAGTTTCATAGCACCTTAGGCGTTCCGGTTCTGCTGAACAATCATCAGCTTTTAGGTGTTTCCCAATGGCTTGCAAAGAGGCATATGCTTAGAGCTATCTAATTCCAGAATGTACAACTAAAGCTCTTCACTACCGGCTAATGCCATGGGTTTGTGGAGGAATTCCGTTTCCTTGCATTGACACCTTGCCACATTCATCGCATGTTCATCTTGAGGCGTCAGAACCTTTCACAAGTAGCGGTCACCGTTGCCGTTATTCGGCGGTCATTTTGCGTTGGAGTTAGCCCTCCTTACGCAAACTCTCGCTTATGGGCGGGAGGGCGGTGAATACAATACCCTTCGCGGGGGAATAAACCCGCCTGTCTACTTGCAGGTTCTGAACCTCCCGCTCGCCAGTGGGCCGTCAGAAGCCTTCTGCTGAGTGGTTGTTCAACACCCAAAGTAGAGGGCTTGAAATGACAGAAACTGGTAAAGAGAAATGTGCCCATACGTCCCTTCGCAATGAAGTGGATCAGCTTCGATTATCAACCAACCACCTCAAAAATCTAGTCTATTCCATGAGCGTGGTGATGAGCGAACGCATGGAGCATACCCAGGAATATGAAGCGTTGCTGACGCTGTTTGATGCTGTGCGCAATCACATAGAAGATGTGCAGGGATGTAGCGAGAAGATATCCGAGCTGCTTGAACCTTGCGCACTGGAAGTCTCAAAAGACTAAAAAGCATTGGAATGTTCTAGCTTGGGAGGCACAGTGCCTCTCAGGCCTTTTTGGTTTTGACCTGAGTTTTGAAAGCTCACCCATAGACCGGGAAGGTGCATCACTAGAGACCCGGAAGGGGTGCACTGGCCTCCTTTACCACTAACGAATCTTCTGACTGAACCAATCTTGCCAAACAGCAAACCCCGCCTGGGGCGGGGTTACAGTCCATATCCTGACATCCAGTTGGTTCAAATCAGCCCAAGCTCTCGCAATGTCGTTGCTGCGTCGAGGAGCTGGTCGGTATTCACTTCTATTGTTAGCGTCATGCTGTCTGCGTTCACGCGAGCCTTGATCGCAGCCTTGTCTTCGAGTTCTCTTGCGATTGGATCGCAGGCCTTATAGGGCCTGTTTTCGTCAAACCCCGCTCTTGGTTAGCTGGTGTGCTGCAATTCTGATGGTGCTGGTCCTCACAAGCCCTTCCTCCGTTAGGGACAGGCACCTTGCCCGTCTTTCACGACCTCTACCCCGCGCAAGTGGCGGGGCTCGTCTTCTTCGCAGTTTTGTGTGGTTTAGGCTTCGATTTCTGCTGCCAGCTTGTCTCTGGCGGCGCTGAGCATGTCCAGGTAGGCACCGCCCTTATGCAGGATGATCTTGCCGGCCCAGAGTTCCTCAGCATGCTCGTCGCCAAAAATCTCGCGCATTTCTTCGTTGGTGTATTGCAGAATTTCTGAGCCCCATTGGGGGTGTTCTGTGTAGATGTAATTGACGTGTATGGCGCTTGCTCCTCCTGGTATCTTGTGCCTCCTACACATGAGCTAGTCATGCTTATTTGAGTACCGTGGAATGCCATAGCGACCCGCTCAATCTAGGGCTTTGGGCTATCATACCCTAGGATTTACAGGGGCAAGGCGCACCTTGAGTGTGGGCGGCGCACCCTTAATAACAAGAGGTGCCTTATCTGCTGGTGCCGTCTGTTTCTGGCTAGCGTCGTCTCACATCCACTTTGGGCTGGGTTCAGCTGCTTTGTGCCGCCTCCCCCTACAAATCACCCCGAACTATTGGCGCGACAAAATCGGGCGGTTTCAGGCACATTGCCGCTATGCTCAGTGGAGCTGCGACGGCTACATCCAGTCCAAGTCAATCCGCGCCAAACCACCCGCACAATCCCATACCATGCATCCCCTACCCCCGTTTTTGGGTCCTTCCGGGCGCTAATCGTATGCGGTGGGGCTTTGCGCACCAGATCACCAGTTACAGGCAGAAATTTTGGGTTCGCACTTTGGGTTCGCGGTTCGCACCTAGCGGGAACGAAAGGTGGCGCTGCACCGCAACATGCCAGATTAGGGTGTTGTTAGAGCAGATGATTTTGTGATGATACAAAACGATTTCGGAACCTCAATATTATTCCCATAGACTACCTTCTAATACTAGACGTTAGAATTCAATATTTCTGGAGCATTCCACTATCTATTACTCAAAACATCTCCCCAACTTCTGCAAAGAGGTTTAAGTCATTTGCTGCGTCGGTGAGCGTTGTTTTGTGAAAATCTCCATTCACTATAGCTTTGTAGAAGGCGTCCAGCTCGATGCGGAATGGGTCTTCATAAGAGGGGCCGATGATCTCTGTGGTGGTCTGTTCATCGGTCGAACGAGTGATGCTCAACTGTGTTGGCAGGTTGCGAATATACGGCGTGTCGTAGGTGATTTTATAGCGTTCATTTTGCGTCAGCACCTCGATGCCTGCATCAAATTCAGCATTATCCGAGATGACTGCTTCATACAGCGCCGTGAAGTGACCGTAGTCGAACAGCACCAGAACAATCTCGCCGCCATGCTGCTCTGCGTAACTTACCTTCTTTGGCATGCCGAGCAGTTCGCGCATGGCAGAGAAGCTGTGAGAGGAAAGGCCTGTGAGCACCTGATAAGCTCGGAGTTGATCCTGGTCTGCATCACCCATGATCTCGCGGAGCATGGCGGTTGTGCGAGCCTGTCCCTCTTTGATGATATCAGCTGGAACATCATTGCCGCGATGGACTGGGCGGGTCTGGCGCGTGAAGTAGGGCGCTTCGCAAATGATATCGCGGATACGGACATGCCGGATTCTATCGAGGTCTGGCATGCGCTCCTTCAGAGCGAGGAAGCTGCGGGAATAGCGCCGCATATACCCAACGAAAACCACAATGGAACATTGTTTTTGCTGTTCCAGAAGGGCCGGAATCTGGTGCTTGTTCAAGCACACGGGCTTCTCGATGAAAACGTGTTTGTCTGCTGCCATGGCCACAGAAAGCAGATCTGCATGAAGGTGGTCGGGCGTGAGAATGAACACTGCATCCAAGCTCGGGTCCATAGTCAACTCTGACGCAGAGGCGTATCGCTTTTCAACTCCGTAACGCGTGCCGATGTAGTCCATCAGCTCCTTAGAAACATCGCTGATCGCCTCGACCTTGAAGCGTTGATCATCAAAGAGCAGAGGCAAGTGCATCAATTGAGCAACTTCGCCCAGCCCGATAATTCCGACAGACAGTGTCATTGTTTTTCCTTAGGCTTCTGCCATTCCAGCGATGTAAGAGAAGTTTCGACAGGCCAGTTCCAACGGTGTTTCAATTGCATTTTCGGCAATATCCTGTTCAACAACAACAGGCCCCTGAAATTCATTAGCCCGGAGAAACTCCATAATTTGCGCAATGTCGACAACACCCTCTTGAAGCGGGCACATGACCCCTGCTCCCAAGGCGTCTTGCACTGAGAGGTCTCCTCTGAGAACACGCGTTCGGACGGATGCATCGACATTTTTGAGATGCATGTAATCGATGCGATCCCAGTTGCGCCTCATATAGGTGAGTGGATCTTGCCCCCAAAATGCATAATGACCGGTATCGAGGCACAGGTTCAAAGGGGTCTCAGACAAGAGCGCGTCAATCTGCGCTTCAAGCTCTATGCAGGTGCCAATATGCGGGTGGAAGCTCAATGCTATACCAAACTCATTTGCCAGCATTGTGTGAGCTTTTGAAAGGTCTTTGTACATCTGCTGCACTGCATCGTGAGATAGGACGCCCAACTGGTCAGCTGGATAAACATTGCTTTCGTCCATAACCACCAGATGCCTGGCACCAAGAGCGGATAATACCTCTCCTTGTGCGCGCATGTCTTTGTGAAACTGGACGTTTGTCTCTGCCTGCGAGAAGGTGTGAACGTGCGTTGCCCCGATAAGCGTGAGGTTATGAGGCACGAGCATGTTCTTGAGGCGGTCAACATCTGTTGGCATATACCCGAGCGGGCCAAGCTCGGTGCCCTTGTACCCGGCAGATGCGAGCTGATCCAGATATTGTTCCGGTGAGTAAATGTTTCCAGTGGGGTAACAAACACCCCATGAACACGGTGCATTCCCAATTAACATGCCGTGCTGTCCTATTCCGTTTTTATATAAATTGGATTGGAAAGAGCCCTGATGATGGGCTGTTCCAATATCTCTTCTTCCATTAGGCCAAGCGGAAGTTTTCTGTTTTTAAACTCGGCCAAAAACTCAGCAAGCAGGGCTGCGTGGGTTTTGCGGGCAACGATCTCTACCCTCAGGAATATATGTGCTGTTTCTTCGAAGATCAGCTGCATCTCATCGTAGGGAATTAGGACCTGTTTGCGCAGTCCCCTCGCATCAATCCAGCGTAACAAGTCGCCCTTTGCGCATTTCACATGCACCGAGAAACGACAGGTATCAGCTTGAACACTCTCCCCCATAGTGGCCAGTCCGCTGGTGAGTGAGAAGTGCGGACCATTCGGGCCTTCGGTTACATATCCGCGGCCTGATTTCATTGCAGCTAGAATCGCTTTTTCGCTCAATTCGTTCAGCCAGAGCACGGTTGTTGGACGGGCCAAAACCAGAGGACCTTCCGGCATCAATTGGTCTGGTTGGTGATAATCACTTCCGCCAATCACCGAGATCTGATGTCCATCACACAAGTGTTTTTGGTAACGTGCCAGCGAGACCCAATTGTACATGAGCCATGCAGATTGCCAGACTTCCATGCAATCGGTCTCAGGCAGCTCATAAGTCCAGTCGATGGGCGGTTTATCGTGGTTGATTGAGAACAGGCCGCCGCGATCATGGGCAGCTTGTGCGACCACATGGGAATGGTCTGGCTTCGTCATGCGAAAATCCAGCCAATCATCAATGCCGAATACATTTGCATGACCAACCGCGGTTGTAACTTCCATTCCTCGCACAAACACGAGTTCCTCGCAGGAATGAGGATGGAAATACCGGCGCTGCGTGGTGGTGTTGTGGTCTGAAATTGCCAGAAAATCCAGACCTGCCTGTTTCGCCGCTGCATGGAGCAACTCAGGTGCGCCGCGTGCATCAGAATGGAAGGTGTGGCAGTGCAGATCACCTTTGTACCAGCCTTCTCCCGCTCTCACGGGGGTTGGCGTCACGGGCTGCGGAGCAACGTTCCTTGGCGATTGATCGAACGTGATTGAAAGTTTCACATCCGCGCCAGTCATCGGGATTTTGTAGAGCCCGAGGATGATCTTCCAGGTACCGGCCGGAATATCACCATGGACGTATCCCGGGGTGGCATCATCCAGGGCGATAAAGAAGCTGTTGCGGGCGCCCCCGCTCCAGCCGCGAAACCCTGAGATTGCCGGAAACTCCGTAATCTCAGGGTCAAGGCATCCAAGATCGATGATGCAATCTTTGGCAGGGATATAGTCTAGCGACACGTCGAAACGTGTTGTGCCTTCAGGCACCTCAAAATCCAGATAGAAGTACGGATCAGAGACCTGATCCGCCTTCGAAATATGTTGTTTGAAGTGCCGGTGGGCAAGTGTTTCACTCATTGTCCAGCGCCAATCGGTTCCCATCTGCACCAAACAAAGTGATGTGTTTGCTGGAGAAGCCAAGGGCCACGTCTTCAGAAAGGATAATATCGTCATCGGTGAAGATACGAGCGGTGAACCGGGCTGCGTCCGGGCGCTCAATGGTCACAAGCTTTTCTGCGCCCATGTTCTCGTTGGCAAACAGCTTACCGCGAACGGTGTTCTCGCCGGCCTGAGTGGCAAGCAAATGCTCGGGACGAACACCAAGGGTAATGGATTTGTTGATTGAGACAGCCTCTGCAAACGATGCCTGCATTGGCAGAGCAACCACATCCAACCCTTCGGCTTTCATCTTCAGTGTGCCATCTTCCACCATTGCTTCGATAGGCAGCAGGTTCATAGGTGGGTTGCCAACGAAATTTGCCACAAAGGTGGTTGCTGGTTTGCGGTAGATTTCCATTGGGGTTGCAAACTGAACGATTTGCCCCTGATCCATGACCGCAACACGGGTGGCCAGCGCCATGGCTTCAGCCTGATCGTGCGTAACATAAACGGAGGTCATACCCATGCTGTTTTGCAGGTGATGCAGGAAACCGCGTGCTTCTAAACGCAGCTTGGCGTCGAGGTTGGAAAGCGGTTCATCAAACAGATAGACCTGACTTGGGTTTACCAATGCACGGGCCAGAGAGGTCCGCTGCTGCTGACCGCCGGAAATCTGGGCCGGTAGACGTTCCAACAGATGACCGATCTTCAAAACGTCGGCAACTTCTTGCGCACGCTCCCCGCGTGTTGCCTCATTTTCACCGCGGACTTTCAGCGGATAGGCGATGTTCTGGCTGATGTTCATATGCGGGTAGAGCGCATAATCTTGAAACACCATGGAGATCTTACGGTCACGCGGATGCAGGGCTGTAACGTCCCTATCACCAATGTAGATGCGACCAGCGGTTGGTGTCTCCAAGCCAGCAATCATACGCAGGCTGGTGGTTTTACCACACCCGGATGGGCCGAGAAGACAGATGAACTCACCGTCGCCAATTTCAAAGCTGGCATTGGAGACTGCATTAAATTTGCCGAAAGATTTGGTGACGTTTTGGAATGCGATAGAAGCCATTTTTATTCTTCCGATTATGCTTTAATGCCGCCGAAGAACCGGAAACCAAACTTCCAGTTTACGAACAGATAGAGAGAGATGACAGGGAACGAGTAGATTAGCGCGTAAGCTGCAAGCAGTGTAACAATCGGTGTTCCTGCCTCAGAGTAGAACGAGTAAATAGCGACGGATACAGGCATCAACTCGTCGGAGCGCAGCAGAATAAACGGGATCAGGAAGCTGCCCCAGATGTTCACGAAGGCCCAAACCACCACAACGACGATACCTGGACGGATGACAGGCAAGGCCACATCACGGAACGCCTGCATGGAGGATGCTCCGGCGACCATGGCGCTTTCCTCATAGGATTTGGGAATACCGTCGATAAAGTCACGCAGGATGAACATCGCCGTGGGCAGAAGGCCACCAGCAAACACGAGAATCACCGCAACATGTGTGTCGATGAGGCCAAGTTTGGAGACGATCAGGAAGATCGGAACCATCGCGGCACTGCCGGACACAACAGAAGAGAACAGCAGCAAGAGATAGGTGATGCTCTTCTTGCCCGGAATATCGGAGCGTGAAAGGGCGTAGGCTGCAAGAGTTGCGGCAAAGCCGACAAGGATCACACCACCAATGCTTTGAATGAACGAGTTTAGCAATCCGCGCATGGCAAAGGCGTTATCGAACACGGTGTAGAAGTTCTTCAGCGTAAAGGGGCTTGGGATCTCCAGTCCGAGTTCAGCACGCGCGTTGAACGGAGCAAACAGGAACCAGATGAGCGGCAGAGCAAATGAAATGCCGATCAGCGCTGCGAGAACGGAAAAACTAATGCGGGACAGAATTTGTTGGAAAGAGAGGGTCATTCGGCTACCTCTTGGTTTTTCTGTTTTGCGATGCGCAGATAAATCAGAGCAAATGCCAGATTGATGAGCATGATCACGACGCCCACGGCTGCGCCCTTACCGAATTCGAAGTCTTTAAACGCGACGCGGTAGGTGTAGATGGAGAGCAATTCCGTGCGGTAGGACGGTCCGCCGTTTGTCAGCAGGAATGGCGTGAAGACGTTGAAGGTCCACATGGTGATGAGGATCAAGTCTGTGACCACGTGCCCTTTGATGAGCGGCAGAGCGATATCCCTGAACTTTTGGAAGGATGTCGCGCCAGCAACATCAGCCGCTTGAAAATAGCTTGGCGGGATCGATGAGAACGCTGAGTTGAACAGCATCATGGAGAATGCGGCGCCGCGCCATGTGTTGAAGAACACGATGACCCAGAATGGATTGTCCAGCAGCCAGTCTCCCGGCTCCAACCCAATCGACGTCAGCAGCATATTGAGTGTGCCATTGTCGTAATCAAGGAACGCAAACCATGCAAAGCCGATGACAACTTCCGGCAGGATCCACGCAACAATCACGGCAGATTCTGAGAAGATTTTCACGTATTTCGGCGTTGATTGTAACAGCCATGCCAGGATCATACCCAGCAGTGCCTGCCCCACCAATGCGGAGAGCAACACGAATTGGATGGTGAGAATGAGCGAGAAACCAAACTGGCCCCGTGTGAAGAACGTGCTCATGTTGAACAAGGAGACGTAGTTATCAAACCCGACAAACTCAGGGTTGAGAGCTGTTTTTCCAAGCAAGGTTCTGTTGGTGAAGGAGACGAAGATCACCCAGAAGAATGGGACGATCACAAATGCGCCGACAAGAGCTGCCGCAGGGGAGAAAAACAGCGCTCCCGCACGCGCAGACAACAATGAGAAGTTCTTCAAATTACACCTTCCCGCGAAGGGAGATTATTGGATCAAAAGATCAGGGAGAGGATGAGGGCGCGAAAGGTTGCGCGCCCCGCCCCGGAGTTTGAATAAGCGCTTATTTGCTTACGGTATTTTCTTCACCAACGATCGCGGTGACATCGGCTTTGTATTGAGCCATAGCTTCATCAGCTGTCTGTTCGCCGGAAACAACGGCTTCAGTCATGCGCTGAACAGCAACGGACACTTTGTTGTAATATGCGTTGTTTGGACGTGCTGTGGTCAGTGGCAGAAGCGTCTGGGATGTTTCTGTCAGGAAGTCAGAGTTCGGGATCCAGACATCATCACGAATACGAACGCGTGGGTTGATTGCCTGGAACGCATCCAGCTGCTCCTTGGAGTTCATGTAGGACAACAGTGCCCATGATTCTTTTGGTGCTTTGGAGTTTGGATTGATCACGAAACCAGTCCCGCCAGACATGGTCACAAAATCCTGACCGCGGAAGCCTTTGCCTGGTGCCTGCGCTGGCATCTTTTTCCAGGTCATGTTTACGTCACGGTCTTTAACTTCGAACTCGGCGCCAGGCTTGGTCACAGAGCGGTAGAACCAATCCCCTTCCACCAGCATAGCTGTTTTACCATCGCGGAAGTTTGCGAAGGTACGGTTCCGGCCATCGCCGAGCAGCTGCGCACGTTTGTCGCCGAGCTTCTCATCAACATAGATGGTTTTGTAAAGGTTCAGCGTATCAAGAATCCCTTGTGAGGACACGATCCACTTGCCATTTTCGTCCAGCATACCTTCGCCGGTGCCCAAAATTGCCATCCAGTAGCCCTGCATGGTGGTTGCTTCGCCCATGGAAACACCAGCATTCAGCTGTATTGGAGCAGACTTTGGCATTACTTTTTTGATGGCGCGCGCAGCATCCAGAACGTCTTTCCAGGATGTTGGCTGCCAAGCATCAGCATCGATACCAGCCTTTGCGAAGATGTCTTTGCGCACAAAGATCATGCGGCTGTCTGTACCAAGAGCAACACCATAGGCCTTGCCGCCGTAGGACATCAGCTGTTTGGAGCCTTCAGAAATGTGAGACCAGCCTTCCCACTGATTCACTTCTTCGCCGGCAACTTCATCCAATGGCTTCAGCAGACCTGCATCTACGAAGTTTGGGATGAGGAAGCCGTCGAAAGACGATATGTCTGCGCCAGCGCCAGTTGAAAAATCCAATGCGAGCTGCTGTGTCAGCTGCTCATCCTTACCTGCGAATTCCTTGAAGTTAACAGTAACATCCTTGCCTGTTGCCTTCATTCTGTTTTCAAATTCAGGAATCACACTGGTCTTCAACCAGACAGCAGCCGTGCTGTTGACGCCGCCTTCCACACAGCGGCAGGTGATGGTGATTTCTGTTGCCATCGCAGGCCCAGCAAGTGCTGTGGCGGCTACAAGGCCTAATGCATAACTACGCAATTTATTCATCAAAATTATCCCCCCAGGGCATCCTGTGTTGGTGTGCCATATCGCCAATCAAGAGAAACGCCGATCAGCTTTATAAAAGTGAACACGTTTTCATTATTCGTCAAACTGAACGATAAAATCAAGTGGAAATCTACATTCTGCCTTGAAAGATATATTATGGTAACGGCTGTATTCTGCAATATAATCGTCATTTGAGCTGTTTGTGCGATTGACAAACTAGGGCTATATACGGCATTAAATAGTGAACACGTTTTCAAAATATGAGTAATTTGAGTGTCTGACGGATTGAACATGAAAGAGATAAAACGTCCGGAACGCGCGACGGCGGATACGGTTGCAAAGATGGCAGGCGTTTCTCGTGTTGCGGTCTCCCGAGCCTTTAATCCGCACGCCTCTTTGAAGAAAGAAAAGCGTGACCTAATTCTCAAAATTTCGAAAGATGTTGGTTATACACCGGACATGGCCGCACGGGCTCTTGTAACCCGTCGCTCTCATCTCGTTGGAGTGATCGTGCCGGATGTATGCAGCCCATGGGAATCGCAGGAAATTGACGCCTTGACCACGGCGCTGCAAACTGAAGGATTTGCAACCCTCCTTTTCAAAACCCGTACAGACCAAAGCATGGACGAACGATTACTCACCTATATGAAGGGGTTTAATCTCGACAGTATCATTGCCTTTGCGGAAAACATCGGGCCTGAAACGCTCGCGAATGCTCTGGACCGGGCAGTTCCAATTTATGTGACTTACCCGCAAAATGGGGTTTCCCCTATTGCGTCAGGGTCAACAGCGGTTTTTGACCGTCTGGATGTGAACCAACAGACAGGGATTGGACAAGCAGTCGCTCTGATGCAAGCTTACGGGTGCACCAAATTCGCTTACCTTGGCGGAGCGAAAACATCCTTGGCGAATATAGAGCGTGAACGAGCTCTTCGCCAAATTCTTAAAGATCGCGGCCTACCTGACCCTGTCATTATTGCGGGCGACTTTACCTATGAGACTGCCCTTACCTCGACGCTGGACCTCTTCAAAATGGGAGAAGGCGTAGACGGTATTTTCTCCGCCAATGACGTAGGCGCTTTTGGTGTGATTGATGCCTTGCGCTTCAAATTGGGCCTGCGTATCCCTGAAGATGTCAAAGTTGTCGGCTTTGATGATATCGCACAGGCTGGATGGCTTAGCTACAACCTGACCACCGTAAAAATTGACCTGGACGACCGCGTTCGTGCATTGGTGCGGCTCATTTTGCGCCGCCTGAAAAACCCAACTGCCCCCGCAATGGTAGAAACGCTAGAAACGCGGCTCATTGTGCGTGGCACAGTTGGCTCATAATAAAGCAAAACAATATGTCCTCTCCTACTATTCATCTGGTTTTCAAAACGCATCTAGATATCGGCTTTACCGACCATGCTGAGAAAGTTCGGAAACGCTATCACAAGTACTTTTTGCCACAAGCTCTCGACAGCGCGGAGCATTTTTACTTCGAGAACCCGGAGGAGCCAAAATTCCGATGGACGACTGGTGCGTGGCTGATTTGGGATTATCTCAAGGACGCCTCTCCAAAAGATGTACAGCGTTTGGAAACAGGGATTGAGCGTGGGCTTATCCGATGGCATGGCCTTCCGTTTACAACCCATTCCGAGTTGATGTCTCCTGCTCTGTTTGAGGCCGGTTTATCTTACTCCCGAGAGCTGGATGAGCGTTTTGGCGTTAAATCCATTGCGGCCAAAATGACGGATGTCCCAGGCCACACTCTTGGCATTGTACCATTGATGGCGAAGGCCGGATTAAAGTTCCTACATCTGGGCGTCAACACTGCATCTCCTAGGCCTGACTTGCCTGAAATCTTCCGATGGCGTGCACCAACTGGTGAGGAAATTCTGGTTCTCTACCAAAACTCCTATGGTGCAACTCAGTTCATTCCCGGCATCCCAGATGGCTTGAGTTTTGCACATACAGAAGACAACATTGGCCCGCAAAATATTGGCCAGACAGTGAATGTCTACCGGGCCATGGAACGAGAGTACCCTGAGCACAAGATCCGTGCCGCTACACTGGATGAATTTGCGGAAATCCTTTGGCCACACCGGGGGAAATTCCCAATCATCACGCAGGAAATTGGTGACAGCTGGATTCACGGCAGTGCGACGGACCCGATAAAATCATCACGTTTCCGAAGCTTACAGCGTGTTTATGATCATTTTTATAAAGAGGAGCTCACCCCTGAACGGCTTGCGTTTGGACGCCAACTTTCCATGGTGGCAGAACATACCTGCGGCGTAGATATCAAAACTTATTTGCGAGATGAACAAGCATGGGATCGCACTGATTTTGAGGTTGCCCGAGCAACTGACCCTCGTTTCCAATATGCCGAAGCTTCATGGAACGAACAGCGCGCTTATTGTGATACTGCTGTTGCTGAATTGTGCGCGGCAGATCAAACCATTGCAAAAGCCGCGATGGAAGACATTGCTTGCCCGGCGCGCCATACCGGACCATTTGAAAAGACCAGCAACCTTACTGTAGGTGGCTGGCATATTCAGATTGATGACGCTACCGGTGCCGTTACAGACCTCACGTCACCCGATGGCAAGCTAATCTCTGGCCTTGATGGCAATCTCCTCTCCTTCTCTCACGAGACCTATGATGCTGCAGATGTAAAAACGCACATGGATGCGTATCTGACCCATCATGAAGAATGGGCTATTCTGGATCACATCAAACCCGGTTTGGCCAAAGCGAAAACAGCTGTCTCTGCCGTGCATGCGCCTGTGTTTGAAGGCTCCTGCATGTGCGGGGATCAAGCGACCCTGTCTTACTCCATGCCGGATGATGTGCCGGGTGAAGCCTCCACCCTTCAACTGGTTCTAGAAGCCACCAAAGCAAAGTTACAGTTTGCTTTGCGTATCTACGGCAAAGCAGCCAATCGCATGCCTGAGGCTGGTTTCCTACGCTTTGCACCAGTGGGTGCGGAGAGCTGGGAGTTGCTCAAAACAGGTCTCTGGATTGATGCTGATAATCTACCGGACATGAGCGGTGGCCAGCTGCAGGCAATCTTTGCCGCAAGAGCAAAGATTGATCATGAGATCTGCATCACCCCACTGGACACGCCTTTGGTTGCACCTGCCGACCTACCGTTTATGCCTTTCCAGCATAAAGCTTCTAGCTATTCCAAGGGTCTGCGTTTCAACATCTACAACAACAAATGGGGCACCAACTTCCCCATGTGGTGGGACGGCGACTTTCAGGCTCGCTTTGAGTTGGAAATCGCAGTGTAGCTGGATATTGGAGGAGGCGTTCTTTCGCTAGGAATCATAACGCCATTCTTATTCAGAGATAACAACAGTCTTCTGAAGGAAGTCAAAATCACAGCCTTTCGTCGCTGGCAAAACCGTATTGTGGTAAAGCTGCTTATAGCCCCGATCTGGTTCCGGGTTTGGAGAGACGAAGACCGTCCGGCGGCGTTCGAGCTCTTCCTCTGGAATCAGTAGGTCGATGCTTTTTGCTTCTGCTGACAAACGAATACGGTCACCATTTTGGACGAGAGCCAGAGGCCCTCCCAGATCGGCTTCCGCGTCAATTGCAAAATGATAGTGCCAAATGCTGTGCCGCTCATGCGGGCATCCGAAATGCGCACCATGTCCTTTACGCCTTCACGCGCAAGCTTTTTCGGGATTGGCAGATAGCCAGCTTCAGGCATGCCAGATGGACTGCGCGGTCCTGCATTTTGCAGCACCATCACCTCATCTGCACTGATGTCCAGATCTTCCAAGGAAGTAAACACCACAGCTCTGCCTTCATGCTCCAGCAGGTCCGGCGTTGCAGCAGCGCGTTTCAGGATAGCTCCTTCAGGCGCCAGAGAACCTGAGAGCGCAATCAGGCCTCCTTACGAGTCAATCGGATTATCAGCGGTGCGTATGACTTTGTGATCAAACGGATCTGCTTTAGGCGCATCGAGTCGGCCACCAAGGCTTATGCCTTCAATGTTGATCGGACTGCGGTGAACTTTCTCTTTGATCGCGTCAAGAACACCATCTAGCCCACCAGCGCTATGGAAATCCTCCATATAGCCCTGACCGACTGGTTTCAGATCCACAACCACAGGAGTTTCATCAGACAGCTCATTCATACGATCCAGCGAAATGTCAATGCCCAACCGACCAGCAACAGCCGTCAGGTGAATAATCGCATTTGTAGAACCGAAGACTGCTAGCAGAACGTGCGATGAATTCTCAACCGCTTCACGGGTCATGATTTTGTCTGGTGTCAGTGCATCTTCAGAAAGAGCCATTTTTGCGGCAACGACGCCGGTCTCTTCTGAATTACGCAACCGATCTGCATGAACAGCTGGAATGCCAGCGGAACCCGGCAAGATCGTACCCAGCGTTTCTGCGATCACCGCTATGGAACTTGCCGTCCCCATTACGGCACAGGTCCCTGCTGTGGTCGCAAAACGCCCTTCGATCTGATTAATTTCTTGCTCTTCCACTGTGCCCGCGCGATATTTTGCCCAGAAGCGGCGGCAATCCGTACACGCGTCTAGGCACTCACCTTTGTGGCGACCTGTCATCATTGGACCAGCAACAACCATTGTAGCAGGCTTGCCGGCAGATGCAGCGCCCAGAAGAAGCGCAGGCACTGTCTTGTCACATCCACCTAACAACACAACAGAATCCATCGGCTGTGCAGCAATCATCTCTTCCACGGCAATGGCCATGGCCATCAAATTACGATAACCCATGGAGGTCGGACTTAGGAACAACTCGCCCAAAGACATAATCGGATACGCTACAGGCAACGCACCAGATGCCAGAACACCGCGTTTGATGACTTCCAATATCTCAGGAAAATGCCTGTGGCAGTTGTTGAAGTCACTTTCCGTGTAGCAGATGCCAACGATGGGCTTATCCAAGCTCGCATCTGTATAACCCATGGACTTAGCGAAGGACCGGCGTAGATAACAGGCGAAGCCTATGTCACCGTAGTTTGTCAGGCCGTTTTCCAGCCCATGTACTTTCTTGCTCATCAGATATCTCGTGAGATTAGCAGGTGGCGGGTGTATTTCGGAACAAGGTAATCCATGATGCCAAGCGATCCACCTTCACGACCAAAGCCACTTTCCTTGTTGCCGCCAAACGGTGCTTCTACGGTTGCCAGTAGGGTCTCGTTGATGCCAACCATGCCTGCTTCCAATCGCTCAGCAGTCTTGATCGCCAAAGCACTGTCATAAGAAAACACATAGGCAGCCAGGCCGAACGGCGTGTTGTTGGCCCGTTCAATCACGTCTTCAACATCATCAAAGGTGGAGATTGGCGCTACAGGTGCAAACGGCTCTTCAATCATGATAGCCGCATCGTCCGGCACATTCATCAAAACGGTTGGCTCTAGGAAGCTACCATCCGAAAGGGCTTCCGGCTGCTTACCACCCGCAAGAAGCTCAGCACCTTTTGCGAGGACGTCTTCAATCAGGCGAAGCGCATGGTCAACAGCGCGTTGGTGAATGAGCGGGCCAGTGTGCGTCGGCAAAGTTTTTGGGTCCAGGAGCTGCGAAAACTAAGCGAGAGTTTGGCTTATCTGGTTGGTTTGATTATGCAGCGTGTTGTCTGTGATGCAAGCGTCGTGCCTCGAACGTTTTTCGTTTGATCCTCTCCCTTTGTTGCAGAATAGCTTTGTCACGCCCAAAGTAGACGTCGGCGGGTGTGAACTTGCTTAGACTCTCATGGTAACGCTTGTGGTTGTAGTGAGTGATGAAGGCTTCGATCTGGTCTTCAAGGTCACCGGGTAGGAAATAGTTTCCCAGCAGGATGCGGTTCTTCATGATCTGGTGCCAACGCTCGATTTTACCTTGGGTTTGGGGGTGATACGGGGCCCCACGCGAGTGCTGAATGCCCTTGTCTTGCAGCCATTCAGCCAGATCGCCTGAAACGTAACTGGAGCCGTTGTCGCTCAGTAAACGTGGCTTGTGACCGACGTGAACCTGATCGCAACCTGATGCCTGCAACGCCAGATCCAACGTATCTGTGACGTCTTCAGCCCTCATGCTGGTGCAGAGCTTCCACGCAATGATATAGCGACTGTAATCCCCCAGGATCGTGCTGAGATAGAACCAACCCCAGCCGAGAACCTTGAGATAGGTGAAGTCCGTCTGCCAGAGCTGATTGATGGCTGTCGTTTTGTCTTTGAACTCACTCGCTGCCTTGATGACGATGAAAGCTGGGCTGGTGATCAGGTCGTGTGCCTTCAATACACGGTAGACAGAAGCCTCTGATACAAAATACCTTTCCCGATCAGTGAACGTAACCGCCAATTCCCGAGGCGATAGCTCCGTCTCCTTCAAAGCCAGTTTGACGACCTTGCGCCTCACTTCGTCAGGGATGCGGTTCCAGACATGTTTTGGCTTGGGGGATTGATCCTCCAGCCCAGCTTCACCACGTTGCAGATACCGGTCATACCAGCGGTAAAATGTGGTTCGGGGAATGCCCAGCTTGGCCAGTGTTTGCCGCGCTGACAAATGGGAACTCTCAACTAGCTGGATAATTTCAAGCTTTTCTGATGCGGCATACCTCATTCTGGGTCGTCCCCATCCCCGATCATGCTTTTTTTGAGCAACCGGAGTTCAAGCGTTTGCTCAGCAACGACCTCCTTCAGATCACGGGTTTGGCGGCGCCGATCCTTGACCTCATTGGGTCTGGCAGCACGCGCTGTGTCCCCGGCCAACCGGCGTTTACCTGCTTCCATGAAGTCCTTCGACCATTTGTAATAGATACCTTGGGAGAGACCCTCATGACGGCACAGCTCAGCAATGCTGTCTTCACCACGTAGCCCATCCAGAACGATCCTGATCTTCTCTTCGGATGAATAGTGTTTGCGGGTGGCGCGTTTAATATCCTTGATGATCTTCTCACCAGGACTATTGCGTGTTCCAGTTGTCTGTCTCATGTCCCACTCCTCAGTGGTTACGATGAGCCAAAAACACTCTCTTATCAAATACGGCTATCTGGACCCATAGATGCTGACGTCAGACACACCGAGAAATGTGGCAACTGTATTTTGGATCTGATCCAACAGATCCGGCACAGCGGTTGGATCGGCAACCGTATCCTCAGTCAGTTCAGAACATACGATTTCGCCGGTATTCAGATCAAGGCTAAGGTGAAGTTTGCGCCAAGTTCTGCGCTTTATCCTGGTTCCATGCTTGGTTTCCTGCCATTCTCCGGCACCAAAGATCTTAACGCCTGCACTATCGATTACCAGCGTTACTGGCTCAGAGTTCGTTCGCGGTTTGGGATTTAAAAGTTTCAAGCCATCTGCGCGGCGCGACAGGGTTGTAAAGTCAGGAACCGGTAAAACCAACTCCATCAAATAGAACACAGACCTCACAAACCCTTGAGTCTGCCTCAAAGCAAGACCGAATACGACCCGAACCTCCAAACAGGTTTCAATGGCAAGCTCTGAAAACTCGGCGGGCCGTCCACGCCATTGGTTCTCAGGTGCAAACCAAGTCTTGGCAACGCGCTCTTCAATCCAATCCGTGACATCGCCGCGACGACGCAAGCTTTCATTATACTCCGGCCAGTTCGTCACTTTGTATTTGGCTTTGGTAAACTTGTGTCGGCGATCAGCATTGGCTTTAAACGGCATAAAGTGAACCTTCACTGAAGGAAATATCAGCCGAAATATACACCTGAAGCGAATTTATGCAAAAGCGCCAGGTAGAGAGATGGGATCACTCAGATGGGAACTTGCATTCCAGTTTTGACTTTGTCCATACAAACATAGGTGTTGAACTTACGTAAATTGGAATATTTGAAAAACAGACGACGTGTCAGTTCTTCGTATTCGGACATATCAGCCACAAGCATGACCACCACGAAATCAAGTTGACCAGTTACGTAATAGCATTGCTGCACTTGTGGTGCTTCGAGGAATGCTCTACGCGCGTCGTCGATTTCTTCAACACCATCTGTGATGAGTTCAACCGTTGCGATGATGGTCAACGGATATCCGACGCTTTGAGAAGAGACCACTGCAACATTTGACTGAATAACGCCGGCTTCATTGAGCTTCTTAATTCGGCGCTGCACGGACGGTGCAGATATGTTCACCATCTCTGCAATTAGGCGATGAGGAACGGAATTGTCCTTTTACAGGATACGCAAAATGGCAAGATCGAAACTATCGAGCTCAAGTTTACTATTCTTCTTCATTTTGCGCCCTTTGTTTTCTGCTGCCTCACCAAGGTAGCTGGAAGTGGGCTCACAATAGAGTGGGGGATCTACGGATATCTCGCACTAATCCGGTTTCGATCCCAAAATAATCACCGATGATATTTCTCTTCGATGCCCCTTTCTATGAGTTTTTCGCTCACAAATGACCCCAAAAGCGAGCACCCATATCAATGGAAATGGGTAGTATCTTCATATGCAGGTGGTCAATGAAGACGGGAAAAACATTAATCTGTAATTACTTAGAAAATAGCTGATGCAGTTTCGGTGAAAACTCCGGGCTAGTTTCGAAGTGATTTGATCTGATGTAGGCGATGGCGAATTAACTCGCTCCGCCCTTATCAGGTGCTTTTTAAGAGGCCACGCGCAGAAAATTACAATGCCACTGGAGGCTACTGTGAGTGCGGAAAACGCAACAGAAGAACGAAGATCTATAAAGATCCCACACACATTTATATTGCTACTAATTGTTGGGGCATTAGTTAGTATTTCGACCTACTTTTTCCCCGCTGGCGAGTTTGTTCGCGTAGCAGGGCCAGGCGGCCGGATGATGGTCGATCCATCTTCCTATTCAATTATTCCAAGCACACCAACCACCTTCATGAACTTCCTTATTGCAATTCCCAAGGGATTTGTTGAATCTGGTTGGATCATCGTAATGACTTTCTGTGTAGGCGGCGGCTTTGCTGTTTTACGCAAGACTGGTGTCATTGAAGTTGGCGTGAATAAAATTGCTCACGCCTTTGCTGATCGCGGCATTGTCATCATTCCAGTTCTTATGCTGCTGTTTGCATCCATCGATACATTTATCGGCATGCCTGAACTGTGCATGGTCTACGTCCCGATTATTCTTCCTTTGATGCTGGCGTTGGGATATGACTCCATAACGGCGTGTGCGGTTGCACTTTGTGGTTCTGCTGCCGGGTTTACAGCCGCAATTACAAACCCCTTCACAGTTGCTATTGCGCAGAAAATTGCTGAATTGCCTTTGTACTCCGGTTCTTTGTTGCGCGTCATCTTCTTTGCTGTACTTGTTGCCGTCGGGTCCTTCTTCGTTGCGCGCTATGCAAAACGCGTGAAAGCGGATCCGAGCTCCAGCTCAATGTATAAAGCCGATCAGAAGAGCAGAGGTACCCATACCTCCACTCGTGACTTCAAAACTGATATGACAGGTCGTCAAAAGCTTGCTGCATTCTCCGGTGTTGCTGTCTTCTTCACATTGCTCGGCGGTGTGTTCATGCTGGGCTGGGACCTTCCCCAGATGGCAGCTATGTTCATCTTGATGGGTGCTGTTTCCGGTGTTGCTTCTGGCCTCACTGGGGATGAGATCTGTGACTCTTTCGTTGAAGGGTGCCGGGATGTCCTCCTGGGTGCACTGATCATTGGTGTGGCTCGCTCCATTAACGTGATCATGGTGGAAGCTCAGGTTATCGACACCATCGTGAACGGCCTTGGAACAATGTTGAACTCGATGCCAACCATAGCGGCACCGTTGGGAATGGAAGTCTTCCAGACCTTGTTCAATTTCCTAATGCCCTCTGGTAGCGGCAAGACTTTGATCACAATGCCGATCATGGCTCCACTGTCCGATATCGTTGGTATTACCCGTCAAACATCCATTCTTGCACTTCAAATTGGTGACGGTTTCTCCAATATCCTATGGCCGACCTCAGGTTACTTCATGGCAACACTGGCGATTGCAAAGGTTCCATGGACAAAGTGGGTTAAGTTCTTCTTCCCATTGTTTATAGCCTGGACGCTTGTTGGTGCTGGTTTCTTGATCGTTGCCTACCTAATCAACTGGGGCCCGTTCTAAAAAGGCCAACAGAACCGGTGATGTAGCCGCAAGAGTACGTGGCTACATCACTTCCAAAATTTCTTCTCCCAAATACGAGTTTACTATGTTGGAAATCACACTTGATGAGCACATCGAGGCTGTTGTCACGCCGCAAACCTCCGTCATGCAAGACCCAATGTTTAATCAGGATGTAGCGACTAGAGTTTTTCATTTTCACGCTTCCATGTCCAACTATGAAGCAACTCCTCTTGTAAATCTTAAGAGAATGGCTTGCGAAGCCGGTGTTGGATCGATATTTGTCAAAGATGAATCCAAGAGATTTGGACTCAATGCATTCAAAGTAGTTGGTGGTATTTTCGGTCTTGCCAACGTTATTGCCAAGTATCTTGATTTAGGCTTCGACAACCTGAGTTTTGATGATCTTAAATCAGCTCGGTACAAAGATAAGCTTGATGCGATGACGATTGTCTCTGTGACCGATGGCAACCATGGCCGCGGGTTGGCTTGGGCCGGTAAAGAGTTGGGCTGCAAAGTTGTAATTCATATGCCTAAAGGGTCGGCTTTGGCACGGGTTAACGCGCTTCGTGAGCTCGGTGCAGAGGTCCATATCACCGATTTGAACTATGATGACACGCTGCGTGTTGTCATTGATACAGCGGCGAAAGATAGCAAACTGTTGCATGTTCAAGATCAGGCATGGGCGGGATACGAGGAAATTCCGAACTGGATTTCTCAGGGCTATATGACCATTGCCCACGAAGCGCTGACGCAACTTTACTTTGGCGGAGAACAGGCCCCTACTCACATCTTTTTGCAGGCTGGTGCAGGTTCAATGGCACTGGGTATTGCCGCTTTCTTTGCGAATGCTCTTGCCGAGAATTGCCCGAAAATCATTCTCATGGAAGCCAAAAATGCGAACTGTTATTTCAAGTCCATGAAGAAGGGTGAACCCGTCCGCATTCTGGGAGATCTTGAAACTATTATGGCAGGTCTTTCTGTTGGCGAAATGAACACAGAAGCCTATCGCATCCTACCGCACATACTGAGCGGCTACCTCTCCTGCTCAGATGCTATGTCCAAATACGGCACTCGCTTGCTGGCTGCTCCGTCAGGTGATGATGCACAAGTTGTTTCTGGTGAGTCAGGTTCTATCGGCGTTGGCGTTCTCAATCACTTGATGCGTTGTGACCACAGTGAAGACTTGCGTAAAGCGCTTGAGCTGGACCACACGTCGCGCGTCCTCCTCTTCAACACCGAAGGTGATACCGACCCTGCGCTTCACAACAGCATTGTCTATGACCACGACCACCATGGCGAAGTCTAAGCAAAAAGGAATAGAAATATGTCAGAAGTAATTACTGCATACCTTGATAGCAAAAGAGACGACTTAATTGCGTTTACCAGCGATCTTATTCAGATCGAAAGTTACACAACTAAGGAAAAAGAAGCCAGTACCCGTGTTGTTAAGGAGATGCAAGCTCTCGGCTATGACGACGTTAAAGTCGACAGCTTTGGCAGCGTAATGGGTCGTGTCGGCAACGGCAAAACAGTGCTGCTGTACGATGCGCATATTGATGTTGTTGAAGCGTTGGATGGCGCAGATTGGAAACACGCTCCCTTCAGTGCAACGATCGAAGATGGATGCATGCATGGGCGCGGGACCGTGGATACCAAATCCTCCGTCTGTGCAATGGTTTATGCAGGTCAGGCGATGAAGGAGCTTGGCTTGCTGGAAGGCAAAACAGTTTATATCTCCGCTTCCGTCGGTGAAGAAGATTACGACGGGTTTTTCTTAGAAAATGCAATTCGTGAACATGGAATTGAAGCAGATTTTGCCATTATTGGTGAGCCGAGCGATCTAAAGCTTGCTGTTGGCCACCGTGGACGGTCTATGTACACCATTCGCACAACTGGCAAGTCTGCCCATGGGTCTGCGCCCCACAACGGCGTGAATGCTATTTATAAAATGGCAGAGGTTCTCAAACGCGTTGAAGCACAGCAAGGCAAATTCGATTTGCTGACAGGAGAAAAAGGGTCTGTCGTTGTTTCCAATATTGACGCGCGTACTGCATCGCTAAATGCCATTCCAGACCAATGTACGATCTATCTTGACCGCCGTCTGGCTCTTGGGGAAACCGAGGAGATTGTCGGAGCGGAGATGGATGCGATCGTTGAAGGCACTGATGCAAAATGGGAAATTTATCGTGCGACCGGTGAAAGCTTCACAGGCAAATTGATTGATATGCATGTGTTCCTGCCTGCATGGGAAACCAAGACGGATCATCCTCTGGTTCAAGCAGGAGAGCAGGCAATCGAGCGAACTACAGGTGAAACCAATAGCATTTTCAAATGGGAGTTTGCTACAAACGGCTTCGCAACAAATGGCCCTTTCTCGGTGCCGACTATTGGTGTTGGACCGGGCGAAATAAAGTATGCGCACATGAAGGATGAAAACTGCAAGGTGGAAGACATCATGTCTGCTGCGAAGATCTACACAAATATTGCAGCACTCATTTAGTCGTTAATCCGCAAACCCATCATGCACTCAAAGCCAGCATCGACGGCGATCCTCCCTATAATCGACGTCGGTGTTGGCTTGAGTGAGGCGCGATACTAACTTGATGACATGCGGGAATATAAGATTGCCAATGGATGCATTGGTAGAAGGTGGACGCGACAGCTCTTAAGCGAACCCCGACTTTCTAATCGCCAGCTCTCCCCATGGTATATTAGAAGCCCCGATGTACTTTTTTTGTGGCCTTGCTGCAAGGAAGGCGCATCGTAGTGACGCTGTTGCACAATTCGAAATTAGCTTACAGCTTGCCCAATCCCATACATCTGGTCATGCAGAAACCTTCTCGAACGTGGCGTGTCCGAGGGCCGTCATTGTGTTGAGAACGGCGACGCTAAGTTTTGCCTCTGTCCTCTGATTGTTCAACTTTCGTGACCTGAGGGTGGTCCCGATCACCTGCTTCAAGCGGCCCATCAAGGTTTCGCCTCGAGACCTTCTGCCATATCCGGGTTGCTTTTTCCAAGACATCCTGCCGTTCTTTTGAATGGCAAGAATATCCCGGTCGCGAGCAGTGGGAGCGGTCGCAGCCTGGGGGCCGGAGATAGCTGTTTTGGGAGGTGGAATGATGACCTCGATACCATCAAAACGGCTTGCTAATTCTTGTCTCGTGGGCGTCCCATCATAAGCGCCGTCACCGAGAAATGTGGCAACTGTATCTTCGATCTGATCCAACAGATCCGGCACAGCGGTTGGATCGGCAACCGTATCCTCAGTCAGTTCAGAACATACGATTTCGCCGGTATTCAGATCAAGGCCAAGGTGAAGTTTACGCCAAGTTCTGCGCTTTATCCTGGTTCCATTCTTAGTTTCCTGCCATTCTCCGGCACCAATGATCTTAACGCCTTTACTATCTACTACCAGCGCTACTGGCTCAGAGTTCGTTCGCGGTTTGGGATTTGAAAGTTTCAAGCCATCTGCGCGGTGCGACAGGTTGAAAAGTCAGGAACCGGTAAACCAACTCCATCAAATGAAACACAGACCTCACAAACCAAGACGGCTTATGTTTGCTGATGGGCTGAAATCTGCCACGCTCATTCCATAGAGCCGTTTTGCTTGCTTCGCGCTTTCAGGCATTGGGTTGGCGGAGGGTTTTCACAGTTGTGGACGTATCGGCATTCAACGAATATTAGCTTAAATACGTGGTTTATTGGTGGTAACCTCTTCAGGACGATGGAGGTCCGGGATTTCACACATCCCGATCACTTACTTCTCAGTCTTATAAAACGAAGGGTGCCATATGTCCTTAAACAGAGGTCTGAGAGTCGTGCTGTTGGCTGTTTTTGGGGCTGTCGCCATTTATCTGGCGCTTGCCGTCGGGCTTGTCTTTTCGCAGCAGGTCGAGCCGCTGGAGGCTGGCAATACTTTATCATTTGAAAGCGTTCGTGAGGCTGACAAGAACGAAGATCCCGGCTTAACATCCTACACGGCACGCGATGGTACGCAGCTTGACGTGCGGCATTATTCTGGAGCCTCGCCAGAGGTGCCGCTGGTTGTGGTAATCCACGGGTCCGGGTGGCATGGCGGAGCTTATACGCCGATTGGGGCAGATTTATCAAAAACGCTAGGGTTCGAAGTCCTAATACCAGACTTGCGGGGTCATGGCCCTGACCCGGTGCGGCGTGGAGATCTGGATTATATCGGCCAGTTTGAAGACGATCTGGCCGATTTGATTACCACCTACAACACCACGGACCGCCCTGTATACATGCTGGGGCATTCGAGTGGCGGGGGGCTAACCATCCGCTTTGCTGGTGGCGCATATGGTGGTTTGATCGAAAAGGCGGTTTTGTTGGCGCCGTTCCTCAAACATGATGCACCCACAATGCGCGTTGATGTGGGTGGATGGTCCCATGTGTTGATACGACGTGTGATCGGGCAATCGATGCTGAACGCCGTCGGCATCACAGTCTTTAATGGATTGCACATGATCCAGTTCAACCACTCTTCTGCGGTGATTAACAGCGCGCAGGGACATACCGCGACACAAAGCTATAGCTACCGGCTCAATACGTCCTTTGCGCCGCGCAGCGATTATCTTGCGGATTTAAAACAGTTGCCTGAATTTCTACTAATCGCTGGGGTTGAGGACGAGGCATTCCACGCTAAGGCCTTTGAAACCACCCTCTCAGCAGCCAATCCAAAGGGTCAGTACCGACTAATCGAAGGGGTCGATCATCTTGGCGTGATTTCGGATGCCCGTGCGCTGACCGAGATCGAGAACTTCCTAAAATAACGGGATTTAACGCCCAAGCAAGAGCAGACCATACTCTTGCAATCACGACCTTTGAAATTCCAAATGTCGCATTGGATCTTTTTTCCTAGAAGTCCCGCGAAGTTTTGATTTATATCCAAACTAATTGAGACTGGTCGTATGCTAGGAAAGCCATTACCGATAATAGAACCCCCAAGACGAATATCTGAGCTTTAATCGAATGAAAAAATCCGGGTTTTAGTGTTCTCGTTCCCGGTTAAACAAACGACAGTGCAAATCGGGTAAAACAACTCTTCCAACGGTATTGCCAAGTTGTTTTTGCTGAGTTGCAAAGACTCCGTCCGGTCAGATGAGTGCAGAGCGCTTATAAGATTGGCAGCAAAAGCCTCTAGGGCGAGATGTCTCAACCACTGATGGAAACGCCCGAAGGTCCGGTCATGGCTCGTTCGTCCAAAGAGTAAGCTTTTGCGCGCTCTGCTCTTCGCACTTGCAGCGAAGGTCCACTTCGTTCGCGTCTTACCAGTTCATACTCCGAGTATCCAACAACAGCTGCTCAGCATATGGTGGGCTCAACAGGTGAGTGCAACACTTTAATCTTTTAGGAAAGATGGAGTGTTTGACATAAAGTACCGCCATCGTATCTACTATTCCGCAAAGCAACGAGCCGAGATCTGGGATCAGTGGCAGCAGGGAGAATCGATGAGTACGATTGGCCGGGTGTTTGACCGGCAGTCCTCCTCGGTGTTTTCCTTCATTTCTCCCACTGGTGGCATCCGTCCTTCAGATCGACGCCGTATGACCTGGCCCCCAACCCAAGGTAAGATCGTGCGTTGGCACCAGACCATGAAGAACCGCATCCTGCTGGAAAACTATTTCCTACCCGGTGATCTTGAAGATCAGATCGAAGCCTTCATCACTCACTACAACCATGAGCGTTACCATGAGAGTCTAAGCAACCTCACTCCCGCCGACGTCTACTTCGGGCACGACAAAGCTATTCTGCAACAAAGGGAGAGGATCAAACGAAAAACGCTCAAAGCACGACGCTTGCATCACAGACGAGCTAACCGCAAAAGTTGGTGATGGGTTTCACGCGGCGTGATTTTGGTTTGCATCACTCTCGATGCCATTCGTGAAGATGACACCCTGTATTATCTTAGGCAATTGATTTTTGCCTCTCAATTTCTGCCAGCGCTTCTCCGCTGCCTTGATCAGCATGAAGACCATTGGCATTGCAGTATCCCGGGAGAGGCAATTCTTGGTTTGCCTTGTTCTATGGCGCACAGTTGCAAAGGTTGATTCAATTGGATTGGTGGTTCTGATATGCCCCCAATGCTCAGCAGGAAAGTCATAAAAAGCCAACAGTTCGATCCTATCCTTGGCAAGGCATTGCGTGGCTTTGGGGTATTTAACCTCAAATTTCTCTATGAAAAGATCAAAAGCCGTCTCTGCATCTGCACGATTTTCCGCCATCCAGATATCCTGTAGATCCTTTTTCGCTTTGGCCTGCAAGGATTTAGGCATTTTGCTTAGGACGTTCATTGTCTTGTGGACCCAGCAGCGTTGAGCTTTTGTTGTGCCAAAGACTTCCCGCAATGCCGCCCAGAAACCCAGAGCACCATCTCCCACTGCTAATTTCGGTTCGATCTGCAGGCCACGAGCTTTGAGAGCAAGCAATAGTTCCCGCCAGCTCTGAGTATCTTCCCGGTAGCCATCATCAAAGCCAATCAGCTCTTTCTTGCCTTCCGGTGTTGCCCCGATCAACACCAGAATACAGCGACTTTCCCGTTCTCCCCGGGCTTTCAGATAGATGCCATCTGCCCACATATAAACGTAGTTGCGCGCTGACAGGTCTCGAGTTTTCCACTCTTCCCATAAAGATCGCCAGCTTTTGACAAGGCCGCGGATGACATCCGGCGAAAGGTTGGGAGCATCAACACCCAACAAAGCACTTAAAGCTTGCTGAACATCATTGGTGGAAACCCCACGCAAATAGAGCGCTGGGATCAATTCATCAAGACTGGTTGAACGGCGCAGATAATTAGGTAACAGATTGGAATGGTAATGAATTTTCTCTTCTGCATTCTCATCTCGATCCCGGATCCGAGGTTTGCTGACCGTGACAGGCCCAACCCCAGTTTGGACCTGGCGCTCTGGCAAATGCCCATGCCGGACCACCCGCTGACGGCCATCTGGTAATTTTAAGTCCGAGTAAAGCGAAAGCACGCTCATGACTTCACTCTCAATGGCCGCTCGCAAAAGTTGCTGTGCACCCGAACGCAAAACTTCCGTGAGCGCATCTTGAAATTCCCCTGGCTGCACAAGCGGGATAACACTATCATCTGTCATAGGCGTATCAGCTCCTCTGGAGTCAAAAGCAAGCTTCGAACACTTGCTATGATACGCCGCAATTCACTCCGTCACCAAGATTCACCGTTAGCTCATCACAGACAACACGCTGCATAATCAAACCAACCAGATGAGCCAAACTCTCGCTTAGTTTTCACAGTTCCTGGACCCAAAAACTCTGCAGACGCACACTGGAGCGACAGCACAATCATCTTATTGTTGACAGAGCGGTCCGAACACATGCAGGTGCGTTTAAACCGGAGGCCAATACCAATTGCCGCGATAGGCGCTATGTTGCACACGCCAGAGCACTTAACTCAGGATCTATTGGTATCGCCCTCGACGCCATGGCAGGCGCAAGACAATCTCCCTTTGATGCAGAAAAGTACCCAATCACGCACGAGCAAATCCACACGCTAGTCGAGACTGTTGCTGATCTCTGCGATACCTATCAAATCCCTGTCAACCCATATTCGGTCCTTACCCATGCTGAGGTTGAGCCAACACTAAGTGTCAAACAGCGCAGTAAATGGGACATCACCTGGCTGCCGGATATGACTAAGCCCGGAGATCCAATTGACGTAGGTAACAAGCTACGCTCCCTCATCGCAGAGGCAAGGCTTTAAGCATGATGAGCATCCTACTCCGCCAGGCACCATACGCGATCATAGCTGCAGCACTAGCCTCGGCACTCTGGCTCTTCGCTGACTATGTTCGAGATCAGGAACGCCTTCAAGCCGAGCTGAAGAACTCCAGACTACAACTCACCCAAGCCCAAGCCGCCCTTGTATGCGCTGAAGAGGTCGCACGCGTCCACCGGGCATATCTGCAACAGGCAGAAGCGAAAGCCGAACGCTGGGAAGAACTCGCCAATGAACTTCAATCCATGGAGGGCCGCGATGCGACTCTATCTGATTTTTTGCACACTGCTGCTGAGCGCTTGTACGGCAAGAGAAAAGCCTCCACCTCAGATAATAGCCCCGCCAACCATTCCCGCAGATCTCCTGCGCCCTTGCCGCGGGCCGCCCCTCAAAATGAAGGACAACTCATAGATGCATTAGGAGCCGAAAAGCGAGGCAGGGAGTGTACAAATGGGAAGCTAAAAGCAATTGGAACAATGGACCCATTGGCCTGAACAATAACCCCAGAGTGTGAAAAGTTATGTTGCGCTGCGTTGCAGGTAGATTGTTACCTTGCAACCTATTGCGGTCATTAAATAGGTTACTGGTACTCGCAGGGACAGCATGTCGCTTGGTGACCATTGCTGCCGTTCGCCTGGTTACGGAACAACCCCATCCAGAGCGAGACTCAACTTAGGATTGACCTTAATCAGCTTGAAGCTGAGGGCCAAAAGCCGCCGTTGGGACGTTTCTAGCAAGGGTTGAAGCAGTACCACCAGGAGGTGGCGTCACTAGCCCTCGCAAACGATCTATAACTACTCGAACGGCCCCTAAGCTGCCCCACAGCACAGCATCGCAATGTTGTCATTGGAGGCAGCGTTGCAGACATTCGCTGCGCGCGCGAAAATTTTAGTTCTCTAGGGGTTATAGAGCGCGAGGCAACTCAACCCCAAGAGTTCCAACTTGTAGATCGGTGCACGATCTCTCGCACTTCATCCTCAAACTGCGCTGAATTCTTAAAGTCTTCAGGCATGCGCTGGTAACCACGCTCTGCCACAAGATCATATAGTGCGTCGGGCATATAATGGTGCGCCTCGAATAAGCTTTGGGGGCCTGGAAGCAAACCTAAGGCATTTTTCTGTCTGAGCGACACCATCACATGGTTATCATAGCTAGCTTTGATCGTTTTGGTACCACTTTGGGTCATTACCCAAAGCACGCAAAGTTCTGAAAGGTTCAGAGAGAAAAATACCTTTTCAATGCTTTCTTGGTAAGCTTTCTCGCGAGCCCGCTTTCGGAAGGGAGCGCGGGCCGTGGAAACCATCCATGTTATGATCTCCAAAATAAGGATTGCCGACGCTAGAAAGAATACCAATAAGATTTGTGTCTGGTAAGCGTCGGTGAACTCCGGCTTTTCTAGCCCCAACTGGTCGATGGGAAAAAACAAAAGTGCACCGCTAAACAAAAACAGCACGAGGGCCGTTTTGGGCGACTTCAAAGCCTGAAAGAAATGAGTGATGAACTCCATAAAAACCCCTTTAGGACGGCGCGAAGGGAGCTGAATCCAGTCGCTCCTGTCCAAGTACAATGATTGTGCAATGGCTCTTCGCGCGGGTCATGGCGTTGTATAGCAAACGCCGCTTATGCTCATCACTTCCGGTTACTGAATGCGGCCACAGGACGATAACCCTGTCAAACTCTCTGTTCTTCGCGCCATGGATTGACATGGCCTTAATTTTCGCATTCTTCTTGAAACCAAGCCGTGTGTTGGTTCGGACTGCACCCGAGATAAAGGACTCCAGTTGAGGCTTCTCAAACTCGCTTTGGCCTGTCACCCTATGTAGTCTGCGAATGCGCCGGTCCACTGACTTGATCATTGGCTGCGCTAGGTGAATTTTTAGTAATGCACACACCTCGTCGTAAGAAGCTGAGGCAGGAAAACCAATCGCTTCCATCAGTTTGTCCGCAATGCTGTTATCACCGCCTTCCCAACTGACTGGAAATGCGTTGTGTGGCCATTGCCCTTGTTTTTCTGTGACCGTACTAATTGCTCGCCGTATGATTGTGTTCTTCGAATCTGGCGTGAGGATTGCAACGTCGTCAGAGCCACGTCTCAGTTGAAACGCCAAATTCCATGCGAGCAATCCTGAGTTCTTGGCCTTAGCTGGAACTTCCAAAAGTTCAATACCTTCACCGACCCAATGAACCCTGTCAGTCTTCCCGATAGTTTCCTCTTTCAATACGTCCCGAATGCCTTCACTTCTCCTCACGGCCAAAGCGGAGGCAAGCAAACCACTCTTGTCCGTTCGGTGACTTTGAGTAAGGGAGTGAGAGGTTCCGGCGTTTAACAATTGATCGATGAAGTTTGCTATTTCTTGGCCGTCTCTCAAACACTGGAAACTGTCTGCGGCAACAACAGTCGCGCAACACTCCTTCAAACCAAGAATTATTCCTTGCCGATGGACATCAAGGTCTTGGGCCTCATCGACCAGCACCAAGGGGTAGGTTCTTGCCACCCAACGGCGAACCTCTGCATCTTTCAGGAGCTCACCTGCTAAGAAACACGGCCCGTGAAACTGGCCCAGTTTCTCTGCATGTTGCCGCATCTCGTCGGTCACTTTCGCGCTTCTTCGTGTGGCTAGTGTCTGAGCAAAAGAGTCAAAAGTTAGGCAGTCGAACTTCCGTCTGAATGAAGCTTCATCGTTCAAGCTTTCTGTCAGCCGTCGTCGCGCACCGTTCATAAAGGTCAGAGCAAGCATACGTTGACCTTCACCCAACGCATCGTTCTCGATCAATTGACGGGCGTGAGCCACCATGCTGAAGGTCTTTCCGGATCCAGCAGGTCCTTCGAAGAAGTCAAAGGTCATTGGACGGCTCGAAACGGAAAGTGGGCATTGTCGCACCATCGTCGGTCTCTCGAACGAAAAGTGGGGAGCTCTGGACTGATGGGTCAATTAGAGTGTCACACAGTGCATTAAGTAGCTGCGCTGCGCGTTTACGGCACCCGGCGTCGTGCATCAGGATTGCCGAGGTAGTTTCTTGTGTGGGGGCATAGGACTTTCTTTCTTCTAGGAAAGCAGTAAGCTCTTCTGCGCCACCGATTGTCGTGCCATTGGCTTCAGCTATCTGGGGCAAAACTTGTTCAAGGTTTGCTTCCGCAATCCAAGTGACCACGTTTTCAATTTTCCAATCAGTTGGCCATATGATTGCCGCACTGGGCGATGGATCAGCCGCATTTAATTCCGCAAGGTAACCCCTTCCGGCTTGATCTCCATCGACTAGGATCGCGCAATGACGATGGACCCCTCTGACCACATCGTGCGTCTCAGCGATCTTTGCATCGTCTGTGGGCACGACCCCAACAAACGTCGAAAACTTCGATTGTTCGTCTTCAGGCGAATCCCAACTTTGCCTGAGCTCCAAAGCAGTTTGGAGCGCCTCTAGCCAAGCGACATCGCTGATACCCTCTGGGATCAAAACACGCTGATGCATCAGCGCGGCAATCAGCTTTTGTCGCCAAGCAAAAAAGAGATGTTGCTTGTGATTGGTCGGACCAGCGGGTGCTATCTTTGACAATGGTGAAATAGACATTTGTCCATCGTCGTTTTCGACAAAGTAAGTAGCTTCGACAGGGAACATCGCCGCAACAAGTGGCGAGTGTGTAGTGACAATAGTCTGATCGCAGAGCGCATTAAACCGGTTGACGAGCCGCTTTTGTTGAGAAGGTTGAATGTGCAGTTCAGGCTCCTCAACAGCAAGGACAAATGACTTATTCGCATCAGCTCTGGCCTTTCCGAATTGCATCAGCAACAGAAGACTCTGTAAGGAAGTCAATCCAGTTCCCTGCCGGGCGGAAGGGAGGGTTGGACCGTCACCGTGCGCAAAATGAGGCACGACGCTTTCAAGGACTGAGTTGCTGTCTGTCCCTGTTATTCGAAGCTGAAGCCTTGGTGAAGATGGCATGAGCTTGCCAAGTTCATCATTGGCCTGCTCAACAATTGCTTTAAGGCCGTCCTGTTCTTCTAAGCGCTGACCTGCTTCCGGTTCCCAAAGACGTTCCCTTGCATCGCGTATAGCAGTAGCGGGAAGGCCACCCAATGTTGCAACGAGACGTCGAAAAAGCTCTGACGTAAAAGAAATCCATTTGTCCCATGTTCGGGAAGCTGGGACCATGAAGAAGCCAAGCTCTTGAAGCGTCTTCGACGAAACCGGAGTGTGGCTTGTATCTTCATGGAACGGATCACCAAGGCTTGCTTCATCATCTACAAAGAACCTGACAGTTTCGGCTTCGAGTTCTTGGAGATCAAAACGGGCCGCAAATGCGATCTGAACACTAAGCTCAGTGTGATGTTCGTCTGCAGAGGCGGCAAGGCAGCCTGTGCTTGGGTTGAGCCACTTCTCAACACCTCCGCGACCTATCGCAAACCAAGACGGACTATGTTGCGGATCATTCTCGGGAAAGCCTGCGATGGTGGCGACAATTATGATTCGAGATATTTCGATTGGTCTGCTTTGGTGAAAGTCATGTTCGGTCAAGCGTCGAACCAATCGGTCCCTCCCCAGCAGCAGAGCAAGAGCCTCAACAATCGTTGTCTTGCCATTGTTGTTCGGTCCAACAAGAACTGAGTGTTTGCCAAAAGTAATGTCTGCATCTTGCACCCCACGCAGGCCTGAAATCTTGAGACGATGAATATGCATTTGATTTCCTGTTTCGGCCACTATCAAACCCACGTGACACGTTTAAGTTGAGTATATTGCGGTACACTTCAATTTAAAATGCCTTTTAAACAGGTAAGGCCACCATGCTCAAAATATCAGCTTATTCGTGTCTGCTTTGCATCGCCGCTTGACTTCATCTTGCGCCCGCAGCGAAGGTCTGCAATCCGCCCATAGAGACAATGTGAGTGGGGTCGATCTTGAGTTGAAGCCTTGCTGTAGTTAGGACGGTCGTAAGCGTAGGTGAGCGTCCGCAAGTGGTCAGTAGAGTAATTCCAGATCGCCCATAAGAGCTACTGTAGAAGCCTCCGGGTGAGCGTGTCTCAACCCATGATGGAAACGCCCGAAGGACCGCAGTGTCAGTGCTGGATGTATTCTCCCCAAAAGCGCTGGTTGAAAATTCCCCACTTTTTCAGCTTTGACTTTTGTTTGAAGGGGCATGCCCCTTCAAACAAAAGTTGGCCAAACTCTCCTCTACGTTCCTGTTGGAAAGAAGGGGTGTGGAGGAGTGGTCAATCTAGGGAAGATCGTAATGATCCATAATTTGAAGCAGCAGGGACTGTCTGTAAGTGCCATAGCGCGCAAAGCCGGGCTGGATAGAAAGACGGTCAGCAAATACTTACACCAAGGCCTTGAAGCTCCTGTCTACGGCCCCCGCCAGCGTGACGGGCGTGTACTGGAGGAATACAAAGGCTATTTACTTGAGCGACTGGAGCGGTTTCCCGGTCTATCTGCCCGGCGCTTGCTTCGTGAGCTGAAGACACTGGGGTTTAAGGGCGGTTACTCCACTGTAACGGAATATCTTCGCCTGATCCGTCCAGCTCCTCCGCATGCATTTGAACGGCGCTTTGAGACAGCACCAGGCCAGCAGGCACAGGTAGATTTTGCTGAGTTTCAGGTGGAGTTCACCAGTGAACCAGATGTGGTGCGAAAAGTCTTTTTGTTTTCAATGGTGCTGAGTAATTCACGGTTTTTGTGGGGGCGCTATTGTGCCAATCAAAAACTAGAGACAGTCCTGCGTTGTCATATCGCGGCCTTTGAGGTCTTCGGCGGAGCGACACTGGAAGTCCTGTATGATCGCATGAAGACAGCCGTTCTGGGAGAGGAGCCAGATGGCACTGTTCTTTTTAATCCTGCTCTTGTCGCTCTTCTGGACCATTATGGCGCTCAGCCGGATGCCTGCCAGCCCTACCGGGCCAAAACCAAGGGCAAGGTGGAGCGGCCATTTCGTTACATCCGGCAGGATTTCTTCCTTGGTCGTACGTTCCGCGATCTGGACGATCTTAATGCCCAGTTCACACGCTGGTGCAAGGAAATTGCCAATGCCCGTGTTCATGCCACCACCAACCGTGTGGTGGGCGAGGTCTTTGGAGAGGAACAGCCCGCTCTGATCCCTTTGCCAGCGCACCCTTATGATGCTGTTTTACTGGTGGAGCGGCGGGTCACGCGTGATGGCATGGTCTCCGTTGGAGGTAATCTTTATTCAGTGCCGGACACCGTTAAGAAACGGATGGTCGAAGTCCAGCATCACCCGCAAGAGGTGCGCATCTATGAAAACGGTCAGCTCATCGCCACCCATCCGGTCATGGAGGGAAAGAACCAGCGCCGGGTTGATCCATGCCATCGCAAGGCTCCTCCACGGGCAACACAGCGCCGTCGTCTGGCTGCGGAGCCAACCAAACACAGCGGTGTAAACCAACGCCCACTGGAGTTCTATGAAGCGGTAGGCCAACGACTTGCCAGTACTGGAGGTAAGCCATGAGTTCGCTCAGTAAACGCATTCAGTCTTCACTGGTAGGCTTAAAAATGCCGCGGGCTTTAGAGGTGCTCGACCACACGCTGAGCCAATTGGAACAAGGGGAACTCACGGCACTGGAGGCCCTGGATTCTCTGCTCAATGAAGAATATTCAACACGCGAGGGCCGCCGTATCGGCGTCGCCCTGACGACAGCGCGGCTTACTCCGATAAAAACACTGGAAAGCTTCGACTTTACCTTCCAGCCCTCGCTGGACAGGGATCGCATCATGGCTCTAGCCGAACTGGAGTTCATCACTCGCAATGAAGTGGTACACTTTCTCGGTCCACCTGGTACAGGAAAGAGCCATCTGGCAACTGCTCTTGGGGTTGCAGCCGTTAAAGCGGGTAAACGGGTGTATCGCATTGCTTTAGCTCACCTCATCGAAGCCTTGGCAAAAGCTGAAAAAGAAGGGCGGTTGACTGAGAAACTACGCTTCTTTGCACGAACTTCACTGCTAATCGTCGATGAAATCGGTTATCTGCCAATTACCAATGGGGGAGCAAACTTGTTCTTCCAGCTCGTCAATGCCAAATATGAAAAGGGATCCATGATCCTCACCTCAAACCGTGGCTTTGCGGAATGGGGGGAGATCTTTGGTGATCGCGTTATTGCCACAGCCCTTCTCGATCGGCTTTTGCATCATGCCGTCGTCATCCAGATCGAAGGTGCTAGTTATCGGTTGCGCAGCCATGCGGACCTCATGCCAGAGCACGTACGGGCTAACGCTTCAATAGCTCCACCTCCACCACCAAAACGACGCGGCAGGCCACCCAAAAAGGAGAGTTAGACCCACAGACAAGGCTGGTCACCAAATACTCAAACTGAGGACTTTCCGTCCAGCACATGTGGGGAAATTTGACTCAGCATTGACACGCAGTTGGCCCACCACGTCAGCAATGGCTTGATGTTGACCTAGATTTCTGCGCTGCAGCGAAGGTCGCCTTTGTCTCGCATTGCGGAGACCACTGACACTCAGGCAAGCGCCTAGCTTGTGGGCTACGCTTACTAATGAAAGTCCAATTGAGCATCAGCACCGTGCGTGCAATTTATGCATATAACAACCAAATTAAAATATGCCTGTTGTCACAGATCATTAGGAGAATCCAACGTCATTTCCGACCGACACCCGGCACTTACCCGTCTCACGACTGCTTCCAATGTTGACGTGGTGTTGACGCGAACGCAAAAAGCCCTGAACCAGAGGTTCAGGGCTTTTGTTATGTTGTTGATCTTTCGATCTTTATTTGGTTGCGGGGGCAAGATTTGAACTTGCGACCTTCAGGTTATGAGCCTGACGAGCTACCGGGCTGCTCCACCCCGCGGTAAACTTAGTATTGGGCACTATGTTGCCCTTATGTATTCTGGTTATTTTGAAGATATTTTGTATGTTTATCCTGCCCGGCAGCGCCCTACTCTCCCGCGTCTTGAGACGAAGTACCATTGGCGCAGGGGCGTTTCACTTCCGAGTTCGGGATGGGATCGGGTGGGGGCGCCCCGCCATAGCCACCGGGCAGGATAAACATACATAATTGCGATCAGCTTGTCTGAGAGTGCTTTGCACCTCAGGCGGATCTTGGTTTACGATCCACGGCTTGAGGTTTCAAGCATCTTTCAGATTGATGATTAGCGTCATCTATCTGATCTTGTATATTGAACTGGTCTATTTTGTTAGCCAAGTGACTGGCTTAGTATTTGTCATTTTCATCCATAGGCTTATCTGCTTTTTTGAGCAGGCCTATGTGACAAACTTAGAAGTTTGTCATTTGTGATTATAGCTTAATGGGAGTGATCAAGCCAATCGAGCTATTAGTAAGGCTCAGCTTCGCATATTACTATGCTTCCACATGCCTCCTATCAACGTGGTGGTCTTCCACGGCTCTCAAGGGAATACTAGTTTCAAGGTGGGTTTCCCGCTTAGATGCCTTCAGCGGTTATCCCTTCCGTACATAGCTACCCTGCAATGCGGCTGGCGCCACAACAGGTCCACCAGAGGTACGTCCATCCCGGTCCTCTCGTACTAGGGACAGATCCTCTCAATATTCCTACACCCACGGCAGATAGGGACCGAACTGTCTCGCGACGTTCTGAACCCAGCTCACGTACCACTTTAATTGGCGAACAGCCAAACCCTTGGGACCTGCTCCAGCCCCAGGATGTGATGAGCCGACATCGAGGTGCCAAACAATGCCGTCGATATGGACTCTTGGGCATCATCAGCCTGTTATCCCCGGCGTACCTTTTATCCGTTGAGCGATGGCCCTTCCACGAGGGACCACCGGATCACTATGACCGACTTTCGTCTCTGCTCGACTTGTCAGTCTCGCAGTCAGGCAGGCTTATGCCATTGCACTCAACGAGCGATTTCCGACCGCTCTGAGCCTACCTTCGCGCGCCTCCGTTACCATTTGGGAGGCGACCGCCCCAGTCAAACTACCCGCCACACACGGTCCCGGGTATTGTAGTACCGCGGTTAGATATCCATGAGGACAAGGGTGGTATTTCAAGGATGACTCCACCAAAGCTGGCGCCTTGGTTTCAACGTCTACCACCTATCCTACACATGTCATCACGAATATCAGTGTGAAGCTGTAGTAAAGGTGCACGGGGTCTTTCCGTCTAACCGCAGGAACCCCGCATCTTCACGGGGAATTCAATTTCACTGAGTCTGTGCTGGAGACAGCGGGGAAGTCGTTACGCCATTCGTGCAGGTCGGAACTTACCCGACAAGGAATTTCGCTACCTTAGGACCGTTATAGTTACGGCCGCCGTTTACTGGGGCTTCAATTCGCTGCTTGCACAACTCCTCTTAACCTTCCAGCACCGGGCAGGCGTCAGACCCTATACGTCGCCTTGCGGCTTCGCAGAGCCCTGTGTTTTTGATAAACAGTCGCAACCCCCAATTCTGTGCCCCCAATACAAAGTTGCCTTCGCATTGGGCTCCCTTCTCGCGAACTTACGGGAGCAATTTGCCGAGTTCCTTCAGCACAGTTCTCTCAAGCGCCTTGGTATACTCTACCTGTCCACCTGTGTCGGTTTAGGGTACGGTCTTATCGTGGGAGCTATTTCCTGGAACACCTTCACCGCATCTCCAATCCAATAAGGAGATACGATACACGGCATCCGTCACTACCCACAGGCCGGGGAATATTAACCCCGTTCCCATCGACTACGCCTTTCGGCCTCGCCTTAGGGGCCGGCTAACCCTGCGCCGATTAGCGTTGCGCAGGAACCCTTGGACTTTCGGCGAGAGGGTCTCTCACCCTCTTTATCGTTACTCATGTCAGCATTCGCACTTCTGATACCTCCAGCAGCCCTCACGGGTCCACCTTCATCGGCCTACAGAACGCTCCGCTACCGCTTAGATAAACTAAGCCCGCAGTTTCGGTGTATGGCTTGAGCCCCGGTACATTTTCGGCGCGGAGACCCTTATTTAGACCAGTGAGCTGTTACGCATTCTTTAAATGATGGCTGCTTCTAAGCCAACATCCTGGTTGTTTTGGGATCTCTACATCCTTTCCCACTTAGCCATAACTTAGGGACCTTAACTGGCGGTCAGGGTTGTTTCCCTCTCCACAATGGACGTTAGCACCCACTGTGTGTCTGCCGAGTAGTACTTCCTGGTATTCGGAGTTTGGTTAGGATCAGTAAGGCGGTGAGCCCCCATAGCCCATCCAGTGCTCTACCCCCAGGAGTATTCACTCGACGCTCTACCTAAATAGATTTCGCGGAGAACCAGCTATTTCCGAGTTTGATTGGCCTTTCACCCCTAACCACAAGTCATCCCCGAATTTTTCAACATTCGTGGGTTCGGTCCTCCAGTGCATGTTACTGCACCTTCAACCTGCTCATGGCTAGATCACTCGGTTTCGGGTCTAATTCAAAGAACTAAAGCGCCCTATTAAGACTCGCTTTCGCTGCGCCTACACCTACCGGCTTAAGCTTGCTCATTAAATTAAGTCGCTGACCCATTATACAAAAGGTACGTTGTCACCCAGAACAAATCTTGAGCTCCAACTGTTTGTAAGCATTCGGTTTCAGGTACTATTTCACTCCCCTCGTCGGGGTACTTTTCACCTTTCCCTCACGGTACTGGTGCACTATCGGTCGACTAGGAGTACTTAGGCTTGGAGGGTGGTCCCCCCATGTTCAGACAGAATTTCACGTGTTCCGCCCTACTCGAGGACTACAAATCTTTCTACCCGTACGGGACTATCACCCAATAACGTCAAGCTTCCCAACTTGTTCCGGTTCTTAATTTGTAGCCACTGGCCTGGTCCGCGTTCGCTCGCCACTACTAACGGAGTCTCGGTTGATGTCCTTTCCTCTGGGTACTTAGATGTTTCAGTTCCCCAGGTTTGCCCCCTTGCGGGTACACCTTACGGTGTGGGTTGCCCCATTCAGAAATCGTCGGATCAAAGCTTATTCGCAGCTAACCGACGCTTATCGCAGCGTATCACGTCTTTCATCGCCTCTAGTCGCCAAGGCATCCACCAAATGCTCTTATTACACTTGATCACTCTCATTAGCTATAATCACAAACAGTCCGAAGACCGCTCGTAAATCTAACAAAATATAAGCTTGATTGTCACTTGGAACATCCAACATTTTATTCGATAGACTTATCTGAACCAGCAATGCTGATCAGGCCTATCTTCGTTGGATGTAATCTTGTTGCTGCATAAAGACCCAATCGCTAAGCAATCAAATAATCATGCGGCTGATACACAATGTGTATCAAGACCAGTTCATGAGACATAACTGGCGGGGCAGCGGTTAAACGCCCCCGTACAATACCCTGGCGGGTATTGGTAACTGGCTAGTGACACGTCGAACAAATCAAAATGCTTGCGCACTTAGATCTGACGCTCAACGCGGCCAGTAATGTCTTCTCTTCAAAATGTCACAGAACACGCAATCACCATAAATGATGATCACAAAACGATCAGTCTTTCTAAGTAGATTAAGGAATGACGCTTCTCACGAAGGTCTGACTCTTCTTCGAAGTGTCATTGGTGGAGCCAGACGGGATCGAACCGACGACCTCATGCTTGCAAAGCACGCGCTCTCCCAACTGAGCTATGGCCCCTTTTTGTTGGAAGAACCTTGCATATG